>CAWJXR010000017.1:0-251549 GCA_963846895.1 uncultured Thermoleophilia bacterium | reverse complement strand
CGCGCGACCCCTATACCCGAGTCGACATCCTCGCGTCCTCGCGCCACGTGCGCATCAACATGGAGGGCGCCACGATCGCCGAGACGCACAAGCCGACGCTCCTCTTCGAGACCGGCCTCCCCACCCGCTACTACCTGCCCCGCCCACATGTGCGCATGGACCTGCTAGAGGCGAGTGACACGGTGAGCCATTGCCCGTACAAGGGCGACGCCGAGCACTTGTCGCTGAGCGGGGGCGGGGTCCTCGACGTGGCGTGGTCGTACCGGTCGCCGTTCCCCGAGAGCCAGAAGATCGCCGGCCTGATCAGCTTCTATCCCCCAGAAGGTCGACCTCTACGTGGACGGAGTCAGGCCCGCTTGAGGTTCAACGACGTCCTCGAGGCGGCGCCGGAACCCGCTTTCGTCTCTTGACCCGGTCGAAGATCGGTTCGTCGCGGCGAACGCGTCCGGAAGCGCGATGCTCGGCTACAACCGGGAGGAGTTGCTAGAGACGCCGATCTCGCAGAATCCCGCCCCGGCGAGCTGCCGCAACTCCAGGACTTTGTCGGGCGCGCCCCTACGGGGGGCCACGGGGACGCGATCGCCCCTCACCTGCCGAATGCGCTCCGGCGGCCTACCTCCCGACCGAGATGGCGTTGCACACGTTCGAGCACGGAGGACCGCGTCTTCGTGCTCGCGCTCATCCGGGACCGGAGCGAGCACCGCAGCGGTGAGCGGCCGCTCAGGTCCGGCTCAGCCGGGTCCAGGCGCTTTTCGGCCTACATGGTTACCAAGGGATTGATCGTCCGGCTCGAGGCGAAGGCGGGCAAGGAAGCAGAGCTCGCCGCGTTCCTCGAGGCGGCGCTACCACTCGTCCTGGACCAACCGGCGACCATCACCTGGTTCGCCGTCCGCACGGATACCTCATCGTTCGCGATCGTCGACGCCTTCCCGGACGAGCAGGGACGGCAGGCACACCTGAACGGAGCCGTCGCCGGGCCCTCCTGGCCAAGGCCGACGAGCTCCTCGCAAACCCTCCAGAATCCTCCATGCCGACGTGCTCGCCGCCAAGCTGCCCTGACGGCCCGAAGGTGGGGTTCGCGTCGGTGTCCCGCCGCCGGAGCTCGCCCACCGGGCCTCCGGCGGCATCGAGGTCACGCTCTACTGGAGCCCCGGCGGCGGCACAAGCGTCGAAGTCTGGCACGCGGCGACCCAGGAGCTGATCGCCTTCCCAATCGCACCCGAGCGCGCCCTCGACGCCTACTACCACCCGTTCGCGCATCTCCGATCCCGATGGCCGACCTGATGCCGGTGAACGCATCGTGAACGAGCCGCTGAGCGTAGACGGCCTGTTCGAAACCCACCTCACCGTGCGCGACCTGGGCCGGTCCGTCGCCTTCTATCGAGACGTCGTCGGCCTCACGCTCGCACTCGAGTTGCCCGATCGCGACGCGGCGTTCTTCTGGATCGCGCGACCCGGGCGCGCGCTGCTCGGCCTCTGGTCGCTCGGGACTGCCCCGATCGGCGTCTCCCTGCACGTCGCATTCGGAACGTCCGTCGCAGCTATCGCTGAAGCCTGCGACCGGCTGTGGTCCCTGGGCGTCACTCCGCTTTCCTTCTTCGACACCGAGACCGACGAGCCGAGCGTCATCGGCTGGATGCCGGCGGCAGCGGTGTACTTCCGTGACCCGGACGGCCACCTGCTCGAGTACCTCGCGATGCTCGAAGGCCCATCGAGCCGACCTCGGGATCGTGACGTGGTCCGAGTGGGCCCGCCTGGCTTCGAGCCCGAGCCGCGCCGACCGATGAGCACGAGAGCAGCGCGAATCGACCCGGCCGCTCGGAAGCGCTTCGCCGACGCCATCCACGACCTATCCGACGGTCCGACTGCGCCCGACGTGGCCCGCTACCTCCGTGCGAGCTACGAACTCGACCGCGCCCCCTCGAAACCGCGGCCGATCAGCTCGAACCGACCGCGAGGCGAGACTGTCGGTCGAACCGCCGCTTGACCAACGCGGATCTCGTACCGTCGCGGCGCGGCGACCGCGTTCGCATCGTGGGAGGCGTACGCACGCGGGTCCACGACGCTGCCATCCGGCGAATGCCCGGCGTCGCGGCTGCCGTCTTCCCCAACGAACCCGAGCGGACCGTCTACAACAACGCGATTCTCGGACGAAACATCACGCCCCCTGAGCGCAGGTCAGCCCTTGCGGCGCTCGAGGACGTCTATGCCGAGGCCGGAGTGACGCGATTCGCCGTCTGGGTTCACGAGAGCGACCAGGGGATGTGCGCCGAGTTGGCGCGGTCGGCTATACGCTCGACTCGGCGACGCGCGCGATGGGCATGGTGCTCGCCGACTCTCGCCTGTCGCGCCCGGAACTCGAACTCGCGTCGATGGCGTGGGAGGAGTACTTGCGCACGTTCGGACTGCCGGCTGGTCTACTCCACGAAGCCGATCAAAGCGCGACTGTGGGATCTACAACGTCATGACCCTGGAGCACGTCCGGCGACGAGGTTTGGGAACCGCGCTGACATCGCTCCAGCTGCACGACGCAAAGGCCCGTGGATGCCGAACGGCAAGCATTCAGTCAACCGAGATCGCCGAGTACGTGTACCAGCGGGTCGGAATCCGCGATCTCGGCCGGATCCTCGAATTCGTCCCACCCGATCACGCGCGGTCGTAGCTCATCCGCACGATCCGGTAGCTCGATGGTGCCCGTGTCGACCTCAGACCTGTCCCGGAGACCGTGGGGTGCTCCCCGGCAGAGATGTGATCAAATAACTTCCATCAAACCCGCGACATTTTCGGTCAGGAAGACTGAGCGGCCCCTCGGACCGCGCGTTCAGCGTGCTCCGCGAGGGCATCATCTCCGGCCGATTCCCGCCGGGGGCCAAGCTCGACTACTCCGCGCTCGCGGTCGAGCTGGACATGAGCCGATGCCCATCCGCGAGGCGATTCGGCAGCTCCACGCGCTCGGCCTGGTGGAGCACAGCCCGCACCGCAGCGCGCGCGTGACGGAGTTGTCGGTCGACGATCTCCGGGAGGTCTACGCAGCCCGATTTGCCCTCGAGGCCTGGGCCGTCTGGGAGGCCGCCGCGCGATTCGGAGCGGCGGACGCAGAGCACGCGGAAGCCGCCCTCGAGCGCACGGTCGACGCGGAGCATCGCAACGACCACGTCGCGTCGTGGCTCGCGGACTCGGAGTTCCACCATGCCGTCTACCTGGCCGCTGACTCCGACTGGCTCGTGCGGGCAATCACGCCGCTCTGGGAGACGAGCGAGCGCTACCGGCGGATTCGCAGTCTCCGGCACGCGACTTCACGGAGCGCCACGACGAGCACCGCGCGATCCTCGACGCCTGCGTCGCGCACAACTCCGAACTGGCGGCGCGCCGGCTTGGAGAGCATCTCGCCTGCTCCGCGAACCGGCTCTCAATTGCGCTGGCGGGGATCGAGCTCTTCGCACAGGACGAGCACGTTCAGCTCCCGCTGCCCCGCAAGCGCTGACCTACTTCTTGTTGGGATCGACGACGCTCCGCTCCCCCTCCTTCGGGTTCTGCAACGCGTACTGAAGCTCGCCGTAGACGCGCCCGCGGGCCCCCTCCACCGTCGTCTCGTCCATCACTCTGTAGTGGATCTTGTCGACCTCGAACGGCGAGCTGAAGAACGACTCGTCCGCCTGCTCCATCGGGTGATCGAGATCCAGGAAGACGCAGAGGAGCTCACCGTGCGGCGTGTTCAGGATGAAGGCGACCTCCTGGCGCACGCCTTCGTTGTCGAGTGTCTCGAACGCCTCGTCGCTGCGGCTGACGAGCTCGCGATACCACTCGCGAAGTTGATCGCCCTTCCCCTCCTTCACCCATGCGGTCGAGAGCACGTAGGGCATGTCAATCTCCTTTCTCTGTGGTGGCCGGCTCGAGCCAGCCCGGGTCGGAGCGAGGCACGGACTCGAGCAGGTGCCTGGTGTACGAACCGCTGGGGTCGCGGAGAACGTCCGCCGTCGGCCCAGCTTCGACGACGCGCCCGTCTTGCATCACGTAAACGCGGTCGCTGACCTGGCGAACGACCGCGAGGTCGTGGGTGATGAACAGGAGCCCGAGCCCGATCCGCTCATTCAGCTCGAGCAGCAGGTTCAGTACCTGAGCCTGCACGGAGACGTCGAGCGCAGATACCGGCTCGTCGCAGATGAGCAGCGACGGGCGAAGCGCGAGAGCGCGGGCGACGGCAACCCGCTGCCGCTCACCGCCCGAGAGCGCTGCGGGACGACGAGACGCATAACGCTCGGGGAGGCTGACGAGCTCCAGGAGCTCTGCCACCGATGGCGGCGACGCCCCGGCGACACTGCTTCGTCGCGTCACCTCCTCCAGCGTGAACCGACGGTACGCGCGGGGTTGAGCGTCGAGTAGGGATCCTGAAAGACCAGCTGCGCGGTGCGCCGCGCGCGGTGTCGCAACTCGGGCGTGAGCCCGTCGTAATTCGAGACCTCGACGCCGTCGAGCAGGATGCTGCCGCCGGTGGGCGTCTCGAGCCCGACGACGCACCGCGCGAGCGTCGTCTTGCCCGATCCCGACTCGCCGACGATGCCGACCTTCTCGCCCCGTCCGACGACGAGCGAGACGTCGTCGAGGGCGTCAACGTTCCCGGCCCGCGTCTCGAACGTCTTCCGGAGCGAGACCAGCTCGAGAATCGGAGCGTCGAGCTGCGGGCTCGCCACCACCTCGACCTCAGGGGCGGGGCCGGCCGCAGGAGCGACCAACGCCTCCTGGATCTCGTCGACCCGGAGGCAGGCCGACCGGCGGCCGCCCACGCGTTCGCGCAGAAGAGGACGTCCGGCTCGGCACGCGTCGATCACCCATGGGCACCGCGGCGCAAACGCGCACTGAGAGCGAACGTCGTCCGCGCGCGGCACCGAACCGGGAATGGCGGCCAGTCTCGCCTTCCGACCCTCGAGTGCGGGTTCGGCCGCGAGCAGCGCGGCCGTGTACGGATGCGCAGGCCGCTTCTCGAGCTCGCGCGCACCGCCGACCTCGAGTAGCTGGCCGGCGTACAGGACGTAGACGCGATCGCAGATCGAGAAGGCGATCCGAAGATCGTGAGTGATGAGCACGACGCTCATCCCACGACGCGCCTGCGTCGACCGGATCAATCGCAGTATCTCGCGCTGCGTGGACACGTCGAGCGCCGTCGAGGGCTCATCCGCGATCAGAACCGTCGGGTCGCTCGCGAGCGCGGCAGCGAGCGCGACACGCTGGCGCATCCCACCCGAGAGCTGGAACGGGTACTGCTCGGCGACACGCTCACTGCGTATGCCGACCTCGGCGAGGCGTGCGATCGCGTCCGCGCCCCTCCCCTGGTCCCGGTCGCGGACGGTCAGCTCGATCTGAGGACCGACCTTGAGCAGTGGGCTGAGCATGGTGAACGGATCCTGGAGGAGCAGCGCGATCTCCCGACCCCGAACGCCTTTCCACACGCGTTCGGGCGCGTCGACGAGCTCGCGGCCGGCGAATCGGATCGAGCCCGACGCCGTGACTCCTGCGGGCAGCAGACCGACGAGCGCCCGCGCGGTGAGCGACTTACCGCTGCCCGACTCCCCGACGATTCCGATCGTCTCGCCGCGCGAAACGTCGAGGTCGAGGCCGTCGACGATCACGCCCCGCGTCGAGGTCACGCGGAGCTCGCGCACCTGCAGCGCCTGCTCCTGCGTCACCGACTCAGCCCACGCTCGTTCAGCCGTTCGAACAGCCAATCGCCGACGATGTTGACGGACGCGGCAGTGAGCACGAGTGCAATGCCTGGACCAAGGGCCGTCCACTCGTTGTCGAACAGCAGCGTCCGGCTGTCCGACAGCATCTTCCCCCAGTCGGCAGCGCCTGGGGGAACGCCGAGACCGAGGAAGGACAGCGCGGCCAGGGACACGATGCTGAACGCGAACGTCAGGAACGCGTTCGCGGCGGCGAGCGGAAAGATGTTCGGCCAGATGTGGAGGAAGATGATCCGTCGCTGCGGCACGTCGGCGATCCGCGCAGCCTCGACGTAGGGCTGGCCGCGCTGCACGAGCGTGGCGCTGCGGATCAGCGCGTGTCGACCGGCGAGTAGAGGATGCACCAGCAGCGCGACCGCGACGAAATAGCCGCCGCCGACGACGCCGACCACAACGATCGCCACGAGCAGTGCCGGCAGCGCGTAGACGAGATCTGCGTAGCGCCCGATCACGGTGTCCGGCCAGGCCGCCACAGTAGCCCGGCGAGCAAGCCCGAGGATGTTCGCCGATCACCATCGCACCGAGTGCGACGAGCAGCGGCCCGACGACCGCCGTTCGCGCGCCGACGATCGTGCGCGAGAAGACGTCGCGGCCGAGGTCATCAGTGCCGAGCCAGTGCGCCGCGCTCGGGCCTGATCAGGCCGAGCAGCGAGGTCCTGCTCGTTCGGCAGTCTGCGGCGCGATCCACGGGCCGAGATCGCGCAGACGACCGCGACCAGCCAGCGACGATCGTCAGCGCAGCAACGACAGCGGCGAGAGCCCGGCCTCGCGCGGCGCGTCGAGCTCGCACGCCGGGGTCGACGCGACGACGTCCGTCAGCGCGCACCCGTGCGAAGACTGATGCGCGGGTCGATCGCGGTGTAGACGAGGTCGACGAAGAGGTTGACGAGCACGACCATCGCCGCGATCAGCATCGCGAGCGCCTGCACCATCGGCATGTCCCCGCGTCCGCACCGAGTCGACGAGCAGCGCGCCGATGCCCTGCAGCGCGAACGTCACCTCGACGAGCACGGAGCCGGCGAGCATGTAGGCGAGCAGCAGTCCGCCCGCGGTGATGATCGGGACGAGGCGTTCCGCAGCGACGTAGGCCCACAGCACGCGCCGTCGCGGGATACCGCGCGCGCGAGGCGAACGCGACGTAATCCTGCTCGAGTCGTGCCGTCGACCGCTGTGCGCGTGATCTTCACGACGAGCCCGGTCCCGGTCAGCGCAAGCGCGAGCCGCCGGGAGGCGAGGTGGTGCAGCCGGTCGACGAAACCGCTGCCCTGCCGAACGCCGGGAAACCAGCGAGAGCCCGACGGCGAACACGTAGAGCAGCAGGATCCCCGTTGCGAAGGCGGGCGCGCTGAGCCGACAACGCTCACAGAGACGACGCCGCGGTCGACGCGACGTCCGCTTGCGCAGCGGCCGCGAGGATGCCGAGCGGCACGCCGAGGCACATCGTCAGAGGAAGGCGAGCAGGCCGAGCTGCGCGCGTCAGCGAAGTCGCTCCGCGATCCCGTCGACGACCGGCTCGTTCGTCCGGATCGAGCGGCCGAAGTCGAGTGCACAGCCCCCTCGGCCCATTTCGCGTACCTGGACGAGGAACGGGTCGTCGAGGTGGTACTCGGCCCGGATCTGCCGCGATCGTCGTCGGGCGTCGATCGGCCGCGCTGCCGAGCAGCACCTGCTCCGGGCTCCCCGGGCGCGAGGTAGAGCAGGCTGAAGACGACGAACGAGATCACGACGACGAGCACGACGCAGCGCGACGAGGCGCCGAGCGACATAGAGGCGAGTGCTGACGAGCGAGTCATGGCAACGGAGGCGGGAGGCGCCCGTCGGGCTGCCAAAGCGCCGTCCGCGCCGCTTAGCGCGCCGAGATGTCCAGGCGCCCAGGGCGTGGTACAGGTACCACGTGCCGAAGTCGCGGTAGCGCAGCTTGTTGCTCACCGCCATCGCGACGTCCTGGTACCAGATCGGGATGTACGGCACGTCGACCGCCGCGAGCCGCAGCGCCTTCCTGATCGCCGCGGCACGTACGCTTCGAGTTCGACGGACTTCTGCTGCGTCTGCGAGCAGCTTGTCCATCTGCCGCGCTCTTGTAGTTGGCGGTGTTGAACGCTGTTCTTCACCGCGCGCCTTGCTGTCGTAGATGAAGTGCAGCGCGTCGGCCGGATCGGGATAGTCGACGCCCCAGCTGATGATCTGCGGTCCCATGGCGATCCGGGTGCGTTGTACAACGTCGCGAACCACTGCGTCGGTCGGGACCTCCTGCACCGTTCAGCGTGATGTCCAGCTGCTTCAGGTTCTGGCGAGCTGGCAGTGCCGCCTTCCCAGCGTCTGCGCCGAGTCCGGGTACGGCAGCGTCGCCGCTGAATCCGTCCGGGAACCCCGACTGCGCGAGCTCCGCCTTCGCCTTGGCGAGGCTGAACGGAGTAGCTTCGGCAGCGTCCGGTAGAACTCCTTGACCTGGCTCTGCGGCGCACGTCGCCCCACTGCTCGGGCGGCGGCATCGCCGGTGCGACGTCGCCCGTACCCGCGCAGCACGGCCCGACGAGCCCGGCCTTGTCGATCGAGTACGCGACCGCTCGCCGAACGTGGACGTCGTTCCACGGCGCGATCGCGGTGTCGAGTGAGAGGTACGCGGTGCGGAGCTCCGGCGCGAGCTGGACCGTCGTGCTCGAGATCCGCTTCCACTGGTCGATCTGGTCCTGCGGATGCGGAACGAGCCGTCGATCTCGCCCTGACCGCATCGCGAGCAGGCGCGTCGCGCTCGCTGACGATCACCTTCAGCGCGATCGTGCGCACCGCCGGCCGCCGACCCCAGTAGCCGTCGAAGCGCGGGCACTCGATCGTGCCGTCGCCCTGGACCACTTCGTGAAGCGCTACGGCCCGGTGCACATCGTCAGCGTCTGCGGCGTTCCGATGTCCTTGCAGGTGCGCCTGCCAGTACTCCTTCTGGAGGATGTACGTAACTGCGACCGCGTAGCGGAAGTACGGGTCGGGCGTCTTGACAGCTTCACGGTCACGCGATCGCCCTGCGCGGTGATCGACTTGACCGCGCGTGTAGAACGCGGCGATCTGCGAACCGGCCTTCTCGCTCGCGGCCTGCTGGAACGAGAACACGACGTCCTGCCGGCGTCAGCGTCGTTCCGTCCCAGAACTTCACGTTCCGGCGGATCGTGTAGACGTAGGTCAGCGCGTTCGGCGTCGTGAACGCCGTCGCGAGCGCCGGCCTCAGGCGGCCGTTGCTTGTCGTAGCGGACGAGTGTCTCGCAGCCGAGGAGACGACGGTGGCGGTGCCCGAGTCGGCCGAGTGCGTGTACTCGAGGCCGCGGATCGGTCGCCCCGAGCGCCCACGTCGAGCTTCGAGATGTCCTGGCCGCTCGTCGAGCTCGACCGGGCAGTCGCCGCTCCGACGGCAACCGTCGTAACCGCCGCGACCGCGAGCACCATCCAGCGCGCACCTCTACCCATTCGCATTCGTCCCACCTCCGGTTCCACTCGTCATTACGGGCGCAACAGTGCGCTTCTTATCATTTATTTGATCAAGTTTTCAACCTCCGGATCACGCGCGCTCCCTCCGAACCGTGGATCCGACTCTCGATCAACATCTGGGAGACTCGCGAGGTGGCGAAGAAGCCGAAGGCGGTTCCGCGTGAGCACTGGAAGCGGGAGCCGGACGAGCACGACTTCCCCGCAGCGCGGGACTACCTGAGCCTTCTCTTCTCCGCAGCCGGGACGACTGCGCTGGTCGACGCGCTCCAACGCGCGGAGTCGAGAAGGCGGAAGGCGAAGGACCTGCTCCGCGCAAGCACGTTGCCGCTGCTGGACCGCGACGACCCCGAGGTCACGAAGGACCTGGCCAAGGTCGCCGGCGGCTCGCTCCTCTCGCCCGTCCTGCTCGTCCGCCCCGGGGACGGGAGACCGCTGATCGTCGCCGATGGCTACCACCGAATCTGCGCGAGCTACCACCTCGACGAGAACGCGGAGATCCCATGCCGGATCGTCGATTCGGCCTGACGAAGCTCGCAGGGCCGCGGCGGCTTTTCTCCGAGCCTCTTCGGGACGTTTCCCGCGCCCGAGGGCTCTTAGGGGCGCTAACGTCTCACGCTCGTGAGACGACCTGCTCCAGGTCCTCCTCAAGCTTGCGGATGCGCCGCAACCGCGGCGCCTTGAAGGTGCGGTTCGTGAGCAGCGTGCTCGAGGCGCAGGCGAGGAAACACGCCGCTCCGGCCGCGGTATTGAAGTTCGCGGCCGCGAGGTCGACGATCGAGCCCGTCGACGGGACGACATATCCAGCGACCGCCGAGACGCCGAAGAAGATGCACCCGAGGAGGTTCACCGCGGGCTCCCACCAGCCGGCGTCCCCGCGTTCGGGAAGCCACCGGCGGCGCGGCGAGGCGCGATACGCGATCACGCCCGACACGAGGAAGCAGATCGAGCCGAGCGCGTCCGGCCGCCACACGAGCCTGTCGTAGCTCGGGTTCGACAGGGCCGTATCCAGCCCCTGGTAGGTCGTCACGTTGAAGAACAATGTGCCGGCAGACTGCACGGTCGCGGCCCACCACGCAGACCTTCCGGCACCGGGCGAACGGCGCTCGGGAAATGCGATCAGCGTCTGCAGCGCTCCCCCGGCCGTGAACAGGATCGAGCCGACGAAGAAAGTGACCGCGTCGGCCTTGCCCCCGACAAGCTGCGCGTAACCCGGAAACGGCCCGATCAGGAAGCACGTGGAGCCGAGCGCGAAGAAGAGGGCCATCGAGCGTTGCCGACTCATGGGCCTGAGCTCGTCATCCGAACAGGACGATGTCGGGGCCGCCGGCGGACGTTACAACTCTCGGTATGACGGTCACGCATTCGCGGTTCGATCGAGCCGGCGCCGAGAATCTGTCGGTCGAGCCGTTGCTGGCGAGCGACACGGGCAAGATCCCGCGGCACGAGCTCCCGGCCGGCGAGATGCCGCCGGACGTCGCGTACCAGATCATCCACGACGAGCTGATGCTCGACGGGAATGCGCGGATGAATCTCGCGACGTTCGTCAGCACCTGGATGGAGCCGCAGGCCGAGAAGCTGATGTCGGAGTGCTTCGACAAGAACATGATCGACAAGGACGAGTATCCGCAGACGGCGGAACTCGAGCGGCGCTGCGTCAACATCCTCAGCCGGCTCTGGCATTCACCCGACTCCGGCGAGGCGACCGGCTGCTCGACGACCGGTTCCAGCGAGGGCGCGATGCTCGGCGGACTGGCGATGAAACGGCGCTGGCAGCACCGGCAGGCCGCCGAGGGCAAGCCGGCGGACAAGCCGAACATCATCATGGGCATCAACGTCCAGGTGTGCTGGGAGAAGCTCGCGAACTACTGGGACGTGGAGATGCGGCTCGTTCCGATGGAGGGCGACCGCCTTCACCTGAACGCCGAAGAGGCGGTGAAGCTGTGCGACGAGAACACGATCGGCGTCGTTCCCGTGCTCGGCTCCACGTACGACGGCTCGTACGAACCGGTCAAGGAGATCTGCGACGCTCTCGACGACCTGCAGGAGAAGACCGGGCTCGACATCCCCGTCCATGTCGACGGCGCGTCGGGAGCGTTCGTCGCGCCGTTCATCGACCAGGAGCTGGAGTGGGACTTCCGGCTGCCGCGTGTCGCCTCGATCAACGCCTCGGGCCACAAGTACGGCCTCGTTTACCCCGGTGTCGGCTGGGTCGTGTGGCGCGATGCGGACGCGCTGCCCGACGACCTGATCTTCTGGGTCAACTACCTCGGCGACAACATGCCGACCTTCGCCCTGAACTTCTCGCGCCCCGGCGCCCAGGTCGTCGCGCAGTACTACAACTTCCTGCGGCTCGGGTTCGAAGGCTACGCCGCGGTGCAGGGCTATGCGCGCGACGTCGCGACGACGCTGTCGGCGCAGATCGCCGAGCTTGGCCCGTTCGAGCTGCTCACGAGCGGCGACGAGCTGCCCGTGTTCGCGTTCACGCTCGCCGACGGGATCGACAACTACTCCGTCTTCGACGTGTCGAACTCGCTGCGCGAGCGCGGCTGGCTTCTGCCCGCGTACACGTTCCCGAAGAACCGAGAGGACCTCGCCGCGTTGCGGGTGGTCGTCAAACGCGGCTTCAGCCACGACATGGCGAACCTGCTCGTCGAGGACATCAAGCGACAGCTCCCGAAGCTCCAGAAGCAGCCGGAGCCGGTCCACCAGACCGCCGCCACCGGGTTCCACCACTAAAGCCGGTTTACGCGCGTGCGGGAACGACCGGTGAGAACGGGTGCATCTCGTCCTGGCCGGGCTGGACGACGCCCCAGCTGGCCTCCGGCACCTCGTTCCACACGCCCGGGAGGTCCCCGAGCGGCTCCGAGACCACGACCCGGGTCTCCGCATCGAAGTTGAGCAGCCGCTCGTCGTCGGGGTACATCGCCCGCAACGTGTCGTACAGGCTCGAGTAGTACAGCGTCCGCGACCGTCCTTCGCTCGAGTAGCGGAACGCCCAGAGCCGTTCGCCGTCAGTGGTCACGATCGTCCCCTGGAACGGAAACTCGACGCCGTGCGCGTGGCCGATCTGCTCGACCAGACCGATCACCTGCGCGACCGCGGCCGGGGGGTCGTCCTCGAGCCCGAGCGTCAGCGCCAGGAAGAAGAGCACCTCCGAGTCGGTTGAGCCATCGATGAACGGGAACAGCGACGGGTCGACCGCAAGCACCAGGTCGCGCTTGACCTTCGCGAAGTCGTAGACGACCCCGTTGTGCGCCCACAGCCACTTCCCGTGCCGGAACGGATGGCAGTTCGTCTGCTGCACCGGCGTCCCTGACGTAGCGCGGATGTGGGCGATGAACAGGGGCGACTCGATGTGTCTCGAGAGCTCGTGGAGGTTCCGGTCGTTCCACGCCGGCTCCATGCTCTTGAAGACGCCGGGCGTACCGTCCGCCCCGTACCAGCCGATCCCGAAGCCGTCACCGTTCGTCGTCTCGGCGCCGAGCCGCGAGTGCAGGCTTTGCTCGATCAGCGAGTGCTGCGGCCCGAACAGGACCTTGTCCATCCGGACCGGCTTTCCGGAGTACGCCAGCCAGCGACACATGACGCCACCCTACCTCCAGCACGTGGAAGCAGATGGCCCGCACCGTCGCCGAGGGGTGCTCACCGAACGATTGCTAGAACCATGAGCGTGGACGCCCCACCCGGGCAGATGGCCGCGATTGCCGATCCGGAGGCGCGCGAGTTCCTTCGGAAGGTGGACCCCGTGCTTGCTCGCCTGATCGACGCGCGGCCGGACTTCCGCCCGCGAGCCTGGCTGGACCAGCTTCCTCCGCTCGATGCCTTCGGGACGCTCATCTTCCAGGTCGCGGGCCAACAGCTGTCCGTCAGTTCGACCCGGGCGATCATCTCGCATCTGCAGGAGCGGTTCGGAGGGCACCTGCCGTCGGCGGCGGAGTTGCTCGCGGCTGATCCGCAGGTGCTGCGCGACAGCGGCTTCTCGGCTCGAAAGGGCGAGACGTTGCGCGCCCTCGCGGAGAGGTTTGTCGACGGACGCATGAGCGAAGAGGCGCTCTCGCGCATGACCGATGAAGAGGTCGAGGCCACCCTCACCGAGGTTTCCGGAATCGGGCTATGGACCGCGCGCGGGTTCCTGCTCGTGGCTCTCGATCGGCCCGACGTCTTTCTCTCGGGCGACCTCGCGCTTCGACGCGCGATCCAACGCGCCTACGGCTTCGACCATCTTCCGACCGACGACGAAGTGGTGCAGGTGTCGGATCGCTGGCGGCCGTATCGGAGTCTTGCGGTGAGCTACCTGTTCGCGTCCGAATACGATGGGGAACCGTGATGGCCCAGAGCGATGGCACTGTCGTGGGAATCATCGGCGCAGGGCGGATCGGGCAGGCGATGGCGCGGACCGCTCGCCGGGCCGGCCGTGCGGTCGTCATCGCCAACAGCCGCGGCCCGGAATCTCTGAGCGCGGTGATCTCGACGCTCGGCGAGGGAGTTTCCGCCGGCACGGTGACCGAGGCAGCGTCGGCTGGCATCGTCGTCATCGCCGTGCCATGGGACCGTGTGCCCGAGGCCGTGGAGGGCCTGACCTGGAACGGCCAGGTCGTGATCGACGCGACCAACGACTGGGCCGCCGGCGATCTCCACGAGAGAACATCGAGCGAGCTCGTAGCCGACCTCGTCGCCGGCGCCCGGCTGGTCAAAGCGGCGAACACTCTCGGCGCGGCAGTGCTCGGCTCGGATCCACGCGAGGCCGGCGGCCGGCGCGTGATCTTCATCTCCGGCGACGTCGCCGACGCGAAAGCCGAGGTCGTCGCCCTGTTCGAGGACGCGGGCTTCGCGGCGATCGACCTCGGCGACCTCGCAACAGGCGGCGCGATGCAGCAGATTCACCAACCGCTGGCCGGCGTCAACCTGATCCAACTCTGAGGAACTTGTACCGATGGCCGTCCACACGGAACTCAGCCCGGCCGAAGCCGCCGACCGTCTCGCGATCCGCGAGCTGTTCGATGCCTACGCGCATTGCGCCGACAGGCGCGCCGCCGAAGAGCAAAAGGCGCTCTTCACCGACGACACCGTCTTCGCCGTCTACATGGACGGCGAAGGCAGCGAGGCGACGTACGTCCTCAACGGGCGAGAAGCGCTCACACCCGTCTTCGACGACCTCAATCGATACGAAGCGACGACGCACTTCAACGGGCAGAGCACCGTTACGATCGACGGCGACCGCGCTACCGGGGAGAGCTACACGATCGCCCACCATCTGTTTGTCGAAGACGGAAACCGCAAGATCATGACTGCGTCGCTGCGATACCTTGACACGTTCGCGAAGATCGACGGTCGTTGGTATTTCGCCGAGCGGAAGCTCCTCCTAGACTGGAGCGAGACACGACCGTCGACGCCGGCGAACTGACCCGAGACGACACTTGAGCAACGCTGTCTGCACCCACGTCGATCAGATCACGGTTTACGAGCTGCCGGCGTCCGTCGAGGGCTGCGAGGACTGCCTGCGGATGGGCGGTAAGTGGCTACACCTCCGGATCTGCCTGATCTGCGGTCATGTCGCCTGCTGCGACGACTCCCCCAACCGGCACGCCACGGCACACGCCCACGCAACGGCCCACCCGATCATCCGTTCACTCGAGCCCGGCGAAGACTGGAACTGGTGCTACGTCGACGAGGTGGCGTTCGTCGTCGACGGGATCCGTGGCGAGACGCGCATCCCGCCTTCACCGCTCATGCAATAACTAAGGCGCATTCGTCGCCTACTGGAGGAAGGACTGCACGTCCGCCGCGAACTGGGTGTGGTGCTGGAAGAGAAAGCCGTGGGCCGCGTCCGGGTAGATCGTGAGCCGCGCGTCCGGGAGGAGCCCGGCCAGCAGGTGCGAGTAGCGCGGGAGGATCATGGGGTCGCTGTCGCCGTTCGCGACGAACACCGGGAGCTCGATCGCGGCGACTCGCTCGAGCAGCGAGTGGTTGGGGATGCCCCAGGTGCAGACAGCGTCGTACTGCGCCTGGCGCGTCTGCCAGGTTGTCGGCTCGTCCCGGTCGGTCGTCCTTCCGCCGAAGATGCGACCGGCGGCCTGCCTACCCGCCTCGCGACTCGTGTCCGTGGGTGCGAAGAAGACGGAGAGATATCCCTGCGGGCTCGTCTCCGGCTGACCGACCGCGGCGATCACCTCCGGCGCCCAGCCGTGCATGCCCGACGCACCCTGCGGTGCGGATGACGCGAGCACCACGCGCCGCAGCAAGTCGGGGCGGATGAGCGCGATCTCCTGCGCGACGAAGCTGCCGAGCGAGAAGCCGAGCAGATCCAGCTGCTGAATGCCCATTGCCTCGATGAAGGCGATGGCGTCGTGCGCCATCGGCTCGACGGTGCTCGGTGTCCTGCCGGTCGTGGCGCCGACGCCGACGTTGTCGAACGCGACCACGCGTCGATCCGCGGCGAGCGCGTCGACGAGAGCCGAGTCCCAGTTGTCGAGGTTGCCGCGGAAGTGCTGCAACAGGACCAGCGGCACCTCACCTTCACCGAGCTCGCGGTAGGCGTACTCGACTCCGTTCTCGGCCGTGACTCGTCGAGTCGAAGCAGCGGTATAGCTCAGTCGCGTTTCGGGCCGCATGTGTTCTTCTGTGATTGTCATCGAACGCTCCCTCCTTGTGCGTGGGTCAGCGTGCGGCGACGGCGCTGACGGCAGCGGCGGCCTGTTCGACGAGGTCGGCGACCTCGGCAGGATGGGAGACCATCGCGACGTGGCTCGACGGGATCTCGACCGCGGTCGCGCCCATTCGCGACGCGAACGCGCGCTCGGCGTCCGGCGGGTTCGCCTCGTCGTTCTGCGCGACGAGGTACCAGGACGGGAGCGACTTCCAGGTCGGGACACCGATGACGTCGGTGAAGGCCGTGGACGCCAGAGCCTGCTGGACGGCGAACATCACCTTGGCCTGGATCGGATCGACGTCGGCGGCGAAGTGGTTGACGAAGTCGTCCTCCGAGAGCCAGCCGTAACCGCGGGAGTCGGTGAAGAGGTGCTCGAGGGCCGGCGTCACCAGGCCCTGCGAGAGCTGCGCCCCGAGCGACTCGCCCTCGTCGAGGGCGAACGCGGCGATGTAGACGAGGCCGACGACGTTTGGAGCCTCCGCGCCCAGCGCGGTGATGATCTGGCCGCCGTAGGAGTGTCCGACGACGATTGTCGGGCCGTTCTGGAACTCGAGCACCTGACGCAGCCGCGCAACGTCGTCGGCGATCGCGCCGAGCGCGAACTGTGGGGCTCGGACCTGGAAGCCGTCTGCCTGGAGGCGCTCGATGACGCCGCTCCAGCACGAGCCATCGGCGAGCCCGTCTGGCTCGAGCCCTACCCGGACGTCTCTGCTGGAGGGAATCGCCGACGCCGAGCCCGGGCCTGACGCGCGCTACGAGGCCAGGGAGACACTCGAGCTGGCGTTCATCGCCGCGCTCCAACACCTCCCTCCGCGACAGCGGGCCGCGCTCGTCCTCCGAGACGTGCTGGGCTTCCACGCCGCGGAGGCCGGCGACATCCTCGACAGCAGCGTGGACTCGGTCAAGGCCGCACTCAAGCGCGCCCGAGCGACGCTCGAACAACGCCTCCCGCTCACGGACCGCGAGCGCTCGCCGCTGCCGAGACTCAGCCCGACGAGCGCGAGCTCGTGCAACGGTTCGCAGACGCCTTCCAGGCCGACGACATCAACGGCATCGTCGGCTCCTGACCGAGGATGCATTGCTCACGATGCCGCCTTCGACGCTCGAATACCAGGGCCGACTGGTGATCGCGTCGTTCCTGCGCGAGAACACGACCTGGCGCCGCGGTCAGCGCTACCTGTTGCTACCGACACGCGCGAACACGCAGCCCGCATTCGCGACCTTATCGCACCGACCCACACACACCGATCGCCCACGCCACGGGATTGGTCGTCCTGACCATTGAAGGCGAACGGATCGCAGCGATCACGCAGTTCATGGGCACGAGCCTCCCGTCCCGCTTCGGGCTCCCACGCACGATCGACGTCTGAACGGCTAGTTGGACGCCGCGAGCTGGCACGATCTCGGTCCGCATCCAGGAGCTGCGCTGAGCCGTCCGACGACTACGCCGGAGGCCAACGCGCTTGCGACTCTTCCGACGCACGGAGGTGCTACGCGATGGCCGAACGGAAAGCCAAGGGATTCACGGACGACGAACGCGCCGCGATGAAGGAGCGGAGCCAAGAGCTGAAGGCGTCCGCGCGCGCGACCAAGAGCAAGGCGGATGGGGAAAGCGACGTGCTCGCGAAGATCGCTGCGATGCCGGAGCCCGACCGCGCGATGGCCGAGCGGCTGCACGCCGTCATCAAAGCGAGCGCGCCGACCCTGTCGCCGAGGACCTGGTACGGGATGCCCGCGTACGCGAGGGACGGCAAGGTTGTCTGCTTCTTCCAGAGCGCGCAGAAGTTCAAGACGAGGTACGCGACGCTCGGCTTCAGCGACAAGGCGAACCTCGACGAAGAGGCCATGTGGCCGGTCGCCTTCGCGCTGAAGAAGCTGACTGCCGCGGAAGAGTCGAGGATCACCGCACTCGTCGAGAAAGCGGCGCGTGAGGGCTGAGCGAGAGCCTTCGGCCGCGTGCTGTACTCAGCTCGGTTTGACACGAGTCGACTTGCATAATCTTCAATATGCAGCAAGGAAAAACACCGTTCCGGCGTTAAGCTGAGGTCTGAGCCGGTGGGCCTGGCCGGGTGAGGCGGGCCTGTCAGGGGCGAGAGCGAGGGCCACTACAAGGGGGAGATCCACGTTGGGGAACGCGGAAGAACAGACGATCGCCCGGCACGAGAGCGACGGCCCTCGCCGGCTCTCATTCCCGCAGGAGCGGATGTTCCTGCTCGACCGGATCATGCCGGGGCTGGGCGCGTACAACGTCCCCACGCTCGTGCGCGTTCGAGCGACGCTTGACGAGGAGAAGCTGCGGCGTGCGTTCGAGCTCGTCGTCGGGCGGCACGAGATTCTCCGCACCCGGCTCGACCTCGTCGACGGGACGCCTGTCCAGGAGACGTTCGAGGCCCCCCCGTTCGATCTGACCGTCGCCGATCTGCGCTCACTCGCGCGCGCCGACGCGCAGACGCGCGCCGACGAGTTGCTGGGCAAGCTCGCCGGACGACCGTTCGCCCTCGGCGGCGATGTCCTTTTGCGCGCCGCGCTCGTGCACCTCGCGCCCGACGAGGACCTGCTGCTGGTCGTCTTTCACCATCTGGGCTCCGACCACCTCGCCGCCGGGCTGCTGTTCGCGGAGCTCGACGAGAGCTACCGCGCGCTCTCGGACGGCCGCGAGCCGCAGCTGCCGGAGCTGCCGATCCAGTACGCCGACTTCGCCGAATGGCAGCGCGACGAGCTCGACGGCGCCCTCGTCGAGGAGCTGCTCGACTACTGGACCGAGCAGCTGCACGGCGCGCCCGAGCGGCTCGACCTGCCGAGCGACCGGCCCCGCCCGAGCGTGCAGAGCTACCGGGGCGTCTGGCACGAGTGGGAGATCCCAGCGGAGGTGGTGAGCCCGCTGCGCGAGCTGGCGCGGGCGCGTGGCGTATCGATGTTCATGGTCCTGACTGCGGCGTTCAAGACGCTGCTGCACCGGTACAGCGGCGCGGAGGATCTCGTGGTCGGCACGCCGGTCTCCGGCCGACACCACGAGGAGACCGCAAAGCTGCTCGGCTTCTTCTCGAACACGCTGCCGCTGCGCACCGATCTGTCGGGCGACCCCACCTTCGCGGAGCTGCTGGACCGCGTGAAGGCGACCGTGCTCGGCGCGCTCGCCTACCAGCAGCTCCCGTTCGAGAAGCTCGTCGAGGTGCTCAACCCGGAGCGCTCGCGCAGCCACTCGCCGCTGTTCCAGGTCCTGTTCGGCTACGACATCGTCTCGGCGAAGCCGCCGCGTATCGACGACCGCGAGCTCGAACCGGTGCCGGTCCCGGGCTGGGCCTGGTCGCGCTTCGACTTCGAGCTGATCCTCCGGGACACCACCGACGGGTCTCTGCACGCAGACGTCGGCTACGCATCCGATCTGTTCGACGCCGGCACGATCGACCGCCTGCTCGGGCACTTCCAGACCCTGCTCACCTCGGTGGCCGCGGATCCCGAGCAGCACATCTCGCGGCTCGAGATCCTGACCGCGCACGAGCGCGAGCTGATGCTGGCGGACTGGAACGACACTGCCCACGAATACGACCCCAGGCCGGTGTTCGTGCAGATCGCCGACCAGGTGGCGAGGGATCCCGACGCGATCGCCATCGTCGACGCGACCGAGCGGCTCACGTACGCCGATCTGCAGGCCCGGGCGAACCAGCTCGCACACGAGCTCGTGGAAACCGGCGTCGAGCCTGGGAGTCTCGTCGGGATCCTGATGGATCGTCAGATCCCGCTACTGGTCTCGATGCTCGCCGTGTTCCAGACGGGAGCCGCGTACGTGCCGATCGACCCGACGTTCCCGCCCGACCGCCAGGAGTTCATGCTCGCCGACATTCAAGCGCCGGTCCTGATCACGCAGGAGAAATACCTGGGCACGATCGACTCCGGCTCGTCCTCGGTGATCTGCGTCGATCGCGACTGGCCGCAGATCGCCCGGCGCCCGAGCGACCCATTGCGCATCGACGTCGATCCCGATGACCGCGCCTACATCATCTACACGTCGGGCTCGACCGGACGGCCGAAGGGCGTCGAGACGACTCACCGAGGCGTCTCCAACCTGCTCGCCTACATGCGCCACTGGCCCGGGACCACGGCCGACGACGTGATCGTCAGCGTCGCCACCCACGCCGTCGACCTGCCGGTGCCGGACTTCTACCTCACGCTGGTGGTCGGGGCCCGGCTGGTGCTCGTTCCCCGCGACGCGACGATGGACGGTGTCGAGCTCGCCGACTGGATGGCGCGTACCGAGGCGACCTCGATCGCGGCGACCGCCACGACGTTGCAACTGCTGATCGACGCCGACTGGAAGGGCAGCGCGGCGCTCAAGATCTCCGCCGGGGGCGAGGCGCTGCCACGTGCGCTGGCCGAGGAGCTGCGCTCGCGCTGCGCTTCGCTGTGGAACGTGTACGGGCCGACGGAGACGACGGTCTGGTCCTCGGTCCTCGAGCTCGAGCCGGGCGAGGGCTCACCGCCGATCGGCGGCCCGATTGTGGAACACGACGTTCTACGTCCTCGACGCCCGGCAGCAACCGCTCCCCATCGGCGTGCCGGGCGAGCTCTACATCGGCGGCGACGGTCTCGCCCGGGGCTACCTGCATCGCCCGGAGCTGACGGCCGAGAAGTTCGTCCCGAATCCGTTCTCGGACGATCCGGATTCGAGGCTGTACCGCACCGGCGACCTCGTGCGCTGGCGCGAGGACGGCTCGATCGAGTACCTCGGACGCGTCGATCTCCAGGTCAAGCTCCGCGGATTCCGGATCGAGCTCGAGGAGATCGAGGCGGTCCTCACCACGCATCCGGACGTCGGCGGCGCGGCGGCCGTCGTGCACGAGCGCTCGCCCGGCGACCAGCGTCTGGTGGCGTATGTGGTGCCGGCCGACGGCGGTTCGGTGGACGTCGAGGAGTTGCGCCGGCTGTGCAAGACCCGGCTGGCGCCCTACATGGTTCCGTCGACGTTCATGCAGCTCGACGCGTTTCCGACGACGCCGAACCGCAAGCTCGACCGGCGCGCGCTGCCGGCGCCCGACGGGATGCGCCCGGACCTGGAGCGGTCGTACTCGGCTCCTGAAACCCCGGTCGAGGAGTCGCTGGCCGCGATCTGGTGCGAGGTGCTGGCCGTCGACCGGGTGGGAGTCGACGACGACTTCTTCGATCTCGGCGGGCACTCGCTGCTCGCGGTGCGGATGCTCGCCCGCGTCCAGGAAAGCCTCGGCGCTCGACCTGGCGCTCCCGACCGTGTTCGAGCACTCCACGGTGCGCGAGCTGGCCGCCGAGGTGACGACCGAGCTCCGCGGCGCGGCCGGCGACGACGAGCTCGCCGAGCTGCTCGCCGAGGTCGAGGCATCGGAGCTTTGAGAGTCGCCGCCACCGAAGCGAGCGCTGTGAGCCCCGCGCATGGTGCGGCACACCGGCTCACGGACCTCGGCACGCCGTTCGCTCTGATCGATGGACGGCTGCTGCGCGCCAACATCGACGCCATGCAGGAGGCGGTTTCGGATCTGGACGCGGCGCTGCGGCCCCACTTCAAGACCCACCGCACCCTCCACGTCGCGCGCATGCAGCGCGACGCCGGCGCGATCGGGCTCACGGTCGCAACCGCACGCCAGCTGGCGACGGTCAGCGACGAGCTCGGCTGCCCGGTCTCGTCTCGAGCCTGCTGCAGGTCGATCCCGCGGTCGGCTCGACTCTGCGCCAGGCTTGCGCCTCGGGCGGCGTGCTGTTCGCGGTCGAGTCGCGGCGGTCGATCGAGCTGCTGCGCGCGGCGCTCGGGCCCGAGCCGCACGCGCAGGTGGTGATCGAGATCGAAGCGGGCTGCCGTCGGTCGGGCATCGCCCCCTCTGAGTGCGGTGAGCTCGCGCGGTTTGCCTCTCAGCTGGGGCTCGAGGTCGCAGGGGTGTTCAGCTACCCCGGGCACTCCTACGCCCCCGGGCGGCCGCGCGAGGCCGCAGAGCAGGAGCGGACCGCGCTGAGCGAGGCGGCCGCCGCGTTGGTGCGTGCCGGGTTCGAGCCGAAGCATGTCAGCGCCGGCTCGACGCCGACGATGCCCCACGCGCGCTCCGGAGTGGCGACCGAGTATCGCCCCGGCACGTACGTGTTCGGCGACCGCCAGCAACTCACGCTCGGCGCGGTCGGTCGCGCACAGCTCTCGCTGACCGTGGTGGCCACGGTGACGGCGGTTCACGGCGAGCGCGTCGTCCTCGACGCGGGCGGGAAAGCGCTCGGGCGCGACGCGCCGCGGTGGCTCGAAGGGTTCGGTCAGCTCGCGGACAGCTCCGAGGCGCTGATCGGGCGCCTCTACGACCATCACTCGGTGGTCGAGCCCTATCGCGGCGAGTCCCTCGCCGTCGGCGACCGAGTCGCGATCGTGCCGAACAACGCCAACTCCACGCTGACGCTGCTGCGATCGGTCTGGATCACCGAAGACGGCGCGAGCGCGACCGAGTTGAGGCCTCAGCCCGACCGCTGATGGCGAGCATGCAGAGCGCTCCAGAGACCGCGATCACGAACATCTGGAAGGAGATCCTGGGGGTGCAGGATGTCGCGCCGGACGAGGACTTCTTCGAGCTCGGCGGCACCTCGCTGCACGCCGCGCGGGTGCTGACGAAGACACGGGCGGCGTTCGGCGTGAAGCTCCCGGCTCAGACGCTCTACGAGCACCCCACGCTCGCCGCCTTCTCGGGCCAGGTCCGGTGAAGCGCAAGCCTCGGAGAACCCCGGTCTCGGGCCGTGAACGTGCGGCCCGTCCGCAGGGCGTGATCGCTCGCGCAGGTCAACCTGCTCGCGAGGCTTCCCGCGGGTCGATCACGGCGCGCCTTCGACGCGCCCCGGCAGCCGGACGGTGATCTCCTGGAGCAGCAACACGTTGCCGTCGGGATCTTCGAAGACGGCGTACGACAGGTAGCTCGTGCGCTTCGGGTCGGGTCCGCTGATCCGACCCGCGGGATTGAACGGTGAGCCGTGGAACACCTCGCTCACGTCGATCCCACGGCCGGCGATCTCGTCGCGAGCGGCGACGATGTCCGAGACGACCAGCTCGAGCGTCGCGGAGCCGGGAGCCGCGGCCGTGACGCCCTTGCCGAACGAGACCGAGCAGCCGGAGCCCGGCGGCGTGAACTGGACGACGCGAAAGTTCTCGCCGACCACGATGTCGGCGTCGAGCCTCCAGTCCAGGCTCTCGTAGAACTGCTTCGACCGGTCGACGTCGGCCACCGGGATGACGACCACCTCGAGGCTGAAGTGGGTCTTCGCCCCATTCGCACCGCTCACCGCGTTGCTCTCCGGAACTTGGTCGCGCTCATGTCTTCCTCCCGTTGTCTCGATGGCCCAGACCCTCGCATTCGAGCGGCCGAGTCGCACCAGTGGGACCCCCTGGTCGTCCCCTGGTCGCGTGCAGGAGGTAGCGAGGCCGCCCTCTCGCCGAAAGGGTCACAATCCCGGTGACTCCGGACGGAAGGAGACAATGACCTACCAAGAGATCATCAACCTGCATCCCCATCCGAGCGATGTCGACCGCGACTTGCTCCTGCGCTGCATCGAGGAGTGTCTCGATTGCACCGCCAGCTGTACCGCCTGCGCCGATGCTTGTCTCGGTGAGAGCGACCTTCCGGACCTCCGCCGCTGCGTTCGGCTCAACCTTGACTGCGCCGACGTATGCGATGCGACCGGCCGGATCGTCACGCGGCAGACCACGCCGGACCTCCGACTCATCGGGGCAATCGTCGAAGCCTGTGCGATGGCCTGCCTCGTGTGCGCCGAGGAATGCGATCGCCATGCCGCGCACCACGAACACTGCCGCGTCTGCGCCATTGTCTGTCGGCGCTGCAAGGAAGCGTGCGACGACCTCGTGGCAGCGATCGGCTGACGGTCCAGGGGGCGCTCGCCTGATACTGCTTCGCGGATCACCGTAAGTCCGGCCACCGGCGGTAGACCACGCGTGCGCCTGATCTTCGGCGCGCTGCTGCTGGTTCTGCTGTTGGCGTCGCTCGATCAGACGATCGTCTCGACGGCGCTGCCGACGATCGTCGGTGACCTGGGAGGGATCTCGAAGCTCTCCTGGGTCGTCACCGCCTATCTGCTCGCCTCGACGGTCGTCGGCCCGGTGTACGGCAAGCTGGGCGACCTCTACGGCCGCAAGGTCGTACTGCAGTCGGCGATCGTGATCTTCCTCGTCGGCTCGGCGCTGTGCGGGCTCAGCCAGAACATGACCGAGCTGATCGCATTCCGCGCGATCCAGGGCCTCGGCGGCGGCGGCCTGTTCGTGGTCACGATCGCCGTGATCGGGGACATCATCCCGCCGCGCGACCGCGGCCGCTACCAGGGCTTCTTCGGCGCGGTCTTCGGCGTCTCGACCGTGATCGGGCCTCTGCTCGGCGGCTTCTTCGTCGACAACCTTTCCTGGCGCTGGATCTTCTACGTCAACATCCCGATCGGGCTGATCGCGCTGGCCGTGATCGCGACCGCCTTCCAGACTCGCACCGACCAGGTCAAGCACACGATCGACTACCTCGGCGCAGCCCTACTGGCGGGCGGCCTCTCGGCGATCGTGCTGTACACGAGCCTCGGCGGCACCACCTACGCCTGGGACTCGCCGCCGATGATCGCGCTGATCGTCGGCGGCGTCGTGCTGCTCGTGGCGTTCGTGTTCGTCGAGGCGCGGGCCGCGGAGCCGATCCTGCCGCTGGAGATCTTCCGCAACCGCGTCTTCAGCGTCACGAGCGCAATCGGTTTCATCATCGGCCTGGCGCTCTTCGGCGCCGTCACCTATCTCCCGCTGTACCTGCAGGATGTCAAGGGCCATAGCCCGACCAAATCGGGCCTGCTGATCACGCCGATGATGGCCGGCCTCCTGATCACCTCGATCGGGAGCGGGCAGCTGATCAGCAAGTTCGGTCGCTACAGGCCGTTCCCGATCGCCGGCACCGCGATCATGGCCGTCGGGCTCTGGCTGCTTTCACGCCTGCACGTCGACACCTCGACCCTGGTCGCCGCCGGCTACATGCTCGTCCTCGGGCTCGGCCTCGGACTGGTCATCCAGGTGCTCGTGCTCGCCGCCCAGAATGCCGTCGACTACAAGTATCTCGGCGTCGTCAGCTCGGGCTCGACCCTCTTCCGACAGATCGGCGGCTCGATCGGGGTCGCGGTCTTCGGTGCCGTCTTCGCCAACCAGCTCGCGGCCAACCTCGCCACGAAACTGCCGGCCGGCGCGCGCGTCCCTGCCTCTCCGAACCCGGCTGCGCTCAAGCAGCTTCCGCTCGCCGCTCACGCCGCATACGTCACAGCGATCACCGAGGCGCTCCAGCCGGTCTTCGCCGCCG
Organism: uncultured Thermoleophilia bacterium; assembly: GCA_963846895.1. Classification (GTDB taxonomy): domain Bacteria; phylum Actinomycetota; class Thermoleophilia; order Gaiellales; family Gaiellaceae; genus PALSA-600. The sequence continues at coordinate 226,362 of CAWJXR010000017.1, read as the reverse complement.
CCGCCGGAGCGGCCGTGCTCGCCTTCCTCCTCAGCTGGCTCCTGCCCGAGCTGCCGCTGAAGACGACTGCGCAGGCGCCCGACGTAGGCGACGGTTTCCACGCCGCCCGCGACGACAACGCCCTGCGCGAGATCGAGCGGGCGCTCTCGGTGCTCGCCGGGCGCGAGGAGCGCTGGCAGCTCTACCAACGCGTAGCCGACCGCGCCGGCCTCGAGCTCGAGCCGCGGGAACTCTGGCTGCTCGCGCGCCTCGGCGAGCGCGCACCGCTGACCGAGGCACTACTGGCCGACCAGTTACACGTCGATTCGTACCCCGTCGAGGAGGCGCTCGACGAGCTCCGCCGGCTCTCTCTCGTCGAAACCCGAGACGACGGCACGACCACGCTCACGTCCGCCGGACGAGACGACTACGAGCGCCTCGTCGAGGCCAGATGCGCCGGCCTCCGCGAGCTGCTCGCCGGGTGGAACCCGGACCAACAGCCGGAGCTCCAGGAGATGGTCGACAGACTCGGACGCGACCTCGTCAGCCAGATCCCGATGCCGCCGGTCGCCCCAGTTCCGGTCGGTGCCTGATGGGTGCGCTCTCTCGTGCCGGTGAGCCGAGATGACGGCTAGTCGCGCGATGCCGCCGGTCGCGATTCGCGCCGTCGCTTGAGCAACCAGCGCGTCAACTCGACCGCACCTGCCACAGCGAACGCGATCGCGAGCGCCAGCAGGAGCCCCTTCCACGGCGAGTGCTCGAATGCGCGGCCGCCGAAGTACCCGAGCAGCGTCGCGTAGACCGCCCAGATGAGTGCGGCCAGGATGTCGAACAGCACGAAGCGACGCCACGGATACCTCAACGTCCCCGCGCTCAGCGCGATCGCCGTCCGGCCGCCCGGGATGAAGCGACCGATCACGATCAACTCGCCGCCCCGCTCGGTGAGCTGACGCTCGGCCCATTGGATCTGCTTCCGCCCTCGGTCGCCGCTGAAGAAGCGCGCCTCGATCCGCCTGCCGTATCGGTGACCGAGCAGGTAGGCGATGTTGTCACCCGCGAGGGCGCCGCCCCCTGCCGCCAGGATGATCAACGGCACGCTCAGATCGCCGCTCGACGCAACGACTCCGGCCGTGATCACCGAGGTTTCGCTCGGGACGACGGGAACCAGCGCGTCGAGCAGCGCGAGCAGGAAGATGATCGCGTACGCCCACCCGGACGCATCGGACACCAGTTGCGTGAACTGGCTGAACAAGCACCCAGCCTAGATGGTGGTCGGTCGGCCGGCGGGTAGGTGAGGGAGCCGCATGGCGGCTCCCTCACAGGTTCTACGCCGCGAGGTCGAGCGCCGGCTCTTCCTCGGCGACCGGGGCTGCCTGGCGGGTGTTGGGCGTCAGGAGCGCCACGACGCTCGCGGCGAGGACGAGGACCGCCCCGGCCAGAAGGGCTCGCTGGTAGCCGTGCGTCGCCGCAGTGGCAACGCTCTCGTGTCCGCCCTGCAGGACCGACTTTGTCTCGGCGGTCGCGAGTGCGGACAGGATCGCGAGGCCGATCGCCCCGCCGAGCTGCTGGCCGGTGTTGAGGAGCCCTGCGGCGAGACCCGCCTGGTCCTCGTCGACGCCTGCGTTCGCTGCCGTGGTCAGCCCGGTGAAGACGCCGCCCACGCCGAGCGAGACGATCAGGAGGCCGGGCAGGATGTCCGAGAGGTACGAGCCGTCGACGGGAATCTGCGAGAGCCAGTAGAGGCCGCCTGCTGTGACCACCGCGCCGAGGACGACGACCGGCTTGGTGCCGATGCGGGCGAACAGCTGCGACGAGATACCGGCCGCGATGATGAAGCCAGCCGTGAGCGGCAGGTAGGCGATGCCCGTCTGGATCGGCGAGTAGCCGAGCACGGTCTGCATATAGAGGGTCAGGAAGAAGAACATCGGGAGAAAGCCGGCCAACGCCACCATCTGGGTTGCATCAGCGGCAGCGACTCCCCTGACGCGCAGGATCGAGAGCGGAACGATCGGGTTCGCCACGCGCAGCTCGTTGACGACGAACGCCGTCAGGATCACTGCGGAGCCCGCAAGCCCGGCGATCGTGCGCGTCGTTCCCCAACCGAGGTCCGGTGCCTTCACGAGCGTGTAGACGAGCAGCAGCATCCCGCCCGTGACGAGTAGGGCTCCGGCTGCGTCGAAGTTCGCAAGCCGCGCGCGGGCCCGCTCGGGCTTGAGTAGGGCGAACGCGCCGACGAAGGCGAGCGCACTGAAGGGAACGTTGATGAAGAGCACCCAGCGCCAGCCCGGTCCTTCGGTGAGCAGTCCGCCGAAGAGGACACCGGCGGCGCCGCCGAGGCCGGAGACGGCCGCCCACACGCCGAGGGCGGTGTTCCGGTCGCGGGTGGATCGGAATGTGCTGGTCAGGGTCGACAGCGCGGCGGGCGAGAGCATCGCCGCACCCACTCCTTGGGCAAAGCGGGCTGCGATGAGCAGCGAATCGCTGTGAGCGAGGCCACCGGTCAGCGACGCGCCGGCGAAGACGACCAGGCCGATGACGAGCATCCGGCGACGGCCGAGCAGATCCGCCGCGCGGCCCCCCAGGAGCAGAAACCCGCCGTACGTGAGGATGTAACCGTCGATGACCCACTGCAGGCTCTGCTGGCTGAAGCCAAGATCTTTCTTGATCGACGGCAGGGCGATGTTGAGGATCGATGCGTCGAGCACGTCCATGAACTGGACGAGGCAGAGGAGGAGCAGGATCGCGACGCCGCGCCGCGACTGCAGCGACGACGCCTGCTGCGCCTGATCGAGAGCGGCAACGTTCGCGTAGGGCTCGTCAATCTTCTGTTGTGCTTGCATCACTGGTCTCCGTTCCGAATTGGTTTCGTGAACGAGACGAACGAGCGATGCGCGAGGGGACATGTCCTCGAGTGAAGAGGCTGTGACGGTTGCGCGGAGCCTCTATGCGCTGACTTCGACGACGCGTCGCTGCAGGAAGCGCCGTTCCGGCTCGGCGCGGACGAGCTCGAGGGCGCGTTCGTACTCGGCGCGCGCCTCGTCTGCGCGCCCGAGACGGCGGAGCAGCTCGGCCCTGGTCGAGTGGAAGTACTGGTACCGGTCGAGGTCGAGCCGATCGACGAGGGCGAGGCCCGCCTCGGTGCCGTCCGCCTCGGCGACCGCGATGGCGCGGTTCAACTCCGCGACCGCGGAGCCAGTCACCCGGACGAGCTCGCCGTAGAGTGCAGCGATCTGCGGCCAGTCGCGCGGCTCCTCCGTGTGGAGCGCCGCGATCGCGGCCTGAATCATGTACGCGCCGGCGCCCAGGCCCTGCAGGGCGAACGCGCGGTCGAGTGCCTCCCGGCCACGGGCGATCTCCGCGGCATCCCAAAGCGAGCGGTCTTGATCTGCGAGGAGCACCAGCTCGCCGTCCTCAAAACGGGCATCGCGGCGCGCGTCGTCGAGCAACATCAGCGCGTTCAGGCCTTGCACCTCGGCCTCGTCCGGCATCAGCTCGGCGAGCGCTGCGCCGAGCCGCAGCGCCTCAGCCGCCAGGTCGACGCGGCCGCCGTAGCCCTCGTTGTAGATCAGGTAGACGACCGCCAATACCGCTGCGAGGCGCTCGGGAAGCAGGTGATCGGCCGGGACGCTGAAGGGGATGCCGGCGTCCCTGATCTTGCGCTTTGCACGCGAGAGCCGCCGCTTCATCGTCTCGTCGGGAACGAGGAACGCGCGGGCGATCTCCTCCGTGCTCAAGCCTCCGAGGGCACGCAACGTCAAGGCGACCTGCGCCTCGAGCGCGAGTGCCGGATGGCAGCACGTAAAGATCAGCTCCAGCCGTTCGTCGGGAAAGGTCATGTCCTCCATCTCGTGCTCGGCAGCCTCCGGAACCTCGAGCAGGTGGGTCTTCGCGGCGAGCGTCCGGTCGCGGCGGATCCGGTCGATCGCACGGTTCCGCGCGGTCGTCACCAGCCACGCGCCCGGATTCGCCGGGGCACCGTCACGGGGCCAGCGCTCGGCAGCTGCCGCGAACGCCTCCTGGGCTGCCTCCTCGGCGAGATCGAAATCGCCGAAGTAACCGACCAGGGCGGCGATCACCCGCCCCCACTCCTCTCGGAAGACCTGCTCGATCAGCGTTCTACCGCTCCACCACCGGACGCACCTCGACCGCGCCGCCCATGCGAGCCGCCGGAATCCGTGCCGCCAGCGCAATCGCCGCATCGAGATCGTCCGACTCGTAGAGGAACACGCCGCCCAACTCCTCCTTCGCCTCGATGAACGGACCGTCCGTCGTCAACGTCCGGCCGTTCTCGACCCGCACGGTCGTCGCGGTGTCGGCCGGACGCAACTGGTGATTCCCGAGCACGCCCGGCGTCTGGGCGAGGGTGAGGTACTCACGCGTCAGGTTCTCCTGCTCTTCTTCGCCGAGGCTGTTGAAGTGCTCCCACGCCCCCTCACCGGCGTGGATCATCAGCATGTACTTCATGGCTCCTCCTTCGAACGAGATTGTCACCCCTATGACGAGTGGACGAAGCACAAGGGGACAACGCGGCGGCGGGGCGGCGAAGTCCCTTTAGCGACGAGCGTGTCCCGAACGCCCGTTCGCGACGGGATCTGCGGCGATCAGGTCTCGAGTTGGAGTGCGGCGATCCCTTGGAGGTCGACGCACGTGGTGCCGCGGATCGTCACGAGCACGAGCAGCAGCGCGCCGCAAAAGCGGCAGCGCGCGACGCGCCCCGGGCCGCGCATGTACACGACCGCCTCAGCCACAGCCGCCGACTTGCCGCAGGCCGCGCACTTGCACGTCGCCGGCGTCAGGTCTACGCCGAAGACCTCGAGCAGATCGCCGGCGATTGCGTTGCCGTCGAGCGCGATCATCCCGAGCTCCAGAAAGTGACAGTGCTCATGTCGGGCCGAACCTCTCCGTTCTGATGCGCGCTGGGTCGTGGCCGAGCGCGACGAGCGCGTCGGCGACCGCTTCGACGAATCCCGTCGGCCCGCAGATGTAGACGAGCGGCCGCTCAGCCGGCGGCCAGGCAACCTCGGCGAGAAGCTCGCGGTCGACGCGCCCCGTGCGTCCGGCCCAACCTTGCGGCTGCTCGCGCGTCAGCGTGATGGTCGTATCGAAGCCGGTGAGCTCCTCCCGGTAGATCAGGTCGTCCCGCGTGCGCGCGGAGTACAGGAGCCGCACCGGGATGTCGCTCCCGATCGCACGATGGTGGCGGAGCATCGCCCGCAGCGGAACGACGCCGGAGCCGCCGCCGACGAGCACGAGTGGGCCGCCGAGCGACTCGCGCCAGACGAAGTACCCGCCGATCGGGCCACGCAGCTCGAGCTCGTCTCCGGGCCGAAGCGTCTCCGTCAGATACGGCGATACCTCGCCGTCGTCGAGCCGTTCAACCGTGATGGTCAGGTGCTCGTCCTCCGGCGCCGACGCGATCGAGTAGCTGCGCTGCGCCTGGTAGCCGTCCTCGGCCGTGAGACGCACGTCGACGTGCTGGCCCGCGAGGTGACCCGGCCAGGCGGCGGCATCGAGCACGAGGCTCCTCGTCTGTGCGGTCTCCGTCACAAGCTCGCCCACGCGCGCGAGCTGCCACGCGAGGCGCGGACTCCTCAGTCCCCCGCGTACCGCTGTTCTTTCCACGGGTCACCGTAGTTGTGGTAGCCGTAGCCCTCCCAGAACCCGGGCGCGTCTTCCTGGCGGAGCTCGATGCCCCGCACCCACTTCGCGCTCTTCCAGAAATAGAGATGGGGGACGAGCAGCCTCGCCGGTCCGCCGTGCTCGGGATCGAGGGGCTCGTCGTCGTACTCGTACGCCACCCACGCCTTGCCGTCGCGAAGGTCGTCGAGCGGCAGGTTCGTCGTGTAGCCGCCGTCGCTGAACGCGAGCACGTACTCGGCGCTGGTGTCGACACCCTCGAGCACCGTGTCGAGAGAGACGCCTGCCCACGACGTGTCCAGCTTCGACCATTTCGTCACGCAGTGGATGTCGACGGTGATGCGCTCGCGCGGCAGGGCCGTGAACTGCTCCCAGGTCCACGACCTCGGCGCGTCGACCTCGCCCGTGACGTCGAAGCTCCACGACTCGAGCGGGTGGTGCGGGGTCGGCCCGGCCGAGAGCACCGGGAAGTCGGGCGTGACGTACTGGCCGGGCGGCACGCGCCCTGCCTCGGCGTCGTTGCGGCGGCCGCGGAACCCGCGCGAGATCGGCGACATCAGGCGAACCGCCGCGCGTGCGCGAGGCTCGTGACGCGACCAGGCTCGCGGCGCACCTCTACGGGAGCGCCGTGAACGAGAACGACCGTTGGCTTGGGCATGAGACTCCTTTCGCGCTCGCGAGACGAGAGGTTACGCCTCCCGGTCTGCGCTCGGCGTTGTGCGATCGCCTTCAAGCGGGTTTCCCCGCCGTGACCCAGTCCTGGAAGAGAGCGATCCGCTCGTCCGGCCAGGCACCATCGCACGGCATCGAGCCGTCGCGCAGGCGGGCCAGGATCGCGTCGCTCGACCGGGCGACATCGTCATGCGACCAGAGGTCGAACGCGGAGACTCATCGAGTCGCGGTCCCCTTCGCGGAACAGCGGCTTGATGTCGTGCTCGAAGCTGATTGGTTCGCCGATTGCAGACATGACAGTCTCCTCACTCCGTAGCTGCGGGCGCGCTCGCGCCGTTGTTCCGGGCTTCGGACGCGTTCCGGAGAAGGATGCACCCGCTCGCGTCGCCGTCGCCCCCGGGAACCGCCTGGTCTGTCCCCTGGTAGGCCCAGCGCGGTCGACCTGCGCTACCGCACCCGGCCGTAGGAGGAGATGACGGCAGCCCGCGTCGACATGGCGCCGACTTGGCTGACGGGTTAGCGTCCGGCCGTGAGCGAGCAGGCCGCTGAGCGCGAGCACCCGGTCACCCCGCTCGAGCTCTTCTTCGACCTCGTCTTCGTCTTCGGGTTCACGCAGGTCACGACGGTCCTGTCGGACAATCCGACCTGGAGCGGCGTCGGGCACGGGCTTCTGATCCTCACCGCGCTCTGGTGGGCGTGGGCGGCCTATGCCTGGTTGACCAACACCGTCGATCCCGGCGAGGGTGCGGTGTGGGGAACGATCGTCGTCGCGATGGCGGCGATGTTCGTCGCCGCATTGGCCGTCCCCGACGCCTTCGGCCTGCACGGCGTCGTCTTCGGGGCCGCCTTCCTGATCGTGAACGTCATGCACCTCGCGCTGTATGCGCTGGCGGCGCGCGGTGATCGAGCCTTGTCGGCCGCGATCGTGCGCGTCGCCCCCGCCGCGCTCGGCGGAGCGATCCTCATCCTCGCTGCGGGATTCGCCGACGGCAGGCTCAAGACGATCCTCTGGCTGGCCGCGATCGCGGTCGGCTTTGTCGGGCCGCTGTTCAGCGGCGTCAGCGGCTGGCGCGTTCAACCCGCGCATTTCGTCGAGCGCGTCGTGCCTGCCCTCGTCGCGCTGGCGCTCGTGGCCGTCGTCTGGGTCGCGCTCCACGCGTACGAGTTCATCTGGTGGCACGAGGCCCGCGCCGACACACGAGCATTGCGCGACCCGGATTCTGCGTCGTGACCGCGTCAGCGAAAGTGACGAGTTTGCGGGAGCCGCACCGGGGCATCGACCAGGGGGTTCTACGGGCGCGACCGCAGGCGCCGGACCGCAACCATGCGGCCGAAACTGGGTAGGTCATTGCCCTGAAACGGAGGAGACATGCCTGAGACAACCGTTGTCCTCGTCCACGGCGCCTTTGCCGATGCATCGAGTTGGAACGGCGTGATCACGCGACTGCAGGCGAAGGGCGTGACGGTGACCGCGCCGGCGAACCCGCTGCGCGGGATCACGGCCGACTCCGCCTACATCGCGGAAGTCCTCGAGCAGATCGAAGGGCCGATCGTCGCCGTCGGCCACTCGTACGGCGGCGCGGTGATCACGAATGCCGCGACCGATGCCAAGAACGTCGTCGGACTCGTCTACGTGGCGGCCTTCGCCCCCGAGGAGGGCGAGACCCTCGGCGCAGCCGAGGCGGCTTCGAAGGACAGCGTCCTGAACTCCGCGCTCGTCCCCCGCGCAGTACCCGAACGGAGGCGACGGGTCCGAGACGGAGTTCTACATCGACCCGGCCAAGGCCCACGACGCCTTCGCAGGCGATCTCTCCGACCAGGAGGCCGCACTGATTGCCGCCACGCAGCGGCCGGTCTCCGAGCTTGCGTTCTCGGAGCCCTCAGGGCCGCCGGCATGGAAGGACCGGCCGTCGTGGGCCGTCGTCGCGACCGGCGATCGGGCAGCCGGCGCGGACGTGACGCGCTCGATGGCGGAGCGGGCCGGCGCCAGGATCACGGAGGTCGATGGATCTCACGTGGTCATGGTCTCGCAGCCTCAGGCAGTGACCGACGTGATCCTGGAAGCCGTGGCCGCAGTCGGCTGATGGCGGTCGAGACACTCAGCCAGATCGAGGCCGGCCTTCTCGACGTGGGCTACGTCGACGCCGGCCCCGTCGATGGTCCGGCGGTCGTCCTGCTGCACGGGTGGCCCTACGACATCCACAGCTACGACGAGGTGGTGCCGCTGCTGGCGGCGGCCGGTCACCGCGCGATCGTTCCGTACCTCCGCGGCTTCGGCTCGACCCGGTTTCTGTCGGACGGGACCTTCCGCAACGGCGAGCAGGCGGTGCTCGGGCTTGACGTCGTCGCCCTCATGGACGCCCTCGAGATCGAGACCGCGATCCTTGCCGGCTTCGACTGGGGAGCGCGGACCGCCGATGTCGTGGCGGCGCTCTGGCCGGAACGCTGCAACGGGCTCGTGTCGGTGAGCGGCTATCTGATCGGCAGCCAGGAAGCCGGCAGGGCGCCCCTGCCGCCGGAGGCGGAACATCAGTGGTGGTACCAGTACTACTTCGCAACCGAGCGTGGTCGAGCCGGCTACGACAAGTACCGGCGCGAGTTTGCGAAGCTCATCTGGCGCAGCGCCTCGCCGGCGTGGGACTTCGACGACGCCACCTTCGAGCGCAGCGCGGCGTCGTTCGACAACCCGGATCACGTCGCCGTCGCGATCCACAACTATCGCTGGCGGCTGGGGCTGGCCGAAGGCGAGGCTGAATACGACGAGTTGGAGCGCCGGCTCGCCGCAAGTCCCGTGATCACCGTGCCCGCGATCACGCTCGAGGGCGACGCGAACGGTGCGCCACATCCAGAGCCGAGCGTCTATGCCGGCAAGTTCTCGGGCCCGTATTCGCACCGGACGATCGAGGGCGGCATCGGGCACAACCTTCCCCAGGAAGCCCCGGAGGCTTTCGCCGATGCTGTGCTCGAAGTGAGCGGGATCCGCGAATGAGCCTGTTCGGCAAGCCACGGCACGCCGCGACCGCCGGGCTACCCGTCGAGGGCAACCTGCCCGGCTTCCAAGGGGCAACCGGGTGGCTCAACTCCCCGCCGCTGACGGAGGCGGATCTGGACGGGAAGGTCGTCCTGACCGATTTCTGGACGTACACGTGCATCAACTGGCTGCGCACGCTCGCCTATGTCCGCGCGTGGGCCGAGAAGTACGAGGAGCAGGGTCTCGTCGTCGTCGGCGTCCACACGCCCGAGTTTCCGTTCGAGCAGGACCTCGACAACGTCCGCGAAGCCGCGCGGGACCTGCGAGTCGACTACCCGATCGCGATCGACAGCGACTACGCCGTCTGGGACGCGTTCGCGAACAGGTACTGGCCCGCCGTCTACATCGCCGACGCGCAAGGACGAATCCGCCACCACCAGTTCGGCGAAGGGCAGTACGAAGAGTGCGAACGGGTCATTCAGCAGTTGCTGCGCGAAGCCGGAGCCGAGGGGAACGGAGACGATCTCGCGTCCGTCGCTCCGGAGGGTTTCGAAGCTCAGGCCGACTGGAAGAGCCTCGGGTCGCCCGAGACGTACCTCGGCTACCAGCAGGCTCAGAACTTCGCGTCTCCGGGTGTCGCCGCGTTCGACGAGCCTGGCACCTACGTGCTGCCCGATCCGCTGCGACTCAACCACTGGGCTCTGGCCGGGGACTGGACGGTCGAGAAGCGGGCAGTCGTCCTGAATCAAGCCGGCGGGCGGATCGCGTTCCGCTTCCACGCCCGTGACGTCAATCTCGTCCTGCGGCAGCGGGAGCAAGGCACGGCCGCCCTGTTCCGCGTGCTCGTCGACGGAGAGCCTCCAGGCGGTGCTCACGGGCTCGACGTCGACGAGCAAGGGCACGGAACGCTGAGGCAACCGCGGCTCTACCAGTTGGTTCGCGAGCCGGGCTCGATCGGCGACCGCACCTTCGAGATCACGTTTCTCGCCCCCGGCGTCGAGGCCTACGTGTTCACGTTCGGCTAGAGGTTGACGCCGCTGGGGGCTGCGGCGTCCGCCAGCGGTGTGCTGCCGCGGGGACGCTCTCCATCGGCGGCAGCTGCTCGCGTGGGTGGGAGGTGTACCAGCGGACGTAGCGGTTCGTCAGCGGGCGCGCAGAGAGCCCGTGTGCGAAGACCGAGATGCCGATCGTCGCCACGACTGCGAGCAGCAACGTGCGCTCGTGCGGGAGCGATGACTCGTCGATGAGGATCACCGCGAAGACGATCGTGGCGAGGCCGCGCGGGCCGAACCAGCCCATGAACGCGACCGTCGGGCGGCGCGCCCCGCTCCCGAGGAACGCCAGCGCCACAGGAAGCAGCCTGACGATCGTCAGGCTGAGCACTGCGTAGACGAGGACCTGCCAACCGAGATCGTCGAGCGCGGGTCCCAGGATCGCCGCGCCAAAGACGATGAACGTGACGGCATTGAGCACCTCGCCGGCCTCGTCGACGAGGTACGACACCTCGCCGCCGGTCCTGCGGCTGACGACGCCGAACACGAATCCGCCGACGAAAGCAGCGATGAAGATGCTGCCCCCGAGGCCGGTCGCGATCCCTGCCGCGAGCACTGCCGTCGACGCCGCCAGGATCTGCAGCCAGTGCGCCTCGACCAGCGAGCGGCTGGCCGCGACCCGGAGAGCGACCGCCCCCAGGACTCCGGCCGCCACGCCCGCGACGAGGCCGTAGCCGATCTCCTCCAGCACCAGGTGCACGGCCGTGTGTGCCGTCATCGCCCCCTCATCTGCTTCGGCGAGCGCGAGGGCGATGAAGAACAGAGGGACGCAGATTCCGTCGTTGAGGCCGCTCTCGACGTTGAGCCCTTGCCGGATCCGCGACGGAATCCGCTCATCGGTCACGACAGACTTGCCGAGCGCTGCGTCGGTGCACGCGAGCATGATCGAAAGGACGAGCGCCTCGACCAGGCTGACGCCGGGAAGCACGCCGACACCGACGAGTGTCCCGGCTGCGATCGTGAGCGGCAAACCGATTCCGAGCAGGCGCGCCGGTACTGCGAACTGAGTCCGCAAGGCCGGGAGCGAGATCCGCGAGGCATCGGCGAAGAGGACCAGCGTCAGCGTCGCCTCGGCCAGCAACTTGACGGGCTCGCCGCCGATGTGCAGGTCGATCAGGCCCAGCACCGGTCCCGCCAACAGGCCCGCTGCCGTGAAGAACATCGCGGGCGTGACGACCGAGCGCTCGAACCCTCGAGAGAAGGCCGAGAACGCCAGCAACACGAACGCGATGGTCGCGAGCGCCCAGGATCCCAGCTCCTCACCTCCCCCGCAGGGCGCCGGCCACCACGACCAGCCGGCGGATCACCTCAGGCCGCCTTGCAGGCGCCCGACGGGGAAGGCGGAGACGAACGGTCGTCCATTTCCAGCTCTCTGCTCGACGTCGAGGCAGGATCAGGTCGCGGTCACGCGCTCGTGCAGCCACCTGACGACGACGGTGCTGCTGTCGTCCCCGCTCAAGTTGGCTGCTCGCTCCAATCCGATGTCGCGGACACCGCGACCATCACGAGAATCGCGAGCAGTATGGCGGCGAAGCCGAACCACGGCGCGGACCCGAGGATCATGAAGCTCTGGACAATCACGACCAGTGACCAGGCGTACGCGATCACGCGTCCGAAGGTGTTGCCGCTGAGAAGCGAGTACCCACCCCAGAGCGCGAGCCCCGCGATCAGGAGGTCCCACAGTCCCCACAGAAACAGGTGGCTCCCGAACGCACCACCGGACAGGTTGTTCACCCTCGCGCTGTCGGCGAAGTAGTAGATCGCCGAGATGACGCGCAGACAGCCGACGGAGATCAGGACCACGGCGGCAAAGGTCAGCCACCCCGGACGCCTGAGACCGTCGAGAGCTTGCGTGGACATCGATCCCTCCCTTTCACTAGACCAACTGCCTCTCCGTGAGCCCAGCACGACTTTCGTCCAGGCATTCTGCGGCAGCATCGTCCCGAACGGATGATTTCGCAACTCTCCGCGTAACCCTTCAAGAGGGCGCCGCGGTCACCCGCCGCGTCGGCGCGTCGTCAGTGAACGTGTTGACCGCGCGGGCGACGATCAGGCGAAGAGCGCGAAGGCGACCGTCGACTGCACGAGCACGATGTAATTTGGCTCCGCGGGTGAGCGGCATGACGTCCGTCGGGCCGATCGACTTTGCCTTTACGCAGCAGATGAGCCCGGAGCTTGCTCTTCCGTGCGCGCGCGACCGGCCCGCCGCTGTCGGCCAGCCAGTACAGCAGGGCGAAGGCGAGGTTGTTGCCGATCCAGACGAGCGCACCGGAAGCAAGGAGCTGGGCAGGGTCGTTGGTCACGCCCTTTCCCCTGATCAGGTCGTAGACGAGCAGTCCCGTCGACCAGAGTGCGGCGCCGACGAGAATGACGACGAGGGTCAGCGCGAGTGGGCGCAGCCACCCGGAGCAGCGCGACCTCGAGCGCGCGCCTCCTCGGCGTCGACAACAGGGGTAGGACGTCGTCGAGGACTCCGTCGAAGAGATCGCCGAGCCCGACGTGGGCAAGCTCGCGCTCGGCCTCCGCCGGGCGGGACGAGAGAACACGCAGGTCGCGCGCGCGCGCATCGTCGATCGCCGCACGCCAGAGCGTCGACTTCCCGATCCCCGCCTCTCCCTCGAGGACGAGCGCGGTCGGCCCTCCGTCGCGCTCCGAAGCCATGAACGCGTGGAGCTGCTCGAGCAACTCCTCCCTGCCGACGATCTCGACTGACATCGCACCCAACAATGCTGAAAGCCTGGCCGCCGCTCAAGGGTGGCCCCGCCGATCGCCCGCCGGTGCAAGACTTCGACTCTGGTCGCGCGAAGGAACGGGTGCGATGGCAGGCGAGATCATCGGCAGGCACGAGGAACTGCGGTCGCTCCGCACGTTTCTCGCGGAGCTGCCCACGGGCGGGCAGGCACTGCTCCTCGAGGGCGATCCGGGGATCGGGAAGTCGACGCTCTGGCACGAGGGGGTCCAGGCGGCGCGCGAGCACGACTATCGCGTCCTGACGGCGCGACCGGCTCAGGCCGAGACACGGATCGCATTCGCGACCGTCGGCGACCTGTTCGCGCCTGTACTCGAGCAAGCGCTACCCGCGCTGCTGCCGTTGCAGCGCCGCGCTCTCGAGACCGCACTGCTGCTGCGGGAGTCCGAGGGATCGCCGCCGGACGCGCGCGCCCTTGGACTTGCGGTCCAGTCGGTCGTGCAGAAGCTTGCACTCGAGCGGCCGCTCCTACTCGCACTCGACGACGTTCAGTGGCTCGACTCCAGCTCGGCGGCCGTTCTCAGCTTCGCGCTCCGGCGCCTCGACGATGCGCCCGTGGGCATCCTCGCGACGGTACGCGGGCGGCCGGTCGAGGCGCCTCTCGCGCTTGACCGCGACCTCACGTCGCTCACGCGGCTCCCGGTCGAACCGCTCTCCATAGGAGCGATCCACCGGCTGCTCTGGGGTCGCCTCGCGCTCAACCTGCCGCGCCCGGTGCTTGCAAGGGTGCACGACGCCTCGGGCGGGAATCCCTTCTTCGCGCTCGAGCTCGGCCGCGCCCTGGTCGAAGGCACGATCCGCGTAGACGGCGCGAGCGTCGCGCTTCCGGCGAGCCTGCGCTCGCTCGTGTCGCAGCGACTCGAGAAGCTGCCGCCGCGGGCCCGGGTGACACTCGTCGCCGTCGCCGCACTTGCGAGCCCCTCGGTGAGCGTGATTGCGCCGCTCTCGCTCGCGGCGGTCAGCCACATCGAGCTCGCCCAGAGCCATGGTCTGCTCGAGCTCGACGGCGATCGGATCCGCTTCACACACCCGTTACTCGCACCGGCCTGTTACGAGGCAATGCCTTTGCATCGAAGGCGTCAGCTGCACCGCCGGCTCGCAGACCTCGACATCGATCCCGAGGAGCGGGCCCGGCATCTGGCAATCGCCGCCGCCGGGCCTGACGAGCGCATCGCGGCAGCCCTCGACGAAGCGGCGATCCACGCGCGTGGTCGCGGAGCCGCCGAGGTTGCCGCTGAGCTTGCCGAGCGAGCGGTCGCGCTCACCCCCGCTGACGCGGCCGGGAGTATCGATCGCCGCCGCATTGACGCAGCGACGCACTTTGTCTATGCAGGCGACACGACGAAGGCAGGAGAACTGCTCGAGGACGTCGTCGAGACCTCCGCGCCCGGCCCGCTCCGCGCCGAGGCGCTCACCTGCCTTGCCGGGGTGCGAGCCGCGACAGAAGGGAACCCGTCCGCCGAGGGGCTCCTTCGCCGGGCTCTGGCCGAGCCTCGCCTCGAGATCCGTCAACGCGTTGACATCCTCGGCTCGCTGGCCTCACAGGCAGCGGTCGGCGGCGACAGCGGGAGAGGCGTCACGTACGCCGAGGAAGGGCTCAGGCTCGCCGAGGAACTTGGTGACCCGGCAACGCTCGCCTCGGCGCTGACGACGCTCGCAGAGATCACCTTCTGGCGCACCGGCCGCATCCAACGCGGCCTGCTCGAGCGCGCGATCGACATCGGACGGGCGGGCGGCGGCGCGACTCCCACTCCCTTCGGCGACAGCCCACGGATGACGCTCGCGTTTCAACTCGGCCGAGCTGACCATCATGCGGAGGCGCGGGTCATGTGGCGGACGCTGATCGCCGAGACGACGGCGCGGGCCGATCCGCAGGTCGTGCTCTACCTCTTCTTCCTGGCGAGGATGGAAGTGGCCTCCGGAGAGTGGGACTCGGCTGCGCGGCTGTGCGACGAGGCGATGGCGCTCGGTCGCCAGATCGGCCGCCAGATGAACGAACAGCTCTGCCTGATGATCCTGGCCGAGATCGATGCCTACCGGGGCCGGGCCGAGAGGGCGCGCGCAGAGATCCCCGACCTGATTCGCATCGCCATGGGCGCCGGCTACGGGGGTGCCGTCCATCGCCTGAGCCGCGCCCTCGGTTCGCTCGAGCTGTCCTGCGGCGACGCGGCCGCGTGCTGGCAGCTCGTCGCTCCTCTCTTCGCAGAGGTGACCGAGATGGACGAGGTGCTTGCTCAACTCGCGGGGTCAGTCGGGATCGAGGCGCTGATCGGGATCGACGACCTGCCCGCCGCGGAGAGGCTGCTGGCCCTGCTCGACGCCCGCGCCGCGGGCTCGGACACGGCGCTCCACCCGCTCGCCGGGCGTTGCCGGGGTCTGCTGCTCGCGGCGCACGGCGACTTCGAAGCGGCAATCGGTGCGCTCGAGGCCGCGGCCATGGTCCCGGATCCGCCGCAGGAGGCGAACCCGCTCGAGCTCGGGCGCACGCGACTGGCGCTCGGAACCGTGCAGCGGCAAGCGCGACACAAGCGCGCCGCCCGCGAGACCCTCGAGGCGGCAGGCGAGAGCTTCGAGCGCCTCGGGGCGGTCCTCTGGACCGAGCACGCGCGCTCGGAGTTGCGGCGAATCGGCGGCCGGGCTGCGTCAGAGCGCGAGCTGTCAGAGACGGAGCTGCGGATCGTCGAGCTGGTCGTCGCCGGCCGGCGAAACCGCGAGGTCGCGGCCGAGCTCAGCCTGAGCCCGAACACGGTCGCGTGGAACCTCTCGAAGATCTACCGCAAGCTGGGCGTCGGCTCGCGCACCGAACTGGCGGCGCATGTCGCCACAGCACCTCGGCAGTAAATCCACATGTTCGTGCGGTTGATCGGGCTCGGGATGCGCGACATCGTCAAGCGCGATGCCGACCTACCTCGTAGAGCGCTATCTACCCGGGCGCGACCGCGCGTGGCTCGAAGCGGCGCTCGCCCGGCTTCCCAGGGAGCGGCGCGGTGTGGCGTACCTCGGCTCCATCTACGTCCCCTCCGACGAATCGTGCTTCTGCCGGTTCGAGGCCGCGACCGCGGAGAACGTCAGAGACGCCAACGAAGTCGCGGGGGTGCCGTACGCGCGAATCGTGGCGGCCGCGGAACTCGGCGTCGGACACCAGGGTCCTACCAGCGAAGGAGATCGATCATGAACCGCATCTTTGGCCTAATCCTTGCGGTCGTCGCCGCGGGAGGCCTCGCAACCGTGAGCGCAGCACGATCCACGGAGCACAGTGGAGCGCTTCATGTGACGAAGACGTGCTCCGAGTACACCGGCGCCGCCGGCAGCCACTGCACGATCAGGTCCTCGAACATCGACGCGATCCAGCCCGGCATGAAGGTCGTCTATCTCCAGGCGCTGAGTGCAGACGGCTCGTTGAACAGCGACATCGTCCTCACACCGCGCCACGGCGACGTCGCGTTCGGTCATGTCGTCCTCAACGCCACCACCAGCGAGGTCACGTTGTCGGGCGGGACGGGGAAGTTCCGCTCGTTCCAGGCCAGGGCCGTCGTCTCGGTCGACGAGACCGGCCTCTGGCACTGGGACGGCAGCTACAGCTTCCGCTGACGGCGCTGGCACGTCGCTCGATGCGCCACGCCTGCGGGACCGGTCCCGCGGGCGTGGCGCCGTCAGCTTCCTTCGCCGAAGATCGACTCGGGCACGAAACATCCCACGACCCAGTTCGGGGCGTCGACGACCTCGTGGATCCTGAGGTCACAGGCCACGCTCGCGAGCGCATACGCCTCCTGCCGGTCGAAGCCGTGACGGTCGCCGAGCCACGCGACGGTCGCGCGGACGGAATCGCGCGCCGCCTCGAGCAGATCCGGCCCGACGCCGGTGCAGACGTGGTAGCTCGACAGCTCGTGTGAGCCGGTCAGGCCCGCCGGGATGTCGAACTGGGGCGCGGCGACCCGCACGTCCTTCCGCACGGTCAGCCGCACGACCGCGTCCATCGCCGTCTCGATCGCCGTACCGCAGACCTCGCCGTCGCCCTGGGCGGCATGCGTGTCGCCGAGCGAGAACAACGCGCCGCGAACACCGACCGGGAGGTAGAGGGTCACTCCGGAGTTCAGGTGCTTCGTGTCCAGGTTGCCGCCGAATCGCGACGGCGGAACGATCGAGTGGCTCCCCGGCTCGGCCGGCGCGACGCCGAGCGTGCCCGGAAACGGCCGGTACGGCAACGTCACGCGCTCCGAGAACCGGATGCGCCCGTGCTCCGGCTCGAGCCGCGAGATCCGCAGCCACGGCTCGGTGAACTCGTCGGCCAGCAGCCCGAAGCCGGGGATGATCGCCGTCCAGCCCCACCCCTGTGGGCGGAACTCGAGCAGCTCGACCGCGAGTGTGTCTCCAGGCTCTGCACCCTTGACGAACACCGGGCCGCTGACCGGGTTGACGTGGGAGAAATCGAGCTTCTGGACGTCGTCCACGACCGAGCCTTCCCGAATCTGCTCGTCGGATGCGTCGCGGACGTGTAGCAACACCGCCTCACCGGACTCGATCTCCAGGGCGGGCTCGAACGAGTTGTCCCACGCGTAGCGGAACGCGTCGGGGCGGAGATCGTGAAGCGAGCGTGCTTGGACGGTCATCATCTCCTCCAGAGCGTCGCGGACGGATCCCGCTGGTGGCGCAGGATCCAGATGGATGATGGGCCAGGATCCTACGCCGGACCTGCGGGACGGTGTTCACTGGCTTTGGATGCACTCGACACGACAAGGAGCTGTGATGACGAAGACCCTGATCGTCGCCAAGGACACACCGGCGCCCGGAGGCGCGTACTCGCCCGCACTCGCGGTCGGCGACTGGCTGTTCGTGGCGGGACAAGGCGGGTTCGACGGCAGCACCGGCGAGCTCGTCTCCGATGAGATCGAAGGGCAGACCGAGCAGGCGTTTCGGAACATCGACGCGCTGCTCGAAGCGGCCGGACTGACACGGCGCGACATCGTCTCGTGCGTCGTGCACCTGAGCGATCTCTCGCTCTTCCCGGGCTACAACGCCGCCTACGAGCGGCAGTTCCCGGACGAGCCGCGGCCGGTCCGGACCACGGTTGGAGCGGCGCTCCTCTCGAACATGCTCGTCGAGGTGACGGTCGTGGCCTATCGAGGAGCCAACGCCTGACGAGCCGCGTGGCTTGCAGGCGGTCGCCACAGAGGTCCCTTTGCGGATACTGAACGCATGTCGTACGTCCCGCCCGTCCGTCATCTTCTGCGCGCCAAGGATCTGGCCGACGGCCACTACGGCGAGCCGCTGGCCGTCGACGACCTCGCCCGCGCCGCCGGTGTCTCGCGCGCGCATTTCAGCCGTGAGTTCCGCCGCGCCTTCGGCGAGTCGCCGCACGCGTACCTCCTGACCCGCCGCCTGGAACGCGCCGCCGCGCTCCTGCGCACGACCGACCGCTCGGTCTCCGACATCTGTTTTGCGGTCGGCCTGCGAAGCGTCGGCTCGTTCACGAGCAGCTTCACACGCACCTACGGCATCTCGCCGACGGCGTACCGCGCCGGCTTCCCGCCCGCTGCGGCGCAAGCGCTCATCCCGGCGTGCGTCCTGCGCGCCTACGCGCGCCCGCAACGCAGCACATTTCGAGAAGACACTCGGCCGGCGCGCGCCTAGCATCGCTGCGACGTTCATCCGACACAGGGGGAATCCGATGATCAAGCTGTCCAACGCCCAGTTGTGGGTGCACGACCAGGACGAGGCACTGGCCTTCTACACGAAGAAACTCGGCTTCGAAGTGCGAGCGGACGTGACGCTCCCCGAGGTGGGCGACTTCCGCTGGCTCGCCGTCGGGCCGCCCGCGCAGCCCGAGGTCGGAATCGTGCTGATGGCCATCCCAGGCCCGCCCGTCATGGACACGGAGACGGCCGAGCAGGTCGAGAACCTGATGGGCAAGGGTTTCGCAGGGACGATCTTCCTCACGACCGACGACTGCCAGGCGTCGTACGAGGAGCTCAGGGGCCGCGGTGTCGAGTTCGTCGAGCAGCCCGAGGACCGACCGTACGGAATCGACTCGTCGTTCCGGGATCCGTCGGGCAACCACATCCGGCTCACCCAGGTCCGCGAGCTCGCGGCCGTCTAGCGCGTCTTGCCGGAGCGCCCCGGGGAGCACCCGGGGCGCTCGGCTCGGCGCCCTCAGCGCCGCCGCGAGCGAAGGAACCGGGCCGCGACGAGCGTCGCGATCACCGTGACGACGAGCTTGACCGCTTTCGAGCCGCGGAGCTTCGACTCCCCGCTGGCTCGCTCCTCCATCGTGACCGGCACCTCTTCGAGCCTCAGGCCCGCATCGGTGATCCGGATCAGCGCCTCGACCTCCGGCGCGCGGCTCTGGAATGTCTCGGCGAGGAGCGGGAGCGCCTTCGCGTTGACCGCGTAAAGCCCGCTCGTCGCGTCACCGAACGGACGTCGCAGGACGAGCTTCATCGCGCGGCGCAAGAGCCCCGTGCCGAGGCGGCGCGCCGGGCTCGGCCGGTAGCGGTAGGCGGCGTAGCCGTCGCCCGACACGAAGCGCGAACCGACCGCGACATCGCAACGGCCGTCACGGACGAGCGCGAGCAGCCGGGCCAGCTCGTGCGGCGGATGCTGACCATCCGCGTCCACACGGCCGCAGAACGCGTAGTCGTGCTCGAGCGCCCAGCGATAGCCGGCGGCGATCCCGACCCGCAGGCCCTTGTTCTCGCCGAGCGACAGAACCTCGGCGCCGTGCTCCCGGGCGACGTCGGCAGTGCGGTCGGTCGAGCCGTCGTCGACCACGAGCAGTGCCGCGTCGGGAAGCTCCGTGCGCAGGCCGTCGAGCACGGCTGGCAGATTCGCCTCCTCGTTCCACGCCGGGATGAAGACGATCGTGTCAGTCACGCGCGCTCGATCTCTTTCTCGGCCGCTCGGATCTGGCGTGCGGCGACAACGAGTGCGCCGAGCTCCCACGCGATGGCGCCGGGCGTCGGCGCGACAGGGACGACCCGAAACCGAACCTTGATGCCGCGGGCGCCATACACACGGCGAAACATCCAGCGCGCGCGCAGGAAATGCAGCGGTGCGCAGATCACGACCGCCTCCGTCGCTCCGCGCTCGAGCAGCAGCGGCAGGGTCCGGGACGCATTCTGCGCCGTCGTCGATGCGGCCTCCTCCAGCACGAGCTCGATCTGCGGGCCGCGCCACAACGCACGCATCTGGGCCGCCTCGGACGGCCCGCCGTTCGGTGACCAGCCGCTGAAGACGACCACGCCTGTGCCGCCCTGAGCGGCGAGGCGCGCAGCCTCGGCGACGGAGCGGCGGCAGGTTCGGCTGATGCGATACGAGCCGTCGGGCCCGAACAGTCCGTTGCCGAGAACGACGAGGGCGGGAGCGCTCACCGCGTCAGGGTAGCCCCCACCGGGTCGCGCCTAGCGTTTCGCGGGCAGCGAGCGGGCGTAGCTCGCGCCCAGCTGCACCCACTTCGCCAGCTCGCGTTTCGTGCGGACGTCGTTCGGCCCGACCCGGAGCCAACCCGCCATCCGGCGGCCGCCCATCTCCATCAACTCGGCGCTCGTGCTCGCAAGGAGCGCGTCCGACTCGCCAGGGTCGACGCGCACGAGCACACCGCCCTGGCCGCTGGCAGCGACGGCCATGTTGCCGCCGATCAGAAAGGCGAGCCCACCGAACATCTTCTGCTCGGTCACGCCGGCTTCGCCGCCGACCAGTTCGCGTATGCGCTCCGCGAGTGACTCGTCGTACGCCACGCCAGGATCGTACGGGTGGCTGCGGCCCGCTGCTCTTGTCGCATCGGGGTGACTCGGTGATAGCGTCAGTGCGCGGTGAGCGCTGCGTGAAAGTGAACCAGCCACCGGGCCACGTGCTCCTCGTCCTGGGCGCGTTCTTCATGTTCATCGTCACGCTGTTTGCCTGGCAGGCAGTCAGCGTCGGCCACCTCACCTACACCCGAAACGCGTGGCACGGATTCTGGGGCGTGATCCTCGGGTTGATGACGATCGTCTTCCTCGTCAACGCCGCCGGGCAGGCGCGCGTCGTCGAGTTCAAGCTGCCGTTCCCGCATTCGCTGCTCTCGCTCGCGCTCGCGCCGGCGATTTTCGTCGTCGCCGTCATCAAGACGCTCGCCGACCACAATTCCGCGTGGGCGAGCTATCTCGGCGTCGTCCTCGCCGGCGTGATCACCTTCGCGGCCTGGTACGCGCGGAACGAGGAGAAGGCCGGGAAGGGACCCGCTCTCTCGGCTGCGCCGCCCGCCGCGCCGCCGAACGACGCCGAGCCGCCGGCCCGGCCGACCGAAACACCCTCCTAGATCCCGGTGGTCGCATCGCCGGGGGTGTACGAGTAGGCACCGGCCCCGGCGAGCTTGCCGCCGTCGACGATCAGGTACTCCTCCCTGATCGGCCTACCGTCGAGCCAGCACTCGAGGATCTCCCGCGTGCCGGCCGCATAGCGGGCCTGAGCCGAGAGGCTCGACCCGGATGTGTGCGGCGTCATGCCGTGGTGTGGCATCGACCGCCACGGATGATCTGGCGGCGCCGGCTGCGGGAACCAGACGTCGCCGGCGTAGCCCGCCAGCCGGCCACTCTCCAGCGCACGGGCGACGGCGTCGCGATCGCAGATCTTCCCGCGCGCGGTGTTGACGAGATAGGTCCCGCGCTTCATTCGCGAGATCAGCTCTTCGTCGAACAGATGCTCGGTCTCCGGATGCAACGGTGCGTTGATCGTGACGACGTCGCAGACCTCGACGAGCGACTCGACCGTCGAATGGAAGGTGACGCCGAGCTCGGCCTCGACCTCGTCCGGCAGTCGGTGCCGGTCGGTGTAGTGCAGCCCGACCTCGAACGGCTTCAGCCGCCGTAGGACGGCGGAGCCGATCCGCCCGGCGCCGACGGTGCCGACCTGCATGCCTTCCAGGTCGTACGAGCGGCTCACGCAGTCGGCGATGTTCCACCCGCCCTGCACGACCCACTGATACGCCGGGATGTAGTTGCGGACGAGCCCGAGGATAAGCATCACGACGTGCTCCGAGACGCTGATGCTGTTCGAAAAGGTGACCTCGGCGACGGTGATGCCGCGTTCGATCGCCGCCTCCAGGTCGACATGGTCGGAGCCGATCCCGGCGGTGATCGCGAGCTTCAGATTGGGCGCGTTCGCGATGCGAGCCTCGGTCAGGTACGCGGGCCAGAACGGCTGGGAGATCACGATCTCCGCCTCCGGCAGCTCACGCTCGAAGAGCGAATCAGGCCCGTCCTTGTCCGACGTCACAACCAGGCGATGGCCGCGATCCTCGAGGAACGCCCTCAGCCCGAGCTCGCCGGAGACGCTTCCGAGCAGCTCACCCGGCGTGAAGTCGATGTGCTGCGGCGTCGGCGTTCGCTGCCCGTCGAAGTACCGCTCGACGACCGGGATCGAGTCTCGCGGGTAGGAGGACGGATAGCCGTCGACCGGATCGTCATAGAGCACGCACAGAATCGTGGCCATCTCCTACTCCCTCCTCTGTCGTTCGTGGTGTCCCACGCGACCGTAACGCGTCCAGCCGGCCGACCGCGTCAGGACGTCACGTGGGCGGTCCGCAGCCGCGACGCGACCTCCCGCAGGAGTGCGACGGCGATCGCCGGCTCGGCGTGGAGCAGCTTCAGGAACGGTGCCTGCCTGATCGTCAGGCACACGACCGGCCCATCGGCGACCACGGTCGCCGATCGCGCCCCGCTGTCGAGCAGCGCGATCTCGCCGAAGAAGTTCCCCATGCCGAGCGTGCGCGTGGAGAGCCCCGGGCGCCTCACCGCCACCTCGCCGTCCAGCAGGACGTAGAGCGTCTCGCCCGCCTCGCCGGCGCGAACGATCATCGTTCCGTCGTGAAAGCGCCTGATCTTGCCGAGGGCGGCGACCTTGTTCAGGTGGCGACGGCTGAGGCTCGCAAAGAGCGGCACCTCGGCGAGCACGTTCGCCCAGCCGCGGGCATCCGCGGCAGCGGCTGGATCAGGGCGTAGTGGCGGCAGGCTCGGCACGTCCGGACGTCGGCGCCGACGATACGAGGTTCGCGCGGCGCGCGCAACGAGCGCCTACGCCGGCACGCCCGCCCCGAGTGCCGCATTGAGCCCACTTCGGGACTCGACCTGCAGCTTGCGGAAGATGCTCGTGAGGTGGCCCTCGACGGTCCGCGCAGTGATGAAGAGCGTCTGCGCGATCTCACGGTTCGTGAGCCCCTGGCTGGCGAGGTCCGCGATTCGACGTTCGCTGGCGGTGAGCGAATCGAGCCCGCTGAGAACGATCCGGCGAGGACGGGCGCCGGTTGCTCTCAGCTCGGTCTCGGCCTGCTCGGCGAGTAGCCGGCCGCCCGCACGATGTGCGACGTCGAGTGCATCCCGGAGGAGCTCCCGCGCCTCGCTCCGGCGATTGCGCCGGCGGAGCATCGCGCCGAGGTCGGCGACTGCGCGGGCTCCCTCCAACTTGGCGCCGGCACGCTCGAAGGCGTCCACGGCCTCGCGCAGCAGGAGCTCACCGCGCTCGCCGCCGACCACGACGCCGGCGGCACGGGTTGCGACGCCGAGCGCTCGCGGGGCGCCGAACGCCCGGGCCAGCTCGAGCTCCTCCTCCACGAGCCTCAGCGCCGAGTCGCGGTCGCCGAGCGCCACGTGGGCGAGAGCCGCTTCGGACCGCCAGGGCAGGAAACCCGGAGAGACGATCAGCGCCGGGGTCAGGCGCGCCCCGACGCCGAGGAAGTCTTCGAGCGCATCCGAGACTCTCCCCTGCTCGAACCGAAGCCGGCCCCGGGCGACACGAAGGACCGTCGCTGTGAGCGAACCGCCTTCCGGTTCGCCGTCGAGCGAGGCGAGCAGCAGCTCCGCCTCGTCCAGCTCACCCTGGTCGACGAGCGCCTTGAGGAGGATGCCGGCGTTCAGGACGCGATACAGCGGCGGTGCGGGAAGCTCGGTCGCCGCGAGCGCCGTCCGTGAATCTCCTTCGGCGGCGTACAGATCGCCGAGGCGAAGCGCGACCCACCCGCGGTTTGCGAGGCCGATCGCGAGACGGCCACCGTCGCCCGACGCCCGAGCCTGCGCAATCGAAGCGTCGAGCAGCGGGCGTACCTCGGCGTACCGGTCGGTCCAGAGCAGGGAGAGCGTCGCGCGGGCGAACAGCGTCCCGGACGAGAACCACGGCTGTCCCTTCGAGCCAGGACCGATCTCCCCCATGCGAGCCGCCCGGCTCGCGAGGCCGGCACCGACCTTGGCAGGCTCGTTCGACAGGACGGAGATGAATGCCGCCGCGGCGAGCAGCTCCGGTGACGCTCCCTGGTCGCCGGCGACCCGCTCACGCAGCGCCCGGCGACGGAACGCGACCGCGGGCGAGGCCACGAGATCGTTCATGCCCGCGACGACGGCGGCCGCCTCGAGCTGCAGCGCGAGCTCGTCGTGGCCCGCATCGAGCGCCGATGCAGCTCGGTCGAGGACGTCGACGGCCTCGGGAAAGCGCTGTGCGTGGTTGAGCGTCCGCGCCAGGACACGGGCGGAGCCTGCGGCTGCGACCGTGCTCGGTGCCGTGTCGACGGCCCGCTGCAGATGCTCCTGCCAGCCGTCGAGTCCCGCACCTGCCTCGGCCACTCCGAGCTCGACGAGCAATTCCGACAGGTCCTGCGACGGCGGCTCGGCGAGCGCCCGGCGGAAGAAGATCGCAGCCGACTCCGGAGCGCCGTTCCGCGCCGCCCCACGCGCGGCGTCCACGAGCCGCTCGACGACCCAGTCGTCGGACGCCGGCTCGCTCGCCAGCAGATGCTTGGCGACGTGCTCGCTCACTCCCGGCCGCTCGGCCAGCAGCCGCGCAGCGTGGTCGTGCCCGGCCGTACGCTCCTTTGCGGAGAGCTCCGAGTAGAGGCCGGTGCGAACGATCGGATGCGTGAAACGCAGTGGGCGGCCCGGCTCGAGGACCCCCTCGCCCACGAGAAGCTCGGCGGCGTCCGCGGCGCTGACCACGTCGAGCCCGGCGAGACTTGCCGCATCGTGCAGGTCGCTCTGCTCGAGAATCGCGAGCGCCTGCGCAAGCCGGCCGGCGGACTCGGGGAGTCGCCGGAGCCGGAGCCGGATCGAGCGACCCACGGTGCGCGCACCGATGCGCTCGACATCGCGGGCTCCGTCGGCGGATGCGCTGACGCCTTCCTCTTGCAGCGCGCTCACGAGCTCGCGCAGCAGGAACGGCGACCCCCGGGTGGCGCGGAGGCACGCGTCCACGAACATCGGATCCGGAACCTCGGCGAGACCTGACTCGACCAGTTCCGCAACGGCACCGCCGCTCAGAGGAGGCAGTCGGATCAGCTCGGCGGAAGGATCGGTCGTCAACGTCGCCAGAAGCGCGGCATCCGTTCCCGACTCGCCGCCACCGGTCGCCACCACCAGCGCGACATCCAACTCCTCGAGCCGGGTGATGAGAAACGCGAGGAAGCGAAGGGAGGGAACGTCAGCCCATTGCGCGTCGTCGATCGCGAGGCAGAGCGGGCCTGACGCCGCGAGGTTCGCGGCCAGCCAGTAGAGACCGTGCAGGATCGCGAACGACGGATCGACGCCCGACGCGCGAGCACGGTCCGGAATCGGTGCGCCCGGGAGCCCGAGCAGACCGGCAGCCAGTCCGGCTGCGGCGTGCAGCAGGTCCTCGCGCACGGACTCGGTTGCGACGGCCAGCGGGGGCTCGAAAAGCTGTCGCACCACGCCGAAGGCGAAATCACGCTCCAGCTCCGTCCCGCGCGCCCGAAGCACGCGCATCCCGTCGGCCGCCGCGGCGGTCCTGGCCGCCGCGAGCAGCGCGGTCTTTCCGATCCCTGCCGGTCCTTCGATGACCACGAACGTGCCGTGCCCTGCGCGCGCCTCGGCGAGAGCCGAGTCGATCCGCGCAAGCTCTCCATCTCGCTCCAGGAGCGATTCAGCGCCGTCGCGTGATCGGGAGCTCACGTACCTCGTGTCGAGGCGTATTGAACCTGGCCGGCGGCTCGAACGTGCGTCCGGCGCATCCTGAATGAGATGAGTCACCTGTGGAATCCCGGGCTTCCGGCGCTAGAACGACGGGGCGAGATCAGAAAGTCCGGGGGTGCTCCACGGTGCGAAGCCCTGCCCGCGGCGGCGACCATCGGACGATGCACTCGCTGACCGGCAACGAAGGAACGACTCGTGCGCGTATTCATCAGGCACTCGCTGCGCTTCCCGAGCAGGACCGCGTCCTGATCGAGCGCGTCTACTGGTCCGGTCTCCCGGCGGGCGAGCTCGCGACTGAGCTGGGCCTCCCGCTCGGGCTGATCAAGGCGCGAATGCGCACTGCTCTCGGCCGGCTCGCCGAGTTGCTCGCCGATTAGGTGCGACTAAGCCAGACCCGGCTCCTGCGCATGCCGCGTGGCCGGGTCGACGCCGGCGAACCTCAGGAAGTCGGTCATCCTGAACGTCTCCCCGGAGCCGAAGATCGGCCGCCACGACGGATTCGCCGTGAGGTAGCTCGCCGGGTCGGTCTGGAGCAGCCCGATCAGCACTTCGGCGACGATCCGCCCGGCGACAGGCCCGAGCTGCAGGCCGTCATGGGACAGCTGCGCCTCCTTGAGCGCGTAGTACCAGAGCGGCGTGCTCCTGTCGAAGCCGTAGGGCTTGAGCTCGACGAGGTCGTGCTTGCCGATCGGCGCCACACCCATCGCCGCCGCGACCGACTGCCCGGATGGGAGGCTCCACGTCAGGTGGCGGAGCAGTGTGCGCTGCGGCAGCACCGTCGGCGGGTCGTGGCTCGCGATCGCGCCGAGCGGCAGTGTGAACAGGGGAGTCGAGAGATGAGTGTCGATTCGCTTGTTTCGCTTCACCTGCCCGTCGCCGAAATCGAAGAAGGTCTGCCAGCCGATGAAACGCCGCGCTGCGGTGAACCCGCCG
This sequence comes from uncultured Thermoleophilia bacterium, assembly GCA_963846895.1. GTDB lineage: Bacteria > Actinomycetota > Thermoleophilia > Gaiellales > Gaiellaceae > PALSA-600. The sequence goes on along the minus strand of CAWJXR010000017.1, from coordinate 199,425 downwards.
CGCAGGTCGGCCGGATCCGCCGAGGCGCCGTTCTGACCCGGGTCGAAGATGAAGCCGAAGAAGGGATTGCCGCCGTCGCCCTTCAGGTTCGCTCGGTACGAAGGCCGGACCATGCTGTGCCCGAACCGGTAGCAGGCTCCGCTGAACTCGACCGGAATGAACGCCTGGCCGACGCCGGCGGTGTACACCCGGCGTCCGTGCTGCAGAACCTCCTCGACCATCGGCATCCCGACGATGAGCGGAAGGAACTCATGCACGAGCAACCACTGGTAATGCCACGTCGTCAGCAGCCGCGCACGGGCGAACGCTTCCGGCCAGGATCTCGCTCCTCGATCGCGCACGTAGTCGACTGCCTTGTTGTGGAAGAGGATGAAGACGCAGTGCAGACCGGCGATGATCATGTGCTCGTCGTTCCGCGGGTCGCCGATGATCGCGGTGCCGTCCGCCAAGCGCGGCAGGTCCTCGAAGACCCCGCCGGAGCCGATCGACAGCTTCGCCGGGTCGTTGGCGATGTCGTAGAGAGACGGGCTCGCGGCCGGGCCGGCACCGTAGACCGAGTCGAGATCGAGCGAGGGCGTCCGGCCGTTCGGCGACGTGAGCGGATTCGTCGGCGACGCCGAGCGTGGACGAGGTGTCGAACGTGATGTCGTGGTCGACGAACTGCCCGAAGAACGTCGTTCCCGCGGTGTGCTGCGGGTTGTCCGGGTTGTTCGCACTGAGACTCGGATCTGTGATCAAGGCGATCGGCCCCGCGCTCAGCTGATCCCGAGCGTCGAGCAACCCGCCCTGGGCGCCGAGCTCCACGAGTGACCTCGTCACGTCGTCGTTTGCGGTCGCGAACGGGTCCAGGCGCGCAAAGATCCGCCCGAAGTGCTGTGCGTCGGTCGAGACGAAGCGGCTGCGTGCAGGCGACGCCTGCACCGGCGCGGCGAGGGAGCCCGAGATACCACCGCCGACGGCGACGGCGCCGGCACCGACCCCGACTCGTCTCAGGAACGCGCGCCGTCCATAACGCGAGCTCGTCCGTGGTTCGTCGGTCGGGCGCATCGCCGCCTCCTTTGGCTCAACTCAGTTGCACTCGTCGAGCGTACGAAGCGATCGGGAGTCCGCGCATCGGCGGACCTACCTACGTTTGGCGGGCCCGCTACCGGTGTTGGCGGCGGAGGCCGCCAGCCGAGCGGCGAGACGGGCGACGTGCTCATTGAGCTCGAGCGGGCGAATCACGCGAAACTCCGCGCCCAGTCCCGGCAAGCACGCCTGCCACCCAGTCGAGCGAGTCGGCCCGCAGCTCGAGCCGGGTTCCCGCCCCGTCGGGCGTCAGCTGGGCCAGCGCGGCGGGGATCCGGGCGGCAAGCTCGTCCGACGGTGCGTCGACGTGCACCTCGACCTCGTGTGCCCAGGGCAGGCGCGCGAGCATCTGGACGACGTGGGCCACCGGATCGAAGCCTGGATCGGGCGGCGCCGCGCCGTCACCGATCTCGCGCCGTGCCGATGCGGTCGGCGCGGAACGTGCGCAGCTCGCCGCTTGTGTGGTCGCGGGCAGGGACGTACCAGCGTCCGTGGCGGGCCACGAGACCGAGCGGATCGATCCCGCGCTCACTGCGTGTTCCGTCGCGGCGCGTGTAGTCGATCCGGAGCGAGCGCCTCCGCCGCACGGCCTCGGCGATGACCAGCAGCGTCTCGCTCGACGTCGGCGCCGGCTCGGGCTCGCCCGAGAGGGAGAGCTCGCCGTGGAGGCGTTCGACGCGCCGTTCCAGGCGTGCGGGTAAGACACGACCGACCTTGGCGAGCGCACCCTGCGCCCCACTCAGTCCGCGCCGCTCGGCAATCGCGAGCCCGAGAACCAGCGCCGCCGCTTCCTCGTCGTCGAACATGAGCGGCGGCAGCCGTGTGCCCGCGCGCAGGCGATAGCCGCCGCCCACTCCGGGCTGGCCGTCGACCGGGATCCCGAGCTCGTGCAGCGCGACGACGTAGCGCCGGATCGTCCGCTCGCTGACGCCCAGCTCGCCGGCCGCGGTCCGGGCGTCGACGACCCGCAGTCGCTGCAGCAGCTCGAGGAAACCGAGGAGGCGGGAGGCGGGCCGGGAGATACCGCAGAGTGAAGCACCTTGCGGACGGAAACTGTCCGCAATCGACCTTATCGTCTCCGGCTCAACCGAGCGAGGAGGGTGACATGAAGGACGACGGACGGCACGACTTCGACTTCTGGGTCGGGGCGTCCTGGCGGGGCGCCAACCGCAAGCGCGTGAAGCCGCTCGTCGAGGGCGACGGCGAGTGGATCGAGTTCGAAGGATGGTGCGAGGCACGGCCCATCCTCGGCGGCCTCGGCAACACCGACGAGTTCAGCGCGCCGGACTTTCCGGGCCGACCCGGATTCGAAGGCTTCTCGCTGCGCCTGTTCGAGCCGGAGACCCAGCTCTGGCGGATCTGGTGGGCCTCGACCGTCGGCACCGCGCGGATCGATCCGCCGGTCGCGGGCCGCTTCGAGGACGGGATCGGCCGCTTCGAGTGCGACGAGGTGATCGACGGCGTCGCGCTGCGGACGCGCTACGAATGGAAGGACATCACGCCGCGATCGGCGCGCTGGGAGCAGTCGTTCTCGTTCGACCAGGGCTCGACCTGGGACACGAACTGGACCGTGCAGCACACCCGAATCTAGGGGATGCCGGCGTCGATCAGCGCCCGCGCCACCTGCCTGGCGTCCTGCGCCGGGCGTGCGGATCGCTGAGTGAGCGACTGCACGAGCGCGCCGTCGAAGACGACCATCAACTGACGCGCGAGCCCTGCGGGATCGGCGGCGCCGGCGGCGCGTGCACGGGCGAGCATCCAGCGGCGTAGACGCTCCTTGTGGCGCCGGATGATCGGGTGCGCCGGATGGTCGAGGTCGGCGAGCTCAGACGACGCGCTCGTGAACGGACAGCCTCGAAACTCGGGTGCGCGAATGACCGCCTCGAGCGACACGAATACCTGCTCGAGCTGATCGCGCGGCGTCGCGGCGCGTTCCGCAGGCTCGGTGTACATCCTGAAGACAGGCTCGTCGCGAACGTCGAAGGCGGCGGCGATCAGCCCGTCCTTGCTCCCGAAGCGCTCGTACAGCGTGCGCTTCGAGATCCCGGCGGCGCGGCTCAGCGCCTCGACACCCGTCGCCGTGATTCCGTGCTTGTAGAACATCTCGGCCGCCTGATCGGCGATGCGTGCGTCTGCCTCGTTCACAGCGTCATGGTACCGATCGGTTTTCCATGCCGTCGGGTTTGTGTATAGTCGAAAACCGATCGGTTTCCAACTGTCGCTGTAGGGGGTAGAGGCATGACTGTCGTCCATCGCTGGCGCGCCTTCGCACTGCTGGCCGTCGCATTCTTCATGACGATCGCGGACATCGCGATCGTCAACGTCGCGCTGCCGACGATCGGCCGCGAGCTCCATTTCACGGAGTCCAACCTGCAATGGGTCGTCACCGCGTACGGGCTCACGTTCGGCGGCTTCTTGCTGCTGGGCGGCCGCGCGGCCGACCTGCTCGGACGCAGGCGGGTCTTCACGCTCGGTCTCGCCATCTTCACGGCGGCGTCACTCGCCTGCGGGCTTGCCGGAACCGACTCGTTCCTGATCGCCATGCGCGGGGTCCAGGGGCTCGGCGCGGCGATCGTCCTGCCGGCGGCGCTCTCGATCGTCATGAACATGTTCGCCGAGGGCGCCGAGCGCAACAAAGCGCTCGGGCTGTGGGGCGCGATCGGCGCGAGCGGGGCGACGGTCGGCGTGCTCGCAGGCGGGATCCTCACGCGTTACGTCGGCTGGGAGTACATCTTCTTCATCAACGTGCCGATCGGCGCGGCAGCGCTGCTGCTGACTCGCAGGTTGGTGCCGGAGAGCCGCATCGAGACAGCGCGCAGGCGCTACGACCCGTTCGGCGCGCTGACGGTGACGTCGGGCTTGCTCCTGTTCGTCTACGCGATCTCGCGGGCGCCCGACGTCGGGTGGGCCACGGCTCAGACGATCTCGCTGCTCAGCGCGTCGGCGGTCCTGCTGGCGGCGTTCCTGTGGATCGAGACGATCGTCGAGGCGCCGTTGATGCCGCTTCGGATCTTCAAGTTGAAGACGCTGGCCGGAGCAAACGCCGTCGGGTTCCTGCTCGGAGCGAGCTTCTTCGCGTTCATCTTCATCGGGACGCTCTACATGCAGCAGGTACTCGGGTACTCGCCGCTCCAGACCGGCTTCGCGTGGCTCGCGACGAGCGTCACATCCGTCGCTCTTGCCGGCCTGTCGCAGGCGCTCGTCACCCGCGGCTCGGCGAAGCTCGTGCTGGCGGCGGGCATGGCCGCGATCGGCGGCGCGCTGCTCTGGGTCGCGCAAGCTCCGGTCGAGGGCCACTTCTGGGCCACCCTGTCGGGGCCGTTCTTCCTGGCGGGCCTGGGCACGGCCTTCTCGTTCATCCCGGTGTCGATCGCCGGCCTCGCCGGCGTCAAGGAGCGTGAAGCCGGGCTCGCGTCCGGGCTGCTGAACACGTCTCAGCAGCTGGGCGGCGCGATCGGCGTCGCGATCGCGTCGACGGTGGCCGCGAGTCACTTCAAGACGCTCGTCCAGGACGGTCACGCGACGCCGGCCGCCCTCACCGGTGGCTTCCAGTGGGCGTTCTGGGTCTGCGCCGCGATCGCGCTGCTCGCGATCCCGGTCACGTTCCTGCTCGTCCGCGACGACGACGTTGCGCAGGCGGTCGAGTCAGCGACCGGGCTCGAGCCGACCCCCTTGACGGCAGGAGGCTGACCCTCGCTCAGTCGACGGGCTGCGCGCTGCTGGGCTCCGAGCGGATTCTGCGCCGCTCGGACCTCGGCAGCCGCACCCCGGCCGGACTGCCATCGCCGCCCGACGACCGAGGCGAGCCGCAGCCGGCGACCGTCCCGACGAGCGACGCGACGGTCGCCCACGCCGAGCTCCCGGGCACGATCAGCCTCAGCCCGCTGAAGACCAGCACCCCGGCCAGGACGGCCCGAGAACATCGTCGCGCAGACGAACCGACCACTCCGCTGCCGATCAGGACGCCCGGGATCGATCCCGAGCAGCATCCAGGTGACCGCATGGAGATCGACGTTGCCGGCTACGAGGTGACCGATCCCTGCGACCCAGAGCAGCCCGGCCGCGTGGAAGAGGTCGGTGCCGACGACCTTGCCCGCGCGGAGCGGAAAGACGAACAGCAACGTCAGGCCGAAGAAGACGCCCGTCCCGACGGATGTCAGCCCGACGATGAACCCACCGAACAGCCCGATGAGAACCGCCGCAACCTTGTCGCGCGTCGTCAGAGACGAACGGGTCTCGCACCGTGACCCGCTCCTGGAGGACGTTTTTCACGAGCAGGCCCGCCCCGCCGAGGAGGAACGCGCCGCCGAGCACCCAGGCCTCGGCCGATGTCACACCGGCGTGCGCGTCGCCGAGCTCGAGGCCGCCGCCACGCCGACGAGCGCCATTGGCGCCGAGCCGACGAACATCCAGCCGCTCAGCCGGCCCTGGACGGTTCCGAGCCGGCGGTGGCGAAGCGCGCCGACGCTCTTGAAGACGGCGCCGTGCAGGATGTCGGTGCCGACGGCGACGACGGGCTGAAAACCGAGCACGAGGATCAGAATCGGCGTCATGAGCGACCCGCCGCCCATCCCGGTCACGCCGACGAGCATCCCCGACGAGCAGCCCCGTCAAGAGGAACTGCCAGGTCAAGCGCCATGCCCCAATCCAGCCGTCCGACCGACGGCCGCCTCCCCGCGTACCCACGAAGCTCTCCCCTTCGATCGACGCCCACTCTGATCTTGCGCCGCGAATCGCGAAAGTTCAACCGCACGCACCGGAAAGAGCCGACGGCGGCGGCTCGGCGCATCTAGTAATCACCTGATATCTGACCTATCCTGGAACCTTGCGGTGGGGAGGTCTTCGGCGCTGGGAGCGGTCGGCGGCAGGTTGTCGGCTGCCTCGTCGCGCTTTCGTTTCCTTCGGCGCCGCGCTGCTCGGCACCCTGGTCATCGGGACCGCTCAGGCCCTCGCCGCCACCAATCCCATCACCACCGGCTCGTTCAGCGACTCGACCACGCTCTCCGGCGCGACTTCGGTCGCGACGTCAGGGACATGGGGGTACGCCACGACGTCATTCCGCCGGTCGTCTGACTGCGGTCGACCTCCTCGACCCCACGCATCCGGTCTTCGCGGGCCAGAGCCCCGTCGCGAACTCGCTCATCGACTCCACGACCGTCAACATCGCGGGCGGCTACGCGTACGTCGTGAGCAAGAACCGGAACGGGCCGAACGGGAGCAGCAGCAACGACGACGGGACCGGAAACAGCCTCACGATCCTCGACATCACGAGCGATCCCGCTCACCCGTCGATCGTCGGGTTCGTCAGGGATCCGGTCGCGCTGTTCGGCGCCTACGGGATCGCGGTCTCCGGGCACTACGCGTTCGTCGCGGCGCAAGGATGCCTGAGCGGCCAGCCCTGCCCCAACACCAACGTCGGAGACTCGTTCGCGGTCGTCGACGTCGCCAATCCGGCAACCCCGACGATCGTCGCCACGTTGCGGAACAGCAGCCTGCCGGCGCCCTGGGCCGGCAGCCGGGGCGCTGAAGCACGCCACCTCCGTGGCGATCTCGGGCAACTACGCCTACGTCACGGCCTCCTACTCGAACCGGTTGACCGTCATCGACATCTCGAATCCGCTCAACCCGACGATCGTCGCCTCGCTGCAGGACGCGACCCAGCTCGAACTTCGATGTCGACGTCGCTGTGCGCGACGGCTTCGCGTACGTCGCCGACCAGTCGTCGAGCGGACGGTTCGCGGTCGTCGACGTGAGCAACCCGACGAACCCTCACATCGTCGGCTCCGTCGTCAACACGACCTGGCTCAACGGCAGCTACCGCATCCGCCTGCGGGGCAACTTCGCGTTCATCTCCGCGGTCAACACGAACAGCGTCGCGGCGATCGACATCTCCGACCCGACCAATCCGCGCTTCGCCGGCGGCTTCACCAGCGCGGCGACGCTGAACCGCACCACCGGCCTCGATCTCGATCGAGCGGCCGGTACGTGATCGCAAGCTCGCCGTACCTGAGCACGGCCAGACGCAACCCGACCTATCCCCCGTACCCCTTCCAGCCCGGCGGCCCGACGCTGACCGGAACGGTCTCGGCGATCGACCTCGATCCTGCTCCGATCTCGGTCGGGATCACGCGTCGTCGCAGCCGGCGAACCCGACGACGCAAACCTCGGCGACGTTCGTCTTCTCGGTCAACGACTCGGTCTCGACCGTGCGTTGCGCGTTCGACGGCGCGCCGTCCGGTCTCTGCACGAGCCCGACGACCCAGACGTACAGCGGGTCTCGGCGTCGGCGGCCACACCTTCACGGTTCAGGCGATCGATCCAGCCGGGAACACGTCGAGCGACAGCTATTCCTGGACGGTCAACCCGTCGAGCCTGGGCCCGACGACTCCGGTCCTGGACAACTTCAACCGGGCGAACGGCGCGGCCGGGCCGAACTGGTCGCTGATCCGGCCCGCGCGGTTCGCCGCGCTGAAGATCTCCGGCAACGCCGCCGTCGACAACTCGGCCAGCCAGTTCGCCTGGGACTACTGGAACGCCGCCGAGCTACGGCCCCGACTGTGAGGCCTACGTCACGGTCAAGACGTACGGCGCCTGGGACGTGATCCGGGTCGGCGCGCGCGTCACGCGGCGGCACCAACTCCCACTCGGGCTACTACGTCTCCGTCGGCACGGACGGGGCCTGGTCGATCATCCGGATCGACAACGGCGGCTCCGCCGTGACACTCGCGTCCGGCGCCGACCCAACCCTCGCCTCCGGCGACAAAGTCGCGATCCGGATCGTCGGCTCGGTCATCACCGCCCTCCACTTCACGACCGCGGCGGGCTGGACGCAGGTCCTCGAGCTACGACACCGCCTCGGACAGCGATCCGCTACACCGCCGCAGGCAGCCTCGCGCTCGAGTTCAAGACCAGCACGGCTCGACGACTTCGGCGGCGGCAGCCTGGCAGCCGCCTCGCCGCCGCCGGCCAACATCACGCTCCCGTCGATCTCCGGCGACAACGACGGTCGGCCAGCAGCTGACGACGACCGACCGGCAGCTGGTCCGGGCAGCCGGCCCCGACGTTCAGCTACCAGTGGAAGCGCTGCGACACACAAGGCGCCAACTGCAGCCCGGTCGGCAGCAACAGCCCCAACTACACCCTCGTCGCCGGCGACGCCGGCTCGACGATCCTCGTCACCGTCACCGCCACCAACACCGCCGGCCACGCCACCGCCGACGCCGCCTTCGTCGGCCCGATCGGCACCGCCGTCCTCGCCGCCGGTCAACATCACGCCCCGTCGATCTCCGGGCACAACGACGGTCGGCCAGCAGCTGACGACGACGACCGGCAGCTGGTCCGGCCAGCCGGCCCCGACGTTCAGCTACCAGTGGAAGCGCTGCGACACACAAGGCGCCAACTGCAGCCCGGTCGGCAGCAACAGCCCCAACTACACCCTCGTCGCCGGCGACGCCGGCTCGACGATCCTCGTCACCGTCACCGCCAACAACACCGCCGGCCAAGCCAACGCCGACGCCGCCTTCGTCGGCCCCGTCGGCACCGCGACCTCGCCGCCGGTCAACATCACGCCCCGTCGATCTCCGGGCACAACGACGGTCGGCCAGCAGCTGACGACGACGACCGGCAGCTGGTCCGGGCAGCCGGCCCCGACCTTCAGCTACCAGTGGAAGCGCTGCGACACCCAAGGCGCCAACTGCAGCCCGGTCGGCAGCAACAGCCCCAACTACACCCTCGTCGCCGGCGACGCCGGCTCGACGATCCTCGTCACCGTCACCGCCAACAACACCGCCGGCCAAGCCAGCGCCGACTCCGCCTTCGTCGGCCCCGTCGGCACCGCGTCCTCGCCGCCGGCCAACATCACGCCCCGTCGATCTCCGGCACAACGACGGTCGGCCAGCAGCTGACGACGACGACCGGCAGCTGGTCCGGGCAGCCGGCCCCGACCTTCAGCTACCAGTGGAAGCGCTGCGACAGCCAAGGCGCCAACTGCAGCCCGGTCGGCAGCAACAGCACCAACTACACCCTCGTCGGCGGCCGACGCCGGCTCGACCATCCTCGTCACCGTCACCGCCAACAACACCGCCGGCCACGCCACCGCCGACTCCGCCTTCGTCGGCCCCGTCGGCACCGCGACCTCGCCGCCGGTCAACATCACGCCGCCGTCGATCTCCGGGCACCACGACGGTCGGCCAGCAGCTGACGACGACGACCGGCAGCTGGTCCGGCCAGCCGGCCCCGACCTTCAGCTACCAGTGGAAGCGCTGCGACACGCCAAGGCGCCAACTGCAGCCCGGTCGGCAGCAACAGCACCAGCTACACCCTCGTCGGCGGCGACGCCGGCTCGACGATCCTCGTCACCGTCACCGCCAACAACACCGCCGGCCAAGCCAGCGCCGACTCCGCCTTCGTCGGCCCCGTCAGCACCGCGACCTCGCCGCCGGTCAACATCACGCCGCCGTCGATCTCCGGCACAACGACGGTCGGCCAGCAGCTGACGACGACGACCGGCAGCTGGTCCGGCCAGCCGGCCCCGACGTTCAGCTACCAGTGGAAGCGCTGCGACACACCAAGGCGCCAACTGCATCCCGGTCGGCAGCAACAGCCCCAACTACACCCTCGTCGGCGGCGACGCCGGCCGACGATCCTCGTCACCGTCACCGCCAACAACACCGCCGGCCAAGCCACCGCCGACTCCGCCTTCGTCGGCCCCGTCAGCACCGCCGACCTCGCCGCCGGTCAACATCACGCCGCCGTCGATCTCGCGGCACCACGACGGTCGGCCAGCAGCTGACGACGACGACCGGCAGCTGGTCCGGGCAGCCGGCCCCGACCTTCAGCTACCAGTGGAAGCGCTGCGACAGCCAAGGCGCCAACTGCAGCCCGGTCGGCACCAACAGCCCCAACTACACCCTCGTCGGCGGCGACGCCGGCTCGACGATCCTCGTCACCGTCACCGCCAACAACACCGCCGGCAACGCCACCGCCGACTCCGCCTTCGTCGGCCCCGTCAGCACCGCCGACCTCGCCGCCGGTCAACCAGACGCCGCCGTCGATCTCGCGGCACAACGACGGTCGGCCAGCAGCTGACGACGACGACCGGCAGCTGGACCGGCCAGCCGGCCCCGACCTTCAGCTACCAGTGGCGCGCTGCGACAGCCAAGGCGCCAACTGCAGCCCGGTCGGCAGCAACAGCCACGCACTACACCCTCGTCGGCGGCGACGCCGGCTCGACGATCCTCGTCACCGTCACCGCCACCAACACCGCCGGCCAAGCCAGCGCCGACTCCGCCTTCGACCGGGATCGTGCAGAACGCCTCGCTCGCGCCGACGACTCCGGTCCTCGACAACTTCAACCGGCCGAACGGCGCGGCCGGGCCGAACTGGTCGCTGATCAGCCCGGCAAGCGTTCGCCGCGATGAACGATCACCGGCAACGCGCCGCGGACCTCTCGACCACCCTGTTCGCCTGGAACTTCTGGAACGCAGCCACCTTCGGCCCGAACTGCGAGGCCTACGTGACGGTCCAGACGCTACGGCGCCGGTGACGTGATCAGGATCGGCGGACGCGTCACCGGCGGCACCGACCGCCACTCCGGGCTACTACGTCGCCGTCAGCGCCACCGGAGTCTGGACGATCATCAGGATCGACAACGGCGGCTCCCCACTCACCCTCGCCACCGGGCCGACCCAGCCGCTCGCCTCCGGCGACAAGCTCGCGATCCGGATCATCGGCTCGGTGATCACCGCCCTCCATTTCACGACGAGCGGAGGCTGGGTCCAGGTGCTGAGCTACGACACCGCGTCGGACGGCGTCCGCTACACCGCCGCCTGGCAGCCTCGCGCTCGAATTCAGGACCAGCACGGTCGACGATTTCGGCGGCGGAACGCTGCCGTAAGCCGTCTCGACCCGGCCCCGTAGGGCCGAATCGACCCGCCCGGCGGGTCGCACGATCCCCCGTTTGAGTCATAGGCGCATCGGGTAGGCCGACCCGATGGCCCCTCCTATGAGACTCATGGGTAGTACTCAGTTCAGGACACTCATGGCGCTGTTTCTCACAGCCGCCATCTTCGCCGCAGGGTTCCTGGTCTCGGGTGGTGCAGCCAGCAGCACCGCCACCAACTGTCGAGAGCATCCCGACCGGTGCGCGACCACGACGGGCGCCACCACGACGGGCTCGACGACGACCTCTCCGACCACCACGACCGCCCCCACGACCACCACCCGCCCGGACCACCACCACCGACCCCGCACGACGACCACCACCGCCCCACGACCACCACCGCCCCCACGACGACCACCGCCCCGCACGACGACCACCGCCCCCACGACGACCGCGCGCCGCCGACGAGCTCGTCTGCCCGCCGCTCTTCGCCGGCAACTTCGACACCGGCTCGTACAAGCCGTGGGACACGCCGCAGTGCGCGAACTACGGATATGCGACCAACGCGACTCGCGCGTTTGGCAACTTCAGCCTCGTCTCCGACATCGTCGGCGCCGGCGCCTACGCGGCCAGGTTCGACCTCCACGCCGACTCGACGCACCTGACTCGCTGCCAGGTGATCACGAATCGGCCCGTCAACACGGGCGGCGACGACTACTACTCGCTGATGTTCTACCTGCCGAACGGCTGGACAACCGGGACCACCGGATCCTGGCAGGCGTCGTGATCGCCCAGCTGAACTTCCAGAGCCTCGGGCCGGGCGGCCCGACCATCGCGCTTGCATGGCCTTCCCGGATCACGTGACCGCTCGTGATGCAGACCGGCATCACCACGACCGGCAAGCCGGCGTATCAGTTCAACTCGAACGCCGACAACCCGAGCCGCTACGTCAACCTGCCGAAGCTCTACGCCGTCCCGCCGGGAATGCAGCTCGGCGTCTGGCACGAACTCGTCATCCACGCCCACTGGGCGACCGACAGCAGCGGGACAGATCGACGCCTGGCACCGCGTCAAGGGCCAGTCCGCCTGGACGAAGACCGCTTCGCTGTCCGGCTACCCGACCTTGCAGAAGAATCCGGACGGGAGCTACCCGGCAAACACGATCGACATGATCGGCGCCTATCGGGCCGCAGTCCACCAGCGCCGACGTCGGTCTGGCTCGACGGGTTCAGCAGGATCGCGCTCCTTCGCGGCCGCGGCCGCGAACCTTCCCTGATCGACCGACCTCCTCGGCGCCGAGCCGCCGCCCAGCCGAACCGGCCCTCCGGCAGCACCGGCGGGCCGGCGGCTCGACTTGACGGCAGCGCGTCGCGTGATACCGCGCGGCAGGTTCGAGCCTGTTGACATCGCTCGCAGGTCTGCCACCGTTAGTCGCGGGATGACGATCGAGAACGCCATGAAGCGGTATCAAGCCGCCGCTCGCCACCGTCGTGGGACGCTCTTCGTCTCGCAGATGGCACCGAAGAAGACCGACCGGATCCTCGACCTCGGCGGTGGAGACGGCGGCCACATCGCCTCGATCGTCGGCCCCGGCCATCAGGTGACGGTCGCCGACATCAGCAAGCGCGACCTCGCTCGCGCCGCGGAACGCGGCTTCGAGACGCTCCTGCTCACCGAGACGGGAGCAGCTGCCGCTCGAAGACGCGAGCTTCGACATCGTCTTCTGCTCCTCCGTGATCGAGCACACGACGGGCCCGAAAGCGGAGGTCCTCGCCTGCCAGGGACGGACACCAGTTCAGGCGAGAGGCGTGGCAGCACCAGTCTCGGCTCGCCGAGGAGATTCGACGCATCGGGCGCCGGTACTTCGTGCAGACGCCGAACCGCTGGTTCCCGATCGAGGCCCACACGTGGCTGCCGGGCGTGCAGTTCATTCCGCGGGCGGCGCTGATGGACTTCTTCCTGCCGCTGCTCGCCCGCACGCCTTGGCCGAAGAGGACCCGGCCCGACTTCAACCTCCTGACCGCGCGGGACATGCGCAGCGCTGTTCCCGGATGCCGTGATCGTTCGGGAACGGTCGGCCGCGCTGACGCTCGGCTTGACGAAGTCCCTGATCGCCGTCAGGCGCTAGGCGCTCGGTAGCCGAGGGCCGCACGAAGGGCGACCCGCGCACCCGGGCAATGGCCCGGCCCGGGATCGGCCGCTCGCGCGTGATCGAGCAGGAACGCCTCCAGACCCTCGACCTGCCGAAGCTTGCGCGACGCACGGCCGCGGAGCCGCGGGATCCGGCTCGAGCCCGCCGAGCAGCCGTCGTTGGATGCCGAAAGTTGAAGAGCACCGTCGCGGCACCACGCGCCTGCGACGCGATCACCGCTCCAGTGCGACAGGTATTCGAGCGTCCCCAGAAGCGACCACGCCAGCGGATCGATCCGGAGCGAGTCGTCCGACGTCGACGAGGCGGAGCCCGAATGGTGGCCGACGACGCTGTCGTCAGCCGAAGGCCGAGCCGGCTCGCGCGGTAGCGCCGCGACAGATCGAGATCCTCGCCGTAGAGGAAGTAGCGGGAGTCGAAACCGCCGAGCTCGACGAACTCCTCTCGCCGAACGAACAGCAGCGCCGCGGCTGCCCAGGCCTTGTCGGCCGAGCGAGCCGGGCGGGCGGGCCGCTGCAGCTCTCTGGGCGTGAGATGCGACCACGTCTGGCGCAGCACGACCCGCAGCCAGGGGAGATACGGGAAGATCTGGTGTCGAGGTGTGGCGCCTCGCGTCCTCGAAAGCAGCGGCACGAGCAGGCCGAGCCGCGGCCGGCGCAGGTCGGACTCCAACTCGTCGAGGTCCGCGCGGGAGATCGAGACGTCCGGGTTGACGAACGCGACGACGTCGCCCGTGGCTCGCGCGACGGCGAGGTTGCACGCGCGCCCGAAACCGAGGTTCGTGCCCGGCTCGATCACGATCGCATTCGGGGCTGCTCGTCGGACAGCTTCGACCGAGCGCGTCGCTGGACGCATTGTCGACGACGATGATCTCGTGCGGTTGAAGCTGCTCGACGATGCTCGTCAGGCACTCCTCCACGCAATGCGCCGAGTTGTAGGTCACGACGACGGCGGAGATGCCGACGGCCGAGCCCGATCCGGCTGTCATTCGCGCGCGGCGTGCTCGCGGCCGACGGCAACCGAGGTCGCGATCGCAAGGATGCACGCAGCCAGCTGCAAGCCCGCCGAAGCTGAAGAGATCGACGAGCGTCAGCGAGCTCGCGATCACCCCGATGATCCAGATGGCCGCCCCGAGCCGCAGCCATTCGTCGCCTTGTTCATCGTCTCGCGCGGGTGGTGCCTTGCTCAGTCCTCGGAGCACGAGCAGGAGCGGCAGGTAGAGCAGGATCGCGCCGACCGCTCCCATCAGCATCAACACGTTGAGCACACCGAGGTCGGTGTCCCTGATCGAGCCGTTCGGAAGCGTCGGGTACGGGTGGGCTGCCGGGTGGATGAAGCCGAGCCCGATCGGCCAGCTCGGCCCGAGCAGCCGAAGCATCTCCTTGCCTACGTTGACACGAACCTCGACCGTGCCGCTCGTGCTGCTGGCATCGCTGTAGCCCGCGAGTGCACGAGTCCCGACCGTCGAGAGCAGGTGCCGCTCGCCCTTCGACACGGCTGCACCGAGGCTGAACAGAAGCACGATGAGCACGGGAACGAAGATCAAGCGCCTTCTCGCTGCTCCTCGAATCGGCCCACGCCGGAACCACCAGATCGCGCCGGCGAAGAGAAAGCCCAGCGCAGCGCCGAAGTAGGCGGCGCGCGTGAGCTGAAGCAACATCGCGACGCCGAAGAGCAGCGTCGGGCACGGCCGGCCCGGTACCTGAGCCGTCGCGTCGGGGCCAGGATGACGCGCGCCGCACGGAAAGCGCGAATGCGGCCCGGATCAGCCCGTTCATCGGCGAGTACACGCGGATCGTCCCCTCGAAGACCGCAAAGGCCTGGCTGTGCAGGATGAAATCGAGGGAGACGTGGCCCCGCGACTGGGCGATCTGCGCGACCGCGAAGATCGCCGCGCCGCTCCCGACGGTCGCAAGCACCTGCCGCCGCAGCCGCGGATAGGTCACGAAGACATCGCACAGGAGCGGCAGCGTCAGCGCGAAGTAGAGGAAATCACGGGCGAACCTCGCCGCGAGCATCGGAGGAATGCCGTGAAGAAAGACCGTTCGGGCCAACGTCAGAATCCACCACGCGGCGAACAGAGACGACGCGACGTAGATCATCCGCTGCAACGAGGAGCGGCTGGTCACCTTTCCGGCGGCGACGACGACGTAGAAGCATCCGAGGAGAAGCGCGACAGCGGCCAGATCCTGGTAGTGGGAGATCGAAACGCCGCGGGGATTGGTGTCCACACCGGGTATCCCGTTCAAGCTGACGAGGATCGCCACACCGATCATCACGCCGTACGCGCGCCGCTGGATCGCCACGCCTGCCGCGAACGCAGCGACAGCGGCACCCACCAGCTTCACGCCGTGCTTCATTTCCAGCCAGCCCGTCACGACCGCGGCCAGGGCGAACCCGAGAACGATGCGCGGCGGAGCGCACAGCCGGCGTGACGCACGACGAGACGTGGAGCGCGGCTGGCGATCACCAGGGCGGCTCCCGATCGATGAGCGCGGTCAGGCGTTCGCGGTCGACCGCATAGTGGGCGCGCAGCCGCGCTCGTAGCTCGAGCGGCGCACCGGGCTCGTGTTCGACGACCCGGTTGCGCACGTCCGTCTGGTATTTCAGCTCCTTGAAATCCCGATCGATCCGCCCGCGCAAACCGGCGGGCAGGGCGTGCCAGGTTCGGCGAAGCGGACGGCTGGCAGCGACCCGCTGCTCGAGGCGGTTCAGGTCGAGTCGACGAACCCGGCGACGGCTGCCGGCGACCCGATACCAGCTGCCCGAGGTTCGGCGGCTGAAAGTCGGTCGCGACGTCGAGGAACCGGAGGACCGAGGAGAGCGTGGCGCCGGGCTCGGCAGCGAGATCGCCGGCGAAGCAGACGAGGATCCTGTCCTTGCCGAAGAGCTCGAAGTACGGCGTCAGGATCCGGCCATACTCGCCGTTCGTCACGTACGCCGCCACCTCGGCCGGCTGCCGCCGGGACTGCTCGAGCTGTGCGGGCTCGAGCAGTCGATCGATCGCTTCCTCGAAGGTCCGAGACTCGGCCTCCCGAAAGCGCTCCATCCGGTAATGCGAATACGCCCGGTCGACCGGGTCGCGCAGGATGGCGATGAGTCGTGCGTTCGGCGAGTGCGAGGCGATCCGCTCGGGGACGAGCCGCTCGGGCCGGCTGACCGATGCCAGCTCGTCCGGGCTGGCGGCCTCGCAGAGGGAGCCGTACATGTAGTGCGGCGTGACGGTTCCCCAGCGCTCTGACCCGGTCGCGAGCGCGAAGTGGTGACGCACGTACTCGCTCCAGCCCTCGTTCCAGTTGGAGTCGTGGCTGAAGAACGGCGCCTCCTTGCCCGACGGCAGAAACAGCTCGGGGTGCCGACGCAGGTACTCGAACAGCGTCGTCGTCCCCGATTTCTGCGCGCCGATCACGATGAAGTCCAGGCTCTGCTTCACGACGGCGCTCCACCGGCGAACAAGGCGAGGTACTGGGCGGCTGTCGCTTCGATCCCGAAATTCCGACGTGCGCGCTCTCGCGCCGCGACTGCATGACGACGGCGAAGGCCGGGGTCGGCGGCGTAGGCGCGAATCGCGCTCGCGAGCGCGGCCGGGTCGCCGGGCGGGACGATGCTGCCGGTCTCGCCGTCGGCGAGAACCTCGGGGATCCCGCCGTTCCGCGTCGCGACGACCGGGACACCGCACGCCATCGCCTCGAGCGTGGCCATCGAGAACGACTCGACGAACGTGTCCGAGGGAACGACGGCGATGTCGCTGGCACGCCAGAACTCGGGCATCGCCTGGAGAGTTCCGCGAAACGTGACGACGTCCTCGATCTGCAAGTCGCCGCGCGAGCTGAACGAGCGCCGGCCGCTCCGGGCCGTCGCCGGCGATCTCGACACGCAGCGGCACATCGCGGAGCTCGGCAACCGCTCGCAGGAGATGATCGATGCCCTTTCCCGGCACGAGGCGTGCAGCCGCACCGGCTCGCAGCGGCCGCGAGGCGCCGTTCTCGTGCGGTGCTGCGGGCATGAAGTCCTGGTTGTCGACGCCGTTGTAGATCCGGCAGACGCGGCGGGCGTGGGGGTGCCGCCGGATCTCGTCGACCATGAAGTCGGACACGCCGACGTCGATCGCCCGGAACCGCGCGCCCGAGGCGCGCTCGAGATGATCCCTCAGCCGGCGCATGCGCGAGAGCTCCCTGGTTGCGAGCAGCCTGCCGTGCTCGACGCCGACGACCCGACCGCCGTAGCCACCGGCCCGGAGCGCCGCAGCGAGGTAGCCGCTGTCGACGAGCAGCGCGCCGTCCGGCCCGACCGCGGACACGACGCGGGCAAGCCGCCGCGGGTGAGCGAGCGCAGCGCGACCCCTCGACAGGCCGACGGAGACGTGAGGGATACCGTCGCGCTCGAGACGTTCGACGAGCTGAGTGCCTTCCGTGACGAAGACCACCGACGCCTCGACATCCCAGCGGCGCCACTCGCGCGCGATCATCGCCTTCACCGCTTCGGCGCCGCCGAGGTTGCCGTTCCAGAGCACGAGTGCGAGCTTCAGGCCCTCTCGCCTTCACCTTGACATCAGCCTCTTGCTCGGCTTGTGGCCGCAACTCGGGTTGCTTCAACGCGCGACGAGCCCGGCCGCTCCAAGCGCTGCAGCTCTAGTAGGCATTCCGGGTCCGAGCGAGGGCCGGGAGCGTGCGGCAGATGAGCATGATGTCGCCCCACAGAGACCAACTCGTCACATAGAGGTAGTCGAGCCTCGTCATCTCCTCGAACGGGATCTCGCTCCGGCCGAGCACCTGCCAGAGACCCGTGATGCCCGGCTTGAGCCTGAGCCGGGTCTGCCCCCAGCTGACGACGTGCTCGTTCTCGTCGAGGATGAGGGGACGCGGTCCGACGAGCGACATCTGCGTGCGGAGAACGTTGAAGAGCTGCGGCAGCTCGTCGAGCGAGTAGCGGCGAAGGACCCGCCCGACGGTCGTGACTCGCGGATCGTCCGCGACCTTGAACATGCGCGCATCCTCGCCGGCCAGCAGATGCTGGTTCATGTGCTGGATGTCGAACTTCCGCAGTTCGGCGTCGGCGTGCATCGTCCGGAACTTGTAGATGCGGAACGGCCTGCCTCCGGACCCCATCCGCACCTGCCGGAAGAACACGGGCCCCGGCGAGTCGAGCTTGATCCAGATCGCGATGACCACGAACATCGGGAACAGCAGGACGAGGGCGGTGCCGGCAAGCGCCACGTCGAGCACCAGCTTGAGCAGGCGCGACGACCGCGAGAGGCGCATCGGCGGCAGACCGACGAGGGAGATGCCCTCGACCGCGTGAATGCCCACCTCCGAGCCGACGAGCTCGAAGTAGCGCGGCACGATGTCGACGTGGACCTCGTAGTCCTTGAGCGACCTGATCAGGTCGAGCATGTCGGCGTGCGTGGCGAGCGAGAACGCGATGATCACCCGCTCGACGTCGAAGAGCCGGATCAGCGTCGGGAGCCGCTCCGGTCCACCGAGCATCGCGATGTGCTCGACCGCGCCGGACAGCTCGCGTGGCTCGGCATCGACGAAGCCCACCAGGTTGATTCCGTACTCGGGATGGTGCAAGACCTTCTTCGCGATGAGCTGCCCGACCTCGCCGGCGCCGACGATGATGGTGTTCTGGAGGTAGTTGATCCGCCGACGGCAGATCGCCCGGGCGATCGCGCGACCCGTGACGACGAACACGACGGCGGCGGCCCAGAAGACGAGCAGTTTCGGGAGCGTCGACTGCCCGATGTTGAACACGTAGGTCACCGCCCAGAAGAGCCACGTGCAGACGGTGATCATGTGGAAGACGCCCGTGAATTCGTCGACGCCGGAGTGATCGGTCCGCTCTTCGTCCCGTTCGTACAGCCCGTAGACCTTCGCGGCGACCACCCACAGCGGCAGTGACAGCGCGAAGATGGCGAACTCGGCGCCCTGGCTCACGGGCTCGTCGACGCCCGCCGGCGTGAGCAGCTCGGCGACGGCCATCGCGGCCAGAAGGCCGATCAGGTCGGCCGCCAGCAGCATCCTCCGGATGAGCCACCCGCGCCGCTTGACCACAGACGTCCGGCGACGCCGGTCGAGGATCTCGAGCGTCTTCGGATCGATCGTGAGCGCGAGCTCGGTCGTGCAGCTCGAGCCCGTCGAGGAACGAGGCGTGATCGGTGCCGGCGCTCGTCGTCATGCGACGTCACCGACCTCTGCCTTGACGCTCTCCTGGCTTGCCCGCGCTGGCGGCGTAGCCGTACCCGTACCCGTAGCCGTAGTCGGCCTCCTTCGGCACCGCGGTCGCGACGAAGCCGAGGACGCGGGCCGGCGTCATGGCGAGCAGCCGTGCGAGCTCGTGCAGCATCGAGCGGTGCACGAGGTTGAGCCGCGCGACGACGAGGATCGCGTCCACCCTGCGGCTGATCGTCATCGCGTCGCCGATGTGCAGCGCCGGAGGAGCGTCGATGAGCACGACGTCGACCTGCTCCCGGAGCCGGTCGAGGATGCCGGTCAGGGCCTCGGAATCGAGGAACATCCCGCGGTCGGGCGGGATCGCCCCGGCGGGGAGAACGTCGAGCGCGCCGTCGGCGAATTCCGAGAGCCTGCGCACCGGGCCGGTTCCGTTGAGGCGCTTGTTGCCAAACCCCTTCCGGATCGGCTCGGGAATCGGCGATGCGCACGAGCGCGTCCTCGAGGGGAACAGAACCGAGCGCGACCTGGGTCACCCCTGGGCCCTCGGAGCGAGAAGAACGTGTCGATCTTCGGTAGGCGAAGATCGAGATCGACGAGAGCGACGCGCTTCCCCGACCGCGCAAGCGTGAGCGCCAGGTTCGAGATCGTCGTGGACTTCCCCTCGCCCTCGCCTGCGCTCGTGACCATGATCGTCCGGATCTCCCGGTCGAGCATGACGAAGTCGAGGTTCGTGCGAAGCATCCGGAACGGCTCTGCCGCCAGGCCGTCCGGCTCGTCGATCATCACGAGCTGGTTCTCGGATTGCAGGCGCTTGCTCGGTGCCGGCACGCGGGCGAGGAGCGGGACTCCGCCGAGAAGCTTCCCGACGTCGTCGGTGTTTCTCACTCGGGTGTCGAGCGTCTCCCAGAGGTAAGCGAACGCAAGCCCGAGAATGAGGCCGAGGAAGACCCCGAGCATCGCGTTCCGCTTGACCCGCGGCTGGATCTGTCCTGCGCCGCCGGCCTGTTGGATCACCGAAGCGTTCGACGTCTGCAGCGCTTCCATGGTCGCGAGCGTCTGGTCGCGCTCGACGAGCTGCGCGCGAAGCTCTGCGTTCGCGGTGCCGGTCTTCGGAAGCCTGGCTCAGCGACGCCTTCACGTTTGCACGGGCGCGCAGAATCGGAGCCGCATCGAGCTCGTGGCGATACGCCACGTACTCCGCCGCGTATGCGTTGACGAGGCGCCGGGCGAGAGTCGGGTTGCGGTTCGTGACGGTGAAGATGAGCACGTCGGCGTTCGGATTCGGCGAGACGTTCGACTCGCCCAGTAGACCGCCCGCGGTGAGGCCCGCGCCGGGGAACCTTGTCGAGCACGCGTTGCGCGACCGCCGACGTCCGGGCTACACCGGCCTGGGTACGCGCGACCCGGTCCGGCTGCTGCACCACGCTCGACCCGCCGGACACCCCGGAGAGCTGGTTCGCCAGGTTCTGGAAGCTGAGCAGCACCCGGGCCGACGACTGGTAGAGCTTCGGCTGCGAGACCGAGAGCGCGGTGACGACGAGCGTCACCAGCACGACGGTCTGCAACACGATCCACTTCCGCCGCCGAATCAGGTGGAGGAAGTCGCGAAGCGTCAAGCCGTTTTCCACGTGAGCCCCTCCAAATCTCCCCTGTTCCCCCTCAGAAGGCGATCGCGCACTGCCCTGGCGCCCTCAGATCATAGGCAGATTCGGACTAGGTGGATAGAGCACGCCAGCGGGACCACCCGCACGTACAGGAGACAGCAAGTCGGTCGTCGAGGGCCGATCGACGTTCCGTCAGGTGGAGCCGCGCGCCCTCCCGATGAACTCCGAGATCTGCATAATCGAGCCGAAATTGGCGGCGACGACATCCTCGTCCCGCACCTGGACGCCGAACTCCGTCTCGAGCCTGCCGACGAGCCGGAGAATCCCGAGCGAGTCGATCACGTGATCGGCGATCAGCGGCAGGTCGTCGGTGAGCTCCTCCGGCGGGCCTTCCCACTGCAGGTCCTCGACGAGGAGCTCGCGGATCCGGCCGCGAATCGATGCAGTCTCGTCTCTGCTCAAGGGGTCAGTCGTTGTCGGTCGATCTTGCCGGTCGAGGATCTGGGGAGCGCAGCGAGGAACTCGACTTCGTCCGGGACCATATAGCGCGGCAGCCGGTCTCGGCAGAAGCTGACGACCTCTCGTTCCGAGACCCCGTTCGCGGCGATCACGGCCTTCAGCCGGTTCGTCACGAGGTCGTCCGGAATCGCCAGGACTGCGCACTCGGACACCCCCTCCAGCTCGTAGAGCGTCCGCTCGATCTCCCCCAGTTCGATGCGGTAGCCACGACTCTTGATCTGCGCGTCACGGCGTCCGAGGAAACGCAGGTCGCCGTGCTCGTCGGCCTCGACGAGATCGCCGGTCCGGTACAGGCGGTGTTCTCCGCTCGGTTCGAGGACCCGCGCCGACTGCTCGGGCCGGCCGAGGTACCCGTGCATGACCGTCGGCCCGACGACGAGCAGCTCGCCGGGCGACCCCGGAGCAACCGGCCGGCCGGCCTCATCGGCCACGATGATCTCGACGCCGCCGATCGGCTTCCCGATCGGGAGATCGTCGGGGAGATCGCGTTCGGGGCGGGGCACCTCGTACCAGGTGCACACGTTCGTCTCGGTGGGGCCGAAGAAGTTGTAGAAGCGAACCTCGGGCAGGATCCCCATCAAGATCGCGAGGTACTTGGTCGGGAAGACCTCGCCGGCGAAAATGATCGCGCGGAGGCGATCGGGCCGGTTCTCCTCGAGCGAGCCGCGCAGCGCCAGCATCGTCAGGATCGACGGGACCGATACCAGACCGTGATCCGGGAGTCGCGGATGAAGCGGGCCAGCTCGATCGGAAAGACCGACGTCTCCCGCGGCACGAGCACGACGGTGGCGCCGGCAACCGCCGCGGCGAAGAGATCGAACGTCGAGAGGTCGAAGTGGAACGGTGCGTGGCTCGACAGGCGATCGTCCGGCGTCAGCCCGACGAGCTCAGCGCCCACTCGACGAAAGCGAGCGCGTTTCGGTGCGACAGCATCACCCCTTTCGGCTCACCGGTCGAGCCGGAGGTGTAGAGCACGTAGGCCAGGCCGTCCGAATCGAGCTCGACGGGCGGCGGAGCGGGCGCATGATCGTGCAGGGCGATCCACGGCACGACGCGCACGCCGTCCGGGGCTGCCGGCTGCCCCTCACCCGCGACGACGAGCGTCTCGAGCGGCGCACCGGCCTCGACCAGCCGGCTCCAGTCCGGAGCCACGCGCGACGGAGGTCACGAGACAGCGAATGCCGGCGTCCCGCATGATGAACGCGAGCCGCGCCGGCGGAGCCTGTTCGTCGAGCGGCACGTAGGTCGCGCCGGCCTTGAGAATCGCATAGATGGCGACGACGGCCTCGGGCGACTTCTCGAGGAAGAGACCGACGCGGTCGCCGCGCCGCACGCCTTCGGCCGCCAGCAGGCCGGCGAGCCGGTTGGCGGTCGCGTCGAGCTCCGCATAGGTCAGGCTCGTCCCGCCGCCCACGACGGCCTCGCGGTCCGGTTGCGCTCGGCCGCGCGCTCGAGGCGGCGATGGAGCAGATCCTCGGTCACAGGCCCAGGTGATGCGCGACGACGTTGCGCAGCATGTCGGAGGTGCCCGAGTAGATCCGGCTCGCCAGCGCATCGCGAACTTCGCGCTCGTAGGGATACTCGGCCATGTAGCCGTAGCCCCCGTGAATGTCGAGCGCCGAGAGGCTCGAGTGCACGAGCGAGTCGCTCAGCTGCAGCTTCGTCAGCGCCGCATCGAGCGGCGTCGCCTCGCCCGCGTCGAGCAGCCGTGCGAACCGGTAGAGCATCAGGCGGGACGCCTCGAGCCGCAGACGCATGTCGGCGATCCGATGGGAGATCGACTGGAAGCTGCCGATCGGCTTGCCGAACTGCTTCCGCTCGGCGGCGTAGCTCAGGCACTGCTCGAGGTGACGGCGCATCGTGCCGACCGACGCCGCGAGGATCAGTCCCCGCTCCCACAACATTGCGTCGTTGAACACCGCCATGCCCGCGCCCGCGGCGCTCGAGCAGCGCCTCGGCCGGAACGTCGCATTCGTCGAGGAAGAGCTCGCCCATCGGCGAGGAGCCCAGGCCCATCTTCGCGAGCGGGTGGTCCGACTGTCAGGCCGGGTGTCTCGCGCTCGACGACGAATGCGCAGAGACCGGCGAACCCGAGCTCGCGGTCGGTCGTGGCGAAGACAACGAAGAGGTCGCTTTCCGGTGCGTTCGTGACGAACGTCTTCGACCCGTTCAGGATCCAGCGATCGCCGTCGGCGCGCGCAGTCGTCCTGAGCGCGAAAGCGTCGGAGCCGGAATCCGGCTCGCTCATTCCATGGGCCGCGATGAGCGTGCCACGCACAGGCCGGGCAGATAGCGGTGTTTCTGCTCCTCCGTGCCGAAGCGCAGCAGGGCCGCTCGCAGGCCCACAGCTGCGCGTTGAGCGAAAGATCAGCCCGTTGTCCGCGCACCCGTAACCGAAGCCTCGAGGACGGCCGCGATCGTCGTCGCGGTCGCGCCGTCCCCCCGTATTCCGCCGGGACCGGCAGCCCGGAGTCCGAGCTGCGCGCACTTCTGCCATGCCTCTCGCGAGAAACCTGCTGCGCGCTGCTCAGCTCGGCGTCAGCTCCCGCTGCGCGAACTCGACGACGGACTCGTAGAGGAGTCGCTGCTCGTCGTCGAGGCCCGAGAAATCGACGAGCGCCGCGTCCGGCGCGCTCACGCGCGCCCCGCCGGCATCGAGAGATATCGCCCGTAACTCGTCAACGGGCGATAGCCGAACTTCAGCCAGACCGGTTCGCCAGCTGCCGACGTCTGACAGAGCGAGCGCGACGCACCGAGCTCCTGGAAGGCGACCTGCAGCGAGGCAAACAGGCAGCTCTCGGCCAGCCCGCGCGCTTGCGGGTCCGGACGCGGCAGCCGCTGGCCGGGCTTCGGCCGTCGGATCGTCGCCGCCTGGCAGCCGAGTGCGACTCCGTGCGTGACGAGCGTCATCGCGCCGGAGAGCGGCATGCCCGTCGAATACGCCACGAAGGCGAGACGTTTGCGGCGTCGACGCTCTCGGGATCGAAGAACACCTTGGCCGCCAGCTCGAGCGGCATCGAGCCGAAGCCCCACGCATCGGAGACGATCCGCAGGTAGTCGAGCCGCGTCTCGCGGGTCGACCGCACGGCGCAACTCGACACCGTCGGGAGCAGGAAGCTCGGCCGGCAGCTCGTCGAGGACGAGCTCCGGGAGCCGCTCGAGATCGCGGACCGCCCAGCCGGCCACGAGCGCCTCGAGCTCCGCGTCTCCGTGCTCCCGCGTCCAGACGACGTAACCGCTTCGGCGCACCGAGAAGAACTCGTCGGCCCGGCGCACGACCTCGGCGGCCGGCAGCTGGTCGCCGAGCCTGAGCAACCCGTTTCGATACGGGTTTGGCTGCGAGTGGGCGCCCGCGAACAGCAGCAGGCCGTCCTCCTCGTAGATAGCGCCGCCGTACCGTGCGAGGTGCCGCAGGAACTCCGCGAGCGACAGGTCGGCGAGACGTAGAAGCTCCCAATCGGCCTGGACCGTGCCAGACTCAGCGATCGTCGCAGATCTCGCCGCCATCACCTGATACTAGGCGGACCCGGCGACATTTTGTAGACGCGAAACGAATGGCGACGCGACCCGTCGATCTCGCTTTCGCGCGGATTGCCTCTACGATCAGGCACATGATCGAGTCTGCGGCCGACAGTCCTTCCACCCACGTGCCGATCCCGCCCGAGGCGTCTCCGGCAACCTCCGACTTGGGGCCGAGCCCTGCGAGATCTGGTTCTCGCGGCGCGTGACACATCGGTCGGCGCTTCGTGAGCTCTGGCAGTTTCGACCGCTCATCTCGGCGCTCGCCGAGCGCGACCTCCGCGTCCGCTACAAGCAAGCCGCTGCTCGGAATCGCGTGGGCGATCTTCACACCGATCGTGCTGATGCTCGCGTTCACCCTCGTCTTCACGAAGTTCGGCGGACGTGGAGACGGACGGCATCCCTTATCCGCTCTTCTCGTACATCGCCCTCATTCCGTGGACATTCTTCTCGACCTCTCTCCTCGCCGGCGGGATGAGCCTGAGCACGAACCTCGCCGCTGCTGAACAAGCTCTATTGCCCACGCGAGGTGTTCCCGCTCGGCACCATCGCCGTTGCCGCCGTCGACGCTTTCGTCTCGACGCGTGGTGCTCTTGGCGCTTTTCCCGATCGAGGGTTACGCGCCCACGTGGCAGGCGGTTTACGCCCCGATCATGCTCCTGATCCTTGTCGCCTTCACGCTCGGCATGACGCTCGCTATCTCCGCGACGGTCGTCTACATGCGCGACCTGCGGTCGCGCTCCCACTGCATGATGCAACTCGGGCTGTTTGTGACCCCGGTTGCCTACGGAGCGGAAGCCTCGCGTCGACCAGCGCCGGGCTGATCGTCTACTCGGCGCTCAATCCGCTCGTGCCGGTCATCGACGGCCTGCGCCGAACCGTGCTGCTCGGCGAGAGCCCCGACTGGGCCTCGGCAGCTCGCAGGCGGCACGACGGCCACGCTCGTCCTCGTCGGCGGGCTTCATGCTCTTCAAGCGCCTCGAGACGGGGCTCGCCGACTTTGCGTGAGGGCACGATCAGCACGGCGGAGGTGTGGAAGCGCTTCCGCGTCGATAACCGGCCGACCTACCTCCAGGACCAGTTGGGACGGGTCACCGACCGCCTCCGTGGGAAGAAGAGCTCCGGCTGGCGGTGGGCTCTCCGCGAGATCGAGTTCCGTGCAGAGCCGGGCGAATCGTGGGGACTGATCGGCGCGAACGGCGCCGGGAAATCGACGCTGTTGAAGATCCTGACCAGGGTCATGTACCCGACCGCCGGACGGTCGAGGTGCACGGGCGGGTCGGCGCCCTGATCGAGGTGCGTGCGGGTATCTCACCCTCTGCTGACAGGGCGTGAGAACATCTACCTGACCGGCACGCTGATGGGCCTCAAGCGGAAGGAGATCGCGAAGCGCTTCGACGAGATCGTCGAGTTCGCCGGCCTCGAGAGCGCCGTCGACCGGCAGGTCAAGTTCTACTCGTCGGGCATGCAGATGCGGCTCGGCTTCGCAGTCGCCGCCTACCTTGAGCCGGATGTGCTGCTCGTCGACGAGGTGCTGGCCGTCGGCGACGCGGCGTTCCAGCAGCGCTGCCTCGAGCGGATGCGCCAGGTTCTCAGCCAGGGCACGACTCTCGTCTTCGTGTCGCACGACCTCGCGGCCGTCGAGGCGACCTGCGCGAACGCCGTCGTGGCTCAGTGACGGCAGTTGTGCGAGTCGACCGGCCCGTCCGCGACGTGCTCGGCGAGTACCGACGCTCGGTCGAGGGCATCGCGTGCAGGAAATGCGACCGACGGGCTGCTCAGGCTTCGCGGACTCGAGATCGGCTCCAGCGGAGGCGCCGGCGTGCGAACCGGCGGTCCCCTCGACCTGAGCTTCGTCCTCGAGACGCGACGCGGACTATCGGGCGTGGATCTACCTGGGGATCAGCGAGGGCGCGGCAACGCCGATCTTCCTGATCAACCCCGGCCAGGAGATCGTGCTCAAGCCCGGCACGACGCGCGTCGCGTGCACCGTTTCGAACGTGCCGCTGCCCGCTCGGCCGCTACTACCTCTGGGGTGCGGCCTACCAGAACTGGACGAACGGCCAGGAACTGCTCGCCTGGCAGCCGCTGGCCCAGTTCGATGTCTACGGGCCCGAGCTCGACGCCAGCCCGCGGGCCATCGTCCGGCTCTCGCCCGTGCACGTCGACTCGACGTGGTCAGTTGATGTCCGACGACGGTAGGTCGCGCGTCGACTCGGCTTGACACTTCGTGGATCCAACTGCGGCCCTTCGCGCCCACGGCCAGCCGGGTCCGAGTCACCGTAAGCTCGCATCGTGACCGCGGGCTGCAGCGGTCGCGGACCGCGCGGTCATCGCGACCGTCGGAACGCACAGTTCTAGCCTCGTCAGCGGCGCGAGCTCCTTCCCGTCCACCATCTCCGCCATCGCGACGAGGATCTTCCGCTCGCCGCTGAACGGCCGACGGGCGTGCGCCACGAGCATGTTGTCGAGCACGATCATGTCGCCTGCCTCCCAGGGCGGCTCGACGCAGAGCTCCTCGTACAGCTCGCCGATGCCGCGCGACGACCTCGTCCGGGATGGGCGTGCCGTCACCGAAGTAGACGTTGCGCGGCATGTCCTCCTCGGCGAACAGCTGGCCGAGAGCGCTCCGCGTCTCCTCGTCGAGACACGAGACGTGATGGAGCTGGATCTGGTTGAAGAACAGCTTCTCGCCGGTCCGCGGGTGAACGGCGACGGCAGGTGAGACCTGGCTGATGCGAAGGCCGCCGTTCGCGGTCCACTCGCAGCCCATCCCGGCCTCGCTGCACGTCCGCTCGACCTCGGCCTGATCGGTCGTGTGGAAGAAGTCCTGCCAGGGGACGTCGATGCCTTCCGAGAAGTTGCGGACATACATCAGGCCCTTCTCGGCGAACTCGTCCCTGAGCTCGGGATCGAGTGCCTCGTAGACACGGCGGCAGTCGAGCAGCGGCGTCTGTCCGCGATCGGCCGCAGGGATGACGCAGAAGAAGAACTGACGCAGCGGCCATTGCGGCAGGTGCGAGCTCTCGTTGTGGAACAGGATGGTCTTGTCGGCCGGATACGGGGTCGAGTGGTAGATCCGCTCCGTCGTCGACTCCTGCGGCAGGTCGCCGTACTCGGCGAACAGCTCCGGAGACACCGCGGCCGCGGTCCGTTCGAAATCGGCTGCGCTCTCGAGGCCGAAGCCCTTGAAGACGATGGCGCCGTACCGGTCGAGGTAGCCGTCGAGCTCGTCCTTGTTCGCCGCGCACCATTCCGCGAGATCGACGTTCTCGACGGCAGGAGTGACGATCAGCGGAGTCCGCTCCTCCTCGCCGGGCAGGAACGCCGTGTCGATCAGCCGGGTTGTCGCGACTTGCGTCCGGCGCATTCCGCGAATACCGCCGGTCTGGGTTCTGTCGGTGCTCATGCCTCTCCCTTGCTTAGTTGTAGACCGCTCAGTTGTAGACGAGTGTCGCCAGGTCGATGTCCTGGAACGTGCAGTGCCATCCGGTCGCCGGCGCCGCGAGCGCCGCGACCTCTCCTCGGTCGATGTCGCTCAGGTCGACGAGCTGCCACCGCGACGGGTCCTCGAGCGACCAGGCCATCCGCAGGACGGCTGCCGGCACGCCCGGCGTCAGCGTCACGTCGAAGCTGTCGAGCGGCTGCGTCAGCCCGTCTCCGCGAGCCTTCAAGATCGCCTCCTTGCGGGTCCAGCAGGCGAAGAACGCCTGGGGCTGGTCGTCTTCCGGCAGCGCGCGCAGGGTCTCGACCTCGTGCGGCGAGAAGAAGCGCTCGGCCAGCGGGCCGTGCGCGAACTCGGGCTGCAGCAACTCGACGTCGATCCCGAGCTCGGTCGTGCCGCTGAACGCGAAGAGCGCCGTCCCGCCCGAATGCGCCAGATTGAAATGCGGGCCGTCGTCGACGAGAGCGGGCTTCTGCTGAGCGCCGTAGGCGAAGCGCAGCTGCGAGCCGGCTGCGCCGACGTACCGTCCGAGCAGCGCGCGGAGCAGCCCCCGGCCGACGACGAACCGGGCCCGATCGCGGTCGAACCGAAAGCGGCCCGCACGCTCGCGCTCGTCGTCCGACAGCAGCGCTTCGAGCCGCTGACGGACGTCTGGCTCGGCGTCGAGCGAGCCACGCCAGACCTCGACGGTCCCGTTCTGCAATGCGACGGCCGTCACTTCGTCAGCCTGCCTCGTCGCCCTGGCCGAGCTCGCCCACGAGCTGGCTCGCCTCCTCGTCGGAAAGCCCCTCGAGCTCCGCGAGCAGGCTCGCGGTCTCGTCCTGCTCGGCGGCACCCATCAGCCCGACGATCTCCTCGGACAGCAGCGCCACCGTCGGGCACATGAACAGGCTGTGCAGGGGCAGCTCGATCGCGAAGTCGGTGCGGACCTGCGCAACGACCTGGGTCGCGAGCAGGGAGTGGCCCCCGAGCGCGAAGAAGTCGGCTTCGACGCTCACCCGCTCGACCCCGAGCACGTCGGCCCAGATCGCCGCCACGGCCTCCTCGACCGCCGTTCGGGGCGCGACGTAGTCCTGCTCGCCCTCCGCAGCGGGCTGGGCGAGATCCGGCAGCGCGAGCCGGTCGACCTTCCCGCTCGCGGTCAACGGCAGCGCGTCGAGCATCACGAAGGCCGACGGGACCATGAAGTCGGGCACCCACTCGGAGAGATGCCGGCGGAGGTCGTCTGCGGATGCCGTCGCCCCGAGCGCGCAGTAGGCCACGAGCCGGATGTCGCCCGGCGTGTCCTCGACCGCGATCACCGCGGCGTTCTCGACCGCGGGATGGTTCCGCAGGGCGGCCTCGATCTCGCTCGGCTCGACGCGGAAGCCGCGGATCTTCACCTGCTCGTCGGCCCGGCCGAGGAACTCCAGCGTGCCGTCCGGGAGCCGACGGGCGAGGTCGCCGGTGTCGTACATCCGCGCGTCGGCGGCCGTCGCGAACGGGTCGGGCAGGAAGCGCTCGGCGGTCAGATCCGGCTGGCCGATGTAGCCACGCGCGACACCCGCGCCGCCGATGAACAGCCGCCCGGGCACGTCCAGCGGCACCGGCCGGAGCCGCTCGTCGAGCACGTAGCAGCGCGTGTTCGCGATCGGCCGGCCGATCGGGACGGTCGCAGAGTGATACGACGCCCCGGCCGTCCGCGACCAGCATCGTGCAGGAGCCGATCGTCGTCTCGGTCGGGCCGTAGTGGTTGAGGATCCGGCAGGTCGCGAGGCTCCGGACACGGTCGACGAGATCCCAGCCGAGCCGCTCTCCGCCGAGGATGAGCCACTGCCGGGGCAGAAGTCGGCCGTCGTTCGCCGCGAGCAGCGCGTTCAGGTGCGACGGCGTGATCTTGAGCACGTCGAGCGGGGAGCCCTCGAACCGACGAGCGAACGCCGCCGGGTCGACCGCGATCTCCGGCCGGACGAGCGCCAGCGTCCCGCCCGAGCACAGCGCCGGGAAGAAGGCCGTGTTGCCGAGGTCGGTCGAGATCGCGGTGACCATCCCGAAGACATACGCCTTCCCTTCCGCCCCCAGCCGCCCGACGATGTCGCCGACGTAGTTGGACAGGTTCCGGTGCGTGACCGACACGCCCTTCGGCGCGCCCGTCGAGCCCGACGTGTAGATGACGTAGGCGAGATCGTCGGGGCCGCCGACCGGCTCGGGCGCGCTCGCGTCGAGGGCGTCGAGCTCGCCCCGGTCGCGGTCGAGGCACACCACGTCGGCGAAGTCGGGGAGCCGGCCGAGCAGCGCCTCCTGCGTCACGAGCGCGCGCGCGCCCGATTCCGTCGCCTGATGCGCGAGCCTGGCGACGGGGTGCTCCTGGTTGAGGGGCAGGTACGCGCCGCCGGCCTTGAGAATCCCGAGAACGCCGACGGCCATCTCGACCGACCGGTCCGTGCAGAGCGCGACGACGTCGCCCGCGCCGACGCCGGCCCCGCGCAGCCGGCGGGCGAGCTGGTTCGCGCGGGCATCGAGGTCCGCGTAGGTGATCGACTCGACGCCGTCGGTGACGGCGAGCGCGTCGGGCGTCTCGGCGGCGCGAAGCGCGAACAGCTCATGCGCACGAGCGTCGGGCGCCTCGGCGGCGGTCTCGTTGACCGAGCCGATCAGGAGCTGCACGTCATCGTCGCCGAGCAGCTCGAGCTCGCCGATCGCCGCATCCTGGGGTCGCGACCGCGCTCCGCAGCAGCCGCTCGAATTGCGCCGCGAGCATCTCTGCGTGCTCGCGGGTGATCGTCGCCTGGTCGAAGATCAGGCTCAGGCGGATGGGCGCCGCCGGCGGCTGTTCGTAGGCGAGCGTCAGCGGGCCGATCGCGCTGTCGGCGACGCGCGTCAGCGCAGCCCGGACGCCGTCGTCGGCCAGTTCGAAGGTCGGCCTGGCGAGGATTCCGGGAGCCGGACGCGCCGACTCGTCGCCGGCGCCCAGTCCTCCTGCGCGCCTGCGCTCGCCAGCTCGCCGTCCAGCTGATCGACGAGCTCGGCGAACGTGAGCTCTGCCGGCACCTTGGTCCGGATCGGCAGCGGACGGGCGACGAGCCCGACCGCGCCCTCGAGGTCGGGATGTCGCGGCGTCGCGTTCAGCGTCGAGACGACGACGTCGTCCTGAGCCGTCACCCGCGCGAGGAATGCATGCCAGGCGGCGTGAATCACCACGGCCGGGGTCGAGCCGTAGCGCGTCGCAAGCTCGGCAATCGACTGCAGCGAGCGTTGCGTCGACGGGAAGCGCGACCTCGTCGAGCGACGGGCGGCGAGTCCGGCGACGCGTGCGAGCGGGACGCGTGTGCGCAGCTCCGTCGAGGGCCTCCTGCCAGCGCGCCTTGGCGGCCTGGGCCGCATCGTCGCCCGCCGACCGCCGCTCGTGCTGCCACTCCGAGAAGTCGGCGTACTGGAGCGGCTCGTCGGCGAGCTCGCGGCCGGAGGCGTACGCGATCAGATCGGAGAGCAGGACCGGGACCGAGGCGGCATCGGCCGACAGAGACGGGAGGGTGAGCGCCAGGATCTGCGGCCCGTCGCCGGAGCCGGCGAGCAGCGCGCGCACGATCGGGCCCTTGCTCGTAGTCCCACGGCTGCGAGCGCGCCTCGGTCAGCGCGGCCTCGATCCGCGCGCGGCGGTCGTCCTCGCCCGCGCCGTCGAGGTCGAGGATCTGCCAGCTCGCGGGCAAGCGAGTCGTGGATCACCTGCAACGGGACGCGAATGCCGGCGCGGCGGACGAATGTCGTCCGCAGGATCTCGTGGCGCCCGATGACCCGTTCGAGTGCGGCCTCGAGCGCCGCGGCTCGAGAGCCCCCTCGATCGAAAGGACAGCCTGGATCGAGCCCGTCGGCCCGTCCGGCTCGTTGGCCCAGAGATCCTCCTGCTGCGGCGAAACCCTGAAGCCCGTTGCTTCCTCCATCCCTCTCCCCCGTTCTCGCTAGCCGGCCTGGTCGACTGTCTGCGCCCTGCGCTGTCGGAATCCTGGAAACGGCGTCGACCGCGCGGCGGCGCCCATGCGGCAGCCGAATCGCGAGGATCGGCGTGTCCGGATCCGCCACCACCTGCTCGAGCAGCGCCGCCAGATCGTCCGCGAACCGGTCGGCCGTGTCGGCGTCGAACAGATCGCGGTCGAACTCGAAGTAGCCGCTGATCCGGTCCGCCTCGACGTGCAGCTCGAGGGCGAGATCGAAGCGCGAGAATCCGATGTCGACGGGGATCAGCGAGGTCTCCGCGCCGGCCAGGCGAAGCGGCAGGCGCGGGCCGTCCTGGGCCCGGAAATTGACCTGGAAGATCGGGTTGTAGGCGGGATCGCGCGGGACGTTCAGGAGCTCGACGACGCGCTCGAACGGCAGTTCCTGATGCTCGTAGGCGCCGAGCGCGGTCGTCTTGACCCGGCCGCAGACCTCACGGAACGAGGGGTTTCCCCCGAGCCGGGTGCGCAGGGCCATGGTGTTGCAGAAGAACCCGACCATCGAGGAGAGCTCGGTGGTCGTGCGGTTCGCGATCGGGCTGCCGACGACGACGTCGTCCGTCCCGGTCAGCCGGTAGAGCAAGCGTCGAGAACGCGCCGAGCAGGACCATGTAGACGGTGCAGCCCTTCGGCACGGGCCAGACTCGCGCACGCCGTCGGCGAGCTCCTGCGAGAAGAAGCACCTCGCGCCGGCCTCCCTCGTGGCGCTGAACCGGCAGGCGCGGCCGGTCGGTCGGAAGCGGCAGCAGCAGCGGCGCTCCGCGCAGCTCGTTCGTCCAGTAGGCGACGAGGTCGTCGAGCACCTTGCCCTGGAGCCGGTCGATCTGCCAGGCGGCGAAGTCCCGATACTGGATCGGGAGCTCGGGCAAGCTCGGCGACGTCGCCCAGCCGCTGCGGCTCTCGTAGACCGTCGAGACCTCGCCGAAGAGCACCGCGTCCGAGAACGCATCGGCAGCGATGTGGTGCAGCCGGACGAGCAGCACCGCAGTCGTCCTCGCCGAGGGAGAAGACGGTCGTGCGGATCATCAGGTCCTTGCTGAGGTCGAACGGCTCGCGGGCCAGCTCGCGCAGGCGGCGCGCCAGCTCGGATGTGCGCTCTCGGGCGCGGCAGCGCGCCCAGCTCGACCACGGGCAACTCGAGCGACCAGTCCTCGAGCACGACCTGCCTGGGCTCTCGGTCGTGCACGCACGAAGACCGTCCGCAGGCTCTCGTGCCGTTCGACGACGGTCGCGAACGCCGTCCTGAGAGCGTCGAGGTCGAGCGGGCCGCGAATCCTGCACCGCCCGCGCGCCGTTGAAGGTCGGCGCGCCGGGCTCCCACTGGTCGAGGAACCACATCCGCTGCTGGGAGAACGAGAGCGCGCGTCGGCCCGCGCTCGCCGTTCTTCGGGATCCCGCAGCGAGCTCGCGGCAGCCTGCCGCCGCTGCCGCAGAGCAGCGAGGAGCAGTGCGCGGCGATCGGGCGCCGAGCGCACCGGCGAGGCCGGTGGTGTCACCTGGTCTCGTGTCGCCGGCCGCCGGCTTCATCTGCTCCTCCGGCCTGCTCGGCGATGACCTTCGCCAGCGCGCCGACGGTCGGCGCGGTGAAGAGGGCCTTCAGCGGGACGTTGCCGTGGCGGCGGCGAATGCGCGTGATCATCTGCGTCGCGAGCAGCGAGTGGCCGCCGAGCGCGAAGAAGTCGTCTTCGACGCCGACCTGGTCGATGCCGAGCAGCTCCTGCCAGATCGCCGCGATCTCCTGCTCGAGCTCGTTGCGCGGGGCGACGTACTCGTGCCCAGCGGCAAGGTCGGCCGTCACCGGATCCGGGAAGCGCGCGGCGATCCACCTTGCCGCTGGGCGTGAGCGGCAGGACGTCGATCGGGTGAATCGAGGGGAGCATGTACTCGGGCAGCCACTCGGCGAGGAAGGAGACGAGCTCCTCCGGGCGCGGCTGCGGCGAGGCGACGACGTAGGCGACGAGGCGCTGGTCGTCGGCGGTGCCGTGCGCGACCACGGCGGCCTGCCGCACGGCGGGATGCCGCAGGAGTGTCGCCTCGATCTCGCCGGGCTCGACCCGGAAGCCGCGGATCTTGAGCTGCTCGTCGATCCGTCCGAGGAACTCGATCGTTCCATCGGGGAGCCAGCGCGCGCGGTCACCCGTGCGGTAGACCCGCGCGCCCGGGGCGTCCGAGAACGGATCTGCGACGAAGCGCTCGTCCGTCTCCGCGGGCCGGTTGAGATACCCGCGAGCCACCCCGGCTCCGCCGATCAGAAGCTCGCCGGCGACGCCGGGCGGAGTGGGCTGTCCGAGCGGCGTCGACGATGTAGGCATGTGCGTTCTCGAGCGGGCGTCCGATCGGCACGGTCGCCGAGGGCCAGACGGCGCCGTCGACCACCTCGCCGACGCAGGTCCCGATCGTCGTCTCGGTCGGGCCGTAGTGATTGAGGATCCGGCAGCCGCCGCCGAGCGCGCGAATGCGATCGAGCAGCTCGAACGTGAACGCCTCGCCGCCGCAGACGAGCCAGCGCCGCGGCAGCACTGCCGCAGACTCGGCCTCGAGCAGCGCGGCGAGCAGGGACGGCGTGATCTTGAGGACGTCGATCGGCGTCGCGCTCGTGTAGGCGGCGAACGCCTCGGGGTCGATCACGACGTCCGGGCCGATCAGGTGGATCGAGCCGCCGCCGGCGAGCGGCGGGAAGACGCTCGTGTAGCCGAGGTCGGTGCTGAGGGCGGAGACGACGGCGAACTGAAGGTTCTCGCCGCCCGCGTCGAACCGGTCGAGCATCCGCGCGGTGTAGTTGGCGACGTTCGCGTGCGTGACGGCAACGCCCTTCGGGAGCCCCGTCGAGCCGGACGTGTACATCACATACGCCAGATCGTCGAGCTCGGCCGTCTGCTCGAGGGTCGTGATCCGGCTCGGCCGCGAGCTCCTCGGCGTCACGGTCGAGACAGACGACCGGGCCGGCGAACGGCGGCAGGCGCGAGAGCAACGGCTCCTGGGTGACCAGGCCGGAGACCTGCGCCTCTTCGAGCTGGTGCGCGAGCCGCGACGCCGGATGCTCGAAGTTGAGCGGCAGGAACGCCGCGCCGGACTTGAGGATTCCGAGCAGCGCGACGACTGCGCCCGGCGAGCGGTCGAAGCACAGAGCCACGATCTGGCCCTGGCCCACGCCGAGCTTCGCCAGCCTGTGCGCGAGCCGGTTCGCGGCGGCGTTGAGCTCGCCGTAGGTCAACTGCTCCGATCCGTCCGTCGACCGCGAGGGTTCCGGGAGCCGCCGCCGCATGCGCCTCGAACGCGTGGTGCACTGCCGTCGCCGGCGATCTCCGCCGTGCTCGCCATCGGACAGCGCGAGAACCGCGGCGCGCTCGGTCGGATCGAGGATCGGGAGAGCCGCGACCGCCTGGCCCGAGTCGGCGGCGGCCGCCGAGCACCAGCGTCGAGAAGCAACGCGCGATCCGGTCGGCGTCCGCCGCGTCGTAGCACGACGGGTCGTACCCGAGCTCCCACGAGCTGCGGTCGCCGTGCGAATGCACGACGAACTCGAGTGCGAGAGGCGCGGTGGAGGTCGTCAGGCCGAGAACGCCGCCGGCCGGGTAGAGGTCGCCTTCGACGCGCGTCGTCGTACGCGGAGAAGCCGATCGACGCGCGCGGGCCGAGTGACAGCTCGAGCGCGGAGGCGTAGTCCTGCCAGCGCGTCGCGTCCGTACGCGCCCGCCGCACCTGGTCGACGAGCTCCGCGAACGTCGTTGCCGGCTCGACCCGGGAGCGGATCGGAACGTACTGGGCGAACGGCCCGACCGCGCCGGCCAGGTCGGGCTGGTAGCGCCCGTCGACGAGCCCTGCCAGCATGAGCTCGCTCTCGCCCGAGATGCGCGACACGAGCGCGTGCACGCAGGCTTCGAGGAAGAGCGCGTCCGCGACGCGCAAGCGTCCCGGCGGCAGCGCGGATCGCTGCGGCGTCCGCGTCGGAGAGCGTGAACTGCAGGCGCGTGCGCGCTCCGCCCTCGCCTCGCGGGCCGGGCGTCCGAAGAGAAGCTGCGGAGCGCGGCGACCGTCGTCCTGCCCCCACCACGTCCGGGCTGCCTCCGCATCGGGCCCCTCGTCGTCGAGAAGCTGGCGTCGCCACTCGGCGTAGTCGGCGTACTGCAGCGGCTCTTCGAGCTCGGCGTTTCCGCCCGTACAGCTGCGCGAGCTCGTCGAGCAGCAGTGGTCATCGACGCGCCGTCGAGACAGACGGCGGGCGCGGTCAGGACGAGCGCGCGCTCGGAGGACGGCAGGGTCGCAAGAGCCGCGCGCAGCACCGGTCCGCGCTCGAGATCGAGCGCCGCCGACTCGTTGCGGAGCAGCGCTTCGAGCTCGCTCGTGCTCGCTCGTCCGTCGTCCAGGCGACGGGCAACTCGTCGGAGATGACCTGCTGCGGGACTCGCATGCCTGCGCGACGGACGAAGGTCGTGCGCAGGATCTCGTACCTCGAGACGAGCTGGTCGAGCGCCGACTGCAGCTCGGCCTCCGAGACAGCGAGCTCGCCAGCGAGGACGATCGCCTGAGTCGCCGGGACGCCGGCGGGCAGGAGGAACAGCTGCTCCTGTTGAGGCGCAAGCGGGAACCCCAAGATGTCCTGAGTCTGGTTCGCCATGCTCGTAAATGTGCCCCCGTCGGGCTCCCCCTCCACGTCCACGCCCGAGCGTCACCCTAGCGCCCGTGGCGTCTTGAATGGTAGTTCGTTGCAGTAAAAAGCGAGCTATCCGGTCGGTTAGGGCAAACCGCACCAACGACCCTGGCTCACCGAGCGAGGAGCTGGTGCGCCTCGGGCGGGCAGGCGTCGCGGCCGCCGCTTCACGCTCGGCGAGCTCGTCGAGCGTCTCCGCGACGCTCCCGGTCGGCTGTCGGCCGGCCCGATCGCGAGCACTGCCTGAAAGAGGAGCGGCGCCATGTGCGACCAGCGTTTCGCGAGTGGCGCGACGTGCTCGTCGACCCACGCGGCAATCGCTTCCGACCGCGTTGCCTCGTCTGCGGCGATCTGGAAGAGGAACGCACGATGTCGTGCGATCGACCAGATGTCGTCGACCTGGCGATATGCGTCTGCCTCCTCGCCGTTGTCGCGGAAGTGGCGAGCGAGACGCGCTGTATCGCCGCCGGGCCCGACGTCCCGCCGGGCAGCTGGCCTGTCGACTTCGCCGCGGACGAACCACTGAATCGTCCGTGCGCTCGACGGGGCGACGCGTCGTCGCCCAGGGCGAACGACTCCGCGGAGGTCGACCACATCGCTGTCGGCGGGATGAGCACGAGCCAGGCGTCGGCGAGCGCGCCGGGGTCGATGGGATGGACAGCGTCGCCTCCTGGAAGCCGAGATCGTTTCGGCACTGCGAACGGGTCGACCACGAGCGGCCGCGCGGCTGTTCCCGAGACGACGAACCAGTGCGGCACGTGGCGGCGGCCGGCAGCGACGTGCCAGGGAAGCAGGTAGCCGTCGCCCGCGACGATCACCCTCCCTTCGCGATCGAGCTCCTCGAGGATCCCCGCCGCTCCTTCGTCCGGGTCGTCTGCGCCTGTCCGCGCGAGCGGCACCTCGGCTCGCAGCGCAGGTGGAAAGTGGACGAACCCGAACAGCCCCTCGCCGGCCTCGACGAGCTGCAGGGTGAGCCCGGTGTTCACCAGGCGCTCCCACGACGACGTACTCGAATGCAGCCCACGACGCGAGAGCGGCGCTGTAACAGGTGTATGCCTCTCGGTGAGCGAGCAGCCCCTGCCAGAGCGGACCCTCCGACGACGTGTCGGCTTCGGGCCTCATGGCTGGTCGAACTCGAGCGTCGTCAGCCCACGGGGAAGACCGCCGTCCTCGAGACGCGCGACGAGGCCCGCTGCGATCGGTTCGGGCGCGACGGCCCCGAGCCGCATGCTCGGCGAGTTGGTCATGCCCGTCAGCATCTTCGGCAGCCGGGCCACGACGACTCGCACGCCGGGGGCGACGGCGGCGGCCCAGCCGGCCAGTCCCTCGACGGCGCCCTTGGCAGCGACGTAGTGCGGCCAGTCGCGCGGAGGGGCGCTGAGCGCCGTCGAGGAGCAGAAGAGAACGAAGCCCTCGTCGTCCACGTGCGGCAGCAGGGCACCGAGCGGAACGGCGACGAGGGCGGTCGCGGCGGCGACGTACTCCGCGAGCGACGGCGCCGACTCCGCGGTCAGGCCCATCGGGAGCGGCGGCGCCGCGGCTGCGAGCACGATCCCTCCGAGCGTCAGACCGTCGTTCGTCACGGCCTCGACAAGCTCCGCGAGGGCGGCCTGATCGCGGGCGTCTGCGCGATGCAGGATCAGGCGCGCGGCGTGAGATCCGGCGCTACGGCGCAGCTCGTCGGCCGCCCCGTCGGCTGTCGAGTAGACAGCGTGCGTCTCGTGGCCGCGTGCGAGGAGCGCCATGCCCATCGCGGCGCCGAAGCCTCGGCTCCCGCCGATCACGACCACCGACCGTCCCGTCGGAGGAGGCGGTGTCGGCGGCAGCAGGGCGTCGACATCGATCGCAGGAAGCTGCGGGCGTGCGAAGCACTCGAGCTGCGCGACGACGGCCGCGCCGCCCTGCGAGGTCGAGAGAGCCGTCGATGAGCAGCCGCTCGGTTCGGGTGTCGTGGTCGCGAACGACGAGCGAATAGCTGCCTTCCTCGGCGTCTGCGGCTCCGTCGGCGATCGAGAGCTTGCCCGCCGCGAAGACGCCGTGCAGCCCGGGTAGCTCCATCCCGACGACGTAGCTCAGCCAGGCGAGCCCCTCCACGAGCGCGGCGTCGAGCGCTTCGGCTCCTCTGGCCCGCGCCAGCCCGGGGAGCGATGGTGCCGCGGCGTACGCACCGCCGACCAGGTCGCCTTCGGGCCGGCCCCGCGGCCGACTCGAACGTGAACGGCTCGTCGCGCATCGGGCGCCGGGAGAGCGACGCGGAGCGCGGCGAAGCCAGGTCGCGAAGCGGCTCGCCCCGGGTGACGATGCGCGCAAGGAGCCGGCCGCGGCCCGACACGCGCACCTCCCAGGCGTTCGCCTTCTCGTTGAACCGCGGTTCCGCGCTGACCGTCTTCGCCGACCAGCACGGCTCCGCCGAACGAGACCTCGAGCGCCGCGCACGCTCGCGAGCACCTCGGCCGGAAGCGTCCCCAGCGCGCCGAGCGTGAGGAGCGACCCGTGGACGATGCAGTCGCCGAAGGACGTACGCCGTGCGAACTGCGGGTCGAGGTGCAGTGGATTCCGGTCGCCGCTGGCCTCGGCGAAGTCGAACAGATCCTCCTGCGAGAACGCGAACCGCGGCGGCGTGGATGACGTCGCTCTAGGAGCCGTCAATCCGCTCACGCAACATCTGCCTCAGCGAGCCGGCTGTCTGTTCGCCGAGCAGCGCGTCATCGGGTAGGCGGACGTCGAAGCGCGTCTCGAGCGCGTGGATGAGCCGGACGTGCGAGAGCGAGTCCCAGCCGTCGACCGTTCCGGGGCCGTCGTCGTCCGCCGATGTCGAGATCCCAGCCGAGGATGTCCTCGAGCGCCTCGTCGAAGCGCTGGTCGAAGCTATCCGTCGCGCTCATGGCAGATCTTTCGATGTAGTCGCTCTGCAGCGGTCCATGCGCGGCCAGATCGTAGTCCCAGACCCCGTCGCGGCCGGGGACGGTGTGAAGCCGAGCCGCGGGTAGAGGTCGGCGACGAGCTCGTTGCGCGGCCCGGGGACGTAGACGCCGCGGACGCGGACACATCCCTGCTCGAGCGCGGCCCGCGAGACGTGCGAGAGGAGATGCGTCTCGGCGGTGCGGCCGATCACGCGGCAGCTGAGCAGCAGCGTGTCGATCGTCAGCGTCGCCGGGTCGTCCGTCGCCGGGACGGCGAGGACCAGCCCGACGATCCCGTGCTGCGGCGAATCGGTCTTCGAGCTCGAGTGTCCTGCAGATCGATGCCGGGTCGGCGAGCGAGCCTGCGCACGTCTTCGACGGTGCGGCGGACGAGCGTGAGGTTGAACTGATTCGTCTTCTGCGTGAGCTGCGCCGCCCGTTCCAGCGACGCGTCGTCGACGTCGCGCACCCGTGCCGCGCATCTCGAGCGACCGCCAGAAGTCCTCGAGCGACGCGCTGACGTCCGCAGCGACTCGGCCGCGGCCAGGCCCTCGTACGAGCTTCTGTCGCGCGACGTCCTCCTCCGTCAGCGCGGGCAGCTCGAGGCGGACGCTCGCCGCGAGCGGTGCGGATGAACTCCGACGGCGGGACGTCGAGCGACGACCGTGTCGACGTCCGGCAGATGCAGCTGCGACCTCGGCGCACTCGGCCGGGTTGTCGTCGGCGAAGACGAGCGCATCGAGGCCGAGCCCGAGCGTCGTCGGCGATCTCGACCAATCTGCTCCGGCTTTCGCCGCCAGTCGGCGACGAAGGCGGCGAAGTCGTCGAGCCGGAGCCGCATCCTCGGGTTTTGCTCGAACGGCTCGCGCGCTGCCTCGGCGTCGTTCTTCGACGCGACCGCGAGCAGCATGCCCCGCCGCGCCGAGATCGCGGAGTACTCCTGGAACGCCGCGAACGCCTCGCCGTCCGGCCCTTCGCCGACGCGACGCCCCGAGGCCCTCCTCGCCGACAATGCCCGCCCCAGAGCGTGTTGTCGAGGTCGACCACCAGGCAGCGGGCGCGCCGAGACCGACGTCGCCTGCGAGGACCGCAGCGGTCTCCCGCGCGAGCAGCGGCAAGGGCGGCGTAGCGCGTAGGGTTGGCGCATCGCGTACCAGAGGCGCGGATCGAACCACCGCTCCTTGCCGATCCGCGCCGCGAGACGGTCGCAGTCGACGAGCAGGACGGACGAGCCGGCAGCGTGCGCCGAGCCTCGCGTTCAGCGCGCGGACGAGCGAGAGCCGGCTCGCCGGGAAGCCGCAGCGCCAGATGGCCGAACGACGTCTCGTCCGGGACGACGAACGAGTGCTGGACGACGCGGGCGCCGAGTGTCGCGCCGACGGCAGTCCCAGAGCCGCCGCCACCGGGCCTCTTCGCCGGTCGAGCAGCTCGGCGCCGCTCGTCGGCGAGCTGACGGAAACGTCGAGGTCGGACGCGGTCGGTGCGATCAGGACGTGCGTCGGCTCGAACCCGGCGAGCCCGCTGCTCGGGTCGAGCACCTCCTGCTCGAGCTGGCCGTACGGAGCCGCATAGAGCTCGGCGTCGATCCCGAGCGCCTGACAGGCGAGCTCGAGATGCGTCGGCGAGCTCCGCGCCTTCGTACGTGCGCAGAGCACCGCGAGGCGGACTCGCCGCTTCGTCGGCGGCGCCCAGCCGCTCGATGCACCGCTGCGGACGACACTGCGGGCGAGATCCCAGACGCGTCGGCCTCGTCCGCGCGAGCAGCGGAGGCCGCAGCAGCCGCCACGCCTCCTCGTGCCGCTGCTCGCCGACCAGAGCGCGATCGTCGCCTTCAGCCGTGCGCACGCTCGCAGCCGCTCTCGGCGTCGTCTGTTCGGCCCGTCGCACATGCCGCATCCTTTGTCCCTCGCGTATCCGCAGACTCTGCACCTAAAGCTTGCACATGCACACCCGGCCGCCCTGGCCGATCGGCGAGTTCTCGACGCGCGCGATTTGCAATTACGATCGAGTGATGGACGGCTTTACGCGCGACCTCGCGAGTCGAGGCAGCGGTCGCGCAGATCTGGCGCGACATCCTGAGCCTCGACGAGGTCGGGCGCGACG
This sequence comes from uncultured Thermoleophilia bacterium, assembly GCA_963846895.1. Classification (GTDB taxonomy): domain Bacteria; phylum Actinomycetota; class Thermoleophilia; order Gaiellales; family Gaiellaceae; genus PALSA-600. The sequence continues at coordinate 157,440 of CAWJXR010000017.1, read as the reverse complement.
ACGACTTCTTCTCGCTCGGTGGAGATTCGCTGCGCGCCGTCGAGATGCTCGCTGCGATCGACGAAGTCCTCCATGACGCCCGTCGATTTCCCGGATTTCGTCGACGCGCCGACCGTCTCGGGGCTCGCCGCTGCGGTCGAACGCGCGCGGGGAAGACCGCCGGAGCCGGTTCCGGCAGGAACGCCTCGATTCGTCGGGCCGGCTCCGTGCAGCTTCGCGCAGGAGCGCCTCTGGTTCCTCGAGCAGCTGACGGGCCCGACCGGCGCCTACAACATGCCGCTCGGAGCGCCGGATCCGCGGACGCGCTCGACGTCCCTGCGCTCGAACGCGCCCTGCGCGAGGTCGTGCTGCAGGCACAACGCATTGCGAACGACATTCGCAGCCGAGGCGGGAACGCCCTATCTGGTCGTCTCCGACGAGCCTCGCTTCGACTTCGAGCAGCGCGACCTCAGCTGCCGAGCCCGATCCCGAGTCGGCAGCCCACCGGGCGGTCGACGCCGCTCGTCTCCGAGCCGTTCGACCGTGCGTCCGGCCCGCTCCTGCGCGTTCTGCTGCTGCGGCTCGCCGAGTCCGATCACGTCCTCGAGCTCGTCTTCGACCACATCATCTGCGACGGGTGGTCGCACATCGTCGTCTTCGACGAGCTCGCGAGCCTCTACGACGGGTTCCGGCGCAGGCGAGGACCCGCAGCTCGCCGCCGCCGGCCGTCCAGCCCGAGGATCACGCTCGCCGCGAACGCGCGCGGCTGACCGACCAGGTGATCGAGGAGAAGCTCGTCCACTGGCGCGAGCGGCTCGGCGGGCATCCCCGCCGCGCTCGAGCTGCCGACGGATCGTCCGAGGCCGCCGCACCCGAGTCTCGAAGGCGGGACGCTCCGTACGCATGTGCCGGAGTCCGCGGCCGAGGCGATCCGATCCTTTGCCCGCGCCGAGGGGACGACGCTCGTCGCAACCGCTCTCGCGGCCTACGACGTGCTGCTGCTACCGCTACTCGGGCCAGGAGACGATCGTCCTCGGCCTGACGTCGGCCGCGCGCGAGCGGTCGGACCTGAACCGGAGCGTCGGTCTCTTCGCGAGCACTGTCGTGCTGCGCACCGACCTTGGCGGCTCACCGTCCTTTCGCGACGTCGTCTCGGACGTCGCGCAGACGGTGCTCGACGCGGTCGCGCACCAGGACGTGCCGTTCGAACGCCTCGTGGCAGACCTTGCGCCGGAGCGCGACTCGAGCCGCCACCCCATCTTCCAGGCGTTCTTCGCGCATGTCCCGAGAGACGTCGCTGGCGATTGCCGGAGCTGAGCCCTTCGACGCGAGCCCGAGCAAGGCGCGATTCGACCTGACGCTCTGGGTCGAGGAGGAAGCCGATGGGCTCGACCTCGTGTGGGAGTACAGCTCCGACCTCTTCGACCGGACGTCGATCGAGCGGCTCGACCGGCAATTCGTCTGCCTGCTCGGCGCCGCACTCACACATCCCGACCGTCCCGATCTCGGAGCTCGAGCTGATCACGGCGCAGGAGCGCGCCCGGCTCGTCTCGCAGTTCGCGAAGAAGCCGGAGGCGTTTCCGGTGGCGTGCCTCGACGAGCTGTTCGAGGAGCAGGTCGCGCGCACGCCGGGCGCGACCGCGGTCGCATACGACGGAGCCTCGCTCACATATGCCGAGCTCAACGCACGCGCGAACCAGCTCGCGCACGTGCTGCGGGCCGCGGGCGTCCGGGACGAGTCGCTCGTCGCCCTGTGCCTCGAGCGCTCGCTGGAGCTCGTCATCGCGATCCTCGCCGTCCTGAAGGCGGGCGGTGCGTACGTCCCCCTCGACCCCGAGTATCCGGCCGACCGGCTCACGTTCGCACTCGAGGACACGGCCGCCCCGGTTCTGCTGACGCAGGAGCGTCTGCTCGACCGGCTGCCGGGCTCCGACGCCCGGGTGATCTGCCTGGATCGCGACGCAGAGCAGATCCGCCAGTCGCCCGCAGAGAACCCGGCCCGGTCGAGCAGTCCCGAGAATGCGGCCTACGTCATCTACACCTCGGGCTCGACGGGTCGGCCGAAGGGCGTTACCGTCGAGCACCGGAACGTTGCCCGGCTGTTCACCGCAACCGAGCGCTGGTTCGGGTTCGGCCCGGCCGATACGTGGCTCTTGCTCCACTCGTACGCGTTCGACTTCTCGGTGTGGGAGCTCTGGGGCGCTCTCCTCAATGGTGGACGGCTCGTGGTCGTGCCCCACTGGACGACACGTTCGCCGTCGGCGCTGGCGGAGCTGATCGTCGACGAGCACGTGACGGTGCTGAATGCCACCCCGAGCCTCTTCCTGACGGCGCTCGACGATCTCGTGACGGCCGCCGGCGACCTGTCGCTGCGGGTCGTCGTCTTCGGCGGCGAGGCGCTCCAGCCCTCCGCGCTCCGCGCGTGGTTCGACCATTTCGGGGAGGGCGGGCCGAGGCTCGTGAACATGTACGGGATCACCGAGACGACCGTTCACGTCACGTACCGCCCGTTGACACCGGGCGACTCCGCCCGCGACGTGAGCCCGATCGGCGAGCCGATCCCGGATCTGCAGACTTACGTCCTCGACGGGCGGCTCGAACCCGTCCCGGAAGGAGTCCCCGGCGAGCTCTTCGTCGGCGGCGCCGGCGTCGCCCGGGGTTACCTGAACCGTCCCGAGCTGACGGCCGAGCGCTTCAGGGACAACCCGTTCGGCGACGGTCGGCTCTACCGCACGGGCGACCGCGCGAGGCACGTCGCCGGCGAGCTGCTCTACCTCGGACGCATCGACGACCAGGTCAAGATCCGAGGCTTCCGGATCGAGCTCGGCGAGATCGAGTCCGTGATCACGGAGCACGCCGACGTTGCAGCGACGGCGACGACGATCCGCGAGGATCTGCCCGGCGACCGGCGCCTGGTCGCGTACGTCGTCCCGGAACGAGGCCGGACGCCGGCTCCCGACGTGCTCCGCGCCCACGTGCAGGAGCGCCTGCCGGCATTCATGGTGCCGTCGGCCTTCGTCACGGTCGACACGTTCCCGCTCACGCCGAACGGCAAGCTGAATCGCGCGGCTCTCCCGCCGCCGGCGGCCGAGGAGCGGCCTTCCGAGGAGCTGGTGGCACCGGCGACCCCGACGGAAACGCGCATCGCGGAGATCTGGCAGCAGGTCCTCGGCCTGGACGCCGTCGGCTCCTCCGATCATTTCTTCAACCTGGGCGGCCACTCGCTCCTCGCCGCGCGCGTCGTGACGAGCGTGCGCAACGAGTTCGAGATCGAGCTCTCGGTCAGGGCGCTCTTCGAGCACCCGGTGCTCGCCTCGTTCGCCGCGCAGGTCGACGCGAGCCGCGCCGCAGACGGCGGAGCGGAGGCCGCAGCCGGCGTTCCCGTGCCGTCCTCGCCCGGCGGCCGCGTCCCCGCTGTCGTTCCAGCAACAGCAGCTGCTCTTCCTCGACGACCTCGCCCAGGGCGGCGCGACGTACAACGCCGCACTCGCGTTCCATGTCTCGGGACCACTCGACCGCCACGCACTGACGCGCTCAGTCGACCTGCTCGTCGAGCGCCACGAGGCACTGCGGACGGTGCTGAGAGCCGACGAGAGCTCGGGCGAGCAGGTCGTGCTCGAAACGTGGCAAACCGAGGTTCCGGTCGTCGACGTGGCACGTGCCGACGGAGATCTCGACGAGCTTCTGCAGGAGTACGCACGCCGGCCGTTCGACCTCGCCAGCGACGTCATGCTGCGGACGACGCTCTTCCGTCTCGGGCCCGACGACCACGTGGTGCTCTTCCAGACCCACCACGTCGCCTTCGATGCCTGGGCGGTCGAGATCTTCTATCGCGAGCTCGCGGAGGCCTACCGGTCGTTCGTCGCGGGAGGCCGGCCGCAGCTCCGGCCGCTCCAGTTCCAGTACCGCGACTTCGCCCTCTGGCAGCGCCGGGAGCTGACCGGTGAGCGGCTCGAGCGGGAGTCGACCTTCTGGCGGGGCTATCTCGCCGGGGCGCCGACGTTCCTGGCTCTGCCCGCCGATCGCCCGCGGCCGGATGCCGAGACGCTCGAGGCAGGACGCCTCACGATCGAGCTGCCGCAGGCGCTCGCCGACGAGCTGCGGGCGGTCTGCGCGGCCGAAGGGGTCACCCCGTACATGCTGCTGCTGGCCGTCTTCGCGACGCTTCTGTACCGCGAGACGGGCCAGGACGATCTCCTGTTCGGCGGGCCTTCGGCGAACCGGGCTCGCGCAGAGTTCGACGGCGTCATCGGCTTCTTCGCGAACACCGTGGTCACCCGGGTCCGGTTGAGCGGCAATCCCACCTTCCGCGAGCTGCTTGCCCGCGTCCGGCAGACGGTGCTCGAGGCCCTCGAGCACCAGGAGCTGCCGTTCGAGCGGGTCGTCGAGCTCATCCGGCCCGCCCGCCAATCGGGCGTCAATCCGCTCTTCCAGGTGAACTTCCGCACGCGGATCGGGGAGGCGCCGACGCTCGACCTCGCCGGGACGACGGCGAAGCCGATTCCGAGCAGCGCAGGGCTCGCCCGGTTCGATCTCGCGTTCGAGGCAGACGTCCGCGAAGACGGGATCGGCGGCGAGTTCCTCTACGCGACCGCCTTGTTCGACCGCACGCGAGTGGAACGCCAGGCTGCAGCGTTCCAGCGGCTGCTCCAGGAGGCGCTGGCCGACCCGTCGCGGCAGATCCTCAGCTTCGCGCTGCCGGACGAGTCGGCTGCCGACCCGACCGGGGCGCGCATTCACGGCTTTCGGCGGCGAAGCCTCGAGCGCCGAGTCCTCGACCGACGCTATCGGATCGAAAAACCGGCGTCGACCGGGATAACGGCACCCGTGATGTGGGCCGCGGCGTCGGATGCGAGCCACACGATCGTCCCCGAGACGTCCGCGGCGCTGACGAGCGAGCCGAGCGGATGGTGGGGCAGCGAGAGAACCTCGTAGTCGTCGGCGCCGACGCCGAGCATGCCGGCGACGCCGCGCGAGCATCCCTGACGCGAGCTCCGGCTCGTCTCTGATCGACGTCGGCGCGACGGCGTTGACGCGGATCCCGTACGGCGCGTAGTCGAGCGCGAGCGCGCGTGTGAGTCCGATCAACCCGTGCTTGGCGGCGACGTAGTTCGCGAAGTGCGGAAACGCAACGAGGCCGGCCGTCGACGCGACGTTCACGATTGCGCCGCCGCGTCTCGCGACCAGGTCGGGTAGGACGGCACGCGCGCACCGCCACGGCCCGGTCAGGTCGATGTCGATCAGCACGCTCCAGGCTTGCTCGTCGAGCTCGTGCGCCGGGATCCCTCCCGGCCCGACGATGCCCGCGTTGTTCACGAGGACGTCGACCGGCCCGAGGTCGTCGCGGCAGCGGCCGACGGCCTCATCGATCTCCGACGGGCTTCGCACGTCCGCCGGGACGGCGACGACCTGTGCCCCTCGGGCGCGGCAGCGGGCGGCCGTCTCCTCGAGGTCGTCGCGCGTCGCCATCGGGTACGGGCAGCCCTCGACGTCGCGGCAGATGTCGAGCAGCAGCAGATTGGCGCCAGTCTCCGCAAAGGCCTCCGCTGTCGACCGTCCGACGCCGCGCCCCGCGCCGGTGATGAAGACCGTCCTCGCCAACCGCTACCTCTCCCAGCCGAAGTCGGTGCCGACGAGTTCGTACGAGACGCTCGTTCTGAGGCCGGAAGTACTCGGTCGAGCTGCTCGCGTGACCTCGGGTCGATCGGGTCGTATCTCGGCGCACACATGGAGGTGCGCAAGATCCGCATTGACGTGCGGTGGGAGATCGAGGAACGCATAGACGCCGTCGAGCGTCTCCTGCGGGCGGGCTTCGAGCGCCTCCGTCCCGACGAAGAGGAACTGCTCGCGGGGGAAGAGCTTGAACCAGCGCTCGACCTGCTCTGCGTACCGGCTGCGCAGGAGGTACGACCAGCAGCCGATCGGCCAGCTGTTGTAGCGGGGATCGCGACGCAGACGGTCGCACTCGGGTTGCGAGCCGACGCGTCCTCCGCAGCGACGGCCTCGGCGAACGACTCGAGCGGCTCCTCGTCCTCGCGTCGCGACATCTGGAACTGCGAGTACGCGCGGTCGACGGGGTTACGGAACGCGACGATCAGCTTCACATGCGGGAGAGTGCGGGCGATTCGCGAGGGCGCCCACTCGTGGGAGATGTACGTCGGGCTCGCCTCTCCCGTCAGAAACGCCCGGTCGTGTGTCCGCCGAATGCGTTCCGATCCCGCTCTTGCCGGAAAGTGCGAGCGGTACCAGTCGACGCCTCGATAGAAGTCGTAGTCGAAGAAGTGCACTTCCTTCTGTGACCGCCGGCTCGACGAATGGATGCTCGCTCACCCAGCCGTACAGCGTCGTCGTCCCCGACTTGGCGGTCCCGATGATCAGGAAGTCGGGCAGCAGCCGGCCGCGGCCCGGGTTTCGGCGAGACGACCCGCGCGCATAGAGCTGCGATACCCGCGGCGCCGGGGAAGCCGGCGGCGAAGATAGGCGGCGACGGACTGGTCGACGACTCACTCGCCTGCCTCCCTTCGCGGCTCCCTCGGCGACCGTCGAGGTACTCGACGAGCCGGTCTCGCACGAACTCGACGTTCGGTTCCATCATCACCTGGCGGTTGTTCGTGTGGTCGCCGGGAACCGCGAACGAGCCTGACGCCGCCGAGAGCCAACTCGTCCCACCCCATCGCCGGGTCCTCGTAGAGCCCGTCGCCGAAGAACGTGAGCATGTCGGCCGGGATACGGCGCCGGTTCGTAGGCGCGCTCAGCCTTGCCGTGGATGCGGAGGAAGTACTCCTCGCGGATCCTTTCCGGCAACGGGCGGCCGCGAGCGAGTCGCCGACGCGCGCTTGCACGCGCCGAAGGCGGCGGCCCGAGTGGTAGAGGAACGCACGCCGGATCCGGAACGGCTCGCGGACGGCGCGGCGCACCTTTTCGGAGCGCGTCAGCCGCGCCCTCGCCGGGCGCAGAGCGGCGGAGCGACGGCTGGTTCCCGAACCAGCCCCAACGCTTGATCCAGGCCGGGCTCGGCCCGTTGAACGATGCGACGCAGCCGCACCTCCTCGCCCTCGGCGAGCATGCGCTGGGCCATCTCGAACGCGACGATCGCACCGAAGCAATAGCCGGCGAACGCATAGGGGCCGACGGCTGAACCTGGCGGATCTCGGAGAGGTAGTGCGACGCCATCTCCTCGACGGTCCGCAGCGGCGATGCCCCGCCGTACAGCCCGCGCGACTGCAGCCCGTACAGCGGCTGGTCGGGCCCGAGCCGGCGCCCGAGCGGCTCGAGATGAAGGATCGTCCCGGCGCCTCCGTGCACGCAGAAGATCGGCGGCCGCGTGCCGAGCGGCTGGATCGGCACGAGCGACGTCCAGCGCGAGGCATCGTCGCCCGTCTCGATCAGGCTGGCGAGCGCCTCGATCGTCGGCCCACGGAAGACGGCACCGAGCGGCAGCGCGCCTCCCGAGCTCGTGCTCGATCTCCGCGAAGAGCTGCGCCGCCACGATCGACGACGCACCGAGGTCGAAGAAGTTGTCGGTGACGCTGATCTGGCTCACGCCGAGGACGCGCTTCCAGATCTCCGCGAGCCGGCGTTCGAGCGGCGTCCGCGGCGGCACGATCTCCTCCTCGGTCTGCCGTTCCCGCGTCGGTGCCGGCAGGGCCTTCCGATCGACCTTCCCGTTCAGCGTCAGCGGGAACTCCTGCAGGCTGACGATCGCGCTCGGAACCATGTACGGAGGCAGATGCTCGGCGAGGTACCGACGGAGGTGCGCGCTCGAGACCGGAATGCCCGACGGGACGATGTACGCGACGAGCTCCGGCCCGTTGCCGTCGTCGCGCGCGACGCAGACGGCGCGAGTGACTCCGTCGTTCCGCGCGAGCAGCGTCTCGATCTCGCCGAGCTCGATGCGAAAGCCGCGGACCTTGACCTGATGGTCGAGCCGGCCGAGGTACTCGACGCTGCCGTCGCGGCGATAGCGCGCGAGATCGCCGGTCTTGTAGATGCGGCCTTCGCCGAACGGGTTCGCGAGGAACCGCTCCTCGGTCAGGTCGGGCCGGTTGCGGTAGCCGCGCGCGACGCCGTCGCCGCCGATGTGCAGCTCGCCGGCGACGCCGGCCGGCAGCGGCTGCAGGCGGGAGTCGAGGATGTAGAGCGACGTGTTGCCGATCGGACGGCCGATCGTCAGCGGCTCGCCGGTGTGAACGCGGGCGACGGTCGACCAGATGGTCGTCTCGGTCGGGCCGTACATGTTCCACAGCTCGATGCCGCAGTCGACCAGCTCTTCGGCGAGTGCAACCGGCAGCGCCTCTCCGCCGCAGAGGGCCCGCAGCCCAGGAGCGCCCCGCCAGCCCGAGTCGAGCAGCATCCGCCACGTGGTCGGGGTCGCCTGCATGACGGTCGCGGACGATTCTGCGAGGAGCGCCGACAGCAGCCGCGGATCGGACGCCGTCTGTGACGGGGCGATCACGAGCCGCCCGCCGACGACGAGCGGGAGGTAGAGCTCGAGACCGGCGATGTCGAACGACAGCGTCGTGACCGCAACGAGCACGTCGTCCGGGCCGAGGCCCGGCCGCTCGCGCATCGTCCAGAGGAAGTTCGCCAGAGCGCGATGCGGGATCTCGACGCCCTTCGGCAGGCCGGTCGAGCCCGAGGTGTAGATCGCATACGCGAGCTGCTCCGGGTTCCGGTCGATCGTCAGCGCGGGCTCCGGCGCGCGCTCGACCTCGGCCCAGTCCCGGTCGAGGCACACCGCGCGCGCCCGGCCGAGCGGGACCTTGCCGAGCAGCCGCTCCTGCGTCACGACGACGCCGACGGCGGCGTCCTCGAGCATGTAGGACTGGCGATCGACCGGGTAGTCGGGGTCGATCGGGACGTACGCCCCACCCGCCTTCAGGATCCCGAGCAGTCCGACGAGCAGCTCGACGGAACGCTCGACCGCGATCCCGACGAGCACGTCGGGCCCGACACCGAGCGTACGCAGGTACCGGCCGAGGCAGGTTGCGCGGCGGTCCAGCTCGGCGAAGGTCAGCTGCTCGCCGCCGCACACGACCGCGATCGCCTCGGGCGTCCGCCGAGCCTGTTCGCTGACGAGCTCGTCGACGCACGTGCCCGGGTACGCGGCCGCCGTGTCGTTCCACTCGCCGAGCACGAGCTCGCGCTCGCGCTGATCGAGCAGCGGGAGCTCGGCGACGAGCGTCGCAGGCTCGCGCAGCCCGGCCTCGAGCAGGGTGCGGACGTGCCCGAGCAGCCGCTCCGCCGTCTCGAGCTCATAGAGATCCGCGTCGTAGTCGAGCAGCAGGCTCAGCTCGCTGCTGCCGCCGTTCCGCTCCACCGCGAGCCAGAGATCCTGGTCGACCTGGCCGTCAGGCGGCTCCGAGTCGAGCGAGAGCATGACCTGCGGCAGCGCGCCGGCGTCGGACTCCTCGATCGCAGCCCGCGCCTGGTCGACGACTGCCTCGAACGACGGAGCGCCTTCGAAGTCGAGCTGCACGAGACGCGGCGATTCGTCCGGCTCGACGAAGCCCAACGACACCTTCTCCTCGTTCGTGTAGCGGTGCAGAAGGCTCGCGAAGGCGGCCGCGAGCGTCGCCGCGTCCGTCCCGGCCCGGAGGTCGAATCCCAGCGACGCGCGTCCCCGGCTGCCCGTGGGCTCCGGGCGGCGCGGACGGTCGGTCGGGAGATCGAGCGTCGCCTGCGGACCGCCTGATTCGACGCGGTCGGACGACGCGGGGGCTGATACCTCCATCGCGTCATTGTGGACCAGAAACGAGAAAAGATGGGATGTGCGCAGGAGCGCGCGCACACGCGGATTGCATCGCGAGTCGTCGTCAGTACGATGAGACGACTGTGGCTCGCGACTCCTCTGCGCTCCGCACGGACGATTCACCGGGGCTTCGTCCGGTCGCGGCGGCGCCGCTCGCGGGCTCTGCACGCCTCGACGCGCCGTCGGTGCAGGGCGACATCCCGGGGCCGGCGTCACAGCGGCGCACTGACACGCCAGGCGGCGCGCGAGTCGAACGCGAGGTCCTATCCGAGAAACCTGCCGATCGCGATCAAGCGCGGCGAAGGGTCGTACGTCGAGGACCTGGACGGCAACGTCTTCATCGATTTCCTCATGTCGGCGGTGTGCTCGCGCTCGGCCACAGCCACCCCGAGGTCGTCGAGGTCGTCCAGCGGCAGGTTCCGCTGCTCATCACCGCGCTCGACTTCCCGACCGAGCCGAAGGACGAGTTCACCACCACGCAGCTGTCGCTCCTTCCGGAATCGATGCGCGAGCGGACGAAGATCCAGTTTTGCGGGCCGGCCGGTGAGAACGCCGTCGACGCCGCGCTGAAGCTGTGCAAGACGGCGACCGGCCGCGCCGACGTGGTCACGTTCCACGGCGGCTTCCACGGCAGCACGCACACCGCCATGGCGCTGACCGGCCTCGTCTCCCAGAAGCAGCCCATCGCCAACACGGTTCCGGGAGTGCATTTCTTCCCGTACCCGGCGGGACGCCATTGCGCGCTCGGCGGCGATCCCGAGACGACGGGAGAACGCTGCCTCGAGTACTTCGAGCGCGCTCTGCGCGATCCGCTCGGCGGCATCCCGCTCCCGGCGGCGGTCATCCTCGAGGTCGTCCAGGGCGAAGGTGGAGCTGTTGCCGCGCCGCCGGAGTTCGTGCAAGGGGTGCGGCGCGTCACGCGGGAGCTCGACGTGCCGCTGATCGTCGACGAGGTTCAGTGCGGCTGGGGCAGGACCGGCGCCTGGTGGGCCTTCGAGCACCACGGCATCGAACCGGATGTGATCGTCGCGTCGAAGGCGATCGGCGGGATCGGATTGCCGTCCGCGATCATCATGTACGACGAGAAGCTCGACGTCTGGTCGCCGGGTGCGCATACCGGGACGTTCCGCGGCAACCAGCTCGCATTCGTCGCAGGCAGCGCCGCCGCGCGGATCATCGAGCGCGACGGGATCCTCGAGAACGTGCGCGAGCAGGGGGCGTACGCGCTGTCGGCGCTCCGCGACCTGGAACGCGAGTACGACGTGGTGCTCGAGGCGCGCGGGCTCGGCCTGATGCTCGGCCTGGAGGTTCAGGATCCGGCCGGCGGCAATCCGGGAGCGGTCGCCCGCGCCGTCCAGCGCGCAGCGATCGAGCGCGGACTGATCCTCGAGCTCGGCGGCCGGCACGACGCGGTCCTGCGGCTCCTGCCGCCGCTGAACGTGACGCGGACGACGCTCGACCAGGCGTTGGAGATCCTGGCGCAGAGCATCGCCCACGTCAGCGCTTCGGCGTAGCCCGCCGATGAGGCTGTACTGCCTCCCGCACGCGGGAGGCTCGGCGAACGTCTACCTCGCCTGGCGCAGGTATCTCGACCCGTCGGTCGAGCTCGAGCCGGTCGAGCTCTCCGGTCGCGGCCGCCGAATCTCAGCGCCGTTGCACGTCAGCTTCCGCGACGTCCTGGACGACGTCGCCGCGCAGGTCACGAAGACACCGGTCCCGGCCGACTACGCCCTGCTCGGCCACAGCTTCGGCGCGATCCTCGCGTTCGAGCTCGCGCACGAGCTCGCCGCCGCCGGCGCGGCACCGCGGCACCTGTTCGTCTCCGCCTCGTGCGCGCCCGCACGGGTCGGAGAGCTCGCGATCCCCCTGGCCGACGGGAACCGCGAGCTCCTGACGTCGCTCGCGCACCTCGGCGGCACGCACGAGGAGCTGCTTGCCGACGACGAGGCGGTCGAGCTCTTCGCCCCGATCCTGCGCGCCGACCTGCAGGCGCTCTTCGACTACCGCGCCACGCGCTCGGACCGGCTCGCCTGCGACATCTCGATCGTCCTCGCCTCGAACGACACGGTGGCAACCGAGCTGGACGCTCGCCTGTGGGCGGAGCTGACCACCGGCGACGCCGCGATCCGCGTCATCGAGGGCGGACATTTCGCAGCCCTCGAGCACCCGGCGCGATCGCGCCGTATGTCAGCAATGCGCTGCTCGCCGCTTGATCTGCAAGGATGCGAGCCGAGTCCGGCAACCACCAGGTATGCGTAGAACGATCATTGCGGTGGCAGGAGCAGTCGTGTTGTCAATCGCGACGAGTTCCGCCTCCACCCAGCGAGTCGCCGCGGCCGCTCACGGGTAAACATCCGAATCTCTTGTTCGCCGGCAACTTCGACACCGGCTCGTACAAGCCGTGGAACACGCCGCAGTGCGCGAACTACGGCTCGGCGCGAACGCGACTCGCGCATTCGGCAACTTCAGCCTCGTCTCCGACATCGTCGGCTCCGGCGCCTACGCGGCCAGGTTCGACCTCCAGGCCGACTCGACGCACCTGACCCGCTGCCAGGTCATCACGGTCGGCCCGTCAACACGGGCGGCGACGACTACTACTCGCTGATGTTCTACCTGCCGAAGGCTGGACGCCCGCCACGATCGAGCCTCTAAAGGCGTCGTGATCGCCCAGCTGAACCTCCAGAACCTCGGGCCGGGCGGCCCGACCATCGCGCTTGTCGGCCTTCCCGAATCACGTCACCCTCGTCATGCAGACCGGCATCACCACGACCGGCAAGCCGGCGTATCAGTTCAACTCGAACGCCGACAACCCGAGCCGCTACGTCAACCTGCCGAAGCTCTATGCCGTCCCGCCGGGCATGCGTCTCGGCGTCTGGCACGAGCTCGTCATCCACGCACACTGGGCGACCGACAGCAGCGGGAAGATCGACGCCTGGCATCGCCTGAAGGGCCGATCTGCCTGGCGGAAGACCGCTTCGTTGTCCGGCTACCCGACACTGCAGACAAATCCGGACGGGAGCTACCCCGCAAACACGCTCGACATGATCGGCGCCTACCGCGCCGAGTCCACAGCGCCGACCTCGGTCTGGCTGGACGGGTTCAGCAGGTCTCGCTCCTTCGCCGACGCTGCCGCGAACCTCCCGTGAGCGAGACCCCGGCGGGGCATCGTCCGTGATCCTCACGGCACTCGGCACGGACGAGCATCCGTTCCCAAGGGCACTCGACCTCATCGAGCCGCTGCGCACGAGCCACGAGCTCGTCATCCAGCACGGGCACACCCCCGCTCGGGACTGGCCGGAGGCTCGCTGGCTCGACTTCGTGCCGTACGAGACGCTCACGACGCTGATGCGCGAGGCCGACGCGATCGTCTGCCACGCAGGAGTCGGGACGATCATGACCGTGCTCTCGTTCGGTCGCCGCCCTGTTGCCATCCCTCGTCTCGTGTCGAAGGGTGAGCACGTGGACGACCACCAGCTGCAGATCGTCGCGAAGTTGACGGAGCGCGGGTTCCTGGTGCCCGTTCACGACGACACCGACATCGCCGCCGCGATCGAGGAATCGCGCAGCGGCTCGGTCGAGTGGCAGCAGGACGGCAAGCTCGCAAAGGCAGTCACGGCCGCCGTCGACGGAATCACGTGACGGTCGACGCCGACGAGACGCGCGTCGTGGTGCACTTCGGGCCCGATCTGCGTGAGCCGGGTGGGATCGCCCAGGTCATCCACGCCTACTTCGAGGCCGACCTGCGGCCCTGGAAGATCGACTTCGTCTCGATCTACACCAAGGTGTCACGCGCACGCCAGGTCGTGCGCCTGGTCGCCGCCGTGGGCGGCCTTGCCGTTCGCCCGCGCAGCCGAACCCACGGCTGTGCACGTGCACACGTCGAACGGGTTCGATCTCGTCCGGACGCTCCTCCTGCTCGAGACCGCCCGGCTGCGCAGGCTGCCGACGGTCGTCACCGTCCACGGCTCGCGGTTCATGAAAGAGGTCCACCGCGCTCCTCGGCTGGTTCGCGCCATCTTCAGTCGCGCGGGCGCCGTCACCGTGTTGACGGACGAGGTGCACCAGGCGGCGGTCTCGCTCGGCGCCCGGCGCGTCCTGCGGCTCCCGAATCCCGTTCGGCTGCGCGCGCAGGCGACCGGAGTCGCCGCACGCCGGCAAGTCCTCTTCGCAGGAGAGATCGGCTACCGCAAGGGCGTCGATCTCCTGCTGAGTGCCTGGCCGGCGGTGCACGCCCAGCACCCCGATGCGTCATTGCTGCTGCTCGGCCCCGTCGCCGAGCCGACGCTTGCTCGCGTCGCTTCCCGCCGGCGCGCGCTTCGGTGGGCCGCTGCCCCACGCCGCCGTCATCGAGGCACTCGACGAGTCGTGTGTGGCCGTCCTGCCTTCGCGCGCCGAGGCGATGCCGATGTTCGTGCTCGAGGCGATGGCGGCGGGCGTGCCGGTCGTCGCGACCGGCGTCGGCGCGGTGAGCTCGGTCCTCGGCGGCGCCGGAGTCGTCGTCCCGGTGGACGATGCCGAGGCGATCGCCACGGCGCTGGTAGATCTCCTCGGAGACGCCGGCAAGCTGGCCGAGCTCGGCCGGACTGGGCAACGACTCGTGGCCGAGCAGTACTCCACCGACGTCTTCACGAAGAATGTGTCCGATCTGTACGGGAGCGTGTTTCGCGCATGAGACCTGTCCTGCTGGTCGCGTCGTCGGGCGGACATCTGCTGCAGCTCGTGCAGCTCAAGGACGAGTGGCCGCGGGATGAGCGCGCGTGGGTCACGTTCCCGACGGCCGATGCGCATTCGCTGCTCGCAGGCGAGCAAGTGTGGTTCGCGCACCATCCGACGAATCGCAGCATCCGCAACCTTCTCCGCAACCTCCTCCTCGCCGTGTCGCTCGTGCGGAAGCATCGGCCGCGGGCGATCGTGACGACGGGAGCCGGGGTTGCGGTTCCGTTCTGTTACGTCGGCCGGCTGTTCGGGGCGCGAGTCGTCTTCATCGAGAGCTTCTCCCGCATCACGCGAGCCGTCACTCACGGCACGGCTGGTCTATCCGGTCGCGAACGACTTCTTCGTCCAGTGGCCGGAGCTGCAGTCTCGGTTCCGGCGTGCACGCTTCGAGGGCCAGCTGTTCTGAGCTCGAGCCGACCGTGAGTCACGCCCGGCGGAGCTCGGCGAGCACACGGTCACGCAGGTCCCGCCGGCAGACGAGCAGGTCGGGCAGCCACGTCTCGTCGCTGCCGTAGTCGAGCGGCGAACCGTCGATCCGCGAAGCGTGCAGGCCCGCCGCGATCGCGACGGCGACCGGCGCAGCGGAATCCCAGGTGTGCTGCCCGCCCGAGTGCACGTACAGGTCGGCCTCGCCGCTCAGCACGGCCATCGTCTTCGCCCCTGCCGAGCCCATCGGCACGAGCTCACCCTCCAGTCGTTCGGCCAGCACGACGGCTTCCGCTGCGGGCCGAGTCCGCGAGACGGCGATGCGCGGCGGCCGCGGGGCCGGAGCGGGAGGCGAAGTGACCGAGTCGGAGGCGAACGGGACCTCGCTGCGTGCGGGCATGGCGACGGCGCCGGCGACGAGGTGGCCGCGCTCGACGAGCGCGACGTGGACGGCCCAGTCGGTGCGTCCGAGCTCGCCGAACTCGCGGGTCCCGTCGAGCGGGTCGACGATCCAGACCCGCTCCGCCGACGCCAGCATTCCGATCGCCGGCCGCCTCTTCGGAGACGACCGCATCGTCCGGATATCGCTCCGCGAGCAGCGCGACGATCAGCTCGTGCGACCGCCTGTCACCCTCCCGGCGAATCGAGTCGACGTCGGCGCCCTGCGCGAGCCCCGCCCGGATCTCGAGCAGCAGAATCCCCGCCGCCGCGGCAACCTCGCGGGCGGCGGCACAGTCGCTCACCGTCCCGTTGCCGCTCACGTCGTTCCCGCCGGGCCCGAGAGCAGCGCGATCACGGCTTCGGCGGCCTCCTCGGCCGTCATGGCCGTGGTGTCGATGCGCAGATCGGGGCTCTCCGGCCGCTCATACGGTGCGTCGATGCCCGTGAAATTCTGCAGCTCGCCTCGACGAGCCTTCTTGTAGAGCCCCTTCGGGTCACGTTCCTCTGCGACATGGAGGGGCGCATCGACGAAGACCTCGTAGAACTCATCCGCCGAGACGAGCGTCCTCGCTTCCTCCCGGTCGCTGGCGAACGGCGAGATGAAGGCGACGATGACGATCAGGCCTGCGTCGACCATCAACTTCGCCACCTCGGCCGCACGCCGGATGTTCTCGGCGCGGTCGCTCGCGGTGAATCCGAGGTCCTTGTTCAGGCCGTGACGGAGATTGTCGCCGTCGAGCAGGTACGTGTGGAAGCCGAGGTCGTGCAGCTTGCGCTCGGCCAGGTTCGCGATCGTCGACTTGCCCGCTCCCGACAGCCCGGTCAGCCAGACGACGCACGGATGCTGGCGCTTGGCTGCGGCGCGCGCCTGCTTGTCGATGTCGAGGTCCTGCCAGCGGATGTTGTGCGACCGCCGCAGGGCGAAGTGGAGCAGCCCGGCTCCCACCGTGCCGAACGTCATCCGGTCGATGAGGATGAAGCCGCCCGTCTCCCTGCTCTCGACGTAGGGATCGAACGCGATCGGCTCGGCGAGCTGGATCGAGCAGACCCCGATCTCGTTCAACTCGAGTTGAGTGGCGGCGACGTGCTCGAGCGTGTCGACGTTCAGCTTGTACTTGAGCGGAGCGATCGTCGCGGCAACCGTCTTCGTCCCCGCGCGCATCAGATAGGTGCGACCGCGCAGCATCGGCTCCTCGCCCATCCAGAAGACCATCGCCTCGAACTGGTCGGCGACCTGCGGCGGCGCCTCGGGGCTCGCGAGGAGATCGCCGCGGCCCACGTCGATCTCGCTCGCGAGCGTCACCGTCACGGCCTGTCCGGCGACGGCGTGCTCGAGGTCGCCGTCGAACGTGGCGATCGATGCGACGGTCGTCTCGAGACCGGACGGATAGACGCGGATCGGGTCACCGGGCCTGACCTCGCCCCCGACGATCGTCCCGGCGAAGCCACGGAACCCGGAATCGGGCCTGTTCACCCATTGCACCGGGAGGCGAAACGGCCGAGCCCGCATCCGCCCTTCCTCGACCTCGACGCCTTCGAGGTATTCGAGCAGCGTCGGGCCGGCATACCACGGCATCTGCTCGCTGCGCGCGACGACGTTGTCGCCTCGGAGCCCGGAGACCGGGATGCAGACGACCTGCTCGAGGCCGAGCTCGTCGGCGATCGCGCGATAGGAGCTCTCGACGCCGCGGAACGTCGCCTCGGCGTAGTCGACGAGGTCCATCTTGGTGACGGCCAGAGCAGCGTGGCGGATCCCGAGGACCGACGCGAGCAGGGTGTGGCGCCTGGTCTGTGTGAGCACGCCCTTCGTCGGGTCGACGAGAATCACCGCACAATCGGCGGTCGACGCGCCCGTGACCATGTTCCGCGTGTACTGGTTGTGTCCGGGCGTATCGGCGACGATGAAGTTGCGGCGCGCCGTCGAGAAGAAGCGATACGCGACGTCGATCGTGATTCCCTGCTCGCGCTCGGCGGTCAGCCCATCGAGGAGCAGCGCGAAGTCGAGGGAGCCGCCCTGCGTCCCGATCCGCTTCGAGTCGTCCTCGAGCGCCGCGAGCTGGTCCTCGTACACCGCCTGCGACTCGTAGAGCAGCCGTCCGATCAGCGTGCTCTTGCCGTCGTCGACGCTGCCGCACGTGATGAACCGGAGCAGCGTGCGCTGCTGCACGTTCGCTCACAGAGCCGGGCACCTGGTCGGGGCCGTTCGTCGTCCTCGTCAGAAGTAGCCCTCCCGCTTCTTCTTCTCCATCGAACCGTCACGGTCGTGGTCGATCAGGCGCCCGTGCCGCTCCGAGGTCGACGCAGAGGCCATCTCGTCGAGCAGCGCCGGCAGCGTGTCCGCGTCGCTCTCCACTGCGCCCGAGAGCGGATAGCAGCCGAGCGTCCGGAATCGCACCTTCCTGGCCGTCGGCTCCTCGCCGGGCCGGAGCGGGAGCCGGGCGTCGTCGACCATGATCAACTGTCCGCTGCGCTCGACCACCGGTCGCTCCTTCGCGAGATAGAGCGGGACGATCGGAATCTGCTCGCGGTAGATGTAGTGCCAGACGTCGAGCTCGGTCCAGTTCGACAGCGGAAAGACCCGGATCGACTCTCCCGGGCGCTTCAGCGCGTTGTAGAGACGCCAGAGCTCGGGCCGCTGGTTCTTCGGGTCCCAGCGATGGTCTGCGGTCCGGAACGAGAAGATCCGCTCCTTCGCGCGCGAGCGTTCCTCGTCGCGACGCGCCCCCGCGATCGCAGCGTCGAAACGATGAAGGTCGAGCGCCTGCCTGAGCGACTCGGTCTTCATCACATCCGTGTAGGACGACGAGTCGTGGGTGAACGGACCGACGCCGTCGTCCAGCCCGTTTTGGTTCACATGCACGAGCAGCTCGACGTCGGGTTGCGCGGCCACCTGGTCGCGGAACGCGTACATCTCGCTGAACTTCCACGTCGTATCGATGTGCAGGAGCGGGAAGGGAAGCTTGCCCGGGTAGAAGGCCTTGCGGGCGAGCTGCAGCATCGCCGAGCTGTCCTTGCCGATCGAGTACAGCATCACCGGCCGCTCGACCTGCGCGACGACGTCGCGCAGGATCTCGATCGCCTCGGCTTCGAGATCGTCGAGATATGACAGCGCGCCGGCAACGGCGCGCCCGGATGTCTGCAGGCTGGTTCCCATGGCCCCCATCTCATCTTGATCGGGGTCGGCGACTTCCTCAACCCTCGAGGGGAATTGACGCAGTTGCGTCATGGCCGGTCGATCCCGCTCAGGGCAGGCTCGTTCCATGGCCACTCCAGTCGTCCAAGACGAGGTCATCAGGCGCGCACAGCGGGGAGACCAGGCCGCGTTCGCGCTGATCGTCGAGACGTATCAGACGCCGATCTTCAACTACATCCTCCGCACGGTCGGCGATCGCGGTCTCGCCGAGGACCTGACGCAGGAAGTGTTCCTGCGCGTGTACCAGAGCCTTCCCCGCTTCTCCTTCCGCTCGAAGTTCACCACCTGGCTCTTCCAGATCGCCAAGAACCGGATGCTCGACGAGCTCCGGACCCGCGAGCGGCGGCCGCCGCCCGGCGAGCTGCCGCACGACGGTGACCTGCACGCCGTCGACCCGCCGGCCGAGCGCACCGAGACGATCGACGCGATCTGGCGCGCCATCGAGGCGCTGCCGCTCGATCTGAAGATGAGCCTCCTGCTGCGCGACATCTCGGGCTTCACCTACGAGGAGATCTCCGACATCCTCGAGACGACGCTCGCCACCGTGAAATGGCGGATCTTCCAGGCGCGCGAGACCGTGGCGCAGAGCGTCGCGGCAGAAGGACTGATCGAAGCGCGGCCCGCGCCGCGGCGCCGCAAGGCCTCGACCGTCGCTTGACGCCGCGACAGGCCGTCCGCAGACTCGGGCGCATGCCGCTCGACGCGCTGACCGGCGATCTGCAGGACGCGCTCGACCGCGTCAGCATCCCGACCTACGTGATCGACCCGACCGGGGTGATCAGATGGGTCAATCAGGCGGCCGAAGCAGCCGTCGGCGACGTGCGCGGCCGGCAGTTCACGTCGATCGTGGCGCCGGAGGAGACCAGCCACGTTCGCGATCTCTTCGCCCGGAAGATCTCGGGCCGGATCAAGGTGACCGACTTCGAGTCGGTGGTCGTCGCACCGACGGGCGACCGCGTCGGCGTGCAGATCAGCTCGGTCCCGCTGTGGGACGGCGAGCGTGTGGTCGGCGTCTTCGGCCAGGTCGCCCGGATCGACGACACCCCGCCCCCGGAGCCACCGGCCGGGCTGACGCCGAGGCAGGCTGAGGTCCTGCGGCTGCTCGAGCGCGGCCGGACGACCGAGGAGATCGCCGCCGAGTTGCATCTGAGCCGCGAGACCGTCCGGAACCACGTGCGCGGCATCCTGCATTCGCTCGGCGTCCATTCGCGGCTCGAGGCTGTCGCGCTGACGCACGGCGACGTCGTCCCCGCCGCTAGCTGAGCCAGCGCCCGTCGCAGCATCAGGTCGCGGCCGTCGAGCTCGTTCGACTCGCGCCAGGCCTGGATCGTGCTCGGCCTGATGCGGAGATAGACGTACTCGGTCGTGAGCGTCCCGCGGGTCGAATCCGCTGGCCTTCGCGTGCGCATCCTCGAGCGCGGGGTCGGTGCCGATCGGTATCGCCTCGACCGGGCCCTCGATGAGCACGACGTCGCGGGTCGTCCCGAGCGCAACCCGCGCCCAGCCTGCGCGGATCAGGTTCCGGGCCGTGCGGCTCGACCGCGGGGTCGCGATCGTCAGCGTCGTCTCGTCCCAGTAGTAGGAGAGGGGGACGAGATACGCGTCGCCGTGCTCGCTCGCGGAAGCGACCCAGAGGTCGACGTCGGCACGGAGCCTCGCGAGCGTGTCGAGCCGCCGCTCGGTGATCGATCTCGCCGGCGGCCCCTGATCGCTCGTCATTGTCCGGGTCTCCTTTCGCTCGCACGAGCAGCTCCCCGAACCGGTCGAGGCGCTACGTCCGGTCAGACCGGATGGCCGGCAGCCCGGGATCGGGAGCCGCGTCGGGATGAAGCAGATGCGCCAGCTGCCGGACGCCGTCGGCCAGGCGAGGCGCCGGCCGGGAGTAGTACGCGTCGCCGTCCACGGCCACCGCCGGGCACGGCAGCGTGAGTTGCGCCGCACGCGAGGCGGCTTGCCGGACGTCGAAGCCGCACGGCCCGATCGACCACGAGCTCCGGCTCGAGCGCCAGCACCTCGGCCCAGCTCGTCGAGCGGGAGGGTTGCCCGGCGCGACCCAGAACGTCCTCGCCGCCGGCGAGCTCGATCATCTCGGGAAGCCAATGCCCGGCGCAGAACGGCGGGTCGATCCATTCGGCAAAGAAGATGCGTCTCTTCGGCAGCCCGCGGACGGAAGCGGCCGCCTGCTCGATCGTGTCGAGCATCGCGGCCGCGAGCTCCTCGCCGCGCTCGGCGACGCCGAGCCGCGACGCGAGAGTCCGAACGGACTCCGCCACCTCGTCCGAGCGTGCGCGGATCGAGCGACAGGACCTCCGCGTCGACCGGGCACGCCGATTCGAGCTCACCGCTCGAGACCGCGCAGACCGCGCACAGGTCCTGCGTCACGATCACGTCCGGGTTCAGCTCATCGATCAGCGCAGCGTCCACCATGTACAAGCGAGCGGCCGTCGCGAACCGACGCGCGGACCGCCTCGTCGATCTCCAGGCTCGTCAGGCTCGCCGGGTCGATCCGCGCGGAGGTCACGACCGGCTTTCCCACGACCCCGGCTCGGCCAGCGACACTCCTCCGAGACACCGACGAGAGAATCGATCAGCCCCAGATCGGCGATCATCTCCGTTGCACTGGGAAGGAACGAACAAATGCGCACTGCGACTCGACTCTAGACAGACGTGACGACTGCAACGCAGAGCCTCTGCGAGACCTGCGCCTACGTGCGTGAAGTCCAGAGCCGCCGGGGACAGCGATACCTCCTCTGCCAGAACGAGGCGATCGCCGACAAGTACCCACGGCAGCCGATGCTCGCCTGCACCGGGTACGAGACGCACCGATCACGCGGTCGACGGGCAGGAACTCGGGACCCGACAGGAGAATCAAACTCTGTGAGCGACCCCACGCCGATCCGCCCGGAACCCTCGCCTCCGCAGCGGATCTCGCCGGCCCACGCGACAGTCGAGAATCGGCTGCGCGCCGAGCAGGAGCTGACGGTCGTGCACGACTACGACACCGTCGACCGCGATCTCGAGCGGCTCGGGATGACCGTTTCACGCCTGCCCGTCGAAGCAGGCGTCGTCTGGCGCCTGCGGCTCCCCCGCGGCGACGGCCTCGAGGAGTGGGAGCCCGGCAACGCAGGGCTCGTACCACCGGACAACATTGCGCGCCTCCTCGAGAGCGTGGTCGGCCGAAAGCCGCTCGTGCCCTCTCCCCCGATCACGACCGATCCGGGTGCCCTTCGGCTGCGCGAGATGATCGAGGTCCAGCGGCACGCGCTCCTCGCGCACGAGCCCGGATGCACGACTCGGCCAGGATCCGGAGAATCTGCACGAGCACCGGGTCGCGGCGCGCCGCACACGTGCGTTCCTCCGCGGAGCCGGGCCGTTCCTCGAACCGGCCTGGCGGCGCTCGCTGTCCGACGGTCTCCGCCGGCTCGGCGAGGTCACGGGCCCCGTGCGCGACCTCGACGTGCTGCTCGAACATCTGACCGCGGAGCTCGCCACGCTCGGCGAGGACGATCGCGCAGGCAGCGCGGCTCTGATCGCACGCCTCGAGCACCAGCGCAACGACGCACGGCGACGTCTCGTCGAAGGTCTGAGCAGCGAGAATCACCGGCTGCTCCTCGCCCGACTCCGGTTTCCGCCGAGGCTCGCGCCGGGAGTCGACACGGTTCCCCTCGACCGCATTGCCCGGAAGGAGTTCCGCCGGGTGGCCAAGGCGTCCGCGAAGCTCGGACGCGCGGCCGAACGATTCAGCTCTCCACGGGCTCCGCATCGCGCTGAAGCGGGCCCGCTACGCGGCCGAGCTCTCGGCGCCCCGCAGCAAGGCCGGCCGGCGGTTCATCGCCCGTGCGAGGACACTCCAGACGCTGCTCGGCGAGCATCACGATGCCCTTGTCACCGAGCAGCACCTGCGGTCGACGACGGTGATCGACGCGGAGACCGCGGCAGCGTTCGTGGCGGGCAGGATCGCCGAGCGGCAGGTCGCGCGGAGGAACCGCCTGCTCGAGCAGCTCCCTCCGGCGTGGAAGCGCCTCCGGCGAGCCGGCGCGCAACTCGACTAGGCCGGGGCCCGGGCTTGCGCCCCGTGGGCGAAGGCTCCACACTTGCCCGAGGTGGAGGGGTTGGCTGTTCTCACGCGCCCTGGGCTACTCGAACGTGAGCAGGCCCGCGAAGACCTGCAGCAGGCGTTCGCGAGAGGCGGTCGAAGGTCACGGGCGCCTCGTGCTCGTGGCCGGCGAGGCGGGGGTCGGGAAGACGGCGCTCGTCCGCGAGTTCTGCGACGACCAGACGGAGCGGGTTCGTGTGCTCTGGGGCGCCTGTGACGTGCTCTTCACGCCGCGTCCGCTCGGGCCGCTGCTCGCCGTAGCGGAAGGCGTCGGCGGGGAGCTGGGCGCGCTGGTCGAGAGCGGCGCCAAGCCGCACGAGGTCGTGTCGGCGCTCGTTCGCGACCTGCGTGCGCACGCCCCGACCGTCTTCGTGCTCGAAGACGTGCACTGGGCGGACGAGGGAACCCTCGATGTCCTGAGGCTGCTCGCGCGCCGGGTCGAGTCCGTTCCCGTTCTCGTCGTCGCGACCTACCGAGACGACGAGCTCGACCCGATCCACCCGTTGCGCGTCGTGATGGGCGAGCTGGCCACGAGCAGTGCGATCGAGCGTCTGAAGCTTGCGCCGCTCTCGGCAGCGGCAGTGCTGGAGCTCGCCGAGCCGCACGGCGTCGACGCCGACGAGCTGTACCGCAAGACCGCCGGAAACCCGTTCTTCGTCGTGGAAGCGCTCGCGGCCGGAGGCCAGGAGATCCCGGACACCATCCGAGACGCGGTGCTCGCTCGAAGTGCGCGGCTCAGCGGCTCCGCGAGAAGGCTCCTCGAGGCCGTCGCCGTCGTCCCGCCGCACGCCGAGCCTTGGCTCCTCGAGGCGATCGCCGACGAGGACGTCGACCGCCTGGAGGAGTGCCTTTCTTCAGGGATGCTCGCGTCCGAGCCGGCCGGGATCGCGTTCAGGCACGAGCTCGGGCGGCTCGCCGTCGAGGACTCGATCACGCCCACCCGCAAGGCCGAGCTCAATCGCCAGGCGCTCGAGGCGCTGGCCGACCCACCCTCCAGCGCTCCGGATCTCGCGCGGCTCGCGCATCACGCCGACGCCGCCGGCGACAGTGACGCGGTTCTGAAGTTCGCACCGGCTGCGGCCAAACGCGCTGCGGCGCTCGGCGCTCATCGGGAGGCGGTCGCCCAGTACACCCGCGCGCTCCGCTGCGGCGACGACCTGTCGTTGACCGAACGTGCCGAGCTGCTCGAACTGTGCGCCGAGTCGTGCTATATGACCGATCAGTACGACACGGGGATCGCAGCGTTCGAGGATGCGCTCGCCTGCCGCCGCGCGCTCGGCGACAGGCTCGAGGAAGGATCGGCACTCCGGCGACTGTCGAACCTCCTCTGGTGTCCCGGGAGAACGACGGAATCGGAGGCGAGGGCCCGCGAAGCCGTCGACCTCCTCGAGACGCTGCCGCCGAGCCGCGAGCTCGGCCTGGCCTATTGCACGCTTGCCTTCAAGTGCGCAGTCAGATCAGCTCCCGGCGACGCGGTCGCGTGGGCCCGCCGGGCGCTGGAGATCGGAGAGTCGCTCGACGACGCGGAGATCATGGCCAGCGCCCTTCGGACGATCGGCGGCTGTGAACCCGGCAGCGGCGAGAAAATACAGTCGAGTCTCGAACTGGCGCAGCGCGCGAACCTGCCCTACGAAACCAGCGAAGCGTTCTTGGCGCTCGCCGGCAAGGCGTTCGACGAGCACGACCTGCGCGCAACGGGCCGCCACCTCGATGAGGGGCTCGCCTACTGCAGCGAAAGGGGCATCGAGCTGTACCGCCTGTACCTGCTCGCGGGCAAGGCGCGCCTGGAGCTGACGCTCGGACACTGGACCGAGGCGGCCGACTGGGCCGGTGCCGTCCTGCGCATCCCGCGCACGTCGACGACACCCCGCATCCTGGCACTCGCAGTCCTCGCACTCGTCCGTGCCCGTCGCGGCGATCCCGGTCCGCACGCGCTGCTCGACGAAGGTTGGGCACTTGCGAAGCCGACCGGGGAGCTGCTGCGGCTCGGGCCGATCGCCCTCGCCCAGGCCGAGGTCGCCTGGCTGACCGGCGACCGTGCAGGCGTGGCTGCCGCGACGGAGGAGACCCTCGAGCTGGCCCTCGCATGCGGCGCCCGAGGCATCGTCGGGGAGCTTGCTTGCTGGCGCCTCCGGGCCGGGATCGCACCCACCACCGCCCGGGTCGTTCCAGAGCCGTGGAGCCTCGAGTTGGCAGGCCGGCCGGCCGACGCCGCCGCCTACTGGACCGAGCGCGGCGCACCGTACGAGGCCGCGCTCGCGCTCGCGCAGTCGGAAGACGAGCCGTCTCTCCGGCAGGCGCATGAGGCACTGCGTGAACTCGGTGCGCGTGCGGCTGCGGCGGTCGTCGCTCGCCGGCTGCGCGAACGCGGCGTCCGCGGACTGTCGCGGGGGCCGCGCCAGAGCACGCGCGGAAACCGTGCCCAGGTGACCGCGCGCGAACTCGACGTCCTGCGGCTGCTCGCCGACGGCCTGCGGAATGCGGAGATCGCCGAGCGGTTGTTTCTCTCGCCGCGGACGGTCGACTACCACGTCTCCTCGCTCCTCCGCAAGCTCGGGGCCCGCACCCGCGGCGAGGCCGTCGCCGCGGCGCGGCGCCTGAATCTGCTCGAAGACGCCTAGAAGGCCTCGAGGCGAGCGGCGATCTGCCGCTCCCAGGCGTGCGCACGTGGCAGCGGCAGCAAACGTCCGCCGGGCGCGCGCAGCGCGACGGCATGGAGCGCATACGGGATCAGCTCGTAGCTCCCCTCCACGCCGAGCGAGCGAGCGCGATCGAAGCCGCGCCGGGACAGCTTCGCGGAGACGCCGGGAATGCCGGGCAGCCAGCGGTCGAGCGAGCCGTGCAGGACGTCGAGGCGGCGCCCCTGGAGCGCCTCGAGCGGGAGCTGGTCGGGGATCCACGGCGCAAGGCCGACCACCCGCTCGACCGACGGCTCGTCCGCGGCGGAGATCGCGACGGCACCCCCCATCGAGAAGCCGAGGAGCAAGGTGCGCTCGGCGCCGACCTCGCGAACCGCGGTGCGTGCATCCTCGATGCACAGATCGAGCTGCCGCCACGACTTGATCCTGTACCGCACCTCTGCGAACGCCAGGCCAGGGAACCGCGGAGCCAACCGGCCGACGAGCCATTCGAGCGACGCGCTCCAGGTTCCCTCGACCTCGTTCGCCTGGCCGCCGTTCACGCAGACGACCGCCGAGCGGCCGACCACGCCGGTGATGCGAAGCTCGCCTACGTCGCGAGCTCGACGTGCGACGTCGAGCGCGATGGCTCTTCGGTTCCGGAGCAGCCGACCTTCATCTGTAAGGCGCACCCTAATGAACCGGTCGGCACCGACCGTGTAGGAATGTGTCGGTGCCGGGACCGATGCTGATTGCCGCCGACCAGGGTGAGCTGCTGTCCGATCGCACCGGGCGGACAGTGCGCAAACTCTGCGAGCACCCACTCCTCGACGCCACGTGGTTCCGGTACGAAGCCGGTCAACCCGGCCCGGACCCGCACGTGCACCACGAGCACGTCGATGCGTTCTACGTCCTCGACGGCGAGTTGCAGTTCCGCGTCGGGCCGGAAGTCGCAACGGTGCGCGCCCCGGCGGGAACGCTCGTCCTGGTGCCACCCGACGTGACCCACACGTTCACGAACGCGAGCGAGGCGAGTGCGCAGTGGCTCAATCTGCACGCACCGAGCACAGGTTTCATCGCCTACGTTCGGGGCGACCGCGAGGGCTTCGACAGCGAGGAGCCGCCCTCCGACGGCGGGCTGCCGGCAGACCTGGCCACCGTCTCCGGGCCGGACGCCCGGGGTGAGTCACCGCAGCTGTCGGTGAGCGAGCTCGCCGTCGAGCCCGGCTGGGAGCTCAGGGTGGGCGGCGAGGAAGCCGTCGACGCGGTCTACGTGCTCGAGGGAAAGCTCGAGTTCGATCACGGCGACCGGGTCGAACGTTGCGCCCCGGGTGCGTTGCTGTCGGCGCCGCCGGGCGTGCGTGTCGTCGTGCGGAACGCCGGTCCCGGCCGGGCGCGGCTGCTCCACATCCGCGCGCCCGGCCGGCCCGGCTGACAGCAAACGCTCTAGGCCTTCGCCGGCTCCAGACCTTCGCCGGCTCTACGCTTCGCCAACTCCGATTCGACCGGCGGCTCGATCGTGATCCTCGGCAGCGCGCGGTCGAGCCACCGGGGAATCCACCAGGACCGTTCCTTCAGAACGGTCAGCAGGGCAGGCACGAGCGTCAGCCGCACGAGGAGCGCGTCGGTGAGGATCGCGACGCCGAGCAGCAGGCCGAACTCCTTCGACACCCGGTCGGGCGCGAGCACGAAGGAGAAGAACACCGACGACATGATGAGGGCGGCCGCCGCGATCACACGGCCGACGCCCGCGACACCGTTCTTGACGGAGGTGACGGTGTCCGAGCCGTGCACGTGCTCCTCACGGATGCGGCTCATCAGGAACACCTCGTAGTCCATCGAGAGGCCGAACAGGATCGCGAAGGCGATCGGCGGCACGAAGCTCTCGATCGGGCCGGTCCGGTCGAGCCCGATCAGGCCCATCCCGTGCCCCTGCTGCACGACGAGCGTGAGGACGCCGAAGCCGACCAGCGCCGAGAGAAGAGTGGTCAGGGCCGCCTTGACCGCGATCACGGCCGAGCGGAACGCCATCGCGAGCACGAGGAACGTGATCCCGATGATGTAGAGCAGGAACCACGGCGAGTGCGAGAAGATGCGGTTGCCGATGTCCGTGAACGCCGCGTTCGAGCCTGACACGTAGGCGCGTGCCGTCGACCCGGCCAGGGTCGCCGGGATCACGGTGTGGCGGAGCTCCGAGACGAGGTCGTCGGTCTTCGAGTCCTGCGGCTTGTACCTGCCGTAGGTGTTGATGATCGCGACCGATGCCTTCTCGGGTGTCTTCGCGTTGTAGATCGGCTTGACGACACGCTTGAGCCCGTCCACCTGCTTGAGCGCGGTCACGAGCTTGTCGGCCGCCTGGTGATCGGACTGCAGGTCGACGACCACCGGGATCGGCTCCGTGAAGCCCGGGCCGAAGCCGGTCGTCAGCAGGTCGTAGGCCTTGCGCGTGGTCTGATCCTTCGGCGCGGTGCCCGAGTCGGCGAGGCCGAGCCGCACCGCCAGCACGGGCGAGGCCAGCAGCAGAAGCACGATGATGATGACCGGAAGCACGATCTTCGCCCGGCGTGAGACGAAGCGCCCCCAGGCTGCGATCGGCGTGCGGGCCTGCCCCTCGCGCGACTCGTCCACCGGCTTGAGCCCGAACCGGCCGCCGTCGATCTTGGGGCCGAGCAGCGACAGGACCGCCGGCAGCAGCGAGTTCGCGAGCAGCACCGCCGTGAGCACGCCGAGCGCGCTTCCGATCCCGAGCTTCGTGATGAAGTCGAGCCCGATCAGCGCGAGGCCCGTGATCGAGATGGCGACGGTCACGCCGGCGAAGATCACCGCACGGCCCGCAGTCGCGCCCGCGGCCGCAGCCGCGTCCTGCGGCGACAGCCCGTCGTGCAGGAACTGTCGGAAGCGCGTGACGATGAACAGCGTGTAGTCGATCCCGACCCCGAGGCCGATCATCGGCACGAGGATCTCGGTGATGGTGTTGAAGTGCGTCAGGCGCGCGGCCAGGAACAGGATCAGGAAGGCACCGACCACCGCAACGATCGCGAACAGCAGCGGGATCACCGTCGGCACGAGCGCGCGGAAGAGGACGAGCAGGATGATGAATCCCGCCAGCAGCCCGATGATGTCGCTGATTCCCTGCGTCGGCGGCGCGCTCTCCGCCTCGCCTGTGAACTCGACCTGCAGCCCGGCCGGTGCTCCGATCGCGCGCAGCTGATCCTCGATCGAGACGATGCCGGAGCGCGGAAGCTCGAAGCCGGTGCGGTCGAACTGGACGTCGAAGAATGCAACCTGGCCGCTGTCGGAAAGCTGGTCCGAGTTCGCCAGCGGGCTCCTGATCTCCGAGACGTCCTTCGGATCCTCGGCCAGCTTGCGCTGGCCGACAGCGGAGGCGGCGAGCATCTTGTGGATGGCCGCCGTCCCTGCGGGCGTGTCGATGCGCTCGCCGCTCGGCGCCGCCACGACGACGCGCAGCGCAGCGCCTTTCTGCCCGCCGAACTTGGCGGTGATCAGGTCGGTTGCCTTCTGCGTGTCCGACCCTGGGATCTTGAAGTCGTTGATCAGCTTGCCGTGGAACGCCGCGTTCAGCCCGATGAGCAAGACGAAGACACCGATCCAGCCCCCGACCACGCGCCACGGATGGCGCGCGCACCCGCGTGCCAGTCGCGCGAGGCCTCCCGAATGGGCGATCCGCTCTTCCTCGAGGCGCACCTCATCGATGTCTGGACGTTCAACGGTTTCGGTCACGAGAATCCCCCTGTTCTCAGCTCTCGGCAGCCTAGACGGCGCTGGCCGTGCCGGCGGCCGCTTGCTCCAGAACGTCGATCCGGAGCTTGCTCATTCCCAGCATGGCGCCCATCGCGCGCTGTGCCCGTTCCGGATCCGGGTCGCCGAGCAGCGCCGGCAGGACGGTCGGCACGATCTGCCACGACACCCCGAACCGGTCTTTCAGCCACCCGCAGCGGCCTTCTTCCCCGTCTGCCGTGAGTGCGTCCCAGTACGTATCGACCTCTTCCTGGCTCTCGCAGCTCACCTGCAACGAGATCGCGTCTGTGAATGCGTGTGCGGGGCCGCCGTTCAGCGCCACGAACGTGTGATCGTCGAGCTCGAACTGGACCGTCATCACGGTCCCTTCAGTGCCCGGCCCTGCTGCGCCGTAGCGCGTGACGCCGACGATCCGCGAGTTCGGGATGATCGACGTGTAGAGCTGCGCCGCCGCTTCGGCGTCAGTGTCGAACCAGAGGAACGGAGTGACTTTCTGCATCTCGCCGCCTTTCTCGTCGATTGTCGTCGGGTAGACGCCGCCGGCGACGAGAACTCATCGGCGGCTCACGGGACCTGTACCGATTCGTCACGATCCGTTCACCGCTGACGCGACGAGGCTCACGCCGGGCATCTCCAGCCCAGAAAGCGTGGCGTAGCCCTCGATCGCGGCCGCGGCCCGATCGTGGAGAGCCCTCGCTGCCGCAGCAGGCAGCGCGGCGAGCCTCTGGGCGAGCGGGCCGGCGAGCTCGCACGTCCGCTGCCACCACTCGTCGATCGATGTCGCCCGGTACGGCGTCGGGAGCTCCTCGACGGCGACGCTCGTCAGGCCCGCGTCCGTCAGGACGTGGGCGAGCCGATCGGCATCGTCGAGTGAGAACGGCTGCGGCAGGCCCGGAGGCGGGACGGGCGAGCCCAGCTGCGCCGAGACGACGTCGAACACGACGCCGAGCCACGGGTTCCTGGCGCGGGGCCCCCAGACGCTCAGTGCGACCGAGCCTCCCGGCTTCAGCACGCGCTTGATCTCGCAGGCGGCCCGGACCGGGTCGGGGACCAGCATCAGCCCTTCGCGCACGTAGACGATGTCGAATGAGGCGTCGGGCTCTTCGATCTGCTCGAGGTCGAGCACGCGGGTCGTCACGTTTCGCAGACCGCGCGCCCCGGCCCGCTCGGCGGCGATGGCGGTCATCTCGGCCGCCACGTCCGACAGGACGACCTCACCCGTCGGGCCGACGAGCCGAGCGGCTGCCAGTCCGGGCCCGCCCGCACCGCAGGCGAGCTCGAGCACGCGACTGCCCACGCGAGGCCAGGCGAGCTCGAGCAGCCGCTCGGTCAGCTCCGCACCGCGATCGTCGACGAACTCCGCGTGCGCTCCCCAGGCTCCCGCCACGCTCGACCACATGCCGTGCAGCTGCGCACGCAGCGCGGCCGGTGGGTTCGTCGCTGCAACAGCTTCCATTTCGCTCCCCTTTCGCTCTATTCATTACTCTTTATGAGTAATCAATCATCGAGTAGGATAACGAAATGCCGGAGCCCGTCAAGAGCACCCGCCGCTACGAGTCGCCGCGCCGCCGTGAACAGGCCGAAGCAACCCGCGCGCAGATCCTCGAGGCGGCCTGGCGTCTCTTCGAACAGCAGGGCTACGCGGCCACGACGATGGCCGCGATCGCGCGCGAGGCGGGCGTGGCGCTGAAGACCGTCTACGTTGCGTTCGAGACGAAGAGCGGCCTGCTGCGCGAGCTGTGGCATCTCCTCGTGCGCGGCGACGCAGGCGCGGCGCGCGTCGAGGATCGCGACTGGTTTCGCGAGGTGCTGGACGAGCCGAGGCCTCGCCGGCAGCTCGAGCTCAACGCGCGCAACTCACGCGCAGTCAAGGAGCGCGCCGGGGGGCTGCTCGCGGTGCTTCGCGGGGCGGCGCTGTCCGACCCCGAGATCGCGGAGTTGTTGGCGCGGATCCAGTCCGACTTCTACGACAACCAAGCAGCGGTCGTGCGATCGATCGACGAGAAGCACGCCCTCCGCGACGACCTTGATGTCGCCCGCGCGACCGATGTGCTCTGGACGCTCAACCACCCGGACGTCTGGCAGCTGCTCGTGCGCGAGCGCGGCTGGACGCCCGACGAGTATGAGCGGTGGTTCGCCGCCGCCGCCGTCGCGCAACTCCTCAAGAACCGCCGCTGAGGCCGCGGTCGAGCACGTCGATCAGCCGTGAGAAGCTCTCGTCGAGGTCGAGCGGGATCGCGAAGCCGCCCGCGAGCTCGAGCGCGACGAAACCGTGCAACGCGGAGCGGACGATGCGGGCTGCATGGACCGCGTCGTCTCGTTCGAGCCCGTAGCCGCGGAGCACGGCGAGGACGAGGTCGACGAGTTGCGTGGCGGCCGTCACCGCCTCGACGTCGCTCTCAGAGGGCGCGCGCTGGAGCGCGGCATACGTGCCGGAGTGCCTGACTGCGTAGGCGCGGTAGGCATCGGCAACCGCGCGCAGCGCATCGCCGCGCGCGCGCCCCGCGGCAGCCGACTGCAGGACGACGGCGAGCTCGCGCGTGCCGCGAATCGCAAGCCGTCGCCGAAGATCGTCGAGACCGGCGACATGTGCATACAGCGATGGGGGCTGGACGCCGAGCTCGGCTGCGAGACGCGCCACCGAGACGGCCTCCAGCCCGTCGGCGTCCGCTAGGCGGGCGGCCGCCGAGACGACCCCCTCGGGATCGAGGCGGGCGCGCGGCATCAGCGGCTCTCCGCGCGCGCGATCGCCCCGTCCATCGCCGCGCCCGGGTCGCGGGTGGCCGGGCCGTGGCCGACGACGAGGACGCTGGGGTCGAGCTTGCGGAGAGCGCGTGCCGACTCGACGTCCATCGTCGGGTCCCACGTCCCCATCGCGGCGAGCGGGAACCGCCAGTAGCGGTAGCTCGAGACCGCGAGGCTGCCGTAGGAGGTGAACACGTCGCCTGCGATCAACGCGCCGTCTCGGCGGTCGAGGAACGCGACGTGCCCAGGGGTGTGGCCGGGGCTTGGCACCACCTCGAGGCTGCCCACGCGATCGCCCGCCACGAGGCGCACGTCGGGAACGGTCGCGACCTTGCCCCAGCTCCCCGCGAGCTTCCCGTCCGGCTTGTCCCCCGCGAGAATCCGCGCGTCGAGCTCGGGCACGAGCAGCTCGACGGCGTCGCCGAGCCGCTCCCTGAGCTGATCGACCGAGCCTGCGTGGTCGGCGTGCCCGTGGGTGAGCGCGATCCGGCGAATGGGTGCCCCGGCTGCCTCCGCTGCGGCTATCAGCGCGCCGGCCGCGCCGCCCATCGTCGTGTCGACCAGTGTGAGCCCGTCGTCCTCCCGCACGAGGTAGGCATTGACGAAGTGCAGGCGCGTGAGCTGCGTCAGGTGGTCGGTGACTTCGGTGGTCTTCATCGGATCTCCCTCGCTCGACTACTGTAATTAGGATATTACCTAATGACCGTAACCTAGCAGGCAGATTAGGCTAGCCGCCGTGATCCTGGCCCGTCTTCGCTCTCCGCTCGGGATCGTCGTCGTCCTCCTGGGCGCGGCTTTCGTGACCTGGATCGTCGCCTTCCAGCGGATGAGGGGCATGGACGCCGGCCCCGGCACCGATCTCGGCGGGCTGGGGTGGTACGTCGGAATCTGGGTGACGATGATGGCCGCGATGATGCTGCCGTCGGCGGCGCCGATGGTCCTCCTGTTTCACCGGGTCTCGATCGAGCGGGCCAGGCGAAGCCAGCCGTTCGTCCGGACCTGGGTCTTCGCACTCTCGTACCTCGCCGTCTGGACGGCGTACGGGCTCGCCGCATACGGGCTCTACCGGCTCGTCATCCACTTCGACCTCGGGTTCCTCGGCTGGGACCGCGGCGGCCGCTACGTGGCGGGCGGCGCCGTCGTAGCCGCCGGTCTCTACGAATTGACGCCGTTGAAGAGCGTCTGCCTGCGCCATTGCCGCTCGCCGCTCCACTTCGTCATGCACGGGTGGCGCGAGGGCGTCCCCGGGGCGCTGCGGATGGGCGGAGAGCACGGCGCGTACTGCGTCGGCTGCTGCTGGGGGCTGATGATCGTCTTGTTTGCGCTCGGCGTGATGAGCCTCACGTGGATGGCGATCGTCGCAGCGCTGATCTTCCTCCAGAAGGTCCTTCCACGGGGCGAGCAGCTCACGAAGGTCTTTGCAGTTCTCTTCGTCGCGGCGGGAGTCTGGATCGCTTCTTCCCCCGCCTCCGTTCCGGGACTGACGCTGCCGAACTCGGGCGCGGCCGAGCGCGCCCGGATGCGGATGATGCACGAGCCGTCCTCGCCGAGCATGAGCCAGATGGACAAGGCGAATCAGATGCAGCAGTCGAAACCGCCGATGACGACGACGTCGATGATGTCGACCACAACGATGATGAAGTAGGGACCGCCGCCGAGCCGAGAGCCTGCGCCCTCGTCGGCGGCGAGCAGGCTCTCTGGCTCCGGACGCCTTAGGCGACGCGTCGGAGCGCCGTGGGCGCCGGCCGGACCGCCGTCTCGGCCGACGCGGGTTGCCGGATGATGTGCCTGGCGACGAACCGGGCGTCTCGACCCACCCCGGGCAGGACGTCCGAGGTGACCGAGTACTGGAACGGCAGGCCGACGAAGTACAGACCGGGCACGGACTCGGCTACGCCTCGGCGATGGCGCGGACGCCCGTCCTCGCCGAGCACGGGCAGGTCGATCCAGGAGAAGTCCTGGGTGAACCCCGTGCACCAGACGACATTCGGGACGTCGACCACTCGCCCGTCGGCCAGCACGGGCAGGCCGTTCTCGACGCCGGCGAAACGAGGCACGCGCTCCACGCCCGCCTCGGCGAGATCGGCCGTCTTGATCCTGATCAACGGCGTCGCGCCGAGCGCGAGCTTCGGTCCGACCTTGCGGCCGATCGGGGTCCTCACGGTCAGCACCCGGTGGCCGACGAATCTCATCAGCGGCAGCACGACCCGCCCCCGCTTCGACCCGTGCTCCACGGGGATCTCACCGACGTCGCGGCCGGCGAGGAGGGTCGGACGCGAGCGGCTGAGCTCGAACGCGATCTCGGCGCCCGAGTTGCCGGCGCCGACGACGAGCGCACCGCCGTCCGCCAGCTGCTCGGGGCCGCGGTATTCGCCCGAGTGGAGCTGAACGATCCTCGGATCGAGCTCCCCGAGCCGGCGCGGGCGTGGTGGGTCTTCGGTAGGCACCGGTCGCGACGACGACCCGGTCCGCTTCGAACCGGCGGCCGGCCGCCGAGAGGACGAACCCGTCTCCCTCACGCGACAGCCGCTCGATGCGTACGCCGTTTCGCACGGGCAGCCCGAACCTCTCGACGTAGGCCTCGAGGTAGCCGGCCATCTCGTCCTTCGTCGGGAATGGGTTCTGGCCGGCGGGGTACTCCCAGCCGGGTAGGCCGTCGTACTTCGCCGGGGTGAACAGCCGCAGCGAGTTCCACCGGTTGCGCCACGCATCGCCGACGCGGTCGAACGCGTCGAGGATCGCGAACGATCTCCCGGCCTGGGCGAGGTGATAGCCGGTCGCGAGCCCAGCCTGGCCCCCTCCCACGATCACCGTGTCGTACCGCTCTACCGTGCTCATCTCATCCTCCCTGATTGCGTTGAGGACGACGGTAGGCCGGGGGCTCACGATGCGCATCGGGCGGATCGACCAACTTGGTGCAGACCGTCGTGGTCAAAATCGACCACGCAGCGGTCCGTCAGACGAGGTCGTGCTCGAAGGCGAACGCTGCGGCCGCAGTGCGGGTCGAGACGCGAAGCTTGGCGCGGATGTTCTGCACGTGGCGGGCCACCGTGTGCTCGCTGAGCACGAGCGTCGCCGCGATCTGCCGGTTGCTGTTGCCGGCTGCGACGAGACGCAGCACCTCGAGCTCGCGCTCGGTCAGCCCATGCGTCGGCTGCGAGTCGGCGCCGACGAGCGCCTCGACCCGGGCCAGATCGCCACTGGCTCCGAGCTCCCGGAACGTCGTCCGGGCGCCGTCGAGCTCGAGCCCGGCCGTGTCCTCGTCACCCAGCTCACGGCAGGCAGTGGCGACCAGCACACGCGTCCGGGCGATCTCGTACGGAGCGGCGAGCTCCTGCCAACGTTGGAGCGCCAGGCGCAGCGAGACGAGCGCGGCGCGTGCGTCGCCCTCGGCGAGCTCCACGGAACCTCGGGCCCCGTCGGCGACCGCGCAGAGGAGTGGGCTTCCCGACAAGCCGGCGATCTCGTCGAGCTCGACGCTGGCGCGCCGGGCGCCGTCGGCATCCCCGAGAGCGAGCGCGATCTCGACGGCGGCAGGCAGAAGTCGCGCCCGTCTGAGCGGAGCGGGCGTCTCTCCGAGTGCGCGATCGATCGCCGCCGCGGCGGTGCGGGCATCGCCTTGCGCGAGCCGAAGCAGCGCGAGGCCGGGCTGCGGCTCACGCCCGTGGGCATTCGCTTCGCGGTACGCGCGTTCGGCGGCCGCGAAGTCGCCGCGCAGCCGCAGCAGCTCACCCTGCTGGTAGAGCGCCTGACCGGCCGCAGAGACGTTCAGTGCGCGATCGCTCCGTTCGCGTGCGCGCTCGGCCTCCTCGAGTGCGTCGGGCCAAGCGCCGTACAGCTGCATCAGCTCGGCCCGATGTGCGCGGCACCTCCCGCTGAAGGCGACCAGTTCGGGCTGGGCTTCGCACCACTGCGACAGCGCCTCGGTCCACTCGCGCGCGCGGCGGACGTCGAACGCTTCCTCGCACCCTGCGATCGAACCGCAGTAGACGATTCCTGTTGCGATCGGCGACAGATCGCCCGTGGCCGCCGTCAGCATCGCCTCGTCGAGCAGGCGGAGGCCGTCTTCGACCCGCCCTGACCGGATCAGCGCCAGGCCCCTCGTGTGCGTCGCGAGCGAGAACAGATCGGGATCGTTGAAGCGCTCGCCGACCTCGGCCGCCTGGGAGGCGACCTCGTAGGCGCCCTCGGCGTCGCCCTCGGACTCTCGCCGGAGCGCGCCCGGCATCAGCAGGTACCCCTGCTCGACGCAGTCGACGCCCGCCGCATCGATGAGGCGCTCCGCGCGGCCGAACCAGCCGCCGGCCCGGCCGACTTCGCCGCGCGTGGCGTAGGTGACTCCGATGTAGAACGCACACCGGGCGGCGCGGTGCACCTCACCGTCCACCAGCCACGTGTCGAACGCGCGCTCGAGCGTCGCGAAGAAGTCGTCGAGCGAGCCGAGCATGTACGTGGAGATGGCGAGGAGCTCGAGATCGGCGGCGGTGAGCGGCTCGTCCGTCTCCGCCTCGGCGAGCGCCACCGAGGCCTGCGCCCAGGCTCGCTCCGCGAATGCGCTCCGCCCGCGCTCGAGCGCGACGCTCATCTAGCTAGATCCCCAGCAGCGGGCTCGACAGCACGTAGTCCGCAGTCGCGCGGTTGCACGCCATCGGGACGTTGTAGACGACTGCGATCCGCAGGAGCGCCTTCACGTCGACGTCGTGCGGGTGCGGCTCGAGGGGGTCCCAGAAGAAGATCACGAAGTCGATGGTGCCTTCGGCGATCGCGGCGCCGATCTGCTGGTCGCCGCCGAGCGGCCCGCTCAGGAACCGGTGCACCTCGAGGCCGAGCTCGTCGGCGATCAGCGCTCCGGTCGACCCGGTCGCGGACAACTCGTGCTGCGCGAGCGTCCCGCGGTTGTACCGCGCCCATTCGAGCAGGTCCGTCTTCTTGTTGTCGTGCGCGATCAGCGCAATCTGCTTGCGACTCGAAATCGGCAAGGAAGCGGCCATTTCCGGATCGAGGCTATCGCTCAGCGGCTCCCGCGGCACACCTTGAACCCCGGTGTCTGACACCGGACTTGTCCACGGCGCGATCCCTGCACCGAAGCGGCGTCGAGCCGCGCACGTCGACGAGGCGTCACACTCTCGTAACCGTGTCTGACACCGGACTTGGCCACGCGGGCCACGGCGGTACGGGTCGTGGCGATCTGAGCCATGCCGCCAGGACGACGGGGTACGGCGTCGACGACGGCTTGGACGCGGGATGATAAGCTTGTGCTCTCAACTATCTGAGGAGCGGAGATGAAGTTCGAAGGCATTCACCACATCACGGCCATCACCGGCGATGCTCCGAGGAACGTCGACTTCTACACGCGCGTCCTCGGCCTGCGGCTGACGGCCAAGACGGTCAACCAGGACGACCCGACCGTCTACCACCTCTTTTACGGCGACGAGCTTGCCCGCCCCGGCGCCGACTTGACGTTCTTCGAGTATCCCGGTGCGCTTCCGGGCCGCGCCGGAGGCGGCATGGTCCACCGCATCGTCTCGCGCGTCGCGTCACCCGACGCGCTCGACTTCTGGGCTGCGCGGCTGGCGTCCGAGGGCACCGAGACCGAGCGCGGCGACGGACTTCGGTTTGCCGACCCCGAGGGCATGGAGCACGAGCTCGTCGTCAACACGAGTACCGATCCGGTGCTCGTCGCCGTGCATCCGGAGATCCCGGCCGAGCTCGCACTCCAGGGCTTCGACGGCGTCCGCGCCTACAGCCTCCGACCGGAGCGAACCGCAGCGCTGCTCGAGCAGCTGCTCGGCGCCCAGGCGCGCGGCGATGCGACATGGGAGCTACGCGGCGCAGAGCGCGGGGGTTGGATCGCGCTCGACCCCGTGCCCCAGGAGCGTGGACGGCCGAGCGCCGGCGTGGTGCACCACATCGCGTGGTCGACCACCGACGCCGAGCAGGGAGCATGGCTCGACCGCCTGAACAAGGCCGGCGTCGCGAACAGCGGGATCATCGACCGGCACTACTTCCACTCGCTCTACTTCCGCGAGCCGGGCGGCGTGCTGTTCGAGCTCGCGACCGAGGAGCCCGGGTTCACGGTCGACGGGCCGGTCGAAGACCTCGGCCGCCGGATCATCCTGCCGCCGTGGCTCGAGCCTCAGCGTGCCGCAGTCGAGGCGCGCCTGACTCCGCTGCCGGATCCACGCGCCGACTGGGAGCTCACGGCGACTTAGGATCGCCCGGATCCTGGCCGACCTTCAGGACGACCCGCGCGACCCGGACGCCGAACTTGCCGGGGACGAGAACAAGGTCGAACGCCCGGTTGACCACGACGCCGCCGGGCAGCCGCTCTTGGAGCGCATCCGTGATCTCGTCGGCGGCCTCGATCACGTCGTCGGTCGCATCGACCATCCCTTCGCCCGCTTCCACCACGCCGCCGGCGATGGGCAGGATCAGCCGCTGCGATCTGCTCTCGAGCCGCACCGGCGACGGCCTCTGCGAGCTCCTCGAGGGTCGCACGGAGCTGCGCCTCCGCCTCCTCCTCGGAGAAGGTCATCGACGTGCGCCGATAGACGAAAACCGCTGCGACGACGGCGACCAACAGCCAGGCCACGGCGAGCGCGAGCGGCGCTCGCCACCCGTGCCAGGTCGTCGAGAGACCGTCGACCGCAGCCCAGTTGACGAGCGCAAAGGCCGTCACGCCCGCCGTGACGGCCAGAGCGGCGAGGATCACCGTCGGCGCGTTGCGGCGAATCGTCGCCTTGTTGCGAAGCGTCGCCAGCACGGCGGCCTCACGGCCCGCCTGCTCGACGAGTTCCAGGACCGACTTCTTCGGGGTCTCGCTCAGGACTCGAATGCTACGAGAATCTCCGCCAGCCACCCCTCGATCGCCGCCCGGATCGAATCGAGATCGGTCCTCAGGCTGTGGTCGCCGGTCACCTGAACGACGGTCCGGAGGCGTGCGGCAGGCGGAATCCCGAACCGGTCGCTCCGTCCCTGCACGACGAGCATCGGCACGGTGACCGCGTCGAGCTCGGGCAACCGGCTCGGCCGTGGCGCACCGCGGGACGGGGGCTCGAGCGGGAACGCCAGGCAGAGGACTGCGGACGCACCGACCAGGCCGGATGTCCGGCACGCGACGCGTGCACCCGACGACCGGCCGCCGGCGATCAGCGGCAGTCGGGCCAGCTCGCCTGCGCGAAGGTGCTCGACGATCGCAACCCACGCCGCATCGAGGTGATGTGCCGGCGCAGGCGACCGCCGTCCGGCGACGCGATAGGGCTGTTCGACGAGCGCGACCGAGAAGCCGGCCGCGTTCGCCGCCGCCGCGGCCGCCACGAGATCGCGCGCGGCGACGCCGCCTCCCGCACCGTGGCCGAGCACGAGCGCGCCACGTGCGCCGGCGACCGGCTGCAGATGCGCGTGCGCAAGCCCGTGTGGCGTGTCGATCTCGATCATCGGGTGAAGTCTCTAACGTCTCGCGCGTGCGGCGAGCCCTGAACTTCCGGTCGCCGTACGACCGCGAGATCCTGCGGCTCGCCCTGCCCGCGCTCGGCGCGCTGGCAGCCGAGCCTCGTGTACGTGTTGGTGGATACGGCGATCGTCGGTCATCTCGGTCGACCGCAGCTTGCCGCACTCGGGCTGGCCGGGACTGTTCTCGGCACTGCCTTCACGTTGTTCAACTTCCTGACGTACGGGACGACGGCGGTCGTTGCGCGGGCGAGCGGTGCCGGCCGGCCCGAGCGCGCAGCGCGGCTGGCCGCCCAGGCCCTCTGGGTCTCGCTCGCGATCGGGACGTCCTTGCTGATCGTCTGCGAAGCGACAGCCTCGCCGCTGCTCCGCGCCCTCGGCGGGCACGGGCACTCGGGCGACCTTGCGGTGCTCTATTTCCGGATCGCGGCGATCGGCCTGCCCGCCGCCCTCGTCGCACTCGCCGGGACGGGGTACCTGCGCGGCGTCTCGAACCTGCGCCGTCCGCTCGAGATCGTGGTTGCGGCGAACATCGTCAACCTCGCGCTCGAGTTGCTGTTCGTCTACGGCTTCGACTGGGGCGTCGCCGGCTCGGCCGCCGGCACTGCGATCGCGCAGGTGGGGATGGGAGTCGCGTTCGTCGTCGAGCTCCTTCGCCCGCCCGCCGAGTCGCGACGGCCGCGCCTGGCCGAGATGCGCCCGCTCCTACGGGTCGGCCGGCAGATCTTCGTCCGCACGGCGGCGCTGCTCGGATCGTTTCTCGCTCGCGGCGTCGGTGCTCGCCCGGATCGGAGACGTTCCGCTGGCCGCGCACCAGATCGCATTCGAGCTGTACGTCTTCCTCGCGCTCGTGCTCGACGCGGTCGCGATCGCAGGGCAGGTGATCGTGGGACGCATGCTGGGAGGCGCCGACGCGATCGGAGCCAACGCCGCGGCAGCTCCGCATGATCGCCTGGGCGACTGCGCTCGGCGGCGTCTTCATGATCGGTCTGCTCGCACTCGAGCCGTGGCTGCCGGAGCTCTTCACGAACGACCCCGCAGTCCTCGACGCTGCCCGGTCGATCTGGGTCCTCTTCGCACTCGATGCAGCCGCTCGCCGGGGCGGTCTTCGCGCTCGACGGGATCCTCATCGGCGCAGGCGACACGTCGTTCCTGATGTGGTCGATGCTCGCGGCCTCGCTGGGCGTGTTCCTGCCGATCGTCCTCGTCTCGGTCTGGGCCGGCTTCGGGATCGTCGGCGTCTGGGTGGGCCTCGACGCGCTGATCGCCGCGCGGCTCATCCTGCTGGGCACGCGGTTCGCCGGCGGCCGCTGGGCCGTGGTCGGCTTCGTCTAATCTGACGTCAACCGGGGAGCCCCTGTCCGAGGGGCTGAGAGAGCGCTTCCTTGCGCGTACCCGTCGAACCTGATCCGGGTCATGCCGGCGAAGGGAGTGCATGCAGACCGCAACCCTCGAGGTTGGAAGCACCACCGCTCTAGGCGTCAGCCTGGACCGCGTCGCGTGCGTCCGCGGCGCAAAGCGCGTGCTGGACCGGGTCGACCTGCAGGTTCCGGGTCGCGGACGGCTCGGGATCGTCGGGCGCTCGGGCTCCGGGAAGTCCACGCTGCTGTCGCTCGTCGGCGGGCTCGCCGAGCCAGACGCGGGGTCGATCACGGTCGGAGGCGAGACCACTGCCGCCGGCAGACTCGGGCACTGCGCGCTGATGCCGCAGCGCGACTGCCTGCTGCCGTGGCGGAGCGCGCTCGACAATGCCTGTCTCGCGCTCGAGAACCGGGGCAGCTCGCGGACCGAGGCGCGCCGCCGGGCCGCACCGCTCTTCGAGCGGCTCGGCCTCGCCGGCTCCGAGCACCTCCGGCCGGGTCGCCTGTCCGGCGGCATGCGCCAGCGGGTCGCCTTTCTCCGCACGCTGCTCGCCGGCAAGGACGTGCTGCTCCTCGACGAGCCGTTCGGCGCGCTCGACGCGATCACGCGCGCCGAGCTGCAGGTCTGGCTCGACGGCGTGCTGGCCTCGGAGCCACGCACGATGCTGCTCGTGACACACGACGTCGAGGAGGCCCTGCTCCTCTGCAACTCGGTCGCCGTGCTCTCGGCCGGCCGCATCACCGCCTGGCTCGACGTCGCGATCGCACGCGACCGTCCGCGGCGCGAGGTCGTGACCGATCCGGCGTTCGTCGACCTG
This sequence comes from uncultured Thermoleophilia bacterium, assembly GCA_963846895.1. GTDB lineage: Bacteria > Actinomycetota > Thermoleophilia > Gaiellales > Gaiellaceae > PALSA-600. The sequence continues at coordinate 116,088 of CAWJXR010000017.1, read as the reverse complement.
CGCGAGCGCGCGCTCGAAGCGCTCGAATGAGACGCATCTGGCCCCCACTCGCGCTCCTCGCGGGAGCCGTCGTCGGCTGGGAGCTCGTGGTGCGCAGCTTCGACGTGCCCGACTACGTGTTCCCGGCGCCGACGGCAGTCGTTGCGTCCCTCGACCACGACTTCGGATTGCTCGCACGGGCGACCGTCGTGACCCTCCGCGAGGTACTCCTCGGGTACCTCCTGGCGGTGGTGATCGCACTCGGCGTCGCCGTGCTCATCCACTTCTCCGCGGCGCTGCGCCGCGCTCTGCTGCCGATCCTCGTTCTCTCGCAGACGGTCCCGACCGTCGTGCTCGCGCCCGTCCTCGCGATCCTGCTCGGCTACGGGCTGACGCCGAAGCTCGTCGTCGTCGCCGTCGTCTGCTTCTTCCCGATCGTCGTCAACGCCGTGGACGGCCTTCGCTCGACCGACCCCGAGCTCGTCCGCATGATGCGCACGCTGCACGGCGGACGCCTCGCGATCTTCCGCCGCGTCGAGTGGCCGGGCGCGCTACCCGCGATCTTCTCGGGCGCGCGAATCGCCGCGACGTACGCCGCCGTCGGCGCCGTCTTCGGCGAATGGGCCGGGTCGTCGTCGGGCCTCGGCTTCGTGATGCTGCAGGCCCAGCCTGCGCTCGAGACAGATCGCATCTTCGCGGCCGTCGTGATCCTGAGCGCTCTCGCACTCACCCTCTACGCGCTCGTCGGTCTCGCCGAGCGCATCCTCGTCCCCTGGAGCCGGGAGGCCGTCAATGCCTAGAAGCCTCGTCGTCGCCGCCGCACTCGCAGTCGCCGCCGTCGTCCTGCAGGCCGCCTCCGCCGGCGGACAGCATGTGACGCTCACGCTCGACTGGACCCCGAACCCGGACCACGTCGGCTTCTACTACGCGCGCGAGACCGGGCTCTTCGAGCGTGCCGGGCTCGACGTCGCGATTCACGCGCCCTCCGACCCGACGGCTCCGCTCAAGCTCGTCGCCGTCGGCACGACCGACCTCGCCGTGTCGTACGAGCCGGAAGTCTTCCTCGCCGCCGAGAAGCACCTCCCGGTGACCGCGGTCGCCGCGGTCGTGCCGCGGCCGCTCAATTCTCTGATCGCGATCGAGCCACAGGTGCGGACCGTGAGTGACCTGCGCGGCCGTTCGGTCGGGATCACGGGCGTGCCGTCGGATTACGCGACGCTCGACACAGCGCTGCACTCGGCCGGCCTGGCGCGCAAGGACGTCAAGATCGTCAACGTCGGCTACAACCTGCTCCCCGCGCTGCTCGCCCACAAGGTCGACGCCGTACTCGGCGTGTACCGCAACGTCGAAGGGATCCAGCTCGCCGAGCGCGGCCTGCACCCCACCGTCATCCCGGTCAACCGCGCCGGCGTTCCGACGTACGACGAGCTCGTGCTCGTCGCGAGCGCGAAGCGGCTCGCAGCCGACCCGGCCTACCGCTCGACGGTCCGCCGATTCGTGACGGCGTTCCTCGCGGGCACCTCGTCGGCCCGCGGGAACCCGCGGCGCGCGGAGCAGGTCCTCGCCAAGGTGACGGCCTCCGACAGGAAGTTCCTCGACCGCGCGACGCCCGCCACCCTGGCGCTCCTCGCCGGGCCGGACGGCGTCGGCTGCCTGCGCATGGCCGAGTGGGCACGATTCGGCGCCTGGATGCAGGCCCGCGGACTGCTGCAGGCGCGGATCCCGGCGTCGCGCATCGTCGACACGAGCTTCCTGCCGAAGCGCTGCTCAGCCTGACGCGGCGGGACGAATCGCCAGGAGCACGCCGCTCTCGAGCGAGACGCGCGCCTCCGGCCCGTCGAAGACGTTCGAGATCCCGCGGCTCGACCCCGCCTCCAGCGTCTCGCCATGCAGCGGATAGGCGAGTCCTTCCGTGGTGACTCCCCGCGCCGCCCCGTGGAACGGGATCAGCGAGACGAGCTCGCCCCTGCTCCCCGTCAGCCGACGCTCCGTTCGGACGACGTGTACCGCCGCGTCGTCGAACATCGCGTCGACCTGGACGGCGGCGAACCGCGGGCTGGCAAGCAGCGCCAGCTCGCCGACCAGGTGGTCGAGGCGGTCGCCGGCGGCGCTCAGCACGAGCAGGCGCCGCGGTTCGAAGGTGAGCGCCGCGTCGAGTGCCAGCTCGAGATCCGTCGCGTCCTTGTCGGGCGGATGACGCTCCGAGCGCACGCCGGTCGGGTCATTCTCGATCGAGTCGAAGTCGCCGACGACGAGCGAGGGCGACAGCCCCGCTGCGCGCGCATGATCCGCGCCCGCGTCTGCGGCGACGACCGGGGCTCCCGCCGGCACCGCCTGCACCGCCGCTGCCCCAAGCGGGCCGCCACCGGAAACGACGACGACGGTGTCAGCCATGGTGCGAGTCAACCAGATGCTGGGCGGCGCCCGAATGGGCGCCGCCCCGGTGCTCTATTGCGGCTGAGGGACGATCCGGATGTACGGCCGGGGCGAATCCCAGCCGTCCGGGTACGTCGCCTTCGCCTCGTCGTCCGAGACGGAGCCGGCGATGATCACGTTCTCGCCGTTCTTCCAGTTCACCGGCGTCGAGACCTTGTGCTTCGCGGTGAGCTGCAGCGAGTCGACCACGCGCAGCACCTCGTCGAAGTTGCGGCCCGTGGTCATCGGGTAGACGAAGATCAGCTTGACCTTCTTGTCGGGGCCGATGACGAACACGTTCCGCACCGTCTGGTTGTCGGCCGCCGTGCGGTCCGCCGGATCGCCGCTCACGTCGGACCCGAGCATCCCGTAGAGCTTCGACACCTTGAAGTCGACATCCGCGATCAACGGGTAGTTCGGCGCATGCCCTTGCGTCTCTTCGATGTCTTTCGCCCAGTCGCTGTGCTTGTCAGTCGGATCGACCGAGAGCCCGATGATCTTGACGCCGCGGCGATCGAACTCCGGCTTGATCTTCGCCATGTAGCCGAGCTCGGTCGTGCAGACCGGAGTGAAGTCCTTTGGGTGTGAGAACAGGACGGTCCACGAGTCGCCGATCCAATCGTGGAACCCAATCCGCCCCTCTGTCGTATCCGCCTCGAAATCAGGCGCCGTATCTCCGAGCTGCAATGCCATCTGATCCTCCTCGTCCGTCAATCCACTCCGCTGCGACCGAGAGTACCCGTGCGACGAAGTGCGGCGCGGCCCGCCAGCCCGATTGCGAGGACCGTCGCGCCGGCGGCCACGGACGACAGAGGCAGGGTCGCGACGAGGACGACGCAGCCGAGGAGCCCCGCGATGTTGAGCGAGCGCGGCCAGCGGCGATGCTCACGCGCCTGCGTGTAGGCCGATGCGTTCGCGACGGCGTAGTAGACGAGCACGCCGAACGACGAGAAGCCGATCGCTCCTCGGAGGTCGGTTGTCGTGACGAGCAGGGCCACCACCGCGGCGACTGCGAGCTCGGCGCGCGCCGGCACCTGGTGACGAGGGTCGACGGCTGCAAGGGGGCGCGGCAGGTCGCCGTTGCGCGACATTGCGAGCGTCGTGCGGCCGATCCCTGCGATAAGTGCGAGGAGCGCACCGAGGCTCGCGACCGCCGCTCCGACGCGAACGACCGGGAGTGACCAGGTCGCACCGACTGCCTCCACCGCTGCCGCCACCGGCGCCGAGCTCGCTGCAAGCGCCGCCGGCCCGGCCGCTGCGAGCGCCGCCACGCCGACGACGAAGTAGAGAGCCACCGTGATCCCGAGCGCGAGCGGAATCGCCCGCGGGATCGTGCGCGCCGGATCCCGGACCTCTTCACCGAGCGTCGCGATCCGCGCGTAGCCGGCGAATGCGAAGAAGAGCAGTCCGGCCGCCTGCAGCACCCCGTAGACGCCTCCGTGCGTGCCGGCCGTGGAGTCGGCGACGTTCGACCAGGACGCATTGCCGCTCGCCGCGATCGCCGCGACGACGACCACCAGCGCGGCGATCGAGGCCGCAACGAGAACGCGCGCCAGCCCCGCGGTGCGTGAGATGCCGCGCAGGTTGGCGGCGGTCAGGACCGCGACGGCCGCCAGCGCCGCGGCGCGGCCACCCCACTCCGAGCCCGGGACCACGTACGCCCCGAACGTCAGCGCCATCGCCGCACACGAGGCGGTCTTGCCGACGACGAACCCGAATCCCGCCAGGAACCCCCACCACTCGCCGAGACGCTCGCGACCGTAGACATACGTGCCGCCCGACGTCGGGTACTGCGCCGCGAGCTGCGCCGACGCCACCGCGTTGCAGTACGCGACGGCGGCGGCCAGAACGAGACCGATGAGCAGTGCGCCGCCCGCCGCCGCCGCGGCCGGCCCGAACGCCGAGAACACGCCGGCGCCGATCATCGAGCCGAGCCCGATGACGACTGCGTCGGTTGTGCCGAGCCGGCGCGCGAGAGGGGCGCTCGACGTCACATCGCGGCCGCGACCCGCCGTGCCGCCGCGGCGAGCTCCTCGTCGGTCACGTTCGGGAGCACGTCCTCCCACAGCGGCAGCATCATCCCGGCCGCCTCGACCATCCCGAGCGGCCGCGGCAGGAACCAGACGTGGAAGTGCGCGCCGCCGTCGCCCCAGCGGTAGAGATGCACCCGCCCGACGTCGCCGAGCGACAGCACCGCGCGCTCGACCCGCGCCGCGATCCGCCCGAAGTCGGCAGCCAGCTCCTCCGGGAGGTCGCTGAACGAGTCGGCGTGCACGCGGCTCGCGAGCCAGACGGTGCCCGGCAAGCTGCCGCCGACCGGCGGATGCAACGTCCAGTTGTCGTCCGACCACACGGCAGACGTCGTCTGGTCGCCGCAGATCCCGCACGGCGCGCCTCCCGGCTCGCCGCGGCGCGGCGGCTCGGGGATCTGCCGCTCGCCCGGCGTCCGAGTGCGGAGCGGCTCCTCGTAGGGCAGGCTCATGGCTTCTCCTTTCCACGTGGCGCGATGCCGTCGAGCACGACGGCGACGATGCGGTCGCGAGCTGTCGCGGCCGGCCAGCCGTGACGGCCGCGCAGGTGCACGTACGGCCAGGCCACTCCGTTGAACGCGAGATCGGCGGCCACGACGACATCGTCGATCGGGTGGATCGAGCCGTCGGCCGTCCCCTCGCGCAGGAACTGGATGAACGGGTGCAGGTAGTCCGGCGGCCGCCCGGGCGCGGGCTCCTGGTGGAACGCCTCATCGGTGGCGAGCATCAGCGGGAGGTGGCGGTCGAGGAGATCGCAGAGCGCTTCGAGCGACCGCTCCAGCCGCTCCCGCCCGTTGCCGGCCGAGGTGAGGATCGGGTACATGGTCGACTGGAAGTCTGCTGCGAGCTCCCCGACGAGCGCGGTGATCAACACGTCGCGCGTCAGGCCCTGGCGCCAGAGCGTCGAGCGTGCGCGGCCGGCGACCTCGGCCACACGCTCCAGGGTCAACCCCTGCCAGCCTCGTTCGCGCAGGACGTCGATCGTCGCGAGACGCAGCTCGCGGTCGACGCTCTGCATCACTTGCGGTTCGTTCATGCAACATGAGTGTTGCATGGCGACACCCCTTGCGCAAGTCCGCCCGGCGGGGGAAGCTTGCGCGGTGCCTCGCCCGATCGTCTTTCTCTCGGACTTCGGCTATCGAAACGAATGGGTGGGCATCTGCCACTCCGTGATCGCCGCGTCCTCGCCTTCGGCGCGCATCGTCGACCTGTCCCACGGCGTGCCGCCGCTCGACGTCCGCGGAGGCGCGATCCTGCTCCAGGACTCGCGCCGGTTTCTGCCGGCGAACGCCGTGGTCCTGGCGGTCGTCGATCCGAGCGTCGGCAGCGACCGAGACGTGGCGCTCGAGACGGAACAGGGCCGACTGCTCGTCGGGCCCGACAACGGGCTCCTCGGCTTTCTCTGGGCGGCCGACGGCGGCGTTCGGCGGGCGCACGAGATCACGCTCGAGCGGATCATCCTTCACCCGGTCGCTCCGTCCTTTCACGCCCGCGACGTACTCGCTCCGGCCGCGGGGTTCCTCGCCGACGACGGTGCGCTCGAGGAGCTCGGCCAGGCGCTCGATCCGGCCAGCCTGACCACGCTCCCTTTCCCGGCCGCGTCGGTCGAGAAGGGCAAGATCGAATGCGAGGTCCTCGACCTCAACCGCTTCGGCAACGTGCTGTTGAACGTCACCTCGAGCGACTTCTCCGCCGCCGGCTTCGATCGAGCCGAAGCGGTGGCGGTCGACGCGACCGGAGGCTCGGCGACCGCCCGGCGCGTCTCGACGTACGTCGACGTCGAGTCCGGTGACTGGGGCCTGATCGTCGACCCGCGCGGCTGGCTCTCGGTGATCCGCGGCAACCCGGCCAACGCGGCCGAGGGCCTGGGCGGCGTCCAGCCCGGCGACCCGATCTGGCTGACGGCTCCGCGCGACGCGGCGCGGTCGGTCGCGTAACCGCGCGCCAACCGAGCGACAGAACGCCGCGCGTCTCGCACCCAATCCGTTCGGGTGGAGCGGACCGTCCATTTGGACTTCCCCTAACGCGACTTCTCGTTCATACTCGGATCCGATAACACTTCGTCCGGCCCGGGGGGATGCCGGATGCGATTTAGGGGAGAAGTCGACACGTGACAACTGCGGCGATTGCGCTCGAAGAACAGCGCGCGGCCACAGCATCCGCCGAGGCGGGGGCTTTGGCAGCGCCGGCAGGCTCGGCACCGTCCGGCGCTGCTGTCGCCGCGCCGGTGCACGCCGCCAGATCGCGCCTGATGCTCGGGGCGATTCTCGTGGTCGAGACCGGCTGGCTCGCTGTCCTCGGGCTCTTCGCGTACAAGCTCATCACCTGAGCCTCGCTCGGTGACCGGAGACCGCGGCCCCCGCTTGCGCGGAGGCCGCCGATCCTGCTCCGCCGCCTGAAAGAGGCGCGCGACGAAGCTCGCCTGGGCAGGCACACGTGACGATAGGTCCCGGCCCGGACGGCAGCGCACGTCTACGCTGGCGGGCATGACCAACGCGACGCTCCAGACAAACCACGGAACGATCGAGCTCGAGCTCCACGACGCCGACGCCCCGGCAACGGTGGAGAACTTCAAGAAGCTCGCGGGCGAAGGGTTCTACGACGGCGTCATCTTCCACCGCGTGATCCCGGACTTCATGGTCCAGGGCGGCGACCCGACCGGGACCGGCTCGGGCGGCCCGGGCTACCAGTTCGAGGACGAGTTCAACGACCACAAGGTCGAGCGCGGCGCGCTCGCGATGGCGAATGCCGGCCCGAATACGAACGGCTCGCAGTTCTTCATCGTCACCGCCGACGCATGCCCCTGGCTCGACGGCAAGCACACCGTATTCGGGCGCGTCACCTCCGGGATGGACGTCGTCGACGCCATCTCGGCGCTCGAGACCGGCGCCGGCGATCGACCGCGGGACGACGTCCGCATCGAGTCCGTCACTCTCGCGTGACGGACGGAGGCGCAGCGGAGACCGAGGAGCTCGTCTGCCCTCACTGCAAGAAATCGTTCAACGCCGAGCTGCTCGACGGCGCGGCCGAGCGCTACCGCGGTTTCAAGTGCCCGCACTGCCGGCTTTTCGTGCCGGCGACGCGGGCCGAAGCCGAATAAGAAACGGTTACATGCAGTCTCGGAGAGCCTGCGCCTCGGGCAGGCTCTCGAGCTTCTTCAGCGTGTTGTTCTCGATCTGCCGGATCCGCTCGCGCGTGACGCCGAAGGCCTTGCCGACCTCCTCGAGCGTGCACGGCTGGCCCCCGGTCAGCCCGAAGCGCAATTCGATCACCTGACGCTCGCGCTTCGGCAGCGAGGACAGCGCGACCTCGATGTCCGACCGGCGGAGCGTCAGAGACGCGGCCTCGTCGGGTGTCTCGGTGTTCTCGTCCTCGACGAAGTCGCCGAGCGCCGAATCCTCCTCCTCGCCGATCGGCTTCTCGAGCGAGACGGGGTGCTGCGCCATGCGCAGGATCTCGCGCACTTCCTCGGTCGTCATCTCGAGCTCCTCGGCGATCTCCTCCGGCCGCGGCTCGCGGCCCAGCCGCTGCACGAGCTGGCGCTCGATGTGCACGACCTTGTTCAGCTTCTCGACCATGTGGACGGGGATGCGAATCGTGCGCGCCTTGTCGGCGATCGCGCGAGTGACCGCCTGGCGGATCCACCAGGTCGCGTAGGTCGAGAACTTGTAGCCCTTGCGGTAGTCGAACTTCTCGACTGCGCGGATGAGGCCCAGCGAGCCCTCCTGGATGAGGTCGAGGAAGCTGAGACCGCGTCCGAGATACCCCTTGGCGATCGAGACGACGAGGCGCAGGTTCGCCTCGGTCATCTGCGTCTTCGCGCCCATGTCCCCACGCTCGATCCGCTTCGCCAGATAGACCTCCTGGTCGGCGGTCAAGAGCGGGACCTTGCCGATCTCGCGCAGATAGAGGCGCAGCGAGTCGAGTGAAGGCTCGACGGTGAGATCGAGTTTCGGTGCCGACTTCACTTCCTCCTCGACGAGCGGCTGCTCGTGCGGGAGGCGCTTGTGCTCCTCACCCTCGACGAGTTCGACGCCGTGATCGATCAGGTAGGTGGTGAAGTCCTCGACTTGCTCCTTGCTGAGCTCGACCTCCTCGATGCCCTTGACGATCTCGTCATAGGTGAGGAAACCCTTCTCTTGTCCCGTGGCGACGAGCTTGTGGAGTTCCTCGACGTCGGGAAGAGCAATGTCGACAGTGAGCACCTGTGCACGACCTCCGGTTACGACTTTCGTTGGCGGGGAACAACGATTGGACGCACCACGACGCCGGCGTCACTTCTCCGGCTCACCTCAAGACGCGTGACATTACATCAGGATTCACCGAACTGACACGTCTTTTTGGACCAGCCGCATCTGGACCGTTCGTCACGGCCGCGAGCTAGGTTTGGCCGGTGCTCGTGCTCGTCGCGCTTCTGCTCGCCGGCGCCCGTCCGCCTGCCGCCTATGGCGAGCCGGGTCACGTCCGGCTGGCGGTTTCGTCGTGGTGCTGGGGCACCGCCTGCGGCGCCCCGATCGCCGCCTCCGGGAAACCCGTCGTCGTTCGGCGCGGATCGATGATCAGCATCGGCTTCGCCGTCGTGCCGACGAGCGTGCGGGTCGCCGTCTCCGGTGCGCCGATCGCGATCACACGACGCGGGTCGACGATCTCGTGGCCGGCCAAGCGGATGGGCGGCATGACCGTCAACGTCCGGTTCCGCAAAGGCTTCGCCGCCTACGTCGGCCGGCTCGTCGTCAAGCCTGGCTGATGACGAAAACGAAGACGGCGTCGCCGCCGACGCCGTCTTCACCTTCGATGAGTGCCCCGGCGCTGTCCTTGGGGCCCCGCCGCATCGGGCCCCGGGTTCGCTGGTGACAGGTCGGACTCTGGCGCCGGCACTCCACTTCATCCATCACCCGTTTCGTAGTTGACCGCGTGACTTGACTACCTTTGCGGGGTGGCGGACCGGTTCACCGAACGGCTGCACCGCGGGCCGCCGATCGTGGCCGACGGGGGTATGGGCTCGCTCATCACGGCAGCCGTCCCGCGCCTCCGCTCGCCGGAAGAGGCAAACCTGCGTGCTCCCGAAGCGGTCGTCTCGCTGCACGTCGGCTTCATCAACGCCGGCGCGGAACTGATCGAGACGAACTCGTTCGGCGCGAATCGACGCAAGCTCGCGCAGCACTTCCTCGAGGACGACTTCGAGCGGATCAACTCGACGGCGGTCAAGCTCGCCCGCGAAGCACGGGAGATCGCGGGCCGGGACGTCTTCATCGCGGGCGCGATCGGCCCGTTGGGCGAGTCTGCGACCTCACGCGTCCGCCGCGAGCTGTACGGCGAGCAGGCGGCCGTGCTCGAAGGACGCGGCGCCGACCTGTTCATGGTCGAGACGTTCTACGACCTCGAAGAACTGGTCGACGCGATCGAGGCGGTGCGCAGCGCGTCGGCGCTGCCGATCGTCGCGCTGATGACGTTCGACGACGGCGCCGAGACCCTCGCGGGCGTCCACGCGCGCGAAGCGGCCGAGCGGCTCCGCGCGCTCGACGTCGCTGCGATCGGCGCCAACCATGGGAGCGGCCTGCTCGTTGCGCTCGAGGCGCTCGAGCAGATGCAGGGCGACGGCGTCCCACTCGCCGCGCTGCCGAACATCGGGCTCGCGAGCCTGTCCGGCGGCCGGGTCATCTACCCGCATGCTGCGCCCGAGTACTTCGCCGAGTTCGCCGCTCACGCGCGGCAGCTCGGCGCGCGCCTGATCGGCGGCTGCTGCGGGACGACCCCGACGGAGATCGCAGCGATCCGAGCCGCAGTCGAGGAGGCGCGCGAGCCGAGGTCGAGGCTCGAGTTCGCGGAGCGCGAGCTCGTGGAGGCGCTCGGCGAGGAACAGCGGGAGACGACGTTCGCCCGCGCGCTGCGAGAGGGCGAGTTCGTCGTCTCCGTGCAGCTCGACCCTCCCCTCGGCGGTTCCGCACGCGGGCTCGTCGACGTGGCGCAGGAGCTACGCGACGGAGGCGTTCGCTTCGTCGACGTCAACGACAACGCGACAGCGCGCGCCGGGATGAGCTCGCTGATGGTCTCGGCGCGGCTCGAGCGCGAAACCGGGCTCGAGACCGTGCCGCACCTGACGACCCGCGACTGGACGGTGCTCGGGCTCGAATCGATGCTGCTCGGCGCGCACGCCGAAGGCGTCCGGAACATCCTTGCGATCACGGGCGACCCACCCGAGGTCGGCGACTATCCGGGATCCCGCGGCGTCTACGAGATCGACGGGATCGGGCTGACGCAGCTGATCACGCGGCTGAACCGCGGCGAGGACTTCAACGGACGGCCGATCGACGCGCCCACCTCGTTCTTCGCCGGGGTCGCCGTCAACCCCACCGCGGACGACCTCGACGAGGAGGCGGCGCGGTTCAGGCGCAAGGTCGAGGCGGGCGCACGCTACGCGATGACGCAGATCGTGTTCGAGCTCGAGCCGCTCGACCGATTCGGCGACCTCATCGGCGGTTGGCCGATCCCCGTGCTCGTTGGAGTGTTCCCGCTGACGAGCCACCGGCTCGCGCTGCGACTGCACAACGAGGTCCCGGGAATCGTCGTGCCGCAGCACCTCCAGGATGCGCTCGCGGACGCCGGCAAGGGCGCGGCGGAATTCGGGCTCGCCCAGGCGAAGGAGCTGGTCGCGGAGGCGCGCGGTCGCTGCGCCGGCGTCTACATCGTCGCGCCGTACAAGCGGCCTGCCCGCGTGCTCGACCTCCTCGCTAACTAACAGCTGCCGGTCGAAACCGGGTGCTTCGCGCGAGCGAGCGCGCGCCTGACCGGCGCCGCCGGCACGCCATAGCCGGCCTTCGCGCCGATCCTCGCGGCGAAGACAGTTGCTTCGACTCCGCCGCTGTGATTGACCGCAGGCCCGCCGGAGTTGCCGTGCCGGACGAGCCCGCTGAGGGCCGTCACCTCGCGAAGCGAGCCCTCGACGAGCACGTCGGCCGTGTTGCCGATCCGGCCGGCACGCGCGTCGAACGGGCCGTTGACGGGGAAGCCGAGGATCGCGACCGGATCGCCGTTCCTGGCCTCAGCGATCGGCAGCGCCCGCGCCCTCAGCCCCGGCACGCGCAGGACGGCGACGTCCTGGCCGCGATCGACGACCAGCGCCTGCGCGGGGTGTCCGCCGACTCGGATCCCTTTCCCGCCGGCAACGACGTGCGCCGCCGTGACGACCAGGTGCGGCCGAGCGACCCAGCCCGACCCTTCGACGCCGAGCCCGCAGGCGACGGACGTGATGCGAACGACGCTCCCGCGTGCTTGCCGGACCGCGGCAGAGGCAAGAACGCGCGCGTCGGGCGGCGCCGTCGGCGGCGCCGGTCCCGCGATCTGCGGAAACGGGTCGACGCGCGCGAGCGCGCGCAGGACGGTCCGGGGCGGCACGTACTCGTTCAGGCGGCGGATGACCCGCGAGCTCTGAACCTCTGCACGCAGCTTCGTGTCGCCTGGCAACTGCAGCAGGACGGCACCCGCCACCCACACGAGTGCGAGCCCGAGCGCCGCGCCCGCGACGAACCCGCCGATCGAGTCGAGCAGCCGCAGCGGCGGGATCATCGAAAGCCCACCGCGCGCATACGAGCCCGCGGTGCTTGCTCCCCATTGCAGGAGCGTGGCGCCGCAGAGGGCGCCGACGAGGGCCGCAAGCGGCGTGTACGGCGAGTCCGAGCCGCCATGCAGAAGATGCGGGGCGAGTCGCGCGCCGACGATCGCGCCGGCGACGAGCCCTGCGAGCGACAACACCGTCGCAACGAGACCGCGGCGCAAGCCGCTCAGCGCGCCGAGGGCGGCGATCGCGATCGCGATCCAGTCGACCCGCGTCACCCAGCCAGTTTGGCGGCGGCCCGGGTGATCCCTGCCCGGGTGTACCGCTACACTGCGCCGCGCCCGGGGGCGTAGTTCAGTTGGTTAGAACGCCGGCCTGTCACGCCGGAGGTCGCGGGTTCGAGTCCCGTCGCTCCCGTCTACGAACCGCCTGGTAACGGGCGGTTTTTGTTTCTCGGTGGGCGACGAAGATGTCCAGGTCAGCACTTGGGTCAGCACCATCGCCATCTGCGTCGGGCTCATCCCGGGAGCTCCCGGACGACCTCCTTCGGCCGCTTGTCGTCGCGGAGCCCGAGGAATCGCGGCTGACGCAGCCGGCCCTCCCGCGTCCACTCGGCGAAACCGATCTGGGCGACCAATGCCGGTCGCGTCCAGTGGACGCCGCGCGGAACCGGTCGCGCATCGATGAAGGGCGACTCGGGCGTCTCCAGCTTGCGCAGGCGGGCGCCGAGGGAACGCAGCGTCGCCGCCGTGTAGCCGGTCCCGACCTTGCCGGCGTAGCGCAGCCGCCGCCCGTCGTAGTAGCCGACGAGCAGGGCGCCGAAGTCGGTCCGGCTTCCGCCCGGCTCGGTGTAGCCGCCGATGACGAGCTCCTGCTCCCACGCGCACTTCAGCTTCAGCCACTCCCGTGAGCGCCCTGGCACGTAGGGCGACTCAGCGCGCTTCGCGATCAACCCCTCCCAGCCCGACCGGCAGGCGTCGGCGAATCGCCGCTGAGCGTCACCATTCCAGGCCTCGCTCAACCGCAGCGCCGGCCCCGGCCGGATCGCCCGCGCGAGTTGTTCGCGACGCTCGACCAGCGGTCGGGCGGTGAGGTCCTCGCCGCCGACCTCGAGCAGGTCGAATACGCAGTAGACAACCGGGTACGTCGCCACCAGGTCGGGCGAAGGTTTCGACACGCCAAGCCGCTGCTGCAGCCGGGTGAACGACGTCTGCTCGCCGTCGAACGCGACCACCTCGCCGTCGAGCAGCAGCTGCCGGGCGCGCTGAGCGAGCACCGCGGCACGCACCTCGGGGTAGGTCTCGCTGAGATCCCTGCCGGTGCGCGACGCCAGCCGCACGTCGCCGCCTTGCTTGGTCACGACGCACCGCTCGCCGTCGAACTTCCGCTCCAGCAGCCAATCGTCCCCGAACTCGCGGCGTTCGGTCAGCGTCGCCAACATCAAAGGCGTCGGCACCCCGACATCATCCCGCGGATCGCCGACCACTCGGATTCTGTGGCTACTGCCATGACCAATAAAAACATTTAACACACGATCTACTAATTCAACAACAAAACTCAAAAATCAAACAATTCTATACAAAAACTTACATAAAAAAACAACATAATCATAAAAATACATAAAAGAAGAAAAAAAGTAAAAAACGAAATAAACACAAACAACAAACGAACAACACGCGGTGACGACACCTTAGCAATACGCAGCAGGGTTGAAGCGAAAGCGAACGATGTTCGTCGAGACAGCGTAGGTCCCGTTGCACTCGGCTGCGTTCGCGGCTGAAAGCGAAAACCCGTCTTGGAGCGTCAAGTGATCACTCCGCCGAAGCTCGCCGAGAGAACGCGCCACCCCCTGCCGCGCTCATCTCTTTGTCCGTGAGGTGGTGCGGTAGACCCGTTCAGCGCGCTGGATCCCTCTTGCCGCCACTGGCGCCTGAGTGCTGACCGCTGACCAGCGCAGCGGCGATTGCAGCGCTGCCTCTGACGCGTCTTGAGTTTCAGCTGCTCGATCTGTCGATGAAATCTTTCGTCTCCGCATCGCGCATCAACGCACGTACACCGACCGAACGCGTCTCATCGCAGCAATCCCCCACGCGCGTTGAAGCGTGCGCCGTGCCTGCAGACTGCGATCAGCACGCTCGTTCTCGAAGACCGTCGAGCGCCCGCTGCCTCCCGCAGCCTGAGCGACCAGTCCCGTTGTACCGCTGAGCTTCGCCAACGTGAGTTTACCAGTAGCGCAGCCGTCTCCCCACATTGACGTTCGTCGCACGTACGCACGCACTCATACGAACACCAGAGTAGTAGTTCATCTCGAAACTCGATCCATGCTCTCTCCGCGTCCTGACGTGCCGACTCCGGATGTTCATCGTCCGCCCGAGCACTCGTACGCGTCGGTGTCGCTGCCGGAACGTGATCGTGAACCTGAGCCCGCCCGTCTCCCGTACCGTTATCGACCGTCGACGTCGATCTGCCTGCGATGACGCCGGCGATGATGTCAGTCCGGTGTCGCCGAGGTTGTCGAGCGTCGACAATCTGACACGTCGCTTTCGATCACAGCTCGCTCGAGCGCGTAGCTGTCGATCAGCATAGGCGCGCTCAGCGCCCGGAAGCTGTTCACTCCAAGCGTGTCGAAGACGCGCGTCCCGACCCAGGCGAGTCGGCCCGCCCCGCCGCAACGTCGCGAACATCTTCTGCTCGAAACCAGGCGTGTTGCCGGCCCAGTTGTCGACGAGGCGGATGCGTAACCTGCCCCCCGAGGTCTCGCGAACCCGTCGGACGAAATCGGCCACTGCGGGCTCGAGATCGAGACCGGGCTCGTCGCCGTCCGCCATGCGCAGCACGACTGGAGGCCCCGAGCCGCCAACCTTGTTCGCGCCCGCGTCGCCGCCACTGCAGCCAGCTGCCGGCGGCGACCTGCACGCCGCGCGCTAGGAAGAGCGTGGCAAGCCGCCTACGCCTCCTCCACGCCGAGTCCTCTTCCACACCTCGCCTCCCCAGGCGGTGCGTGTGGAAAACGTCGGTCCGCTGGAGCGCGGTGAACCGGAGTTGACCCTGCTTGTACGACCATCGTGCGCTGAACGTGCGCGCGGCGACCGTCGCGCACCCGGGAGCACGGTCGAGGATCAGCGTGACCCGGCTTCCGGAATAGAACAGGTCGCCAGCGCAGATCCGGTGGGTGGTAGCGGTTCCGCGTCTTGTTCGTCCAGCGGGTCCCTTTGAAGATCAGCGTCTGGACGCCGCTGTTGTGGGCAGCCTCGAGAGCGTTCACACCGGCGTCCTGCAGGACACTCAGTCACATTCGGCCCAGGTGGAAACGCCATCCAAGGATCACTTCGAGGCCGAGCCGCTCGCGTCCGCGACGGCTGCCAAGCCCAGAACGAGCACCACGGCAACCATTCAGCGAATCTCATTTTCTTCATGTTGACACCGCTCTCACGATGGGATGGGAAGCTGGCATTACCCGATCTTCTTCCAGGGCTTCGTCCACCCAGGCGATCTCGTCGCCTGGATCGGAGGCTTTACTGACATGGAGGTGCAAGAGTCCGTTCCGCACCGACCAAGTTGCGACGACGACACCCTGGCAACCGGGGCCTTGCTTGATCGAGACCTTGTTCCCCGACGCGGTGTAAGTCCCGTGGCAGACTGGCGGTGAGCTGACGATCTGGAGGCGGCCGCCGCCGAAGCGTCATCGTGCGTACGGCTCGCCCGCCGTGTGTGTAGCCGAAGTTGGCATGCGCGTAGACCCGACTGGCTCCCGCTGCGATGACTTCCTTCTCCGTCCAGCTGATTCGGTAGACGCCGTCGAGTCGGGTCGAACTGACCGCGTGTGCCGCCGGAGTCGCCGGGAGCACGCCAGTACCGCTACGGCGAGCTTCATTGCCGGCTTCCGCTGCAAAACCGTTCGTCTCGTTCGGTTAAGCATGTCGTCCCCAGCTCGCCCAGTGGGCGTCGACGCCGTTGGTGAGCTGCCTTGACGCCGGTGCCGTCGGCGTTCATGACGTAGACCTGGAACGGGCCGCCGTCGACCGTCTTGGCGAAGATGATCCTCGTCCCGTCGGGCGAGAAGCCGTCGGCGAGGTCGTGGACGCCGGCCTTCGTCTCGTGCGTGAGCTGCGTCAGGCCCGTGCCGTCAGGGCGGATCGTGTACACGTTCGAGGCTACGCCCGGGCCGCTCCTGCCTGAGGGCTCGCAGATCAGGAGCCGCGTGCCGTCCGGTGACCAGTCGAGCTTCGCCGAGACGCCGAGGCGCCACGGCGTGAGCTGGCTGCAGGCCGCGTGCCGTCCGACGTCGACGACGAAGGCCGCTGTCTTCAGGTCCGTGATCGTCCGGACGAAGGCGATCCGCTTCCCGTCGGGCGAGAAGACAGGGCTTCCGTCGCAACGGCATTCGTCCGTTGCCCGGCCGGCTTGTTGTGCGTCAGCTGCCGGAGTCCCGTTGCCGTCGCTTTGCATCAGCCAGAGAGCCGTCCCCGTTCGGCAGCGTCCGGTCGAAGACGATCGTCGTTCCGTCCGGGGAGTACGCCGGGTATGCCCTGCAGGCCGAGCGGCAGTGAGCGAGCACGAGGTCGCTCGCCTTCGACGCGTCATCGTGTAGATCGCCGACGTGCTTCGGCGTAATCGCGCTCGAAGGCGATCCGCGACCCGTCCGGCGACCAGGACGCGTGCACCGCGTCGCTGTCCGTGAACCGCGTCAGCTGCCGAACGCCGGTGCCGTCCGGCCTCACGGTGAACAGTTGGATGTGCTTGCCGACCGTCGCCTGGTAGACGATCAGGCCGTTCGGGCCGGGAACCGTCGCGCGCGCAGCGGCGCCGGTCAGCGCCGCAGCCAGAAGCGTGAGCGTCGAGCGGCGATCGAAACCACCGTCGCAGCCCGTCGCCTTCCGCCTCGATCTGCAACATTCTCATCGAAGCCCTCCTCCTTGACTCTCCTACTGCGTTAGGGCCATCGTCAAGCCGTCGGCTGTTGCGGCATCGGAGCGCGCACCAAACTCTTCGGCGTGCGGTCATTAGTGGTAACACCGAGGCACTTCGGCTTGTTGCATGGGACACTTGTTCGCATGTCCCACGACGGTGTTGATCGTCGACGACCATCCGGCGTTCAGGTCGTTGGCTCGCGCACTGCTCGAGTCCGAGGGCTTCTCGGTCGTGGGGGAGGCCGAAGACGGCGCCGCAGCCCTCGCCGCTGTCGAGTTGCTGCGCCCGGCCGTCGTCCTACTCGATATCCAGCTGCCGGATCTGGACGGCTTCGCAGTTCGCCGAGCGGCTTGCCGTCCGGCCGGATGCGCCGGCGGTCGTCCTCGTCTCGACACGGGCGCGCGGCCGCATACGGCCCTCGACTGGAGACGGCACAGCGCGCGCGGCTTTCTTCCGAAGACGTCGCTCTCGGGTGCTGCTCTTGGCGGCACTCGTCTCCTAGGAGGTCAACCGGCTTGCACAAGCTCCGGTTGGCACAGCTGGTCGGCCCTCGCCGCGTTCGCGTTCGGCGTCGAATGGCTCGTTTGTCGGCGGCAGCCTCGGGCTCGCAGCTGCCGACCTCGCTGTTGCCCTGGCATTATCTTGCGGGTGGGTCTGATCCTGTGGGAACACGAGAGGGACAAGCGTCTGGCGCTGCTGTTCCTCGCGACCGGGTTCGCTTGGTCTCTCGGGACGCTCGCCGGGAGCGAGATCGGCGTGCTCTCGACAGTGGGATAGCGCCATGTTGTACGCGCATCGCGGGGCCGTTGGTGCAGCTCATCCTCGCCTACCCGACAGGTCAATCTTCGGAGTTGGCTCGATCGGGCAGTCGTCGGAGCAGCCTGGGTAGACGGCTTTGTTACCCCAGTCGGTCAGAACGATGCGTTGACCATCGCCCTTCGTGACAGTGCGTGCTCGCAGTAGGCGCTCTCGGCCTCCGTGATCTGGCCGCCGAGCAGCGCTCGGACCGGGCTGTGGCGACGTCCTGTTTCGCACTCATCGGCGCTTCACTCGTGCTGGTCAGCGTCGGAGGACTCGGTCAGACCGCGCCGTTCTCGGACACGACGCTGCTGCTGGCCTACGAGGCAACGCTCATCGGTACCGGCGATCGGCTTGAGCGTCCGGCTGACTCGCCGTGCGCCGAGGACCGGCCGACGTCGCTGATCTCGTCGTCGAGTTGGGCGCGGCCCACGCTCGGGCACGCTCCGTGCAGCACTGGCGCGTGCAGTTGGCGACCCCTCGCTCGAGATCGGCTTTCCACGTCGTCAGGTTCATACGTCGGCGACGACGGCGAGCCGATGACGCTCCCGAGCGGTAGCGACGAACGGACGGTCACGTTCGTCAAGCGCGACCGCAAGCCCGTCGCCGCGCTCATCCACGACGCCGCCCTCGGCGGACGATCCGGCGCTGGCAGGCGGCGGTTGCGGCCGTCGCGGCTGACCGGGGCGAACGCGCGTCTGCAGGTCGAGCTGCGCGAGCAGGTGCGGGAGCTCGAGGCGTCTCGGCGACGAGCTCGTCGAGGCGGGCGACGCACAGCGCAGCCGACTCGAGCAGCGGCTCGATCTAGGCGGCGGAGCTCCACCTGGAGGAGATGCGAGCGGCGCTCGGACGAGCCGGGCAGGTGCGCCGGAGGACGTCGCAGCTTCGCTCGCGCTCGTCGAAGCGCGAGCTGGACGCAGACAGACCGTCGAGCTTCGGGAGCTCGCGCGCGGGATCCACCCCCATACATTGGTCGAGTTCGGGCTTGCGCCGGCGCTCGCCGAACTCGCGACAGCTGCGCCGATTCCCGTGTTCGTTCGCGGCCCCGTACCGAGCGTTTTGCCTCCGCCGGTCGAGGCAGCGGCCTACTTCGTCTGCGCTGAGGCGCTCGCCAACGTCGCGAAGTACGCGAACACGGACGCGGCATCGATCGGTGTTCGGCGGGAGGACGGACGGCTTTCTGGTCCGCGTCGCCGACGACGGCGTAGGCGGGGCCGACTCCGACCCGCGGCTCGGGTCTTCGCGGCCTGGCCGACCGCGTCGAAGCTGTCGGAGGGCGCCTGACCGTGTCCAGCCCGAAGTCAATCGGCACCCTTCTGGTGGCAGCTGAAATCCCGCTCGAGGCGGCTTCGTGACCGGCACAGGTCGTTCAGGATCGCGCTTGTGCCCGCCGCGATCGTGTGCGAGCTCGCGGCGGTTTCACTTTCGCCACGCGCGAAGGACAGCTGACGACTTACGCCGGCCGGTCCGGATGGGCGCCGGGGCTCGAGCTCATTGCCGGCTGGGGATTGGTCGCCGCCGGGCTGGCGATCTCCCAGCTACGCCCGTCGGTGATCGTTCGTCGGGCCGCTTGCAGTTGCTGCCGGCTTCGCCTGGTTCGCCCTCAGACTTCGTCGGCTGGGAAGGCGGGCCAGGCTTCGCTCGTAGCGTCGGCATGCTCGTCGCCGGGCTCTGGCTACCGCTCCTCGTTCATGCTGTCCTGGCGTTCCCGCGTGGGCTCCCGTCGTACTCGGCACGCGCGCTCGTCGCCGCCACCTACGTCGCGACGGCAACCGTCGATCGTCGGCCGCGCGCTCTTCCGCGACCCGTTCGAGGACGTCAACTGCTGGAGTAACTGCACCGTCAACAGCTTCTTGATCCACGCTGATCCGCGGGTCGCTCGCGCGCTCGGACGATTCGATCTCCGCTTTGCGATTGCCCTCGCGATCGTGTTCGTCATGCTCTCGGTCTTGGCGTCTCGCCGCGGCGACTCGAGCCGAACGCCGACTGCTCGCACCGGTTCTCGCGCGCCGGAGCAGCGGTGACCGTCGTGCACGCCGGCCACGCCGTGGCGCTGCTCCACACACCGCTCGAAACCCCGCGCTGCAAGCTTCTTCGCCTTTGTTCGTCGCCGCAGACACTGGCCGTGTCGAGCGTCGCGGTCGCTCTCGTCGGGACGCTCGTTCGCGGACCGACGCGCACTTCGCGCAGTTCAGCGTCTCGCGGTCCAACTGGCCGAGCTGTCCAGCCCCGGCGCGCTTGAAGTCGCGCTCGCACGCGCAACTGGCGACCCGACGCTGACGATCGCTTATCGGCTGCCGCGGCACCGGGAGCTATGTCGACAGCCAGGGCCGAGCCGTTCCGCAACCGTCACCGTCCGGAACGCGCGCCGTCACACCGATCGTCCGAGACGGTCTACCCGATCGCCCTGGTCGAACACGATCCGGCCGTACTCGACGCAGCCTTCGAGAACGCAGCATCGGGTCGGCAGCTCGGCTTGCGGTCGAGACGAGCGGCTCCAGGCCGAGTTGCTTGCTCAACTGATCGAGCTACGCGAGTCCCGCGCCCGCCTCGTCTCAGACCGGCGACACCGTCCGCCGTCAGCTCGAGCGCGACCTCCACGACGGCGCGCAGCAGCGCCTCGTTACTCTCTCATTCGGACTCCGCCTGGCATTCGCCAAACTCGGTTGCGATCCGGATCCACGTGTCGCTGCGGCACTCGCAGACGCCGAGCGCGCGCTGACCGAGGCCCTGGACGCCGTTCGCGCCGTCGCACACGGCCTCTTCCCCGTCTACCCTAGACGACATCGGGGCTCGCATTTGCAGTCGAGGAACTCGCGGAGTTCACCCCGATCCGGATCGACGTGCGTGAGCTATCCGAACCGTCGCCTCCCTGCTCCCGTTGAAGCTGCTGCGTACGACGTGATCCGTGAAGCGGTCGAGAACACCGCACGGCACGCCGAGGCGCGAAACGTATCGATCAGCGCTATCGTGTAGCTCGAACGCAGTGATCGTCGACGCTGCCGACGACGGGATCGGAGGAGCCGACCCCTCATGCGGTGTCGGGCTGCTTGACGCGGCGACCGCGTCGGCGCGCTCGGTGGGCAAGTCACGTCCTCAGCCCCGTCAGCGGCGGCACACGAATCCACGCGGAGATCCCGTGCGGGTAGTCATCGCCGACGACGTCGATGCTCATGCGCGCCGGGATCGCGCGCCTACTCGCCGAGGCCGGCGTGCGAGATCGTCGGACGAGGCGAGCGACGCCGCCCAGTTGCTGCGCCAGGTCGCCGGATCGCAGCCTGACGTCGCGATCGTCGACATCCGAATGCCTCCTACGCAGACAGACGAAGGGCTCGTCGCCGCAGGCGAGATCCGCTTCCCGTTACCCGAACGTCGGCGTGCTCGTCCTGTCTCAGTTCGTTGCCCCGAGCTACGCCATCGCAACTCCTCGAACAGCACCCCCGAACGCGCCGGCTATCTCTTCAAGGAGCGCGTCTCGGACATCGCGGTTCTCGTCGACGGCTGCAGACGGATCGCCGACGGTGAGTGCGTCGCTCGACCCGACCATCGTTTCGCGGCTCGTCGCACCGTCTCACGCAAGCACGAGACCGCTCTATCAACTCACTGACCGCGAGCGCGAGGTGCTCGGCTCTAATGGCCGAAGGCCGCTCAACGCGGCGATCGCGGAACGACTCGTCCGTCACGCCAGCGAACAGTCGAGGCGCACGTTCGTCAGATCCTCCGCAAGCTCGACCTCCATCGAATCAGTCGACGACCACCGCCGGGTGCTCGCCGTGCTCACATACCTGCGGAGCTGAAGAGCCAGCCCGCGTCCCCGTCCTCTGGCCGGTCATCGCTTCTTCGTCTCGGTTCCAGGCGGCCGCTCCAGCGCGTGGTGCCTCAGATCTTCTCAGCACACTCTCGGCTTCCGTCCCTTACGGCGCCGACCTCCAGCGGGCACGCCACTCCGGTGGATCCCAGCCCTCGGTCACGTAGATCGACTCGCGCGCGATCCTGTCGCCGCGTAGCTCGATGATGCTGACCCCGAAGTTCGCACGGCCCTGGTCGTAGCTGACGGTCAGCTCGGCAACCCACAGATCGTCGCCGCCCCTGACCTCGTGGATCTCGAAGGTGGTGGAGGCCGGATAGCTGCTTCGCCACTCGCGGAAGTTCTCGACTCCGACGAAGCGCTCACCGGACTGCGGGAACTCGAGCACGGCATCGTCGTGGTACATCGCGTGCGCCAGGTCGGGGTCACTGCCGGCGTTTTCGAAGTGCTGCATCAGCATCGTCTTGATCGTCGAGGCGTCCATGTCCAACACGTGCCCCCCGGTCGGCCTCGCTACACCACGCTGAGCACTCAGCCGCTGGTCCTGGTCGTCAGGGTCGCGCGCGCTCCGGCTGCGCGTACTGACGCCGACAGGGTGCCGATGTCGTATGCGCCGTAGTGGCGTCGGCCGTTGATGAAGAACGTGGGCGTACCGGAGACGCCGCCCAAGTCGGCGCTGTCCACATCCTCGGCCACACGTGCGGCGCCGGAGTGCTCCCGCAGATCGTTCGTGAAGCGCTCGACGTCGAGCCCCAGCTGCTCGGCGTAGCTGATCAGATCATTCGGTCGGAGCGCGTCCTGATGCTCGAAGAGCAGGTCGTGCATCTCCCAGAAGGCTCCCTGATCGGCCGCCGCTTCCGACGCCTCTGCAGCGAGCTGGGTGTTCGGGTGGACGTCGTTGAGCGGCAGGTGCCGCCAGACGTAGCGGACGTCGCCGAAGTCACGCAGGAGCTCGCGCACGACCGGCTCTGCCTGCCCGCAGTACGGGCACTCGAAGTCGCCGTACTCGACCACCGTAACCGGCGCGTCGCGCGCCGGACCACGAATGTGGTCGCGCTCCGGGTCGACGTCGACGTAGAGATCGACGAGCGGCTCGGCGGTGCCGAGCAGCGCGCGAATCCGGAGGTTGCGCGGAAGCAGCGCCGTCGCACGGAACAGCAGCCACGTGAGAAGCGATGCGCCGAGTGCGGCGCTCAAGATGCCGAGCTTCGCCTCATCGAGCTGTGGGCCCGTGAACGCCAGCGTCGCGACGAGCAGAGCGACGGTGAAGCCAATGCCGGCGATCGTGCCGCCGCCGGCCACGGCCGCCCAACCGACGGGAGGCCGGAGCCGCCCGCGGCTCAGCCGCGTCAGCAGCCACGCGCTTCCCACGATGCCCACGGGCTTGCCGATGACATAGCCGACAACGATCCCGAGCGTGATCGGCGAGGTGAAGGCTCGCTTGAGGAAGGCGCCGTCGATCGCGATCCCGGCGTTCGCGAGTGCGAACAGGGGGACGATCAGATAGCTCGTCCACGGGTGGTAGAGCAGCTGCAGTCGCTCGTTCGGCGAAACCGCGGACCTGAGCCCGATCCCGACGGAACGGGCCAGCTCGGGGGTCGGCTGCTCGCGGAATTCGCGGAAGCGCTCCGTCGCACGTTCGAGATCGGATCGCGCGACCGGGTAGGCGTAGGCGAGGAGGCCCATCGCGAGCCCGACGACGATCGGATCGACGCCGGACTCGAGGAGCGCGACCCAGATCGCCGCCCCGAGCGCGAAGTAGACGAGGCCGACCCCGATCCGGAGCGCCCTCACGACGAGGACGACGCCGAACAGCCCGAGGGCCACGAGCAGTGCGGAAACCTTGACCTCGTTCGTGTAGACGAGGGCGATGACGACGAGCGAGAGGATGTCGTCGACGACGACGACCGTGAGCATGAACGCGCGGAGACGATCGGGAAAGCGCGGGCCGACGAGCGCGAGCAGGCCGAGTGCGAAGGCGGTGTCGGTCGACATCGTGACACCCCAGCCGTGCGCGGATGAGCGGCCGGCGTTGAAGAGCAGATAGATGGCGACGGCCACTGCCATACCGCCGATCCCGGCGAGCAGGGGCAGAGCGAATCGTCGTCGCTCGCGCAGCTCGCCGAGATCGAACTCCCGCCGCGCCTCGAGCCCGAGGACGAAGAAGAAGAACGTCATCAAGCCGCTGTTCACCCACTCGCGCAGGTCGAGCGACACGCCGGTCCCGCCGATCCTGATCGACAGCGTCGTCCCCCACAGCGAGTCGTACGACGACCCGTCGACGTTCACCCAGACCAGCGCGGCGACCGCCGCGCCCAGCAAGACCACCGCGCCGCCCGTCTCCGTGCGCAGAAACTTCCGCAGCGGCGTCTGGACATTTCGCGCCCACGCCGTCCGTCCGGAAAACGGCGGCGTCCGGGCCTCAGCAGGGACTTGTGACATTCGTCCCGGATCTTGGCAGGAGGTGCGTTGCTGCCGAGCGACCCCCGGCAACGCCGAGCAGCTCAGTCCTCGAGCGACCGTCCCGACGCGAGGCCGCGGAGCCTGCCGGCCGCGGCGACGTTCCCCTTCTGCTCATAAAGGGCGATCGCCGCACGGATCCCGGCGTCGGCCTCGTCCGGTCGACCGGCAGAGCGAACGACGGCCGCGAGATCGGCCAGCGCCAACGCACGGAGATCGAGATAGTCGGTCGGCGCGACGAGAGCCATCGCCTCGCCGGCGAGATCCTCCGCCTCTTCGCCGTCGCCTCGTCGAGCGAGCAGCCTCGCCCGGACGAGCCGCCAGCCGACCTGAGCATCGACGTCCTCCGGCACGGTGAGCCGCTCCGGCCGCCAGCGCTCCGTCAGCCGCCACGCCTCCTCGTCGCGCCCCTGACCGAGGAGGGACTCGATCAGAAGCGGCGTCGCGCTGGCGAGGTAGCCCAGCTCTCCCGCCGCCTCGAGCAGCTCGCAGGCGGCGCGCGACAGCTCTTCGGCGGCGCGGGCGTCACCCGCGAGCAACTCGACGTAGCCGGCAGAGCTGGCCGCGCGGGCCTGCAGGACGTCGAGACCGTGGTCGACGGCCAGAGCGCCCGCCTGTGCGATGACCTCGCGCGCCAACTCGAACTGCTCCTGCATCGCCAGAAGCCGCGCGCGGTTCTCGAGCAGACTGACCTGGAGCCGGCCGTTCCCGTCCGCTCGCGCGCGAATCTCCTCCATCCGCGCCAGCCCGTCGGCGGCCGGAGTCGGACCGAAGACGTGCGCCCGGCATTCGTATTCGAGGCTCTCGGCCTCCTGAGCCCGGTCGCCCGCGTTGCGTGCATGCTCGGCTGCGCGTTCCAGATCGTCGATTGCGGCGGCCGCCTGACCGGCCCAGAAGCGCAGCTTGCCGGCGAAGCTCAGCGCCCGGGCCAGGCCCGCTTCGTCGCGGCTCTCTTCAAAGACGCGGATCGCGCTCTCGACGTGGCGCACGACCTCTTCGCGATCCAATGTGGCGCGCTGAAAGCGCAGGTCTGTGAGCGCGAGGTTCGCGTCGGCGACCAGGACCGGCTCTCCCGCCGCCCGCCCCCGCTCGACCGCCTCGGCGAGGACGGACTCGACGCGCTCCATCTGGGCCGAGTCCCTCAGTGCCCGCCCCAGCGTGGGCAGGAGACGGACCCGGCGAGGATCGTCCGCAGGCAGCAGGGCCGCGGCGCGGTCGAACAGGTTGGCGGCAGCCCGGGCGTCTCCGCGCGCGTTCGCCCGTGCTCCGGACGCGATGAGGTGGTCCGCGGCACGCCCCGCCAGCGCCACCCCGCGGTCTGATATCGGTCCCAGCTCGACGAGCCAGCGATACGCCTGTTCCACGTGGTAGCCGACGATCTCCTCGAGCTCGTCGCTTCGATTCTCGACCCAATCGGCGAAGCGTTCGTGCAGCTCGACGCGGAGCTCCTTCGGGAGCCGCTCGTAGGCGGCGTCGCGGATCAGTATGTGGCGAAACCGGAACAGGTCGGCGGTCGCCTCATGCGGGCGAAACAACTCCTTGCGAACGAGCGCTGCGAGCTGCGCACCGGGCGGCCGGCTTCGATCCGGCGACAATGCGGTCAACGCCTCCCACTCGAACTCGAGCCCGACGACGGAGGCGCGCTCGAGCAGGGCGCGCTCCTCGTCGGGCAGCGCATCGAGACGCGCCGCGAGCAGCGCCTGAATCGTCGGGGGCACATTGGCGGGGTCGCCGCCCTCGGCCACGAGTGCCAGCAGCTGCTCGACGAACAGTGGGTTTCCGTCGGCCGCCTCCCGGATCCGCTTCCGCCCCCGGTCGTCGAGGCTCGCGCCGCCCAGCAGCTCTTCGATCAACTCGTCGGACTGTGCCGCGGACAGCGGCTCGAGCCTCACCTGGCGGCCACCCCACGCCGGCCGCTCGTCGAGCAGCTCGGGCCGTGCGAGGCAGAGGAGGAAGATCGGCGCGTCGCGCGTCCAGTCGACCAGGTGCTGGAGGAGATCGAGGAGCGTCGGCTCGGCCCAGTGGATGTCTTCGACGACGACTGCGAGCGGGCGTTCGCGCGCGCGATGCTCGAGCGCCTTCCGCACCGACCAGAAGATCTCCTCCGGCGCCCCTGCCGAGAGCGCCTGCGCGAGCTCGTCCTCGGCGCCCGCGTGCCTGAAGATCTCGACGAGAGGCCAGTAGGTGATGCCGTCCCCGTAGGAGAGACAGCGCCCTGTCAGGACGAGCGCGTCGCGCTCGAGCATCGCCTCGAGCTCCCGGGCGAGCCGTGACTTGCCGATGCCCGGCGGCCCGAACACCGTGACCACGCGGCAGCGACGGTCGGACACGGCCGACTCGAACTCCGAACGCAGCAGCGTGAGCTCTCGGCGGCGGCCGACGAGCGGCGCGTCGAAACGCCGCTCGAACGCAGGCGCACCGGGGACGACCCGAAGCAGCCGGTGGGCGGTGAGCGGCTCCGCCTTCCCTTTCAGCTCGAGCGGCGAACAGGGCTCGGCCTCGATCGCCCCTCGGGCCAGGCGGAGTGTCTGCTCGCCGATCAGGATCTCGCCGGGCCGCGCGGCCTGCTCGAGCCGCGCCGCGACATTGACTGCGTCGCCCGTCGCAAGGCGCTCCTCGGTGCCCGTGACGACCTCACCCGTGTTCACGCCGGTCCGCAGCTGCAGCGAAACGCCGTAATCGCGTTCGAGCTCCTCGTTGAGGACGGCCAGCGACTCGCGCAGGTCGACGGCGGCACGCAATGCGCGCAGCGCGTCGTCCTCGTGCGTCGCCGGAACACCGAACACGGCCATGACCGCGTCGCCGATGAACTTCTCCACCGTGCCGCCGTGACGCTCGAGGCACGTTCTGGCCACGTCGAAGTAGCGCGCCATCACCCGCCGGAACGACTCGGGGTCGACGCGTTCGCCGAGCGCAGTCGATCCCGTCACGTCGGCGAACAGGATGGTGACGGTCTTGCGCGTCTCCCGGTCTCTCGACGCCTCCAAGGAAGCGCCGCACGCGCTGCAGAAACGTGCGCCGTCCAGGTTCGACTCGCCGCAGCGTGGACACAGGCTCACCGTCAGAGCGTACGGTGGGGGACCGACCGATGTCACCCTCCTAGCTTGGCGGGGTCGGCGATCACGTCGATCTCGACGATGCGGCCGCCGGACACGGTGAAGCCGACGACGGCGATCGGCTTGCCGTGCGGAGCGACCACGGCGCCGGCTGCGCCGTTGACGATCGCCGGGCGTGCAAGCGGTGCGAGCGGTGCGCCTCTGGCCAGGACCTGGCGCGCCACTGCCTCGGCGCCGACGACGGGCGGGCGCGCGCGAGGAGCGATACCCCCGGTGTCGATCCGGAACACGACGTCCGGGTCGAGCACCGCGACGAGCGCCTCGAAGTCGCCCGCACGGGCGGCGGCGAGGAACGCATCGACGACCTCGCGCTGCCGTTCGAGATCGGGCTCCGGGTCGGGTGCCGCTCCGCGCACGCGCCGCCGTGCTCGACTCGCGAGCTGTCGAGCCGCGGCCGGGGAGCGATCGACGATCGGGCCGATCTCGTCGAACGAGACGCCGAACATGTCGTGCAGGACGAACGCCAGTCGCTCGGCGGGCGTCAGCGTGTCGAGGACGACGAGCAGCGCGAGGCCGACCGAGTCGGCCAGGAGAGCCTCGTGCTCGGGATTCGTGCTCTCGTCTGCGTCGAGCAGGGGCTCGGGCAGCCAGCTGCCGACATAGTCCTCGCGTCGGCTTCGCCTCGCGCGAAGCGCGTCGAGAGCGACACGTGAGACGACCGTGGTCAGCCAGCCCCCGAGGTTCGCAACGGCCTCCGTGTTCGAGCGGCTGAGCCGCAGCCACGCCTCCTGCACGGCATCCTCGGCCTCGCTGACCGACCCGAGCATGCGGTAGGCGACCGCGCGCAGGTGCGCTCGATGTCGTTCGAACTCCTCCGCCAGCTGCTCGTTGTCCATCCCGGTCACATCCTCCCGTTCCCGTGCGTCAGTGGTTTGACGAACGAGAGACGGCGGATGTGACGAGCACCGCCGGAGAGGAGTGGCGAGATGCCAGAAAACGACGTCGAGGTCCTGGGCCTCGGCAAGACGTACGCCGGTGGAGTCGAGGCGGTGAAGCCGCTGACCTTCGAGGTCCGCCGCGGCGAAGTGTTCGGCCTGCTCGGCCCGAACGGCGCGGGCAAGTCGACGACGATCGGGATGCTGACGACGACGATTCGCCCGACGGTCGGCACCGCCCGGCTGGACGGCTTCGACATCGTCTCGGAGGCGATTGCGGCGAGACGAGTCTCGAGCGTGGTCTTCCAGGAAGCCGTCGTCGACCGCTCGCTCAGTGGGCGCCTCAATCTCGATCTACATGCCCGCCTGTGGGGGGTCGAGCCTGCCACCGCTCGCCGCCGCATCGACGAGCTCGTGGACACACTCGGGCTGGCCGAGCTCGTCGACCGGCCTGTCGACGGCTACAGCGGCGGCGAACGACGCCGGCTCGAGATTGCCCGGGCGCTCGTCTCGAGCCCGCGCGTGCTGTTCCTCGACGAGCCGACGGTGGGTCTCGACCCGCGGATCCGCGTCGAGTTGCTCGACGTACTTGCGAGTCTTCGCGAGCACGACGTGACGATCGTGCTGACGACCCACTACCTCGAGGAGGCCGAACGTCTCTGCGACCGGCTCGCCGTGATTCATGACGGCACGATCGTCGCGCTCGCGACGCCGTCGGCGCTGCTCGCCGGGCTGGGCCGCGAGATCGTCGAGCTTCGGGTCGACGGAAGCGCCGCGCTGGCGTTGGCCTCACTGGAAGCACACGGAGCCGTCGGCGACGGGGGTTACGCCGTCGGTTCGACCTTGACGCTGCCCCTGCACGACAGAACACCTGCGGAGACGCTCGCCGCGATCGACCGACTCGGCCTCGTCGCAAGCTCGATCAGCACGCGACGCCCGACCCTCGACGACGTCTATCTGCGCCTGACCGGCGGCGCTCTGGCCGACGCCGCCTGACCGACAAGAGGAGAAGACATGACTGCTGGATACGCTCTGCCACCGCTCGCGACACTTGCCCGCCGCCGGTTCCTGTTGACGACGAGAACACCGCGCGAGCTGCTCGTGCCGCTGTTGACGCCCATTCTGTTCGCGCTCGTGATCGCGCCCGCGCTCAAGAGCGCCTTGCACACCGGCGACGCGTACGAGTCGTTCGTCGCCACGGGCACGATCGGCCTGCTGATCCCGCTGAACACGATGTTCTCCGGGCTCAGCGTGATCGTCGACCGCGAGACGGGCGCTCAACGCGAGCTCCTGGCCGCCCCCGTCCCCCGGGCGCTGCTGGTACTTGCGAACCTCGTCGTCGCTCTCGCCGTGACGGCACTCCAGGTCGCCGTCCTGATCGGCTGCTCCGTCGCGAGAGGCATCGAGTTCCACGTCACCGCAACGGGGCTCATGTGGTTCGTCGCGGCGGCCACGCTCTTCGCAGCCGGCATGGCGGGCGTCGCGGAGACGCTCGCGAGCCGCGTTCCGCGGGCCGAGGAGTACATCGCGCGCCTGCCGGCGATCGCGATCGTTCCGTGGTTCCTCGCAGGCTCACTCTTCCCGATCGGTGCGTTGCCGGGGTTCCTGACGTGGGTCGCGCGCTTCCTCCCCTTGACCCACGCACTCGCGCTCATTCGCTTCGGGCTCCTCGACGACAGTTCGGGCCTGCGCGGCATCTGGCACTCCGGCAACGTGACGGCGATGGCCGCATCGAGCCTCGCAGTCGTCGCGGTGTTCGCAATCGCGCTGACGGCCGTGTCGGTGCGCGTGTTCACGCGCGCGGCGCTCCGTTGAGAAGTGTTGAGGGCACGCGGTCCCCCCACCGCGGCCCTCAACAGCACGCATCCACGTCAGGCAGACCGCGTTCGGCGTGAGGGTGCGCCTTGGCGCTAACAGCCGGCTAACCGGCGTAGTCGAACCGAGCCGCGTAGCCGCAGTTGCCGGCGTACGAGAACCGGAGGAGCTCGTCTTCGACCAGCAGCTCGGCGGCGATCAGCTCCTCGCCGTGCTCGCCGTGCCCCGGGATGACGCAGGTGACGACCTCGGCACCGGTCCACTCGCTGCGGATCGAGACCGTCACGTAGTCGCGAATACGGAGCCACTGCCGTCGTGGCTCGTGCGAGACGTCGATCTCGACGCTGCGGACTCCGAGGAGATTGCTCTCCTTCCAGGCCCACGGGAAATGCTGGAGTACGTCTCCGCCCGACCGGCCGGTGTAGATGTCGACGAGAGCCGCGCGCTGTGCCTCGTCGGCGTCCTGATCAACATAGACGACATGGCTCCACGGCGAGCCCGGCTCGTCGTCGTGGTACCGCGTGGCGAGCGCGACCTTCAGCCCGTCGAGCGAGCACGGGCCGGAGTGGCCCTCGTCGATCTCCCAGGTGAGAACCCCGAGACACTCGCCGTAGGTCGAGCGACCGCCCGGCACGCCGTCGATCCGGCGGCACGGGCAGATCGCGTCGCAGTTGCACGACTCGAAGTACCGCCCTGCGATGCGCCACGCCGTCACGAGCCCTCCGGCGTCGACCTCAACGCTGCAGCGGCGCGGACGAGCAGCGGCAGCGCCCGGCGAGACTCGGCGCCCGCCGCCAGGAGGCCGGCGCCGTCGTCGCGCGTTACGGCCTCGGTGAAGAGCGTCGATGCGCGCTCGAGCCGCTTGCAGGACGCCGCGAGCAGTCGAGCGACGGCGACCTGCGAGCGCCCGGCCTGACCGGCGGCGGCGACCGTCGAGCGGCAGCCGCCGAAGTCGCTGTAGGAGACGAGGAGCCCGTAGAGCAGCGAGTCGTCGTGCAAGGCGGCACGTGCACCTCGCGCAGTGTCCCCCGCAAGCTGCGTCGAAGCAATCTCATTCTGCAGCTGACGCACGATGATCGACGCGTTGCTGCGCCACTGCCGATCGCTCTCCACGGTCGCGGGAGGTCGGGAGGCCATGCCGCCGCAACCGGCCAGAGCGACGGCGGCCACGCAAAGCGACACGGGACGCACGACAGGATCGTCGCACGCTCGATCCCCCCGTCCGGGGGATGAACGCGATGAGCCGGTCGCACAGAGTTCCCGAGCGGCCTCTCCCCGGCGACACATCGGCCCGTCGCCGCTCCCAGAGCGCGGCGGGCCGATCGATCCAGTCTCAGACGGCTTCTGCAACCGCCTGCCGCGGCCGGATCCTGCCCGCCTTCACGTCCTCTGCGAAGTGACAGGCAACCAGATGGCCGCCGACCTGGCGAAGCGCAGGCTCCTCGTCGGCACACCGCGTCTCCTGGACGAACGGGCACCGCGTGTGGAAGCGACACGCCTGCGGAGGATTGGCGGGGCTCGGGAGATCGCCGCTGACCCGGATCGGCTGCCGGTTCCGCTCGACCACCGGGTCAGGAATCGGGATCGCCGAGAGGAGCGTGATCGTGTACGGATGGAGAGGGTTCTCGTACAGGTCGTCCGCCGGGGCGATCTCGACGATCTTCCCGAGGTACATGACCACGATCCGCGTCGAGATGTGACGGACGACGGCAAGGTCGTGCGCGATGAACAGGTACGTCAGGTTGAACTCCCGCTGGAGGTCCTCGAGCAGGTTGACGATCTGCGCCTGAATCGAAACGTCGAGCGCCGAGACGGGCTCGTCGCACACGACGAAGTCCGGGTTCACGGCCAACGCCCTGGCGAGCCCGATCCGCTGTCTCTGCCCGCCCGAGAACTCGTGTGGATACCGGTTGGCCGCGTCTGCCGGGAGCCCCACTACGTCGAGCAGCCGCGTAACCTCTGCGCTGACGAGCTTCCGTGAGCCGCCACCGTGTGTCCGCAGCGGCTCACCGACGATGCGCCCGACCGAGTGCCTCGGGTTCAGCGACGCGTACGGATCCTGGAAGACCATCTGCATCCTCCGGCGCAATGGATGAAGGTCGCTCTCCGACGCGGAGGTGATGTCCTGCCCGTCGAAGACGATCCGTCCGCCGGTCGGCTTGTAGAGCCGGAGGATCGCGCGCCCGAGGGTCGACTTCCCGCACCCGGACTCGCCGACCAGACCGACCGTCTCGCCCCGTCCGATCGAGAACGAGACACCGTCTACGGCCTTCACGTCACCGGCGTGCCGGTCGAGGAGGATCCCGCTCGTCAGCCGGAACCAGACGCGGAGATCGTCGATCTCGACGAGCGGGGTCGCACCGTTCGTGCTCACGCCGCTCCCTCCATCCGGCTGCGCTCCCACGTGTCGGCGTCCGCCGGATAGAAACACGCGGCCGCGTGCCCGGGCTCGAGCTCCTCGAGCAGCGGCAGCTCCTTGTCGCAGCGGTCCTCCCGGTACCGGCAGCGCGGCGCAAACGGACACGAAGTCGGTGGCGAGAGCATGTTGCGCGGCGTCCCCGGGATCGGGTTCAGCGCAACCGACCGCCGCACATCGAGCCGCGGGACGCTCTCCAGCAAGCCGAGCGTGTACGGGTGCCTCGGCGTCCCGAAGATCTGCTCGGCAGGCCCGCTCTCGACGAACGTGCCCGCATACATCACCTCGACGCGCTCACAGATGCCGGCAACCACGCCCAGGTCGTGCGTGATCATGATCAGGGCCGAATCGCGCTCCGAGACGAGCGCGCGCAACAAGTCGAGGATCTGCGCCTGGATCGTGACGTCGAGCGCTGTGGTCGGCTCGTCGGCAATCAGCAGCTTTGGCTCGCACGCGAGGGCCATTGCGATCATCGCCCGTTGCCGCATCCCGCCCGAGAACTGGTGCGGATAGTCCCTCAGCCGAGCCCGGGCGTTGGGGATCCCGACCTGGTCGAGCAGCTCAGCAGCCCGCGCCAGCGCTTCCTTCTTGTTCATCCCGAGATGGGTCTCGAGCGGTTCCCGGAGCTGGCGGCCGATCGTCAGGACCGGGTTCAAGCTCGTCATCGGGTCCTGGAAGATCATCGCGATCTGCCTGCCTCGGATCGAGCGCAGCTCCGAGTCGCTCATGCTCGTCAGCTCGTTCCCGTCGAAGCGCGCGCTACCTGCCGTCACGCGGCCCGCGCGCGGGAGGATGCCGAGCATGGCCAGCGACGTGACGCTCTTGCCGCAGCCAGACTCGCCGACGATCCCGAGCGTCTCGCCCGGTGCGATGTCGAACGAGACCCCGTTGACGGCGTGGACGATGCCGCGGCTCGTCCAGAACCGGACCTCCAGGTCTTCGACGACGAGCAGCGGCTCCCGTATTGTCATGCGCGCCCCCGGAGCTTCGGGTCGAGCGCCTCGCGCAGCCCGTCGCCGATCAGGTTGAAACCGAGCACGGAGAGCACGATCGCGATGCCTGGGTACATCGCCAGCATCGGCGCGGTCTGCAGGTAGCGAGTCGTCGAGGTCAGCATCGTGCCCCACTCCGGCGTTGCCGGATCCTGCGGCCCAAGACCGAGGAAGCCGAGACCCGCAGCGTCGATGATCGCCGTCGCGAGCGCCAGTGTCCCCGCGACGATGACGACGGAGATCGAGTTCGGCAGCACATGCGAGACGAGGATCTTGCGCCGGCGCACGCCAACCGCTCGCGCCGCCAGCACGAAATCGTTCTCCCGCTGTGCGAGCACGGAGCCCCGCAGCAGGCGCGTGAAAATCGGGATGTTGACGATGCCGATCGCAATCATCACCTGGAACAGGCCAGGGCCGAGCAAGGCAACGATGCCGATCGCCATCAGGAAGCCGGGAATCGCAAGCATGATGTCGCAGAGCCGCATCAGGAGGTTGTCGACCCAACCGCCGAAGAACCCGGAGATCGCACCGAGCACGATCCCGACCGACAGGCCGACACTCACCGCCACGATGCCGATCAGGAGCGACAGCCGCGCGCCGTAGAGAATGCGTGAAAACTCGTCGCGGCCCAGGTCGTCGACGCCGAGCAGGTGGGCGCGCGACGGGCCTGGGCAGCATCCGTTGAAGATCGCCTGGAGGTCCTGCTCTCGCGGGTTGTGCGGTGCGAGCAGCGGAGCGAAGATCGCGACGAACACGAAGAGGCCGACGAGGACGAACCCGACGATCGCGCTGGGGTTCCGGCGCAGCCGACGGAACGCCTCCGACCACAGGCCGCCGGTGTCGTGGCCCTCGACGGTGATCTCTGCGACTTCGATTTCGGCAATCGACATGTCTATTGCCCGCCGAGCCGGATTCGCGGGTTGATGAAGCCGTACGAGATGTCGACGAGCAGGTTGATGAAGACGACGACGACCGCGACGAAGAGGATGCCCCCCTGGATGACGGGGTAGTTGCGCGCGGCGATCCCCTGCTGCAACCAGGAGCCGATCCCCGGGTACGAGAACACGGTCTCGGTGAGGATCGCACCCGAGAGGAGCAGCCCGACCTGCAGGCCGACGATCGTCGAGACCGGCAGAAGAGCGTTGCGCATGACGTGCCGGAAATCGACGATCCTCGGCGCGAGTCCCTTCGCCCGCGCGGTGCGGACGTAGTCCTCGTTCTGGACATCGAGAACGGCGGCCCGCGTCACCCGGGTGATGATCGCAAGCGGGATCGAGCCCAGCGCGATCGCAGGCAGGATGAGGTGCTGCGTGACGTCCCAGAAGGCGGCCATGTTCCGCGCGAGTAACGCGTCGAGGAGATAGAAGTTCGTCGGGTGCGGGATGTTGATCAGGACGGAGATCTGGCCGACGGTCGGGAGCCAGCCGAGTTGAACCGCAAAGATCTCCTTGAGGATCAGCGCCAGGAAGAAGATCGGGATCGAGATCCCGAGCAGCGAGATCCCGAGCGACACGTGGTCGAACAGTCCGCCGTGCGCCTTCGCCGCGAAGAAGCCGAGGGTACGCCGATCGAGATCGCGAAGATCGCCGCCGCGAGTGCCAGTTGGATGGTGGCGGGGAACCGCTGGCCGATCTCGGTCAGCACGGTCTCCCGGGTCGTGATCGAGGTGCCGAGATGAAGTTGGGCGGTCTGCTCGAGATAACGCCAGTACTGCACGTAGATCGGCTGGTCGAGCCCGTATTGATGGTTGATCTGCCGGATGGTCTCCGGTGTCGCCCGCTCACCCAGCAACGCCTGCGCGGGGCTGCCCGGTAGCGCCCTGATCCAGACGAAGACGAGGATCGAGAGCCCGAGCAGGATCGGGATGAGCAACAGAAGTCGGCGGACGACGAACCGAAGCATGTGTTCCTTTCAGCCTGCCGCTTGCATTCTGTGGGGCCGGCGGGCGCCGGCCCCACAGAAACGCAATGACCGACTAGCCGATCGACACGCTCGAGAAGTACTGAATGTCGACCGGGCTCGGCACGTAGCCGTGCACGTTCTTGTCGAACGCGAGCGCCGGGCTCGTGTGAACGTACGGAACGCCAGGCAGGAACTTCATCAGCATGTTCTGCGCCTGCTTGTAGAGCGCGATGCGCTTGGACAGATTCGACTCATCGCGCGCCTTCGTGAGGATGTTGAAGATCGCGGGGTTGTTGAAGCCCCACTGCTTCTGCGGCGTCCTGAAGAACACGCCGGCGAAGTCGTCCGGGTCGCCGTAGTCGCCTGTCCACCCGTACAGGTAGACCTGCGCCTTGCCACCCTGAACGGATCCAAGGTAATCCGGGCTCCACGGCGCCGCGTGCGGCACGATCTTGAAGCCGGCCTTGGTGAGGCTCGCCGAGAACGCCTGGAAGTTCTTCGCGGGATCCGGCATGTACGGGCGCGAGACGCTCGTCGGATACCAGAAGTTGATCGTGACCGGCAGCTTGAAGCCCGCTGCCTTGAGGATCGCCCGCGACTTCGCAGGGTTGTACGAGTACTGCGTCACGGTGTTCGAGTAGCCGAAGAGGCTCGGCGGCTGGAACTCCTTCGCAACGACCCCGCGTCCCGCGTAGAACGCCTTGACCACGCTCTGGCGGTCGAGACCGTACGCAACTGCCTGCCGCACGGCGAGGTTGTTCATCGGCTTGATGGACTGGTTCATACCGACGATGCCGACGTTGAACGCCGGGCGGGAAAGCAACTGGAGAGTGCTGTCACTCTTGATCGTCGGGATGTCCTGGGGCTCGACGAGGTCGTAGCCCTGGATCTCACCGTTCTGGAGCGCCTGCAGGCGCGCGGCGTTGTCGGCGATCGGCCTGAAGATCAGCGTGCCGATCTTCGCCGGCGTGCCCCAGTACTTCGGGTTCTTGACGAGGACGAGTTTGTCGCCCCGAGTCCAGGACGACAGCATGTACGCACCGGTTCCCGTCGGGTGCTGGGTCGCGTAGGTGCCGGTCGGATGGAAGACGCCGTCCGCGTCGACGGTGCCCTCGTTGGCGCCGTACTTGGCCATCGCGGTCGGGCTCTCCATCGTGAACGACGGCAAGGCCAGCGAGGCGAGGAACGCTGACGACGGCGCGGTCAGGTTGATCGTCGCCGTCGATGTGCCGCTCGCCTTGCAGCTCTTGAAGAGACTGCCCTTCGGCGCGCCCGACTTCGGGTCATAGGTCTTGAAGCCGCCGAAAACGGTCTGCCAGTAATACGTGGCGCTGGGGTTCTGGAACGAACCGGTGAAGTTGTACCAGCGGTTGAAGTTCGAGCAGACCGCCGCCGCGTCGAGCGGCGTTCCGTCGCTGAACTTCACGTTCTTGCGCAGCGTGAAGGTCCACGACAGGCCGTTCGGCGACGACTTCCAGCTCGTGGCGAGCTTCGGCACCACGGTCGTCGATCCCGGCTTCAGGCCCACCAGGCCCTCGTAGATCTGGATGATGACGCGGCCCGACTCGCCGTCCGAGATCAACGCACCGTCGAGGGCGACGGGATCGGCCGACGAGGCGAACACGAGCGTGTCGCTCGCGGACTTATGGCTTCTCGCGCCGAGGGCAACCGCCACGGCGACGAGGGCCAGCAGGCCGATGAACGATCGAGGCCTTCAAGAGCTTGCTCATACGTTGCGTCCTTTCGCTGACTGCGGAAACACGGCCGGGGGGCCGTCCAGTATGCCCGCAGCGCGAGCAACCGAGGGCAAAATGCTCGAACGTTCACATCGGCCTTGCGGAACGGTGCGTCTTGTGCTCGGCAGGGTCAGGCAAGATCACCGCCATGCACGGTGGTCCACTTGCACCAGACGCACTGGCCGAACTGTTCGAGTTCCTGCGAATTCCGAGCGTCAGTGCCGACCCGGCGAGGATCGAGGACCTGCGCGCTGCCGCGGACTGGCTCGTTCAGCTCGTGCGGAGCGGAGGCGGCGAGGCGACCGTGCTGGAGCACGCCGAGCGTCCGCTCGTGGACGCGCTGATCCCCGCGAGCCGCGCCGCGGACTCGGCGCCCGTGATCCTCTGCTACGGCCACTTCGACGTGCAGCCTGCGGCGCCCCTCGAGCTCTGGGAGAGCGATCCCTTCTCACCCGAGATCCGGGACGGCTGGCTCTACGCGCGGGGAGTGGCGGACGACAAGGGCCAGCTCTGGGCGCTCCTGCGCGCCGCGCTCGACCTCGCGGGCGAAGGGAGCCTGCCCGTCAACGTCCGCTTCTGCTGCGACGGCGAAGAGGAAGTCGGCGGCACGTCGATCGTCGAGTTCCTCGATCAGCACGCGGGCGAGGCGGACGCGTGCGTGATCTTCGACACGGCGCTGCTCGGCGACGGGACGCCCGTCTTCACGATCGGCGCCCGCGGCACGCTCTATCTCCATCTCGAAGTTCGTGCCGGCAGGCGCGACCTTCACTCGGGCGTATACGGCGGCGCGGCGCTCAACGCGCTGCACGTACTCGTCGCAGCGCTCGGGAACGTGCTCCAGCGAGACGGCCGCGTGCCCGAGGCGTTGCTCGTCGACGCCGCCCCGGTCGACGAGGACGAAGCTCGTGGCTGGAGCGTGCTGCCGGACGGAGCGGCGGTGCTCGCCGACCAGGGCGCTCGTCCCTGCGGATGCTGCCGCGGCCGACGAGTTCTATCTCCGGACCTGGGTGCTCCCGTCCGTGGACATCAACGGGATCGAGGGCGGCTCACCCGTGCAGCAGAAGACGGTCGTGCCTTCCTCGGCGCGCGCCAATCTCTCGATGCGGCTCGCACCGGGACAGACGGTCGAGCGCGTCGTTCCGATCATCGAACGGCTGTTGCGCCGGGATCTGCCCGAGTCGGCCGAGCTCTCGGTCGAGGTCGTCGCGTCGTGCGACCCTGGTGCCACACCCGCAGGCTCGCGCGTCCTCGAACTGGCGGCGACCGCGTTCGAAAGGGCGACGGGGCGCCGCCCGGTCCTCCTCCGCAGCGGCGGATCGTTGCCGATCATGGCGTTGCTCGAACGGCTCGAGATCCCGGCTGTCGTCTCCGGATTCGACACGCCGTCCGGCAACATCCACGCGCCGAACGAGCGCATGCACGTCGAGAACCTCGCGCTCGCCGTCGCGTCGGCGCGCGAGCTCTACCTCGCGCTCGCCGAGCTCTGAGCGGGCTGCCTACATCCGCTTCTTGAGCAGGCTGAACGCGCCGCGGACGATCTCGCGCTGCAGCGTCTTCCCCTGCCGCGAGCCGAGGAAGTCCGTGAGTGGCGTTCCCGGCGGGCTTCGCCTTCTTCGGCTCGGGCGCCGTCGTCGCCTCGTCCGCTGCCTTCCCCGGCGGCGGTGCCGCCTCCGCGCGGCGAGCAAGCTCCTCGGCTGCACTGTCCTTCTCGAGCCTCGTCCCGTACTTCGCCTGAAGCGGAGAGGCCGTCGCCGCGGCGGCGACGCCACTCGAGGCAGTCATGCTCGAGCGCGGGGCTCGCAGACGCGTGTGCACGACAGGTGTGGGCACACCCTTCTCGGAGAGGATGGTGACGACCGCCTCGCCGGTCCCGACCTGCGTGATGAGCTCCTGCAGGTCGTAGAACTGCGAGGTCGGATAGGTGCGCACGGTCTTCTTCAGCGCGTCCGCGTCCTGAGGCGTGAAGGCGCGGAGCGCGTGCTGGACTCGTGCGCCGAGCTGGCCGAGCACCTGCTCCGGGATGTCGGTCGGCGCCTGGGTGACGAAGAACACGCCGACGCCCTTCGACCGGATCATGCGAACGGTGCGTTCGACAGAGTCGAGGAACGATTTCGTCGCGTCCGCGAACAGGAGGTGCGCCTCGTCGAAGAAGAACACGAGCTTCGGCTTCTGCTGGTCGCCGACCTCCGGCAACTGCTGGAACAACTCCGCCAGCATCCACATCAGCACCGTCGAGAAGAGCGTGGGCTTGTCCTGGACCGCGGAGAGCTCGAGGCACGAGATGACACCGCGGCCGTCCGGCGCGGTGCGCAGGAGGTCTGCGATCTCGAACATGGGCTCGCCGAAGAACTCGTTGCCCCCGCCGTCCTCGAGCTGCACGAGCGAGCGCAGGAGCACGCCGATCGATTGCGACGAGACACCGCCGATGCCGGTGAGGTCGGCCTTGCCGTCCGGCGAGCCGAGATACGTCAGCAGCGCGCGCAGATCGGCCAGGTCGACGAGCGCGAGCCCGCGCTCGTCCGCGAAGCGGAAGAGCAGCGCGAGCACCTGCTCCTGGGTGTCGTTCGCACCGAGAACCTTGCCGAGCAGCTGCGGCCCGAAGTCGGTGATCGTCGTGCGGACCGGGATGCCGTCGCCGATCCCTCCGAGCGAGAGGAACTCGACCGGGTACGCGGTCGGCTCGTAGGCAAGCCCGAGGTCGGCCATCCGCTTCGGTGCCGGGCCGTCCGCTGCCCCGGGTGAGGCCAGGCCCGAGAGATCGCCCTTGTAGTCCGCGGCGAAGACCGCGACACCGGCTTCCGACAGCTGTTCGGAGATGAGCTGGAGCGTCCGGGTCTTACCGGTCCCGGTCGCGCCGGCGATCAGCCCGTGCCGGTTCATCGTCGCCATCGGCAACAGAACGACTGCGTCTGCGTCGAGCGTGTCGCCGAGCACGCCCCTGCCCAGGTCGACCGACGGGCCTTCGACGGCATAGGCCGTGGAGATCGCCGTCGTGAAGTCGGCCGTCGAGGTGTCGGTCACGAGTGCGAGTCTCTCATCAGGCCGCGAGGAAGGTCGCCCACGACGTCAGGTCGACGTCACCGGCCGCGGGCAGATCGTCCCGTGCGCAGGTCGCGTCGCCGAGCAGCGCGGTCTGCCGAGCTCGCAGCCAGTGCTGGTAGACGTCGTCCTTCGCGAAGCGGCCGAGCACGGCCCGGGCAACGTCTCGGGCGCGAGCAGGCGCCAGCGCGTACACCGGCAGAGCCGGGCCGAGCGCACGAACTGCGAAGCGGCCGTCGAGCGTGTCGAGCGACCTCGTCACTCCGAGTGGTAGCGAGAACACCTGCGCGGGGGCGATCGTCTCGACCGCGAATCCT
Organism: uncultured Thermoleophilia bacterium; assembly: GCA_963846895.1. GTDB lineage: Bacteria > Actinomycetota > Thermoleophilia > Gaiellales > Gaiellaceae > PALSA-600. Next base: position 75,924 of record CAWJXR010000017.1, on the reverse strand, counting down.
CGACGGGCGCCGTCGAGCCACGGTGCCGGTGCGTCGACCGAGACGAGGCGCACATTGGTGGACGCGTAGGTCGAGACGAAGTCGGACACCTGCCGGGCGGTCGCAGGCTTCGGCCGGAACCGCTCCTGGACGCGGTCGCGGGCGAGCCGGTCGGCGATGATCGCGCGAGCGTCGCCGAGCGTCACGCGCGCCTCGGTCAGCGCCGCGCGGTAGCGCGGGACACTGCCGCCGAACCGGTCGCGAACGATCGCGCGTTCCGACGCGAGCACCGTTGCGGGGTCGACGGGCTCGTCGGCTCGTAGCACCACGCGCTCGAGCATCGCGGTCGCAGCCGAACCGAGGTCACCGGTCAGCGCCGCCGCCCGTCCGACATCAGCCTTCGCGATCCTTGCCGTCCCGAGCGTGCAACGCATGCCCGGCGGAAGCGCGATCTGCCCTTCGGTGAGCGACTGGTCGAACGCCACGCCGGCGACCGTCGGTGCGTCGCAGAGCTTCGTGCTCCGCGCCCAGAGATACACGCACGCAGCGGCGGCCTTGTCGGGATCGTCTCCCGCGACGGAGAAGCTCGGCCACCCCCACGACCAGATGCCTTCGACCGGCGTGTCGGCGGCAACCTGCTTCGCGGCCAGTGCCTCGAGCTTGACGAACTCGAGCCACGCCGATTTCGGCTTCAGCCCCTGCCGGCCGCCTTGTCCGGGCGCCGACTGGAACTGCAACTCGAGCGCGACTCGCCCGGCAGGAATCCCGATCGCCCCGAAGCGTGCGACCAGCGCGCGCATGCCCTTGCGCATCGCACGGCTGGCCCGCGCCGGCCCGAGCTTGGACAGGCCGATCGGCCCGGGCGAGGTGAAGTAGACCTGCCGGATCAGGATCGCGGCCTGGGCCGCCTGACGCCACCAGTCCGCGGCCTCGCCGCCGGTATACGGCGGATTCGCGATCGTGATCGCCGGCGTCGCGCCGAGCGCCTTCAGCTGCTGCAGCAGCGCGAGCACGTTCGCGCGGTACTGCGCGTTCGTCGTGCTCCACGGAGTCGGCGTCTGGGCGCCGAAGAGCTCGTTCTCGGCGATCAGCGGAGTCGGGCAGCCGGTCACCTGGACGGCGAAGTCGAACAGCCGCTTCGCCTTGTCGGCGATCGTCGCCGGGTCGGCCGGTGCCGACGTCGTGCCGACGCGGTCGTTCAGATGGAGGTCGAAGAAGATGGTCGCAGCACCGGCCGCCCGCATCTGCGCCGGGATGACGGTCCCGGACGAGACCGCGAGGACGAGCCCCGGTTTGGGGACGATCGGGGCGCTGTGGCCGGCGTAGTCGACCCAGAGCGGTCGAGTCGCAGGCAGCCCGCAGCTCGCCGTGTCGGCCCTCGGCCTGTCGTGCGCGAACGCGAGCAGCGCGGCCGCGGCGACGACGAGAAGTGCAAGGCCCCGCTTCACGCGAGTCAGGGTAGTGCGCGGACCACCCGGTCCGAGCAGGACGTCGGCGGGCGAGGTGGCGCCGATCAGCTGCAGGGCATTCAGAATCTCCCCCTGCAGGATCCGCAGTACGTCGCGCGCGCCGGCCTCGCCGTCGGCCGCGAGACCCCACAGCGGGGCGCGACCGGCGAGCACCGCCACGGCGCCGAGCGCCAGCGCGCGCACCACATCCGTGCCACGACGGATTCCCCCGTCCACGAGCACCTCGACGCGGCCACCGACGGCGTCCACGACCTCGGCCAGCACGTCCGCGGTGGCCGAGACCCCGTCCAGTTGGCGGCCGCCGTGGTTCGAGACGATGACGCCCGCCGCCCCGTGGTCGCATGCGAGCCGCGCGTCCTCCCCGGTCAGGATGCCCTTGACCAGCACCGGCAACGCCGCGTCGGCCGCGAGCCGCGCGAGATCGCTCCAGGTGAGCGCCGGCGAGATGAGGTCGAACACCTCCCCCGGAGTCAGCCCGCCGCGCCCGAGCGATGCGATCCGGGTGCCCGGCGGGATGCCGAACCCAGAACGCAGGTCCCGCTCGCGCACGCCCCGAACCGGGGCATCGACGGTCAGGGCGAGCGCAGTGAAGCCTTCCTCGCGAGCCTGCGTGACCAGCTCGCGGGTCAGGCCCTCGTCGCGGAAGACGTACAGCTGGAACCAGCGCGGGCCGCCGACCTCGGCGACCTCCTTCGGCGTCGAGGTCGACAGCGACGACAGGCACATGATCGTGCCTGCGTCGCGGGCCGCCCGCGCCATCGCCACCTCACCCTCGGGATGGGCGAGCCGTTGGAACGCGACCGGGGCGACGAGCAGCGGCATCGAGACGGGCTGGCCGAGAACCGTCGTCGCCGTCGTGCACGACTCGACGCCGACGAGCATCCGCGGCCGAAGCGTCCAGCGCCCCCACGCTGCGACGTTGTCCCGCAGCGTCGACTCGGCACCCGCTCCGCCCGCGAAGTACCCGTGCGGGCCGGGCTCGAGCGCCGCCTCGGCGAGCCGCTCGTAGTCGAAGACGTTGATGCGCGCGGTCACGCGCGGCGGCGGCCGAACCACGGGCCGCGCGACTGAGCCTGCGACGGCGGCTCTTCGCCGAGGGCGCGGGCGCCGGCGAGCAGATCGGCCGGCGTGAGCTCCGTCAGCTGCGCCGGCGTCAGCGCATCGACCTCACTCTCTCCCTCTCCGAGGCGAAGCGCCTGCGCGTTCAGTGACTGCTCGAAGAGTGTGCGTGCGAAACGGGCGTTCCCGAAGGAGTCGTCGCGCTCGGCCCGCTCGAAGATCCCGCGCAGGGCCTCCTCGGCTCCGTCGGCCAGCGTGTACTCCGATTCGGCCGCGAACCGTCGGAAGATCTCGACCAGCTCGTCGGTCTTGTAGTCGGGAAAATCGATCTCGCGCGAGAAACGCGAGCGTAGACCCGGGTTCGACTCGAGGAAGCGATACATGAGCCGCGGGTATCCGGCGACGATCACGACGAGCCTGTGCCGGTTGTCCTCCATGCGCTTCAGGAGCGTCTCGATCGCCTCGTCGCCGAAGTCGAGGCGATCGACGTCGCGTGCGAGCGCGTAGGCCTCGTCGACGAACAGCACACCGTCGATCGCGCGGCGGATCACGCGCTCCGTCTTGATCGCCGTCAGCCCGACGTACTGGCCGACCAGCCCGGCGCGGTCGACCTCGACCAGGTGGCCTCGCTTGAGCAGGCCCATCGACCGGTACATCTGTGCGAGCAGCCGGGCAACCGTGGTCTTCCCCGTGCCCGGGTTGCCGAGGAAGACGAGGTGCTGGGTCGTCGCCACCTCCGAGAGGCCGGCCTCCTTGCGGCGCGCCTGCACCCGCAGGAACGCGACGAGAGCACGCACCTGCTCCTTCACCGATTCGAGGCCCGGGAGCGAGTCGAGCTCCAGCAGCAGTTCGTCGAGCGGACGCGCGGGCTCCTGCCGCCGGAGCACGTCGAGATCGAGCTCTTCGCCGATCTGCGCGCGAAGCTGGTCTCCGAGTGCCTTCAGCGAGTCGAGCGGATTCGGCACGTCGGGACCGTACCGGTTAGCTTGCGCCGGGATGCGAGGGCCGATGACCCAGCCTGAGCTGCAGCGGTACGCCGAGCTGGTCGTGCGGAGCGGCGTGGCGTTTCGCCGCGGAGACACGCTGCTCGTGCGCGCCGGGCTGCCGCACCGCGACTTCGCCGTCGCGCTCACGGCAGCGGCCTACCGTGCAGGCGCCGCCGCGGTCGACGTCGACTACGAGGACGCGCGCGTCAAGGCTGCGCGAATCACGTACGCGCCGAACTCGTCGCTCGGCCGGCGAGCATCGTGGCAGCAGGCCAGGATGCGCGCCCTCGGGCACGAGGACGTCGCGGTCGTGCAGCTGATGGGGGAGCACGACCACGAGGCGCTCGCGGGACTGCCACCCGAGCGCGTCGCCGAGGACAACCAGCGCCTCGCCTCGGGCCGAGAGATGACGGCGATCCGGCGCGAGGGACGGCTGCGCGGGACGATCTGCGCCTGGCCCACCGCCGACTGGGCTGCTCGGGTCTTCCCCGGCCTCGACGAGGCGAAGGCGATCCGGCGCCTCGCCCGGGAGCTCCTCTGGTTCTGCCGCCTCGGCCCGGACGATCCGCCCGGCCATCGCGGCTGGACCGAGCACCTGGCACTCATTCGCAGACGAGCCGCACGTCTGACGAAGCTCGACCTCGCCGAGGTGCACGTCCGCGATCGCGGCACCGATCTGCGTGTGCGAATCGCGCCTTACTCGTGCTGGCGCGGAGGCGGGGAGCAGGATCACTGGGGCCGCAGGATCGCGATGAACATCCCGACCGAGGAGTGCTTCATCTCGCCCGACGCCTCCGCCACCGAGGGCACGTTCCGGTGCTCGCGCCCGCGGAGCTTCGGCGGGCGCGTGATCGAGGACCTCGCCGGCGAGTTTCGCGGCGGCCGCCTCGTCCGGCTGGCCGCGAAGCGCGACGCCGATCGCGACTGGCTCGCCCGCTACCTCGCGGCGATCCCGAACGCCGACCGCCTTGGCGAGATCGCGCTCGTCGACTCCTCCTCGCGCATCGGGCAGACGGGCCGCATCTACTACAACGGGCTCCTGGACGAGAACGCGGCCGCGCACATGGCCTTCGGCTCGGGCTTCGCGAAGACGCGCACCGTGCCGATCGGCCGCGCGCGCCACGGCGTCAACCGCTCGAAGACGCACATCGACGTGATGATCGGAACGGACGCGCTAGACGCCGTCGGCGTTCGCCAGTCGGGGAAGCGCGTGACGCTCGTCGCCGACGGGCTGTGGCAGATCTAGAGGCGGGCGGCTCCCGACGGACGCCCACGTGATCGCAGCGAGCAGCGCCAGCCCGACGGCGATGACCGGCGCGTGGCCGTCGGCCATGCCGGGCAGGAAGAGAAACGGCACGGTCAGCGCCCACGCGCGGGAGAGGGTCGGGCGCGCGATCGCCAACGGGACGAGGAGCAGCAGGAACGAGTTGAGCCAGATCAGCGGCGAGAGGAGCAGGACGGCCGAGATCGTGAGCGCGAACGACCTCTGGTCGTCGTTTCCGCGCCGGCCGACCACGACGGCGGCGGCCAGCACCGCTCCGCCGGCGGCCAGGGCGAGCAACGTTGCCGCGCGCGAGGGAAGACCCAGCGCAAGCCCGAGCGCCACCGGGCTGTAGGCCCGCGACTGCCAGACGTGGGTGAGAGCCTGCAGCCGCTCCGGATAGACGCCCACTCCGGCGAAGCCGAGCGGCGCCCACGTGGCCACGCAGATGACGGCACCTATTGCGACGGCCAGCGCGGCCGTGGAGGCACGGCGCGTCGCGACGAACCAGATGACGAGCGGCCAGAGAAAGAGCTTTGCGACGACGGCCACGGCCACGGTGATGGACGCGACGGCGCGGTTGTCGCGGTAGCGCCACGCCAACGCGACGCCGAGAACGAGGAGCGGCGTGAGCGTGCCGCCCTCGACGGCAGAGAGCGCAGGCCCGGAGGCCGCGACGACGCCGTAGCAGCGCCAGTCGCGTACGCCGAGGACGCGCAATGCCACCAGGAGCGCAGCGACGTCGAGCGCGAAGAAGATCGTGCCGGCCGCGGCGAACGGAAGCAGGCCGAGCGGAATCGTGAGCAACGCGGTCAGCGGCGGATAGACGAAGCAGTCCGGCCCCGAGCCCAGGCAGTCGGCCGTGACCGGCAGGCGCGGATCGGGAGACGGCCGGTACGGCGAGCGTCCGTCCAGTACATCGCGCGAGGCGTGCCAGAGGCTGCGAAAGTCGACGAGATGCAGCGAATCGAGCCCGAATCTGGCTGCCACGAGAGCGAGTGGAACGGCCGCGAAGACGGCGACCGACACGAGCCTCTTCGACCCGGCGCTCATGATCTGCTTATCGGCGCCGCGGCACCAAGGCTCAAGCCGGACGTGATATAGTTAACGAGGTTAATGATTCCGATGACTCAGGACGTCAACGCCAACGCCAGGGCGCTCGCCGACCAGCTGCGGCCCGTGCTGCTCCGCCTGGCACGGGAGCTGCGCCGTGAGGCACAGTCGCTCGGGATCACAGGCGGGCAGGTCGCGCTCCTCGCTCAGATCAAGAAGAACCCCGGGGTGACGGCTTCCGAGCTCGCCGAGCGTGAGCGGATGTCGGCGCCGGGAATGTCCGGGCACGTCGCGCGGCTGGAGACGGCCGGGCTCATCGAGCGCACGCGCGCTGCGGACCGGCGCCGAATCGGGCTGACGCTCACGCCGGACGGCGTGAAGATCCTCGCGAGCGTCCGTAAGCGCCGGACCGCCTGGCTCGCGGAGCACCTGGAAGGCCTCACCGACAGCGAGCGCGATGCGATCGTCGCCGCGCTTCCCGCACTCGAGCAGCTCCTCGAGGTGCCTGCACGGTGACGCTGCTGCACCTCGCGTCGAAACGAACCTTCGCCTCCCTCCACAACCACCGCAACTACCGCCTCTTCTTCTCGGGCCAGCTCGCGTCGGTGGCCGGAACGTGGATGCAGAACATCGCCCTCGCGTGGGTCGTGCTCCAGCTCGCGCCGCACTCGCGCGGGCTCGCCGTCGGCGTGCTCACCCTGTGCCGGTTCGGGCCGTTCACGCTCTTCGGCCTGATGTCCGGAGTGGTCACCGACCGGTTCGACAACCGGCACACGGTGATCGTGACGCAGTCGACCCAGATGATCCTCTCGGCGGTGCTCGCCGGCATCACCCTGCTCGGGCACGTCCAGCTGTGGCAGATCTACGTCATCGCGGCCCTGGCCGGGACCGCCGTCGTCTTCGACGCGCCGGCGCGCCAGAACCTCACGTTCCAGATGGTCGGCCGAGATGAGCTTCCGAACGCCATTGCGCTCAACTCGAGCCTCTTCAACATCGCGCGCATCGTCGGGCCGGCCCTCGCAGGCGTGCTGATCGCGGTGGTCGGGGCGGGTTGGTGCTTCGCGGTCAACACGGTGAGCTTCCTGGCCGTCCTGGCGGGTTTGCTCGCCATGCGCGTCCGCGACTTCTACCCCCTGGCCGACCGGACCCGGCCGACACTCTGGCGCGGGACGCGCGAGGGCCTCCGCTACGCGCGCCAGAACCGCACGGTCGCGGTGATCCTCGGAATGATGGTCGTGTTCTCGTCGATCTGCTTCAACTTCAACATCCTGCTGCCGCTCCTCGCCAAGGACACGCTCTCCGCAGGACCGCGCACGTTCGGCATCGTCTCGGCCTGCTTCGGGGCGGGCGCACTCGTCGGCGCGCTCTCGGCGGCGACGATGGCGAATGCACGCTGGCGTGTCATGCTGCTCGGCGCCGCCGGCTTCGGCGTAACCGAGCTGGTGATCGCCCCGGTGCACGCAACTGTTCTCGCGGGCGCCCTGCTCTTCCTCTGCGGCGTGTGCTTCACGAGCTACAGCGCCAACTCGAACACCGCCATTCAGCTCGCGAGCCGCGACGCCATCCGGGGCCGGGTCCTCGGCCTCTACTACTACGCATGGAACGGATTCGCCCCGCTCGGCGCGCTCGCGGTCGGGTGGCTCTGCGACCGCGGCGGAACCGAGCTCGCATTCACCGTCGCCGGTTCGAGCGCGCTGGTGATGACCGGCGTCGCGGCGGTCGCGATCACCCGTCCCCGCCAGCACGAGGCACGACTTGCCACGTAACGCGCGTTAGCGCTGTGACCCAGCACTCGGCTTCTCGGCGCCGGCTCATGAGCCACTGACGACGGCGTGGTGTTAGGCTCGCCAGAACCCCCTTTTTTTGGTGCTCACGGCCCACGGGCCGAGTCCGAGAAGAAAGGAACGTGAGTCACGTGAAAGTCCGTGTACTGGTTCCACTGGCAGGGGCAGTCGCTTTGTTGGCGTTGCTCGTCTCGTTGAGCATTGCCACGGCGGGAACAGCCAAGCACGCGAAATCGACGTCCGTGACCGCCATCGTCCCGCCGGCGGTCCCGAACGCCCCTGCGATCAGGAAGAAATACGGTGGTCAATCGATCACCTTCATCGGCGACAACGCGGTGGGGTCGAGCCACACGCGCGACATCAGGCTCGCCCAGAGGTTCTCCGCAGCCACCGGCATCAAGGTGAAGGTGGTGCCGCACCCGGCCGCTTCCGACGCAGCGTACGCGCAGCTTGCGCGGGCGTTCTCGTCGCATTCGTCGTCGATCGACGTGGCGATGCTCGACGTCGTCTGGCCGGGTGCGTTCGCGCCGTTTCTCGTCGACCTGAAGCCGGCCCTCGGCTCACAGGCCAAGCTCCATGCGCAGGGAATCATCCAGAACGACACCGTCGACGGGAAGCTCGTCGCGATGCCGTGGTTCGGCGACTTCGGAATCCTCTACTACCGGACCGATCTGCTCAAGAAGTACGGCTACTCGGCCCCGCCGACGACGTGGACGCAACTCGGCGCCATGGCGAAGAAGATCCAGGACGGCGAGCAGGCGAGCAACCCGAACTTCTACGGGTACGTCTGGCAGGGGAACGCCTACGAGGGGCTCACCTGCGACGCGCTCGAGTGGATCGCATCGTCGGGTGGCGGCAACATCATCCGCAACGGCGTTGTGACGATCAACAACGCGAAGGCTGCCGCAGCCCTCGACCTGGTCCGCAGCTGGGTCGGCACGATCGCTCCCCGCGGTGTCACCTCCTATCAGGAGGAGGACGCCCGGAACGCGTTCGACAACGGCAACGCCGCCTTCATGCGCAACTGGCCGTATGCCTACAGCGCGAGCAAGGGCACACCGGTCGACGGAAAGTTCGCCGTCACGGTGCTCCCGAACGAGAACGGCGCTGTCTCCGTCGGGACCGTCGGCGGTTGGCAGGTCGCCGTCTCGAAGTACTCGAAGCACCAACAGGCGGCGATCGAGTGGGTTCGCTACCTGACGAGCCCGATCGTCGAGCGGTACGACGCGATCTTCAACTCGAACGTTCCGACGATCCCGTCGGTCGCGAAGGACCCGGCCGTCGTCAAGACAAACCCGTACCTGCTGCCGAAGATCGCAACGGTGCAACGGGCGACCCGGCCCGCGAGCTTCCTGAAGACGCACTACGCCCAGGGCTCGCAGGTGATCTACCAGGGCGTCAACCGGATCGAGAACGGGACACCGGCTTCGCAGGTGCTTCCCGGAATGGCGGCCCAACTAAAGGCCCTACTGAAGTAGTTCGACTCGGAGAACAGTCCGCGGGAGGACGGGCGATCCCCGCCCTCCCGCGGATCTGACTGCCAACCTCTGATGGCCCAGCCCGGGATCTACCACGACATCGCGAGTGCAGGCCGGCGCAAGCCTTGGCGCCGCCGGTCCGGGCGGCTCCAGCGCAAGCAGACCCGCCTCGCCTGGATCATGCTCGCGCCCGCGCTCGTGGTCGTCGCCCTGGTCGCGCTGTACCCGCTCGGGCTGACGATCTACCAGAGCTTCACGAACAAGCAGTTCCTCGCGATCGAGCCGACCAAGTGGATCGGGCTCGAGAACTACAGAACCCTGATCCACGACACGATCTTCCGCGACTCGATCGTGGTGACCGTGAAGTTCACCCTCATCACCGTCAGCTTCGAGTTCGTCCTCGGCCTGATCATCGCCCTCGTCGTGAACTCCAACTTCAAGGGCCGCGGCGTGATGCGCGCTGTCATGCTCATCCCGTGGGCGATCCCCACCGTCGTGTCCGCCCAGATGTGGAAGTGGATGTACGACGACATCTTCGGCGTCATCAACGACGCCGGGGTTCGCCTGCACATTCTCAATCACAACGTGGCGTGGATCTCCCAGCCGAGCACGGCGCTTGCCAGCGTCGCCGCCGTGGACATCTGGAAGACGACGCCGTTCGTCGCCCTGCTCCTCCTCGCGGGCCTGCAAGTCATTCCGCAGGACCTGTACGAGGCGGCGGACGTCGACGGGGCGAGCAAGCTCACTCAATTCTGGCGGATCACACTGCCACTGCTTCGGCCGGCGATCCTCGTCGCGCTCATCTTCCGCACACTCGACGCGCTGCGCGTCTTCGACGTCTTCTACGTGTTCTTCGGCAACCGCGTCGACACGCAGACGATGGCGATCTACGACCAGAACACGATCGTGTCGGTCGGGAACGTCGGTTACGGCGCCGCCATCAGCGTCGCGATCTTCCTGATCATCGCGCTCTTCGTCGTCATCTACGTGACCTTCATCCGGGTGGACGAGCAGTGAGCACCGTCGCAGAAACTGCAGCACGCACCCAGACGCGTGCACATGCCCGCGCGCGCCGGCGTCGCAGCAGGCGCTTCGTGAAGCGCATCCCGTTCTACCTGCTGCTCACGATCATCATCGTGTACATCGCGTTCCCGTTCTACTGGGCGATCCGGTCCGCATTCACTCCGGACTCCGAGCTGTTCAAGACGCCCGTGCAGTACTGGCCGAGCAATCCGACCTGGTCGAACTTCAGCGCCGTGCTCTCCAGCAGTGACTTCCAGCGCGCGCTGATCAACTCGACGATCGTCGCGGGAGCGATCACGATCATCTCGCTCGCGCTCGGCTCACTCGCCGGATACGCCCTCGGACGCTTCCGCTTCCGAGGTCGCTCGACGGCGCTCTACATGATGCTGTCGATGACGATCTTCCCGCAGATCGCGATCCTCGGCGCGCTCTACACGATGATCAACCGTGTCCATCTCTACAACACGCTTTACGCATTGATCTTCAGCGACATGGTGCTTGTGCTGCCACTGACGGTGTGGATCCTGACCACGTTCATGCGCGCGCTGCCGAAGGATCTCGAGGAAGCCGCCTACATCGACGGTGCGACGCCGTTCCAGGTCTTCTACAAGGTGATGCTGCCGCTCGTCGCCCCCGGCCTCGTGACCGCCGGCCTGCTCGCCTTCATTGCGGCGTGGCAGGAGTTCCTCTTCGCACTCTCGTTCACGGAGACCCCCGACAAGCACACGATCACCGTCGCGATCACGACCTTCACGGGCAAGACGGGGAGCGCGTTCCAGATTCCGTGGGGCGAGATCATGGCGGCGACTGTCATTGTCACGCTGCCGCTGATCGTGCTCACCCTGGCTCTGCAGCGCCGCATCCTCGCCGGCCTGACCGCCGGAGCGGTCAAGGGCTGAACCCTTCAAACCTCTAGATGCGCTCGCGTGTGTCCGGGTCGAAGAAGTAGAGGCGGCTCGTGTCGACGGCGAGCTCGATCGGCTTTCCCTCGGCGATGCGCGTCCTCGGGCTGACGCGTGCGACCAGACGAGTCCCGTTCTCGTCGTCATCGCCGCTCCCAAAATGCACGTCGGCGTCGGCGGCATGCTCCTCGATCGCGCTCGAGACGACGCCGACGGCCGACGTCGCGAAGTGGACGAGCACCTCGGAGCCGAGCGGCTCGGTGAGGACGGCGACGGTCTCGATCCGCCGGTCAGCCGGGGTCTCCGGCTGCAGGCTCGCGTCCTCCAGGTCCTCGGGCCGGATGCCGAGGATCAGCTTCCGCCCGACGTAGTCCGCGAGCCCGGAGCGGTTTCTCGCGAGCCGGTCGTCGACGGCCAGCCGATGGGTGCCGAAGGTCACGGCGAGACCGCCGTTGCTGCGCTCGAGCGTCGACTCGACCAGGTTGATCGAAGGCGAGCCGATGAAGCCGGCGACGAACTCGTTGACGGGCTGGTCATAGAGCACCTGCGGCGTGTCAGCCTGCTGCAGCCTGCCGTTCCGCATGACCGCAACCCGATCGCCCATCGTCATCGCCTCGACCTGGTCGTGCGTGACGTAGATCGTCGTCACACCGAGCCGCCGCTGCAGCTGATGGATCTCCGCGCGCATCTGCACGCGCAGCTTGGCGTCGAGATTCGACAGGGGCTCGTCCATGAGGAACGCGTGCGGCTCGCGAACGATCGCGCGCCCCATCGCCACCCGCTGGCGCTGCCCGCCGGACAGCGCCCGCGGCTTCCGCTCGAGGAACTCCTCGATCTCGAGGGCCCTCGCAGCATCCCTGACCCGCCGCGAGACCTCCTCCTTCGACAACTTGCGAAGCTTCAGCCCGAACGCGAGGTTCTCCTCAACCGTCATGTGCGGATACAGCGCGTAGTTCTGGAAGACCATCGCGATGTCCCGCTCTTTCGGCGTGAGGTCGTTCACCACCTCGTCGTCGATCCGGAGCTCTCCGTCCGTGATCTCTTCGAGACCCGCAACCATCCGCAGAGCCGTCGTCTTGCCGCAGCCCGACGGTCCCGACCATGACCATCAGCTCGCCGTCTGCGATCGCCAGATCGAGATCGGCGACTGCCTGCGTGCCGTCGTCGAAGACCTTCGAGACCTTGTCGAATTCGATCGTCGCCAGCGGAGCCCCCTGGTGTCATCGCGAGCTTACCCCGTTTCCGGCGCGCGCGGCCACCGTGCACGCGCTGCTCCAGGCGGCCGCACACTTTGACCTCGAGCTTCGCCACCGGTTCAGTGCCCGTCGAGCTTGGCGATCTGAATCCCGAGCGCCAGCCCGGCCGTGCGTATCCGATCTGCGCCTCGCCCCAGATACCGGTCGGCGCGTCTTGCATCCCGCGTCGCCGCCGCGACGTTCCCACTGTCGTTCTCGCTGAAGTCGATCTGACTCCTGACTCCCTTCCGCGTCAGCTCAAACCCCACGATCGCGACTCCTCTCGCTCGTTCCACCGTGGCACTCGACCCGCGCGCGCGGCGAAGACTCGCCACGATGCGACGGAGGTTGGCATCGAGCATCTCCCGATCATCGGTCGTCCGAATCTCGTCGACGCCGCGGAGCAGATCTTGCTTGATCGACCTATCCGCTGTGCTCTCATCGGACTTCGCGCGCCCACAGCCACACATCAGTACGAGAGCCAACAGTCCAGCCGCCGCCCAGCGAAGCGCCATGAGTGAGAGCGTATGCCCGGTACACGATCGCGACCCGGTCGGCGTGCGCTCGCGTTGTCGCCGCTGGAGCAAGAATTGACCTGATGACCACGAGCTTCCAGCTCGTCGCGCGCACGGGGCACCCGAGCTTCCTCGATCTGCCCTGGGACGTGCCGCTCGAAGAATGGGACTCTGAGCGGATCGTCAACCTGATCCGCGGGATCAGCCGGCACGTCGTGCGCTTCGTCGAGTACGACGGCGCGCTCTATGCGATCAAGGAACTGCCAGAGCGCCCAGCCCGCCGCGAGTGGACGCTGCTGCGGCGGCTCGAGAGCCAGAACCTGCCGGTCGTCGAGGCCGTCGGCATCGTCACCGACCGTCCTGGCGGCCTCGACGCTGCGCTGATCACGCGGCACCTCGAGTTCTCGCTTCCCTACCGCGCGCTGTTTTCGGCAGAAGGCATCCCGGATCTGCGTACTCACCTCCTGAACGCGCTTGCGGAGCTGCTCGCACGGCTGCACCTGCGGGGGTTCTTCTGGGGTGACTGCTCGCTCTCCAACGCGCTCTTCCGGCGCGACGCCGGCGCGCTGTCGGCGTACCTCGTCGACGCGGAGACCGGTGAGCTGCACGGCGCGCTCTCCGACGGGCCAGCGCGGCTACGACCTCGAGATCGCGCAGGTGAACATCATCGGGGAGTTGCTCGACGTCGACGCCGAGGTCGGGCTTCCGGCCGACCTCGACCCCGACGAGACCGGCAACGAGGTCGTGCGGCGCTACGAGTCACTCTGGAGCGAGCTGACGCGCGTCGAGACGTTCGCCCCCACCGAGCGGTTCAAGGTGGACGAGCGCCTGCACGGGCTCAACGAGCTGGGGTTCGACGTCGAGGAGATCCAGCTCGAGGCGACGGCGGACGGCTACCGCCTGCGGCTCGACCCGCACGTGGTCGAGCCGGGCCACCACCGGCACCGGCTGCTGCGCCTGACAGGGCTGGACGCGCAGGAGCGGCAGGCGCGCCGAATGCTGAACGACATCGCGCGCTACCGAGAGGCCGAGGAGCGGCGCGAGAAACGCAAGCTCTCCGAGTCGGTGATCGCGTCGAAGTGGCGGCAGGAGGTCTTCGAACCGACGGTGACCTCCGTGCCCGAGGACCTGCAGGGACGGCTGCCGGCCGCCGAGCTGTTCCACCAGGTGCTCGAGCACCGCTGGTTCCTCTCGGAGCGCGAGGGACGAGACATCGGCATCGAGGAGGCCGTGCGCTCGTACGTGCAGAGCGAACTGCCGCACTACGCGCCGGAGCGCGTCGTCCTCGCGCCGCCGCCGGAGTAGGTTTGAGGGTCGGAGATGACCGAGGCCTACCGCACACCCGACGAGCGCTTCGCCCACCTGCCCGGCTTCGACTTCGAGCCGCGCTACGTCGAGCAGGATGGGTTGCGCATGCACTACGTCGACGAGGGCAGCGGAGACCCTGTGCTGCTCCTGCATGGCGAGCCGACGTGGTCGTACCTCTACCGGAAGATCATCCCGAAGCTCACGCCGGCGGCTCGCTGCGTTGCACCCGACTACTTCGGCTTCGGGCGCTCCGACAAGCCCACCGAGCCCGGTTGGTACTCGTACGACGGGCACGTCGAGTCGATCGCGCGTTTCGCGGCCGAGCTCGACCTGCGCGACGCGACGATCGTCATGCAGGACTGGGGCGGCCCGATCGGACTGCGTTTCGCCGTCGAGAACCCCGACCGGGTCGCGCGCCTCGTCATCCTGAACACGGGGATCGGCGCCCGTGCCCCCGGCGAGGAGTGGCTCCGCTTCCAGGCCTTCATGCGGCGCGTCGGGACCGAGATCGTCGCCGGCCAGCTGATTCGCCTCACGCTCGTGCAGCCGATCGACGACGCGGAGATCGCGGCGTACGACGCGCCGTTCCCTGTGCCCGAGTCGCGCGTCGGAATCGCACAGTTTCCCGAGCTCGTCGCGACGAGCTCCGATCATCCCTCGGCGGCCGCCATGCTCTCGACGCGCGACCGGCTGCGCTCCTTCGACCGCCCCACGCTCGTGCTCTTCTCGGACAGCGATCCGATCTTCACGCGCCGCGCCGCCGAGGTGATGGCGGAGCTGCTGCCGAACGCGGAGCTCGACCCGCCCGTCGAGGGCGCAGGGCATTTCCTGCAGGAGGACCGCGGCGAGCTGATCGGCGAGCGGATCGCCGAGTGGCTCAGCGACCGCTAGATGATCCCGGCGCGCGCCGCCTGCGTCGCAGCGCCCGCGCGCGACGGCTGCGCGAGCTTGCGCAGGATGTTCGCGACGTGACGGTGCACCGTGTGCTCGCTCAGCACCAGCGTCG
Organism: uncultured Thermoleophilia bacterium; assembly: GCA_963846895.1. Lineage (GTDB taxonomy): Bacteria > Actinomycetota > Thermoleophilia > Gaiellales > Gaiellaceae > PALSA-600. Next base: position 60,866 of record CAWJXR010000017.1, on the reverse strand, counting down.
TGGCGATCTCGCGGTTGCTCATCCCGATCGCGACGAGCCGCAGCACCTCGGTCTCCCGTGAGGTGAGCGGCGAGTCGTCGTCCGCGGGCGGCGTCTCGCCGTGCAGGAAGCCGGCCAGCGCGCGCTGGAGCTCTCGCTGGTCGTCGCGCCAGGGTAGGTGCGAGTCGCCGTTCAGCGGCACGAACCGCGCGTTCGGAAGGAGCGCCGCGAGCTCGCGCCCGCGCGCGAAGGGAACCGTTCGATCGGCGCGGCGGTGCAGCACGAGCGCCGGTGTCTCGACGAGCGGCAGCACCTCGCGCACGTCGGCGTCGAGATCGAGCTCCAGGAAGATCGCAGCCGCCGCCGACGATGCTGCGCTGCGCTGCTGGCGCGTGTACTCGGCGATCTCGTCACCGCTCGCATGTGGATCGAACAAGCCGGCGAGCATCTGCGCACCGAGCGACCAGTTCGTACGGACGAACTCGATCAGCGAGCGCTTCGTCACCTCGGGGATGTCGTCGCGGTGCGCGTAGCCGCCGAAGTAGACGAGCTTCGCGACGGCCGCCGGACGGCGGATCGCGAGTTGCGACGCCGCGAGACAGGAGCACGACGACGCGATGACGATCGCCGCGTCGCCGACGGTGTCGATCACCGCCTCGAGCTGGCGTGACTCGGACTCGACCGTCGGTCGGGGGTCGAGGTCTCGCGACGAAAGCCCACAGCCGAGGCGGTCGAAGCGCAGCACCTGGTGCGTGCGCGCGACCTCTCGATAGAAGGCCCGCTGGCGCGGATCCGCCCACTCCTCCTCGAGATGGCTGACCCAGCGCGGACCGAAGACGATCGGCGGCCCCTCGCCGAGGGTCGAGTAGGCGAGGCGACGGCCCTCGAAGTCGAGCACGCGGATCTCCTGGTCCATGTAGGCGAACGGTACTGGCCCGGACGGGCCACTTCGCAAAGATGGCCCGTCGGGCCGATGCGGCGGGCCAGTCGCGGCGCCGAAGATCGTCCTCATGGAGGAGACGGGTTCGACAACGCGGCCGATGTGCCCTCGCGCCGACGCCACTAGCCTCGAAGACGTGGGGGGTGCTCGATGCGCGCAGAGGTAGTCAAGGGGGTCACGATTCGGACGCTGCGGAACGGCGACACCGCGACCGTCCAGGCGGTCTTCGACCGTCTCGGGCCACGGTCTCGCGTGCGCCGGTTCGGAGGCGCGAAGACCGTCCTGACGGCGTATGACCTGGCGCACCTGGCGCGCATCGACGGCGACCACCACGTCCTCGTCGCGTTCGTCAAGGGCGAGGCAATCGGGCTCGCACGACTGGTGCGCGACGGCTCGGCGGCCGAGGTTGCAGTCGAGGTCGCCGACGAGTGGCAGGGGCGCCGCGTCGGCACCTTGCTGATGGAGCGGCTCACCGCAGACGCGCGCGCCGCCGGGATCGAGTCACTGCACGCCGTTGTCGGCGCCGACAACAGCGCCTCGCGCGCGCTGATGCGGCGTGCCGCGGTCCGCGTCTCGACGGCCTAGACGATCAGAGAACCACCGCCTCCCACGGCCCGAGGGCGTGACCCTCGTGGGTCGCGGGACGATCGCGTGAGATTGACGACGCAGACTGCGCCGCCGCGCGCGTAGGCCCACACACCGGGCGAGCTCGGAAGCGTCTCGTACGGAGCGTCCGCGAACTCGCGCCGCCGTTCGATCAGTGAGCGGACGTAGTTGAGCGTGCTCTCGGGATCGGCTTGCTGCGCCTCGACGTTGCGGCTCGTATCGACGAGCGGTAGCCACGGGCTCGCGCCACTCGGCGCCGCTTCCAGTCCACGGCATCGGCGTTCGCTCGGGGTCGCGTGGCGGCTCGGCGAGATCGGTGATCCGATCTGCAGGGACGGCACCGTCGACGAGCGCGAGCTCATCGCCCTGGAAGAGCATTCCGGTCCCCCGCAGCGTCAGCAGCAGGAAGAGCGCGGCGCGCGCCTTGCGCTCGTCGCCGCCGGCCCAGCGCGTCGCGAGGCGGGAGTGGTCGTGATTCGAGCCGAACCAGAGAGGCGAGCGGCCCGCGGGGAGTTGCGCCTCGACCGACTCGACGATCGGCCGCAGCACGTCGGTGTCGAGCTCGGAGCGGACGAAGACGAAGTTCTGCACGAGGTCGAGCTGCTGCGCGTAGCGCCAGAGGTTCGGCAGAGGGACGTACGTCTCCCCCATCAGCTTCGGCTTCGGCTCGTACTCGGAGGCGATCTCCTGCCAGCGCGCGTAGATCTCGAGCACCTCGGGGCGGTCGCGCATGTGCTCCTCGCCGTCCCGGAGCTCGCTGTCCTTGACGAGCGCGTGCGCGACGTCGATCCGGAAGCCGCGAACGCCTCGATCGAACCAGTAGCGAAGAATCCGCTCGAACTCCAGCCGCACCTCTGGGCTCGACCAGTCGAGATCGGGCTGCTCGGGCGCGAACTGATGCAGGTAGTACAGCTGCCGCCGCTCGTCGTACTCCCAGGCCGTCTTGCCGGTGAAGATCGACTTCCAGTCGTTCGGGATCTCTTCCGACCAGACGTAGTACTCCGGACGTTCGTCGAACCACGGGTGCCGGTTCGAGGTGTGGTTCGGGACGAGGTCGAGCCAGACGTCGATTCCGCGTTCTCGGGCGTCCGCGATCACGCCGTCGAGGTCGGCCGACGTGCCGAAGTCCGGGTGCACGCCGAGGTAATCGGAGACGTCGTACCCCCAGTCGACGTTGGGGCTCGGGTACGTCGGGCTCAGCCAGATGACGTCGACACCGAGCCATTTCAGATAGTCGAGCTTCGAGCGCAGACCAGGCAGATCCCCGATCCCGTCGCCGTTCGCGTCGGCGAACGAGCGCACGTAGACCTGGTAGATGACCTCGCCCACGGCCAAGGCACGCTACCGTGCCGGTGAATGAGCCGTGCCCACAAGGTCGGGAACCTGCTCGGCGTGACGCTGCCGTTCGTCGGGCTGGTGATCGCGATCGCGCTCCTCTGGGACAAGTGGCTGCACCCGATCGACCTGGTGCTGCTCACGATCGGCTACCTGCTGACGGGCGTCGGCGTGACGGTCGGCTATCACCGGCTCTTCACCCATCGCGCGTTCCAGACGACGCAGTGGCTGCGCTGGTCGTTCGCGATCCTCGGCTCGATGGCCGTCGAGGGCCCGGTACTCGCCTGGGTCGCCGACCATCGCAAGCACCACCAGTTCTCCGATCAGGAAGGCGACCCGCACAGTCCCCACGTCGGCGGAGGGAACGGCATCTGGGCGGGTGCGAAGAACCTCTTCCATGCGCACGTCGGATGGCTGTTCGTCGCGGAGGGCCGGGCCGACATCTCGAAGTACGTGCCCGACCTGCTCGCCGAGCGTGGCATGAAGACGATCAACCGTCTCTTCGGCGTGTGGCTCGTCGTGTCGTTGATCGTGCCGGCGGCGATCGGCTATGCAATCGTCGGAACCTGGCAAGGGGCGCTGACGGCGCTTCTCTGGGGCGGCGCGATCCGCATCTTCCTGCTCCACCACGTCACGTTCTCGATCAACTCGATCTGCCATTTCTGGGGCCGGCGGAACTTCAAGTCGTCCGACGAGAGCCGAAACGTCTGGATCTTGAGCCTGATCTCGTTCGGGGAGTCGTGGCACAACAACCACCACGCATTCCCGACGTCGGCGTTCCACGGCATGCGGCGCTTCGAGGCCGCTCTCGATCCCGGCGGCTGGGTGATCACCGGGCTCGAGAAGCTCGGGCTCGCCTGGAAGGTCGTGCGGATCCCGCGCGAGCGGCAGGCCGCGAAGTCGGTCGCGAAATCGGTCGCGAAGTCCGTCCCGACCTAGAAGAACGCTCTAGTTGATCGACCAGGTGTCGCCGGAGCCGATGAGCGCCTGCAGCTCGCCGGGCCCGCCCGCGTCGTCGAGCTGCGCCTGCACGAGCGCGTCGTAGCTCGGGCGCTCGACGTCCCTGAACACTCCGAGCGGGACGACGCCGTGCGTGGCGTGCGTGACGCGCGAGAGCGCAAACGCCGTGGCGAAGTCGGTCTCGTCGTGCGTGATCCCGGTCTCGCCGGCCGGCTGCCCGTGCTCGAGGTACAGCCGGTTCTCCTTCTCCTCGCGGACGAAGCCGAACGCTCCGTCGTTGTAGATGTTGCAGTTCTGGAGGATCTCCACGAATGACGCGCCCTCATGCGCGGCTGCACGGCGGAGCACGCTGGTGAGCCCGGGCTTGTCGGTGTCGATCGCGCGCGCGACGAACGTCGCCTCGGCGCCGAGCGCGAGTGAGAGCGGATTGAACGGATAGTCGACGCTGCCGAGCGGCGTCGAGCCCGTGACCTTGCCCTGCTCCGACGTCGGCGAGTACTGGCCCTTGGTGAGGCCGTAGATCTGGTTGTTGAACATCAGGATCTTGATGTTCACGTTGCGCCGCAGCGCGTGGATCAGATGGTTGCCGCCGATCGAGAGCGAGTCGCCGTCACCGCTGACGACCCAGACCGAGAGGTCGGGCCGCGAGACCGCGAGGCCGGTGGCAATCGCCGGCGCGCGGCCGTGAATCGAATGCATGCCGTACGTCTGCATGTAGTACGGGAACCGAGCGGCGCACCCGATCCCGGAGACGAAGACGATCTTCTCGCGGGGCAGCTGGAGCTCGGGCATGAAGCTCTGGACGGCGGCGAGGATCGCGTAGTCGCCGCAGCCCGGGCACCAGCGGACCTCCTGGTCCGACTTGAAGTCCTTCGCGGTCAGCTCGAGCTCGCTCGTCACAGTGCCGCCTCCACCGCGTCGGCGATCTCGCTCGCGCGGAAGGGCTTGCCCGTGACGCGGTTGTAGCCGATCGCGTCGACGAGGTAGCGGGCGCGGACGAGCTGCAGCAACTGGCCGAGGTTCATCTCCGGCACGAGCACGCGGTCGTAGCTGCGGAGCACGTCGCCGAGATTCGCCGGGAACGGATTGAGCCACCGGAGATGAGCATGCGCGACGGCGTGTCCCTGTGAGCGCGCGCGCCCGACGCCGGCGTGCACGGGGCCGTAGGTTCCGCCCCACGAGAGCACCAGCAGATCGGCGCCTTCGTCGTGATCGACCTCGAGATCGGGAACCTTGACGCCGGCGACCTTCTGCGCGCGGAGCTGCGTCATCAGGTCGTGGTTCTCGGCGTCGTAGGAGACGTTCCCCGTCTCGTTCTCCTTCTCGAGACCGCCGATGCGATGCTCGAGCCCAGGCGTGCCGGGGATCGCCCACTGGCGGGCCAGCGTCTCGGGATCGCGCTTGTAGGGCAGGAACGGCTCGCCGTCCGCGCTCGCGAACTCGACCTCGATCGGTTCGAGCGAAGCGACGTCCGGGATCTGCCACGGCTCGGCGCCGTTGGCGAGATAGGCGTCCGAGAGCAGGTACACCGGCGTGCGATAGGTGAGCGCGATGCGGGCGGCCTCGATCGCAGCGTAGAAGCAGTCGCCCGGCGTGGCCGGGGCGAGCACGGGCACCGGCGACTCCGAGTTGCGCCCGAAGAGCACCATCAGCAGGTCGGCCTGCTCGGGCTTGGTCGGCATGCCGGTCGAAGGGCCGGCGCGCTGCACGTCGATGATCACGAGCGGCAACTCGAGCGCGATCGCGAGCCCGACCGTCTCGGACTTGAGGACGATTCCCGGCCCGGCGGAGGTCGTGACTCCGAGCGAGCCGCCGAACGCCGCGCCGAGCGCCGCGCCTACGGCGGCGATCTCGTCCTCAGCCTGGAACGTCCGCACGCCGTACGCCTTGTGCCGCGCCAATTCCTCGAGGATCGACGACGCGGGCGTGATCGGGTACGCGCCGAGGAAGAGGTTCAGGCCCGAGAGCTTCGCAGCCGCGATCAGGCCGTACGAGAGCGCGGTGTTGCCGGTGATCTGGCGGTACAGCCCCGGAGGAAGCTTCGCCGGCTTGACCGCGTACTGCACGGCGAACGACTCGGACGTCTCACCGAACGCGTATCCGGTGTTGAACGCCTTCAGGTTCGCGGCGGCGATCTCGGGCCGCTTCGCGAACTTCTTCTGCAGGAAATCGGTCGTCGAGGAGACCGGCCGTCCGTAGAGCCACGACATCAAACCGAGCGCGAACATGTTCTTCGCGCGCTCGGCCTCGCGGGCCGTCACGCCGTCGATCTCCTTGAGTGCGCCGACCGTCATCGCCGTCAGTTGAACCGCGTGCACCTGGTAATCGCCCAGCGAGCCGTCCTCGAGCGGATTCGTCTCGTAGCCGGCCTTCTTGAGATTGCGCTCGGTGAAGGCATCGGTGTCGAGGATCAGCGTGCCGCCCTTCGGCAGGTCGACCAGGTTCGTCTTCAGGGCCGCCGGGTTCATCGCGACGAGGACGTCGGGGCGATCGCCCGGCGTCAGGATGTCGTGGTCGGCGAAGTGCAGCTGGAACCCGGAAACACCCGGCAGCGAGCCGGCCGGCGCCCGGATCTCAGCCGGAAAGTCGGGAAACGTGGCCAGGTCGTTGCCCGAGAGCGCCGTCTCGGACGTGAACCGCCCACCGGTGAGCTGCATCCCGTCCCCTGAGTCGCCCGCGAAGCGGATCACGACGGATTCGAGCTGCTCTACCGGCTTGGCCAACGCGTTTCCGACCCTACCAGCGGCTGCTGATCCCGCCGGGCCGACGAGACGAGGAGCGTGAAGCCGTAGAGACCGAGGTAGGCAAGGACGAGCATTCCGCCGAGCGCGAGCGTGAAACCGATCAGGTGGCGGTTGCCGAACGGATCGTCCGCACGCAACTTCGCCAGCTCGAAGAGGCGGTGAGGCCGGCGGACGACATCCCAGCTGTTGAAGCGCAGGACGCGTCCCAGGTAGATGCCGAAGCTCGCCGCGAAGAGGGCGCTGATGACTGTCATCCAGCCGAGGAGCGCACCGGCGACCCGTGTGACGACGAGCTGGACGAGCACGAGCGACACGAAGCCGAGCGCAAGCGCCGTCAGGGCGAACGACGCAATGACGATCGTGTCGAAGAGACGGTGCGCCGTACCGAGGTGAATGAAGTCCGTGAGCATGTACGGCGCGTTCGGCAGGAAGACGAGCCAGACCCCACCGACGGCGAGCAGCTCGACGGCCGACCGGCCGCGGGCGTAGGTGACGACGAGGAGCGCGGCCAGGAGCAGCGGCACCCAGGCCAGGATCAGGTTCCAGACGAGGTACGGATAGCCGACGGTGCCGTACTCGTGCTGCCGGACGACGAGGAGGAGCACGCACCACGCCGACGCTCCCGCGAGCGCGCCGAGCGAGATCAGCACGCGAGCTCTCATCTCCTCCAGGGTAGACCGTTCGAAGTGAGGCCGCGCGGGACCGCCGCACTCCTTACAGACCCGTTACGCCCCGAGGCGGTGGTGCGATAATCGCGCCGATGCATCCCGACGACCTGCGCCGCCTGGAGACGGTCGGAGTCGAGACGCACGTCCCGGAAGGGCATGTGCTGATCGAGCACGGCCAGTACGGGTCGGGCCTGTACGTCATCCTCGAGGGCTCCGTCGTCGTCGAGGCGCCCGAGGGCACGCGCGAGCTCGGCCCCGGCGTGATCGTCGGCGAGCGCGCCCTGTTCTCGGCCGACGGCAGACGGACAGCCCGCGTGCGGGCGACAACGGACGTCCGCGTCCTCGCGGTCGAACGCGTCGACCTGGAACGGCTCTGCGCTGACGACCTCGGCCTGGCCGATCGAGTCATCGACGCCGGCGCCTAACTGCTCCCCCTAGGCCGGCGCGAGGGCGACCGGGCCGACGAGCTGCCCATCGCGCATCGCGAGCCGTCGCGGCGCGCGGGCGGCCAGGCTCGCATCGTGGGTCGCGACGACGATCGTCGAGCCGTGCTCGACCGCCAGATTGGCGAGCAGCTCGATGATCTCGCTGCCGGTCGCGGAGTCGAGATTGCCGGTGGGCTCGTCCGCGAGCACGACGCGAGGCTCGACCGACAGCGCCCGGGCGATCGCAACACGCTGCTGCTCGCCGCCCGACAGCTGCTGCGGAAGATGGTCGGCACGGTCGGCGAGACCGACCTCGCCGAGCAGCTCGAGTGCCCGCTCTCGCGTGCCGCCGATCGGCGCGAGCTTCGCCTCGACGTTCTCGACGGCCGACAACGTCGGGATCAGGTTGAACTGCTGGAAGACGAAACCGAATGAGCGCAGCCGCAATCCCGCCAGCTCGTGGTCGGGAAGACTCGCGAGGTCTCGCCCCTCGAAGACCACTTCGCCGGAGCTCGGCCGGTCGAGCGCGCCGAGCAGCTGCAGGAGCGTCGTCTTGCCCGAGCCGCTCGGCCCTTCGAGCGCGACGAACTCGCCTGCCGTGATGTCGAGATCGACGCCCTCGAGCGCCCGCACCGTCGCCTGTCCGCGCTGGAAGAACTTCGCGACGCCGCGCAGCTCGTAGAGCGCCGAGGACATCAGTCGACCTGCCGCAGAGCGTCGGCGGGGCGGAGCCTCGCTGCCCGAAGCGCGCCGGCGGCACCGGCGACCAGCCCGCCGAGAACGGCGAGCGAGAAGCCGAGGAGCAGGATCGGCAGGCCGATCGGGGCGTTCAGCGACACCGTGCGCGTCGCGGTTCGGGCGGTGCTGACCCCGAGACCAAGCAGGTTGCTGCTGCCGGTGGTTGAGGTCGCATCGAGTGACGGCCCGAAGGCGTCGATTGCGAGGGCCGCGAGCACGCCGAGCCCGACTCCGAGCAGGCCGCCGAGCACGCCCTGCGTGAGCGACTCGCCTGCGATCTGCCGAACGACCAGCCGCTGCGTCCACCCGAGTGCCTTGAGGGTGCCGAGCTCGCGCACGCGCTTGCCGACCGACGACAGCGCGAGCAGCGCCGCGAGCAGGAAGGCGGCCGCCGCGGCAACGATCGAGAGCACGACTCCGAGGTTCTTCGAGAGGTTCGAGGCATCCACGAGCGAGCCGCTGATCTGGTCGGCGACCTGCTTCGAGCTCGCGACCTGCGCCTGCGGCAAAGCCGTCTGAATCGCCTGCTGCACCTTGCCGACCGACGAGCTCGATGCGGCTCGAACGAGCACGACGTTCGCGAGCCCTTTCTGGTTCGCAAGCGCCTGCAGCTGCTTCAGGGGCAGGTAGACATCCGCGCTCTGACCGCCGAGCGGCGGGCTGACGAGCCCAACGACGGTGAACGACGTCCCGTTCAGGTCGAGCTTCGAGCCGACGTGCAGGTTGTTCTTCGCCGCGTAGGTGCCCGAGACGAGTGCCTCGTGACCGCCGGCGGGGGCGAGGAAGCGGCCATTCGTGACCTGTGACTCGGTGACGACGCCCATCGCCGGGTGCGTCTGGTCGACACCGCCGATCGTGTACGCGGTCGTCGTGATGTTCGTCTGCGGCGGATCGAGAACCTGGCGCAACGTCTGCTGAGGCGTCGTGAACTGCGTCCTGAGGCGACGCAGGCCCGCGGGCAGGCACTTCGCGAAGGCACCGCGGTCGACCCCGCCGCGGAACCCGCCGCCGCCTCCGCCACCGCCTCCTCCGAAACCGCCCGCTCCGCCGTTCGCGCCACCGTTCGCGCCGCCGTTCTGGCTCCGGAGCTTGTCGAAGCACGCCTGCATTGCCGCGAACTGCGCAGCCGTCGGGCGGGGCAGGTTGCGCGTGATCTGGAAGGTCTGGCGGGCCGTCTTCAGCTTCGCGACGATCTTCGGGACGACGCCTTGCTGATGCTCGGCCAGGAGGGTCAAGCCTTCCGTCACCTGGGCGACGCCGTCGATCGAGGCGACCTGCGAGGCGGCCTTCTGGTCGAACGTGAGCTGCGTGCCCGGCAGGAAGAAGTCATGGACGAAGTGGGTGCCGGGCTTGCCGAGCTTCGAGAGATCCGTCAGTACCGACTGGTTCGCGCGCACGAGGTCGCGGCTGCCCCCACCGCCTCCCGGGCCGCCGAACCCCCCACCCTGGTCCTGCTGAGGCGCGAGCGTGACGGTGAGGTCGGTCCCGATGCCGGCCAGCGGATTCAACGTCTGCTGCTGCGCGTCGTCGAGGCCCTTCGAGACGCTCGAGATCGCCACGACGAGTGCGACGCCGACGCCGAGCCCGAGCAGCGTGAGCACGGTCCGCGCCCGGCGGCGCAACAACTCGTTGCGCAGGTAGCGGAGATAGAACACGGACGAAGCCAACCACCGCGTCCTCAGAGTTGCCTAAGAGGGCACCGATCCGGGCGAACACAACGCGCGGTCCGACAGCCGCTCACCACCGATCAGCCGTCCCGATGCTTGAGGGCCGACTCCCGCCGCTGCGCCTCGGCGAGGGAGAGGTGCCCGCCGCAGACCTTCGCGTTCAGCTCGTTCTCGATCCGGTCGACATCAGCGGCGCGCGGGTACGGCTCCGGCCACAGGTTCCTGGGGTCGGTCGGGTGCCCGCCGAGCTCGAGGCTGATCAGATGGTCCTCCTGGAAGCCCGCAGGCGGCCCGCGCAGCCCATAGGCGCGGACCCCGGTGCGCTTCAGGTGGTTCGTGTACGACACCGGTGGCCGTATCGTGCGCGTCCAGCCTCGGCGGCAGATCGTCGCGGCGATCGTCGCTTGCGTGACGTCGGGATTGAGCGCACCTGGGGTGAGCAGCCAGCTCGCCCGGACGACCGCCGCCGCCGGGCCGTGCCCGCCGGAGCACCGCGGCAGCGCGGCGACGACGAACGCTCCGGCGAGCAGGAGAAACGCCAGCTCGAGGATCGACACCCGCATCGCTCCAGACTACGAACGGCCGTGCGGCGCGCAAGTGTCCGTTACTCAAACGTTGCAGAGAATTCCCGGTCTCGTGACACCTCTGCGCCCGCGAGCGCGAAGAGCGCGACGCCGAGCCATGGGATCCCGATCATGTCGGTCTGCAGCGCGACGAAGACCATCGCCGCGAATGCCGCTGCGAACCACGCGACCGACCGCACCCGAACGAGCAGGGCGAGAATCCAGGCGGCGAAGACGAGGGCGCCGAGCAAGCCGGTCTCGACACCGACCTCCGTGTAGGTCGACTCGCCAGCCTCGACCTTGACGTTCGTGCGTTCGGCCGTCACGCCGGCGTTCCCGACGCCGTACCCCCACGGATGGTGGAGAACGGTGCGGATCCCGGCGCGAAGGCTCGCGAGGTGCTCGCTCGTCGAAGCCTCGTTCGCACTCGTCGCGTCATGGCTCACCTGCGGCTGCTTGTGCGCGTTTGCCTCCTGCTCACGCAACTCCGACGCGGTGAAGTGCGCCCTCGGCGCGATGTGCGGATACGACTTGACGAACGCGAAGCCGAGTACGGCGACGAGCACGGCGAGCACGGCCGGAAACGCCGCGCGCCGCAGCGCCGCCAGAACGAGGAGACCGAGGACGAGCGCCAGCAGCGCAGCCCTCGTGTGCGTGAAGAGCAGCGCCACGAAGAGCAGCAGCGCGAGCAGCGGCCCGTAGCGCCGGCTGCGCAGCGGGATGAAGAACAGCGCCACGACGAGGAGGTAGCCGGTCGCGAGCGGCGAGAGGAACGACGACGTGAGTCGCCTGAAGATGACCCCGCCGCCCTGGTTGTAGACGAAGTTCTCGGGCAGGCCCGAGAGGCCGCTGTACGTCAATCCGAGCTGGTCGCTGAACCAGCCCGCCGACAGGCGCCACCACGAGAGGGGCACGAGGAAGACGTCGAGCAGCCCGTAGAGCGCGACGCCTGCCGCCGTCAGCAGGACCGTGCGGCAGAGGCTGCGACGCTCCTCGCCCGTGAGCGCGAGACGCGAGCCGAGGAAGTACGCGAAGACAGGGAGCAGGTCGTGCCGTGTGCCGTACAGGACGCCCTTGTGGGTCGCGCCGCCACCGAGGATCGACTGCGGGAGCAGCGCGTAGACGACGACCAACGCCCCGAACGCGACCGCGAGCCAGTCGGTGAGGCCCACGAGCCGCAATCCGCGGCGCCCGGTCGACGCGAGCACGAGCGCAAGCGCGCCGACGACCAGCACGTCCTTCCAGGCGGCGACGGCGGAGAGCGCGTTGCCGCGCACCCCGGCTCGGTAGAGCTGTGACATGACGAGGTTGTGGACCGCCAGGCCGACGATCAGGACATGAAGCGCCCAGACCGGCCGGTGCACTGTCTTCATTCGGGCCCGATCGCGATCAGGGTCATCCCGCGGTTGACTACACGGACGCTGTAAGGAAAGAGCGATGCGAGCTCGCGCGGCCCGAGTGGCTCGAGGACGTCGTCGAAGCCCCGCGCGCGCAGGAGCGGGTCCCGCACACGGCGCGGCAGCCAGTGGGCGAACGGCAGCAGCGAATGCACCTCGAGCGGGAAGTAGCGGTTCGGCGTCGTCACGAACACCCGCCCGGCGACGCGGCAGAGCTCGTGCACGAACTGCCTCTGCGCCTCCCGCCCGCCGACGTGCTCGACGACCGCGTTCGAGAACCCGAGGTCGAACGCTCCATCGTCGAAAGGCAGCGCACGGCCGTCCGCCTGGACCGCGGTGACGCTCGGGAACGCCGCGGAAAAGCGTTCGAGCATGGTCGGCCCGACGGCCGTGACGCGGTCCGGCCACGGGTAGAGCGCCTCGAAGAAATTGTCCGTCGACCCCTCGCCGAACGGTGCGTCGGTGACGCCGACGTCGACGACGGTCGTCTCGGGCCCAGGCTGGAAGAGGTCGAGGAACAGCCGGAGCTTTCGCTCGCGGCTCCTCAGCGAGGCCTGCGACGCGATCCGCTCGAGCATCGGAGCGTACTTCTACACTCGACGAGTGATTCACGCCGACCTTCGCCCGAAAGGCCCGTACTCGCTGCGGCTCTCGGGTCGTCATGCAGGCGACGCGTGCCGCGTGGTCCGAGACGGCATCTACCGCGAGACGATCCGCGTCGACGGCCGCCTCGAGCGGGTCGAAGCGACGCAGCGTCCCGACGGAACGGTCTCGGTCGCCGCGCAGAGCGAGGCCGGCGTCGAGCGCGTCCGGTTCGCACTCGGTCTCGACGACGACCACTCCGAGTTCCTGCGTCGATTCGCCGGCGATGTGCTGCTCGGCGAGACGCTGAAGCGGCTCAGAGGGCTCCGCCCGATGCGGACCGGAACCGTCGCGCAGTCACTGCTCCGCGCGGTCGCCGGCCAGCTGATCAAGGCGAGCCGGGCGAGGGAGATCGAGCGCGCCGTGATCCGCGCCGCCGCACCCAAGCTCGGCGACCTCCACGCCGCACCGACGTGCGCGGAGCTTGGGCGCTTCTCGCCCGCGGAGCTCGCGAAGCACGGACTCGGCGCGCGCCGGGCCGGTGCGCTCGTGCGACTCTGCCGCTCGCTCGATCTCGAGCGACTGCGCGCGCAGCCGACCCACGCCGCGGCCGCGCGCCTGGAGCGCGAGCGGGGCCTCGGCCCGTGGTCGGTCGGCATCGTCTGCCTCGAGGGGCTCGGCCGCTACGAGCGGGGCCTGCAGCGGGACCTCGGCCTGATCAAGCTCGCCTCGGCCCTCGCGGGCCGCTGGGTCGAGGCCGAAGAGTCCGATCACCTGCTCGCCCCGTACGGCGACTGGGCCGGGCTCGCGAGCGTCTACCTGCTGGCCGGCTTCGCACGCGGCCTCATACCCTTGCCGGATGCCCGAATCGCCGCCTGAGCTCCACACGTCGGAGGATCCCGGCCGTGCGGTCGCGGATCTGCTGGCCGATCGGGCAGCACGCGGCGGGTCGATCGTGCTCACGGGCGGCTCGACCCCGGCCCGCGCCTACGAGCTTGCGGCCGCGCTCCAGCCGGACTGGGGCCGCGTCTCGGTGTGGTGGGGTGACGAGCGATGCGTGCCACCCGACGACGAGCGCTCCAACTACCTGCTCACCGCCGAGGCTCTGCTCGACCGGCTCGAGACACCGCCGGCGGAGATCCACCGCATCCGCGGGGAGCTGCCGCCGGAACAGGGCGCGCGCGAGTTGGACGCCGAGCTCGAGGGCGCGATACTCGACCTGATGTTGCTGGGTCTCGGACCGGACGGTCATCTCGCGTCGCTGTTTCCCGGCTCGCCGCAGCTGCGCGTCGAGGATCGCCGGGCAGCGAGCGGGCCGGCGGGCCTCGAACCGTTCGTCGACCGGGTGACGATGACGATGCCCACGATCCGGTCGGCGCGCCAGATCGTCTTCCTCGTCACCGGCGCCGAGAAAGCCGACGCCGTCGCGGCCGCATTCGCCGGCCCCGTCACGGAAACCGTCCCTGCGAGCCTCGCTCGCCTCGCCCCCGTTCCGGTCGAAGTTTTCCTCGACCCGGCCGCAGGGTCCAAACTAGAGCGGGCATGAGTACACCGGCACCGCAATCGCAGATCCTCGACGTCCTCGAGATCAACCGCCCCGAGCAGCTGAAAGCGCTCGGCCATCCCCTGCGGCTGAAAGTCCTGCAGGTGCTCGGAGAGGCAGAGACGCCGTTGACGAACCGCGAGCTTGCCAGCCGGCTCGCCGTCGATCCCGGGCATCTCCATTTCCACGTCCGCATGCTTCAGCGGGCGGGCCTGATCGAGCTTGCCGAGACAGACGGGCGCGAGAAGCCCTATCGCCCGGTGGCAAAGCATCTCAAGGTCGGCCCGGAGATCCGCGCGGCCGGCCTCGCGACCGAGCTGCAGGCCGCGCAGCTGCGCGAGCTTCAGCGCGGCTTCGAGCTGCACGGCGAACAGGGCGAGTTTCGGAGCGCCCAGGTCCACGCGAAGGTCGACCCCGACACGCTCCGCACGCTCCTGAACGATCTGATCGACAGCATCAACAGCGCCGAGGACGACGAGAACGCCCTGCAGACGATCACGATCGCGTTCCATCCCGCGTTCGAGCAAGGCGAGACGGACTAGACGTCGACCAGAGCCAGGCCCGGGAATCCAATCTGCGCGGCTACGTTGTACTGCAGGCATGCAGGCGCACTTCCACGGACTGACGTTCGTCACCGACCCGGGCCGGGTCTTCACGCCGAGGGCAACTTCGGAGAAGCTCGTCGAACGGGCTCTCGCGCGCCTCGGCTCGACCCCGGCACGCGTCGCCGACGTCGGCACCGGTTCGGGTGCGATCGCCGTGACGCTCGCGTTGCAGGCGCCGCTCGTCGAAGTCTGGGCCAGCGACACCTGCGGCCGCGCGCTGGCACTTGCGGCGGCGAACGCCGAACGGCTCGGCGCGCAGATCCACCTCGTGACGGGCGATCTGCTGGACGGCCTGCCCGCACGACCTCGATTTGATCGTGGCGAACCTGCCGTACCTCCCGCCCGAGACTCCCGGCTACGAGGACGAGCCGGCGGCGGCCGTGTTCTCGAGCGGCGATGGCCTCGACCACTACCGCCGGCTGCTCGCAGGCGCCGCCGACCACCTCGCGCCCGACGGAGGCGTGATCATCCAGTACGACGGCGACGTCCTCGAGGCCGACCGGAGCGAGTTGCCCTGGCTGCGGGCGCGGCTCGAGTCGCTGCTCGCCGCGGCCGCCTGACAGCGGCCTGATAACAGGCGGCGCCGCGGTCCCGGCCCTGTCCGGCCGGCCAGGAATGGGCTCTCGCGCGCCAACATCCGCAGGATCGGCTATTGTGCAAGTGCGCACCGCGGACGAGGACTCAACGCGTGCGCGACCCTTTGAGGAGGCGGTACGGCAAGCGTGCCGCACGCATTGGCAGAAACCATCACGCAATCTCCGACAGAGTCGGAGGACGCGGCGGCCATCCGGGCCGACGCCCTCCGCGCCGAAACCTGGGCGGGCGAGCCGTTCCTCCGGGACGGCGAAGAGCCCGGCGCGGTTCTCGCTCCGGGGACCGCCCGCCGCCGCGCACTCGACGATGCGCTCGCCGAGATCGCCGCAGGCCGTACGGACCCCTCACCCGAGTGGAAGGTGCGCTACGCGCTCCTGCTCGGGCTCGAGCGCGTCCTCTCGGAACGGCCGCCGCACCTCGCCTCCGGCACCGAGCTGCGCCGCCATCAGGTCGACGCGCTCGCCGGCATGCTCACCGAGCTGATCGCGGCGAACCAGAAAGGCGTGAACGGCAACGGGAACGGCAACGGCCACGCCGAGGAGCCGCTTCCCGAGGACGACGACGAGCCGGACGACGAGCTCGAGCTCGCCACCGACGCCGTCGACGAGCTGCCCGAACCGCTGCCCGTCGACCAGGATCCGGGCGCGATCCGCCGCTATCGCTTCCGCCACCCGACGGCCTCCGGGAAGACGATCGCCGCGTCGGGCTTCGTCGAGGCCGCGCGCACCGAAGGCGTCCTGATCCTCACGCACCGGAGACTGCTCGTCGACCAGTTCCGGCGGGAGCTGACCGAGCACGGCTACGGCGAGCGGTTCCACGAAGCGGTGCTCGAAGGCCACACCGCCCCCCGGCCCGCCAACCCGATCACGATCCAGACGTACGCCTGGTTTGCCCGCCACGTCGCCGAGATCGCGCGCGACGCGTATCAGCTGGTCATCTGCGACGAGGCGCACACGGCCCTCGGCGAGAAGACCTCGGCGGCGATCCGGCTGCTTTCGGAGCCGATCTACGTCGGGATGACCGCGACCGAAGAGCTGATCGCGAAGCAGGTCTCGGACGTCTTCCCCGCCTCCGTCGACGACCTGCCGCTCGCCGACGCCGCCCGCCGCGGTCTGATCGCTCCGCTGCGCAACCTGCGCGTACCGCCGGTCGCTGCGATCAACCAGGTGCCCATCGTCGGTGGCGACTTCGAGGAGCGCGCACTCGCACAGGCGCTCGACCACGAGGCACTGAACATGGCCGCAGCGACGCTCTACCGGGAGCGGTTCGGCGACACGCCGGGGATCGTCTACGCAGCCGGCGTCGAGCACGCGTACAACCTGGCGACGGCATTCCGCGCGGCCGGCATCAAGGCAGAGGCCGTCTCGGGCCGCACCCCTCCCGTCAAGCTCGCCGAGATCCTCGCCGCCTACGAACGCGCCGAGATCGACGTGCTGATCAACGCGATGCTGCTCGCCGAGGGGTGGAACTCCCCACGCGCGACCGTCGTCATGCACCTGGCGCCAACCGCGTCGAAGCGCGTCTACCAGCAGCGGATCGGGCGCATCATGCGCATCCATCCGCGCAAGGAGGCGGGCATCGTCGTCGACTTCACGCCGAAGGCGGCGACGCACAACGAGCGCGTCGTCTCGCTGCACTCCCTGCTCGACGCTGACTTCTATCGCGAAGGCGCTCGCGTGACGCCTGCCCCTCGCCGTCGCATGCAACGGCGTGCGCGGCGCAAGCTGACGCCTGCGTCGTGGCTCGTGCCGGTGACACCCGATGTCCTACGCCGCAAGGTCGTCATCTCGCGCGAGTGGCAGCGCGTCGATCCGAAATTCCTCGACGAGGACGAGCAGGAGTTCTGGGGCGAGATCGCCGGGCGCCAGCTCCGGTTCGACGAGCGCGCCGCGTTCGTCGAGAAGCTGACAGCGCGCGGAGCGTCGAAGCGCGCGATGGAACGGTTCCTCTCGACGTGCGCCGCGCAGAATCCGAACCGCCGCCTGCGTCTGATCGCGCTCGCCGACCGAGTCTCGATGAGGATCGAGCGGGCCGACTTCGACGACCTCGTCACGCTCGTGACGCAGGGTCTGCCCTGGGAGAAAGACCGGGCTGCCGGAGTGCGCATCCTGCTTCGGGCGATCGCCGAGGGGAAGCCCGATGCCCCCGACCAGATCCTCGCGCGCTGGACCTGGCGGCTGTCCAAGGCGGTCCGCAAGCACCTCGACCGCAAGGCCTCACAGGAGTATCCGGACGCGAAGCGGCTCCTCGGCGCGCTCGCCAACTCGCGCGGCCACCGGCATGAGGAGAACGCAGCAAAGCTCGTCAACGCCGCGCTCGAGATGCCGAAGGAGGTGGGCGCCGCCCTCCTCGCCTCGGCCGAGGGGTATACGCCTCGTTCGACGCAGTTGCTCGACGCGGCACGTGAGCGGCTGGGGGCGATCCAGGAGGTCGCCGGCTGGATCTCGGACAACCTGCCGCAGCCGAAGACGGGCCCGACCCGAACTCGCAAGCGCCGCCGCCGCAAGAAGAAGCCCGGCCCCGAGGTTGCAACGACACAGACCGCTGTCGCCACGGCCGAGCCCGGCGAGGCGCCGGCACCGGCAGACGGCGAGACGCGCCCCCCGAAGCGCCGCCGCCGGCGCCGCCGCAAGCCGGTCGAGGGCGGCGTCGCCGTCAACGACCCGCCCGCCGCCGCGGAGGACGCCGCGTAACGAGAACCGGGCACACTGGTCGGTAGACCAGTGCTGCTCCTGATCGCCCTCGGTTTTCTCGCAGGCATCGCGACGGCCCTGTCGCCGTGCGTGCTGCCCGTGCTCCCGGTTCTCCTCGCGGGCGGCGCCTCAGGCCGGAAGCCGCTCCGGATCATCGCCGGGCTGATCATCAGCTTCAGCTTCTTCACGCTGTTCGCCACGTGGATCCTCGACAAGCTCGGCCTGCCGGACGACCTCCTGCGGAACCTCGCCATCGTCTTCCTGTTCGTGATGGCCGCGGTGCTGCTCGTGCCGCAGCTGGCGCTCGTCGTCGAGCGGGCACTGGCGTCCTTCACCCGTCTGCGACCCGCGAATGCGGGCGGCGGCTACGTGCTCGGGATCACGCTCGGGCTCGTCTTCGTCCCCTGCGCCGGCCCGTTTCTCGGCGCGATCAGCGCGGCGGCAGCCAGCCAGAACTTCGGCGTCCCGACGATCGCAGCGACGCTGGCCTATGCGGCCGGCGCCGGCGTGCCGATGCTCGCGATCGCCTACGGCGGGCGGAGCGCGGCGGCCCGGATCCGTGCACGGGCTCCACAGGTGCGGATGGTCTCCGGGGTGCTGGTCGCGGGCGTCGCGCTCGCTCTCGTCTTCCACCTCGACGATCACCTGACGAGCCTTCACGTCCCCGGCCTGACAGGGCTCGAGAACAGGATCGCGAGCTCGTCCGCCGGCGAGAAGCAGCTGGGGAAGGTCCGCGGCGGCCGCGCGCAGCTCTCCGTCGTGCACACGAACGCCGACGGCCTCCCCGACTACGGCGTCGCGCCGCCGCTCAAGCCCGACGGCGTCTGGATCAACAGCAAGCCGTTCACGCTCGCGTCGCTCCACGGGAAGGTCGTGCTCGTGGACTTCTGGACGTACTCGTGCATCAACTGCCTGCGCACGCTGCCGCACCTCAAGTCCTGGTACGCGGCATACCACAAGCAGGGCTTCGTCATCGTCGGCGTGCACACGCCGGAGTTCGCGTTCGAGCACGTCGCGTCGAACGTCCGCGCCGCAGTGAAGCGCCTCGGCATCACGTATCCGGTCGTGCAGGACAACCGGTACAAGACGTGGGACAACTACGCGAACCAGTACTGGCCGGCCGAGTACCTGATCGACAAGACCGGGCACATCCGCCACACGAACTTCGGCGAGGGCGAGTACGACAAGACCGAGTCGCTGATCCGGCAACTGCTCGGCACGAACGGCGCGCACGCGCGGCCCGAGCCGAACACGACGCCGACCGGGCTGCTGACCCCCGAGACGTATCTCGGCTACTCGCGCATCGCGAACTACGTCGGCTCCGCGATCTCACCCGATCTCAGCGCCGACTACCTCCTGCCGCCGACCCTCCCGGAGAACACGCTGGCCTACGGGGGCGAATGGCATGTCGGCCCGGAGCGGATCGTCGCCGGGCGGAACGCGAGCCTGCGGCTGCACTTTCACGCGAAGAACGTCTACATCGTGCTCGGGGGACGCGGCACCGTCCACGAGCTGATCGACGGCAAGCCGACCGGGGTCCTGCACGTCGACGCGCAGCGGCTCTACACGGTGCGCGCCTCGAACAAGACGGCGGACGCAACCCTCGAGCTCCGGTTCTCACCGGGCATCCAGGGCTACTCCTTCACCTTCGGCTAGACGCCTGCTCAGCGGAGCAGGGCGCGGTGGGCCTCCTGCGTCGCACGTGAAGGTGCGGCGCCGAGCTCCTCGGTGAGGAGCACCCGCAGCGACTCGTAGACGCGCAGCGCCTCAGCCGCGTTGCCGCGCGCGGCAAGCGCCTCCATCAGGTAGCGGTAGCCGCTCTCGCGATAGGGAGCCTGCCGGATGAGGGCCCGCGCAGTCCGCTCGGCGGTATCGAGCTCGCTGCCGCCGACCCGGAGACTTGCGAGCGCCGCCAGCTCGAGTGACCGGAGATAGGTGCCTTCGAGGTCACGGCGCTGCTCCTCGACCCACAGAGCGTCGACGCCGGGAAGGAGCGGCCGCGCTCGCGATGTGCTGGGCGATGCGCGCAGCCACCCACGCGTCCGGCCAGTCTTCCTGGGCGACGGCCGACTCGGCGCGATGAACTGCTGCGCGCGCCGCCTCGACGTCGATCCACGCGTCCTCCGCGAGCACGAGGCGCAGGTCGCCGCGACCCTCGATCCGCTGAGCGCCGACCACCCGACGAAGCCTGGAGACGAGGGCGTAGAGGGCGGAGTCGGCGGCAGGTGGAGGCTCGGGCCAGAGAGCGGCGATCAGCTCGTGGTGCGAGCTCGCGCGCAGGCGGTGGAGGACGAGGTGCGCGAAGAGCAGCCGAGCCTGGGCCCCCGCGAGGGCCTGGTCGACACGTTCGCCGTCGATCGTTGCGACGAGGCGGCCGCAGAGCTGAATTCGGGTCGCCAAGGTTCCGACAAGATTAGGACAAGCGCACCCTGCGATCGTCGCCGACGGATGAGGGATCATCAACGCGACACGGAGGAGGATCCGTGCCCAAGATCATCAACTGCGAATGCGGCGAGGTCGTCCGGGCCGACAGCGACGACGAGCTCGTGCGCAAGGTCGAGCAGCACGTCGGCGAAGCGCACCCCGAGCTGAACGGGAAGATGTCACGCGACGACATCCTCGCCATGGCCGAGGAGAGTTATTAGAGCCTCGACTGTCGAAATGCCGCGGCCGCTACTGGCCGCGCGCGGCGTCGTCCTCGTCCGTGCCGTTCTCGCGCTCGCGCAGGAAGCGCGTCAGCTCGGCCGCGAGGGCGTCGCCGGACGGGATGTTCGCCTCTGCTGCGAGCTCGTCGACGCGGCGCTCGAGCTCTTCGACGTACGACGCGGTTTCGCCGTCGGCGCTCACGGCCTCGCTGACCTGCTGCGCGTACGAGTCGGCGGCCTCGTCGAGCTCCGCGGTGTCGACGTCGGCGTGCAGCAGCTCGCCGAGCCGGTCGACCAGCGCTTTGGCGGCGCGCGGCGACGGCGTCAGCGAAACGTAGTGCGGCACGGCCGCCCACAGGCTCGCCGACTTCAGGCCGGCGTGGCCGCACGCGTCGTGCAGCACGCCGACGATCCCGGTCGGGCCCTCGTAGCGTGACGCCTGCAGGCCGAGCCGCTCGATCAGATCCGGGTCGGTCGCGCTCCCGGTGACGGGAGCCGGCCGCGTGTGCGGCACATCGGCGAGTAGCGAGCCAAGCGTGATCACGAGCTCGACTTCGAAGGACGACGCAAGCTCAGTGACGTGCCCGCAGAACGTGCGCCAGCGAAGGTTCGGCTCGACGCCGAGCAGGATGATCGCGTCACGTCCTGCACCCGGCAGCGGCGCGTGGAGAAACGTGTTCTCGGGCCAGTCGATCTGCCGCGTCTCACCGTCGACGAGGGAGACCATCGGCCGTGTCGCCTGGAAGTCGTAGAAGCCCTCGGACTCGATCGTCGCGAAGCGCTCGGCGGCCCACGCCTGCGCGAGATACGCACCGGCCAGGGAAGCGCCCTGACCGCCGTCATTCCAGCCGCGGAACGCGGCGATCATGACGGGGTGCTCCAGCACAGGCCGTTCCTCGATCTGCAACTCGTCCGTCATTGGCCCATCCTACGTCGCCTTCGCCGGTCGCCAGAGCCGCACCATGAACGCGGTCAGGGCGGCCCACACGGTCACCGCCGTCGTGACATGAACGAGGACGAGCCACCAGGGAAGGTGCGTTCGGTACTGGATCTCCCCGACCGTCATCTGAACCGACGAGAAGCCCGAGCACGATCAGCCCCGCGCGCACGTGCGGGCTCTTCGTCCGGTAGAGCCAGACCAGCAAGACCGCGAAGGAGACGCCGAACACCGCCGTCGCACGCACGTGCCAGTACACGGCCGGCTGGAACGACCAGAGGCGCCTGACGACGGTGCTGCCCGGGTGAGGGCCGGCGGCCGTCGCGAGCGTCCCGCTCACGATCAGCACCGCTCCGGAGATCCAGACGAGGACGCTCAGCCGGCGCGCCCAGCCGGGGACGGTCACCGACGGACGCGCGCTGACCTCGACCGCAAGCGCGACGCCGAGCGTCAGCACGACGACCGAGAGCAGGAAGTGTGAGAGGACGAGCCACGGGTTCAGGTGGAAGTGGATCGTGATCGCCCCGAGCGGCGCCTGGGCGAGGGTGCCCGCGAAGACCGCGAAGGCGACCCAGCGCAGCCGACTCGACAGCCGGGCGCGGATCGCGCCGACGAACGCGGCGAGCGTGGCGAGGATCGTCAGGAACGCGACGACGCGGTTCCCGAACTCGATGTACGAGTGGAAGCTCCGAGGCTCGAAATGGTGCTGCTCGCAGCCGGGCCAGTGCTCGCAGCCGAGGCCTGAGCCTGTCAGGCGAACCGTCGCCCCGGTGGCGACGATGATGACGAGCATCGCGACGCTGGTCCAGGCCAGGCGCCGGAACGCCGGGAGGGACAGCGCCGGTCGACGCGCGCGCGACAGCGGCTGCGCGGTCGTGTCCACGGCACCACTGTAGAGGCCTCTACGAGAGGCTGACGCCCGAGCCGTGCTCGACCGTCCCGACGCGCGCGAGGAACAGGCCCGCCCGCGCGAACTCGGCTTCGAGCGCGGTACCGCGGTCGCGAGGCAGCGAGACGAGAAGCCCTCCGGCGGTCTGGGGGTCGTAGGCCAGCTCGATGAGCTCCGGCCGCACCTCACCGACCTCCACCGCTGCATACGCCTTGTTGTTCTGCGTTCCGGCCGTCGAGACGCCCGCGCGCGCAGCGTCGAGGGCGCCCTCCAACGCCGGCAGCTGCGCTGCCGTCAACGCGATCCGCACGCCGCTCCGCGACGCCATCTCGTGCGCGTGCCCGAGGAGGCCGAAGCCTGTGACGTCGGTGACGGCGTGCGGCGCAAACGGCCGCAGCGCGTCTGCGGCGTCGCGATTCAGCGTTCGCATCCAGCCGACGGCCACCGCGGCGTCGGCGAGCCCGCGCTTCGCACCGCCGAGCACGAGCGCCGTACCGAGCGGCTTCGTCAGATAGAGCGCGTCTCCGGCCTGCGAGCCCGCCTTCGGCCAGAGCCCGTCGGGCGCGACCGTCCCGACGACTGCCAGCCCGTATTTCGGCTCTGCGTCGCGGATCGTGTGCCCGCCCGCGAGCAACGCTCCGGCCGCCCGGACCTGACGCTCGGCGCCGTCGAAGATCGCCCGAACCACGTCGGTCGGGAGCTCCTCCGGCAACGCAGCGACCGACAGCGCGAGCAGCGGCGTGCCGCCCATTGCGAAGACGTCGTTGAGCGCGTTCGTCGCCGCGATCGCTCCGAAGTCGTCCGGGTCGTCGACGATCGGCGGGAAGAAGTCGATCGTGAAGACGAGCGCGCGGTCGTCGTCGAGCTTGTAGACGGCGGCGTCGTCCGCCGGGTCGAGACCCACGAGCAGGTTCTCCGCCTCGGCGGGCACGAACCCGCGCAGCAGCTCCTCGAGGCGCGAGGCCGAGTACTTCGCGGCACAACCGCCGGCCGTCGCGAGATCCGTCAGCTTGACCATGTCCTCAAGCGTAGAGTCCACCGCGTGCCGAGCGCTCTCGTCACCGGTGGCTCGTCCGGGATCGGGCTCGCGATCGCGCGGATGCTTCGCGACGAGGGCTTCGACCTGACGCTGGCCTCACGCACCGGGGAGAAGGTCGAGGCGGCCGCCGCTGAGCTTGGCGCTCAAGCCGTCACGGCGAACATGGGCGACGAGCAGGACTGCGTCCGTGTCGTCGCGACCCACGTCGAGCGATTCGACGGCCTCGACGTGCTCGTCAACTCGGCCGGGATCGGGATCGCCGGGACCGTCGAGACGCTGCAGACAAAGCACATCGACCTCCAGCTCGGCGTCAACCTGCGGGGGCTGCTGCTCGTCTCGCGCGAGGCGATCCCGCACCTCAAGCGCTCAGGCGGCTGGATCGTCAACCTGGCCTCGATCGCCGGCACCGCGCCGACGCCCGGCCTCACCGTCTACGGCGCGACCAAGGCTGCGGTGATCGCTCTGACGCGGTCGCAGAACGCCGAGCTCGATGCCGCCGGGGTCCGCGCGATCGCGCTCTGCCCAGGCTTCGTCGACACCCCGATGGCCGAATGGTCGGGACTGGAGGCAGACGAGATGATCCAGCCCGAGGACTGCGCCGAGGTGGTGCGGATGTGCCTGCGCCTCTCGCCGCGCGCGCGGGTGCCGCAGGTCGTGATCGAGCGGGTCGGGGGCTCGACCGGCGTCGGCTGACGACCTCGCCGAGGCGGGTACCGTTCGCGGCGTGCCGCGCCTCTGGCCGCTCGCCGCGACGATGCTGGCCGCAGCCCTGCTCGCCGGCTGCGGGGCAGCCGAGGCGCAGAAGATCGAGAAGCCGCCGCCCGCGAAACAGACGTTCGCCGGGTCGGCGGTCACACCGCCCCGCGCTGCTCAGCCGATCGCGCTGCACGATGCGTGGGGCCGGCCGGTCAGCCTGGCCGCGCTGCGCGGGCGGTACGTGCTCGTCACGTTCCTCTATACCCACTGCCCGGACGTTTGCCCCTTGATCGCCCAGAACCTCAATACGGCGCTCGTCCGGCTCGGCGAGAAGCGCGACCGGGTGCGCGTGCTCGCCGTCAGCGTCGACCCGAAAGGCGACACGAGGGCCGCTGTGCGGCGCTACATCGCCGAGCGCCACCTCGTCGCGCAGTTCCGGTACCTGCTCGGCACCCCGGCCGAGCTACGGAAGGTCTGGGCGGCCTGGCACGTGCTGGCCGTCCGCTCGAGCCCGGACGTCGTCGACCACGTGGCCTACACGGCCCTCATCGACCCGGCCGGCCGGGAACGCGTCCTCTACGACTCGTCGGTCAAGTACAGCCAGGTGCTGCACGACCTGCGCGTGCTGATGTCCGCGTAGCTGACTCGAGCGCGCTGCCGGCTCCCCAGCGTGCAAGCGCGCGAATCGAGCGGTTACCGGCCTAGAGCGGGCCGTCCCACAGCCCGACAGGGCCGTGATTGCCGCCATGGAAGCAACCCGCAATCGCCGCGACGACAGTCAGGGCGAACACGAGATTCGAGCGACGCCGGGCGAGAAGCGCGATCTTCGTGGCCACAGAGAACACCTCCTTCCCTCAGAAGCGGAAGTCCTGGAGCGCCTCCGCCGCCTGGCGGTACAAGACCGCCGAGCGACGCTCGTCCCCTCGCCGGGCCGCGAGATCGCCCTGGGCGATCCACGCAGCGGCGCGGTGTGACGCAGATGAAAGTTGCGAGAAGGCGTCGTCGGCCTCCGCCAGGGCGGCCTCGGCCTCGTCGAGCCGCTCCTGCAGCAGCAGCGCCCGCCCGAGCACTAGACGCGCGTTGCCGATCTCGTCGAGCATGTCGTCGCGCTCGCCGATGAGCTCGAGCGCGTGGAGCGCCTGCTCCTCGGCGCGCTTCGCATCGCCGGTGCGCAGGTGGACCTGGGCCAGCGAGTTGACCGCGCGTGGCGGCGTCCTCGTCGCGACCGATCTCGAGCGCGACGGCGAACGCATGCTTGAGGTGCTCGACCGCCTCGTCCGGCTTGCCGAGCAGGAACTCGATCCCTCCGAGGTTGTTCAGAAGCCGGCCGATGTTGGCGCGGTCGGCGAGCTCCTCGTACTGCACCTTCGCCTTCTCGGCATAGGTGCGGGCGAGGACCCAGTGACCCGCGCGCTCGGCCAGCATCGAGGCCTGGAAGTAAGCCTGGCCGAGGGCCCGTGCGTCGTGCATCGCCTCGGCGAGCTCGAGCGCACGCTCGACGTCCTCCCGCGCTGCCTCGTAGTCGCGCTGCCGCCGGTAGCACCGCGAGCGCCAGGCGAAGACGCTGAGCCGGAGCTCGTCGGAGGGAAGGCCTGAGCGCTCGGAGAGGGCGAGGGCCTCGTTGAAGAGGCTGACCGCCGTCGCGATGCTCGAGAGCATGTAGCGGCAGACGCCGAGCCGGAAGAGCACGTCGGCCCGGTCGATGTCGGAGAAGCTTTCGCCTTCGACGAGCGCCCGGGACTCGCCGAGCATCGTCAGCGCCGTCTTCACGTCGCCGCTCTGTGCGCGCGCCATCGCCTCGCCGTTCAGCGCCCGCACGCGCAGCTCCGGCGCGCCGGTGCCGAGGACGGCAGGGAGCGACTTCGTGTACTCGGCGATCGCCTCCTCGAACGCGTGCTCGCCGAGCAGCGTGTCGGCGCGGGCGAGGATCGCCTCGGCCTTCGCGCGCTCGTCGGCGGAGATCCCGTTCGCGAGGTAGCCGGCGTCGACCGCCAGGCGCATCGCGAGCCAGTCGACCGTCTCGCTCGTCGGGCGGGTCTTGCCGCGCTCGATCTGGGAGATGTACTCCTTGGAGAAGCGGTCGCCCGCGAGGTCGGTCTGCGTCAGGCCGGCGGCCACGCGCAGTTGGCGGAGGCGGTCGCCGAGCCTCGGGCCTCTCTGCGCTGCCCCGCGCTCGGACGTTCTCGGATGAGCGGCATCGCTCCGGGTGGTACGCGGCGTCATGACTGACAGAAGTATTCAGAACACTTGACCGATCCGCAATCCCCCAATTGGGACATGTCCCCCAAAAGGGGCATAGACACTGCGAAATCCCAGTCAACAAGCCGAATCGTAAATCACTTGACCGAGGTACTTGACACGGCCCGTCAGGCCTCGTACAGTGAGCCCACCTTGCACCGCAGCCGACGCCAGGTCGGAGGGAGTGCATGGGGAGCGCCAGTGGCGACAAACCCAGGTAACCGACCGGCCGCAGGGTCGGAGCCCGGGAACGTCAAGTAGGCGCCCCGCCTGACCAGGGAGAGCCCCGGGTGCCGCAGCCGGGGCTTTCTCGCGTCCGGGGACGGGTTACGGCTCGATGAGCATCCAGCGGCGACGCTCGGCGCGCACGCGCGCGAGGTCGTCGCCGAGCAGGCCGCCGAGCCGCGTATCCATCGTCGCGAGCAGCCCCCCGGCCACGAAGAGCCACGCCTCGGCAACCGGATCGCGCTCAGGATGGATGACGCCGCGCGCCTGGCCGTCCCGGATCACGTCGGCGAAGAAGTCGTGGACCTCGCGCACCTGGCCTCGGAGCGCGGCGGCGATCACGCGGTCCTCCGACGCTTCCGACAGTGCCTGGATCCAGAGATCGATGAGACGGATCCGCGCGCGCTTCGCCATGAACGCGTCGGCGATCGCTCCCAGGCACTTGTCGGGGTCGGCGGCCACCGCCTGCTCGCAGATCTCGCGGAAGCCCTGCCACGCCTCGTCGAGGCAGGCGAGGTAGAGATCGCGCTTCGACCCGAAGTGCCGGTAGAGGATCGGCTCGCTGATTCCCGCCTCGCGCGCGATCTCCGCGGTCGTCGCGCCGCGGTAGCTCGTCTTCGAGAAGACGCGGCAGGCGGTGTCCAGGACCGCCTGCCGCCGGGCCTCCGCCGTGAGGCGAGGCCGAGTCGAGGTCACGCCGCCTCCACCGCTGCGGCCTGCGCCTGCGGCGCGTGCTGGTGGGGCAGCTTGCGAATTGCCGCGGTCGCGACGACGGCGCCGGCCAGCGCCAGCACCCCCGAGACGCGAAGCGCGTCGTGGAAGCCGGTCAGGAAGGCCTCGGGTGTGTGGCTCCCCGCGGCGGCGGACGCGACGATCGCGCCCATGACCGCGATCCCGAGCGAGCCGCCGACCTGGCGGCCCGAGTTGAGCACGGCAGAGCCGACACCGGCCTTGTCGACGGGCACTGCGCTCATCGCCGCTGCCGTCACCGGCGTCATCGTCAACCCCATGCCGAAGCCGCCCAGCAGGAGCCCGGGCAGCAGCGCCCAGAAGCTCTCGTTCGCGCCGAGCGTCGAGTAGTAGAACAGCATCAGCGAGAGCAGGGTCATGCCGCCCCCGACGAGCCAGCGAGAGCCGAACCGGTCCGACAGCTTCCCGGCCCGCGGCGCGAGCACGATGATCAGCAGGGTCATCGGCAGGAACGAGGCGCCCGCTTCGACGGGCGAGTAGCCGAGCACGTTCTGCATGTAGAGCGAGACGTAGAAGAACGTCCCGAACATCGCCAGGCCGACGAAGAGCATCGCCGTGTTGGCGCCGCTGAACGTCCTGTTCCGGAACAGGGAGAGGTCGAGCATCGGCAGGCGCTGCCGGCTCTCGAGCACCGCGAACGACACCAGCGCGATCGCCGCGATGGCGAACGCCGCGAGAATCCGCGTGGAAGTCCAGCCGTAGTTGTTGGCCTCGATGAACGCGTAGGTCAGCGCGAACAGGCCGATGCCCGACGTGAGCAGGCCGGGCACGTCGGGGCGCTGCTCGCGCGAGGTGTCGCGCGACTCCTCGACGAACGCGCGGATGGCGATCAGCCCGAAGATGCCGATCGGCACGTTGATGAAGAAGATCCAGTTCCAGTTGACGTGCTCGGTGAGCAGGCCTCCGACGAGCGGGCCGATTGCGAGCGCCATCGCCGAGACGCCCGCCCAGATGCCGATCGCAGTACCGCGCTCACGCGGCGGGAACGTGGCGGTGATGATCGAGAGCGTCGCGGGGTTCATGAGCGCCGCGCCGAGGCCCTGCACGACGCGGGCCCCGATCAGGAAGGTGCCGCTGGGCGCAAGCCCGCAGGCGAGGGACGCGCCGGTGAAGATCGCGAGCCCGAGCATGAAGATAAAACGCCGTCCGAGCAGATCAGCGAGCTTGCCGCCCGTGAGCATGAACGCGGCGAACGTGAGGGCATAGCCCGCCACCACCCATTCCAGCTCCGACAGCTGCATGTGCAGTGAGCTCTGCATCGCCGGCAACGCGACGTTCACGACGGTGTTGTCGAGCATGATCACGAACAGTCCGACCGACACGGTCCCGAGCGTCCACCACTTCTTGTTCTCCGGCGTCACAAAACGCTGCATCGACTCACCCCTCTTGCCCGAAAGTTAGTGCTTGCTAGGTTAGCAGACGCTAACTCCCGGCGTGGTTGAATGCGCCGCGTGACCGAGATCGTCTGGCGCCCCGACGCCGCCACCGCAGCGCATGCGAACGTCTCGCGCCTGCTCGCCCGGGCCGGCGTCGCCGACTACCCGACGCTCGTCAAGCGCTCCGCCGAGGAACCGGAGTGGTTCTGGCCGCTCCTGGTCGAGGATCTCGGCCTCGAGTTCGCCGAGCCGTGGCGTCAGGTGCTCGACGCCTCGCGCGGCCCCGAGTGGGCGACCTGGTTTGTCGGCGGCAAGGTGTCCATTCCGCACAACTGCGTCCACCGGTGGGCCGCTACGGCGCCGGAGCGCGCCGCGGCGGTCGGCCTCGGCGAGGACGGCTCCCGGAGCGTGGTCACGTTCGCGCAGCTGTCGCGCGACGTCACGAGGCTCGCCGAGCGCCTCGCGGCTCTCGGCGTCGGGCCCGGCGATCGCGTTGCGATCTTCCTGCCGATGTCGCCCGAGGTGGCCGTCGCCTCGCATGCGATCGCCCACCTCGGCGCGGTCCAGGTCCCGATCTTCTCGGGGTTCGCCGCACCGGCCGTCGCGCAACGGCTCCAGGCCAGCGAGGCGAAGGCGGTGATCACGCAGGTCTCCTCGTCGCGCCGGGGCAAGCCCATCCCGATGCTCGAGATCCTCGAGGAGGCTCGCCGGGAATCGCCGAGCGTCGAGCACGTCGTCGTGGCGCCGTTCGAGCTCGACGGCCTGCCCGGCGTGCTGCCCGCCGCGCAGGTCGACTCCGAGACGCCCTACCTGCTGACGTACACCTCCGGCACGACGGGTCAGCCGAAGGGCGTCGTGCATGTCCAGGGCGGCTTCCTCGTCTCGATCGCGCGGGAGGTCGCCTATCAGGCCGACGTGCACGCGGGCGACGTCGTGCATTTCGCGACCGACATGGGCTGGATCATGGGGCCGTGGACCGTCGTCGGAGCCGGCGCCGTCGGGGCGACGATCGTCTTCGCCGAAGGTGCACCGGACTGGCCGGCGCCAGACCGCCTCTGGCGCACCGTCGAGCAGGAAGCCGTGACGTCGCTCGGCCTGTCCCCGACCCTGGTGCGCGCGCTCCTTCCGCACGGCCCGCCCGCGACCGAGCTCTACTCGCTGCGGACGTTCGTCACGACCGGCGAGCCCTGGAACCCCGAGCCCTACCGCTGGCTGTTCGAAGACGTCGGCGGCTCGCGGGTGCCGGTGATCAACTGCACGGGCGGCACCGAGGTCGGAGCGTGCTTCCTCTCGCCCACGCCCGTCGGGCCGATCAAGTCGTGCTCGGTCGGAGGGCCGGCGCTCGGCATGGCGATGGACGTCGTCGACGACGACGGACGCTCGCTGATCGGCACCGGCCGGGTCGGTGAGCTCGTCTCCCGCCGGCCGTTTCCCGGCATGACGCGAGGCTTCTGGCGCGACCCGGAACGGTTCATCGAGACGTACTGGTCCCGGTTTCCCGGCGTCTGGGTCCACGGCGACTGGGCCTCGGTCGACGCGGACGGCTTCTGGTTCCTGCATGGCCGCTCCGACGACACGCTCAACATCGCGGGCAAGCGGATCGGGCCCGCCGAGCTCGAGTCGGCGGCGGTCTCCCACCCGGCTGTCCGCGAGGCTGCCGCGATCGGCGTGCCGCACGAACTGAAGGGCGAGACGGCCTGGATCTTCTGCTGCCTCCTTCCCGGCGCGGAAGCGACGCCTGCGGAGGTCTCGGCCCACGTCGCGGCCGAGCTCGGCAAGGCCTTCAAGCCCGACCGCGTCATCTTCGTCGACGCCCTGCCGAAGACGCGGTCGGCGAAGATCGTGCGCCGGGCGCTCCGGGCGAAGGCGCTCGGCACCGACCCCGGCGACCTCTCGTCGCTCGAGAACCCGGAATCGCTCGACGCGATCGCCGCCGCGGTTGCCTCACCTGATTAGCTCCACCTCGTGCGCACCGTCCTCTGCTTCGGCGACTCCAACACGTGGGGCCTCGACGCGCCGAGCGGTGGACGGTTCCCGCGCGACGTCCGCTGGCCCGGCGTGCTCCAGGCGCGCCTCGGCGACGAGTGGCACGTGGTGGAAGAGGGCCTGAACGGCCGCACTGCGACGCTCGACAGCCCCGTCGCGGACGGCAAGAACGGGCTGACGTACCTCATACCGTGCCTCGACTCGCACGCCCCGCTCGACGCGGTGCTGATCGCCCTCGGTACGAACGACCTCGCGGAGCGCTACAGCCTGAGCGCACGCGACATCGCGAGGGCAGCAGCCCGGCTCGCCTACGTGGTCGCCAAGTCGGAGGCGGGAGTCGACGGTGCGGCGCCGCTGCCGATCCTCGTCTGCCCGCCGCGCGTCGGCGACACCATCTGGGGCGAAGACTGGGCCACCGCGCCCGAGAAGTCCGCGCTGCTGCCGGACCGGTTCCGCGAGGTCGCCGACGAGGGCGGCTTCGAGTGGATCGACCTCGGCGAGGCGACGCGCTTCGCGAACTTCGACGGGATCCATCTCGATGCGGCCGGCCACACGGCCGCCGCCACGCTCGTCGAGCAGACGCTACGCAGGCTGCTCTAGATGAATTGCGACCGGGCCCCAATCGTCGGGGGGCCGGCGCGCACCCGCCTGCTCCGACCAGTAGTCGCGCTGGTCGTCGCACAAACCGTCCGGCGTGAAGTGGAGCACCGAGACGCCGGCGATGGTGACGATCGAGCCGTTCGCGGCTGTCGAGATCGCCCACCACTCGCACGCAGCCGTCGCTGCTCCGACGACGGCCGGCTCGGCGAACCAAACCTCGGCGCGCTGCTCGTCCGAGAACGCCCACGCTGCGTAGCCTCGCGGCTCTCCCAACTCGCGGAACGGCTCGGAGCGCTGCACGGCACCGTCGACGTAGAGCGCCGCGATCGCGTCGACGTCGTGCTCGGCCCAGCCGCGAGCCCAGACCTCGATCCAGCGGTGGACGGCGGCGCGATCCATACTGGAGCGCAAGTATGCGCGCCTCGACACTTCGAGCCTGGCTGATCGGCCTGATCTTCGTCGCGGCGGTGCTCAGCTTCATCGGCAGCAGCCAGAACCTCCAGGTCGTGTACGGGCTCGGCTTCGGGGTCTTCCTCGTCGCCGTGATGCTGTACGCCTTCTGGCGCCGCGCCGTCAGGAACGAGCGGGCTGCTACAGTTTTCGACCGAGAGGCGAAAACCGATGAGACTAGCACTCGCGCAGATCAATAGCGTCGTCGGCGACATCGACGGCAACGCCGCCCGGGTCGTCGACTGGCTCGAGCAGGCGCGCGGCGCCGACGCGGATCTGGTCCTCTTTCCCGAGCTCTGCGTGACGGGCTATCCGGCTGAGGACCTGCTCCTCCGCCCCGGCTTCGTGCGTGCTGCGAGGCGCGCGGTCGACACGATCGCCGAAGCCGTGCACGGCATCACGGCGCTCGTCGGCGCACCGCACCTCGACGCCGACCTGCACAACGCGTGCTTCGTGCTCGCGCACGGCGAGGTGCGCGGCGTCTATCGCAAGTGGTACCTCCCGAACTACGGCGTCTTCGACGAGGACCGGTACTTCGCGGCCGGGCGCGACCTCGTGCTGCTGCGCTTCGGGGACGTGCTCGTCGCGCCGACGATCTGCGAGGACGTGTGGCAGCCCGGGCCGCCGGCCACCGACCTCGCGCTGGCCGGCGCTCACCTGATCGCGAACATCTCCGCGTCTCCGTTCCACGTCGGCAAGGACCGGGAGCGTGAAGAGATGCTGCGCGTGCGTGCGAGCGACAACTCGTGCTTCTTCGCGCTCTGCAACGCGGTCGGCGGCCAGGACGAGCTGATCTTCGACGGCCACTCCGTCGTGCTCGACGACGAGGGCGAGGTGCTCGCGCGCGCCGCCGGGTTCGAGGAGGAGCTTCTCGTGGTCGACGTCGACCCGGTCGCGGCCGTCGGCCGGAGGCTGCGCGACGTCCGCCGCCGGGCGCTCGCCCGGGACCGGGAGCCCGCGGAGGCGAGCGTGGTCGAGCTCGGCGCGCCCCGCGCGCAGACCGACCCGGCGCCGGCCCGGATCGTGCCGCAGGTCGACGATCTCGAGCAGATGCGGCTTGCGCTCGAGCTCGGTGTGCACGACTACGTCGAGAAGAACGGGTTCGGCCACGTCGTGATCGGCCTCTCCGGCGGGATCGACTCGGCGCTCACGGCTGCCCTCTGCGTCGAGGCGCTCGGGCCCGAGCGCGTCCATGGCGTCTCGATGCCGAGCCGGTACTCGTCCGAGGGGACGCGCGGAGATGCCCAGAGGCTCGCCGAGTCGCTCGGGATCGACTTCCGCGAGATCCCGATCGAGCCGATGGTCGAGGCGTACGACGGCGCGCTCGCGTCGCAGTTCGCGCGGGCGCGAGACCGACCTGACCGAGGAGAACCTGCAGGCGCGCGTGCGCGGAACGCTGCTCATGGCGCTCTCGAACAAGTTCGGCTGGCTCGTGATCGCGACCGGCAACAAGTCCGAGCTGTCCGTCGGCTACTCGACGCTGTACGGCGATCTGGCGGGCGGCTTTGCGCTGATCAAGGACGTCTACAAGACGGATGTCTTCCGGCTCACGAGGTGGCTGAACGAGCGTGCCGGACGTGAGTTGATCCCCGTCTCGATCATCGAGCGCGCGCCGAGCGCAGAGCTGCGCGCCGATCAGCGCGACGAGGACTCCCTGCCGCCGTACCCGAAGCTCGACCGCGTGCTCGAGGCGTACGTCGAGCTCGACCGCTCACGCGAGGAGCTCTCGCAGGACGGCTTCGACCCGGAGGTCGTCGACCGCGCGCTCTCGATGATCGACCGGGCCGAGTACAAGCGGCGCCAGGCGCCCCCGGGGGTCAAGCTGCGGCCGAAGGCCTTCGGCCGCGACCGGCGGACGCCGATCACGAACCGCTGGCCCGGCTAGAGCACGGGGGAGCAGCCTTCGGTGTCTCCCGCCGTGAGCCCCCTCTCCGACTGCAGTCCACCCTGCAACCGCGGGGGCCGAGCACGGGCGAAGCCCGTCCTCGCAAAGAGAGGGGCCTGTTCCCCCGGACACGGCTCGAGAACTGCGCGAGGGCCTAGGCGACGAGCCGCTGCAACACAACGCCGAGGAGCGGCAGGGCGATCGTCAGCGAGTAGCTGAGCCAGCCGACGACGACGAGGGGGCGGCGTGATCTCTCCTCGCGGCCGTCCTTGATCTCGGCCTGCAGGCGCGGGCCGAGGACGAAGTTGTGCAGGTACGAGACGACGAGGAGGCAGAGGAAGACGGCGACCTTGGTCCACAGCACGACCTGGAATGCCGTCCGGTCCTCCCAGTCGCGCGAGGCGAGCGCCACTCCCGTCAGCGCGGCGACGAGGAGCGACCCGTAACCGATCGGTCGCCAGCGGAGGCCGAGCTCGCGCATTGCGCGCCCTCGTGGCTCGCCTTCCAGGGTCCGGATCGCCGGCACGCCGACGAAGACGAGTGCGGTCGAGCCGCCGAACCAGACGCCGGCAGCGAGCAGATGCACTGCAACGAGGACCGCGGTCACGCGCCGAGGATCGTACGCACGCGCTCGACGAGGTCCGCCGGTGCGAGCCGCTCGGTCGTCGCCGCCAACTCGTCGAGCGCCCACCACCGCATGCCGGCAATGCCCTCGTCGGAGAGGTCGATCGTCGGCCGCGGGATCATGGCTCTCCACCCGGACCAGGTAGATGTGGCTGCGCTGGCGGTACAGCTGCTGCGCCCAGGGGAAGGAGCCCTCCTGCTCCCAGACGAGCGGCCCGACGTCGAACGTCTCGAGACCGATCTCCTCGGCGAGCTCGCGACGGAGTGCCGCCTCGTGGCTCTCCCCCTCCTCGATCCCGCCGCCCGGCGTGCTCCACCAGGTCGCCTCGGTGACGGGATTCCGGAACTGGACGAGCAGGACGCGGTTGCCGGAATCGACGACCAGTCCGCGAACGGACTCGCGAAGCGTCGGCGCGAGCCACCCGCGCAGCGCCCGGAACCAGTGCAGCCGCTCCTCCCACGGCACTGCTGCGTTCGCGGGCGAGGTCGACGGGAGAACGTAGAGCGCGGTCGGCCCGAGCGTCCGCCACTGCGGCCCGAGCTCCGGCCGCTCGTTGAACGACCCGCGGTACGCCTCCTTGCCGACGAACGCGATCGCGACCGGGTCGAGCTCGAGCGGCGAGCCGTTCCAGCCTCTCGCCGTCGAAGTCACCGCGGCGCAGGTCGCCGGAGCCCGGCGTCGTGCGCCACGCCGCGTTCGTGATTCCGTAGCCGAGCTCGAGCAGCGAGAATTGCTCCGACGGCTCGAGCACCCGCGGCGTGAAGCCCGCGGCATGCAGCAGTCGCCAGAAGTCGTTGCGCGGGTTCGCGAAGTGCGCCGCCGCAGCAGCGCTCACACGGCCCGGGTTGATCCCGCAGAAGATGCAGGTCAGTCCTGGCGCTAGGACGTCGGGGACGGCGCTAACGGGTTCGGCCACGCGGCTTGCAGCGTGGCACGACCTGCGTCCACGTGGCGGTGCAGACCCACGAGCTGGGTTGCGGCGGCGCCGGCCTGCGCCTGCTCGAGACCCGGTTCTGGCGGCGCGCCGTCCACGTGCGGCAGGCGCGCGTCACGCCGCCTCGGCCTCCGGCCCGCGGCTGTCGAGACGCTCTTCGAAGCGCCGCCGTACCTTCTCGCCGGGGGTGATTCGCGCCGCTCGGTCGGTCGAGGGACGCAGCACCGTGACCCGCTCGTCGCTGTGGCCGCCGTAGCACCGGGCGTAACACTCAGCTTCCGAGAGCGTCCTCAGCCTCATCGCGCCGAACCCTAGGACCAGGGTCGGACGGCATAGAGTGGCGCTCGTGACGGGCCAGCGGGCGAAGATCTTCGAGTACGCCGTCGAGGTCGACCGCGGCGGCCGCATGACCGTTCCCGGGGGCGCCCAGATCGAAGCGCCGCAGGGCTGGTCGCCGGATCATCTCCTGCTGGCAGCGCTCGTCCGCTGCTCGATCGACGCGTTCACCTACCACGCCCGCCGAGCGGGCCACGAGACCGACGCGGCCGGCTCCGCCCACGGCCGCATCACGAAGCGGGAGTCGGACGGCCGCTACGCATTCGTCGAGATCAACGTCGAGGTCGACGCAACGGTCACCCCGCGCTCCGACGATCCCGCCGATCTCGTCGCCAAGGCACAGCGCGACTGCTTCGTCGGCGCAACTCTGACCGTCGAGCCGGACTACACATGGCGCGTCTCCTGACACCGGTCGACGAGATCAGGGCGCGCTTCACCGCCCTGCAACGGCCGCTCGTGTTCTTCGACGCGCCGGGCGGCACGCAGGTCCCGGACTCGGTGATCGAGGCGATCGCGTCGTACCTGCGCGAATCGAACGCGAATCTCGGCGGGCCGTTTGCGACGTCGCTCCGATCGGACGCCCTGGTTGCCGACTCACACGACGTGGCCGCGCGCCTCCTCGGCGCGAGCGCCCGCGAGGTCGCGTTCGGCGCCAACATGACGACGCTCAACTTCGCCCTCTCGCGCGCGTCCTCGCGCGACTGGGCCGCAGGGGACGAGATCGTCTGCACCCGCCTCGATCACGACGGCAACATTGCCCCCTGGCTCGAGCTCGCGCACGACAAGGGCCTCGTGTCCGCTTCGCCGACGTCGACGACGACTGCCGGCTCGACCTCGACCAGCTCCGCTCGCTGCTCTCGGACCGCACGCGCGTCGTTGCCTACCCGTGGGCGTCGAACGCCGTCGGGACCGTGACGCCGGTCGCCGAGATCGCAGCGCTCGCACACGAAGCGGGAGCGCTCGCCTGGGTCGACGCCGTGCACTACGCACCGCACGGGCCGATCGACGTCGCCGCTGTCGGGGCCGACGTGCTGATCTGCTCGCCGTACAAGTTCTACGGGCCGCACCTCGGGCTCGCATACATCCGCGGCGAGCTCGCCGAGACCTGGCGGACGTACAAGGTTCGACCGGCCGACCATCTGTTCGAGACCGGCACGCAGCCGCACGAGCTGCTCGCCGGCTTCGTCGCCGCGGCCGACTACCTGCACGACATCGGCTGGGAGACGATCGCCGAGCGCGAGCGGGCGCTCGCACGCCAGTTCCTCGACGGGCTACCGGCGGACTGGACGCTGCACGGAATCCCGACGCTCGAGGACCGGGTCGCCACGTTCTCGATCACGCATGCGTCGATCCCGCCCGCGGAAGCGGCCGAGCGCCTGGGAGAGCGCGGCTTCGCTGTGTGGCACGGCGACTACTACGCGGTCGAGATCATGGAGCGCCTCGGGCTCGCGGACGGCGCGGTGCGGATCGGCATCGTCCACTACAACACCGAGGACGAGGTCTCCCGGCTGCTCGACGCGCTCGCGACGGTCGAGAGTTAGAGCCCGTACGTCGAGCCGGTCGCCGCGGCGAGTCGCGAGCCAGGCTCGCGGCCGATCGGGTCGGGGTCGATGCCCCGTGCGGCCGCCTCGGCCAGCGTCAGCAAGTGGAAGAAGATCACGTCCACCACAGGGTGCCGTGTCGGCAGCACCGTCACGTCGACGCCGATCTGCTCGAGCACCGCCGTCAGGTCGTGTGCGCGTTCGGCGGCGCGACCCTCACCCTCGAGGACGAACGCCAGTGTCCCCGGCTCGACTGCGGCGAGGTACCCGTGCAGGAGCTGCTCGGTCTCGAACGCCTCGGCCGCGACCCGCGCGCCTTCGCGCAGCTTCAGAACCGCCTCCTGCGCGGTCGGCCAGTCCCGGCCGGCGCCGACGACGAGCACCCGGTCCGGCAGGCCCGGCTGGACCTCCTGGCCGAGCGCCTCCTCGACCGCGGCCGGCAGCCACGAGACGTCCGCGCCGTGCAGCGAGTCGAGCCCCGCGACGGCGCAGGTGTAGCTCACGGTGTGGCACCACGAGCGTTCGATCTCGGGCGTCACGACGACCACTTCGTCGACTGCGTCCGCGAGCGGCGAGCTCTCGCGGCCGGTGACGAGCCACTTCTCGCCCGCGAACGCGCGCACGGCTTCGAGCGTCAGGGCGGTCTCCCCTTCGTGCGAGACGGCGACGAGCACGTCGGCCTCGGGCGGCGCGAGGGCCGCCTCGAGCGCCTGCACCGCCCTCCCGCCCGTCTGGGCCGCGTGGAACGACGTGCCGCACCCGGTATGGACGACGGTCGCGCCGGCGGGGAGTCGCCGGTCGGTGGGAACACGCCGGAGCCAGTCGGGTTGGGCGCGAACCGCGCGTTCTGTCTCACCGGGCATAGGTGCCTCTATACCATCGCCGCATGACCGTCTTCCAGCGAGACACGCTCTCGAACGGCCTCCGGGTGATCACCGCGCCGCTCGACCACGCCAAATCTGTCGCCTGCTACATCATGCTCGCCGCCGGCTCGCGCTACGAGGACGCCTCGAATCGCGGCATCGCGCATTTCGCCGAGCACATGTTCTTCAAGGGAACCGAGCGCAGGCCGACCGCACGCGATCTCGCCATGGAGGTCGACCAGATGGGCGGCGAGTTCAACGCGTTCACCTCGAAGGAGTACACGGGCTACTACATCCGCTGTGCAGGTGAGTACCGCGACCGGGCGCTGGACGTGCTCGTCGACATGCTGCGCCACTCGAAGTTCGACAGTGAAGAGGTCGACCGCGAGAAGGGCGTCATCGTCGAGGAGATGAACATGTACATCGACACGCCGCGCGACTACGTCGGCTCGCTGTACGAAGAGCTCATCTTCGGCTCGAACCCGCTCGGCTGGGAGACCCTGGGAACGCGCGAGACGGTTCGCGGCGCGACCCGCCAGACGTTCCTCGACTACCTCGACCACTGGTACACGCCGGCACGCATGGTCGTGGGCGTCGCCGGGGCGGTCGGCGAAGAGCTGATCCCGCGTCTCGAGGATCTGCTCGGCGACATGTCCGGGAACGGCTCCGGCAAGCCGGTGCCCGCAGAGCTCGCCAGGCCGAGCGAGGCGCAGCTGAACGTCCATCAGAAGGATTCCGACCAGGCCAACATCTGCCTGGGCGTCCCGTCGTACCCGGTCGGGCACCCGGATCGGTACGCGATGCAGATGCTTGCCACGGTGCTCGGCACCGGGATGTCGTCGCGCCTCTTCCTCGAGGTGCGCGAGCGCCGCGGCCTTGCGTACTTCGTCTACGGCGTCAACAGCGCGTAC
Source organism: uncultured Thermoleophilia bacterium (assembly GCA_963846895.1). Taxonomy (GTDB): domain Bacteria; phylum Actinomycetota; class Thermoleophilia; order Gaiellales; family Gaiellaceae; genus PALSA-600. The sequence continues at coordinate 21,901 of CAWJXR010000017.1, read as the reverse complement.
ACCGACGCGGGCACGCTCGTCGCGCAGGCGGGCGTCGATCTCGCGCGCGCCGACGAGGCCGTCAACGTGATCGCCACCGAGTTTCGCAAGCTGGCCGACGAACGCGTGCCCGACGACGAGGTCGAGAAGGCGCGCGCGCTCGCCAAGGGCAGGTTCGTGCTGCAGACCGAGAGCCCGAACGGGCTTATCCTCTTCGGTCTTCGCCGCGCGGTGCTCGAAGGCGAGGCGGTCGAGCCCGAGGAGATGCTCGCGGGTCTCGACGCGGTCACCGCCGACGATCTCCAGCGCGTGGCGCAGGACGTGATCGGCTCGAACGCGATGCGGCTCGCGGTGATCGGTCCGTTCGACGACGACTCGAAGTTCCGCGAAGCGCTGAGCTAGAGCTCAGCTCCTCTAGATCGTCGCGAGGTCGCCCTCCAGCTGCGTCCGGTCGTCGGCGTCCTGGATCGGGACCGCGCGCGCGAGCTCCGCGTAGCGGCGCACCGAGTTCGAGTCCCCCGCGGTCGCGCTCGCCCGCGCGAGCGCCTCGTAGGCGAACGCGAGGTCCCAGTCGTCGAGGCCGTCCTGCTCACACAGCTCGAGGCACCGCCGGGCGTAGTGGAGCGCCGGCTCGCTGCGTCCCGCGACCGCGTAGACGCGCGCGAGCAGCCAGGCGCTGCGCGCCCGATTCTCGGGCTTGCACTCGGGCGCGACCGCCCAGTGGTACGCCGAGGCGTGCGCGCAGTCGATCATCAGGTCGTCGTCCTCGCGCGACTCGATCAGCCGCCACGTGCGGTTGAAGAGGTCGACGCCGAGCTGACGCTCGTCTGTCATGGGAAGTACCTCCTTGCGCCGCGAAAGTCGCTCGTCCGCACCGGGACGATCCTGACCTCGCTCGCCGAGTTGGGTGATTCGATCATCTGACCGCCGCCGATGTACATCGCGACGTGCCCGACGACCGGGTGCTCGTAGAAGAGCAGGTCGCCGGGCTGGGCGTTGCCGAGCGCGACGGGGCGGCCGGCGGCGAACTGCGCGTCGGCGTCGCGCGGGATCGTGATTCCGTGCGTGCGATACACGGCCCAGGTCAGCCCGGAGCAGTCGTAGCCCCACGCCGAGAGCCCGCCCCACAGGTAGTGGAGGCCGAGGAACTGCCTGGCCGTGCGCACGAGGTCGGCACGCGTGCGCGGCAGCCCGCGGGTGGCCGAAGGCGCGACCGCGCCGGCGGGAACCTGCGAGCCGAGCCCGACTTCGGTGCCGTTCGCGAGGCGGGCGTCGACCGACGTGACGACGAGGGGCGCCGCGAAGGCCGGCCCGAGCTGCCAGCTGCGGACCCAGCCCGGGTAGCCGCGCCGGTCGAGCGGCGACGGCTGATCCGGGATCGCGATCCTCGTCCAGCCTGGCCGGTGAGCCAGGACGAGCACGCGTTCCCCGTAGAGCGCCTGCGTCGGCATGTGGCCGACGAGAGCACGCCGCTCGGTCACCGTCAGGGCGGTCGTCGGCCACACGTGCGGGTCGAGCGGCAGGTGCCCTGCGTTCGGTGCCTGCCACACGTTTGCGACGGGAACGCGAACGGTCGCCGCCTGGGGCTGCGCCGGAGCAGCAGCCGCGAGCAGCAGCGTGAGCGCGAGCGTCACCAACACGGTGCAAAGGCTAAAGGCATCCGGCACGGTCGCCGATGGGGGCACGAATGAAGATGGTCGTCCTGATCGGCCTCGCTGCCCTGCTCGCCGCGGGCGCAGCCACTGCTGCCACTGCTGCCACTGCTGCGACCCCGGCGGCCTACCGCACGAACGTGAACGCGATCTGCCGCGGGTACACGCCGGTCGGCAAGAAGCTCGAGGCCGAGATGAAGCAGGCCCAGGCCGTCAACGACCCGGTCGCCTACGGGGTCGCGCTCGGCCGGCTCCTGGTGATGAGCATCGCGCAGGACACGCGCATCGAGGCGGTGCCGGTGCCCCCGGCGCTGAGGACGCGCATGACGCCGATCCTCGCCCGCATGAAGAGCATCGACGCCCACGCACGGGCCGCCATAGCAGCGGCGCGCGCGGGCAACTCGAAGGCGATGGTGACGGAGCTGCTGGCGATCGGGACGCTCGCGAAGCCGCTCAACAAGCAGCTCGACGCAGCCGGTCTGCGCGACTGCGGCTCGAACCAGAGCTAGCGGCGCGAACCGAGCTAACCGTCGTCGCCCTGGTCGGCCTGTCCGCGCTCGCGGAGCTCCTCGACGACGGCCGGATCGGCGAGCGTGGTCGTGTCTCCGAGCGGCCGGTTCTCCGCAACGTCACGGAGGAGCCGGCGCATGATCTTGCCCGAGCGCGTCTTCGGCAGCTCGCCGGTGAAGACGATGTTCGCCGGCTTCGCGATCGGGCCGATCTTCTGCGCGACGTGATTGCGGAGCTCCTCGAGCTCCTCGACCGATCCTTCCCGGCCGCCCTTCAACGTGACGAACGCGACGATCGCCTGTCCGGTCTGGGCGTCGTTCCGGGCCGCGACGGCCGCTTCGGCGACGTCCGGGTGGTCGACGAGCGCGGACTCGACCTCGATCGTCGAGATGCGGTGGCCCGAGACGTTCATCACGTCGTCGACACGGCCCGAGCAGCCAGTAGTCGCCGTCCTGGTCGATCCTCGCCCCGTCGCCGGCGAAGTAGACGCCGTCGTACTTCGACCAGTACGTCTCGCGGTACCGCTCGTCGTCGCCGTAGATGCCGCGCAGCATCGCGGGCCAGGGGCGTTTGAGAACGAGGTAGCCCCCGCCGCCCGGGCCGACCTCCTCGCCCTGCTCGCTGAGGACGCCTGCGTCGATCCCCGGGAACGGACGCGTGGCCGAGCCCGGCTTCGTCGTCGTCACACCCGGAAGCGGCGTGATCAGGATCATCCCCGTCTCGGTCTGCCACCAGGTGTCGACGATCGGGCACCGCTCGCCGCCGATGTGCTCGTGGTACCAGACCCAGGCCTCCGGGTTGATCGGCTCCCCGACCGAGCCGAGGAGGCGGAGCGACGACAGGTCGTGCTTCGCGGCGAACTCCGGGCCCCACTTCATGTGCGTCCGGATCGCCGTGGGCGCCGTGTAGAGGATGTCGACCTCGTAGCGCTCGACGATCTCCCACCAGCGGTCCTTGTCGGGAAAGTCCGGTGTGCCCTCGTACATGACGCTCGTGGCGCCGTTGCACAGCGGCCCGTAGACGATGTAGCTGTGGCCGGTCACCCAGCCGACGTCGGCCGCGCACCAGTAGACCGACTCCGGCTTGAGGTCGAAGATGTAGCGGTGCGTCGCCGAGACGCCGACCAGATAGCCGGCGGTCGTGTGCACGATTCCCTTCGGCTTCGCGGTCGTGCCGGACGTGTACAGGAGGTAGAGCAGATCCTCGCTGTCCATCGGCTCCGGCGGGCAGTCGGATTCGTCGGTGGCGACGTCGTGCCACCACACGTCGCGTCCGTCGGTCATCGGGACGTCGCCGCCGGTCCGGCGCAGTACGAGCACGTTCTCGACCGTCGGTGAGTCGGCGACCGCCTCGTCGGCGGTCTGCTTCAGCGGAACCTTCGTGCCGCGCCGCCACGCCTCGTCCTGCGTGATCAGGACCCGGCAGCCCATGTCGCGGAGGCGATCGGAGAGCGCGTCGGCGGAGAAGCCGCCGAAGACGACCGTGTGCGGCGCACCGAGTCGCGCGCAGGCGAGCATGGCGACGGCCGTCTCGGGGACCATGCCCATGTAGATGCCGACCGCGGTCCCCTTCCGCACGCCGAGCTGCCTGAGCGCGTTGGCGCACTTGACGACCTCGCGCTGGAGATCGGCGTACGTGATCGCGCGACGGTCGCCTTCGGGCTCGCCTTCCCAGTAGTACGCAACCTTCTCGCCGAGCCCGTTCGAGACGTGCCGGTCGACGCAGTTGTACGAGACATTCAGCTTGCCGCCGAGGTACCACTTGGCGTAGGGCAGCTCCCACTCGAGGACGGTCTCGAACGGCTCGAACCACGTGACGCGCTCGCGGCCCTCGCGCTCCCAGAACGACTCCCAGTGCTCGTCGTAGATGCCCGGCTGCGCGTTCGCCGACGCGGCGAAGTCGGCCGGCGGCGGATACCGGCGCTCCTCGAGCAGCATCGTCTCGATCGTGTGCGAGCTCTCGTCCGTCACGGGGCGAGATCGTACGGGTACTGCGTCAGGTTCTCCGCCCCGTTCGCGGTTACGAGCACCAGGTCCTCGAGGCGCACGCCGCCGTAGCCCTGCCGGTAACACCCGGGCTCGACCGTGACGACGTCGCCGGCGATGAGCGGGCGCTTCGAGGCGAGGCCCATGCCGGGCGCCTCGTGCACCTCGAGCCCGACGCCGTGGCCGAGACCGTGGAAGAAGCCTTCCGAGAGCGGCTTGCCGGGCTCCTTCGTCCGCTGCGTCTTCTCGCCGGCCCCCTCGAAGATGTCGCACGAGCCGTCGAAGATGGCGCGGCCGTCGGCGCCGTCCTTGATCTCCGACAGCGCCCGGTCGAGCGCCTGCTTGCAGAGCCGGTGCCACTCGCGCACGTCGTCGGCCACCTCGCCGACGACGAAGGTCCGCGTCATGTCGCTGAAACAGAAGGACTCGTTGTCGCGTGGCCAGACGTCGATCACGATGGGCACTCCAGCCTGGATCGGGCCGGAGCCCATGTCATGGCCGACGGCTCCCTGCGGGCCCGGTGCGACGATGAAATCGTCGGAGGTGGCGCCGTGGCGGACGAACGCCTCGCTCATCGCGACCTTCACGCGCTCGACGGTCAGCGGCTCGCCGTCGAGCTCGAGACTCGCCCCGTTGACGCTCGCGCGCCGCAGTAGGTCGCGCGCCGCGTCCATACCGGCCTCCGCCGCGCGCTGAGCACGTCGCATCCCGGCCAGCTGAGCCGCTGTCTTGACCCGGCGCAGGTCGTCGAAATAGTCGCCGTCGACCGTCAGCTCGACGCCACGGGCGCGCAACGCGTCGGCGAGCCAGAGTGGGAACGCCTCGGGCACGACCGCGCTGCGCACCCCGAGCCCGCCGATCGCCCGGACGGGGATCTCCTTCCTCACCTCGGCGTAGGACAGGCCCTGCGCGATCAGGTCGTCGGAGCCGTACTCCTCGAATGGATGCAGCTCGTAGGCGCCCACCTCGGACAGCCGGGGAATCTCCATCGCGCCGATCACGATGTGCTTGACGCCGTCGAGCTCCAGGTAGAGGAACGGGTCGGGGATGCCGATCGGCACCTGATGCCGTAGCTCGGGGGAGCGGAATGTGTCCGCGTAGAGGACGACGTCGGGCATTAGTAGCGGACGACGTCGGGCACGGATCTGACCCTATCTAGAATCAGGACGGTGGATGCTCTGTCGCGTGCGCTCGGCCTGGTCGAGCAATGGAACGAGGAGCTCCAACGCGAGCTCCCCGAGGGCGCCGTCGTCTTCGACGCCCACCTTCATCTCGGCCACGACATCGACGGGTTGATCGGCGACTACGACGAGCTCGAGCGTCTGATGGAGCGCTACGGCATCTCCCGCGCGTTCATGTTCTGCCTCGACGAGCCTGACCGGCATCCGTCCTTCACCGCTGCGAACGACAGGACGCTTGCCTTCGCCGAGCGCTCCAACGGCCGTCTGATCCCGTTCCTGCGGCTCGATCTCAACGAGTCGCCGATCGAAGAAGCACGGCGGTGCCTGGCCGCCGGGGCGCGGGGCATCAAGCTGCACCCCCGGGCGCAGAAGTTCACGGCGAACGACGAGCGGCTCGCGCCCGTCTTCGAGATCGCAGCAGAGCACCGCGTCCCGATCCTCATCCACGGCGGACGTGGTCTGCCGCCGATCGCCCACGGGCTCCGGACGCTCGTCGACCGCTACCCGGAGGCGACGTTGATCGTCGCCCATGCGGGAATCGCCGACCTGGCAGAGCTGGCGCGCTGCCTGAGCGGCCGCAGGGGCGTGCTGTTCGACACCTCGACCTGGAGCCCGGTCGACCTGCTCGACTTCTTCCACCGCTTCCCGCCCGAGCAGGTGGTCTACGCGAGCGACTATCCCTACGGCCAGCAACCCGGCTCGCTGCTGATCGCGCTCAAGACCGCACGCTTCGCCGGGTTCACGGACGATCAGCTGCGCGCCATGCTCAGCGGCACGGCGACCGCCCTCGCCGACGGCGTGGCGCTGCCCGAGCCGACGACGCCTGTCGGCGGCGGCTCGCTCGTCCTGCCACTGCAGCTCGCGCGGATCCACCAGTACTTGTCGATGTCGACACCGCTCCTCTGGTCACGGCAGCCCGACACCGTCGGCCTGCTCGGGCTGGCGATCAACGCCTGCGCCGAGCGGAACGGCTATGTCGCTCCGGTCGAGCGCATCCATGAGCTGCTCGTGACGGCTCGTGATCTCTGGCAGGAGCTGCCCGAGATCTCAGACGACACCGATCGGCGCTTCGCCACCCGCCTGACATTCCGGCTGATCCACCTGGCCGACATCGAGGCGGTGACGACCGCTGTCTGAGCTGACGATCAACGGGCACTCCTACCCGGTTCTGTCCGACGTGGGAACGACGCTCGCGGAGGCTCTGCGCGACGAGCTGATGCTGACCGGGACGAAGGTCGCATGCGGCGAGGGCCACTGCGGCGCGTGCACGGTCCTCGTCGACGGTGTGCCGACTCTCTCGTGCATCACGCTCGCACACGCGGTGGGCGATGCGAAGGTGACGACGATCGAGGGTCTGCGCGACCACCCGATGGTCGCCTCGTTCGTGCGGGCCGACGCCCTGCAGTGCGGCTTCTGCACGCCGGGCCAGATCGTCAGCGCGGTCGCGCTCGTCGACTCCAAGCCGGCACCGAGCTCGGACGAGATCCGTCACGCGATGTCAGGGAACCTTTGCCGGTGCGGTGCGTACCCGAAGATCGAGGAGGCGATTCGTACGTGGCGAGACTGATCCGCACGGAGAAAGAGGTCGAGGGCCGCTACGAGGAGGTCTGGCTCGTCGTCGACGAGGACGCACTCGAGCAATGGCCGGCAGGCCCTCGGACGATCGTGGGCCGGGACGCGCCGCGCACCGACGGCTTCGAGCGCGCCCGCGGCGAGGCGACATTCACGGCCGACCTGCGGCTGAACGGGATGCTGCACACCGCGGTGCTGCGCTCGCCGCACGCCTCGGCTCGTGTGAGCCGGATCGACCTTGCGCCGGCGCTCGCGTCGCCGGGCGTCCATGCGGCGATCGGCCCCGGCGACATCCCGCAGCTCACCGACGACTGCAACTACCAGGGCGCCGCCGTCGCGGCCGTCTGCGCGGACAGCTTTGCGCATGCACGCGCCGCCGTCGCTGCGATCGCCGTCGAGTGGGACGAGCGCGAGCCGCTGCTCGATCCTGACGAGGCGGTGCGCCGGGGCTCGCTGCTCTCGGAGCCGCGCGTGCGGGAGCGCGGCGACTACGAGCGCGGCCTGGCCGAGGCCGATGTCGTCGTCTCGGCGGAGTTCCGCACCTCGGTCGTGCTGCACAACTCGATGGAGACCCACCAGGCCGTCGTCCAATGGCTCGCGGACGGCCTCGAGGTGCACATCTCGACGCAGTACATCTGGGGTGTTCGCGACGAGCTCGCGGAGGCGCTCGGCCTGCCCGCCGACAAGGTGCGGGTGATCTGCCACTACATGGGCGGCGGCTTCGGCTCGAAGAATGGCGCCGACGACGTCACGTACATCGCGGCCGAGCTGGCGCGGAGAACGGGACGCCCCGTCAAGTGCGCGCTGACCCGGCGGGAGGAGAACCTCGCCGCGGGCAACCGCAACGCGACGATCCAGCGCCTGACAGTCGGCGCGACCAGCGACGGGACGCTGACGGCGCTCGGCGGAGACTTCGTCAACGCGGTCGGCTGGGGCGGCTGGGTCGCCGGCACGGAGGGGCCGATGCAGATGCTCTACGCGTGCCCCAACGTGCGCACGACGACCTACGGCGCGAAGATCAACCAGCCGCCGATGAAGGCATTCCGCGCCCCCGGCTTCGTCGAGGGCACCTTCGGCCTCGAAGCGCTCCTCGACGAGCTCGCGACGAAGCTCGACCTCGATTCGCTCGAGCTCCGCCGCCGAAACCACGCCGACCAGGACGGCGTCGGGGGCGGCGCGTACAGCAGCAAGAACCTCCTCGAGTGCTACCGCCGCGCCGAGCCGCACTGGGAACGCCGGCACGAGGTGCGCGCGCGCTCGACCGACACCGTCAAGCGCGGGGTCGGCATGGCCTCCCAGATCTGGTACGGAGGCGGCGGGCCACCGAGCTATGCCTGGATTCGGGTCGGCTCGGACGGCCGCGCCACGGTCGTGACGGCGATGCAGGACATCGGCACGGGCACGCGCACGGCGATGGCGCAGATTGCGGCGGAGGAGCTCGGCATCCCGCTCGATCACGTCACCGTCTCGATCGGCGACTCCGCACGCGGGCCCTACGCGGCCATCTCGGCGGGCTCGTCGACGACGCCGTCCATGGGGCCGGCGGTGCGTGCGGCGGCGGCGGACGCAAAACGTCAGATCCTCGACATCGCCGAGCAGCGCGGCGACGCCGACATGCCGCTCGCAGAGGTGGTCGCGCTCCTGGAGGACGCGCAGATTCTCGGGCAGGGCGCTCGCGGACCGAACCCGGCGGGTATGCAAGTGCTCACGTTCGGCGTGCAGGTCGCAGAGGTGGCCGTCGATGTCGAGACCGGCGAGGTGACAGTCGAGCGCGTCGCGGCGATCCACGACGTCGGCCGAGTGATCAACCCGCTCGGCGCGTCGAGCCAGATCGAAGGCGGGATCATCCAGGGCATCGGGCACACCCTCTCCGAAGAGCGCCTGCACGATCCGCGCACAGGCCGCATCCTGACGACGTCGCTCGACGCCTACAAGCTGCCGACCATCGCCGACGTGCCGGAGATCGTCGGCGAGTTGCTCGACCTGCCGGACGCGCATCTGACGAATCTCGGCTCCAAGGGTCTCGGCGAGCCGCCGATCATCCCGACCGCGGCCGCGATCGCGAATGCGATCCGCGATGCGACGGGTGCGGACGTGCGGCAGCTGCCGATCAGCCGCGACGAGATGCTGCGGGCGCTCCGCGAGGCGCGGGAGCGCGACGCAGCCAAGGAGAAGGTTGGAGCTTCGGCGGGCGTCTAGCCTCGACGACTACGCAAGTGGCAACTTGGCACTTGCCGGGGGCACGGAGGTCGTGCCGCTGCTGCGGTCGGGCCTCGTGCGGGCGGAGACGCTCGTCGACATCGGGGCGATCGTCCCGCGCGGGATCGACGGGGACCGGATCGGCGCCGGCGCGACGCTCGCGGAGCTGGAGTGCGACCCGCAGGTCCCGGCCGCCCTTCGCGAGGCTTGCCGCCTCGCCGCGAGCCCACAGCTCAGGAACATGGGCACGCTCGCCGGCAACCTCCTGCAATCGACCCGCTGCTGGTACTGGCGCCTCAACTGGCCGTGCCGCCTGCACGGCGGCGACGAGTGCTTCGCCCGGGAAGGCGAGCACCGCGAGCACGCGATCTTCGCCAACGACTTCTGCGCATCGGCACATCCGTCCGACGTCGCAGCGGCGCTGCTCGCCCTCGATGCGACGCTCGAGACGACGCAGCGTCGGCTGCCGATCGCGTCCCTGTACCGGCTGCCGACGGAGGACGACCGGCGGACGACGACGCTCGACCCCGGTGAGCTCCTGCTCTCCGTCGAGGTGCCCGACTGCGATGCGTCGATCTATCTGAAGGCGATGGAGCGGAAGCGCTGGGCGTTCCCACTCGTCGGGGTCGCAGCGGTCCGGCGTGGGGCATCGACGCGCGTCGCGCTGGCCGGTGTCGCCCCCGTGCCATGGCTGCTCGACAGCGAGCTCGACGACGCGACACCGCTCCCGGGGAACGCCTACAAGGTCGAGATCGCGACCGCGCTCGTCAGACGCGCGCGTACGGCCGTGGCTGCGGGTTGAAGCGCGTCGCCCTCCTGCTTGCCGGGGTCGCCCTCCTCCCCGCCTGCGGCAGCTCGAAGAACGCGGCAACGACGGCCGCCGCGACGACGACGACGACGGCTGCGTCCGCTGCCCCGGCGGGCTGCACGACCGCCCATCCGCCGCCGGCCGCGGCGCGGCAGCGCGCGAAGCCCACGGCAGCTCTCGATCCGTCGAAGACCTACCGCGTTGCGCGTGCACACGAACTGCGGCACGTTCGTGATCCGGCTCGCGGCCAAGGAGTCCCCGAAGACGGCGGCCTCGTTCGTGTCGCTCGCGCGGAGCCACTACTTCGACGGCACCGTCTTCCACCGGATCGTCCCGGGCTTCATCATCCAGGGCGGCGACCCGACCGCGACCGGGACTGGCGGCCCCGGCTACACGGTGGTCGATCCGCCCTGCGGCGGGCACGCAGTATCTCTTCGGCACCGTCGCAATGGCGAAATCCCAGGTGGAGGCGCCGGGCACGAGCGGCAGCCAGTTCTTCGTCGTGACGGGAGCGGACGCCGGGCTGCCGCCCGACTACGCCGTGCTCGGCGACGTCGTCGCGGGCGCCGACGTCGTGCGGCGGATCGGGAGGCTCGGCGACCCGAGCACCGAGCAGCCGACCGCGTTGGTCGAGATCCAGCGCGCCGTCGTCACAGCCAACTGAATGGTCGCGGCGGTCGTCCTGGCTGCCGGCGCGGCGACGCGGTACGGCGCGCCCAAGCAGCGGCTGTTGCTGCCCGCGGTGCTCGCTGCGCTTCGGCAGACGGGCGTCGCGACGGTCGTGGTGGTGCAGGGCGCGTACCCACTCGAGGCCCCCGGAGCACGACTGGTCGACTGCGACCGTTGGGCCGACGGGCCCGGAGCGTCGCTTCGCTGCGGCCTCACAGCACTGAGCGACGACGTCACGCACGCGCTGGTCGTGCTCGCCGACGGGCCGTCGCTCGACGCGCGCGCGGTCGAGCGCCTGGTCGAGCGCCGCGGTGATGGGCCCGTTGTCGCGGCGAGCTATGAGAACGTCCGGAGCCACCCGGTCGTGCTCGCGCGCGAAGTCTGGGGAACGGTGCCCGACGAGGGCGCGCGTGCGCTCGAGCCGGTGCTCGTCGACTGCTCCGACCTCCAGCCGCCCGGCGACGTCGACTTTCCGCCCACGGTTGAACTCGGGGGCGCAAGAGAGCAGACTTGACCGATGTCGCGCAGGGTGATCCTGGCGCGTGGTCGCGATTGCCGCATTGCTGGCAACGCCGATCTGGCTCAACTCGACCGCGGGCGGAGCAAGCCCGGGGCAGTCGGCCGGGCCGCCGCGTCGTCCTCTCCGAGGCCCACCACGACGTCTCGCCGCCGCTCAGGTCGATCCCCGAGGCAGCGCCGCTGCCGAGATCCGGCGACGAGGTCGAGAACGAGATCCCCCGGGTCGTCCGGATTCCGGGCGGCCCCGACGGAGCCCTCCAGCACTCGCTCAACGCGCCTGTCCCGGGCATGCCGAGCCCGATCAACAACTTCGCGGGAGCGCAGAACACCGACAACGCAAGCCTCGTCTTCCCGCCGGATACGGAGGGCGACGTCGGCCCGAACAACTACGTCCAGGTCGTCAACCTGACGTTCACGATCTTCAACAAGGCCGGGGTGAAGCTCGTGGGGCCGTCCCCGACGAACACCATCTGGAGCGGCTTCGGCGGCCTCTGCCAGACCCACAACGACGGCGACGGCGTCGTCCTCTACGACCCGCTCGCCGATCGCTGGCTGATCAGCCAGTTCGCGATCACGTCGACGGCCTCCCACCAGTGCATCGCGATCTCGCAGACGGGCGACCCGACCGGGGCGTGGTTCCGTTACGACTTCCCGTACTCGACGACGCTGCTGAACGACTACCCGAAGTTCGGCGTCTGGCCCGACGCGTACTACATGTCCGCGAACCAGTTCACGCTGTCGGGAAGCACGTTCAGCGGCTCCGGCGTCGTCGCCTACGAGCGGGCGCGGATGCTGCAGGGCCTCTCCGCGCGCGCGGTCTACATCGACCTCGGCGCGAACTCCTCGACGTCGACCTTCTCGGGCCTGCTGCCCGCCGATGTCGACGGGACGACCCCTCCGCCGGCCGGCGCGCCGAACCACTACCTCACGATCCAGGGCACGACGCTCGGCGACCCCGCGGACCGCCTGCAGCAATGGGACTTCCACGTCGACTGGACGACACCGGCGAACTCGAGCTTCACGCAGGCGGCGGTGCTGCCGGTGGCCGCGTTCAACGGGAACATGTGCAACTTCGCACGGAACTGCATCGGGCAGCTCGGAACGACGGCCAAGCTCGACGCGATCTCCGACCGGCTCATGTTCCGCAACGCCTACCGCAACTTCGGGACCTACGAGGCCGAGGTCGTCGACCACACGGTCAACGTCGGGTCGAACCGGGGGGCGATCCGGTGGTACGAGGTCAGGAACGCGAGCACGTCGCCCACCCTGTTCCAGCAGGGGACGTACGCAGGCGACAGCGCCAACACGGAAAGCCGCTGGATGGGGTCGGCGGCGCTCGACGCGAACGGCGACATCGCCGTGGGGTACTCCGACTCCTCGGCCACCGTGCACCCGTCGATCCGGTACGTCGGCCGACTCGTCGGCGACCCGCTCGGAACGCTGCCGCAGGGGGAGGCGACGCTGATCACGGGCGCCGGCTCGCAGACGGTGGCCAACAGCCGCTGGGGCGACTACAGCATGCTCGCGGTCGACCCGTCCGACGACTGCACGTTCTGGTACACGCAGGAGTACTACGCGGCCACCGGGACGAACTGGCAGACCCGGGTCGGCTCGTTCAAGTTCCCGTCCTGCGGCAGCGGCACGACCTCGCCGCCGGTGAATATGTCGGCGCCGGGGTTTCGGGTTCGGCGGTGCAGGGTGGGACGTTGTCGGCGTCGACGGGGACGTGGTCGGGGCAGCCTCCGCCGACGTTCGTGTTCCAGTGGCAGCGGTGTGACAGCGCCGGTGCGAACTGCGGCAACGTCGGTGTTGCGTCCACCACGTCGACCTACCCGTTGACGGTCGCCGACGTCGGCTCGCGGATCGTTGTCGTCGTGACCGGGTCGAACAGCTCCGGTCAGGCCTCGGCGACCTCGGCGCCGAGCGCGGTGGTCGTCGCCAGCTCGGGGATCGGGCCGACGACACCGGTCCTGGACAACTTCAACCGCGCCAACGGCGGCGCCGGGCCGAACTGGTCGCTGATCCGCCCGAGCGGCTTCGCCGCCCTGAACGTCTCCTCGAACGCCGCCGTCTCCGCGTCGGCGACCGCGTTCACCTGGGACTTCTGGAACCAGTCGACCTTCGGGCCCGACTGCGAGGCCTACGCGACGATCGCGACCTACGGCGCCTCGGACACGATCCGGATCGGCGCCCGCGTGACAAACGGCGGCACGACCGGCCAGTCGGGCTACTACGCCGCGATCTCCTCGACCGGCGCCTGGTCGATCCTCCGCATCGACGCCGGCACCTCGACCACGCTCGCCTCCGGCGTCACCCAGACACTCGCCTCCGGCGACAAGGTCGCGATCCGGATCGTCGGCTCCGGTCGTCACCGCACTCCACTTCTCCGGCGGCAGCTGGCAGCAAGTCCTCAGCTACGACACCAGCGGCGACGCCACCCGCTACACCAGCGCCGGCAACCTCGCGATCGAATTCAACACCAGCACCATCGACGACTTCGGCGGCGGCAGCCTCTCCGCAGGCGGCACGCCGCCCGCGAACACCGTCGCGCCGTCGGTGTCGGGCACGACGACCGTCGGCCAGGCATCTGACGGCCGTGCCGGGAACCTGGACCGGCCAGCCGGCTCCGACGTTCACCTATCAGTGGCAGCGCTGCGACGGCGCCGGGGCGAACTGCGGGCCGATCGTGGGCTCGACTGGTCAGACGTACACGCTCGTCCCCGGAGACGCCGGATCGACGTTCGCCGTGACCGTGACCGGCCACAACACCTCGGGCCAGTCGTCTGCGACCTCGCCGCCGGTCGGGCCGGTGACGTCCGGCAACTCGCCGCCGGTGAATATGTCGGCGCCGGGGTTTCGGGTACGGCGGTGCAGGGTGGGACGTTGTCGGCGTCGACGGGGACGTGGTCGGGACAGCCTCCGCCGACGTTCGTGTTCCAGTGGCAGCGGTGTGACAGCGCCGGTGCGAACTGCGGCAACGTCGGTGCTGCGTCCACCACCTCGACCTACCCGTTGACGGTCGCAGACGTCGGCTCGCGGATCGTTGTCGTCGTGACCGGGTCGAACAGCTCCGGTCAGGCCTCGGCGACCTCGGCGCCGAGCGCGGTGGTCGTCGCCAGCTCGGGGATCGGGCCGACGACACCGGTCCTGGACAACTTCAACCGCGCCAACGGCGGCGCCGGGCCGAACTGGTCGCTGATCCGCCCGAGCGGCTTCGCCGCCCTGAACGTCTCCTCGAACGCCGCCGTCTCCGCGGCGGCGACCGCGTTCACCTGGGACTTCTGGAACCAGTCGACCTTCGGGCCCGACTGCGAGGCCTACGCGACGATCGCGACCTACGGCGCCTCGGACACGATCCGGATCGGCGCCCGGGTGACAAACGGCGGCACGACCGGCCAGTCGGGCTACTACGCCGCGATCTCCTCGACCGGCGCCTGGTCGATCCTCCGCATCGACGCCGGCGCCTCGACCACGCTCGCCTCCGGCGTCACCCAGACACTCGCCTCCGGCGACAAGGTCGCGATCCGCGATCATCGGCTCCGTCGTCACCGCACTCCACTTCTCCGGCGGCAGCTGGCAGCAAGTCCTCAGCTACGACACCAGCGGCGACGCCACCCGCTACACCGGCGCCGGCAACCTCGCGATCGAATTCAAAACCAGCACCATCGACGACTTCGGCGGCGGGAAGATCTAGCCGGCTATTGCAGCGGCGTGCGGAGGGCGGCGAGCTTCGCCTTCAGCTCCGGCCGACATCGGCTCGCTGGTCGCGACGCGAACGTAGTGCCGCAAGCGCTCTTCGAACCGGTACCGCTTCGCGCACCAGCTACAGGTCTCCAGGTGACTCTCCGCCTCTTTGACCTCGGCCGGTGACAGTGAGCCGTCGAGAAACGGCTGCATCATTTCCTCGCACTTCTCGCACCAGTCGATCACGTCGGCACCACCGTGTCCGCGAGATTCTTCTTGAGGATACGCCTACCGCGGTGGAGGCGCGACATGACGGTGCCGATCGGGATGTCGAGAATCTGCGCTGCGTCGGCGTACGCGAAGTCGCCGATGTCGACCAGCACGAGCACGTCGCGGAAGTCGTGAGGAACCTCGGCAAGCGCCTCGACGATCGAATCCTGCGACAACCGCTCGACCACCTGCTCCTCATCGACATTCTCGCCCTGCGCCTCGAGCGTGTTGTAGAGCAGGTAATCGCCGGCGTCCGTGTCGAGCGACGTCGTCTGCGGCGAACGCTGTTGCCGCCGGCCGCGGTCGATGTTCAGATTCGTCAGGATCCGGAGCAGCCAGGCGCGAAGATTGGTGCCCGGCGTGTACTGGCGCCACGAGCGAAACGCACGCTCGTACGTCTGCTGGACGAGGTCCTCGGCCTCCTCGCGCGACCCCACGAATCGACGGGCGACGCGGTAGACCTGATCGCTCAACTCGAGGGCCTCCTCTTCGAACCGGACGCGGGCGCGCGCCTCCTCAGCGAGCCTGCGAGTGTCGGCAGCTGTCGGTGCGCTCTCGCTCATCGACCGGCCACCCTAGCATCGTGTTCAACGACGTTTGCGCCTGCCTGATTCCCGGGAAATGGTCCGCGAGAGAACGTGTTCTACCGACCCGGGAGGTTTCCCGCGATGGAAGGCAGACAGGTCGTCACGAGCGACGCAGAACGGCTTGGCACGGTGCTCGCCGAACGCGACGACTGCGTGATCGTCGAGACGGGTCACATCTTCAAGACGAAGCACGCGATTCCGCGCGACTTCCTACACGAGCAGGAGGGCGTTCTGCGCGCGACCGTGACCAAGCACGTGGTCTCCGACTCGCCGAAGGTCGACGTCGAGGAGTTCGACGGAGGCGCTGTTCGACGGCACTACGGGCTCGACGTCGACTTCGAGCACGAGCCCGGCTAGACGAACAACTGCTCGCGGAAGCCACCGCGAGCCAGCAATTCGACGAGCGCATCCCGAGTGGTGCGCTCGTCGTCGTACGAGAGCTGCACCTGCCCGACGAGGTTCGCGTTCGCAGCCTCGAGGCCGTCTGCCCCTTCGAGCGTCTTGGCGAGACGCATCACGCAACGCTCGCAGCGGATGCCGCTCACCTGGAGTGTCTCTGTGACGACCGTCATGGGCTCAAATCTAGCGTTCGCCTGACGAGATCCGCGGTCGCTGCGACAGGCGAGGCGTGCGCGAGCTGCAGTTCCGCCTCGCACCGGTTCGGGTCGAGACGTGCAATCGCCTCGGTCCCTCCCAGCCGTTCAGCCTCGGCCTCGACCAGGCCAAGGAGCTCGGCTCCGAGGTCGGCTGCCGTCGCGAGCCCCTTGCCCTCCGGATGGATCAGCTCGGCCGCCGGCCCGAAGCGTGCGGCGGCCCACCGGTTTTGCGCGTAGTCGGCGCGTCCCCGGTCGCCGAGCAGGCCCTGGCCGGCCGGCAGCTCGCCTGCGAGCGCCGTCGCACAGAGAGCTTGCAGCAGCGCCGCGAACGCGACGGACAGGAACACGTCCGTCGGCTGGTCGACGATCCGGACCTCGAGCGTCCCGAGAGCCGGATGAGGCCGGACGTCCCACCAGATCCTCGTCTCGTCGGGCGCGAGTCCGAGGCGCACGAGGCGCTCGACCCACTCCTCCCACTCGCCGTACGAGCCGAAGGCCGGCGCTCCGCCGGCGCGGGGCAGCTCCGCGAGCACCGGTGCTCGGTTCGAAAGGAGCCCGGTCAGCTCTCCGGCGTACCACGGGGAGTTCGCCGAGAGCGCCAGCACCACCGGGAGCCACGGCGAGATTTCGTCGAGACAGCGCCAGCACTCCTCGGCTGACGGCATGCCGACGTGCACGTGCAGTCCCTGCACCCCCTGGCGCCGCACCGAGATGCCTCCGTACTCGAGAAACGAAGGTACCGCTCCTCCTGGACGATCGGCTGCGCGGTCGGCTCGGCGAACGGATGGGTGGCAGCCGCGGCGAGCGTGAGCCTCTCTGCAGCCGCAGCGGCGGCGGCAGCCCGCCGAAGCGCCGTCAGCGACTCCTCGACCTCCGCGACCGATTCGCACACCGGCGTGTTCGTCTCGACGATCGAGGCGTGGAGCTCGGTCTTCAGACGGCCGGGGAGCGCCTGCCCCTCGACGCGTCCCAGGATCCGGTCGACGCCCGGCACCTGGGCCAGCGTCCCCGCATCGAGGATCTGGAGCTCCTCCTCGACCCCGAGCGAGAACGGCGCGGACCGGCCGAACGTGTTCGGGATCAATGCGTCTTGACGCCGTGCACCGGCCGCCCGGCCGCGACCCACGCGTAGTACGACGCGCTCGGGCCGAACTCGGAGCGATAACCGGTGATCCGCGGGTTCCGGCCCACGTCACGTGCACGCGCGGCATGACGGAGCAGGTTCGGGTCGTCGAACTCCTGCCAGACGAGAATCAGGTGAGCCGCCGTCATGAACTCGGCGACGAACTCGCAGCCGGCAGCCGGACACGGGAAGGGGTTCGTGCGAACGCAGTACCAACCGTCGTGATCGCCCTCTGAGTCGTCCTCCCACAGCTCCTGGTCTTCGTCGACCGAGACCTGCTCCTCGAAGAGGATCTGCCCGCGCTCCATCGCGGAACAAGGTAGCCAGACGCGAGGGGAACCACGGTTCCCCTCCGCGGGCCACCCCTCCCTCACGCCACGCCTTGCCCTCTCGCTCTTCGCCTCCCGCCCGGCCAAGCCGGGCTCCGGCGGCGGGCGTGGCGGTCCTCACTCATACCGGCAGTTCGCACAGGTGTCGGGTCACGACCGTATCGCCGCCGGAGCCGGGCTTCGCCCGGCGGGAGGCGGAGTGCGGCCCCGCGGGCGGCGATCCCGGAAGGGAGGGTTCGGGAGGGAAACCTGTGGTTTCCCTCCCGATTGGGCTGGCCGCGCCCCGGGCAGGCAGACGGGTGCGCGGCCGGCCTTTGTGTCGGCTCTAGTCGTAGAGCCGAGCCGTGGTCACGGATGTTCCTCCCCGAGGGTCACCGTGACGGTCTTCTTCGAGCCTGAGCGATAGATCTCGAGCTTCACCTTGTCGCCCGGCTTGAGCTGGCTGATGCTGTCGCGAAGCTGCTCGTACGTCGAGATCGGCCGGCCGCCGAGACCGACGATGATGTCGCCGCCGATCGTGTACGAGACGCCGCCGACGATCACCTTCGTCTTGCCGGTCTTGAGCCCCGCCTTGTCCGCGCCGCTGGAGGCCTGGATGCCCTGGATGAGCAAGCCGGTCGACACCGGGAGCTTGAAGAGCTGGGCGAGCTGAGAGGTGAGCGGCACGATCGTGATGCCGATCGAGGCGTGCTGCGCCTTCCCGGACGAGATGATCTGCGCAGCAACGTTCCGCACCGTGTTGATGGGAATCGCGAACCCGATGCCGACGTTGCCCTGCTGCCCGGTCGAGCCCGTGGAGATCTGCGAGGTGACGCCGATCACACGGCCGGCGGTGTCGATCAGCGGCCCGCCGGAGTTGCCGTGGTTGATCGCCGCGTCGGTCTGGATCGCGTGATCGATCGAGAGCGTGTTCGGCGCCTCGATCTGCCGCTGGACGGCGCTGACGAGGCCGCTCGTCAGCGTGCGCGTGAAGCCGAACGGGTTGCCGATTGCGTACACCTCGTCGCCGACGGTGACCGCGTCGGAGTTCCCGAGCGGAAGGGGTGTCAGAGCGCGCGCGTGTGCGTCAACCTTGAGGACCGCGGTGTCGGTGGAGGGGTCGCTTCCGACCACCTTCGCTGCAATCTGGTCCTGACCGGAGAACGCGACCTGGACCTTCGTCGCGCCCTTGACGACGTGGTAGTTCGTGACGATGTAGCCCGCTTTGGAGATGACGAAGCCGGAGCCGAGCGCCTGCTCGGTCTGCGTGGCCGGCGTGTTGCTGTACGGATCGATCGTCTGGGAAACGCTCGTGGCGGTGATCTGCACGACGCCCGGGGCGTCCCGCTTGTAGATCTGCTCGGCCGTCAGCCCCTTCGTCGGCGGCGATTGAAGCGCCACGGTGCCGAGGCCGGTCCCCTGGGCGAGCGGCGAGATCTGTTGAATCGTCGTGTCGTTCCCGAGCTTCCCGAAGAGCGCCGCACCTCCGAGCGCAAGGGCCCCGCCGACGAGCGCGACAACGAGCAGCTCGACGAGCCGCATCGGATTCCTGGCCACGCACCCGTTATAACCGCTGCATGTTCAAAGACTTCGATCAAGGATTAAAGGGCGATTAAGTAATGGGCGTAAATGAGACTCGGTGCGATCGCCGGGCTTCTCCCGACGGAACGCATAAGGTAGAGCCGTGCTTCCGATCATCATCGTCGCGGTCATCGCGATTCCGCTGCTCGTGATCGCGTTTGCCGCCATGCGGCGGACGAAAGGCGAGGGAGAGCACCCGGCCGGCGAGACCGCCGCCGACCGCAGGCGCACGGAGCAGGAGTTCGCGGAGGCCGAGCGCTACCAGGAGCAGTGGCGCGAAGAGCAGCACAGCCATCCGCACCCGCACGACCCGCCGTCCTAGGACTCGAGCGCTGTGAGGGATCTCTTCCTGCTCGATCCCGAGGTCGTCTACCTGAACCACGGCTCGTTCGGGGCCTGTCCCCGGCCGGTGTTCGACGCCTACCAGGGTTTTCAGCGCGGCTCGAGAGCCAGCCCGTCGAGTTCCTGGGGCGTGAGCGGCGGCTGCCCGAGTTGCTGGAGCCGCCCGTCTCCGGCTCGCAGCCTACGTCGGCTCTCCGCCGGGCGACCTGGCGTTCGCGACGAATGCGAGCTCGGCGCTGAACACCGCGATCCGCTGCCTCGAGCTCGGCCACGGCGACGAGGTACTGCTGGGAGACGCCGAGTACGGCGGCCTCGAGATCCTGTGGCAGTGGATCGCCTCACGCACGGGCGCCACGCTGCGCCGCGCGCCGTTTGCGGAGCTCGAGCCCGGGCCGAACACGCGGATCGTCTTCTGCTCGCACATCGAGTGGACGACGGGCCAGATCAACGACGTCACGACCGTGTGCGCCGCGGCGCGGGCCGCGGGCGCGCTCTCGATCGTCGACGGCGCGCACGCGCCTGGGCAGATCGACGTCGACGTCGTCGAGATCGGCGCCGACGTGTACGCCGGCAACTGCCACAAGTGGCTGTGCGCGCCGAAGGGCTCCGGGTTCCTGTACGCGCGGCCCGAGCTCCAGCACCTCATCGACCCGCCTGTCATCTCGTGGGACTACTCGGAAGACGCCCCGTTCAGCGTGCGGCACCGCTGGCAGGGAACTCGCGATCGGCGGCCCTGCTCGCCGTCCCGGCGGCGATCGACTTTCAGGAGTCGCACGACTGGCCCGCGGTTCGTGAGCGCTGCCGCGCTCTGCTCGACGACTTCCGGGATACTTCTGGTCTCGAGCCGCTGGCGGGCCGCTTCTCGCAGATGCTCGGCTTCCGACTGCCGGTCGACGACGGTGCGGCGTTCAAGCGACGCCTGTACGAGCAACACCGGATCGAGGTGCCGGTCGTCGAGGTCGAGGGAGGCTGGACGATGCGGGTCTCGGTCCAGGCCTACAACGACGCGGCCGACCTGGCTGCGCTCAGAGCTGCCGTGTCTCGAGACGCTCTTCGCCGGGGCGCGTGACGCGGTAGGCGGCCGCGCCCGGCCGGCACGTGACCGCCTCGACGAGGTCGGTCCCGCGAAGTGCAGCGCCGACACCGTCCTCGGCGGCAAGCCCTCCGGGAGCCCGCCGCGACGAGCGCGCGGTACCGAGGCCGCCGCTGCGCTTCGCCGTCGTAGTGCGGGCAGGCGCTTCCCGGGAGGAAGCCCAGGCACTCGGTGGCTTCGAGCTCCGGCCCGAACGAGTCCGTGACGCCCTGCTCGAACCAGCAGATCATCCCGGCGCTCGCACCCGCAGAGGACGATGCCGTTCTCCCAGGCCTCCCGCATCATCGCGTCGATGCCGTGCACGCGCCAGATCGCGAGCATGTTCGCCGTGTTGCCGCCGCTGACGAAGATCGACGTCCTGGGCGAGGACGAAGTCGCGGAGGTCCTCCGGCGGCCACGGAAACGTCTTCAAGTGCGAGCCCTCGGCGCGGCCGGCGAAGCGCTCGTAGAAGACACACCTTGTACTCAGGCTTCGTCGGCCGACGCGGTCGGCACGAAGAGCAGCGCGGCCGTCCTTGCCGACGATCCCCAGCATGTAGTCGTGGAGCAGTCCCGTCTGCTCGGCGGTGTCGCCGCCGCCGCCGAGACCGACGATGTGCCGTTCCGACCCACACAGCAGTCTATTAGCGCCGTTCTGATTGAATCGAGTCATGGCCGCGCCTTCGCAGCTCAGGGTCGGAGATCGCACGTACGAGATCTTCCGCCTCGACGGGCTGCAGGCCACGCACGACGTCGCGCGGCTCCCCTACACGCTTCGCATCCTGCTCGAGAACGTGCTGCGAACCGGCTCGGAGCACGACGTCGAGGCTGTCGCCGGCTGGGATGCCGACGCGGCGCCGTCGCAGGAGATCTCGTTCTCTCCGTCGCGCGTGCTGCTGCAGGACCTGACCGGTGTCCCCGCGGTCGTCGATCTGGCGGCGATGCGCGACGCGATGGAGGCCTCGGCGGTGAGCCGTCGCGGATCAACCCGCTGATCCCCGCAGAACTCGTGATCGACCACTCGGTGCAGGTGGACGCATTCGCCTCGCGGCTCGCGTTCGAACGGACGTCGGGCTCGAGTTCGAGCGAAACCACGAGCGTTATCTCTTCCTACGCTGGGGTCAGAAGGCGTTCAGCGGTTTCAAGGTCGTGCCGCCCGGAACCGGCATCTGCCACCAGGTGAACCTCGAGTACCTCGCGCGCGTCGTCGAGGACCGTGACGGCATTGCTTTTCCCGACACCGTCGTCGGGACGGACTCGCACA
>CAWJXR010000016.1:0-236256 GCA_963846895.1 uncultured Thermoleophilia bacterium | reverse complement strand
GCGTGAGCAGTTTCCAGTGCCCCTCGGAGATGACCTCGACGGTACCGTCGACTACTTTCACGGCGGTCTCGTCGTCGATCACGTACGCCGGGCCCGACAAGCGGGCCGCCCATTCCTCTGCGGTGGCCATCGTGTTCCACGGCAGGTCAGGGTTATCGAGGTGCGGGAAGATCGAGAAGTCGACGATCCCTAGGGTGCCGTCGTCTGTCGCTGACGACCACATCACGAAGTCGTCACCGATCCGGGGGGTCATCACCATGCTTCCGGCGCTCACTCCAACCCAGACCGTCTCGGGCAGCGTCGGCAGCAGGTCCGCGAGTCCGCTCCGCCGCATCCAGTGGCAGAGGTACGTCGCGTCGCCGCCCTCGACGAGCAGGACATCCGTCTCTCGGACGAACGGGACCAGTGTTCCGCGTCGATGCTCGGCAGGGCGGTGAGCTCCAGCACTCCCATCGACTTCCAGCCGAGTCCGACCGTGGGAGTGCCGGTCTCCTGCCCGCTGATGCACCGCCACGCTTGGCGAGGGCCGGCCCAGGGATGCCCGTACAACGCCGTGGGAATACAGAGGGCGTCGCACTCGGCGGTCGGCTTGCCCAGCAGCTCGACCAGTGCGTCGTGGATGCTCGGGTTCTTGATGCCGGCGGACGTGAGAAGAAGCTTCAAGTTGCCTCCCGAATTCGTTGGTGTAGGCGAGAACGTTCTCGGCGCTTACGGATCCGTACGCGGTGGAGAGCCAGGGCTATTCCTGCTTGAACCGATGGCGCGTCTGGCCGAAGGTGCCCTTGGCGAACGCGAGGACCTTGGTCGGCTTCACCGAGAACACGAGGATCGCGTCGGCGCCTGCCTCGTGCCGAAATCCGCCGTCGTGCACTTCGTAGTGCCAGCGGCCGTCCCACTTCGTCTCCCACGCTTCTGCGAGCCGTTTGAGGACGCTCTCGTCGATCACCTGGACGGCCCCGCCCTCGACCACGACGTCGAGCCCTCGCTCCCAGTCGTTGCAACCGGTCATCAGGATCACGTTCTGGTTGGTTCTCAGGTTCACGGCCTTCTGCTCGCCGAAGCCGGTCGCGAAATAGATCGCGTCATCGAGCCAGACACCGACGAGTGGCGTCGCATGCGGCCGACCGTCCGCTCGGACGGTCGCGATCCAGAACAACTCGGCGTCTTCGAGCGTCCGGCGCGTCTGATCCCAGTCGGCAGCGACCGCGGACGGGTCGCTGAAGCGCGCGTCGAGCTCGGTCACTGGCTGCGTCATCGAGCCTCCTGTCGGTGTCAGTGGACCCACGCTTACGGATCCGGATGCAGTGGAGACCGGTAGCGCGCCGAAAATTCATCGGCGCCTTCCGATCCGCGAGAATGGCCCCGTGGCGCTCCGACGGATGGACAACGTGGGCATCGTGGTGGAATCGCTTGATGCCGCGATCTCGTTTTTCGCCGAGCTAGGCCTCGAACTCGAAGGGCGAGCCATGATCGAAGGAGACTGGTCAGGGCGCGTAACCGGGCTACGCGACCAGCGCGTCGAGATCGCCATGATGCACACGCCGGACGGCCACAGCAGGATCGAACTCTCGCGCTTTCTCACGCCGCCCGTGGTTGCCGATCACCGGAACGCCCCGGTAAACGCCCTCGGCTACCTCCGCGTCATGTTCGCCGTGGACGACCTCGACGATACGCTGGCCCGGCTACGCGAGCACGGCGCGCAACTCGTCGACGAAGTGGTCCAGTACCAAGACGTGTATCGGCTCTGCTACGTCCGGGGCCCAGAGGGCATACTCATCGGGCTGGCTGAGCAAATCGGCTGACCTCCGCGGGCGCTCGGTCGTCACTGCGGAACGCTCATATGGGCGCCATGCGGTTGAGCGACTACCCTGGTGCATTCGATGAGGCGCCGATGCTGAGGGTCTGGATAGCGGCACTTGCGGCCGCGATCGCACTGACGGCAGCTGCGGCCGCGGCCAAGGCTCCCCCGCTGCCGCAGGCAACCGGGCACCGGACGGTGACGGTCGTCGCTCGCGGCATCCCAACTCCGACCCAGTTCGCGGTCCTTGCCGGACGGCTCTTTGTTGCCGGTTACGGCGACGAACACGACCCGAGCGTGGCGGGTGGTGTCTACATGCTCAGCGGCGGTAAGGCGATCAGAGTGCCGGGCTCGCCGCAGCACGTGATTGGTCTCGCGGCGGCGAAGAACACGCTCTACCTGAGCACCATCCAGGCGCTCCTCGCGTGGAGCGGCTGGAACGGCAGGCGTTTTCAGACGACACGCATCCTCAGAACGCCCGTGGGCTATGGAAGCTTCAGGGGCCCGGCTGTCGGGCCCGACGGGTTGATCTACGTGGGAGCGGATACCCATCCCCCTCCGCCGCCACCGAACTGGAGTGCGTCGTTCGTGTCCGTCGATCCGGCGACCGGCGCGACCAGGGTCATCGCAAGCGGGATCCGCCAGCCGTGGCAGCCACTCTTCCTACCCGGCCACGCACTACCTCTCGTCGCCGATCTCAACCAAGACGACCTCGGCCCGAAGCGCCCGCGCGATTACCTCCTCGCGATCAAGCGTGGCGCGAACTACGGCTTTCCGGCCTGCCCGGCGACCCCGAGCACATGTGCGAACTACACACAACCGCTCGTCCAGCTCCCGGCCCATTCCTCCCCCATGGGGCTCGGCTACCTGAACGGCAAGCTTTACGTCGCGCTCTACGGCGGCCTCGGCAAGGGCCCCGTTGTCGTGTCGATGCCGCCGAGCGGCGGTACGCCGACACCCTTCCTGTCAGGGTTCCCTGCGCCCGTGATCGCTCTCGGCACTGCCGGCGGCAGCCTGTATGCCGGCGACCAGAGCGGCGTGATCTATCGCGTCACGCCCTGACGGATTACCTCGCACAAACTTCGCACGACGACGGTCAGACTCAGGTCGCTGGCCCGCGGTGCACGTTGCGGTGAGCCGCGTCTAGTTGCAAATGCAGGGCGGGCGGACGGCTCGCGCCGCCCGCCCGCCTTCCGCTACTTGATACAGGCCACGATGATCGTGCCGCCCCCAGCCGTTGACGAGCTGAGGTTGATGAGGTCTTCGGTCCACCCACTTCCGTCTGCCGTCGGGGACGACCCTGCGCTCAGCACCAATGCGCTCGTCGAGTCGCTGAAGCCGCCGCCGACAGCCTTTGTTCCGGCGTCGCACGACGCGGTAACGAGTTGCTCGCCTTGCGGGTTCAACGAATACGCCGCGCTCTTGTTCACGACGAGCCCGGCTGCAGAGCTCGCTGGTCCCGGTGCCGCCGATGCCTGCGCGACGATCGCTGCCGGCGTTTGCCCGCCGACCTTCTGCGAGTTGAGAGCCAGCGTCGCAACTTTCGCCTTGTCCGCCGTGAGAGCTCGCTTGGCGAGCGGCACGATCCCTACGGCCCCAGCGACGGCCGTTCCGGAGAGCGCGATCAGCAGCGCGGTCGCCGCCACAGTCATGGCGGGGCTCGGAAGCCGGAAACTCCTCTTCTTGTTCATTCTGTTGTCCTCCTTCTCGCGTGACGCCGCGGACTCTCGGTCACCGCGCTAACAAGGAACCAACAACGGCGCGCGCAAGAGAGGTCGATCCCGGAGGCGCGTGCAGCACAAGCCGCAACGAGCCGCTCAGAGAAGAACCGCCGTTTCCAGCGGGTCCCCCAGTGGGCGCACCTGGGATCGAACCAGGGACCTCTCGCGTGTGAAGCGAGCGCTCTCCCGCTGAGCTATGCGCCCGGAGAGGACGAAACGGTAGCAACCGTCACGGCAAGGGCATCCGACCCTCGCCCGCGATGCAGTCGGCGAGATAGAGCGCCACGCCGGGGTCGCCGGTCCACAGTGTGTGGCGACCCTGGCCGTGCTGCACGCGGAAGCGCGCGACCTGCTCGGCGGCGTGCATCGCGAATGCGCGGGCGCGCTCGAGCCACAGCTCATCGCCCGTCCGTTCGAACAAGGCCAGGAAGGCGTAGCCGTTGCCGGCGGTGCCGTGACAGAGCCCGGCACCCTTCGCGAGCGGCCCCGCGACCCACGTCAACTCGCCTCCCCCGATCATCAGCCTGGTGTGCTCGTCGTCGCTGCGCGCGAGATGCGCGAGCGACGCGACCATCCCCGGGGCACCGTGGCACCACTGGACACGGATCTCGCCCGTCCGGTGATGCTCGAGCCCGTCATCGAGGCCGGGCGGCCAGTTCACGAGTCCTTCCTCCTCGGTTGCATAACGCCGCACCGTCGACGCCGCGCGATCGTCGCCGAGCGCGAGCGCACAGCCTGCAAAGCCGTGTGCGGGGCCGAGGTAGCTCGACGTCTCGCCGTACAGCTCCTGCGTCCAACACTCCGACTCGGGATCGAACTGCTCCTCGAGCCACGCGGCGCTCTCCGCCCACAGGTCGTCGCGACCGATCGCGCGCGCGGCGAGCATCGTGCCGGGGCTGCCCCACATGAGCTCGCGGCGTTTGTCTTGCGCGTTGGCGGTGATCAGCTCCGCCAGGCGCATCGTGTTCTTCTCCGACGGTGCCATGGTGTGGAGCACTAGGCGAATTCCCGTCTCGCCCATCAGCAGGCTGCGCTCCTCGTTGTCGTACTCGGGGAAGTCAGCGACGTACGCCTCTTCGAGGTACGGCCGGTAGTCGCGCTGGAGCTCGACCAGCTCGCGCCCCGCCAGCTCGTCGAGAGCGCGGATGACGCCGGCGCCACCGAGATACACCGCGCGGAACTTCCTCGGCACAGGCTCGTCCTCGGGATGCGCCGCCCAGCCGTCGTCGAACGCGTTCTCCGCGTCGGCGACGATCGTGCGAATCGCGGCACGCGCGGCCTCCGCATCCCACGGCGTCTCGGTGAGCGGCTCGTGGGACTGAGGCGTGAACAACATCAGTGAAAGTCCGCGGCACCGGTGAGGGATCCTTAGGGCTGCTTCCTCCCGGATCTGACCCGGTTCGGAACCTCACCGCGCCGCGGGCGCGATCAGTTTAGCGGCGCCTGCCGATCAACCATCTAGCCCTTCGCCTTGTCGATGCAGCGCTTGATCGCGGCGAGCTCGACGGCCGAGATCTTGGCCGGCGGTGCGCCTGTGTACGGGGAGGGGTTACCGCGGAAGTCGATCACGCCGTCCTCGACGATCGCGGTCGTCTTCGCGTTCTTCTTCGAGCCGGCGGCCTTAGCGGCCGCAGCGGTCGGGTACAGCGTGAGCGTGAAGTTGACGCCAGCCGGGGACATCCCGTCGAGCACGGTCTCGCTCGGCTGCACGAGGAAGTTCTCGTCCTGGTTCAAGCAGTCGCCGACTGTGACTCCGTTCAGCTTCGACGTGTCGATCGTGCCCGTGGCCGAGTTCGAGGACGAGCCGCCGCCTCCACCGCAGCCGGCGAGCAGCGCCGCGACGGCGAGGAGGACGAGGAGGGAGGTGCGGTGCTTCGGCATGGGGGCTCGGCCTTTCAGGTCACTGTCAGGGTGGGGCGCCGAGCGTAGCGCCCTCCGGCAACTTGCGCAAAGGCCCGGCTACCAGCACAATCACGGTCAGAGACCCTGACGACGAGGAGGTGGTGCGAGATGAAGGCAATCGACGAGATCCGCGTTTCCCGCGCTGCCACTCGTCTCCTGCGCTCCTAGGTGCATGTGACGGGCCGCGCGCCCGTTCATCGATTACGCACACAAAGGAGCATTGGTTGACACTTCCGGTCACGGAATCCTTGCTACACCGACTCGGGTGGGACGACGGCTGGGAGGCCGCGTTCGCCGACCATCGCGCCGCGGGACTCGTCCCCTACCGCGTCGCCGTTCAGCATCGGGGCGCCTACGACCTCATCGGCGAGGGTGTCGAGCTGCGCGCGAGCGCCGCGAACCGGCTCGCCCGTGAGGAAGCACTGCCGGCGGTCGGGGACTGGGTCGCGGTCGACCCGGCGTCGAATCTCATCGAGGCGGTGCTCCCCCGCCGCACGTCGATCTCCCGCAAGGAAGTGATGCAGGCGACGCGCGAACAGATCCTCGCCGCCAACGTCGATGTCGCCTTCCTCGTGCAGGGACTGCCGCTCGATTTCAACGTCCGCCGCTTAGAGCGCTACCTCGCGATGGCGTGGGAGAGCGGCGCGCAGCCGGTTGTCGTCTTGACGAAGACCGACCTCGTCGACGACGTGACGCCGTACCTCCTCGAGGTCGAGACGGTCACGATCGGCACGTGCCCGACCGTCGCCGTCTCTGCACTGACCGGCGAAGGGCTCGACGATCTGCGAGCCTGGTTCAGAGGGAACCGCACGGCTGTCCTGCTCGGGTCGTCGGGCGTCGGGAAGTCGACGATCGTCAACGCATTCGTCGGCGAGGAGCTTCTCGAGACCCAGGAGGTCCGGGCCGACGATCACGCCGGGCGCCACACGACGACCCGCCGCGAGCTGATCCTCCTGCCCGGCGGCGGTGTCGTGCTTGACACACCGGGGATCCGGGAGCTGCAGCTGTGGGACGCAGACCTCGAGCAGGCCTTCGGCGACATCGACGAGATCGCACGGAGATGCCGGTTCGCGGACTGCGCGCACGATCGCGAGCCGGGCTGCGCGATCCGGGAGGCGCTGGCGGACGGCTCGCTCGAGCCCGAACGCTGGGCGAGCTATCTCAAGCTCCAGCGTGAGCTCGACGCGGTCGAGGTCCGACGCAACCACTTGCTCCGGCAGGAGCGAGTTCGGGAGTACAAGATTCGCGCACGCGCGAATCGACGCAAGAAGAAGCACTGACACAGCCGCAGGTCTTCGAGGATGGGGTTGAGTTCGCGCTGCCCGATCCGGCACGGCGCTTTGGCTCGGTCACGCTCGGTCAGGAGGTCTCGCGTCCGCGGAACGGCCCGCCGTTCTCGTGGGTCGACGGCATGTGGCGTCTTCGCTTCGCACGGCCGGAGACGGATCGGCTCGAGTATCTCCTCGGCATCGACGGTGCGTTCGCGCCCGACTCGGCGAACCCGCGCCGCGCGGCAGGCCCGTTCGGCGACAAGTCAGTCGTCGAGTGGCCCGAGTACGAAGCTCCGGGCTGGCTCGCGTCCGTCGCCGACGCAGGGCCGGTCGAGCCGGTCGAGGTGCGCTGCCGGCGTCTCGTCGCCCGCGTCCACGTGCTGCTGTACTCGACGCCGGAACCGCCCGGCGACGACGCGCCGCTGATCGTCGCCCACGACGGCCCCGAGTACGCCGAGTATGCTGGGCCTGACGCGCTTCTTCGACGCGCTGAGCTGGGAGGAGCGCATCCCGCCGCTCCGTGCGGCGCTGATCCAGCCCGTCGACCGCAACGAGACGTACTCGGCCTCCGCCCTCTACGCCGCGGCGCTCGTACGAGAGCTGCTGCCCGACCTCGCCCATCGGGTGCCGCACGGCAAGCGCATCGGGATGGGAGCGAGTCTCGGAGCGCTCGCGATGCTGCACGCACACGTGCGCCACCCGCGCACCTTCGACGGCCTCCTGCTCCAGTCGGGCAGTTTCTTCCGCCAGCGGTCCGACAAGCAGGAGTCGAGCTTCCCCCGCTGGCAGCGCATCACGCGCTTCGTCGGCTCCGTCCTCAGAGGAGCCGCGGCGGACGACCCGATTCCGATCGCCTTCACCTGCGGCACCGTCGAGGAGAACCGCGCCAACAACCACACCGTCGCCGAGGCGCTCGTCGACCAGGGCTACCCGGCGTGGCTCGCGGAGATCCGTGATGCGCACACCTGGACGTGTTGGCGTGACGGCCTCGACCCGCATCTCGCGGCTCTCATCGAGGCCGTCGCCTGATGCAGCGCCGCGCGATCGAGATCGCCGGAGGCCAGACGCTCGCGTACGGGCACTACGGCCGGCCGGTGATCGCGTTCCCGTCGGAGAACGGCCAGGCCAACGACTGGGAGGACCGCGGGATGGTCGACGCGCTCGCGGACCTGCTCGAGTCCGGCCGGCTGAAGCTCTACTGCGTCCCCTCGTACGACAGCGAGAGCTGGACGCGGCGGGACCTCACGCTCGAGGAGCGCGCCCGGCGCCACGGCCACTACGAGTGGTGGGTGCTGTCGCGGTTCGTCCCGTTCGTGCAGGCCGACTGTCATACGCACGAGGTGCTCGCAACCGGGTGCTCGTTCGGCGCGTACCACGCGGCCAACTTCGCGCTCAAGCGCGCCGACCTGTTCCCGGTCGCGATCGGCATGTCCGGCGTCTACGACGTGTCCGTCCAGGGAGCGGGCGAGCGCGGCGACGCCGTCTACTTCAACAACCCGATGGACTACGTCTCGCATCTGAACGGCGACCACCTGAGCTGGCTTCGCTCGCGGCTCTCACTGGTCCTGGTCTGCGGCCAGGGCCAATGGGAGGACACGACCGGGGCCCTCGACTCGACCAGGCGCTTCGCCTCGCTGCTGGGCGACAAGGCGATTCCCGTCGAGCTCGACCTGTGGGGACACGACGTTCCGCACGACTGGCCGTCGTGGCGCCGCCAGATCGCGCATCATCTACCTCGCTTTGTCTGAGCTGACGATCGGTCTGCTCCTCGGCACCGAGGAGGACTGGCCGGCCGCGTTCGAGGCGCTCGTCTCGCGCCTCGGCCCGGTCGACGGCGTCGAGCTGAGGACCGAGCGCATCGTCAACCAGCCGTTCGACCTGCGCTACAAGCCGCGCTACTCGCTCGTCATCGACCGCCTCGCCTGGTGGTACGACCTGCCGCGCGCCTGGCTGAAGAAGGTCGCGCTGATGGACGACGTGTACCTGCTCAACAACCCGTTCACCTTCCAGGCGATGGAGAAGCACTCCGCGTACTGCGCGCTGATGCGGCTTGGCATCCGCGTGCCGGACACGTGGCTGATCCCGCACAAGGTCCCGCCAGACAATCCACGCTTCCAGCCGACCGCCGAGCGCTACAACGCCCCGTTCGAGCTCGAGGCGATCGGCGAGCACATCGGCTACCCGCTGTTCATGAAGCCGTTCGACGGCGGCCAGTGGATCGGGGTCTCGCGCGTCGGCTCGGCCGACGAGCTGCGCGCCCATTACGACGAGTCGGGCGAGCGGATGATGCATCTGCAGACCGCGCTCGAAGGCTTCGACGTGTTCGTCCGCTCACTGTCGATCGGCGCCGAGACCATGTCCATGTGGTTCGACCCGGGCAAGCCGATGTACGACCGCTACCAGGTGCGGCACGACTTCCTCTCCCCGGAGCTCGGCGACGAGATCGTCAGCATCTCGAGGCTCGTGAACGCGTTCTTCCGCTGGGAGTTCAACTCGTGCGAGACGATCGTCAAGAACGGCGTTGCGTATCCCATCGACTACGCGAACGCCTCGCCGGACGTCGCGCTCACGTCACTGCACTACTACTTCCCGTGGGCGATCAAGGCGCTCGTTCGCTGGTCGGCGTTCTGCGCCGTCACGAACCGGCCGATGCACGTCAACCAGAACTCACGCGACTATTTCCAGCACGGCGATCGCACCGATCTGACGTATGACCAGAAGCTGGCGAAGTACCGTGAGCTCGCCGACCAGTACTTCCAGATCGACGCGTACCACGAATTCTGCGCAGAGCACCTCCCGCAGCTCGACGAGCTCGCGCACGCCTGGTTCACGTCGGCCGAGTTCGACGAGGTCCTCGTGCACACGGTGAAGACGACATTCCCGGCCCACGAGCACGAGCGCTTCGTCGCGCACTACCGCGGCCTGCTCGCCTCCTGGGCTGCCGACGACGCTTGACCGGGACGTCCGCCACGTTGTAGAAAGATCCCGCGGCACCTGCGGTCTCTGCGGAGGACCTGAACGGAGACCAAGGAGGGCTGTCGATGACCACCACGCAACGCGCGACCGGCAAGCTCGGGAAGCTGCCCGTCCGCACCGACGTCCGCACGCTGCGGCTCCGCCGCTACGTCGACCCGTCGAAGCTGCCCCCGCCCCCGGACGACCTCGATCTGACCGAGCGCGTCGACGAGTGGCCGATGTACGCGAACGACCGCATCGGCGACTGCACGACCGCCGCGGCCGGTCACATGATCGAGGCGTGGACGGCGGCCGCCGTCGGGCAGGCAATCGAGATCTCCGAAAGCTCGGTGCTCACCGCCTTCGACGCGGTCAAGGTCGTCGACCCGCGCAGCGGCGAGGAAGGCGCGATCGAGCTCGACGTGCTCCGGTACTGGCGCAAGCACGGGATTGGCCGGCATCGCGTCGGTGCGTTCGCCGCGGTCCCGGTCCACGACCCGACCCTCGTGCGAACCGGCGCCTGGCTGTTCGGCGGTCTCTACATCGGCCTCTCACTGCCCGCCACCGCTCGGACCCAGGATGTCTGGGAGTGGACGGGCACGCTGACCGGGGACGCGAAGCCCGGCTCCTGGGGTGGGCATGCGGTCGATGTCGTCCGCTACGACGCCGACGGACTGACCGTCGTGACGTGGGGGAGGCTCCAGGCGATGACGTGGTCGTTCTGGGATCGCTACTGCGACGAGGCGTACTGCATCATCTCCCGCGACTTCCTCCGGGGAGACGTTGCGCCGAACGGTTTCGACCTGACGGCGCTG
Organism: uncultured Thermoleophilia bacterium; assembly: GCA_963846895.1. Lineage (GTDB taxonomy): Bacteria > Actinomycetota > Thermoleophilia > Gaiellales > Gaiellaceae > PALSA-600. Next base: position 225,794 of record CAWJXR010000016.1, on the reverse strand, counting down.
CAGGCCGACCTCGCGCTCATTCTCGCGTCGTGAGACTCGTACGATGGGGCGGTGAACATCGCCGCCGACGTCAAGGAACGCGGACTGGACGCCGTGCGCGAGTGGGCGGTCAAGCTCGACGGCGCCGAGCCCGCGCGCGCCGTCGCCGACGACTCCGTGCTTCCGGGCGAAGCGCTGCTCGTGCTCGCCGACCGTGTCCGCCGGTGGCATGCCGTGCAGCGCCCCGCGGACGTGATGCTCGAAGTCGAGCCCGGTGTCGTGCTCGAGCGTCGCTGGGTGCCGCTCGACACGGTCGGTGTGTACGTGCCGCGCGGTCTCATTTCGACGCTCGTCATGTGCGTCGTCCCGGCCCAGGTCGCAGGCGTACGGCGGATCGTCGTCTGCACGCCGCCCGCAGGAGCCGGCCTCGTCGCGGCTGCTGCCGAGCTGCTCGGCGTGGAGGAGGTCTGGGCGCTCGGAGGGCCCCAGGCGATCGGCTTCCTGGCCTACGTCGAGCGCGTCGATAAGGTGGTCGGGCCGGGAAACGCATACGTCAACGAGGCGAAGCTCGAGGTCTCACGCGACGTTGCGATCGATCTTCCGGGCGGGCCGTCCGAGGTGGTCGTCCTCGGCGACGGCGACCCGAAGCTCATCGAGCTGGAGCTCGCCGCCCAGCGTGAGCACGGGCATGAAGCGGTGTGCACGACCGTCGGGACGCTCGAGGAGGCCGAGCGGATCGCGCCGGAGCATCTCGTCCTGCTCGGCGAAGCGGAGGCGGTCGCGGATGACGTCCGGAACGCCGGCTCGGTCTTCGTGGGGCCATGGTCGCCCGTCCCGGCGGGCGACTACGCGACCGGCGGCAACCACGTCCTGCCGACGAACGGTTGGGCGCGGTCGGTCGGCGGGCTCGGGCTCGAGACGTTCCTGAAACCGGTGACGGTGCAGCGCCTCACCGAGGAGGGCCTCGCGCGCGTTCGGCCGACTGTCGAGGCGCTCGCCGAGGCCGAGGGAATGCCGGCGCACGCCGCTGCCGTGCGCCGCAGCGGCGGCACCGCTTGACATGTGACCTAAAGGTCACATATCGTTTCGAACGATGAAGGACGACGACGATGCTGCGTTTCGGGCGCTGGCCGATCCCAGCCGGCGCTACCTGCTGGATCTGCTCTACGAGCGTGACGGCCGCACGCTCGGAGAGCTCGACGCCGAGCTCGAGATGACCCGGTTCGGCGTCATGAAGCATCTGCGCGTGCTCGAGGAGGCGGGGCTCGTCGTCACCCGCCGGCAGGGCCGGGAGAAGCTCCACTTTCTGAACCCGGTGCCGATCCGCCAGATCCACGACCGGTGGATCGACAAGTACACGGAGCGTTTCGTATCCGCGCTCCTCGACCTCAAGAGCGATTTGGAGGGAACAGCATGAGCACGATCACGGAGACGACTGTTCAGGTGTACCAGGTGTTCATCAAGGCGACGCCGGAACAGATCTGGGAGGCGATCATCGATCCCAACTTCACGACGAAGTACTTCCATGGGTCGCGGATCACGGTCACGCCCGAGTGGCGTTCGTCGACCTCTCCCGACGGCGCCGACTCCTGGGGCGACGGCCCCGTCTTCGAGTGGGACCCGCCACGGCGTCTCGCGCATGAGTGGCGGTCGCTGTACGACCCGGAGCTCGCAGCGGAGGAGCCGAGCCGCGTGACCTGGGAGATCGAGCCTCAGGACGGAGGCATCTCGAAGCTGACGCTCGTCCACGACCGGCTCGAGGGTGCGCCGAAGACGGCTGCGAGCGTCTCGGGCGAGGGCTGGATGTTCGTGCTCAGCGGGCTGAAGACGCTGCTCGAGGTGGGCGAGCCGCTGGTCGGGTCGAACGCCTGACGGACGAGGGAGAGGAGGTCCCGGCCGCGATGGTGGAGCCGAGGGCCTCCTCTTTCCTTCTCGTAGGGCGCCTCAGCGTGCTCCCGGGCCTCTTAGCAGCCCGACTGCACGGGACCACCCGCGCGTGAGAGCGGCACGCCGTCCTTCTTCGCGAGCGCGGCGAGATCCCGGCGATAGATGACCATGTCCGCGTGTTGCCAGTCGCCGTGCGTCTGGCATCGCCACGGTGCGTAGAGCTCGCGGTGGTAGCGGCTCGTCAGGCTCTCGGCGTGCCCGATCACGTTCGGCAGCGAGATCCGGTAGCTGCTCATCAGCCAGAGCGTCAGGCGCAGCGACGCGCGAAGCTGTCGCGGGTCGTCCAGGATCGCCGCGTCGCTCGTGCCGACGTGCTCGATCCCGATCGACGTCCGGTTGAGGCCGACCGTGTGCCTGCAGATGACGCCGAGAGGGACGAGCTGGTAGATCGTCCCGTCGGTGTCGATGACGAAGTGCGCGCACGTTCCGGGAAGCTGGCCGAGCTCCGGGTCAGGTGCTGTCGGACGCGAACGTGCTCCAGACCGGGCCGAACGTCGTCGTCGCCGTGTAGTGCTCGACGATCACGTGCGGCGAGCGAAGGCGCCAGGTCGCGACTCCGTAGTGTTGCTTCGCGTAGGTCGCCGTCTCCGCGCGGCGGTGTGCGCCGAACGGGATCGGCTTCTCGACGATCGCGGGCCGGGGCGCGGGGCCGAGCGAGGCCGCGGCGGCGACGGCGAGCAGGAGGCGGAGCACGTCCGCGGAGCGTAGTCGGGCCTGTTAGAGAGGTGAGGCGTCCGGCCGCTGCCGCCCGTCAGGGCCGTCGAAACCGCGTCGGAAGCCGAAGCCCTGCCCGTTCACCAGCGCCGTGATGCGGTCGGCCAGGTTGGCACCGATCCTCTCTGCCTGCGCCTGCGTGATGCGTCCGGCCGTGACCGCGGCCTCGAGCCGGGTCTTCTGCGCAGCCGTCAGCGCCGCAACGAGACCGGACACGGACTTGCCGGTTGTCGCGCCTGCGACCTGGGCGAGAGTCTGGCCGGCCCGGAGCCTCGCCGCGACCTCCGTCGTCGAGAGACCGAGATACCCGGCTGCGGCCGAGAGCACGCCTCCGCCGTCGAGGCCCGGGCCACGACGGCCGAACCCGCCCGGAGGAGTGGCGAAGCCGAACCCGCCCCGATCGCGCGTGACTCCTGTCTGGAGCGCGCTCGATTGGATTGCGGCCGACGCGGACCCCGAGTGCAGCTTCGTGACGGCGAACCCGGTGCCAGCGCCGACGACGGTGATCGCGACGAGGCCGAGAGCGCCGAGCTTCGTGTTGCGTGAGATGTCCATGAGAGGAGCGAACGCCCAGCATCTGCGAGCTACCTGTGTGACGGGTAAGAGCCGCCTAAGAATCGGAGTCCGCGTTCAGCGCAGGATGCCGGTGTGGCCGAGTGAATAGCGGCCCGGTTGCGGCCAGACGCAGAGGCCGTGCGGCCCCGACCCGACCGGGATCTTGGCGAGCAGGCGGCCGGTCCTCGTCGAGATCGCGTAGACGACGCCGCTGTAGCGGCCCGACAGCCACAGCACCTTGCCGTCGGCCGAGACGCCGCCCATGTCGGGGCTGCCGCCGCCAGGGATCGTCCACGTGCGGACGACCTTCTCGGTGGCAAAGTTGATCACCGAGATCGTCCCCGCGCCACGGTTCGTCGCATAGAGAAACCGCGCGTCCCGGCTTGGGTAGAGGCCGTGCGCGCCCCGGCCAGTCGGCAGGAAACCGGTGACGCGGAAGCTGTCACCGTCGACCTTCCAGAGCCCACCGGCCATCATGTCCGCGACATAGAAGACGCTCCCGTCGGGCGACAGCTTGACGTCCTGAGGCATCGCGCCGGCGCCGCTTGGGAGCGTTAGGACGTTCATGGCACGCTCTGTCGCGACGTCGACCTTGATCAGCTGACCCGAGAACTCGCAGCTCGCGATCAGATATGAGCCGTCGGCGGAGAAGTCCATGTGATCGACGCCTGCGCACGGCACGGTGAGCGAGTGGCGCAGCTTGAACGTGTGCGCGTCGCGAAAGTCGAGGCGATGCAGCCGCTCGGCCACGACGATCGCATCGCGCCCGTCGGGGGTGAAATACATGTTGTAGGGGTCGTCGACCGCGATCGTGCGGCCGGGCTTGCCGGTCGACGGGTCGATCGTCGTCAGGCTGTTCCCCTGGTCGTTCAGCACGTAGAGCGTCTTGAGATCCCAGGCCGGGGTGACATGCTGGGGCAGCGCGCCGACCGCAAAGTGCTCGACGATCTTGTACGTCCGCGGGTCGATCACGTCGACCGTGTTGCTGAGACTGTTCGGGACGTACACGAGCGGCTTGGCGAAGCGCGCTGCGCCGGTCAGCGCGCCGGCTGCGTCGGCGGCGTAGACGTTCGCCGAGCGGCTGTGGGTTTGGTGCACGGTGGCCGTCTGCGGTCGAAGGGAGACGATCGTGTTGGTCGTCCCGGCCGAGGTGTGGCCGCCGAAGAGCACGATTCTCCTGCCGAGCGTCGAGGCGCTCGCGTCCGAGACTGGCCGCGGCAGGCGGCCGGCGAGACGCACACGTCGGTGCGCGACGTCGATGCCGACGATCCGGTCGGTCGGCGTGTCGAGCGAGGCGCCGCGCCCGCCGATGACGTACGCAACGGCACCGAGGGAAGCCCCGGCCGCGTGCGTCGTCTCGGCGGGGAGCCGCCCGAGCACGCTCACATGCGCAGAGCCGGGCCGCCAGCCGTACACGACGCGGCTGGCCGTCCCGTTCGGCAGCGAGCCGCCGGCCACCACGAGCGTGCCGCCGACAGCGGTTACCGCGGCATAGCGAACGGCAGTCGGCAGGTGTGCCACCACCCGCGCCGATCCGTTCCCGGCATACGCGACGATCGTGTCGAGCCAGCGTGTCCCGGTGTACCCGCCGACGATGTACGCGCGCCCGCCGAGGACCGCCGCGGCGTGATCCGAGCTCGGCGCGGGCAGGCGACCGGCCACGACAGCGGGCACACGCAGGATGGAGTCGACCTGCGAGACGCCGTTCCCGCCGCCGAACAGGTAGACGGCGTGACCGAGCGTCGCGGCCGCAGCGTCGTGGAGCGCGGCCGGGAGCCGGCCGACGACGCGTGCGCGACGCGCGGTCCCCCGCAGAATCGCACTGCTGGATGTGTCGGCCGCGGTCAGGCCGCCCAGGAGCGTGACCGCTCCGCGGCTGGTCGCGACCGCCGCGTCCTGCACCGGTGCGTCGAGATGACCGGTGACCTCGGGCGCGAGGCGCCAGACGCGGTGGAAGCGGGCGTGACGCGGCCTGGGCTTCGCCGTCGCCGGGTCTGCACTCGAGCGCGTGTGCTGTGTGCTCCCGCAGCCTGCGGCCACCATCGCGACGGTCAGGACAGACGCAAGGCGACCGAGTCGCACGCGCGCATGCTCACCTTCCTCCCCTGACCGTCGCCTGATCGGCCGGGTCAGGCAGCCGGTAGGCGGATCGAGAAGCGTCCACCCGAGAGCGACGGCTCGGCCTCGACGTCGCCCGACGCCGACCGCGCCAGCCGGCGCGCCAGCGCGAGACCAAGCCCGGCCGAGGGCCCTGCGCGTCGACCCGCCGCGCCGCGCATCGCCGGCTCGAAGATCGATTCCGCCTCGTCGACACCGACGCCGGGCCCGTCGTCGCTGACGCTGAAGACGACGACGCCGTCCGAACGCGCCAGCGACACGCGCACGTGTGCGCGCGCATAGCGGCATGCGTTGTCGAGCACGGGATGCAGAATGCGCTCGGCGAGGTCCGGGTCGACCCCCACGCGGACAGTCGGGGTGTCCTCTGCGACGTCGAGCTCGACTCCGAGGTCGTCGGCCAGCGGTTGGCACACGTCCGCGGCCGCGCGCGCAACTGCGACGGCGTCTGCCACGCCGAGCGGCGAGGCCTCCTGCCTTGCCGCGGCCAGCAGCGCGTCGACGATGCGTGCGAGTTGCTGGGCGTGGTCGTGGATCTCGCCGAGCGCCCACCGGTACTCCTCCGGAGTCCTTGGTCGTCGCAGCGCGAGCTCCGTCTCCGCGGTGAGTTTCGCAAGTGGCGTTCGCAGCTCGTGAGAGAGCTCGGCCGAGAAGCGGCGCTCGTGCCGGAGGCTCGCGGCGATGCGGTCGAGCAGCCGGTCGAGCGTGAACCCGAGCCGTGTGAGCTCGTCGTGGGGATTGTCGAAGCCGAACCGGCGGTCGAGATCCTGTTCGCTCCACGTCTCGGCCTGCTGGGTCATCGACCCCACCGGGCGCAGCGCCGACCGGAGCAGCCACGCGGCCGCGGCAACCGCGATGCCGAGGACCGTTGCCGCGAACGCGAGCGACGCGATCAGCGCCGAGCGCTTGGTCTGCTCGTACGGGGAGAGCGAGATCCCGGTGACGATCGTGCCGACTCGTCGGCCTTGCCGTCGACGATCGGCAAGGAGAAGAGTCGCTCGTCGGTGCTGGGGATGGTCACGAAGCGGCTCGGCCCGTGAGCGAGCGATTTGGCGAAGAGCGCCGTCGTCGGATGCGCGCGCGGCGCCTCGATCGTCCGGTTGCCGGCGAAGATCCAGATCCTCGTGTCGCCGAGCGGGTCGCTCGTTCGCTCGGTCGGCGCAGGGCGCGCCGTCGACGATTCGCAGCAGTTCGCGCTCGTCGTGCGCCCGCTGTCGGAGGGTCGATGTCTCCGTACCGTCCGTGGAGCTCGCGATCAGGAGGTTGAACCCGATGGTCGCAGCCGTGAGAGCGAGCGTGACCGCAGCGACGACGACCAGCAGCAGCCTCGTGCGCACACTGCGGATGGGCCTCATCCTACCGCGTAACCGACGCCGTGCACGGTGACGATCCTCGGTGCTTCCGTCGTACGGGCTCAGCTTGCGGCGCAGGCGCGCGATGTACGCATCGAGCGTGTTGTCGCGCACTCGAGCGCCGTGCGGCCATCCCGTCTGAACGAGATCGCGCCGCCGTATCGCCTGCCCGGGGCTGGCGATCAACTTGGCGAGCAGGCGAAACTCGGTCGGCGTCAGCGCGACCTTCTGGTCGCCCACGAACGCGGCGTGGGCGAGCGGGTCGAGCCGAAGGCCGCCGCTTTGCAGCACCCCCGTCTCGCCGGCGCGCCGCATCAGCGCGTGGAGGCGGGCGACGAGCTCGGCGAACGCGAACGGCTTGGTCACGTAGTCGTCGCCTCCGGCACTGAACCCCGTTACCCGGTCGGTCAGCGCGTCGCGCGCCGACAGGAACAGCACCGGTGTCGTGACACCCTGCGCCCGAAGCGCCTGGCAGACGTCGCGTCCATCCGCATCCGGCAGTCCGATGTCGACGATCAGGACGTTCGGCAGCTCGTGGTCGAACTGGTCGAGAAGCTCTGCCCCGGTGCCGACTCCAGCCGCCTCGAACCCCTCTTCGCGAAGGCCTCGCAGGAGGACGCCGCGCAGGTCGACGTCGTCCTCGACGACCATCACCTTCGCCATGGCGGCAGGGTACTGCGGCAGAGCTGATCGAGCTCTTACTGGATGTTCAGCCGCCCGCGCAGGGTGTCGATCTCCACATGCAGCGCGCGCCGCCCGGCTGAGACCTGACGCTCCCGGGCCTGGATGGCCTCGTTGGGGAACGTGTCGAGGCGATCATGGAGCCGGCGGCGGAGTTTCGAGAGCTCGCGCTCGCGGCGCTCGAGTTCCTGGAGTCGGAGGTGCAACGCGGTCATATCGGAGCCCATGCTTGCTCCCTTGGTTTCGGCCAGAGTTCCGTTCTCGTACCCGGAACCCTGGTCGCGTACCTCATTCGAGTGATCTTCGCGCGTCGTTTGCCGTGAGAGTGGCAGGCGAATTCGGCAAGTTTCGCTCCGTGAATCTGAGCGTTCCTCTGGTTCAAGCCAGGGGGCTGGGCGCCGATCTCCGACGTGACCGCCACACGATCCGCCCAGGGGAAACCATGCTGCCGAACCGCGAGATCCAAGTGCTGGTCGTCGACGACGACCTGGCGCTCTGCGAACTGCTGCGCACGACCTTCGAGCTCGAGGGAATCAAGGTGCTCGACGCTCAACACGTGATCGAGGCCGAGCGCCTCCTGATCGGCGCCCGCCCCGACGCGATCGTGCTCGACATCGGCCTGCCCGGCGTCGACGGGATCTTCTACTGCGAGCGCCTCCGCGAAAGCCCGCAGACACGGACGATCCCGATCATCGCGATCAGCGGCTCGCAGGAAGCCGGCATCCGTGCTCTGGCCGCGGGCGCGAACGCCTTCGCCGGCAAGCCGTTCGATCCCATCAGCCTGCTCGCGACCGTCGAGCGCTTCGTCGGTATTGCTCCGCTCGAGACAGCGCTCGGCCAGGCCGAGCGGTCGGGTGAGAGCGCCGGCGAGTTGCGGCGCCTCGTCCAGATCGGGCAGCGCCAGCACGACCTGCTGCAGCACTCGTATCGCGCAACCCTCGAAGCGCTCGTCGACGCGCTCGAGTCCCGGGACTTCGGGACGAGCGCTCACTCGCGGCGTGTCTCCGCCTACGCGACACGGCTGACCCTCGAGGTACGGCCGTCACTCGTCGACGACCCGACGCTCGAGTGGGGCTTCCTTCTTGCACGACGTGGGCAAGATCGGGATCCCGGACGAGGTGCTGCTGAAGCGCGGGCCACTCGACGCGGCCGAGCGCGCATGCATGCAGAAGCACACCTTGATCGGCGAGCAGCTCGTCCAGCATGTGCCGCTGCTGCAGGGCGCCGGCCTGCGGGTGATCCGCTCCCACCACGAGCGCTGGGACGGTTCCGGGTACCCGGACGGCCGGGCCAGCGAAGAGATCCCGCCCGAGGCCCGGATCTTCGCGGTCGCCGACGCGCTCGACGCGATGACCGGCGACCGTCCGTACCGGCGCGCCGGTCTCGTGGGACGAAGCGATCGCCGAGGTCCGTCGCGGGCGCGGAAACCAGTTCGACCCCGACGTCGTCGACTCCCTGTTCATCTGCGAGGCCGACCTGCGCGCCTCGTACCTCGAGGCACGACCGGCGGCGTAGGGCAGCCGCGAGACGTGTCGAACTGGTGACGCGATGGGCTCTCTCGTCAACATGCTCCTCGGGGCAGGTATAGCGATCGCGATCGTGCTCGTGTTCTGGGTGATCGTCGGCTTCATCAGCGACGTGCAGCACCGCAGTGACGTGCAGCACAGGTAGTAGCGTCGTCATCGATGCGGTTTCACGACCGCGCCCACGCCGGGCAGCTGCTCGCCGCTTCGCTGCCGGAGTACGCCGAGCGCGACGACGTCGTGGTGCTTGCGCTGCCGAGGGGCGGCGTGCCGGTCGGCTACGAGGTTGCCCGGCGGCTGTCCGCTCCTCTCGACGTCTGGCCGGTCCGCAAGCTCGGTCTCCCCGGCCATGAGGAGCTCGCCCTCGGAGCGATCGCACCGGGCGGGATCTGCGTCGTCAATGCAGCCGTCGCACGCGCCGCCGGCTTCGACGACGACGATCTTGCCGCGGTGGCTGCGGTCGAGCGGCGAGAGCTGGAACGCCAGGAAAAGCTGTACCGCGGCGAACGGCCGCCCGTCTCGATTGCGAACCGTGCGGTGCTCCTCGTCGACGACGGCCTCGCCACCGGCGCGTCGATGCGCGCCGCGGTCGCCGCCGCGTCGGCCCGGTCGCCCGCCGAGATCGTCGTCGCCGTGCCGGTGGGCGCGGTCTCGACGATCCGTGCGCTCGAGCGCAGCGTCGATCGCGTCGTCGCCGTGCAGGAGCCTCGACGGTTCGTGGCGGTCGGCTACTGGTACGAGGACTTCCGTCCGACGGACGACGACGAAGTGCGGCGGTTGCTCGGCGTCGCGTGACGTCTACCCTCAACGCATGCTGCCGTCGCTCCTCGTCGTCGACGACGACGCATCGATCAGGCGCATGCTCGACCGGACGCTGACCGCCGCTGGCTACGAGGTCGCCCTGGCGGCGGACGGCGGTCAGGCTCTCGTCGCCGTCGAGCGCGCGGCGCCCGACCTGATCGTGCTCGACGTCGCGATGCCCGGCGTCGACGGGCTGGCCGTGCTGCGCCGGCTCCGTGACCGCGGCCTCGCGACGCCGGTCCTGCTGCTGACCGCACGCGATTCGCTTGCCCGACCGGGTCGACGGGCTGGACGCCGGCGCCGACGACTATCTCGTCAAGCCGTTCGAGACCGATGAGCTGCTGGCGCGCATCCGCGCCCTGCTGCGCCGCGGCAAGACGCCCGAGTCACTGCTCGCCGCCGCCGAGCTCACCCTCGACCTCGACCGCCGCGTCGCCTCGCGTGCAGGACGCGACGTCGGGCTCAGCGCCCGCGAGGCAGAGCTGCTCGCTCTGTTGATGCGAAGCGCCGGCCGGGTCGTGACGCGGGAGCACGCGCTCAACCAGATCTGGGAGGGTGAGTCGCAGCAGGCTGTCGTCGACCGGTACGTGTCGAATCTCCGGCACAAGCTCGGCGAGCCGCCGCTGATCGAGACCGTGCGCGGCGTCGGTTTCGTCTTCGGCCGATGAGCATTCGCCTCCGGTCGACGCTGGCCGCGGCCGCGGCGATCCTGATCGCGGTGTCCGTCCTCGGTTCGGCGGTCGACGTGCTCGTCGCACGTCATCTTCATCGCACCCAAGATCGTTCGTTGCGCTCGCGCGCCGTCGAAGTGGCGCAGCTCGCCGCAGCCACACCTGCCTTGCTGACCGCGCCCGGCGCGCTGGACTCGCCGGTTGGAGCCACGCAGTCGATCGTCGAAGTGCTCGATCGGCGAGGACGGATCGTGGCGCGTTCGCTCTCGCTCGGCGGGCGTGTTCTCCCGGCAACCCTGGCGACCGCCGCTCTCCGCTCCGGAGCCGGCAGGTTCCGGACGGTCGAGTTCGACGACCAGGACGTACGCGCCTACGTCGCTCCTCTCGCGGATGTGTCCGGTAGCGCGGCCGGCGGCGCGGTGATCGTCGGCGCGTCCACAGCCGACGTCGAAGACACGATCCGGACGCTGCGGGCGCTCGACGCTGCTGTCGGCGCTCGCTGCAGCCGCGATCGGCGGGCTTGCGGTCGCGCTGCTGATGCGCGGCGCCCTGCAGCCGCTTGCGCGGCTCGCGCGGGCGGCCGAGCGAGATCGAGCGCACGGGCGATCCGCGGCAGCGCCTGCCTCAACCGCGCAGCGCCGACGAGGTCGGGCGGCTCGCGACGACGCTCAACGCGATGCTCGGCGGCCTCGAGCGGGCCCGCGACTCCGAGCGCCGTTTTCTCGCAGACGCGTCGCACGAGTTGCGCACGCCGCTGACTGCATTGCGGGCAATGTCGCCTATCTCGCCCGCCACGGCGCTACTCCCGAGCTCGTCCACGATCTCGAGAACGACGCTGAACGTCTCGCACGCCTCGCGGACGACCTGCTCGTCCTCTCACGCGAGGAGGCCGCGCCGGAGGCCGCGACTGCTGTGCGCCTCGACGAGGTCGCCCGGACGCTTGCAGCGCCGGACCTCGAGTTGCGGACCGAGCCTGCCGTCGTCACGGGTGACCGTCTCGCGCTCGAGCGAGCGTGAGAAACCTGGTCGAGAACGCGCGGCGACACGGGCCGCCGGGCGGCACGATCGCGGTCGCGGTGCAGGCCCGGGCCGATCGCGTCCTGCTCACCGTCGAGGACGACGGGCCAGGGCCGGCGCTGGCCGACCGCGAACAGATCTTCGCGCGATTCTGGCGTGGCGATCCGGCAGCTCCGGCTCGGGCCTTGGCCTGCCGATCGTCAAGGCGATCATCGAACGGCATGGCGGTCGTGTCTCCGTCGACGGCGCCTGCTTCACGATCGATCTGCCGGCCGTCAGGAAACCTTCAGAGTCCGTCGCGATCCTTCCGGGTCGGAAGCCCAGAGAAAGGAACGCCGTGAAGATCTTCCGCACCCTCTCGACCTCGCGTCTCGTCGTGCTCACCGTCCTGGCCGTCGTGGCCGCGGCAGCCGCCGCGACGATCGCCGTCGCCGCTTCGCGCGGCGGCGGCCAGACGCCGCCGGCGAAGTCTCTGCCTCAGGCCGCACACGATGCGCTCGCAGCCGCGAAGCCGGAGGGAGTCACCGCGCGGATCACCTTCACGAACAAGCTCTTCCCCTCCGGAGCGTTGCTCGGCCAGGCCGGCTCGGCGCTGATGTCCGGGGCGAGCGGTCGTCTCTGGCTGAACCAGGCCGGCGGCCGCCTCGAGCTGCAGTCGGATGCCGGCGACACGCAGATCACGTGGAACGACACGAAGGCGACCGTCTACGACGCGTCGTCGAACACGGCGTACACGTTCGACCTGCCGAGCGTCGTCGACGACGCGCAAAGAAGGACAACGGAACGACGCCGTCCGTCGACGAGATCACGAGCTTCCTGACCGACGCGGCCAAGCATTGGACGATCTCGGGCGCCCAGCCGTCGAATGTCGCCGGCGAGGAGGCGTACACCGTCACGGTCTCGCCGAGCCATGACGGCGGGCTGCTCGGCTCGGCGCAGCTCGCGTGGGACGCGCTTGAACGGCGTGCCGCTGCGGGTCGCGATCTACGCGCAGGGGGCCTCCTCTCCGGCGCTCGAGCTGAAGGCGACAGACATCTCGTTCGGCGCCGTGCCCGACAGCGATGTCCAGGTCGCGCCGCCCGCCGGGGCCAAGGTCGTCGACATCTCGTCACCGACCGGCGCCGGCTCCCAGCACGGCGGCACGGCTCCGGTGACCGGCCTGCCCGCAGTCCAGGCGGCCGCGGCTTCACCGTCACCGCTCCCGACACGCTCGTCGGCCTGCCGCGCCGCGACGTCCGGCTCGTCGGACCGAGCGACTCGCGGGCCGCACTCGTCGTCTACGGCCAGGGCCTGGGCGCGATCGTGGTCGTCGAGCGAGAAGCAGGACATTTCGGCGGGCGCCGGGCAGAGCCCCCTGCAGAGCCTGCCGGCCGTCGCGCTCGACGGGCCGACCGGACATGAGCTTGCGACACAGCTCGGGACGATCCTCACCTGGGATCGGGGCGGAGTGTCGTACATCCTGGCCGGATCGGTGCCGTCGAGCGCGGCAGAGGCAGCTGCGCGCGCATTAGGTGCCGGACGCAGAAGCTCAACCGATCGAAGCTCGTGGCCTCGTCAAGCGCTACGGCGAGATCGTCGCCGTCGACCATGTCGACCTGACCGTCGAGCGCGGCGACGTGTTCGGCTACCTCGGGCCGAACGGAGCGGGGAAGACCACGTCGCTCCGCATGCTGCTCGGGCTGATTCGTCCGACTGCGGGAAACGCGCGGCTGTTCGGCCGCGATCCGCTCGAGCTCGGGGCCAGGGCGCTCGACGGCGTTGCCGGCTTCGTGGAAGGACCGCGGTTCTATCCGTACCTCTCCGGCCGTCGCAACCTGCGCCTGCTCGCCGACCTCGACGGCGGGGCGCCGTCGTCGCGCATCGACGAGGTGCTCGAGACGGTCGAGCTGCGCGATCGCGCGAAGGACCGGGTTGGCGGCTACTCGCACGGCATGCGGCAGCGGCTCGGCATCGCGGCGTCGCTGCTGCGCGACCCGAAGCTCCTGCTGCTGGACGAGCCGACGACCGGGCTCGACCCCGCCGGGATGCGCGACATGCGCGAGCTCGTGAAGCAACTCGCCGGTGAGGGAATCACGATCCTGCTCTCGAGTCACATCCTCGCCGAGGTCGAGGAGCTCTGTAACCGGGTCGCGATCATCCGCCGAGGCGCGATCATCTACGAGGGCCGTCTCGACGAGCTGCTCGCGAGTGCGGGCGGCGGCTACCGCCTCCGCGCGGCCGAGCCCGAGCGCGCGCAGCTGCTCCTGCGGGCGCAACCGGGAATCGAGTCCGTGACCGTTCTCGACGGCCACGTGCGCTTCCAGGCCGACGACGCAGCCCTCGTCGCCGCCACGATCGCGCTCGGCCGCGCCGGGATCGGGATCACCGAGCTCACGCCGCTCACCTCGTCGCTCGAGGATCTCTTCCTCGTGATGACGCAGGCGAGAGCGGTGACACGGAGGCCGCTGCATGACGCGCGTCTACAAGTGGGAGATCCTGAAGCTGCTCGCCCAGAAGCGAACGTATCTCGGGGTCGGGGTGGCGATGATCGTCCCGGTGATCTTTGTCACCGTCCTGCTGCTCAAGCCGGGCGGCCCGAACGACATCCCGCTCGGCCGCTACATCCGCGACACCGGTCTGGCGACGCCGTTCGTCGTCCTCTTCTTCATGTCGATCTGGGCGTTCCCGCTCCTGACGGCGCTCGTTGCCGGAGACATCGTCGCGACCGAGAGCCACAACGGGACGCTGAAGACCATCCTCACCCGCTCGCGCGACCGTGGCGAGATCTACGCCGGAAAGGTGCTCGCGTCGTTCACCTACACGGCGACGATCCTGCTGGCGATGGGGACGGTCGGCCTGCTGGCCGCGGGCTTTGCGTGGGGCTTCGACCCGCTGACCTCGCTCTCGGGCACGACGGTCAGCTTCGGGCACGGGCTCGCTCTGCTGGGCGCCAGCCTCGTGGTCTACCTCCTGCCGATGACGGCGATCGCGGCCTTCGGGATCCTGCTTTCGACCCTGACCAGAAACAGCGCAGCGGCGATCGTCGGCACGCTCATGTGGGCGCTCTTCATGCAGCTGCTCGGAGTCCTGCCCGGGACCGAGGCGATCCGCCCGTACCTGCTCGGGACGCAGTTCGATGCCTGGCACGGGTTCCTGCGCACTCCCGCCGACTGGGTGCCGGTCGTCCGGGCGCTCTGGGTCTGCGCGCTCTACATCGCGATGCCGCTGGCCGCCGGGTACCTCGTCTTCCTGCGGCGCGACGTGGCCGGCGACTGACGCCAGGCCGACTCCGAACTGTCTTCACCCGGTAACCCCGGTCCGTTTCAGGAGCGCTAGCTTCGACGGTGCCGACTTCGATGCCCTGCTGCTGTGGGCCACGAAGCGGGCGTGACCTGGGGAAACGGCGCGGGACGGCCCGGCGGACTTGGGGGTTTGCCGGGCCGCCGTGCGCCCTATAGTCCGTCGGTGAACGAGGGAAAGACCACCGTGCGGGCTCGGGTGCGGCTCACGGAGCAGCGTGCGCGCCTCGAGAAACACGGCCCGGGGGACACGGACCGAGACGTCCACCGCTGCCGGGTGGCGGCACAGCGGATCTGGACGATCGGGCACGCGGCGCAGCCCGTGCTCGGTGAGAAGCTGAGACCGCTCGACGAGGAGCTTCGCTGGCTCGCCGCGCTGCTCACGCCCGTGCGGGATCTCGACACGCTCGTCGCGCACCTGCGCCCCCAGGTCGAGACGCTGGGCGCGGATGCCGACGGGGCGACGCTCGTGCTCGCGGCGCTCGAGCGCCAACGGTCGTTCCGCCGCAACGAGCTGCGGGCGGCCGTCGCGTCGCCGCGCTTTGCCGCCCTGCTCGAGCTGCTCGATGGGACGATCGATTCGCTGGGCACCCCCGATACCTCGTTCGCCACCTTTGCCGAACGCCAGCTTCGTAAGCTGCGGCGAACCGCTGCGCGCCTGGATGACGCTTCGAGCGACGCAGCGCTGTACGTGCTCCAGCTCCGGGCACAGCGCGCGCGCTACTCCGCGGAGCTCTTCGGCGGAGCGAAGGCAGCGCGGTACGTGAAGGCCCTCACACGTGTACAGGAGCTGGCCCGCAAGCACGAGGACGCCGTCGCCGCCGAGGGATGGCTGCGCTCGTTGAGCCGTCCGAAGACGGCGCTCGCAGTGGGACGGTTGATCGAGCGTGAGGAGTTTCGCAAGCGCGCCCAGCGCGCGGCACTGCCTGCGGCGCTGGCGACGGCTCTTCGTCTGGGGCGAGGTGTCTTCTAAGCCGCCAGCGCCCGGGCTTCGAGCTCGCTGATCGCCCCGTCGCGCAACCCGCCCCGTACGACCCTCAGCGGCGCGTCGAGCCGTTCTTGCAGGGCCGAGAGGATGACCGCGCCGGCGGCAAGTGTTCGGGTGCGGCCCGGGTCGATCGCGAATTCGCGCGCGACGACAGAGGCGGGCGTGGACGCGAGGATGCTGCGTGCCTCGGCAAGCTCGTCGCGGCCCAGGCGCGGACCGACGATCCGCTTGAGCGCGCGCGCGCTGCCGCCGACGGCGTAAGCGCCGCGAGCCTGCGGCGGCTCGAGCGATGCCGTGTAGCCCTCGACTTCTCCTCGTGCCGTTTCGAGCGCTTCGTCCCCCGGCGGGTCACCACCGAGCAGGCGGCTCGTCAGCCGCTGTGAGCCGAGATCGATCGAGCGCGCCCACCGCGGGCCGTCGTGGCGCGTTCCGACGACGACCTGCGCCGAGCCGCCGCCGACGTCGACGACGGCCACGAGGCGCCGCGCCGGCGGGTCGGCCAGCGCGATTGCGCCGACGAACGCGAGCCGGCCCTCCTCGACGGCGGTCAGGATGCGGGCCGGGAATCCGGCTGCGGCCTCGAGCCGGGCCAGCAGCTCGCCGCCGTTCTCGGCCTGGCGGCCGGGGCTCGTGATCAGCACCTCGAGCTCGGTGACGCCGGCCGCACGTGCGTCGGCGGCGAAGCCGGCGACGACCTCGGCCGCGAGCTCGAGCTTCTCGGGCGAGATCCGACCGTCTTGCTCGACGTCTGCCCCGAGCCGGAGCAGCTCTCGCTCGCGAGAGGACGGGCTGTCCGCGCACCTCGACCAGCAGACGCACCGTGTTCGACCCGACATCGACGACCCCGACCGGCATCGCTTCATGGTGGCGACGCCACATGACGGCAGATCTCCTAGTGCGGCCGCGCCAGCCGCCGGGCCCGATCACGCCTGCGCATGAACGCGACCTGCGCCGGCTTTCGCCGCTCGCTCTTCTTCGGCTGAACGCGGGCCCAGGACCCGTCCGGCAATAGCTCCCAGGCCTGGCAGTTGTCCGCCAGCAGCGCCTTGAAGATGGACTCCAGCTCGGTGCGGACGTAGGCGTCCTCGACGGGGATGACGACCTCGATGCGGTGATCGAGGTTGCGGGGCATCAGGTCGGCGCTGCCCAGGAGATATGTCTTCTCGTCGCCGGCCTCGAAGCAGTAGAGCCGGCTGTGCTCGAGGAAGCGCCCGAGCACGGAGCGGACGCGGATGTTCTCGCTCACTCCTTCGATGCCCGGGACGAGCGCGCAGACGGCTCGCACGATGATGTCGATCTGCGCTCCGGCCTGCGAAGCCTTGTAGAGCTCCTCGACCATGTCGGCGTCGGTGAGGTTGTTCACCTTGATGCGGATGCGCGCCCGCTTACCCTCCTCCGCGGCTGCGGCGACCTCGCGAATCAGCTCCACCAGCCTGCGGCGAAGGTTGAACGGCGCCGCGAGGATCTTGCGGAACTGCTGCGGCCGCCCGAAGCCGGTGACGAAGTTGAAGAGGTCCGCGACGTCGGCGGCGATGTCCGGGTCCGCGGTGAAGATCCCGATGTCCTCGTAGATCCGTGCGGTCGTCGCGTGATAGTTCCCGGTTCCAACGTGCACGTAGCGCCGTAGGTCCTTGCCTTCACGCCGCACGACGAGTGTCGCCTTGGCATGGATCTTCATGTCCGGGAAGCCGTGGACGACGTGCACCCCGGCCTGTTCGAGCGATCGCGCCCATTCGATGTTGCGCCGCTCGTCGAAGCGCGCTTTCAACTCGACCACGCACACGCTCTGCTTGCCGTTCTCCACGGCTTCGATCAGCGCAGGCGCGAGCGCCGAGTCGTGGCTCGTGCGATAGACGGTCGTCTTCAGCGTGACCGCGCGCTCGTCCTTGGCCGCTGCGCGCACGAATGCCTCGACGCTCGTCGTGAACGAGTCGTACGGGTGCTGGACGACGATGTCGCGGTGCGCGATCTCGGCGAACAGATCGCCGTCGGCCGGCGAGGCGAGGCTTCGCTGCGTGTAGGGCACCCACGGCACGTCCTTCAGGTCGGGGCGGTCGACCGAGTAAAGCTGGCCGACGTCCGCGAGGTCGAGCAACCCTCTGACCCGGTAGATCGTGTCGGGGTTCACGTGCAGTCGCTCCTCGAGCCTGGCGAGCATCGTGCGGGAGATCGAGTTGTTCACCTCGAGCCGCACGACAGCCCCGAACCGCCGTTTCTGGAGCTCGCTCTCGACCGCCTCGAGCAGGTCGTCCGCATCGTCGGAGATCTCGGTGTCGCCGTCGCGGGTCAACCGGAAGTCGACGCGCTCGATGATCTCCATCTCCGGGAAGAGCCATGGCAGGAAGTGTTCGATGGCGGATTCGAGCGGGATGTGCAGGCCCCGGTCGCCGATCGCGACAAAGCGGGGCAGGCCCTCGGGCACCTTCACACGTGCGAAGCGCTCCTCGCTCGACTCGGGATCGCGCACGACGACACCAAGGCTCAGCGACAGTCCCGAGATATAGGGGAACGGCTGGCCCGGGCCGACCGCGAGCGGCGTCAGGACCGGGTAGATCTGCTTGGCAAACAGCGTTTCGAGCTCGGCGCGCTCGGCTTCGGTCGCTTCCTCGACGGCGCCGATCACGATCCCCTCGGCTGCCAGCGCGGGGGAGAGTTCCTCCGCCAGAGGCGCGACTGCTCGGCGGTGAGCTCGAGCGCTCGCTCGCGGACCTCGCGCAGCGTGCTGCTGCGGCGTGCGGCCGTCGCGCGAGCCGAAACGGACAGTCCCGACGCGATCTGGTCGAGCACGCCGGCGACGCGAACCATGAAGAACTCGTCGAGGTTGCTCGAGAAGATGCTGCAGAACTTGATGCGCTCGAGCAGCGGCTCGTTCGGATCGGCCGCGAGGTCGAGCACGCGCGCATTCAGGTCGAGCCAGGACAGCTCCCGGTTGAGGAGCGGCGGCTCGGATGCGTCGAGCTGCAGGCGCTGGGTCACCGACACGGGCAGCTCAGCATGTCGGACGACCGGTGAACGATGGGTTGCAATTGTGTGTCAGGCGCTCAGTTTGCAGGTAAATCGTGGCGGTGAACAGTGGGTGACGGGTCGGTGAAGCCGATCCGAGCTTACCCGCGCGCGGCAAAACTGGGCCTAGATGCAGACGAAACCAGCGCCGCTGCTCTGCGAGTTCCACGCTCACACGACGTGGAGCGACACGACAGCGACGGCAACATCTGGATCGTCGAGGACATCGGCGGCTCCGAACAAGGCCGACGCGACCGCGTCGAAGATCCCGAACAGCTTCCTCTACAGGTACGTGCCGGCCCAGCGGGGCGACCTGCACAACGGCAAGCTGCAGGTGCTCCAGGCGCTGAACGAATGAAGGGCGACACCGATCACCGTCGCGTCACAAACCAAGGTCAACGCGCCGACCAGGTGGCCCTGCACACGTACGGCAAGGTGTTCAAGACGAAGTGGATCACGCTCCACGACACGGCAGTCGACGGGCACGATCCGTTCAACGCGAACACGCTGGCGAAGGCGAAGAGCGGCACACCGTTCAAGCGTCCTGAGAACGGCGTCTTCCGGCCCGGGACCGGGTTCAAGGAGTTCGTCTTCACCGAGACCGGCGACACGAACGCGACGAGCACCGAGAACCCGATCGGCGGCTGGGGCAGCCTCTTCGACCTGAAGCAGTCCGGCCCGGGTGCAAAGGAAGGGCAGCTCCGGGTCTTCTTCAAGGGCGACCTGGCAGATACCGGCCTGGACAACATCACGTTCCTGTCGAGAACACCGTCGCCGCTGTCGAGGACCCGGGCGACCTGCTGCACGGCCAGGGGAACGCGCTCGACTCCGGCTGGGCGTTCGACCTGAACGCCGACTACTCGAAGGCGGACAACCAGCCTGTGCGCTGGCTCGCCGAGGGCCGCGACTCGGCCGCGACGGTCGACGCCAACGCGACGCCGTCGGGCTTCGGCAAGAACGACGGCGACAACGAGATCACGGGTGCCGTCGTGTCGGACGGCGATCCCACCGTTCAGGGGATTCTCGGCGCCAAGGTGCCCGAACCTGACCGACAAGCACTGGCGCTGGTTCTACACCCAGCAGCACGGGGACAACCCACGTACGAGCTGCTGTACGAGAACGCCGGTTAGACCTGCCGCAGGGGGCGGGCCGTGGCCGCTGTCCGGGCCCGCCCCCATCGGTGTTCCAGTAGGTTCCTCCAATGGGGGCGCTGAGCGAGCGGGAGCAGGCGCAGGTCGAGCACGCGAACATGTCGGCCCGCGTCCCGGTCGTTTTCATCCACGGCCTTTGGCTGCTTGCATCGAGCTGGGACAGGTGGGCCGAGCTCTTCGAGCAGGCCGGCTACGCGGCCGTGGCACCGGCCTGGCCCGACGATCCCGAGACCGTCGAGGAGGCGCGCGCGCAGCCCGGAGGTGCTTCGCCTCGAAGACGATCAGCCAGGTTGCCGACCACGTCGCCGGGGTGATCGGCCGGCTGACGATGAAGCCGGCCGTGGTCGGGCACTCCTTCGGCGGGCTCCTGACGCAGATCGTCGCCGGCCGCGGGCTGTCGGCTGTCTCCGTCGCCGTCGACCCGGCGCCCTTCCGCGGCGTGCTGCCGTTGCCCGTCTCGGCGCTCCGGTCGTCGTCACCGGTGCTGATGAACCCGGTGAACTGGAAGCGTTCGGTCTCGCTGACGTACGAGCAGTTCCGCTATGCGTTCGCGAACGCCGTGCCCGAGGACGAGGCGAAGCAGCTGTACGAGACGTACGCGGTTCCCGCCCCGGGCGCGCCGCTGTTCGAGGCCGCAACCGCGAACCTGAACCCGTGGACCGAGGCGAAGGTCGACACGAAGAACCCGGACCGAGGCCCGCTGCTGATCGTCTCGGGCCAGCAAGACCACACCGTTCCTGGGCGATCGCGAACGCCTCGTACAAGCGCCAGAGGGGGAACCCGAACGTGACGGAGATCATCGAGATCCCCGGTCGCGGTCACGCGCTCACGATCGACGGCGGCTGGCGTGAGGTCGCCGAACAGCGCTCGCGTTCGTCCAGCGTTTCGCCTCGTAAGCGGAGGCGACGTTGGCGACGATGGCCGACCTCGACGAACTCGCACTCGGCCTGCCGCAGGTGACGAAGGAGCTGTCGGCCGACGGCCGGCCCTCGTACCAGGTGCACGGGAAGATGTTCTGCTTCCATCGAGGACAGAGGCCCGACGCTGTCGACCCGGTGACTGGAGAGCGGCTCAGCGACGTGCTCATGTTCCGCGTGACCGATCTCGAGGAGAAGGAGCTGCTCCTTGCGTCCGGCGGCGTCTACTTCACGACCCCGCACTTCAAGGGCTATCCGGCCGTCCTCCTCCGGATCCCCGATCTCGACCGGCTGTCGCGGGACGAGCTGCGAGACCTGGTCGTGGACGCCTGGCTAAGCCGCGCCCAGAAGCGTGTCGCGAAGGCGTGGCTCGCCGCCAACGAGCCCGGCGACTGACCGTCGTGCAGGCAGGACAGATCGTCGTCCTGAACGGCGCCCCGCGGGCCGGGAAGTCGAGCATCGTGGCCGCGATGCAAGACGCGTTCGACGGGGTCTGGCTGAATCTCGGCGTCGATGTCGCCCGGCGGGCGACGCCTGCGCGCTATCAGCCGGGCATCGGCCTTCGCCCCGGCGAGCCCGACCACGCCGCAGCGGCCGTCGTCCCGTCGCTGTACGCGGGCTGGTACCAAGCGATCGCGGGCCACAGCCGGGTGGGGCTGAACGTGGCGGCCGAGTTCGGCCACCACGACGCGGCGATTCTCGCGGACTGCGCGCGCAGGCTCGACGGGCTGCCCGCCCTCTTCGTCGGCGTCCGCTGCCCGATCGACGTGATCCTCGAGCGCCGCGCTCTCACCGGCAAGCCGGTCGTCCCGGCACCGGTGCGGCTCTGGCAGGACCGCGTCCACGTGCCGGGGATCTACGACCTCGAGGTCGACACGTCGCTGCTCAGCCCCGCGGAATGTGCGGCCGCGATCCGGAAGCGGTTGGACGAGCGCACGCCGCCGACGGCGTTCCGGCAGCTCGCGCTGCTCACCGCCTGACGAGGTTCGACTGCCCGAGCGGGCGTCCGGCGTGGTCGAGTGCGGTGACCACGAAGATCTTCGCCCCCGCAGGCTGGGCGAAGCGGGTCTCGAAGCCGAGCCGAGGCAGCCGTTCGACGACCTGCAGCGCGCTCTGCGCCGGGCCTGCGTGCAGCTCCCAGCTCCGAACGTCGGACGCGCCGTTCCAGCTGACATAAACGCCGTGCCCGCGGACGGCGGCCGTCGGCTTCGTCGCGGGACGCCCCGTCCACGGCACGCGGAAGGCGCGATAGTTCTGGCCGCCCTTCGGGAGCACGACGTCGAGCACGACGCGGCCGTCGGGCGCGAATTCGGTGATGAACGGCTCGCTGCCCCAGCCGACGATCAGATTGCCGTTGCCGAGCAGCTGTGCGTTGCCCATGAACCGGCTGTGGATTCCACCGGGCCGATGCGTGTACTTCCGCGCCAGGCTCGCGCGCCCACGGACTCCGTCGAGCTTGATCAGAAGCGCCCGGGATTGCGGCTCGACCTGGGGCTGGCCGCCGTCGTCGAAGATGCTGATCAGCCCGTCGCCGTGGTGCCGTGCGTCGTGCTGCCACGCGAACACGGTTCCCTTGCCCATCTCGAAGCTGCTCTTCTTGCCGCCGAGGCGCCAGAGCACTTCGCCGGTGCGCCGGCTGACCTTGTAGACCCCCCACGTGTTTCGGGCCGACACCAGGAAGTCGCCGTCGCCGGTCAGGTCGATCGAGTTCACGTGGAAGTAGTCGAGCGCGAACCCCTGGTACGGAACATGCGTCTCTGCGACCGCGACGTGGTCGAGGCTGCGCCACTCGAAGAGGAGCTTTCCGCTCGGCAGCGCGAGCTCCTGGATGACGCCGCCGATCGCAGGCCCACTCGCCGGGCCTCCGGCACCCGACAGATCGACGTTGCGAACCTCGTAGCTCGTGACGAGCGCGGTGTTGTGCGGTGTGATCACGAACTCGTGCAGGTCGGACTGACGTCCGCCGCCTGCAGGGATCCGGATGATCTCGCGATAGGACTCGTCGACGACGACGTGCGTCCCGCGTCCGAGGCCCTTGTCCGCCTTTCCCTCCCACCAGGTGAGAACCGGCTTGCCGTGGAAGCGGCCCGGCCGGAAGTTCATCGCCGTGTTCGGCGTCGTCGGGTGGAACCAGATGATGTCGCCGTCGTGATCGAGGATCATGACGCCCCTCTGCCCGGGCCCGGACGACGGGGCGAGAAAGAGGTAGCCGTCGCCGGTCGCGCCCGTGTAGCGCATCGTCACCCGCGGCGGTCTCAGATTCGGGCGCGTGACGTAATGGCGAACATCGGCGGCCGCCGCGAACGCCGCTTCGGCACGAAGCAGCCCGAGACCGCCGGCACCACCGGCGACGAGCAGCCCACCGCCGAGCCGCGCCGCGCCTCGGATGACCTGGTCCCGCGTCCAGCCTCGTTCGTCCGCCATGCCGCCCCCTTTTTTGCGGAGATCTTAGGATCGAGCTCGGTGCCGAGTGGGGGGATCAGTTGGCTGACCGAGTCGGACCTCCGGATCGGTCTCGGCTGCATGCGCCTGTCGACCGACGAGAGCCGCGACGAAGAGACTGCTCTCGAGACGATCGCCGCCGCCGACGAGGTGGGCATGACTGTCTTCGACACGGCGCATGCCTACGGGCACGGCGCGGCCGAACTCGGCCACAACGAGCGGCTGCTGGCCCGCGGGCTTCGCCGCTGCGGCGCGGAGGCGCACGCGCGGATCGTGACGAAGGGAGGCATGACGCGGCCGGCCGGCGCGTGGGTTCCGGACGGTCGTGCCAAAGCGATTCGAGCCGACTGCGAAGCCGGTCTCGAGGCCCTGGAAGGCCTCGCGATCGACCTGTACCTCCTTCATGCCCCCGATCCCCGGACGCCGTGGAAGACCTCGGTCCGTGCACTCGCGAGGCTCGCCGACGAGGGCCTCGTGCGGCGCATCGGGGTGGCCAACGTCAACCGGCGCCAGCTCGACGACGCACTCGAGCTCGCGCCGATCGCGGCAGTCCAGGTCGCGCTCAGCCCGTACGACGACACCGCACTTCGCGGGGGAATCGTCGGACGCTGCGCCGAGGTGGGAATCGCCGTGATCGCGCACTCGCCGCTCGGAGGGCCGCGCCGGTCCGCCCGGCTCGCCCGCGACGAGACGCTCGCGGCGGTCGCCGAGGCACGCGCCGCGACGCCGGCCGAAGTCGCGCTCGCGTGGCTGCTCGACCTGGCGCCGGTCGTGGTGGCGATCCCCGGTGCCCGTCGCGCGGAGACGGCGCGCTCGGCCGCCCGAGCTGCAGCGCTGTCGTTGGAGGTCCGCGATCGGGCTGCGCTCACCGCCGCTTTCGGCGGTGCTCGCACTGCTCACTCGGCGAGAGCGAGGGAGCAGGACGACGCCGAGGTGGTGCTCGTGATGGGCATCCCGGGGGCGGGGAAGAGCCGCGTCGCCGAGCAGTACGTCGACCGCGGTTACCGTCGTCTCAACCGCGACGACCGCGGAGGCACCTTGCGTGAGCTCGCCGAGGCGCTCGACGGCGAGCTCGCCTCGGGAGCTCGACGGATCGTCCTCGACAACACGTACCTCTCGCGGGCCTCGCGCAGCTACGTGGTCGAGACGGCTGGTCGGTATCGGGTTCCGGCGAGGTGCGTCTGGCTCGACGCGCCGCTTGCGCAGGCGCAGGTCAATCTCGTCGAGCGGCTGCTCGAGCAGTTCGGCTCGCTTCCCGCGCCCGAGAAGCTCCGTTCGCTCGCGCGCCGTGTCCCCGGGGTGCTCCTGCCGACATCCCAGATGCGCGCGGTCCGCGAGCTGGAGCCGCCGTCGGCGGACGAGGGATTCGCGGCCGTCGAGCGCGTTCCGTTCGTGCGCGCCCCACCGTCCGCGCGATCTCGAGCCGGAGTCTTCGTCGCCGCCGCGGCGCTCGATCGTCCGGGCTGGCAAGACGCGATCGCGCAGGCCGACCCGGGGGCGCCGCACCTCGTGTTCGACTGGCGCCCGGATGGCAGCGCGGACGATCTGGCCGCACCGGCCGCCCTCCTGGGCGCCGAGGTCTCCGGCCTGGTCGAGATCGCATTGTGTCCGCACCCCGGCGGTCCGCCGGCTTGCTGGTGCCGGCCCCCGCTGCCCGGGCTTCCGCTCGACTTTGCGCGGGCCAACGGCGTCGACCCGTCGCTCTCAATGCTTCTCGGGACGCGCCCCGCGTACAGGACGCTCGCGGAGACGCTCGGCGCTCGCTACGTCGCGGTCTGAGCCATCCGGCTGTTGTCCAGCAAGCGCTGGTACAGCACGACGGTCTCGGCGGCGACGGCCGACCAGCTGAACTGCTCGACGGCGCGCCGGCGGCCCGCTTTCCCGAACAGCTCTGCGCGCGATGGGTCGGCCAGCAGGTCGTTCACCCGTTCGGCGAGGTCCTGCGCGAAGCGCGCCGCATCGACCGGCTCCCGCGAACCGTCGTCGCGCGGCTCGAACGGGACCAGCAGGCCGGTGACGCCGTCCTCGACGACTTCCGGGATACCGCCCGTGTGCGTCGCGACGACCGCCGCTTCACACGCCATCGCCTCGAGGTTGACGATGCCGAGCGGCTCGTAGATCGACGGGCAGACAAATACGCTCGCGTGGCTCAACAGCTGGATCACGTCGGGCTTCGGGAGCATCTGCTCGAGCCAGACGATGTTGCCGCGCTCGGCGCGAACGCGCTCGACCTTCGCCTCGATCTCCGCGGCGATCTCCGGCGTGTCGGGAGCGCCGGCGCAGAGCACGATCTGCGCCTTACGGTCGATCTGGAGCGCCGCATCGAGCAGGTGCGTGACCCCTTTCTGCCGTGTGATCCGGCCCACGAAGACGACCGACGGCCGCCCGGGATCGACGCCGTAGCGTTCGAGGACGTCCGTCGCTCGATCAGGCGCGTACTCGTCCGTGTCGATCCCGTTGTAGATCACGCTGACACGGTTCGGATCGACAGCCGGATAGCACGTCAACAGGTCGCGGGCCTGCTCCTGCGAGACGGCGATCACCGCATCGGCGCTCTCGAGGCCGGTCCGCTCGCAGAAGCTCGACACGGCGTAACCGCCGCCGAGCTGCTCCGCCTTCCACGGCCGCATCGGCTCGAGGCTGTGCACGGTCGCCACATGTGGGACTGCCGTAGATCAGCTTGGCCGAGGTGGCCGCCGAGGTTCGCGTACCAAGTGTGGCTGTGAACGAGGTCGGCGCCATCGACTCCGGCAGCCATGGTGAGATCGACGGAGACCGCCTGCAGGGCCGCGGCGTGCGGCGATGAGCCCGCGAGCGCCTCCCACGGCGGTGGGCACGACCGCAGTGCCTCCGCCGGTCGCCGTTCGCTCGGCGCCCCAGCAGTGGACGGTCACGTCGACGAGCGTCGCAAGCTCGCGGGCGAGGTACTCGACGTGAACGCCGGCGCCGCCGTAGACCTCGGGCGGGTACTCGCGGGTGAGCAGCGCGACGTCCAAGGTCAAACGGTGACGGTGTCGCCCTTGCCGATCACGATGATGCCGCCGGCCGAGACGACGAAGCGCTTGCGGTCGGCCTCGGCATCGACCCCTACCTGCGCGCCGGGCGCGATCCGCACGTTCTTGTCGACGATCGCGTCGCCGCACGACGGCGCCCCGGCCGACGTCGACGTCGTGCATGAGCACCGATCGACGACCTCGCGTGCGAATGGATGCGCCGTGCGGCGAGACGATGGAGCGCCGCACCGTGCCGCCCGACACGATAACGCCGGCGCAGACGATCGAATCGAGCGCGTGGCCGACGCGCCCGGTCCGCTCGAACACGAACTTGGCAGGCGGCAGCGGCCCCGCCAGGTGAGGATCGGCCAGTCCGCGTTGTAGAGGTTGAAGATCGGGTCGACGCTGATCAGGTCCATGTGCGCCTCGTAGTACGCATCGAGTGTTCCGACGTCGCGCCAGTAGGCGCGGTCGCGCTCGGTCGTCCCCGGCACCTCGTTCGCCGCGAAATCGTAGACGCCGCGCCTCGCCGCGCTCGACGAGCATCGGGATGATGTTGCCGCCGATGTCGTGTGCGACGACTCGCGTCGTCGGCGTCGGTCGTCACGGCCTCGATCAGCACGTCGGCCGTGAAGACGTAGTTGCCCATCGACGCGAACACGTGCTCCGGGCGCGTCGGGCAAGCCGGGCGGCGCTCGCGGGCTTCTCGTGGAAGCGCGGATCGCGGCCGTCGTCGGCGCGGTCTCGATGACGCCGAACTCGCCCGCCTGCGTCGATCGGGACGCGGATCGCCGCGACCGTCACGCCCGCGCCGCCCTCGATGTGCTGGTCGATCATCTGGCGCGGATCCATCCGGTAGATGTGATCGGCGCCGAACACGCAGATCGTGTCGGGCCGCTCGTCGTACACCAGGTTCAGGTTCTGGTAGATCGCATCGGCCGAACCCTCGAACCAGCGCTGCCCGAGGCGCATTTGCGCCGGCACCGTAATGACGTAGTTCGCCGAGCAGGGCGAGAGCGCCACGTCGTGGCAATGTGGCGGTCGAGGCTGTGGCTCTTGTATTGCGTCAGCACGGCGATGCGGCGGAAACCCGCATTGACGAGGTTCGAGAGTGCGAAGTCGACCAGGCGGTAGTTGCCGCCGAACGGCACAGCCGGCTTGGCGCGATCGCGGTGAGCGGCGCCAGTCGCTTGCCTTCTCCGCCTGCGAGCACCATGGAGAAGACGCGCGACGAGGCCACTCGGCAACCCTAAGCAAATCGGATCGCGAGAGCAGCGAGCCAGTCGATCGCGGGCGGGACGCTCGCTGGATCGATCGTGTGACCGGCGTCCGATTCGTGGTACTCGACACTCACCCCGGCTCCCTCGAGGAGCCCGGCGTGCAGCCCGCGCGAAAGTCGACGCCGATGACCGGGTCGTTGCGCCCGTGAGCGATGAACACGTCTGGCCCTGTGTTCGAGGAGGTCAGGCTGCCAGCCGTCGACGGTCGGGATGAAGCCCGAGAGTGCGAGGATCCCCGCCGGAGAGGGCCGCTCGGGCCCGAGGCCGAGCGCGTAGCTCATCACCGTCCCCATCGAGAAGCCGCCGAGCACCGTTCGCTCCCGGTGGAATACCCGAGGCGCTCCCACAGCTCATCGTGGAAGGCAGCGAGCTGTCGATACCCGCCGCGTGGAAGGTAGGAACATCGGGATAGCCGACCCGCGGCACGACGTACCAGTGGTAGCCGGGCACGTTCGCGAGCGAGAGCGGCGCTCGAGGAGCCACGACGTGCAGGCGTCCCGCAGGATCGAAGATGTCGGCCGAGCGGCAGGAGATCTGCTCGTCCGCGCCACGGCCGTGGTGGAGGATCAGCAGGCCGTCCGCGTCTCCGTTCGCGGGTCGTTCGCGGTAGGTGAGCGGGGCGTCGACGGGCTGCCATCGGCGCGATCCTAGGGGCAGACCGTTGACAGCCGCCGAGCGCCTCGTCGCTTTATCTAGCCTTCCAGATGATTAAGTTGGCTGAATGAAGACCGACTCACTCAGCATCACGTTCGCCGCCAGCCGACCCGACGCGGCGGGCGATCCTCGGCGCAGCTCGCGGCGGGCGAGGCGACCGTCAACGAACTGGCGGCGCCGCACGCGATGAGCCTGCCGTCGGTGTCGCGCCACCTCAAGGTGCTCGAGCGCGCCGGGCTGGTGGTGAAGGGACGGTCGGCCCAGTGGCGCCCGTGCCGGCTCGAGGCTGCGCCGCTCGCAGACGCGGACGCGTGGATGGCGCCGTACCGCGACTTCTTCGGGCCGCGCTTCGCGCGGCTCCAACAGCAACTGACGAGCGAACGACGACAGGAGGATTCATGACCGACATCGAGCTCACGCAGCGCGAGTTCACCCTTACCTGGACGCTCGACGCTTCTCCCGCGGAGGTCTTTCGGCTGAACAGATCCGGATCACCTCCACTGGTTCTACAACGACCAGAATCCGATTCCATCGGAGCCGATCGAGCTCGACCTGCGTGTCGGCGGCGAGTGGCGCCAGCGGATGGTCATCAGCGAGGCGACGAACTACGTCACCGGCGGCGTCTATCGCGAGATCGTCTCCGACGAGAAGCTCGTGTTCACCTGGGGAGCAGTTGGCCGGCTGGCCGGAGCTCGACGCGGACTGCGCCTCGAGGACAGTCCCCTTGTCACCGTGACGCTGACGCCGATCGGTGAGAGCACGGAAATACGCGTCCGGGTCGAGCTTCCCGCCGGCCTGTCCGAGGAAGGCGTCCGGGAGTGGTGGAGATGGGGATCCGCGACGGCTGGCGCCAGACGGTCGACCGGCTCGCTGCGGCGCTCAGAAGCTCGCCGGCACCCGTCTGACCGGGACGCCGCCGCCTGCCCAGGCGCGCCAGCCATACTGCTTCGGTGAGCTGTACCCACCTCGGCGAGATCAAGGTGGCTGCCCTGCCAGCCCACCTCGACGGCTGCGAAGAGTGTCTCAAGACCGGTGGGTGGTGGGTGCACCTGCGCATGTGCCAGATCTGCGGGAAGATCGGCTGCTGCGACCAGTCGCCGAGCAAGCACGCGACCGCGCACTTCCACGAGACGACGCACCCCATCATTCTCTCGGCCGAGCCGGGCGAGGACTGGTCGTGGTGCTATGTCGACGAGATCGCGTTCTTGAAACTGGGCTGATGCCCTGGCCGCCGCTCCCCTACCAGGACTGGCAGGACACCCGCGAGACGCTGCACATGCAGCTGCAGGTGATCGGCAAGGTGCGCCTCGCCCTCTCGCCGCCCGAGCCGGAATGGGCGAACGTGCCTCTCTACCTGACCGGGCGCGGTCTCTGGACTTCGACGATCCCGCATCCGAGCGGCGAGGTCTTCGACATCGATGTCGATCTCGTCGACCATCACGTGGCCGTGCGCACGGGTTCCGGGCGCGTCGAGCGCATTGCGCTGAGCGCGCCCGTGGCGAGCTTCTACGGCGAGTTGATGGCCGCGCTCGAACGCGTCGAGGTGCCGGTCGAGATCTCGACGCTTCCGTCCGAGGTTCCCAATCCGATCCCGTTTCCCGACGACCTCGTGCATGCAACGTACGATCCTGCCGCCGTCACGCGTTTCTGGCGCACGCTCCTCGCGGTCGAGGCGGTGCTCCGCGAACATCGCGGCCGCTGGAGTGGGAAGGCGCCACCGGTGCAACTCTGGTGGGGCGCGCTCGACCTCACGACGACGCGCTTCTCGGGCCGTGCCGTCGAGCCCGCGCCCGACGCCGACGTGATCACGCGCATCGGGGGGGACGAGCAGCACTTCTCCGGCGGCTTCTCGCCCGGCGACGCGCGGACTCCCTATGCAGCGTTCTTCGCCTACATGTATCCCAGGCCGGAGGGCATCGAATCGTCGAGCGGGTGGAGCGAGGACCGGGGAGAGTTCCTCCTCCCGTATGACAACGTCCGCGGATCGGACGACCCCGCCGCGGGGCGCTACTCGAGTTTCTCGACTATGCATTCGAGCAGGGCTGGAGCTCCGACCCGGCCGCAGCGCTCCGTCGCTGAGCACACCTAGCCAGAGCGCTTCGCACGCCGGATCGACAGCGTCCCGGCCGACGCGATACCCGCGCACCAGAGAACCAGGACCGGCGGAAGGACGACGAACAGGAAGCGTGGGTGGATGTTCGTCACCGAGTAGACGCTGTAGAAGACGCCCGTACCCGCGATCGCGAGCCAGAGCAACCATCGGCGCCAGACCTCGCTGACTCGAAACGTCCCGACGGCCGCGGGCACGAGGAAGAGCGCCAGGACCCAGGGCCGCCAGAGCAGGTTGTCCGTCCAGGCGATGCGTACATACCGCAGCGCGAACGGGTGTGGAGGCAGGCCGTTCGACGGCAAGCCCGCGTATCCCTTCGACCAGTACGCGGCTGCCAGGGGGAGGAACGCGCAGAGGCCCGCGAGCAGCACGATCGCCCGTCGCGCGCCCACTCGCACGGTCATTACGCCGAGCACGACGGCCGCGATGACGGCGTTCGAGAGGCGCACGACGCTCGCCAGCGACAGCAGGATCCCCGTGGCGGCGAGCGCGAGGTCGCTCGGTGTCCGCTCGACGCAGAGGACGAGCGCCGTCACGACCAGTGCGGTCGAGAGTGGCTCGCTGTAGAGATGCAGGCCGGAGTCGACGGGCCAGGTGCCGTTGCCCCAGGCACGGTGGCCGCCGATCAGTCCCATCAGGTAGGGGAAGAGCGCGTACACGGCGGCAGCGCCGACGCCGACCGCAGCGCTGCCGGTGACACGTCGACCGAGCACTGCGGTCATGACGACCGTCACGCCGTTCGCGAGCAGCGACAGCGCGAGCCCGACGCCGAACGCGACGTCCGGGTTGAGGGGCAGCCCGAGGCCGCGGTACGGCAGGAGGGGGACGCTCCAGACGAGCGGCCAGCCGATGGTCGGCGCGCCGGGTGAGTGCATCCGGAGCGCGAGCACCGTGCTGATCGCACCGACACCGTAGGCAGCCGCCAGCAGCGCCCACGCACGAAGGCCCCGGCGCCTGAGCGTTGCGGCGATCGCGACTGCGAGCGCGACGAGCACGACTGCCGCGAGCAGCACGACCGGCCTATGCCAGGTCGCGAGCAACTCCCGAACGGCCGAGTAGTAGCCGTAGGCATCACCGGGGCGGGGGTTGTAGACATACCGCGGCAAGCCAGGCAGCGCGTGCCCATGGTCTGCGAGCACGGCGAGCGGTATCGCGACGCGCACGGCGACAAGGACGGCCAGCGACCGCCCCCACCAGCCGCGCGCGAGGTCGCCGGCTTGCATGCGGCGAGTGTAAGCAGGCGTCACCACCGTCTGATCAAGCGCGTGTGCGAATCGTTCGGCCACTTCCCCGTAGGGATCGCCGGGTGGCGGTGAGGACACCTGGTCCGGGTGAGGCAAAGGCGCCTTCGGCGGAGCGGCCGATCCGCGCCGCCGAGGTGGTCGGGCTCTCTCGCTCGCGACCGACCTCGGGACCGGGCAGCCGCTCGAGCACGCGCTGCGCACGGCCGTGCTCGCGGTTGCTCGGCGAGCTCGCCGGAGCATCGGCGCAGGAACTCGCCGACACGTACTACGTCGCGCTCCTCCACGCTTCGGGATGCACCTCGAACGGGCACGAGGCGGCGCTGCTCTACGGCGACGACATCGCGCACCGCGCGGCGTTCTACCTCATCGACCCGACCAACCCGGCGGAGGTCCTCGCCTTCTACCGCGCTCATGTCGGGGCCGGCGGCCGCCGGAGGTGCGCGCCGCGCTATCGAGGAGGCGATCGCCAACGCCGGCCCTAGGGCGCGCGATGCGTTCGCGACGATGTGCGAGGTCGCGCAGCGGTTCGCCGGGTGGCTCGAGCTCGGCCCGAGCATCCAGGCGGCGCTGGAGTACGTCTTCGCGCGGTGGGACGGACGCGGGTTCCCGGACGCTCGCGGCGACGCGATCCCGTTGCCGGCGCGTCTCCTGCACGTGGCGAGGGACATCTCCCTGTTCCTCTCCGCCGCGGGCCCCGAAGAGGCGCGCGCCGTGCTCGAGCGGCGCTCCGGCGCCGCGTACGAGCCTCGTCTGGCCGAGCTCGCGCTACGGGAACTTCGACGAGATGCTCGCCGACCTGGACGAGACGCGGATGTGGGACCAGGCGCTGGAGATCGAGCCGTCCCCGCAGGTCTGGATCGGCGGCGAGCGGGTCGACGCCGCCTTCACGGCGATCGCCGCGCTCACCGGTCTCAAGTCCCCGTGGCTGCGCGAGCACTGACCGGTGTCGCCGACCTTGCGGAGGCCGCCGCCTGGCGCCTCGGGCTGCCGGCGGACGTCCGTGACGCTCGTGCGGCGGGCCGCGCTCGCCCACGACCTCGGCCGTGTCGGCGTGTCGAACGCGATCTGGGAGAAGCCCGGCCGGCTCGGCTTCGGCGAGTGGGAGCGCGTGCGGCTCCACCCGCACTTCACGGAGCGGGCGTTCGCCCAGTCGCGGGAGCTCGCCCCGATCGGGATGCTGGCGGGCTCACACCACGAGCGGCTCGACGGCTCCGGCTACCACCGCGGCACGCGCGGGGCCGGCGCTCGACCGGGCGGCGCGGCATCCTCGCCGCCGCCGACTCCTACGGGCGATGCGCGAGGCGCGGCCGTACCGGGCGGCGCTCGACGCGCCGGCCGCCGAGGCAGAGCTGCTGCGCGAGGCGAGGAGGGACGGCTCGACCCGGAGGCGGTCGACGCGGTGCTCGACGCCGCCGGCCATCACGTGCGCGCGAGCGCCCTCGCGAGCTGCCGGCCGGGCTGACCGAGCGCGAGCTCGAGGTACTCCTCGTCCTCGTGCGAGGAAAGTCCAACCAGGAGATCGCCGAGGACTCCGCATCTCGGCCAAGACCGTCGGCCACCACGTCCAGCACGTCTACGAGAAGGCCGGCGTGCGCAGCCGCGCCGCCGCGACGATGTGGGCCTTCGAGCACGACCTCGTTCGCACGGCTGCACAGGTAGGTACACGGGTAGGGCTTCGCCCCATTCCGCCTGGGCGTCCCTGCGCGCACACTCGCCTCTACATCGGCGTCGACCTGAGGTGCCGAGAAGCGCACGAGGAGGAGAACAGTGATCCTGGCAACGACCACAGGTCGAGGACTTCGACCGCTTTCTGGAGCATCTTCTCGACCAAGGGCGCCGAGAAGCGCAAGCAGCACGGGTCGAAGGGCGCGACCGTGTTCCGCGATCCCAACGAGGGCGACCGGGTCTGGGTGCTCTTCGACTGGGACGCCGAAGGCTGGCAGAGCTTCGTCGTCCGACCCCGAGGTCCCGCCGATCATGCAGGAGGCGGGGCACAAGGGCCGCCGCAGGCCGCTGGGCTCGGCGGCCACTACGACTCCTAGCCTGTCCCGGACGAGCCCGAGAGAGACCCGGGTCCGCGCTGGGCGGATCCGGATCGGGCTCACGGCCTCCTTGGACGGCCTGTACGGCGAAGCTGCGCTGGCTCCCCTCGTTCCCCAAGGAGGGAAGCCCTTCCACTGGTTGTGTCCGCCCCCTCAGACCGACGAGCGCTCGTCGTCGCCCGCGTTTGGCGCGCCGCCGTCCTTTGATGAGTCGTCGCGGACGCGGACGTTACCGTCGCGGTCGACGACCAGGCGCCTCGGCAGTTCTTCCTCGAGAAGGCAGCCGAGCGCTTCGCAATGCCGGTCACGCACCTCGTCACGCGCTGAAGGCAGGGCGGCTGTGAACCGGTCTAGGTTGGGCGAGGGGTAAGTGCGTTACGGCGATCAGTCGCGCCACGTTGCAAAGACTCTCCAAGGCACCCACCGGCCATTCTTCCTGCTCGAGGCCGAAGGACCTCAGGGGAGGAAGCCGGCCGCCAAGTGGCAGCCGGCTCTCTTTCACGTCGTCGCGGTCCGGCTTCGAGCGAGCACAGACTGATTGCCCGGCCCAAGACTCACCGTCGCGTCAACGCTTCATCGTTGCCGCGAGCTTAGCGAGAGAGGCGACCGCGTCCGACGTAGCCGAGCAATGCCAGTACGAGAATGACGACGATCACGATCCAGAGGATGCTCACAGTAAGACGTCCTTTCGGTTATTCCGGAACCAAGATGAGAAGCTGTCGTACCCGTCTCGAGGTGTCGCTAGACCGCAGCCTTCGCGCCGTCCTGGGCGAGGCGCTTGCCGATCGTCTGGATCTTCGTGAGCGCCTTCTTCTCCTGCTCGAGGTTCGCGGTCAGTAGCTCGGACGACCTTTGTCTTCGCCCATCGCGTCGGCCATCGTGACAGGCCCTCGTAGGCGGCGATCTCGTAGTGCTCGGTCCGAGCGCCGGCGCCGGTCAGGAAGGCGTCCAGCACCCCGGGAGACGGTGACTCGTTGGCCACGAACTCGTCGTGTTCCTTCTTGATGCCCTCGATGGCCGGGCACTTCTCCGCCTTGGCTGTCTCGCCCAGCTCCTCGAACGCCTGCTTGACGTTCTTCACGTGCTGTCGTGTCTCCTCGAGGTGGTCCGCGAAGCCCTGAGCGAGCTCCTCGTCGGATGCTTCCTCCTTCAGTTTGGGAAGCGCCTTCACGAGCGTCTTCTCGGCGTACAGCACGTCCCCGAGCTCGTGCAGGAACAGCTCGCGCGGGTCGCTCATGGTGCGTGCTGCTCATCGTGTCTCCTTCGGTAGAGGCGACGGCAGACCAAGACAAAGAGGCTGACGTCGCAGGCGGAATAACTTCGAATGCGTTCTCTCGTAACGCGTAGCGACCTGGTGAAGACCTTGGACCGCAGGTCGACCGCTGTTAACGAGGGTCGTGCGTCAAGACAGTCATGCCCTCTCGCCCAAGGACACAAACATCCTCCGGCGCTCAACGAGCCTTGGCCCGCGACGCAAGACGTCGCTACGCCCGATCAATCGTCGGACGAACGGCGGTTTGGCGCTTTGCGTCGCGGGCAAGACCGACTGCAGGGAGGAGCGAGCGCCCGACGTCCCCATACGAGGGGCGCCGTGCGGCGGCTCGACGCAACGGGTCAAGGGGAGATGGTCCAGTTGTTCGGCTGGAACTGACGGACGCGCAGGGCTGCTGACAATGCCTCTCTTAGGCCAGCCCTGCGCGTCAGCCGATTCGTCTCTTGCCTTATCTCGACCCGCGCGGGGTCTACATGCTCGGGTGATCTGTGGCCGTCGAACAGCAGACGTCGAGGTGGACGCCGGTTAGAGCTGGCCCCTGACGGCTACTCGCAAGCGAATGCAAATCCCAACTCACCTGATCGAAGAGGAACTAGAGAAACAGGGCCGCTCGGCGGAAGCGCAAAAGCTGATGAGCGAACTGCCGCCGAAGATCGACCACGAACAACACGCACAGATGCTGGAGAAGATCGGCGTTGACCCGGGAAAGCTCGCCGAGCAGGCGGCCGCGAAGGGTCTCGCGTCGCTCTAGGTTCGTCCCTTCACCCCGAGGCAGGCGATCGGGGCCAAGAAAGGAATCTTCCATGGCGGCCTGCGTCATTCACACCGTCTACAAGAACGACCAATGGGTCAACGAGATCGAAAGTGGGCTGCAGATCGGAGCCGCCCATGCAAGCAAGCCCGAGGCCGAGGTCTCCGGCCGCATTCGAGCACGCGCCGACAAGACCGAGCACGTCATCCACAACCAGGACGGCACGATCAGCGGACAGAGCTCGTACGGGAACGATCCTGCATCGCGGCCAGGTTGAGGCGCTTCTCGGAAAGGGAGCACAGCGATGCGCACACGCGACGTCGCGATTGCCCACCGCAATGCCCGCTGCGGCGTCGGGTCGGCGCTGACGTGCCGTTCCGCAGTCTAGGCACCGTGGCGCTGCTCAGCCGTTTGGGGGTGGCGGCGTGACCGGCTGGGAGACCTCGGAGCGCCTGCTTGAGTCAGGCGGCTTCGAGTCTCGCCAGCGGGTGCTGGTCGGAGAGCCCGTGGTTGAAGCGTCTGAGGCCGGGGCCCGTACCCTCGGTGTCATCTACTGGCAGGCAGTCGATCGTTTGACCCGTGGCGGCGTTCGCGCGAGCTGGACGGGCGGCGGGGGCAAGCTGAAGCTGCTCGGCGGCGCGACGCTGCTCACGTTCGGGCCGCCGGAGCTCTCATTCGACAGCCGGCTCATCAGCTGCCGGCACGCGATTCAAGGTGGACTGCTCGCGCTTCGAGCCGGCGGCTCCGTCACGCTCGCACAGCGTCCCGAGGGCGATCAGCAGGAGCTGAGCGTGACAGTCGAGGAGTACCTG
This sequence comes from uncultured Thermoleophilia bacterium, assembly GCA_963846895.1. Taxonomy (GTDB): domain Bacteria; phylum Actinomycetota; class Thermoleophilia; order Gaiellales; family Gaiellaceae; genus PALSA-600. The sequence continues at coordinate 189,501 of CAWJXR010000016.1, read as the reverse complement.
CCGCGACTCGCGGCTCGCGCGGGCGCGCCGCACTGGACCGGGATCGTTTACGCGAAAGGGCAGAGTCCCTTCCATGCCGCGGTTAGCCGCCGCTACTTCGATCTGTTGCTGAGGGGCCGGGCCTCGTGAACGTCACCGTTTTCGGTGCAACCGGCGTCGTCGGCCGGGCGCTCGTGCCGCTGCTGGCCGAGCACGAGCTGACCGCGGTCTCGCGCACCACGCCTGACGTACCTGGCGCTCGCCACATGGTCGCCGATGTGGCGAGCGGCGAGGGCGTCGCCGCGGCCCTGGAAGGTGCAGACGTCGTCTATTACCTGGTCCACTCGCTCGGCGCGCGCGATTTTGAGGAGCAGGATCGCGCGTCGGCGGAGACGGTCGCGCACGAAGCGGCAAACGCAGACGTGCGTCAGATCGTCTACCTCGGCGGGCTCGGCGCCGACGACCCCGACGCCTCGCCGCATCTGCGCAGTCGCCGCGAGACCGGAGAGCGGCTCGCCGCGGCCGGCGTCCCGGTGACGACCCTACGCGCGGCGATGATCGTCGGCAAAGGGAGCGCCGCCTTCGAGACGATCCTCGGCCTGGTCAAGCGGCTGCCGGTGATGGTGACACCGAGCTGGGTCTCGACACCGACGCAGCCGATCGCGCTCGACGACGTCGCCCGCTACTTGGCCGGCGTCTGCGGCAACCAGGCCGCATACGGCGAAGGGTACGACACGGGTCGACCAGAGGTGATGACCTACCGACAGATGATCGAACGGATCGCTGCCCTGCTGGGCCGTAAGCCGGTCATCGTGGAGGTTCCGGTGCTGACGCCGTACCTCTCGTCGCTCTGGCTCAACCTCGTCACGCCGGTGAACGCGTCGGTCGCGCGGCCGCTCGTCGAAGGGCTACGCAATCCAACGATCGCGCGCGAGGAGCGGATCCGAAAACTTCTGCCGCTCGAGCTCACGCCATTCGACGATGCGGCGCGGCGGGCGCTCGCATGAGCGGCGCAACCATCACGCCGACCCGGTAGTCGACCGTCTCAAACGGCGCCGGAACCAACTCCGGTAAGCCTCGCGGTCCCTTCGGTTACTCGGCCCTCCCGTGATGGGCTGAGTCACCAACGCAGGCGTCCGCGAGACGGGCTACAACCGTCGCGGACGCCTGCGTTCTTGAGGTGTCCGGGAGCCCGGAACCATCGTGTGCTCGCTCACCCCGGTTCCGCAGCAGCCGGACACCCGAATTCATGCCCGCTGGTCCGCGGAAGAAACAAACGCGGCGGGTGCCCCTCTCCGGGGCGGAACCACTCCGGAGTAATCGGGATGTGACACCCAAATCACCGACTACGCCGCCGAACTCGAACGACTTGTGAACAACGTTGTTTTTCTACCGGTGGCTCGACTCAAACAACTCGACGTCGAAGACGATGACCAAAGCACTAGTCGTTGAATGGCTGGAGGAAGACGCTCAGCACACGCTCTGGGTAGCGGGAGAGACAGGCCCAATCGAGGTTCGCGTCGTCCAAGCGATGCCGCCGTACCTGCGCACGGTCGCTGACAACACCTACACCGACAACCTTCTCGCCTTACCGCGCTTCTGACGCGGACCGAGTGCCCTGAGTTGCGCTTAGTCGAATCACCCACGACGTCCAGGTCCGCATTTGCTTGCCTTCCTCAGCGCCGCCGGACCTCCTGGGTTTGATCGAGGCTGTCGCCCGCGGCGACTTTGACCAAAACTTGACCAGAGGCCGGTTGCGGCTCCGACCGGTGCCCCTTTGAAAGACAGAAGGCCCGCATTTGCAGGCCTTCCTCAGTGGAGCTAGGCGGGCTCGAACCGCCGACCTCCTGGGTGCGATCCAGGCGCTCTCCCAACTGAGCTATAGCCCCGGGCGCGGCAATTGTAGCCAGCCGTTTGGAGGTCGGCTTTACCCGCGTTTCACGAAACCCTTACTGCGACCGAGGCGTGAAGCGCAGCCGTCGGGGAATGCGAAGTGCGCACCACTTCAAACGGAGGTTCACACATGGTTCGCAATGAACACACTCGGCGCTGGCTGACGGCCGGCGCGCTGGCCGCAGTCGCGCTGGCGATCGGAGCCGTCTTCGGCGGCGCCGGCAACGGCGTGGCAGCCGGACAGGCTGCGCCGAGCAACCAGATCACCGCCCACGGTCTCGGGCACGCCGGAGGAAGGCATGACGCTGACTTCGTCGACCGGAACGTGGAACGGGACCACGCCGTTCACGTACGCGTACCAATGGCGGCGGTGCGACAACACCGGTGGCAGCTGCTCGTCGATCAGCGGCGCGCACGCAAGCACGTACGTGCTCAAGAGCGCCGATGTCGGGAACACGATTCGCTCACGCGTGACCGCGAGGAACGGTCAGGGCTCGGCGCAGTCGACGTCTGTTCCGACCGCGGTCATCAAGCAGGCCCCGCAGCCGACCACCAACGGCTGCCCGACGTCAGGCACCGGAACGCTGGACATCAAGGACGCCACGCCCCCGGCGCGGCTGCTGATCGACGGTCAGCAGATCTCGCCGTCGGTCGTCACCCGCTCGACGCAGGACATCACGGTTCGGTTCCACGTCACGGCGTGTAACGGACGTCCGGTCCAGGGCGCGCTCCTCTATGCCACGGCGGTGCCGTTCTCGCAGTTCACGATCCCGCCCGAGGCGACAACCGGGAGTGACGGCTGGGCGTCGCTGACGATGCATCAGGACCGGTACTTCCCGGCCTCCTCGCGCCAGCAGCTGCTGGTCATGCAGGCTCGCGCGCGCAAGGCGACCGACCCGGTGCTGGCCGGGATCTCCACCCAGCGCCTCGTGTCGTTCCCGGTCAAGCTCTAGGACCGAAGCGCCGCGCGCACCGCCTACGATTGGGCGGTGCGCGCGGTCGTGACGTGAAGACGCTCACCCTGCGCGAGCTGAATCGCACGCTGCTCGCTCGGCAGCTGCTCGTCGAGCGCTCCCGGCTCACGCCGGTCAGCGCCGTCGAGCGGCTCGTCGCACTGCAGGCGCAGTACGCGCCGTCGCCGTACGTCGCGCTCTGGTCGCGGCTCGACGGCTTTCGGAAGGAGCAGCTGACGCGGGCCTCGCTCGTGGCGCGATCGTCAAGGCCGGTGCGTTTCGAACGACGCTGCATGTGATGAGCGGACGCGACTATCCAGACCACGTCGCCGCGTATATCGAGTCGCAGCGCGGGCGGGCGGATGGGCTTGGAGTCGACCTCGAGGCACTGCGGCGCGCGGTTCCGGACGAGCCGGTCGACGAGCGCTGAGCTGTTCGAGCTCGGCCACCGTGTGCTCGAGACCGACGACCGCTGGACCGTCGCGTTCGCATTCCGCGCGCTGCCATTCGTGCGAACGGCGCCCATCGGCCCCTGGCCTCACACCAAGCCGTCGCCGTTTCTCCTGTGGCGTGCGCCGCTGCCGGACGCCGCCGAGAGCTCGTCCCGCGTCGTGCGCGCGTACCTGGCGGGATACGGGCCGGCCGCGCGCGAGGACATCGTCCAGTTCACGGGCTTCAAGCTCCGCCAGGTCGATCCCGCGCTCGAGGGCTTGCGGACGTTCGCAGACGAGAACGGCGCGGACGCTCTACGACGTGGCCGCGCGCGCCTCTCGTGGCTGAGACTTCGGCTGCCGGTCCGCTTCCTGCCGGCCTTCGACTCGATCATCCTCGCGCATCGCGACCGCTCTCGGATCGTCCCGCCCGAGTTCGTCGAAGCCGTGTTCAACAAGAAGAACGCGACGACGAAGAACACGTTCACGGTCGATGGGTTCGTCGGCGGGGCGTGGCGGATCGAGAAGGGGAAGCTGGTGCTCGAGCCGTTCGCTCCTCTACCCGTGAAGGTGCGTCGCGAGGTCGAAGCCGAAGGCCGGCGGCTCGCGGCGTTCTACGCGGGTTAGACGGCGAACAGCGTCAGATCGGGCTCGCGCTCGCCGCGCAGCACCGCGAGGTCGACCTCGACGGCCGCGATCTCGCGGCTCTCGGCGAGTGCGACAGCCTGCGGCTTGATCGACTGGGCAGCGAGGATCCCGCGGCACCCGGCGCGTGCCGGGTCGACACGGATGCAATCGAGGTAGCGGCTCAGTTGCTCGACTGCGTCGATCGTGCCGACGCGCTTGATCTCGACGGCGACCCAGCCGTCGTCCTCGTCGCGGCACATCAGGTCGACGGGGCCGACGTCGGTCGGCCATTCGCGCTTGACGAGCCGAAGCCCAGGCTCGATGTGCGTGGGATCGTCGGCGAGCAGCAGTTGCAGGTCGCGCTCGACGCCGTCCTTCTCGAGTGCAGCCGCCTCGCCCATGTCGTGGTTGACGTCGGAGAGCACCTCGATCAGCCTGATCTCGAGCCGGTCCTCCGACCGCCCGGCTCGCTTGCGCACGACGACCAGGTCGTCGGTCGCCTCGATCACGGTCGGCGGGGTCATCCAGTTGAGCGGCTTGTACCCTCCTGCGTCCGCGTGGACGAGCACCGAGCCGTCGTCCTTCAGCATCAGCAGCCGCGTCGACTCCGGCAGGAAGGCCGCCAGGCGGCCGGAGTAGGTGACCTCGCAGCGGGCGACGATCAGGCGCACCGGGGCAACCTACCGTCCGTTTCGGACATGGCCGTTTCCGGCAATGTGGGACGGATGAGCCACTACACGAAGACGAATCTGATCAGCCAGGTCGAGAACCAGGCGCCGAACTTCGGCATGCCGGCGGAGCTCGAGGCGCGCTTCGCCCGGAAGGCGGTCGACGGCGAGACGCTCGGGGTGAGCCTGCTGAAGCTGGCACCGAACTTCCGGGTCCCGTTCGGGCACAAGCACGCGAACCAGGAAGAGGTCTACGTCGTCGTTCGCGGCTCGGCCCGCATCAAGGTCGACGACGAGATCGTCGAGCTCGGCGAGTGGGACGCGATCCGCTTCGACACCGACGCCATGCGCAACGTCGAGGCGGGGCCCGACGGAGTCGAGTATCTCGCGTTCGGCGCCGGCAACGATCCGCGCGACGCCGAGATGGTGCCGGGCTGGTGGAGCGACTAGCTCGAGCGCCTACGCGCGGCGGATCGAGCGTCATTCCGTCGCGGACGCTCAGGATCACCTGGATCGACCGAGGGTCGGCGGCGACGTGGTCGTTGAACGCGACGAGCGGCCCTTCGCCGTCGAGGACGCGGCCGCTCCACAGCGTGTTGTCGGCCACGATCAGCCCGCGGGCCGACAGTCGCGGCAGCACGGCCTCGTAGTAGTCGATGTAGCCCTCCTTGTCGGCGTCGATGAACGCGAAGTCGAACTCGCCTTCGAGGCTCGCGATCGTGTCGAGTGCCGGGCCGAGGTGCAGGGTGATGCGTGACCCGAACGGCGACCGGTCGAAGTAGCGCTGCGCGAACGCCGCCCGGTCGGGATCGAGCTCGCACGTGTCGATGCGGGCGCCGTCGGGCAGCGCCTCGGCCATCGCGAGCGCGGAGTGCCCGCTGAACGTGCCGATCTCGAGCACTCGCTGAGGGCGTCCGAACCAGATGAGCTGCTGGAGGAAGCGCCCGGCAACCGGGCCGGTCAGCATCTGCTCCATCCCGAGCTCGGAGCGCGTCTCCTCGGACAGCTCGCGGAGCAGTTCGTCGTGCGGAGTCGTCAGCCGCTCGACGTACTCCTCGATGCGGGGCTCGATGATGTCCGTCAGCTGCGCTGCACCCGCGAGCCGCCGACGATCGCGTCGGTGCCGTCGTCGAACCGCACCCACGCCTTTCCCTTGCCGTCGTAGTCGGGCGACCACACGATCAGGGTCGCGTCGCGGTCCATCGACGGTCACGGGCTCGGTTCCCTCCGGCTCGGCGCCGCGCCAGACGCGGACGAAGGGGTTCTCCTCCCACTCGCGGCCGATCGTCGTCTCGTCGGTGTGACCCGGCAGGACGCGGCGGTCGTGGGGCATCGACATGAAGACGTCCATCACGGCGGCTCGCACCTGCTCGTAGTCGCCGCCGCCGACCGCGTCCTTGAACAGCGTGTCGCCGGAGAAGACGGCTGCGTCGTTGACGACGAACGCCACCATGTCGTCGGAGTGCCCCGGCGTCGGGATCGCCTCGATCCAGAGGTCGCCGGTCTCGAGCGACTGGCGCGCGACCGGGACTCCGAGCTCCTGCTCGTGGACGACGTGATCGGCGTGGGAGTGCGTCCGCAGGACATGGGTCGGCGTCACCTGCCACTCGTCCACCGCCTGCAGCAGCGGCTCGAGCGGTGCGCCGGAGTCGATGAAGACGGCCGTGCCGCCGCGCTCGTCCGCGACGAGGTAGGCGTTCGAGAGCCAGCCTGGATCCATGCTTCGAGCAACGAGCACGTCGTTAGGCTAACCGTGCACACAACCCTGAGGAGTTGACACCGCGATGCCCGGGCTGATGGGACGTCTGACACTGATCATCAAGTCGAAGTTCTCGAAGGTGCTCGACCGCGCCGAGAACCCGAACGAAACCCTTGATTACTCGTACGAGGAGCAGCTGCGCCAGCTCCAGAATGTGAAGCGCGGGATCGCCGACGTGACGACCGCGAAGAAGCGCCTGGAGCTGCAGTACACGGGGATGCAGCAGCAGGTCGAGAAACTCGACGGCCAGGCGCGGCAGGCGCTGCAGGCCGGCCGCGAGGATCTCGCGCGGGAGGCGCTGACCCGCAAGACCGCGGTCGAGGCGCAGCTCGAGGGGATCATGCAGCAGGGCCAGCAGCTCGAGGCGCAGCAGCAGAAGCTGATCGAAGGCGAGCGCACGCTGCAGACCAAGGTCGAGTCCTTCCGGACGCAGAAGGAAGTCATGAAGGCGCAGTACTCGGCAGCCGAGGCGCAGGTGCGGATCGGCGAGGCTGCGACCGGGATCGGCGAGCAGATGGCGGACGTCGGCCTCGCGATTCAGCGGGCGAAGGACAAGACCGAGCAGATGCAGGCCCGCGCGAACGCGATCGACGAGCTGACGGCCGCGGGCGCGCTCGAGGACTACACCTCGTCGGGTGACGACATCGACCGCCAGCTGGCGCAGATCTCACAGTCCGGCGCCGTCGACGACGAGCTGGCGAAGATGAAGGCCGACCTCGGCCAGGGCGAGCGCCGCCCAAGGAGCTGGCGGGCGGAGACGCCAAGGACGCTCAGCCCGCGAGTGGGGAGCCGACCACGCCGTGATCGTCCGCCTCATGGGTGAGGGACAGTGGCGCGTCGACGACGCCGTCGCCGCTCAGCTCAACGAGCTCGACGAAGAGGTCGGGCGGGCCGTCGCGGAAGGTGACGAGGCGGCGCTGTGGCGCGGGCTGCAGGCGCTCGCCGAGGCGGTGCGGTCGAACGGCCAGAAGCTCGACGACGCCGATCTCTCGCCGTCCGACGCGATCATCCCGCCGGAGGACCTGTCGCTCGAGGAGGCACGCGACCTCCTCGAAGGCGAAGGGCTGATCCCGGGCGAGCGCGCGACGTGACGCGCGAGGTCGCACTGGCGGCTCGCCCGGAAGGCGAGCCGCGGCTCTCGGACTTCGAGGTGCGCGACGCCGCGGACGTCGCGCCGGCCGACGGCGAGGTGCTCGTCCGGAACGTGTTCGTCTCGGTCGACCCGTACATGCGCGGTCGCATGACCGGCGTTCGCACGTACGTGCCGCCGTACGAGATCGGCGACACGATCGACGGCGGCGCCGTCGGGCGGGTCGTCGAGTCGGGCGACAGAGGATTCTCCGAGGGCGACTGGGTCGTCTCGCAGCTCGGGTGGCGGGAGCGGGGCGTCGTGTCCGGTGAGCGGCTGCGCAAGATCGATCCGTCGGTGGCGCCGCCGTCGACCGCGCTCGGCGTGCTCGGCATGCCGTGCTTCACGGCCTGGATCGGGCTGGTGGAGATCGGGCAGGCGCGCGCAGGCGAGACGATCTACGTCTCGTGCGCCGCGGGTGCGGTCGGCAGCGCCGCCGTGCAGATCGCCCGGCTCAAGGGGCTGCGGGTGATCGGCAGCGCCGGCACGGCGGAGAAGGTCGCGTGGCTCGAGTCACTCGGCGTCGAGGCGTTCAACTACCGCGAGACACGGCCGAAGGACGCGCTCACCGACGGCATCGATCTCTACTTCGACAACGCCGGCGGCGTCCAGCTCGAAGCCGCGCCTCGCAGCGCTGCGGGAGCACGGGAGGGTGATCGCGTGCGGTGCGATCTCGCGCTACAACGACGCCCGCGCGGAGCCCGGGCCGCGGAATCTCTTCCTGATGGTGACGAAGCGGCTCCGCCTCCAGGGGTTCATCGTCTTCGACCACAACGCCCGCTTCCCGGAGTTCATCGCCGAGGTCGGCCCGTGGGTACGAAGCGGCGAGCTCGCCTACCGCGAGACGATCGTCGACGGGCTCGAGAACATCCCGGCCGCCTTCGCGGGCCTCTTCCACGGCGACAACATCGGGAAGATGCTCGTCCGCGTCGGCCCCGACGATTAGAGCCGTGTCCTCACCGGGACGCGGCGCGCTTGGCCACGGCCGGTGTCAGACACGGGAACTTTTCGTCCACAGGGCGGCTCAAGGTCGCAGAGCGGCTTCGGGTAGTGCCTGTGGATGAAATGTCACACCTGGGACAGGTCCCAGGGTCATGGCCGGCTCAGACAGGCGCGTCGTAAAGCGCGAACCAGCGTGTCAGGTCGGGCTCGAGCGGCAGTTCCTCTTCGAGCTTCGCCTTCAGCTCGAGCTCGGTCGCGTTGTCGCGCTGCTTGTCGCCGAGCGGGATGAACGGCCAGAACGTGCCGCGCTTGAAGCCGTAGATCCAGTAGACGGGGTTCTTGCCGCCGTCGAACTTGAACGTCGCGGCGAGGAGCTGCGAGCCGAATCCCTTGGCCGTCAGCTCGGAGGAGAGCGTGTGCGCGGCGCCGACTGCGTCCTCGAGGTCGGGGTCGTGGATGACGATCCAGTCGTAGCCGAGGTCGTCGCTCTGCCGTTCGACCGTCGAGTTGCCCTGAGCCGCGACCGCCTCGACGAGCTGGTCGACGTCGTCGAACGCGCTTCGGAACTCGCCGGACGACTGCGGCTTGAACGTGACGGCAGCCGCGCCGGCGAACTTCAGTCCGAGCTCCGTCTCCAGCGTGACTGCTGCCGTCGTCAGCCCGAACAGGCGGTCATCCGCCGGCTCGGACAGCTTCTTGCGGCCGGACAGGACATCCCGGAGACCCACTCGCTACGCGACCGGGCGGCCCATCTCGCGGGCGATCTTCGAGAGCGCCGCGATCCGCTTCTCGAGCGGCGGGTGATCCATGAACAGCTCCGAGGCCGCGCCCTTGACCTTGGCCGGGATGATGAAGAAGGCGTTCATGCCCTCGACCTGGCGCAGGTCCTGGTTCGGGATCAGCGTCATCTGCGACGAGATCTTCTGCAGAGCGCTCATCAGGTACTCGGGAGCGCCGGTGATCAGCGCCGAGCCGCGGTCGGCGGCGTACTCGCGGTAGCGCGAGATCGTCCTGATCAGGATGTAGCTGAGCGCGTAGACGAGAATCGAGACGGCCAGCACGATCAGCCAGACCGGCGGGCCCGTTGTCGTTGCGCCGGTCGCCGCCGCCCCACATGCCGGCGTACAGGCCGAAGCGCGTCAGCAGGGCCGCGAGCGTCGCGAAGAAGCTCGCGACGGTCATGACCAGGACGTCGCGGTTCGCGATGTGCGACAGCTCGTGCGCCAGGACGCCCTCGACCTCCTTCGGCTCGAGCCGCTGCCACAGGCCGGTCGTCACGCAGACGGCTGCGTGCTTCGGCGAGCGCCCGGTCGCGAATGCGTTCGGCACCGGAGTGTCCATCAGTGCGACCTTCGGCTTCGGCAGGTCGGCCATCGCGCAGAGCCGCTCGACCATGTCGTGCAGCTCGGGCGCCTCCTCGCGGGAGACGATCTTGGCCCCGGCCGCGGCGAGCGCGAGCTTGTCGGAGGTGTAGTACTGGAAGAACGCGAGCCCGATCACGATCACGAGCATCGGGACGAGGCCGACGTTCAGCACCTGGAAGAGAACCACCGCGAAGATGACGTAGAGCAGGCCGAGCAGCCCCGTCGTCAGGAGCATTCTCAGCGTCAGGCCTGCGTCGCGGCCGTACGATCTGCGTTTCATGGCGGCCATTGTAGGTGGGGCTCCGGACCTGACCGCGAGCACTTAATCGCGCCTCAACGTCGCCAGACCCCTATAAACTGCGCCCTCGTGCGCCGCCTCGCTCCGATCGCGATCGTGCTGCCGCTGCTCCTGTTCGCCGCGGGCTGCTCGTCGGGCGTGCCGGGTGGGAGCGTCACGACGCCGACGCCGACGAAGGTCGTCGGGCACGGTGCCGCAGGAGGCGACGGCGACGGTCCCCGCGCAGTACAAGAACGGCGACCCGGTCGCCGGCAAGGTGATCTTCAAGACGGGACCGTGCGCCGGCTGCCACACCCTGGCGGACGCCGGGACGACCGGGACCGTCGGCCCGAATCTCGACGATGCGAAGCCGCCGCTCTCGCTCGTCGTCGACCGCGTGACGAACGGCGCCGGAGCGATGCCGTCGTTCAAGGGAACGTTCAGCGACAAGCAGATCGCCGACGTCGCCGCCTACGTGGTCAAGGCCACCGGCGGCAACCCGAACGGCTGATACTCCCTGCGGACTTCCCGCGCGACGTCCGCGTCGTCGCGACGGACTTCGACCGCACGCTCGTCTGGGAGGACGGGACGCTGCACCCGCGCACGATCGCGGCGTTGCAGCGCGCCCGCGCGGCCGGCCTGCACGTGATCGTCGTCACCGGCCGGATGGTCCGGTCGGTGCGGCGTGCGCTCGAGCCGGCGCGGGCTCGACGACCCGGTCGTCTGTTACCAGGGCGCCGTCGTCGCGGACAGCGACGGGACGTGGCTTCGTCACGAGCCGATCCCGCTCGCGCTCGCGCGCGAGGCGATCGCGTTCCTGGAGGGCGAGGGCTACAGCCCGAACGTCTACGTCGGCGACGAGCTCTACGTCGGGCGCTCGACGGCGGGCTCCCGCGAGTACGCCACCTACAACCACATCGACCTGCACGTCGTGGGCGACATGCTCGGCTGGCTCGCGGCGCCGCCGACGAAGCTCGTCTGCGTCGGCGAGCCGGCCGCGCTCGACGCGGTCGAGCTGCGCGCGAAGACAGCTCTTCGGCGAGCGGATGTACATCTCGAAGTCCCTCGCCCATTTCCTCGAGTTCGCAGCGCCGGGAGTGACCAAGGGCGCAGGCCTCGACTTCCTCGCCGAACGCCTCGACTTCACACCCGCCGACACCGTCGCCTTCGGTGACGGCGAGAACGACGTCGAGCTGCTCGAGTGGGCCGGCTACAGCGTCGCCGTCGAGAATGCGCACCCGCGGGTCAAGGCGGTCGCCGACTGGATCTGCCCGAGCGCGAAGGACGAAGCCGTCGCGCAGGTGCTCGAGTCCTTTCTAGACTCGAAGAGATGATCGACCTCAAGGCCGCACGCAACGACCCCGAGACGACACGTGCGGCGCTCGCGCGGCGCGGGGCGGGGGAGGCGTTCGACGAGCTGCTCGCCGCCGACGAGCGCTGGCGCGCGCTCGTGCCGCAGGTCGACGAGCTGCGCGCGAAGCAGAAGCTCGACGGCAAGCCGACGCCCGAGCAGCTCGAGCAGCTCCGCGGGCTGAAGGACCAGCTGCGGGGCGCCGAGGAGCAGCTCTCGGCCGCCGAGGCCGCACGCGACGCGGCGCTCGCCAAGGTTCCGAACGTCCCGGCCGCATCCGCCGCCGAGGGCTCACGCGACGAGGACGCGATCGTCGTCAGCGAGTGGGGAGAGCCGCGGCGGCTCGACCCGGCGCCCGAGCACCTCGAGCTCGGCGACTACGACATGGAGCGCGGGGCCAAGGTCTCGGGAGCCCGCTTCGGCTTCATCAAGGGCGACGCGGCCAGGCTCTCGCTGGCGCTGTACCGGTTCGCGCTCGATCGCCTCGTCGACGGGGGGTTCACGCCCGTGCTCCCGCCCGTCCTCGTGCGCGAGGAGGCGATGTACGGCACCGGGTTCTTCCCGTCGGAGAAGTCCGACTACTACTCGGTGCCCGAAGACGGCCTCTACCTCGTCGGCACATCCGAGGTGCCGCTGATCGCGATGCACATGGGTGAGATCCTCGAGCAGCTCCCGCTGCGCTACTGCGCGTTCTCGTCGTGCTTCCGCCGCGAGTCCGGAGCCGCGGGCAGGGACACGCGCGGCATGTTTCGCGTGCATCAGTTCCAGAAGGTCGAGATGGTCGTCTACATCGCGCCAGACGAGTCGTGGGACGAGCACGAGCGGCTGCTCGCACTCGAGGAGGCGCTCGTCCGCGAGGTCGACCTGCCGTACCGCGTCGTCAACAGCGCGGCCGGCGACCTGTCGAGCGCCGCCGCGAAGCGGTACGACATCGAGGCCTGGTTCCCGTCGCAGGAGCGCTACCGCGAGATCACGTCGTGCTCGAACACGACGGACTACCAGGCGCGTCGCTCCGGCATCAGATACCGGGCCGGCGAGAAGCAGCTCGCGACGCCGCACACGCTGAACGGCACCGCCGTCACGGACCGCTGGGCGCTCGCCATTCTCGAGAACTTCGGCGGCGATGTGCCGGACGTGCTGCAGGGCTTCGGCGCGCCGGCCCACGTCACGAAGTGAGCTTCCCGCGCCGATCCGGCCGAAACGAGTAGAAAGCAGGCTGCGGCGGGGTGCCGGAGCGGTCGAACGGGGCGGTCTTGAAAACCGCTAGGGGTTCACGCCCCTCGTGGGTTCAAATCCCACCCCCGCCGCCTCAGTCGGCGAGCGCGTTGTCGTAGACACGCAGATCGTCGTCGACCATGCGGGTGGCCGAGAACCGGTCCAGCGCGATCGCGCGGCAGGTGCGCCCGCGCCGCGCGAATGTAGTCGCCGCGTGCGCCCTGCGAGACGGTCTGTTCAGTCTCGGGCCGCTGCGGGCTGCCGCAGTCGGAGAGTCCCGCAGTTTCGTCACAAGTCGCGGTTACGGTGTGGTCAGCGCGTTGGCTCTAGCTGTTGAAGCCGCCGAGGCTCTGCACGTTTCCTCTCCGACTGTGACCCCTGGCCTGACCGCCGCAGTGCGCCCATTCGAGCGCGCTGCCCTGTAGGAGAACAGAAGGAGCATCACATGCATGCCACCATTCGTCGCTACGAAGGTGTCGACCCGGCCCGCATCAGCGAGGTCGTCGGCAAGGTCAACGAGACGCTCGTCCCGAAGCTCCGCGAGCTCCCGGGTTTCGCCGGCTACTACCTGATCGAGGGCAGCAGCGGCGTCCTCAGCTCGCTCGGTCTCTTCGAGACCTCCGAGCAGGCCGACGAGTCCACGATGCTCGTCTCGAAGTGGATCACCGACGAGAACCTCGACACGGTGATTCCGAACGCGCCGAAGATCACGAGCGGCAAGGTCGTTGCTCAGAGCGACCGCGTCCTCGCCGTCGCCTAGCCCGAACGCGACTCCGCACTAATGAGAGGGGCCCGGCACATCGCCGGGCCCCTCTCGTTTGGAGTGAGGCAGCGTGGACCGCGAATCGAGCGCATAGAGATCGTCGCAATTACGCTTCCTGGATGAGTCGGTTGCGCGCGTTCTTTGATCGATTGCCGGGCGGTCACCGGCCGCCGAGTGGCCCACTTACAACCGCTGAGCAGGGCGAGGCCGACGAGTTGCGGCAGGAGACGCTTCGGGAGGACGAGCAGCGCGTTGAGCGCGAGCGAGAAGCAAAAGGTCCGTCATCCGGCAAGCACGATGGCGGCGAGCTAGGTTCGGGCGACGGGGCTTAAGAGCCGCTCAGTCCCCGCGTCCTACCTCTCGCCGTCTAGCCGACTGAGCCTTCCATCTGGATCTGGATGAGGCGGTTCATCTCGATCGCGTATTCGAGCGGGAGCTCTTTGACGATCGGCTCGACGAAGCCGGCGACGATCATCGCCGAGGCTTCGGACTGGGACAATCCGCGCGACATGAGGTAGAAGAGCTGCTCGTCGCCGATCTTCGAGACGGTCGCCTCGTGGCCGATGTCGACGTCGTTCTCGTCGATCCGCATGTATGGATACGTGTCCGAGCGCGACTCCTCGTCGAGGATCAGCGCGTCGCAGACGACCTTCGACTTCGCGTTGGTCGCACCCTTGGCGACCTCGAGCAGTCCGCGGTAGCCGGCGCGGCCGCTGTCTTTCGAGATCGACTTCGAGGTGATCAGCGAGGTGGTGTTCGGTGCGACGTGGACGATCTTGCCGCCCGCGTCCTGATGCTGCCCGTTGCCGGCAAAGGCGATCGAAAGCACCTCACCGTGCGCGTGTTCGCCGAGCAGCCAGATCGCCGGGTACTTCATCGTCAGCTTCGAGCCGAGGTTTCCGTCGACCCACTCCATCGTCGCGCCCTCGTAGGCCACCGCGCGCTTCGTGACGAGGTTGTAGACGTTGTTCGACCAGTTCTGGATCGTCGTGTACCGGCAACGGCCGCGCTGCCTGAACGATGATCTCGACGACCGCCGAATGGAGCGAGTCGCTCGAGTAGACCGGCGCCGTGCAGCCCTCGACGTAATGCACGTAGGCGCCCTCGTCGACGATGATCATTGTGCGCTCGAACTGGCCCATGTTCTCCGCGTTGATCCGGAAGTAGGCCTGGAGCGGCAACTCGATCCGAACGCCCTTCGGCACGTAGATGAACGAGCCGCCCGACCAGACTGCTGTGTTCAGCGCCGCGAACTTGTTGTCGTTCGAGGGGATGATCGTCCCGAAGTACTGCTTGACGATCTCCTCGTGCTCCCGCAGGCCCGAATCCATGTCGAGGAAGAGCACTCCTTGTGCGGTGAGGCTCTCCTGCAGCTTGTGGTAGACGACCTCGCTCTCGTACTGCGCGCCGACACCGGCCAGGTACTTCTTCTCGGCTTCCGGAATGCCGAGTTTGTCCCAGGTGTCCTTGATGTCGGCCGGGAGATCCTCCCACGAGTCCGCCTGCTTCTCGGTCGGCTTGATGTAGTAGTAGATGTTGTCGAAGTCGATGCCGGAGAGATCTCCTCCCCAGCTGGGCATCGGCCGTGCGAAGAAGTAGTCGAGCGCCTGGTGACGCACCTTGCGCATCCAGTCCGGCTCGTTCTTGTGCTCCGCGATCGCCTCGACGACCTCGTGCGAGATTCCGCGGCCGGACTTGAAGAAGTAGTCGCCGGCCTCATCAGGGTTCGAGAACCCGTACTTGACCGCGTAGTCGGCGCCGATCCCCTGAACGATCTCAGTCTCTGTCCGTGTTGACACCAAGACCACGTCCTTCCGACGCGAAGTCGATCGTTCCGGGCTGAAGAGAAGTGACCCTGCGAGTCGAACTCTGTTTGCCTCAGTCCCTCATCTCGCGCGCTGTGTGGCGCGTCGATGTCGTCGGGCCTCGGCCGGCGTCCTGACACGCAGGGCCAGTCCGTCCATCCTACTCCGATTCGGTGAGGGCGAAGCGTGACCGCAACAAACGACGTGTCCTGCCTGGCTCTCACTTTGTAACTCTGAGCACAAATGTGCTATCCTGAGAGAGCGCGTAGACCTAGCGCGGAAGCCGCCGAGGCTCCAGCACTTCCTCTTCGACTTACACCCCAGGCCTGAGTGCAATCGGGCGAAGTCCGTCTGGGCTCGCCGCCACAAGTCGAGAGAAGTCAGGAGCACCGCATGAATCTGCAGCCGCTTGGTGACCGCCTGATCGTCGAGGTCCTCGAGGAAGAGGAGTCGACGGCGAGCGGCATCGTTCTCCCCGATACCGCGAGGGAGAAGCCCCAGCGGGGCCGCGTCCTCGCCGTCGGACCGGGTGCACGGGACGAAGACGGAAAGCGCGTCGAACTGGACGTCTCCGAGCACGACGAGGTCATCTTCTCCAAGTACGGCGGCACCGAATTCATGCTCGGCGCCCACGAAGTCTTGATCCTCCGCGAGTCCGACGTGCTGGCGAGAGTCATGTCGCGGACGAGCAAGAGCAAAAGCAAGGGCAAGCGCGAGCTCGCCGGCTCCTCCGCATAGCAGCACCTCGAGAAGGGACTAGCGATGGCTCACAAGGAACTGAAGTTCAACGAGAGCGCTCGCCGCGCGCTCGAGCGCGGCGTCAACGTCGTCGCCGACGCTGTCAAGGTGACGCTCGGCCCGAAGGGCCGCTACGTCGTGCTCGACAAGAGGTACGGCGCTCCTACGATCACGAACGACGGCGTCACGATCGCGCGCGAGATCGAGCTCGAGGATGTCTTCGAGAACCAGGGCGCGCAGCTCGTGCGCGAGGTCGCCACATCGACCAACGACGTCGCCGGCGACGGCACCACGACCGCGACGGTGCTCGCACAGGCGATCGTTCGGGAAGGTCTGAAGAACGTCGCCGCGGGCGCAAATCCAATGGCATTGAAGCGCGGCATCGAGTCGGCGGTCGAGCAGGTCGTCGAGAACCTGAAATCACAGTCGAAGGAGATCTCCGGCCGCGAGGACGTCGCGCGTGTGGCCACCATCTCTTCGCGTGAGCGTGAGATCGGCGACGTGATCGCCGACGCGATCGAGAGGGTCGGCAAGGACGGCGTCGTGAACGTCGAGGAGGGCCAGACCTTCGGCCTCGAGCTCGAGTTCACCGAGGGCATGCAGTTCGACAAGGGCTATCTGTCGCCGTACATGGTGACCGACCCCGAACAGATGGAGGCAGTCCTCGAGGATCCATCAATCCTCGTCGCGAACCAGAAGATCGGCGCCGTCAAGGACCTCCTGCCCGTGCTCGAACAGTTGATCCAGGCCGGCAAGCCGTTGTTGATCGTCGCCGAGGACGTCGAGGGCGAATCGCTCGCGACGATCGTCGTCAACAAGCTGCGCGGCACCTTCCAGGCCGTCGCCGTCAAGGCGCCGGGCTTCGGGGACCGCCGCAAGCGGATGCTCGAGGACATTGCGATCCTGACAGGTGCCGAGGTGATCACCGAAGAGCTGGGCCTCAAGCTCGAGAACACGAAGCTCTCGCAGCTCGGGCCACGCGCGCAAGGTGGTCGTCGACAAGGACTCAACGACGATCATCGACGGCGCAGGCGACTCCGACGCGATCAAAGCCCGGATCAAACAACTGAAGCAGGAGATCGAGGACACCGATTCGGAGTTCGATCGCGAGAAGCTCCAGGAGCGCCTCGCCAAGCTGGCCGGCGGCGTTGCCGTCGTCAAGGTCGGCGCTGCGACCGAGACTGAGATGAAGGAGAAGAAGCACCGCGTCGAAGACGCGCTCCAGGCCACCCGTGCGGCACTCGAGGAGGGCATCGTTCCAGGTGGCGGTGTCGCGCTACTCACCGCGACCAAGGCGATCGATCTCGACAGCTTCGAGGATCCGGATGAGCGGACGGGCGCCGCGATCATCGTGCGCGCGCTCGAAGAGCCGCTCCGGCAGCTCGCCTACAACGCCGGCCTCGAGGGTTCGATCGTCGTCAACCAGGTCCGGAAGGCCGCCAAGGGCCAGGGCCTGAACGTCGACACGGGCGAGGTAGAGGATCTCGTCAAGGCGGGCATCATCGACCCGACAATGGTCACGCGCTCGGCCCTCCAGAACGCCGCCTCGATCGCGAAGAACATCCTCATGACCGAGGCGATCGTCGCCGAGCCGCCCGAGAAGGCCGGCGCCGGCATGGCGGGCGCCATGAGCGGCATGGGCGATATGAGCGGGATGATGTAAGGCGGAACAGGGCCGAGTCAGCGGGGCGCGGACAGTTCCGGAGGGCCGACTGGACGGCGGTCGGCCCTCTCCCCGACGCGCGCTTTGAGTTGCGATGCCTGTCACGCCTTTCCGAAGCGAGGCGCCGCCGGTGATCGCCGCCTCTGCCACCCCGATCGTGCTCGAGGGCAGGTACCGCCTGCTCGTCGGAGCGCTCATTCGCGTTCGTCGGTCGCGAAGAGGTCGGTGGGCTGCCGGGGTCGGGTATGGCGCAACAGCGGTCGTACTGGCGGCGCTGACCGCTCGCCACTTCGCGACGACTCCTGGCCGCTTTCGCGCGGGAACCCGGTGCTGCTGGTGGCGGCGGGGCTGCTCCTTCTCCTCGCCCAGGCGCTCAAGGCGCTCGGCTGGGCTCGATTGTTCAGGTCGGACGAGCGCCCATCGCCCCTTGCGCTCGCGGCCGGAAACGGCAGGCGCCGCCCTCACCGGCCTCGTCCTTCCCGGCCGCTTCGACGACGCGATGCGGATCGCCGTCGTCCGCCGCTACCCAGGCTGTCCTGCCGGCGTACGCGCGCTTGGCCCTCTCTTTGCTCATGCTCGGACTGATCGACGCCGCCGCCCTCGCGCCGCTCGCACTAGGAGCCGCGGTTCCTCCGGGCGTCGGCAACGGAGTCCGCATCGGGCTCGCGGTCGTGGTCGTCGGAGGCGTCGCGGCCGCTGCGGTGATCGTTGCGCTGCCGCGCCTATCGGCGAGCGAGCGTGCTCTGCGCTTCCGCCTCGGCCGCTGGTTGAGCCCCCGGACGACGTCGTTGCGCCGCGCGTCTGAAGCGTGGGCGCTCGTATCTGCCTGCTGGCTCGTTCGTGCCGTCGCATGCTTCGTCCTACTGGGCACCCTCGGCGTCGGCTTCTCGTTCCCGCTCGCGCTCCTCTTCCTCTGCGCTGGTGCAGCAGCGGCGGCGTTGCCGATCGGTCCAGCAGGCACCGCGGCACAAGTCGGCGCAGGCGCCGCGGCCCTGATCGCGTCCGGTTCCACGCCCTCTCAGGCGCTCGCGGTCGCCGTCTCCATCGCAGCGCTTGGAGTCTTAGCCGGGGCCGCGATCGTTCTCTTCGCCCTCGCTTGGTGCATTCCGATGTCGATCGGCCTCATTCCGGACCCCGCTTGCTCCAGACATCGGCGCTCCGACACGCGTCGCGAGGCTGGTGAGGCGTCGATCTATTCGTCTTGCTTCTTGATCGACCTGATCGACGAGCCAGAGGGCGAGCCAGATCGCGCCGGCGACCAGCGGCCGCTCCGACCACGTAGATCCACCAGATGCTGGAGATGAGAACCACGGAAGCCGTCATGCTCTCCGTATCTGAGGCCGTCGGCAAGTCGGCTCAGCGCGCGGCGACTCCGATCGAGACCTTCTGCGAGTCGCAGGCGACGCGGCCGTCGAAGGTGGCGAGGGTGAGCGTCACCTCGTAGACCCCCGGGTCGGCGTAGCGGTGCGCGGGCGCGAGCCCGACCGAGGTGGAGCCGTCACCGAAGTCCCAGGCGCGCCAGGCGATCCCCACGTTGATCGGATCGCGCGAGCAGTCGAACAGCTGGATCGTGTCGGACGTCGACGGCTCATCGGGGCTGATGGCGAACTTGGCGACCGGTTTGCCGGTGCGCATTGCTCCTCCCTTCCTCGGGGTCTTGTCCCCGACACTGGACTCGACCGGACCCACAATCGGCTAACAGCCTTGTCCCGGGCCGAACGCGGGAGTACGTTCGCTCGACGCGATGGATTTTCGCCTCCTCGGCCCCCTCGAGGTACGCGCGGACGGCCGCCCGCTCCCCCTCGGCGGGCCGAAGCAGCGCGCCGTGCTCGCGATGCTCCTGCTGCATGCGGGAGAGGTCGTCTCGACCGACCGGCTGATCGACGAGATCTGGGGAGAGCGCCCGCCGAAAACCGTCAACGCCTACATCCAGAACTGCATCTCGCGCCTGCGGCGGGTGCTCGGCCGGGAGCTGATCGAGATGCGGCCGCCGGGCTACGTGCTGTGGGCCGACGCGAAGAGCATCGATGCCGTCCGGTTCGAGGATGCGCTGGCCGCAGCGCGGGAGCTCGAGCCGCCGGAGCGCGCCGCCGCGCTCCGCGAGGCGCTCGGCCTGTGGCGCGGCACGCCGTTCGCCGACCTCGCGTTCGAGACGTTTCCGCAGGGCGAGATCGCCCGGCTCGAGGAGCTGCGGCTCGTCGCGCTCGAGGAGCGCCTCGCGGCCGAGCTGGAGCTCGGCCGCGCGACGGAGATCCTGGGCGAAGTGACCGCGCTCGCTAACCGCCACCCGACGCGCGAGCGCCTCCGCTACCTGCAGATGCTGTCGCTCTACCGCTCGGGCCGCCAGCGCGAGGCCCTGCGCGTCTACCAGGACACCCGCCGCGAGCTCGTCGAGGAGCTGGGGCTCGAGCCGGGCGAGGAGCTGCGCGCGCTCGAGCGGATGATCATCTCGCACGATCCCGAGCTCGGGATCGAGAGCGCCGAGACCCCGGAGCGGGATCCACGCCGGCTCGCGGTGCTCGCCGTCGAGCTCGTCGGCGCCGCAGGCGAGGTCACGGACACGATCGACGGGATCGTCGGCCGGCACGGCGGCACCGTGCGAGAGCTCCTCTCGGACGAGGCTGTTGCGGTCTTCGCGGGCCACGACGACGACGTCCTGCGAGCGCTCCGCGCGGCAACCGACCTGCGCGAGCTGCTGCCGGCCGGCGTGCGTGCGCGGATGGTCGTCGACCGGCGTGCCGGCAGACGTCGACGACGTTCGCGAGCTGCTGCACGCTGCCGACGTCGAGAACGTCCTGATCAGCGGCCGACGCCCTCGCCCTCGTCCCGGCAGCGGTCGACGTCGTTCCGCACGAGACCGGCGCGTTTCGCGTGCTTCGGTTCGATCCCGCCGCGGAGCCGTTCGCGCGCCATTTCGAGCTGCCCCTCGTCGGTCGCACCTCGGAGCTCGAGCGGCTCGAAGCTCGGCTCGACGACGCGATCGCCGCCGAGACCGCGCGCAGGCTGGTCGTGGTCGGCGAGGCGGGCGTCGGGAAGACGCGGCTCGTCCAGGAGTTCGCGCGACGTGTGGGCGGCCGCGCCCAGGTGCTCACCGGGCGGTCGGTCGCCTACGGCGAGGGGGTGGCGCTGCTCCCGCTGTTCCAGATCCTCCGCCAGGCGGGCAACCTCGAGGCCGCGCTCGCAGATGAGGCAGACGCGGAGCGGGTCGCCGAGCGCTTGCGCGACCCGGCGGCGTTCGACCGCAGCGAGGGTTTCTGGGCGTTTCGCCGCCTGCTCGAGGCGCTCTCGCGGCGATCGCCGGTCGTCCTGATCCTCGAGGACGTCCACTGGGCGGCCGGCACGTTCCTCGACCTGGTCGACTACCTCGACGGCTGGACCGCGGGGCCTGTGGTCCTGCTCTGCCTCGGCCGTCTCGAGCTGCTCGAGCGCCGGCCCGAATGGCGTGACGGCGCGCTCGTGCTCGAACCGCTCGCGACGGTCGACGCCCGCGCGCTGGCCGCGTCGCTGCCCGAGCAGGCGAGGCTCGACCACGACGCCGTCGACCGCGCCGTCGAGGCGGCCGAAGGGAACCCGCTCTTCCTGGAGCAGCTCCTTGCGTCGGGGACCGAGCTCGTTGCCCGGCGCCGTGCCGCCGACGCTCGAGGCGCTGATCGCCGGCCGGCTCGATGCCCTGGCGCCGGCGGAACGCGCAGCGCTCGAGCGCGGTGCTGTCGCGGGTCGTGGGTTCTGGCGCGCCGTGGTCGAGGACGCGACGCCGCCCGCCGAGCGCGACGCCGTCGGAGGCTCGCTGATGTCGCTCGTGCGCCGCCGGCTCGTCCATCCCGAGCGGTCGGTGCTCGAGGGCGAGGACGGCTTCCGGTTCCACCACGCGCTGATCCGCGACGTCGCCTACGACGGCATCCCCGAGTCGACGCGCGCCGGGCTGCACGAATCGGTCGCCCGCTCGCTCGACGGCCGCCATGCCGCTCTCGACGAGCTGGTCGGCCATCATCTCGAGCAGGCGGCGCTACTACGGGGTGATGCAGACCTGCGGCGGGAGGCCGGGCACCGGCTCGGGGTCGCCGGCATGCGGGCGGTGAATCGTGTCGACGGCGCCGCCGGGACGGATCTCCTGACACGGGCTACTTCCCTCCTCGGCGAGGACCCTTCGGCGCTCGAGCTCGAATGGGGGCTCGCGACCTCGATGAAGTTCTCGGGGAACTCGGTCGATGCGAGCGCGCGTCTCGCCGAGGTAGCTGCGAAAGCAGCGCGGCAACGCAACCGAGCGATCGAGCTGCGGGCGCGCGTCGAGCAGTTGTGGTCGGAGCTTGCAGGAGGTCTTCTTGACGCCGAGGAGGCGCTCGCCTTTCTCGACGAAGCGAGCACGCGCGTTGCAAGCGGCGAACGACGTACTCGGGCTCGGACGCAGCCAGCACATCAAGGCGGCCGTCCTTGGTGCGTTTCTCTTCCGAACGGCGGATTGCGAACAGGCGGCTCTTCAGGCCGTCGACAGCTACACGCGCTGCGGCTTCGCGACCGGCAGCGGGATCGTTCTGCTGACCGTTCCGGCGTATCGCGGACCGACTGCTGTCCAGGACGGGATCGATCGCTGTCGAGCCCTCCTTGCCGGCTGCGAGACGCCCGTCTGGGCGAGCTTCCTGCTTCCGTTTCTCGCCGTTCTCGAGGCGATGGACGGGCGGTTCGATGATGCGCGCTCACATCTCGGCGACGCACGAGTCGGCCGGGCGGAGTTCTCCGACCACGGCACGATCGTCACGAGCTGGTCCGCGCTCGCCGCCGAGGTCGAACTGCTTGCCGGGCGGCCGGATCAGGCCGAAGCGATCCTCGCTGCGTCGGTCGACGTCCTGAAGGCGGGAGGCGACGCAGGCTGGCTTGCAACCAACACAGCCTGGCTGGCCGAGGCGCTGTACCGGCAGGGTCGATTCGAGGCTGCGCTTCGGCTGAGTACAGATGCCCAGTACCGTGTCTCCCCCCGGATACCTCACGTCGCTCTCGATCGCGGGCCGCGTGCGCGCCAAGTCGCTCGCCCACGCCGGAAGACCCGACGAGGCGCGGACGCTTGCTCTCGAGACCGTCGAGCGGCTCGCCCCGACCGACGCGATCGACGAGCGTGGCGAGGTCTCAGCCGCAACCGCCGAAGTCTTCGCCTTGTCCGGCGACCTTCGAAGAGCACTCAGTTGGGCGGACGACGCAATTGACCTGTTCACCCTGAAAGGCAATCGCGTCTCAGCCTCGCGCGTCAAGTCCCATCGTGAGATCTGGGGGAAGCCCGGCTAAGGACTTCCCCCAAGAGCAGATCAGCAGGCCGGAGGGCACAGGTGCATCGGCTTCACGCTCGCGCCAGGCGCCGCGTGCCCGGCGCCCGCAAAGGAGCCCGCGGCCAGCGCGACCACCGCGACGAGGATCGCCGCGACGGAACGCTTCGAATTGCTTGCCCGCTTCATGTGTCTCACCTCCTTTCATCGCTGCGGGCGAGCGTCGGAGGGGCCGCTAACGCGACAGTCATGGCCGGCCAACGCATGGCTAACGACGTTCGCGAACACCGCTCACTGTTGCCGTGGAGCTGTACGAGCTTTAGGCTCACCGCGTGCCGTCGACCTCCGACCTCCTCGACGAGCACGGCGCGGACGCAGCCGTCTGCCTGATTCAGTTCCGCTCGTTCGGCGCGCGCTCGTTCTCCGGGCCGGTCGCGACCGTGCGCTGCCTCGAGGACAACGTGCTCGTCCGCCGGCGGGCAACCGAGCCGGGCGAGGGCCGCGTGCTCGTCGTCGACGGCGGCGGCTCCATGGAGTGCGCGCTGCTCGGCGACAACATCGCCTCACTCGCCCAGGAGGCCGGCTGGGCCGGGATCGTGCTCAACGCCTGCGTGCGCGACACGGTGGCGCTCGACGTGCTCGGACTCGGCGTCAAGGCGCTCGGCTCGAACCCGCGGCCGAGCCGGAAGGAAGGCGCCGGAGAGACCGACGTGCCGGTCACCTTCGGCGGCGTCACCTTCACGCCCGGCGCCCCGCTCTACGCCGACGAGGACGGCGTCATCGTGCTGCCGCGATGAACGCGCCGCTCGCGCTCTCGGGAGTCGGAACCGCGGCGCTCGCCGGTTGGCTGGTCGGTGTCGCGGGCGCGTTCGGCGCGACTGCGAACTGGGTGCTGTTCCTGGGCGGCGTCGGGCTGCTGCTCGCCGCGCGCTTGCGCCTGAGCTAGCCGCGCTTCCGCGCGGCCAGGATCTCGGCGACGATCTCGAGCGCGATCTCCGACGGTGTCTCCCCGCCGAGGTCGAGGCCGACCGGGCCGCGAACGCCATCGGCCAGATCTCCGAGCTTCTCGCGCCGCTTCTCCTGCGTCCGCTTCGAGCCGAGTGCGCCGACGTAGAACGCGCCTTGCTCGACGCCGGCGCGCAACGCGGGCAGGTCGAGCCGCTCCTCGTGCACCAGCGAGACGACAGCCGTGTCGGCGGTGACGTCGATCTCGTCGGGCTGGGCCACGACGATCTCGTCTGCGCTCGGGACGCGCTCGCGTGTCGCGAGTCCGGCCCGCGGGTCGACGACGACGGTGTGCCAGCCGAGCGGCTTCGCGAGCGCGCACAGCGCCTCGGCGATGTCGCCGGCGCCGACCGCGACCAGCCGGAGCGGCGGCCGTACTGCTTCGGCGAAGACTGTACGGCTGTCCTGCTCGAGGAGCCCGGTGCGCGCGGGGGAGTCGTCCTCCCAACGCTCGCCGACGCCTTGGCCGTCGACGACGACGTATCGTGTGCCCCGCTCGAGCGGAATGGTCGAGTCGTCGTACCGCTCGACGAAGACGTCGATCTCGCCGCCGCAGGGCAGCCCGACGGTCCAGGCCTGCTCGTCGGCGATCCCGTACGACACGACCGCCGGATCTGCGCCCGCGATCACGGCCTTGGCGTGCTCGGCGACGTCGGCCTCGACGCAACCGCCGGAGACGGAGCCGAACATGCGCCCACCTGCGGTCACGCAGAGCTTCGAGCCGATCGGGCGCGGCGCGCTCCGGCGCGAGGCGACAACCGTCGCGATCGCGACGTCCTCACCCTCTTCGCGCCACTCCGCGGCCTTTGCGAGCACGTCGTCCATGCGGCGATGATGCCAGTCATGAGCACGTTGGACGCCGAGGGGCTCGACGCGCTGCTGGCCCGGGTCGACGCAGGGGAGCTCGGCGATCCGCTGCCGGTGCTGGCCTATGTGGCCGGACAGTCCGTCGACGATCGCCGACGAGGAGCTGAACGGCGCCCGGAGGCGGGCCGTGCTCCTCGTCGCCGCGGGCGGTGTGCTGCAGCGCGAGCTCGGCGTCGACGACCGCGCGGTCAAGGCGCTCGCGACCGATCTCCACAGCGACGACCGGCAGGCACAGCTGGCCCACGGTCTGGACGAGCTCGTCCTGCGCGTCCGCGACCTGCCGGTCGCGCGTGAGGCGGCCCTGTTCCTCGTCTCCGATCTCGATCTCGCCTGGCGCGTCTATGCGCTGGCGCTGCTGGCCGAGGAGCTCGCCGAGTGACGCCCGCGGTCGAGGCGGCCAGGCGCGCCGGGATCGAGTTCACGCTGCACGAGTACGAAGGCGTCGACGTGGGGGACGGTGACTACGCCGTCGCCGTCGCAGACGCCCTCGGCCGGCCGCCGGGGCAGCTGTTCAAGACGCTCGTCGTCTCGGTGGACGGCGATCTCCGCGTCTTCGTCGTGCCGTCGGACCGCCAGCTCGACCTTCGCAGCGTCGGGAAGCGCGCACAGATGGCCGACCGACAGCAGGCCGAACGCGCGACCGGCTACGTCGCCGGCGGGATCAGCCCGCTCGGGCAGCGACGGCGGCTCCCGACGGTCGTCGACGACTCCGCGCTCGAGTGGGAGACGATCCTCGTCAGCGCCGGGCGCCGCGGCCTGCAGCTCGAGCTCCGCCCGCAGGATCTGATCGCGCTGACGTCCTAGGTTCCCCACCAGAAGCTGGCGGCGATCACCACGTAGAAGCCGATGAGCACGGCGCCCTCCTCCCAGATCGACTCGCCGTCGCTGACGATCAGCGCTCCGAGGATCCCCGCGATCAGAAGCACCAGCGCAAGCAGCGTCGGGAACACGAGCGTCAGGTGCGTCGCGAAGAGCAGCGAGACGATCACGAGCACCGGTGTCAGGGCGAGCGCGACCTGCAGCGACGAGTTCATGATCACCCCGATCGCGAAGTCCGAGCGGTTTCGGGCGGCCAGCTGGATGCCGACGACGTTCTCGACCGCGTTCCCCGCGATCGCGACGATCACGAGGCCCGCAAACTCCTCGCTCATGTGCAGCGTCTCGATCGCCGGCGTCAGCGCCGTGACGAACCAGCTGGAGGCGAATGCCGCGCCGGTCCCGGCGGCCGCCAGGATCACGGCCGTGACGGCGACCGACCAGCGCGCAGGCTCGTGCTGCTCACCTGGGGGGCTGCGCAGGAACCCCGGCAGGGTCAGCCCGAACAGCACGAGCAGCACGACGGCGCAGATGAGCGAGAGCGCCTCCCCGTGGGCCGCCGCGGGAGTGTGGAACGCGGATGCGAACGACGGAATCGCCATCGTCGCCGCAGCCAGGAACGTCGAGGGTGGAGATGATTCGCGCGCGGGACGAGTCGAAGTGCTGCGGGCCGTTGCGGATGCCGCCCACGAGGAACGCGAGCCCGAGCACCAGGACGCTGTTCGCGAGAATCGAGCCGACGAGTGCCGCCTGGACGACCGCGAAGAGCCCGGCATTCAGCGCAAACAGCGCGATGAACAGTTCCGGCAGGTTGCCGAGCGCGGACTGGATGACGCTCGCGCTGCCCGAGCCGAGCCGCGAGCCGAGCTGCTCGGTGGCGGTGCCGACGAGGCGGGCGAGCAGGGCGAGCGCCACCGCCGCGACGATGAACGTGACGACGGCTTCGAAGCCCGTGAAATGACAGAGCGCCGCGAGCCCGACCGCGACGGCGGTCAGGGCCAGCTCGATCCGGTCGCGCCGTGTCACGGAGCGCGAACCTACCAAGCTGTCCCTCGTTTCAGGGGTCGAGTCCGACGGGTACAGAGCCGAAACCCGCACCAAGCCATCGTTCTCGGGAGAAACAGGATCATCACGTTGCGGCGCGTCGTATTCGTCTTCTCGGTCATCGCGGCCCTGTCGGTCGCCGCGTCGACTGCCAGCGCGTCCGATCTCATCGACCGCAACGCGCACGGGGTGACGCTGAAGGTCAACGCGAAGGGCGAGGCGCTGCTCACCTACACGGCGGCCGGCAAGCACAAGCACGTGCTCGCGTGGGCCGCCAAGAACGCGATTGCGCCGACGCTCACACGTCCGCAGGTCTCGTTCAGGCTCGACTACGCGGGCGGCTGGGGCAAGTACCGGCGCAACTACTGGAAGACGTTCACGAACAAGTGCCGCCCGTACACCGGGCCGGCGCTCGCGTGGAAAGTGGCGGCGTGCACCGCGCCCGACGGCTCGTTCTGGGCGCTGCAGGCGTGGCAGCGCGGGCTGCCGAACTACGGCGTCACGCCGTCGGGGATCCAGGGTTCCTGGGAGCTGAGGCTCTCGCACTGGACAGGCTCGCTGCCGGTGCTGCAGATCCAGACCGACTGGGCGTGGCACCAGTGGGATCACCTCTTCGGCACGTTCACGTACGACAACTCGCCGGTGTTCGGCTTCCGGTCGACGTCGTCGGGCGTGCCGCTCGACACCTTCGGCCGCAACATCTATGTCGATACCTACGACTCGGCCTATGGCCAGGGCTGGAAGCGCGAGAACAGTTTCCTGACGCACACCCGCACCGGCGTCTTCTGTTACTCGTTCAACCCGCACAGCGGGCATCCGGCGGGCAACGGCGCCCGTTACCGGGCGACGGTCGAGGGCCCGGGGGTGACGCCCGACGTCATGTGGCAGGGCGTCCCGGCCGGCGTCTACGACAAGTCGCTGGACACCGAGTTCAACGCGCAGATCTCGCAGCTCGGCGACCGCCAGTGCCGCGCTAACTGACGCACGGCTAGGCTCGCACCCGTGCAAGAACGGGGAGCCGAGCAGCGTGCGCTCTTCCGGCGGTGGCCCGCCGGTGTGTCGGTGGTCGTCGCCGAGGTCGACGGGCGCCGCGCCGGTCTGACGGTTTCGTCGCTCCTCTCGCTCTCGCTCGAGCCGCGCCTCGTCGGCATCTCGATCGCACTGGAGGCATCGCTCCACGAGTTGCTGCGCGATGCAGGTGAGTGGGCGGCGTCGATGCTCTCGGGCGACCAGGAGCACCTCGCGCAGCACTTCGCGCGCAGCGTGCCGCCGATCGCGCTCTGGAACGGGATCGAGGTGCGCGACGACGACCCGCGTCTGCTCGTCGGTGCCGTCGGCTGGCTGACGGCGCGCACGGTCGACGAGTTCCGGACCGGCGACCACACCTTCTTCGTCGCCGAGATCCTGACGATCGAAGAAGGCCCGTCAGCCACGTCGCTCGTCTACCTCCACCACGGCTACAAGTCCGTGTGACCGCCGCCGTCGTCTTCGACCTCGACGGCGTGATCGTCGACTCCGAGCAGGTATGGGACGAGGTGCGGCTCGCGTACACCGAGGAGACAGGCGGCCACTACGGCCCGAGCGCGGCGCGCGACATGATGGGCATGAGCTCGCTCGAATGGTCGCGCTACATGGCCGACGAGCTCGGGGTGCCCGGAACGCCGCAGGAGATCAACGCCGCGGTCGTCGAGCGAATGCTCAGCCGCTACGCGGAGGCGCCGCCGCTGATTCCGGGAGCCGCCGACGCAGTCCGTGCCGTCGCGGAACGGTGGCCGGTGGCGATCGCCTCGTCGTCCAACCCGGAGTTGATCGACGTCGTCCTCGAGGCCGCGGGGCTGCGCGATGTCGTGCGCCACGCCGTCTCGTCGGAGGAGGTCGCACGGGGCAAGCCCGCGCCGGACGTCTACCTCGAGGCGGCGCGCCGCCTGGGGGTCGACGCCGCGGCCTGCGCGGCCGTCGAGGACTCCCACAACGGCATCCTCTCGGCGAAAGCCGCAGGCATGCGCGTGTTCGCGCTCCCGAATCCGCACTTCCCGCCCGATCCGCGCCGCGCTGGCGGAGGCCGACGTCGTGCTGGCGTCGATCGACGAGCTGCCTCGGGCGCTCAAAGACTGAGCGATTCGCCGTCGTCGGGCACGAGGACGCCCTCGACCTGGCGATAGGCGTCGCGCCGTTCGAGGCAGTGGTTCATCGCCTCCAGATGGACGACGACGACCGCCACGTCGGTCGCGGCGCGAACCCGGCGCACGTCGCCCACCGTCATCACGATCGGGTCTCCCTCGTTGAAGCGCGCGCCGCCGGCGTTCACGACAATCGCCCGCGGCCGGTGCAGAGCGAGCGCGTCGGCCACCTCGTCGCACCAGACCGTGTCGCCGGCGATGTAGACGCCATCCACGATCCAGCCGCTGACAGGCCCGAGCTGGTCGCCGAGCTCGCCGGTGCCGTGCCGGCCCCGCGTCATCGGCCACCGCGCATGCGAGGTCGAGACCCGCATGAAGCCGCGCTCGCGGAGCGCGGAGGCGCTTTCCGGCTGCGTCAGGATCGGCAGGTCGAGCGGGAGCAGGCCGGCCGCCGCGTCGTCGAAGTGGTCGCCGTGCAGGTGCGTGACGATGCAGGACGAGAGCCCGCTGACGACCTGCTCGGCAGGGAACGGCAGCTCGACGAGCGGGTTACGCACCGGGTTCGGCGTGTTCTCGATCGGCGGGGTCGTGCCGGCGTCGCGCAGCATCGGATCGACGAGCACGAGCCCCTCGCTCGTCTCGAGCAGCAGCGTCGCGTTACGGACGAGCGTCAGCTTCATGCAGCGCGGCCGAGCAGGACGCAGCCGTTGTGGCCGCCGAGCCCCATCGCGTTCGAGAGGGCGACGTCGACGCGCGCCGCGCGCGCCTCGTTCGGCACGTAGTCGAGATCGCACTCCGGGTCGGGCTCGCGATAGTTGATCGTCGGCGGCAGCACGCCGTCGCGCAGCGCGAGCACGCACATGATCGCCTCGATCGCGCCCGCGGCGCCGAACGTGTGGCCCATCATCGACTTCGTCGACGAGACGGCGAGCGAGTAGGCGTGGTCGCCGAAGACCGCCTTGATCGCGCGTGTCTCCGCTGCGTCGCCGAGCGGGGTCGAGGTGCCGTGCGCGTTGATGTAGCCGACCCGCGCCGGCTCGACTCCCGCACGCTCGAGCGAGCCGCGCATCATCGCCGCCACGCCTGTCGCCTCGGGCTCGGGCTGAGCCAGGTTGTGGCCGTCGTTCGAGGCGCCGTAGCCGAGCACCTCGGCGTGGATGTCGGCTCCGCGCGCCTCGGCGAGGTCCCAGTCCTCGAGCAGCAGCGCCCCCGCGCCTTCCGCCATCACGAAGCCCGCGCGGGTCGCGTCGAACGGCCGCGACGCGCGCGGTGGGTGCTCGTCCTCGGCGGCCAGTCCGCGCATCGCGGTGAACCCGGCGAGGATCAGCGGGATGATGCACGACTCCGTGCCGCCCGCGAGCACTGCGTCCGCGGCGCCCCGCTTGATCATCTCGGCCGCCTCGCCGACCGCGTGCGAGCCCGTCGCGCACGCCGAGACGACCGCGTAGTTCGGGCCGGTGATCCCGAGCGAGATGGCGAGCTGGCCCGACACCGTGTCGACGAGGACGTTCGGCAGGAAGTTCGGAGAGACACGCTCGGGCCCGCGCTCGCGCAGCGTGTCCGCCTGCTCGAGGATGCCCGGAACGCCGCCGATCGCGGAGCCGAAGATGATCCCGACGCGTGACGGGTCGAATCCGTTCAGCCCGGCGTCAGCCAGTGCCTCGCGTCCGGCCGCGACGCCGAGCAGGACGTTCCGCTCGAGCTTCCGCGCCTCCTTCGGCGACACGACCTGCGTCGGGTCGAACCCCTTCACCTCGGCCGCCACCCGCACCGGCAGGCCGTCGGTGTCGAACGTCGAGATCCAGTCGATCCCACTCTCCCCGGCCTGCGCGGCGCGCCAGGTCGAGGGGATGTCGAGCCCGAGCGGCGTCACCGCGCCGATGCCGGTGACGGCGACGCGCTTCATCGCGGAAGCCTAGTCTTCGCATCCGTGCCGGCGCCCGAGGTCCCGTTCCCGCCGATGGAAGCCGAGCTCGTCCGCGAGCTGCCCGAAGGCGACGGCTGGCAGTACGAGCCGAAGTGGGACGGGTTCCGCGGCGTGCTCGAGAACGCGGGCGGCGAGCTCGCCCTCTGGTCGCGCAACGAGCGCCCGCTGCTGCGCTACTTCCCGGAGTTGCGCCCGCTCGGAGACCTGCTGCCTCCGCACTCGGCGCTCGACGGCGAGATCGTGATCGCGCGCGACGGGGCGCTCGATTTCGACGCGATGCAGACGCGGCTCCATCCGGCGGAGTCGAGGATCCGGAGGCTCTCCGCGGAGATCCCGGCCGAGTTCGTGGTCTTCGACGTGCTGGTCTGGGACGCGGAGCCCGTCTGGAAGCTGCCGCTCGCGGAGCGGCGGGCGCGCGTCGAGGCGCTCGATGGGTTCCGGATCTCTCCCGCGACACGCGACCTGGCCGACGCGCGCGCGTGGCTCGACCGGTTCGAGGCGCTCGGCCTCGACGGAGTGATCGGCAAGAAGCTCGACGCGCCGTACCGTCCCGGGCCTGCGGGATGCGGTCGTCAAGATCAAGGAGCACCGCACCGCCGACTGCGTGGTCATCGGCGTTCGGTGGAAGGCCGACCGAAGCGCACTCGCGACGTTGCTGCTCGGTCTGTATCGCGACGACGGCGGGCTCGACTACGTCGGCTCCTGCGCCGTCGGGGCGCGCATGCGCGACGAGGTCGCGAGACGAGTCCTGCCGCTCCTCGACGAATCGCTGGACCAGCGGTTCTCGGAGCCGAACCGCTGGGGCACGGGCGAGCTGGAGCAGACGGCCGTGCGTCCCGAGGTCGTCGTCGAGGTGCGGTACGACAAGGTGCAGGGCAACCGGTTCCGGCACGGGACGAAGTTCATCCGCTGGCGCGACGACAAGGATCCCGCCGCCTGCACGTGGCTCGAGGTGCGGCCGCCGCGTGACGCCACGGCGGGCGGCGTCGAGGCGCTGTTCAGCCGGTAGGGGGCTCGAGCCCGAGCTTCGCGAATCGTCGGCGCAGCGAGGGAGGGCTGCGCCACATGCCCTGCATCGGGTCGCCGGCGTCTGCGATGCGCCCGCGCATCGTCTCGATCGTGAACGTCTCGGGCTCGACGGCCGCCACCTCGTCCCAGTTGAGCGGCGCCGACACGCGCGCGTCGGGTGTCGGCCGCACCGAGTAGGCCGACGCGATCGTGCGGTCGCGCGCGTTCTGGCCGAAGTCGACGAAGACGCCGACCCGATCTGCGACACGCCACGTGGTCGTCGCAACGGACTGGTCGCCGATGCGCCGTTCGACCTCCTCGGCCAGCGCCTTCGCGAACCGGCGCACGTCCGGGAACAGCACGTCCCGCTTGATCGGCGCCAGGATGTGCAGACCTGTTGCGCCCGACGTCTTGGGATACGAGCGCAGCCCGAGCTCGTCCATCACGTCGCGCACGACGAGGGCGATCTCGCGCACGAGCGGCCATTGCCCGTCGGTCGTCGGGTCGAGATCGATCAGGAGGTAGTCGGGGTTCTCGATCTCCGGCACGCGGGAGTGCCACGTGTGCAGCTCGATGCAACCGAGGTTCGCCACCCACGCGAGCCCGGCCGCGTCGTCGAGAACCGCGAACACCGTCGAGTGCCCACTGGGAAACTGGACGAAGATCTCGTCGACGTAGCTCGGGTGGTTCTTCGGCACTCGCTTCTGGTGGAAGAACTCGCCGGTGACGCCGTCCGTGAACCGCTTCATGTGAAACGGCCGGCGGCGGACGTGGGGGAGGGCGAGCGGCGCGACGTCGACGTAGTAGGAGACGAGGTCGAGCTTCGTCAGCCCGCGCTCGGGGAAGAACGGCTTGTCCGGGCTTGTCACGGGGACGTCGACGCGACCGACGCGCATGAAGCGAGTATCGTGAAAGAGGTGCTCGACAGGCATTCGATGACCGACGTGACGCTGGAGCCACTCGACGACTACATCGTCCTCGAGCCGCTCGACGAGTCGGAGCTGCCGAGCGGGTTGATCGTCCCCGCGAACGAGGCGGCGCAGTGCCGGAGCGGGATCGTCGCCGCCGTCGGCCCGGACGTGGCCCTGGTGGAGCCGGGAGACAAGGTGCTCTTCCCGCGCGACGCGGGCTACGACGTGCGCCTGGCGCGCTCGTCGCATCGTGTCCGGGTGCTCAGGCGCGAAGAGCTCATCGCTCGCATTCACGATTAGCCCCGCTAACCTGTCGCGCGATCGGAGGGGTGGCAGAGCGGTCGAATGCGGCGGTCTCGAAAACCGTTATCCGTCGTTAGGCGGATCGAGGGTTCAAATCCCTCCCCCTCCGCCTCTTGAGCCGGAAACCCGCCCACCCGGCGGGTTCTCGGCGCGTTCGATAGTCGTCGGAAGCTGTGGCTAGGGCGTCACCAGTCGTCCTTAGAGCTCTGATTCGCACCGCGCTGGTGCGCAGTTGTCGCGCACCGGCTCGAGCGTCATGACGAGACCTACGAGGCGGTCGTAGCGGTCGTCGCAGGGTAGGGCAGCGTCAGCCAGAGCGTCGTCCCGTCGCCGACAAGGTCGCCAGGTTCCGCCGTCAGCTGGATGCGATCGGTGACCATGCCGGTCTCGCTGTCGAGGCGGACGAGGCGATTGCCCGCCGAGTCCGCGATCCAGATCGACTCGCCCGCGACCGCAATCGCGCTGGGGCGGCCGCCGACCTCGGTCGATCCGATGAGGGAGCCGTCCGTCGGATCCAGGTGCAGGATCGTGCCGTTCGTCTCGGCGACCCAGATGCCTGCGGGCGTCGCGACGACCCCGGCCACGTCAGCAGTCAATCCGAGCGTCCCGGTGACGTTGTTGGTGTCGAGATCCCGTCGTTCGAGCTGGTAGGCGCCGGCCGACGGGATCGATCGCACGTCCACCGTCCAGAGCGCCCCGTCAACAAGGGCACACTCGGAAAAGCCGTCCTCCGCGAACTTGCCGACGACTTTGTTCGTACGTTCGTCGACCTTCCAGACCGTGCTGAGCCCGTTGACGTAGACGAACGAGTTGCCGACCGCGAGGCCAGCTGACTGGATCGAAGTGACGCCGAGTGGACTGAGCCGCACCAGTACGTGGATCCGCGCGACAATCCCGTCCGTCGACGGGTCGATCCGGACGAGCTCGCTGTCCTGCGCCGCGAGCGCCCAGATGGCGTCTGGTGTCGTCACGAGGTCGGTCACGTCGTTCCCGACGGGGATGGTCCGCACGACTGACCCCGTAGTCGGGTCGATTCGTGTCACGGTTCCTTCGGCGCTATTGGCAACCCAGATTCCGGCATTGCTCTCGACCACTCGACCAGGAGTGCCCGACAATGAGATGTCATCGGCAACGGCGACGTCGCGGGTATCGATCTCGGCGACCGAACGCGGTGCAAGGTCGAAGCGGGCGGCGTGACGGCCGCCGCGCAAGGCGACGATCGCTACTGCGACGAGGAGCCCTGCGACGAGGACGACCGCAACGTAAGCCGTCGAACGACGCCTGAAGAGATGGGCGGGCGATCGCGACGCAAGCGTCGGGCGCTTTACAGTCGGCGGTGGCGCGCGCTCAGCGCGGGTCAAGCCCGCAGGCGCCTCGAGCGCCGGGTCATGATTGAGGATGGCCCGCTCGAGCCGCTGCAGCGCCGGACTCGGCTCGATCCCGAGCTCGGCGACGAGCTGTTCTCGCGCCCCGCGGTAAGCCTGCAGCGCGTCAGCCTGCCGGCCGGCTCGGTACAGCGCAAGGATCAGTTGGCCGTGCAGTCGCTCTCTCAGCGGGTGCTCGCCCAAGAGGCCGGTCAGCTCGCCGATCACGTGCTCGTGCAGGCCAAGTGCGAGATCGCAGTCGATCCGGTCCATCTGTGCGGCAAGCCGGAGATGCTCGAGCCGGCCGACTTCGTCGCGCGCGCCTGCCTCGAGCTCGATTCCGTCGAGGGCGGGTCCGCGCCAGAGCGATAGCGCCTCGCGCAGGAGTCCGGCGGCTGAAGCCAAGTCCCCGCCGGCAACAAGATGCGTGCGAGCCTCCGCCAGGAGCCGCTCGAACTTTGCCGAGTCAACT
This sequence comes from uncultured Thermoleophilia bacterium, assembly GCA_963846895.1. Taxonomy (GTDB): domain Bacteria; phylum Actinomycetota; class Thermoleophilia; order Gaiellales; family Gaiellaceae; genus PALSA-600. Next base: position 154,852 of record CAWJXR010000016.1, on the reverse strand, counting down.
GACTCGGCGTCGACCACGAGCGCGTAGCCCGGTGCCCGGGTGACGATCGGAGCATCGCCGCTCCGAGCGAGCGTCTTGCGCAGCTGGGAAACGTGAACGTTCAGCGCCTTGGCTGCGGTAGGTGGCGGTGACTCGCCCCACAGCTCACCGATCAGCCGCTCGCGTGAGATGACTGCGCTCGCCTGGAGGAGCAAGACCGCGAGCAGGGCCCGCTCCTTCGCAGGGCCGAGCGGGACGCTTCCGTCAACATCGTGGACTTCGAGCGGCCCCAGGATGCGGAACTCCACAAGCCCTTGTAACGCCTGGGACCCGAGAAATAAAGAGCGCGAGCCTTGACCTTTATCGCCTCGTAGCCGGTCCGTTATCGCCGCCGCGCACGCTTCGGTGAATGGCTCGCACCGACAACAGGCGCGACGACCCGGTCGCCTACAGCGGCGAGGTGTGGACCGACGCGCGAGGCTACGCCACTGTTGCTCTCCCGCCGTCGTCGGACGGGGAACTGCACGGCAGCCTCCAATATGAGTTGCGGCCGTTCGCACACGGCATCAAAGCCGCGATCGCCGCGGAGTTCGTCGACGGGCGCTTCACGATCGCGACCGACCAGCCGCACGTGAAGGTCGCCTGGCGTGCGCTCGACCGGCGGGCCACCAACGCACCAGTCCACTCGAAGGAGGAATGATGAACAGACGCACGATTCTGTTGACCGTCGCGGCTGCGGCAGCCTTGATCGCCCTCGTCGCCGGTTCCGGCACGGCACGCGCCACCTACCCCGGCTCGAACAACGGCCGATTGTCATTCGCGATGACCGTTGGCGGCAACGTCGACGTCTACTCGGCGCTGCCGAACGGCAACGACGTCCGCCGCCTCACCGACGACGCCAGCTTCGAAGCCTGTCCGGGCTACTCGCCCAATGGCAAGAACATCGCCTACTGCAGTGCGCAGAGCGGGCCGTTCGAGATCTGGGCGATGAAGCAGAACGGCACCAAGAAGCACCAGATCACACACCTGAACGCGCGCTCCTTGTTCCCCGACTATTCGCCCGACGGATCCAAGATCGCCTTCTACGCGAGCGGCGTCGGAGGCGACGTTCACAGCGAGATCTTCGTCGTCAACGCCGACGGATCCGGGCTCCAGCAACTGACCGAGAACAGCGGGGACAACGCGCTCCCGGCGTGGTCTCCGGACGGCACGAAGATCGCGTTCACGAGCACGCGCACCGCCATCGAGCAGGTCTGGGTGATGAAAGCCGACGGTTCCGACCAGACACAGCTCACCTTCGACCCGTTCGTGCACGACCAGCTTCCCGACTGGAGCCCGGACGGCTCGAAGATCGCCTACCACGACACCGCCGCAGGGAACGGCGACATCTTCGTCATGAACGCCAACGGCAGCGACCAGCACGACGTCAGCAACGACCCCTCCGTCGAGTTCGGAGCCGCCTGGTCGCCCGACGGCAGCCAGATCGCCTTCCTCAGCGACCGCACCGGCACGCGGCTCGTCTACCTGATGAACGCCGACGGCAGCGACCAGCACGCGCTCACCGGCGGCACCAACACACAGTTCGTGCCCGGCTGGCAACCCCGCGGCACCGACGACAACTGACTACGCACCGGCCGACTCCATAGGCGGCGAGGGCCACTGCCTGGCCCTCGCCGCCCCGCGGGTGACAACCCCAAACAGTCCGAAGTTAGCCAGGCCGGCCTCCGTCATCCGTCGTCAGGCGGATCGAGACTGGCTGCGGTCAGGCCCGTTCGCGTAGCAGGGCCTCGATGCGGTCGAGCCGCTCCTGGACCTCGCGTACGTCGTGCTCGGTGGCCGGGGCGACGCCGATTCGCTTGGTTTGCTGGGCGGTGGCCCGCGCGACGAACGTGCTCGTGATCGCGGCCGTGATCACGGCCAGGAAGGCAAGCCCGAGCAGCATCACGAGTGAGGCCACGAGCCGCCCGGCGGTGTTGGTCGGGACCTTGTCGCCGTAACCCACCGTCGTGACCGTCTGGACCGCCCACCAGAGCCCCTGGCCGAGCGTGGTGAAGTCCTTGTGGTCGATCGACCTCATGAGCAGCCCCGAGGCGACCGTCGCGAGGGTCGTGACGATGGCGATGACCGCCGCACCGCCGCGCGGCGTCTGGGCGCGGCCAAGGGCGCTGTCGAGCCAGCGCTCTACGCGAGTCTCGTCTTCCATCGGCGCCGCGTTCGCCCCGGCGATTCCGTCTCCTCTGCTCAGGCGTGCTGCGCCTTCCCGTGCGCGTCGCACGGGATGACGATCTTGCCGCCGCTCAGAGCCTGCTCCTGACGGAGGAGCGTGAGCGTGCGCTCCATCGCCACCGGACGCAGACCGCCCACCCCTTTGTGGTACGGGTTGTCGAGGAACCACAGCAGAAGCAGCGTCGAGGTGACCACGACCGCGACGCCGCCGATCATCGTCGCCTGCACGATCTTTCGTTCCGCGCTGTCGGCGAAGAACAGCATGTAGACGAAGATCGTCCCGGAGGCGATGAAGAGGACGATCCAGACGGGCACTGGAATCACTCCCTCGGCGCCATGGGTGCGGTCGGCGCGTCCGTCCTCCCGGTCCGACCGCTGATCGAACCACTTGCTGTAGGCCGTCTGCTCGGACACCGAACGTGGCTCCGCCGTCCTCAGGGTGCGCAGCATCGTCACTCCCCACGGGTTGATCGAGTTGCCGAGCGTCTGCGATTCCATCTCCGGCCACTCCTGGTAGATGACAGTTCGTGCGTAGCAGACGAGATCGCCGGAGAGCTCCGACCGCACGGCGACCGGTAGGAACTGCGCCGTCTCGTACTGCTGCACCACGATCCGCGCCTCTGCCTCAGCGCCGCTGCGTGACGTGTCGAAGCTCTCGAAGGCCAGGAAGACGACGAAGCCGATCAGGACCGCGAAGCCGGTGGCGAGGACGCCGAAGACCCCCGACGCGCGATCTCCGTCCTCGAAGTAGCTGCCCTCCGGGGCTCCTCGGCGGACGAGCAGCATCGCCGCGATCGACACTGCGGTGACGCCGAAGATGATCAGCCCTGCCAAGAGGAGGCTCATCGCGCCTCGAACTATCCAACAACGGCGCCGTGCGGCGGGATTCACCGATCACTTGGCGTCGTCGCCCCAGCAACCTGGCAACCTCCAGCCTGACCGGCGCTGTCGAACACCTCCTTCGCCGTGTCGGCGAAGGAGGTGCGACGAGGACGGTCATCTGAGACCCGTATTCACGCCCCCTGTCCTGCGTGGACGAGATCGGCCGGCTGCATCGCCAATTCGTGGCTCTGGATCGCTCCTGACGGGACGACGAGCACCGGGCAGCGCGCCAGGTGCACGACGGCAGTCGAAACGCTCCCATGCAGCACGCGGCGCATCGCGCCCCAACCGTGAGCGCCGACCACGATCATGCGCGCCTTACGCGCTGCCGCGAGGCGGCAGATCTGGTCGGCGACTGATGCGTCGTCGCCGCCATGAATGCCTTCGCAGGAGATGCCGGCCTCGGCTGCGACGGCCATCGTCTGAGACAGTGCTGCCTCGATACGCTCGTTCTCGACCTTCCGGATCTCGCCGAGGAGCTCGCCGTAGCCGTAGAAGCCGGTTCCCGCCAGCAGCGGTGGGTGTTCCACTGAGATCACAACCAGAGACGTGTCGAATGCCCTGGCAAGCTCGATCGCTTCCAGCGTCGCCTCGGCGGCGGACGGAGAGCCATCTGTTGCGAGCAGAATGGGCTTGACGTTCATGACAGCCTCCTCGTTTCGACATCTCCATCGTCCGTCCCGGTGCGTGACGGGGAATCGGGGTGCCCATCGATCTGGAATCGGTAGTTCTCCGTATCGACGCGACGGTCGGCGGCGGATGAAAGCCGCGTCCGACGGCGCGAAGGTGGCGGAGTGATCGTGGAAGCCGCACGCGAAGACGTCGTTCTGCGGGACGGCTCGACACTCCGCCTCCGGGCGACGACGGCCGACGACGAGCAGGCGCTGGTCGACTTCTTCGAACTGCTCTCTCCGGAGGCACGCCACCTGCGGTTCCAGGGGGCTGTCAGGGTGGACGGCCATCTCGTCGCGCCGTTCCTCGACGGCGACGGCGTGGAGTCGCTGTCCCTCGTCGGCGAACTGGTCGATAGCAGCGGGTCGGCGAGAGTCGTCGCCATCGGTACGTACGTCCGGCTTCGCGATCCGTCGCGCGCGGAGGTTGCCTTCGCGGTTGCAGACAGCATGCAGCGGCGCGGGATCGGCAGCCGGCTGCTCGAGCGCCTTGCAGTTCGTGCCCGGCAAGAGGGTGTCGAGCGCTTTGTTGCCCAGGTGCTTCCGGAGAACATGGCGATGCTGCGCGTCTTCGGCGACACCGGATTCGAGGTCACGCGTCGCGCGATCGACGGTGTGGTCGAGGTCGAGTTCGAGCTGACGCCGTCGGCAGTCGTCCTCGATCGAATCGCCGAGCGGGACCACTCCGCCGTCGCCGCCTCGTTGGGGCTGTTCTTCGAGCCCGGCTCGGTCGCCGTGATCGGCGCGTCCGCGCGGCGCGGTTCGATCGGCGGGGAGCTCTTCCGAAACGTGATTGCGGGCGACTACACAGGCGCGGCATACCCGGTCAACCCGAAAGGCGACCCGGTCGGAGGGGTGCGTGGCTTCAGGTCGGTCGACGAGATCGGGGCGCCGATCGATCTTGCGGTCGTCTGCGTGCCGGGCGATCAGGTGCTCGAAGCCGTTCGATCGGCATTGCAGACAGGCACCAGGGCGCTGTGTGTGATATCGGCCGGCTTCGCCGAAACCGGCTCCCAGGGACGCGCCCGCCAGGAGGAACTGCTTGCGCTCGTCCGTCAGTACGGCGCGCGCCTGGTCGGCCCGAACTGTCTCGGAATCGCTTCCGCCGCGACGCGCCTCAACGCGACCTTCGCGCGACGCGCGTTTCCAGTCGGCCGGATCGCCTTCTCATCCCAGAGCGGTGCGCTTGGTCTCGCGTTGCTCGAGCAAGCCGACGCCCGAGGCCTCGGTCTGTCGGCTTTCGTCTCGATCGGCAACAAGGCCGACGTCTCGTCGAACGATCTCCTCGAGTACTGGGAGGACGACACCGCGACGGACGCCGTGCTGCTCTATCTCGAGTCCTTCGGGAACCCGCGGAAGTTCGCGCGCGTCGCAGGTAGGGTCGCACGCTCGAAGCCGATCCTCGCGATGCGAAGCGGGACGAGCACGGCCGGTGCACGTGCGGCCTCGTCGCACACGGCAGCGCTTGCGGGCTCCGACACCGTCGTCGACGCGCTCTTCCACAAGGCGGGTGTTCTGCGCGCCGCAACCCTGCAGGAGCTCCTCGACACCGCCGTCGTCCTGACCACGGTGCCGCCGCCTGCGGGAAACCGGGTCGCGGTCGTCACCAACGCCGGCGGTCTGGGGATTCTCTGCGCGGACGCCTGCGAGGGCGCAGGACTGTTGCTTCCACAATTGAGCAGCGATACGCGCTCCTCATTGTCCGGGGTCACCCCGAAGGAGGCGAGCCTGGCGAACCCGGTCGACCTGCTTGGCTCCGCCAACGCCTCGACGTATGAGAACGCGCTGCCGCTCGTGCTGGCCGATCCCAATGTCGATGCGGTGATCGCGTTGTTCGTGCCGCCGGTCGTCGAGGATCCACGCGCGGTCGTCGCTGTTCTAGAGCGGATCGCGGGGGCATCGCCGAAACCGCTCCTGCCGGTCGTGATGAGCGCAGACGGGTCCGGCAGCGGCGGCTTCGAGTACCCGGAGTCTGCGGCCCGTGCACTCGGGCTTGCTGCTCAACGGGCGGAGTGGCTGCGACGGCCCGCCGGCACGACGCCGGAGTTGGACATCGACGGCCCTCGGGCCCGGAGCATCGTCCAGTCGGCGGCGGGATGGCTCGACGCCGATGCTGCTCACGAGCTCCTCGAGTGCTACGGCATCCCGGTCGTCTCCGAGCGGCACGCCGCGACGCCGGAGGACGCCGCTTCGGCTGCGATCGAGCTCGGTCTTCCCGTGGTCGTGAAGACCGCCCTTGCCGGTGCGCACAAGACCGAGAGCGGCGGGGTGGCGCTCGACCTTCGTTCCGCCGACGACGTACGGCGCGCCGCCGCGCGGATGGACGGGCCTGTGGTCGTTCAGCAGTACGTCACCGAGGGGACCGAGCTGCTTGCCGGGATCATCCAGGATCCGGTCTTCGGCCCGGTGGTCGCCTTTGGCCCCGGTGGCGTGCTCGCAGAACTCATCGGCTCGGCCAACTTCGCGCTCGCGCCGCTGACGGACGTAGATGCAAAGGAGCTGCTCGGCACCGGCAAGGCGGCCAGGCTCGTCGACGGGTGGCGCGGGGCTCCCGCCGCCGATCTTGTCGCTCTCGAAGACCTACTGCATCGGCTCTCACGCCTCGCAGTCGACTTCCCCGAGATCGCAGAGCTCGATCTCAACCCGGTTCTCGCCGGGCCGGCCGGTTGCGTTGCTGTCGACATGCGAATCAGGATCGCGCCCTATTCCCCGCCCGACACCAAGAAGACGTGGTGAGCTGACCGAGCAGCTTGTGGGACTATTCTGCGCGTGACGACCCAGGAAGGTGATCGGCTCCGCGCACTGCTGCAGACCGGTATCGCGATCAGCTCCGAGCTTTCGCTCGACATCGTCCTGCAACGGATCGTCGAAGCTGCAGCGTTGGTCACAGGAGCGCGCTATGCGGCTCTCGGCGTGATCGACCCGACCGGAACCAGTCTCGAGCGTTTCGTCACACACGGAGTCGACGATGAGACGCGCGCACGCATCGGCGACCTGCCGCGAGGTCGCGGCGTCCTCGGCGCGCTGATGAGTGACGCGCGAACCCTTCGCTTGCGCTCGATCGCCGAGGATCCTAGATCGGTCGGCTTCCCTCCAGGCCATCCTCCGATGAAGACCTTCCTCGGAACGCCGATCATGCTGCGGGGCGTCGCGTACGGCAATCTCTACTTGACCGAGAAGGACCACGGAGCCGAGTTCGACGACGACGACGAGGAGCTCGTGACCTTGCTCTCGGCGCAGGCTGCGGTCGCCATCGAGAACGCTCGGCTGTACGAGTCCGCGACAGGCTGGTCCCGCCAGCTCGAGTCGATGCAGGAGATCAGCGAGGCGCTCGTCGGCGAGCTCGACCTGCCGAAGCTGCTGGACTTGGTCGTCGAGCGGCTCCGCGAGCTCATTGACGCCCGAGTCGTCGCGATTGCGCTACCCGTCGCGGAAGCTCTACGGATCGAGGCGATCGCTGGGGAAGGCGCCGAGACGTTGCGTCACGCGGTGATCCCTCATGAGTCGAAGATTGGCCACGTCCTCGCGCGGGGTCGCAGCGAACGAGTCGACGCGATCATCGACGACCCCGAGGTCGTGCAGGAGGTCGCACGAAAGTTCGCGGCAGTCACCGGGCTCTATGTCCCTCTCGTGGCGGCGGAAGGCGCGATCGGAATTGTCTTCGCACACGACAAGCTCAATCGGGACCCACGGTTCTCGAGTGCCGATCTTCGTCTCGCGGAGCACTTCGCCCAGCGTGCCACGGTCGCGGTCGACCTCTCGCGGCGAGTGCAGCGCGACTCCCTCCGCCGGCTCATCGAAGGCCAGGAGCTCGAGCGGCGCAGGCTCGCACGTGAGCTTCACGACGAGACCGGACAGGCGCTGACCTCGGTCCTGCTCGGGCTGAAGGCGGTCGAGGACGCGGAGGACATCCCGGCGGCGCTCCGCGATCTGCGCGAGCTGGTCGTCGGCACCCTGCAGGACGTTCGGCGCCTCGCGGTCGAGCTTCGGCCCAAGGCGCTCGACGACTTCGGCCTGGTGCCGGCCGTCGAGCGGCTGGTCGAGACGTTCAGGTCGTCGACCGGGATCTCCGTCGAGCTAGAGTCTCGCCTCGGCGAGCGACGCCTGCCGTCCGAGGTCGAGACGACTCTGTATCGGGTGATCCAGGAGGCACTGACGAACATCGCCCGGCATGCGGGCGCGCGACGCGTCAGCGTCCTGCTCGTCCGGCGCGACTCGTCGGCGACCGCCGTCGTCGAGGACGACGGCGGTGGTTTCAGCATCGAGGACGAGAAGCGCGGCGGGATCGGGCTGGCCGGAATGCGCGAGCGCCTGACGCTGCTCGACGGACGGCTCCTCGTGGAATCGGATCCCGCTTCCGGCACGACCCTCGTCGCCGAGGTTCCACTGACGTGATCCGAATCGTCGTCGTCGACGACCACGCGGTCGTCCGAACCGGCCTGCGCCTGCTGCTCGGCGGCGAGAGCGATCTCGAGGTCGTCGGCGAAGCCGGAGATGCGCGTGAAGCGGTGTTCGAGGTGCGCGCGCAGAAGCCGGACGTGATCCTGCTCGACGTCGTGATGCCCGGCGAGAGCGGCATCGAGGCCGTCCCGAAGCTCCTGCACGAAGCACCCCAGGCCAAAATTCTCGTGCTCTCCATGCAAGACGACCCCAACTACGTGCGCGAAGCGTTCGCAGTCGGTGCGAGCGGATACGTGCTCAAGGAAGCCGTGGATACGGAGGTTGTCGAGGCGATCAGGCAGGTTGCCGCCGGCGGCAGGTACGTGCATCCGGTGCTCGGCGCGCGCATGGTCGCTGCGGATGCTGCTTCGCGGGCGGCTGCGGATGCCGACCCGCTCTCGGATCGAGAGCGCGAGGTCCTGAAGCTCCTGGCGCTCGGTCACACGAACCAGGAGATCGCCAAGCAGCTGTACATCTCGGTGCGCACCGCCGAGACGCACCGGGCCCACATCATGCAGAAGCTGCAGCTCGAGACCCGGGCCGAACTCGTCCGCTACGCGATCGAGCACGGCCAGCTCGGCGACTGACCCACCGCCATGAGACCGGCCAACCGCGTTCGGCTGCCGTGGACCGAATCTACGGAGATGCGGCGGCGGCGTCGTTGGAGGCGAAGCTCAACCTTCGGGCGAGGTCGTCGAGCCCGAGGGGGCCGGTCCCGATCGGGCGGAGGTAGATCGGGTCGTTGTCGGCGAGCTCGATGACGACAGCCTGCTCGCCGACGACCTGCTCGCTTGGCCCCCGTCCGACGCGAGTCCCCTCGATCGCCGTCGGAGGGATGGAGAGGACGGCGTGGATGCCAGTCTCGTTCTCGTCGCCGGCCAGCCGGATCGCGTCGTCGGTGACGAGCACATAGCCCAGGTAGTGCCGGCTGGCGTGTTTGCGTCTCCAGGCGACGCGACCGGTGTGGCGGACGCCCAGCATTACGAGACCGTGACGACGAGCCGGAGAACGTTGTCTTCACCGGTCGTCTTGACGCCTTGCATGTAGTCCTCGCCGGCCCGCGTCTTGAAGACGTAGGTGCCCTTGGCCGGGAAGGTGATCTTGGCGGCTGCGCCCATGTGCTTCATGGCTGCTCCGGTGAGGGAGGCTTTGGGGCCGCTGAGCTGAATCAATGAGTGGGGCATGACGTCGTTGTCGACGACGGTCACCTTGCCGCCGGTGGCGAGGCTCAGCTTCTGCGTGGGGTTCCACGACTTTCCGTCGAGCGACCAGCTGTGGCAGCCGTGAGTCTGGTGGCGAATCGTCAGCGTCGCTGCTCGGGGTGCGGCAAGAGCCGATCCCGCGACTGCGAGAGCGACGAGTGTGACCAGTGCGAGCTTCATCAGTCCTGCTCCTGTGTCTTAGGGGGCAGGCCGCTGGTGCGGCCTGCCCCGGAGATGCGCAGCGTGTCAAGCAGCGGGAACGGCCTTCGTTCCCGCTGTCTCCGGTGTGCGCTTGCCGAAGAGCTGGAATGACTCGTCGCGTCCGCGAAGCGATCCACCGACCACCAGGACGCCGAAGCCGATCCCGGTCAGGAGGAGCGCGACCCCGACGACGATTCCGAAGAGGGCAACGTTCTCGGCCAGGTAGCTCGCGTTGAGCGCGGTCGAGAGCGCTGTCTCCGTGATCCAGACGTTCCGGATCGGGTTGTCGACCGGCTGACCGTTCTGCGTCAGCGCCTTGGTCTGGTCGTTGGTGCCCTTGCCGTCAGCGGTTGCGTAGCGCGGCAGCTGGGCGTAGGGAACGCCGCCCGTCGCCTCGAGCGCGTGAATCCGCATGTACGTCGCGAAGTCGCGTGCCCGCGCACCGGTGTTGATCGGCTTGCCGGCGATGTCGGCGGTCGGAAGCTTGATCGAAGCCGGGAGGCCGGCCTTCTTGGCCTCGGCTGCGATCGCGGTCTTGTTCATGTCGGGCGTGCCGACGATCTGCTCCTGCTTGATGCTGTCCTGGACGGTGTTGCGTCCGTTGACGCCCATGACGATCGAGGCGATGCCGAAGACGATCAGCACGACCGTCGCTGCGACACCTCCGATCTCGAATAGCTTGCGCATCTCCACTCCCTTCATTGCGGCCGAGGTCCGTAGCCCGACCATGTAATTTGCGTAGCTTCGACGGCTTGGAGCCCGATGCCATCGGGCGTCAACCGGAACCTGATTGCGGGAATCCCGCAGTCCGGATTGGGACGAATCGCGCTACCGGAGGGCGAGGATGCGCCCGTCGAGCAGCGCGCCGAGCGACCCGACGACCTGGTCGGCTCCGAAGCCGCCGAGCAGTTCGGCGCTGTGGTTCCGCCCGACGCCGACGACCATCAACCCTGCTGCGTGCCCCGCGGCGACCCCGGCCGGGCTGTGGGTAAACGTCACAGCCGCCTCAGGCCTGAGGCCGAGCCTGTCGCACGCCGTCAGGAGGAGGTCCGGTGCTGGACGGGCACGAAGTCCTTCGTTCTGGATCGCTGCTGCGTCCACACGTTCCTCCACCAGGGTGTCGAGGCCGGCGAGCTCCAGCATGGGCAGCGTCCGCGTGCTCGCGGACACGACGGCGCGCTCCAGGCCGGCGCGTCCTGCAGCTTCGAGATAGCGCCGCGCGCCGTCCAGCGGCGTCACGCCATGGGCGCTGAGCTCCCGTGTCAGCAGCTCGCTCTTGCGCCGGGCGAGTCCGTAGGCAGTTTCGGTCTGCGCCGGGTCCTCGGGTCCGACCCTCCGGCAGGCGGATCCCGCGACTGGCGAGAAACGCGTGCACTCCCTCGAGCCTCGGCCTTCCGTCGAGGTAATCGCGGTAGTCCCGGTCGCGGTCGAACGGGATGAACTGCCATCCGGTCTTCTCGGCCAGTTCCTGCAGTAGCGGATCGAACGTCTCCGCCCACGCGTGGGCGTGCAGAAGACCGCTGTCCGTGAGCACGCCGTCGAGATCGAAGATGCAGCCTTCGATCGTGTCCGGCAGCCCCAACACATGATTCGTCACGGGAAGGGCAGCCAACCACGGGACCGGATGGGCTCCGGTTGTGTGTGCCAGTCTTGCGAGCAGCAGCTCAGTGTCCTGACGCTCTCGGGCGAGGCTGTACCGCTTCGCGGAGATGACCCCGCTCGGGAGGATTCCCTCGACCGCGTTGAGCGCCCGGTAGTCGGCGTCGAGCGCGCGCTGCCAGCCGTTGGCGATCAGCTCGAGGTCGGCTGGGTGCCGTCGCTCAGCGACCTGTGCCGACATCATCAGCTCCGGGAGGCGTGGTCGACGCCCCGTCTGCGGCGACCACGCGCGCAATGTCGAGTGTCGAGAGCACGCCGGCCGGTCTGCCGGTGCTCGGGTCGATCACCCCGAGGTGTGCGTTCGCAGATTCGGCCATCAGCTGCGCTGCCCGGTCGAGCCGCTCGTAGAGCGACACGGTGACGAGCGGCGTGACGGCGCTGTTCCCGGCAGTGCGCTCGTCGATGACGGGGAGTGCCGCGACGAGGTCGAGATCCGACACGAGGCCCCACATCTGCGCAGCTTCGTCGTCCTCGAATCCGTAGTCGAACACGTACACGGCGTGGACATGGTTCTCAGCCATCAGCCGAGCGACGTTGCGGAGCGGCGTCTCGGGCGCGCAATGAATCACGCCCGGTGTCATCACGTCGGCGACTGTCGCAAGGCGTGTCGCTGTGGGCTTGGCTGCCTGCTCGAATGCCGTCGTCATGTGTCGGCCCTCCGTCCGGTCTTCGTAAGCTTGCGTTTCCGCGGCCATGAGCGATCGCGGGGTCTCCACTCGAGTCGTTTCTTCTGCATCCCCGCGAGGAGCATGACGAGGGTTGCGACGATGAGTCCGAGTGAATTCGTTGCGGTGGTCATGCCGTCACTCTCGTCGCGCCCAGTTCGGCCCGCATCGGGGGAAACCCGTTACGCGGCTGCGGGGGTTACGCCATGCAGCGACGGCTTGCCGGCGCTGCCCGCGAACCACGGTCGCCTGCCGAGGAAACCGCTCCTATGCGGTCGTAAGAGCGGCGCGCCGGCCGGCCTTCTCCGACACGACGATCACCGGGCAATCAGCGACGTGGGGGAGCCGCATCGCGACGCTGCCCGCGATCACGCCCCCGGCCACACCGAACCCGCGTGTTCCGCAAACGATCGCTTCGGCGCCATAGTGCTCGGCCGCCTTCGCGATCTCACCGACCACTTGGTGGCGGGTGACTTCGATCTCGAGCCTGGCATCGATGCCGTCGGCCCGAAGCGTCTCCACCTGCGTCCGCAGCTTGGACAGGCGATCGAATTCGTCCGAGACGAGCGGCATGCTAGCCAAGCGGCCGCCGATGAACCTTTCGTCGCAATGGAACGCGATGAGATGCCCATCGGGCTGCAACAGCTTGACAGCCTCGGCGAGTGCGCCATCCGAGACCGGTGAAGCATCGGTTGCCCAGAGGATGGTCTCGTACATTGTGCGCCTCCTTCAGTCGGCTGGCGGCTTACCCAGATCCTGCGCGCCTCGACGCCCTGCGGAATCGGCGAACGCACCGAGTCCTCATGCGGAAAAACCCGGGTGCGTCACTTGTGGTTCGGCTGGAAGCTGGAGGTAATTCAGCGAGGGAGGCCCAGGATGACCGTTCAGGTTGGGATCAATGGCTTCGGCCGCATCGGACGCTGCGCGTTGCGCTCCGCGTTCGAGAACGGGAACGAGATCGACTGGGTCGGCATCAACGATCTTGCCGAGACCGAGACGCTCGCGCACCTCCTGCGCCACGACACTGTGTATGGGCCGTTTCCCGCTGAAGTGGTGGTGGACGGGGACTCGCTCGTCGTGGACGGCAGGCAGATTCCCGTGTTCCACCTCGAGAGTCCTGCCGATCTCCCGTGGACGAGCGTTGGCGCGGAGGTCGTGCTCGAATGCACCGGCAAGTTCCGTAGCCGTGACGGCGCAGCCGGGCACATCGACGCGGGTGCGACGAAAGTGATCATTTCGGCGCCGGGCAAGAACGTCGACGCAACGCTCGTCCTCGGGGTGAACTTCGACACGTACGACCCGGATACGCACGACGTCGTCTCGAATGCCTCGTGCACGACGAACTGCCTTGCCCCTGCCGCCAGCGTGCTGCACCGGGGCCTCGGCATCCAGCACGGAGTCATGACGACCGTGCATGCGTACACGGGCGACCAGCGCCTTGTCGACCTCCCGCACAAGGACCTTCGCCGCGCTCGGGCGGCTGGGGCGAACATCGTGCCGACGTCGACCGGAGCGGCAACTGCAATCGGGCTTGTCATCCCTGAGCTCGCCGGACGGCTGGAAGGCTTCGCCGCGCGCGTGCCGGTGCTGACGGGGTCGATGGTGCAACTCACTGCCGAGGTCGAGAGTCCAACCACGGTGGCAAGGGTCAACGAGCTCTTCGCCGAAGCTGCCGCGACTCCCGACTTGCTCGGGATCCTGCAGTACACCGAGGAGCCCATCGTCTCGTCCGACGTCATCAAGTCGAGCTACTCCAGTGTCCTGGACGCGGGGATGACGATCGTCGCCGGCGAGACCCAGGTGTCGCTTGTCACCTGGTACGACAACGAGTGGGGCTATGCGACTCGTCTGGTAGACCTCGCACAGCGGGTGCTCGTACCGGTTCCCGTTACAGTCTGATCGCCTCGACGGATGTTCGCCGCGTTCGGCCCGCGCGAGCGGGTCGGATGCTTCTTGGCGGCCGTTCGGCGACGCACATTGCTGTATGCCCTGACGCAGGCCGCGTGCGCGTGCTAACCGCCCCATGAGCCGTGAACCACGATGACTGAGAGCTCGGGAAGCGCAGGCGCCTCGGCGGCGGAGTACCACAGCTGGATCGGGGAGTTCGCGGATGCAACGCAGGTCTCCCGAGCGCACCCTGTCGATACGGAGACCAGTCTAAGACCCGCAAAGCCGCGGGCTCGCGACTGGTGGTTGGCCAATTCGAGTCGTTCGAGAAGGGAGTAGCCATGAAGGTGTCAGACATCATGACCTCTGATGTTGTGACCGTGCAGCCGGAGACGCCGCTGAAGGTCGTGGCGCAGACCCTCATCGATCATCGGATCTCTGGCGTTCCCGTCGTGACCTCCGGCGGCGACGTCGTCGGTGTGATCTCCGAATCGGATCTGATCCTCAAAGAGCGGGGTCTGATCCCTCAGCGCACGGGCCTGTTCGCGCGCCTGGTGCGTCCTGCGACGCGGGAGGACCGCAGCAAAGTCAACGCGCGCACAGCCGGCGAGGCAATGACGAGCCCGGCAGTCACGGTACCCGCCTTCTTCTCCATCGCGACGGCGGCGCGGGCGATGATCGGACGGGGAGTCGACAGGCTCCCGGTTGTCACGAACGATCGGCTCGTCGGCATCGTCACGAGATCCGATCTCGTCCGCGCATTCGGCCGCCCGGATGAAGAGGTGATCGCCGATGTTCACGAGCAGATCGACGTGTTCCTCGCGCTCGACAACGCCCCTTCGCAGGTCGAGGCAACCATCGAGAATGACACGGTTCGGCTGGCCGGCGAGCTGCGGAGCCGCGAATCGGTCGAAGCGCTGACGCGGGTCGTCGCCCAGACTCCAGGCGTCATCAAGGTCGATTCGTCGTCGCTGCGCTGGGTCGAGAACGCCGCGAGGTCGCAACCGAAGTCACGCCGGGATCGTTTGCGTCTCCCAATCTAGGCAACAAGCAGCTCGATGCGTCGAGCTTCGGCAGCCAGCGGCGTTCTCGACTGTCCTACTGGGTCGCAGTCGAGCGGGTAGGGCGGCGGAGGCGCAATGCGAATCGGGGTTCTTACTGATGCCCCGCGGGCGCTCCCGACGGACGATCGAGGCAAGAGAGAGGAGGAGAAAGATGAAAGCTCTCGTCTATCACGGGCCCGGCGAACGGTCGTGGGATGTCGTTCCGGACCCGATCATCCAGGACCCGACCGATGCGATCGTGCGGATCGACTCCGCCACGATCTGCGGGACGGATCTGCACATTCTGAAGGGCGACGTGCCCGAGGTGGCGCCTGGGACGATCCTGGGCCACGAGGCAGTTGGCACGGTCGTCGAGGTCGGTGCCGCGGTAACGACTGTCGCGCCAGGCGATCATGTGCTCGTCTCGTGCATCACGTCGTGCGGGCGCTGCCGGTTCTGCAAGGAAGGCCACTACGGCCTCTGCACCGGCGGCGGCGGGTGGATCTTCGGCCACACGATCGACGGATTGCAGGCCGAGCTTGCACGTGTCCCGTTCGCAGACACCTCGGTCTACAAGGTGCCGGAGGAGCTCGACGACGAGGACGTGCTGTTCCTCGCCGACATCCTCCCGACGGCGTACGAGGTCGGCGTCCTGAACGGTGGCGTTCAGCCGGGCGACACGGTGGCAGTCGTCGGAGCGGGGCCGATAGGCCTCGCGACGATCATGACCGCCAAGCTGTTCACGCCCAGTCGCATCGTTGCGATCGACCTCGCCGACGCACGGCTCGAGAAGGCGCTCGAGTTCGGGGCCGACTCGGTGATCAACAACGGTCGCGAAGATGCCGTCGAGCGGATCATGGAGCTCACGGGCGGACTCGGCGTCGACGTTGCCGTCGAGGCGGTCGGCGTGCCGGCCACATTCGAGCTGTGCGCCGAGATCGTGCGGCCCGGCGGCCATGTGGCCAATGTCGGCGTCCACGGGCACCCCGCAACGCTGCATCTCGAGACGCTCTGGATCCGCGACGTCACGATCACCACGGGGCTGGTCGACACCACCACGACGCCACAGCTCCTGAAGCTGATTCAGGAGCGGCGGATCGATCCAACACTGTTTGCGACCCACAGGTTCTCGCTGGCCGACACCGAGCGGGCGTATGACACGTTCGCTGCGGCTGCCGAGACCAACGCGCTCAAGGTCGTCCTGACTGCGGAGCCGGTACCGGCACTGCCCCAGCGCGCCGCCGAGCAGGTTCCGGTCGGCGTCTGACAGCCAAGCTGAAAGGGCGGGAGCGCGGACGCTCCCGCCCGGCCGAGATCGGGGCACTACGCTCTCAGTGCGCCGCTGCATGCTGCGCGAGTCGCGGCGCCCGGGGCTGATCGTCCGGGCCGCTTCGCGGGCGCCTGAGCCCGGCCCGCGCCTGAGTTCACCACTGACGAAATGGAGGGACTGCCGCGATGCGGGTCCCCTGCACGGCTGTTCCTCGAGCAGCGCCTTGCGCAGACCACGGGCTCGCGATCAGCGGCTGGCTCTTGTTCGCCCAAGGTCGGTCAGTCGCTCGAGCCGAGTTCAATCCCTCGAAATCGTTGTGCGTCGCGCGGTGAGACGTCAGCTCGTGCTCGCTGCCATCGATCCGTACGATCGTCGACGACTCGCCGATGTCCCGGAGCCAGGCCCGAACGACGACTTCAACGACCTGGACGTCGACGGGCCCTGAGATGTCGACGAACCAGCCTGGCCCGCGCACTGCTTCGGCCCGGGCGACGTATCTCAAGCGGTGCTCAAGATCAAGTGCGTCCGCTCCGTCGGGCGCGTCGATCTCGACGCTATCGCATGTCGTGGTCGCGAGCATGTCGCACCTCCTGTCGTTACGGTCCATCGTTACGCCGCGTAGACCCCCGGGCATCAGCTCGCACCCTCATGGCTGCTGCGGGTTTCCCGCGTGACGATCCGCACCGGCGCCGACACCAAATCTGCTGGCTCGCGCCGAGAATTGCGGTCTGACGTGAGCTCCTCGTCCCGCCAGTTGTACAACGCGCCCAATTTCACGGATTCGCCTGGGACAGCGCCGTGCGTCCTTGCGCCTTCACCGCACGAATCGAGAGTCGCGCCGCCTCCGTATCCAGGTAAACGCCGCTCACGCCGAACTCCGTACTCACCTCGCGCATGGGGTGAAGCGCCGAGTCCAGCTCGTAGAGCAACGGAACACCCGTCGGTAGGTTGACGTGAGCGATCACATCGTCCGGAATCGCGTCGAGATGCTTGACGAGAGCGCGCAAGGAGTTCCCATGCGCCGAGACGAGCACGGTGCCGTGACTGCGCAGGTCGAGTGCGAGCGCATCTTCCCAGTAGGGCAGCACGCGTGCGAGCACGTCCTTCAGGCACTCGCTTCGCGGCAAGACATCCGGCGGGAGATCCCGGTAGCGAGGGTCGTGCGCGAGCACTGTCGAATCCTCCGGCGGTGGCGGCACATCGAAAGATCGCCGCCACAGCATGAATTGCTCGTCACCGAGCTCGGCGCGGATCTCGGCTTTGTCCTTTCCCTGGAGCGAGCCGTAGTGCCGCTCGTTCAGGCGCCAGGAACGACGGACGGGGATCCAGTGCCGGCCCGCTTCGCGCAGGGCGATCTCGGCAGTCCGCGTGGCCCGCACGAGAACGGACGAGTGCAGGACATTCGGCAGTACAGCGCGCTCGAGGAGCAGCCTCCCGGCCCGGCGCGCTTCGTCCTCACCACGGCTAGAAAGGTCGACGTCGACCCACCCGGTGAACAGGCCGCGTTCGTTCCAGACACTCTCTCCGTGCCTGAGGAGCACGAGCCGATAGGGCGCGTCGAAGCTCACGGCGACGGGATCTCCGCCAGCCCAGGAAGCTCCTTCCCCAAGGGCAACTCGAGCGTTGCGCCGCCGGCAAGGTCGGCGTCTCGGACCCAGCGGTCGGGTCGAACTGCATGGATCGTCGCGGTGGTCATCTTCCCGTCATCGTGACCGGGTTGCGCTTCGCCCTTCATCGGGGGGTGCACCGATCGTGTCGTCCCAGACTACGCAGCGCGCGATTGGTACTTTCCCGTAGCGCGAACCTCGCTTGTTCGGACCGTTCTTGCAAACCGCGCCGCGCGACGAGCGTGAATCCGGAGGAGGTACGCCATGAAGAGTCAAGGAAGTGACGACGACGGATGTCGGCAGAGTCTCGCCGCCGCTCTGAGGTTGACCAGAATTTGACCAGGACGTAGCGAGAGCCGCGTAGGTTGCGCGGCCCTCGCGTGGGAGCGGTGTCAGCGCTTGTCAGGAGTGTCCGCCGGGGTGGCCGTGGTCGTCGCCGACGTTGTCGGCTGTAGGAGTGGTCGCTGCGGCTCTGGGTTTCGGTGTGGCGCTGTCTGCGGTGCAGGTCTCACCCGAGGCGCGGGTCGCGATCGCCGTGACACGGTCGGTGCCGAGCCGTCCTGCGATCACGCGGCGGATCTCGAACGAGCCGCTCGGGGCATGCGTCTTCACCGTGAACGAGGTGATTGCATGTCCGTTGCGGCTGAGCGTGACCCTCCATGGAACGCCGTTCTGGTTCTGGTCGACCTGGAACTCGACCTCGATCCGGCGATCTTCGCGGCTGAGCTTCAGCTTGCTCGACGAGTGCTGGGTACAGGCGCCTTGGATGCGAACGGCACGGTGGTCGCGCCCGTTCGCGAGCGCGGCCGGCACTGCGACGAGTGCGACAGCGAAGAGGGCGAGCGTGATCGGGATGGGCGAGCGGGACATCGGGTTCTCCTTTTCTTCGTTCTTCGGGACGACTGCAGCCTCGCGATCTCCCGGTCCCAGTCGCAATGAGACATTGGTCCGAGTCGTACCCGGGACGGCGCCGGAGCGGCGATCATGAGAGGGATGGCTGGTTCCGAGCAGCGCGACTCCGTGGCCGTTCCGACGGTCCGTTCGGTCATCGTGCGCTTCGCGGCCGGGACGCTGGCGGCGATTGTGGTGGCTGTTGTGGGTGGCTACTTCGTCCTGCGCTCAGTCGCGATCGACGAGGCGAAGCGGCAAACGCGCACGCGTGTGCAGGAGTCGGCGCAGCTCGTTGAGGCGACGGTGAGTGACGGACTCCTGACGGGTCGAGCGCAGTCCGTGACGTCGGTTGATGACGCCGTGGTCGGTCGCGTCCTCAGCACCTCGATCGTGCGTGTCAAGATTTGGTCCGCCGGCGGCCGGGTGCTGTACTCCGACGATCCCACGGAAATCGGCCGCCGCTACGCGTTGAGCGAGGAGCAGCATCAGTTGCTCCGGAACGGCGGCGCGCAGGTGGAGGTCACCGACCTCAACCGTCCCGAGAACGCGCTTGACCGCCAGCAGGGCCGGCTGATCGAGGCGTACACGCGCATCCGGACTCCGTCGGGCACCCCGATGCTCTTCGAGATTTACCAGCGCTTTGGCTCCGTCACGGCGGATGCGCGGAGGCTGCTGAAGGCGCTCGCGCCTCCGATTCTCGGCGCGATCGCCCTTATCCTGGTCGTCCAGGTCCCGCTCTTCTGGTCGCTCACGCACAGGCTCCAGCGCAGCCATGAGCAGCGCGAAGGCCTGCTCGCGAACGCCGTCACGTCTTCGCGGCGGGAGCGGCGTCGCGTTGCGTCGTACCTGCACGACGGGCCGGTGCAGGAGCTTGCAGGGCTCGCCTTTTCGCTGGCGCCGATCGCCGACGGGGCCGAGTCACGAGGAGCGGACGCGGACGCCGCGGTCGTTCGGCGCGTGATCGATCGCCTTCGCGGCACCGTGCGCGATCTGCGTGCCCTGCTCGTCGATCTCCACCCACCGATTCTCGCCACCGCGGGCCTCGACGCGGCGATCCGCGACCTCGTCAGCCCACTCGCGGCACGGGGGACGAAGGTCGAGCTCCGAGTCGAGGGCGACGACCGCCTTGATGCCGACACGCAGGCACTCGTCTATCGCGTTGCGCAGGAGGCGGTACGCAACGTGATCGCGTATGCCGACGCGACCACCGTCTCGGTCGAGGTCGACGTCGTGGATTCGATGGCGCGCCTGCTCGTCGCCGACGACGGCCGTGGTTTCGCGCCTGACGTGCGAGACCGGCGCCGCACGGAGGGGCACCTGGGCCTGTCGCTCGTCGAGGAGCTCGCTCGGCAGGCGGGAGGAAGCCTCACGGTTGACTCGCGCGAGGGCGCAGGAACCAGCGTCCGACTCGAGGTGCCCGTCCGGTGATCCGGGTCGTGATCGCCGACGATCACGGCGTCGTCCGCGATGGGCTCGCAGGTGTGATCACCGCGCAGCCGGACCTCGAGGTGGTCGCCACCGCCGAGAACGGCGCCGAGGCGGTCGAGTCGTGCCGCCGCTCGTCGCCGGATGTCGTGCTGATGGACCTCGAGATGCCGGTGCTCGACGGAATCGATGCGACGCGAATCATCCGTCAGGAGCAGCCCGAAACGGCCGTGCTCGTCCTCACCTCGTTCTCCGACGTTCGCCGGATCACCGCGGCGCTCGACGCCGGTGCGGCCGGCTATCTCCTCAAGGACACCTCGGCCGAGGACGTGATCCGCGGCATTCGCGCCGCAGCAGCAGGCGGAGCGCCGCTCGACCCGCACGCGGCGCGGCTCCTGCTCGAGGCCAAGGACGCCCCCGACCCGCTCGAGGGAATCTCGCCGCGCGAACGTGAGGTGTTTGCGCTGCTGCTCGACGGGTTGCCGAACAAGCTGATCGCACAGCGTCTCGGGATCAGCGAGAAGACCGTGAAGACGCACCTGACCAACATCTTCCGGCGGATTGACGTGACCGACCGCGTCCAAGCTGTCCTCTGGGCCGAACGACAGGGTCTCCGCCACGACCTCTCGCAATGACTACGACCAAGGTCCCATTGCGCCTTGCGGTGAGATCACCGCACACTGGCGGTGTGACACGTCTCGTTCTCCTCGCACTCGTCCTCCTCGCGTTCTCAGCCGGAGCCGCCGCAGCGCGCGGAAACGACCACGGCGGAGGCGGCAGCGGCAACGACGATGTGCGCGTCGCTGACGACTGTGGACGAGGAGTCAGCTCGTCGCTCCGCGTCCGCGCGCACGACGGCGGAATCGAGGTCCGCTTCCAGCTCCGGCAGACGCGCGGACGTGGCGACTGGCGGATCACGATCGTCCATGAGAACCGCGTCTCCTCGCGCGCCATGAGCAAGACGACGCGCACCGACGACTCCTTCGACCTTCGGCGGACGCTCCCGGATTTCCCTGGCAGCGATACGATCGTCGTCCACGCCTGGGGGCCTAGCGGCCTCGGCTGCCGCGCGACGGCAACGCTGCCCGACAGCGCCTAGGCTTATCTGGACGCTGGCAACCGGGACCAAGAGAAGTGTCTCGTGGCCGCAGAGCACTCTCATGGGTCGTATGTGCAACTCATACCGCGCGTCAGCGCTCGGACGCACCCCGAACCGTTGACCCCTCCTACCTTCTCAGCTTCGGGCAAGCGCCGCGGCGCGATGCGCGTCGCTGGTCCGAGTGCGAAGGTTCGTTGCGGGTCTGACGGTAGACAAGCGTCGGGATGAAGTCGTAGACGGTTGCCCGTGAGAGCAATGTCTCGAGACAGTCCTGGGCGACAGCGTGGACATGCTCGGCAGGGACATTGCTTTCAAATTCCTGCTCGAGCAACCTCAGCTCGCGTTGGACGCGTTGCTCGATTTCGAACCTGTCCATCGCCTCCTCCTTTCGACTCGGGAGCGGCTCGAAGCCCGCTCCTCACTGAAACGGTCGCAGCGAGCGCGGGCTGAGGCGCCGTGGCGTTCGCGGATTGGGAAGACGGTCAGCTACTCGGTCGGCTCGATCTCGTCGGTGTGGCCGGCGCCTCGTCCCGATCGTGCAAGGCATTGCAGACTAGGAGCGTCCGCAACCACTGTGTTCCAGGAGGTGTCCCTTGCAGGTCGACTTTGCCTATTACACCCGGGGCGTCAGGCAGCCCCAGGAACGGATGACGCTCGCCGAGATCGCGGCTATTCCCCACCGTGGGGGCAGCTTCGTCTGGATCGAGCTGGAGGAGCCCGGCGCGGATCTGATGGCGGAGGCGTGCGAGCACTTTCAGCTGCACGAGCTCGCGGTCGAAGACACCTCAATCGCCCACCAGCGGCCGAAGGTGGAGAGCTACGACGGCTTCCATCTGATCGTCTACAAGACTGCGCGGTACGACCATCGGCACCGGCAGGTCGAGTTCGGAGAGCTGGACATCTTCCTCGGTGCCGGTTTCGTGATCGCGGTTCGCCACGGCGCCGCCGGCGATGCTATCCGCGCACGGATTCGGGCCGAGCAGCATCCCGAGCTTCTCAAGACTGGCCCCGCTGCGGTGGTCTGGAGCATCCTCGACGTCGTGATCGACGACTACGTCCCGGTCGTCGACGCGATGGAAAGCGAGATCGAGGAAGTTGAGCAGGCGATCTTCGCGGGCCGAGACGACTTGACCGAAAGGATCTACTCCCTCAAGACCCAGCTCAACGAGCTCTACCGAGCCCTGCACCCCCTCCTGGCGCCACTCGAGGCGATGGAGCGAGGCGCCTTTCAGATCGAACCTGGGCTGGTTCGCTATTTCCGTGACATCGCCGACCACGTTCGTCACCTGCAGGACGAGGTCGTCGCGCACCGAGAACAGCTCTCGGCTGCTCTCGAGGCGAACTTGAGCTTGATCGGAGTCCGCCAGAGCGAGATCACCGCCCAGCAGAATCAGGTCGTCAAACAATTGACGCTGGTCGCAACCGTGTTCTTGCCGTTGACGTTCGTGACGGGCTTCTTCGGCCAGAACTTCGGCTGGATGGTGCGTCACATCGACTCGCCGATGGCGTTCGTCCTGTGCGGTCTTGGCGGCCTCGTCGTTCCATCCCTTGCACTGTTCGTCTGGTTCAGGCGCGGGGGCTTGGTGGATTGAGCACAACAGCACCGGAAACCGACGGAAACCGAGGGGAAATGGCAGAGGGCGTCGAGCGTGCACGCCTGAGAGCCGTCATCCCATGAAATGTCTGGTTCCTCGTCTGGCGCATCGCGAACACCACTTGTTGACAAGCCGCCTCGCACTCAAACCGGCGCGGTGCCTCGGAACGCGGGCGCGACCTCGGCCGCGAACACTCGTGCGATGTCGAGTGTCGACAGTACGCCGATTGGTAGTGGCGACGACTCGTCGGCCACGACGATGAGGTGCGAGGTCGAGTGCTCACTCATCAACGACGCCGCCTGAAGCAAGGAGTCGCCCGGGGTCACGGTGACCACAGGCGATGCGGCGACGGCGCCGGCCGGGGCGTGACCCTCGATCGCGCCGACGAGGTCGAGATCCGACAGGACGCCCCACGGCAGGAGCGAGTCCTCGTGACCGAAGACCACGATCGCGTGCACGCGGTGCGTCGCCATCATCTGCGCCACGACTCGGAGCGGCGTCACCGGCAGGCACGTAAGGATTCCCGGCGTCATCGCTTCAGCGACGGTGCCGGTCGTGAGCGTGGCGGAGTTGACGGTCATGGCGAACCTCCCACTGGTAGATCGATCTCCACTTCGAGCGCACCGCTCCGATCGGCCGGCGGTTCGATCTCGAGTCCGCCGTACGCGGCGAGGAATGGCGCGAGATAGCGGCCGACGATCTTGCTCGGCGGCCACCACAGAGGATCGCTCGCAACGACGCTGCGGGTCCCTTCTGCCCCATGCGGCTCGTCGCGCAAGTAGCGCGGAGCAGCGCCGGTGAAGAGAAGCCCGCGGAGCACCGGCTGGAATCGGTGCGGATGGACGGCCGCTCCCGCCAAGGCGGCGATCACCTCAGCGACAGCGTCGGCCTGCTGGGTGGCGATTCCGCCTTGCTTGATCGGGAACTGCGTGATGTCGCCCGCGGCATAGACGTTGGTGAAGCCCGGGACGCGGCCGCTGAGATCGGTGGCAATGAAACCGTCCGAGTCCTGAGGGATCCCGAGGATCCGCTGTCCCTCGAGGCGTGGAAGCGCGACCACCCGATCGGCGAGAAGCGTTGCGCGGGGGTCGAGCTCGAGTCTTCCCGCCTCATAGCGGGTCGCGTAACAGCCCGTTCGGAGGGCAACGCCGTGGCTGCTCAACAGTTCGCGAACAGCCTCGCTTGCTGCATCCCCGAAGAGAGCGAGAGGGGTGGGTTCCGGGGTGATGAGTGTGAGCTCGACCTGTTCGTTGTGACGCTCGAGATGAGTCGCCGTGAGCAGCGCGAGCTCGTAGAGGGGAAGTGGCCAGAGGCCGGGTGCGGGGACGACGAAGGCGATCGAGCTGATGCTCCCGCTCTCGGCCTCGACGAGCAGTCGGCGATACGCGTCGGTGTCGGCCGGCCCGCGAAAGGTGAGCGCGCCTGCGAGCGCGGGCCGCGGCAGAGCGCCGCAGGCGATGACGAGCGCGTCGTAGTGGATCTCGACAGCGTGGCTCGTGCGGGCCAGGTTGGCGTCTGCATCGACCGAGGCGAGTTCGGCGAGCGTGAACCTGGCTGCTGCGGCCTCGGCGACCCCAGCGAGGTCAAAATGATGGGAGCGGGCGGCGTCGAACGGCTCCGCGACCGCGAGCGGTCGATACCAGAACGCGGGGTCGGCGGCGAGCAGCTCCAGGTCGACGAGGTCGCCGGCCAGGGCGCGCAGCGCGAGCAGCGTCTCCAGGCCGGCCACGCCGCCGCCGGCGACGAGAACGCGGAGACCGCCGAAGCTCTTAGGACGATTGGTGTCCGCCATCGACCCGAGCTTCCCACTCCTCGTACATCACGAAATCCGCGAGCGGTCGCATTCGTCTGCGGAAAATCCACATCGCGACGTCTCATGACCGTAACGCGCGTCGAGCTCGCCGTGCAAGACGTTGCATGATCTCGACCGTGGGAACTCAGTAGTTTCGAGCGATCCCCGTCGGTGTGTTCGCCGATGCGCCTACTGCGTCCCCGTGCGAGTCTCGGTCGGCAAGGTGAGCGAGTGCCGAAGGAGGTGCAAAGTGTTCACCTACATCGGACTGATCCAGCTGACGCCCGAGGGGCGTGAGAACCTGGAGAAGGCACCCGAGTATCTCGACAAGATCCGCGTGATCGTCGAGGAGGAGGGTGGAGTCCTCGAGCACGTCTTCGCGATGATGGGTCCCTGGGACTTCTTCGCGATCGTGAAGTATCCCGACAACGAGACCGCGTTCCGCGTTCTCGCGAAGATCGGGCTCCTCGAGGTCGTCAGGACGGAGACCTTCCCGGCCGAGCCGGTCGAGACCTTCGTCAAGGCTCTCGCCTAGCGCGCGAGGTTCCGGTGCGCGAACCGCGGTCACGCGGCCCGCGCACCGGGAACGCGATCGCCTACGCGAAGATCCCAGCGGCCACGGCTGGGCGGTTGACTGCACCCAGAGCGCGGTCGGTCGCCTGAGCGAGGGCCCCTGCCGCCGACGGGGTCAAGACGTCGCAGACAAAGTCCCAGTGCAGCGAGATGTGCTCGCCGGGCGATGGGCGGGGCACGAACGCGAGGCCGTCGGCACGCCACCGAACGTTCCGGATCGTCGGGTCGCCGAGCCGGAGCGCAGCGTCCTCCGCGTCCCAGAGAAGCGGTCGCGCGAGCACCTCGAGCGAGTCACCGTCGACCGAGCAGACCACGGCCGGGGTCGTCCGGCACTGATCGAGGATGTGGAGCGGCTGGTCGACAACCCCGGTGCGCAGCAGTCCGAGCCAGGGATAGACCGCGAAGACGTGGAAGCAGTGGTGCGGCACAGCGCCGGCCGCGACGACGTCGAACACGTGGTCCCGTGCGCGACCGATGCGGCCGCGAAAACGCTCGTCGACATGTCGTGCGAGATCGCCCGGTCGGACGCGGTCGAGGAGCTCGTTGCCGACCCAGTACGCCTCGACCACCCGCGGGTCGAGCGCGTCGACGATGCTGTTCGCGCCGGCGATCAGGGTAAGGTAGGGCCACGCGCCGTCGAAGGTACGTGCAAGCTCGGCGAGTCCACCGTCGCAGGCGTGGGCGTCGCCGTACTCGAGCAGCGTGCGAGGGCTATCTGCGCCGCACAGGCCGAGCGCATTCGGTGGATACGCGTAGCGCGCGAAGAGAAGCGCTCCAGCCGTGTCGGTCACGAAGCGATCCGTTCGAAAAGTGGTCGGCGAAGCGCGAAGACGGCGATCAGGGCGGACCCAGCAGCGACGAGGATCGTCCCGGTGGCATTGATCGGCGTCCCGTCCGCGGCCCCGGAGAGCAGCGCGGTGACGACGACTCCGAAGACGAGCACCGCGGTCACGTCGACGGCCTGTGCGCGCGCGAGCGCTGCGTACCAGGTCGCGACGTATGCGGTGAGCAGCAACCCCGTGAGCACGACCCAGCGCCACTGCTCCGAGTCGAGCCCCACGAGTTGGCCGGTCTTCCCCGAGACGGCGACCCAGCCCACGAGCAGCAGCGTGCCGAAGCCCATCCGCGCGGCCGCGAGCGTCCGAGGCGTGAGTGCGGCCAGCAGGTGCTTCACGTAGACGACCTCGACAGACCAGAGAAGCGTCGCGCAGAGGATCATCGCCTCGCCCGAGCCGAACGCGACGTTGCCTGCATGACCTGCGAGCCAGGCCTGGCCGACGAGCAAGAGTCCGATCGCGATTGCGTGCGGTGCGCGGAAACGCTCCTTGAGGAGTGGCACGGCAAGGAGTGACACCCAGACGACGAGCGTCTTCTGGATGAACGCGGCCTGTGTCGCCTCTGCGCGGGCGAGGCCCTCGAAGAAGAGGACAAACGGGACGCTGCCGCCGATCACGGCGACGCCGACCAGTGCAAGCCAGTGCCCGACGTTTCGCCGGCGCCGCGACGGGCGCACTTCCAGTGGAGCGCTGCGTCGTCAGAACGAGGATCACGAGGAGTATCCCCGCGACGGCGTTCTTCGCGGTTGTGTAGACGGTGGCGTCGCCGAAGTGCTTGACCGCATGGGCGTTGACGAAGATCGAGACCCCGCTGACGACGGCGGTGACGAAAGCGAGGGCGATCCCCGTGGCGCGCGTGGTCATGTCAGCTCCTGGTTCGGTTGGCTTCGGCTGCCCCGGCTGTGCGCAGAGCGAGGGCCTCTCGGGCCGCATCGGGCTCGAGCACCTCGACGGGGATACCGAGGTGGAGGAGGAGGTGCGCCCCCGGTGCGGCGTCGGGTACGAAGGACAGCGGGACGACGCAGCCGTCGTCGAGCCGACCGATCCTCGTTTCCGCATCGTCCCACGACTCGACGAGCGTGGCGATCGAGCCGACGCACATCAGGAGACCGCCGCCGGCTCGGGAATCTCGATCTCGACGCTTTCGACGACGACATCACGAGCGCGTGGATCCATGATGTCTTCGTCGAGCACCGCATCGACCTCCGCGTCCTCGGCGATCGTGCCGTGCGACGCGTCGGCGAAGTGTTGCCGGAAATGCTCGGGTGTGAAGTGGGAGAGGGACCCCAGCCGCACGGTGATGCGCGTCACGCGTTTCGCGCGGCCGAACAGGGCAACCTCCTCTATCTCCCGCATCACGTCTTTCATCAACGCTTGCTCGTGCATGGCTCCTCCTCCTCGCCCAGTGCCTGCGCTAGATCCTCCAGGACTGCCGCTGCTGTCGGCTCGACAGCGGCCGCGACTGCCGTACTCAGGCCTTCCCCGGCCGCGAACTCGGCGCCTTCGACGCCATAGACGACGATTCGGGCCGGAAGCCTGCCCAGGACCCGCGCCAGCTCGATCGCATCGCCGACACCGAACGCGTGGGTGGACGTTCGAAACAGGCGAGTCGGGAATCGGCAGCTCGCTCGCGTCGAACCGGACCAGCGTGCCCGGCTCGCCGCCGGACTCCACCGCGTCGACCACAAGCGCCGTGTCGGCGTCCTCCCACGCGTCGAGCAAGCGGCTCGGCTCCTGCTCGCACGCGATGATGTCGACGTAACGCGGGACGCGGCCCTGCAGGCGTGCAGCGACGGCGAGGCCGACCCCGTCGTCGCGGCGGATACTCGTTGCCGACGCCGACGATCACGTGCTTCATCGCCGCTGCACGTCGAGCGCCAGGAAATGCGTGGCGCACGAGATGCAAGGGTCGTAGTTGCGAATCGTCTGCTCGCAGAGGTCCCGCAGCACGTCGTCGTCCAGCCGTGTGTTGCGGCTGACGACGTCGCGTAGGTCGTCCTCGATCGCCTGCTGGTTCTGGGACGTGGGCGGGACGATCTTCGCGTCGAGGATCGTGCCCTCTGCGTCGATGCGGTAGCGGTGATAGAGCAGGCCGCGCGGAGCCTCGCTGACGCCGAAGCCCGTTCCGGCAATTGGTTCGACCGCAACCGCCGGCGCGTCGGGCTCCTCGTAGGCTTCGATCACGCGGAGCGCCTCGTCGCACGCATAGACGAGCTCGACGCTCCGCACGACGATGCTCTTGAACGGCTCGCGGCAGGTGGTTTCGAGACCCGCTTCCCGCGCCGCGTCCTGCGCGAGCGGTGAGAGCTGGTCGTGGTTGAGCGAGAACCTTGCCAACGGCCCGCACAGGTATGTGCCGCGCTCGCGCAGCCTCGAATGGAGTGCCGTCGAGCGCTCGACATGCTCCTCCTCGAAGTGCTCGTCGTACTCACCGGCGGCGATGTCGAGGCCGGCGTCCGAGTGAATTCGGCCGCGCTCGATCGCGTAGTCGTCGGGGTGGTGGAGTGCGACGAGCTCGCAATCGACCCGGCGCTCGGGAAAATCGAAGCCTGCAGTCCAGCTGACGGTCTCGAGCGCCGCCTCGCGGGCGCGCTCGAGCGGCTCGACGAGCGTCTGGAGCTCCCGGCGCGTCGGAGCCCGGTAGAAACCGCCCACGCGGACGTTGATCGGATGGATCTCGCGGCCGCCGACGAGCGCCATCAACTCGTTGCCGGTCTTCTTGAGCGCCAGGCCGCGCTCGACGGCGTGCGGTGCGTCGCGTGCGAGCTCGACGGCCCCCGCATAACCGAGAAAGTCCGGCGCGTGAAGCATGTAGACGTGGAGCGCGTGGCTCTCGATCCACTCGCCGCAGTAGAGCAGGCGGCGCAGCAGGCGGATCGGTTCGGGCACCACGACGCCCACCAGGTTTTCCAGCGCGTTGACCGCGCTCGTCTGGTAGGCGACCGGACAGATGCCGCAGATCCTCGCCGTGATATCCGGCGCCTCGGCCGAGCCGCGGCCGCGGAGCAGGGCTTCGAAGAACCGGGGCGGCTCGAAGATCCGAAGCTCGACATGCTCGACCCGATCGCCTTCGAGCCGCACCGTCATCGCGCCTTCGCCTTCGACCCGCGCGAGATAGTCCGTGCGGATGATGCGCCGTTCAGGCACCGCCGCTCGCCGCCTCCCGGAAGGGCTCGGCGTTCACGTTGAAGGTGCTGAAGACGCGCTCGACGCCGCGAGTTGTCAGCCCGAGGTCTTGCAGCAGCGGAATGAGCGCCGCGGTGTTCGGTGTCTCCTTCGGCCCGAAGCAGCCGTAACAGCCCCGGTTGTATGCGGGGCAGAGGGCTCCGCAGCCGGCGTGGGTCACCGGGCCTAGACAGGGTGTGCCATGTGCGACGGTGACGCAGACGATGCCGCGGTTCTTGCACTCGGTGCAGACGCTCGTCGAGGGGATGCCGGGCTTGCGGCCGTGCAGGAACGCCGTCACGACCTCGAGCAGTTGCCGCTTGTTGATCGGGCAGCCGTGCAACTCGAAGTCAACGGCGACGTGCGCGGCGATCGCAGTCGAGGTCTCGAGCGTCGAGATGTATTCCGGTGACGCATAGACGGCGGCGGTGAACTCCCGGACGTCTGCAAAGTTGCGAAGTGCCTGGATGCCGCCCGACGTTGCGCAAGCGCCGATCGTGACGAGCGCGTGCGAAGCGCGACGTACCTCCTGGATCCGCTCGAGATCGTGTGCGGTTGTGATCGAGCCCTCGACGAGTGACAGGTCGTACGGTCCCTCGACGACACCGCTCGTCGCCTCGCGAAACTCGGCCAGCTCGACTGCTCCCGCAAGTGCGAGTAGGTCGTCCTCGAGGTCGAGCAGCGAAAGCTGGCACCCGTCGCACGAGGCGAACTTCCAGACGGCGAGCTTTGGCTTGCCGCTCTCGCTCACAGCTCCCTCACCGCCAGCCACGGCCCCGCCTCCGCGTACGAGTAGACGGGACCGTCGCGGCAGATGAGCGTCGGGCCGAGCTGGCAATGCCCGCAGAGCCCGACGCCACACTGCATGTGCCGCTCCATCGAGAGGAAGATTCGCTCGGACGGCAACCCCCGCTCCAGGAGCGCCTCGATCGTGAAGCGCATCATGATCTCCGGGCCGCAGACGAACGCGGTCGCATTCTCCGGACCGCACGCCGCGCCCGCGACCAGCTTCGGTACGACGCCCACCTGGCCCGACCAGCCGGCGTCGAGCTGCGTCGACGATGACCTCGACGCCGATCGAGGTTCGCCACTGCGTCAGTTCCTCCGTGTAGAGGAGATCGTCCGGCGTGCGTGATCCGTAGAGCAGCGTCACGTCGCCGTAGTCGCGTCGATGAGCGAGCGTGTGCAGCACCGCGGGCCGCAGCGGCGCGAGTCCGATGCCGCCCGCGACGATGACGACGTCCCCGCCGGTCGCGTCACCTATCGGCCAGGCGGTTCCGAACGGGCCCCGCAGCCCAAGCACCGTCCCTGGTTCAGCCGAGCAAACGGCATCCGTGACTGCTCCGACCGCTCGAACGGTCAGAACGACCGAACCCGGGCCGTTTGGAGCTCCGCTGACCGAGATCGGCACCTCACCGATCCCGAAGGCATAGACCATCATGAACTGCCCGGCAGCGATTGTTGGAGGCTCGCCGAGAACCGCCTCGAGCGTGAGCGTCCAGGTGTCCGCGGTGTTGCGTTCGCGCGCGGAGACGGCGAACAAGCGCGGCGTCAGCGCCCCGGCGTCCGGGTGCTCAGCGACGGTCGCCGTTGCCATAGACGTCGAGGAGACGGAGACGTGTCCACTGAAGGCGCTCGATCAGCACCTGCGCAAAGCGGCCCATCAGGTCGTATCCGAGCGCCGGATCGTCGGCGCACTTCTGGCGCAGGCAAGATCCGTCGAACCCCGTCGCGCGCACGGTCGTCACTGCGCGGGCGTCGAAATGCCAGCGGTAGGGAGCAAAGAGCCACGACCAGCCGACGACGTCGCCCGCGTTGATGGTTTCGATCAGCACAGGCCCGCGCGTCGGCACGAATGTCTCGAGGGCGACACTGCCCTGGCGCAGGATGTAGAAGGTGTCCGGCCTCATCGCCTTCGCGGAAGAGCGTGCTGCCCGACGAGAAGTGGACGTTGCCCGCACAGCCGGCGAGCAGCGTCAGATGAACGTCAGTGAGGCCGTCCAGGAACGGCACATCCGCGAGAACCGTCTCAAGCGAGCGCGGCACTGTCTTCTTCCGTCGCGCGGATCGCTGCGACCTCTTCGGTGATGTCGATCCCGACCGGGCACCAGGTGATACAGCGGCCGCACCCGACGCAACCAGACGAGCCGAACTGATCGAACCACGTACCGAGCTTGTGGGTCATCCACTGGCGATAGCGTGAGCGCCCCGACGGGCGGATGCTGCCGCCGTGGATGTACGAGTAGTCGACGGAGAAGCAGTTGTCCCAGACCCGGAATCGTTGAGCCTCCTGGCCGGACAGGTCGGTCTCGTCCTCGACCGCGGAGCAGAAGCAGGTTGGGCAGACGAGGGTGCAGTTCCCGCAGGTGAGGCAGCGGGTCGCGACCTCGTCCCAGCGCGGGATGCTCGAGATTGCGCGCGAGTAGGCCCCGGATGTCGAACGTGTCCATCGTCCGGCCCATCCGGGTCGTCGCCGACTCGAGCGACGCGGTCAGCCGAGCCGAGATCGGCATCGACAGCAGGCCGGGACGGCAGCTCGGCGAGTACCTCTGCTCCGCGGTCACTGCCCACCTCGATCAGAAACCGATGCTCTCCGTCGAGCAGCTCCGTCAACGCCAGGTCGTAGCCCGACTCGGCTTTCGGCCCCGTCCCCATCGATGTGCAGAAGCACGTGCCTCCCGGCTCGAAGCAGTTCACGGCGATCAGAAAGGCACCGTCGCGGCGGGCGGCGTAGTCCCGGTCGACGTGCTTGCCGCCGGTGAAGACCGTGTCCTGGATCTCGATCGCGTGGAGCTCGCAGGACCGGACACCGATGAAGGCGAGAGGTGTCTCGTCGAGCGGTTCCTCCTCGACCGCAGTGATGCCGTTGTCGTCTCGGCGGGCGCGCCACAGGCGCACCCGGGGTGGAAAGAGGAAGCGCTTCCAGGAATGGGGACCGACGGCGTAGCCGAAGCGCGCCTCGTCCGTCGCGCCGCTCGAGACGGTACGTGCCGCCGTCCTGGCGGTCGGTCCAGCCGATCGGAAGCTCGCCGGCCGACTCGAGGTCGTCGTAGACGATCGCCCCGTCGCGCACCGTCGGCCCGAGCACCCGATAGCCCCGGTCACGCAGCGCCTCGATCAGCCGATCGAGTGCATCCGGCGTGATGACGGCCTGCTGCGTCTGGGTCATGTCGACCTCCTCGGTGGAACTCTGTCAAACGGCAGTGGGCTGGTGCATCGGGCTCCTCCGGACGGGTCGATGGCGTGGCCGGACTCGAGTTCGATCCGATCGTCACCGGCGAACCGACCGCGGTGGCATCGGCGCCGCCCACGAGCGGTCCTTCGGGCAACTACCGAGCCGGCGCGCTGCGGGTTTCCCGCTGGCGTCGCTGCGGCTCGACCCCGATGCGTGCCGCCGTCGGTGCGACGGACAATCAGGCGACGAGAGACGAGACGAAGCGAGGAAGGACATCCGATGGTCCTCACGGCAGTCAGCACGCGGTACGTGTACGACTTCGAGGAAGAGGCCGAAGGTGGCCGCAGCGCACTGGGCGGCAAGGGGGTCGGTCTCTCCGAGATGACGCGGCTCGGGCTTCCTGTGCCGAGCGGCTTCACGGTGACGACCGATGCCTGCCGCGCACACATGGAGAGCGGTGGCTTTCCGGAAGGACTTCGCGAGGAGCTCGACGCCGCCGTTCACCGGCTCGAAGCGAAGACAGGCAAGACGTTCGGGTCGACCCACGACCCGCTGCTCGTCTCGGTCCGCTCCGGCGCCGCGATCTCGATGCCCGGGATGATGGACAGCGTCCTCGACCTCGGTCTGTCGGATTCGGTCGCCGAGGGGATGGCGCGCACCACCGGCAACGCGCATTTCGCCTACGACTCCTACCGTCGGCTGATTCAGATGTACGGCGAGGTCGTCGACGGCATCCCCGCCGAGCGGTTCGAGGACGCGCTTTCGAGTCTCAAGGCCGCCCGAGGCGTGGAGGCCGACACCGACCTGACTGCCGACGATCTTCGCGGGCTCGTCGACACCTACAAGGCGATCTATGTGAGCGCGCTTGGGCGGGGGTTCCCGCAGGACGCCCGCATGCAGCTGCGCGCCGCAGTCGAGGCGGTCTTCGACTCGTGGCAGAACCCACGAGCCCAGGTCTACCGGCACCTGAACGGCATCCCCGACACGATCGGCACCGCCGTCAACATCGTCCAGATGGTCTTTGGAAACGCGGGTCCCCGGTCAGCAACAGGTGTCGCCTTCTCACGCGACCCGTCGACGGGCGAACGAAAGCTGTTCGGCGAGTTCCTCATCGACGCGCAGGGCGAGGATGTGGTGGCCGGCATTCGTGCACCGCAGAAGCTCGACAAGCTCGAGCAGCTTCTCCCGGACGCCTATGCGGAGTTTCGCGCGGCGATGGAGATGCTCGAGCGGCATTACCGTGACGTGCAGGATGTCGAGTTCACGATCGAGCAGGGAAGGCTCTACATCCTGCAGACTCGGTCGGCGAAGCGGACTGCCGCCGCCGCGCTGAAGGCGGCCGTCGACATGGCGCGCGAAGAGCTGATCTCGCGCGACGAGGCGGTCAGGCGAATCGAGCCCGCCTCGCTCGATCACGTGCTGCATCCAATGGTGGATCCGGCCGCGACGGTCGACGTTGCCGGGGTCGGCCTGCCGGCGTCTCCAGGCGCCGCCGTCGGCGCGGTCGTCTTCGACCCCGATGTCGCCGCAGAACGGGGTGCGCACGAACCCGTCATCCTCGTCCGCTTCGACACCACTCCCGACGACATCCACGGGCTCGCCGCTGCGAAGGGCATTCTCACCGCCCACGGAGGGATGGCTTCGCACGCAGCCGTGGTTGCGCGCGGGATGGGCAAGCCCTGCATCGCCGGCTGCGACGCGCTGCAGATCGACGAGGAGCACGGCGTCTGCACGATCGGCGGTCACGAGGTCCGGCAGGGCGAGCAGCTGACCGTCGACGGCTCTACGGGACGGATCATCCTTGGTGCCGCGCCGCTCGTCGAGCCGGGTGCGAACGCTGATCTCGAGACGATCCTCGCGTGGGCCGACAGCGCCCGCAAGCTCGGCGTTCGCGCGAATGCCGACACACCCGTCGACGCCCGGCGCGCCCGCGAGTTCGGCGCGGAAGGGATCGGGCTCTGCCGGACGGAGCACATGTTCTTCGGGGAGGAGCGGCTCCCGGTCGTGCAGGAGATGATCCTCGCCCTCGACGAACCGGCGCGTCGCGCGGCCCTCGACAGGCTCCTTCCGTTCCAGCAGGCCGACTTCGAGGCGATCTTCGAGGCCATGAGCGGGCTGCCGGTGACGATTCGCCTCCTCGACCCGCCGCTGCACGAGTTCCTTCCTTCGGAAGAGGAGGCGACGAGCGACGCGATGCGGAAGCGCATCCGTGAGCTGCGCGAGGTGAACCCGATGCTGGGCACTCGCGGTTGCCGTCTCGGACTCCAATGGCCCGAGATCTACGAGATGCAAGTCCGTGCGATCGGCCGGGCAGCGAAGGCGGTTGCCGCCAGACAAGGCGAGCCGCCGTTCGTCGAGATCATGCATCCGCTCGTTGCCTTCGCGGAAGAGCTGCACCGTCTGCGCGGAGCTGACGGAGCGCGTGATGGCGGAGGAGGCTCCCGGGATCGCCTACCTGTGCGGCACGATGATCGAGCTCCCACGCGCCGCCTTGCGGGCCGCCGAGATCGCAGCCCACGCCGACTTCTTCTCGTTCGGCACGAACGACCTCACGCAAACCGCGCTCGGCCTCTCACGAGACGACGCCGAGGGGAAGTTCCTCACCGGGTATCTGGAGCAAGGAGTCGTGGCAGACAATCCGTTCGAGACGCTCGACCAGGCGGGTGTCGGCGAGCTCGTCTCACTCGGCGTCGCCCGAGGGCGGAGCGTCAAGCCGGAGCTGGAGATCGGGATCTGCGGGGAGCACGGAGGCGACCCTCGCTCGATCGCCTTC
Organism: uncultured Thermoleophilia bacterium; assembly: GCA_963846895.1. Taxonomy (GTDB): domain Bacteria; phylum Actinomycetota; class Thermoleophilia; order Gaiellales; family Gaiellaceae; genus PALSA-600. The sequence goes on along the minus strand of CAWJXR010000016.1, from coordinate 119,796 downwards.
TGCCACGAGGCCGGGCTCGACTACGTCTCTTGCTCGCCGTTCCGAGTCCCGGTCGCGAGGCTGGCAGCGGCGCACGCAGCCCTCGACGAGCAGGGCACCCGCTACGACGTCGCGGGCGGATAGTCAGCCGAAGAGGCTTCACAACCGCCGGGTCGATACCGCGGTTCCTGATCAGACGGCGCGGCGACCAGTCCGCGCACGTCGTCGACGGCCGCGAACCCCTTGCGGGCCATCCACTCCGACAGCCCGTTGAGGCCCGGGCCATGCCGGCGACGTGCGCCCACCCAGCGGGCCGTGGCGCGGCTAACGCTAATCGATGCGTGGGCTGTTCTGACGTTCCCCGGGCTCGTGGTAGCGGTCGTGGTGATGCGCGAACGGACTCATCTCGAAGAGCGCAAACGCCACGACTGCGAGTACCCCGATAACGAAGGCCATTGCGATCATCGTGCCTAGCATCTCTCCTCCTTTCGACCTTCAACTCTTCCGCTCCCCGGGGTTGAATCAATCGGCACGAACGCTGATCCAGCATCAGTAGAAGCCACTCATTGCAACGACGCGCAGGCCTGCGCTCGCCGTCGGCGTGTACTCGACGCACGGAGCGCCTTCGACGAGGAGTCAAGCCCGCTACGACGTCGCGGGCGGTTAGCCAGCCGAAGAGCTCACCACGGCTCGTAGATACCGCTGTTCGCTTTCCGCATCGCGCTGACGTAGCCGGCGCGCTCGTAGGCTGCTTCGTCCTGATCGGACGGCACGGCCAGCAGCCCGCGCACATCGTCGACGGCCCCGAACCCCTTGCGGGCCATCCACTCCGACAGGCCGTCGAGCAGCACTGTCGCGTGTTCCGGGCCATGCCGCAGGAGTGCCGAGGCCGTCATGACGACATCGGCGCCGGCCAGGAGGTACTTGGCGACGTCTGCCGAGGTTTCGACGCCCGTCGTCGCGGCGAGCGACGCGCGCACCCGTCCGTGGAGAAGTGCGATCCACGTGCGGGGTAGCTTCGCCTCCGCCTGGCTGGAAAGCCCGACCTTGGGCTCGACAGCGAGCTTTTCCGGATCGATGTCGGGCTGGAGAAACCGGTTGAAGAGCACGAGCGCGTCGGCGCCCGCGTTGTCGAGCCGGAGCGCGAGCTCGCCGGTGGAGCTGAAGTACGGGCTGAGCTTGACCGCGACCGGTACGACCACCGCGCTCTTGACGCGTGAGAGGACGTCGATGTGCCGCTGCTCGACGTCGCGGCCCGAGATGCGCGGATCGCCGGGGAGGTAGTAGATGTTGAGCTCGATCGCCGCTGCGCCTGCCTCCTGCATCGCAAGCGCGTAGTCGGACCAGCCGCCGGGTGTGACGCCGTTCAGGCTCGCGATCACGGGAACGTCGACGGCGGCGGCTGCTCGCTCGAGCAGGTTCAGATAGCGACGCGGGCCGGCTTCGTCTTCCGCGGCGGCCGGGAAGTAGGAGAGGGACTCGGCGAAGCTCTCGGTACCGGCGTCGACGAGCCGCGCGTTCTCCGCTGCCTCGCGGCGGAGCTGCTCCTCGAAGAGGGAGTAGAGGACGATCGCGCCGACACCGGCGTCGGCCAGACGCCGTACCCCGTCCACGGTCTGCGAGAGCGGTGACGCCGATGCGACGAGCGGGTTGCGCAGCGTCAAACCCATGTAGACGGTCGAAAGGTTCATCGGCCGTCTTGCCGGGCGTCGGCGGCGAAGTGCTGCGCGCCGCGGGTCGCCATCTCCTCGTACACGTCCCAGCGCTGGTCGACTGCCTGCTCGGCCAGGCCGTGCAGCCGTTCGGCCTCGGCCGGGTTGGTGTTCGCGAGCGTGCGGTAGCGGAGCTCCCGGTTCGTGTAGTCGGCGAGCGGGATCCGCGGTCGGGGCGAGTCGAGCAGGAATGGATTGCCACCGGCGGCACGGACCACCGGGTCGTAGCGGATCAGCGGCCAATAGCCGCTGGCAACCGCGCGGTACTGCTGGTCGAGTCCGTCCCGCATCTCGATTCCGTGCGCAATGCAATGGCTGTAGGCGAGCACGAGCGACGGGCCGTCGTAGGCCTCCGCCTCGCGGAGTGCGCTGAGGGTCTGCTGGGGGTCGGCGCCCATCGCCACCCGGGCGACGTAGACCGATCCGTAGGCGATCGCCTGCAGGGCGAGGTCCTTCTTGGGCACGGTCTTGCCGGCCGCGGCGAACTTGGCGACCGCGCCGAGCGGCGTCGACTTGGACATCTGCCCGCCTGTGTTGGAGTAGACCTCGGTGTCGAGGACGAGCACATTGACGTTGCGCCCGCTGGCGAGGACGTGGTCGAGTCCGGCCGAGCCGATGTCGTAGGCCCAGCCGTCGCCGCCGACGATCCAGACGCTGCGCCGGACGAGGTGGTCGACGACGCTTTGCAGGTCGGCGACCGCCGGCCCGTCGAGCTTGTCGAGCCGATGCCGGAGCTCGGCCACGCGTTCGCGCTGGGACCGCAACTCCGATTCGCGCAGCTGTGGCGCTGCGAGGATCTCGTCCACGAGCTCGGGGCCGATCCGATCGCGAAGCTCGCCAAGGCGCCGGCGGGCCAGCTCGGTGTGCCGGTCGGCGGCGAGCCGGAAGCCGAGCCCGAACTCGGCGTTGTCCTCGAACAGGGAGTTCGACCAGGCAGGACCCCGCCCGTCGGCATCAGTGGTCCAGGGTGTCGTGGGGAGGTTGCCGCCGTAGATCGAAGAGCACCCCGTCGCGTTGGCGACCATCAGCCGGTCGCCGAAGAGCTGCGAGAGGAGCTTCAGGTACGGGGTCTCGCCGCAGCCCGCGCACGCACCCGAGAACTCGAACAGCGGTTCCAGGAACTGCGTGCCGCGCACGGTGCCGAAGTCGACGCGCGATCGGTCGCTCTTGGGAAGCGTCTCGAAGAACGCGATGTTTTCGCGCTCGGCCGAGACAAGCGGCTCGCGTTCGGCGAGGTTGATCGCCTTGCGGCCTTCGTCACCCGGTGCAACGACCGGGCACGCCTGAACGCACAGCTCGCAGCCGGTGCAGTCCTCGACGTACACCTGGAGTGTGTAGCGGGCGTCGGGCAGGCCGACGGCGTCGAGCGGCGCCGATCGGAATCCGTCCGGTGCGCCCTCCAGGTGGGCCTGGTCGTAGTACGTGGAACGGATCACGCTGTGGGGGCAGACGAAGCTGCAGTTTCCGCACTGGATGCACAGGTCGGAGTCCCAGACGGCGACGAGCTCGGAGATGTTGCGCTTCTCGTAGGCCGCGGTGCCACTCGGGTACGTTCCGTCCACCGGCAGCGCGCTGACCGGAAGGTCATCGCCACGGCCGGCGAGCATCTCGGCTGTGACCGTCCGAACGAACTCCGGAGCGTGTGCGGGGATGACCGCCGGCAGCCCGCGGGTCGCAGTTGCCCGCTTGGGCACCTCGATTCGGTGCAGTCCGTCGAGCGCCCTGTCGACGGCGGCCTGGTTGCGCTTCACCACCTCGGCACCTCGGCGGCCGTAGGTCTTCGCGACCGCTGCTTTGATCCGCTCGATCGCCTGTTCGCGCGGCATCACCCCGGACAGCGCGAAAAAGCAGGTCTGGAGGACGATGTTCGTCCGTCCGGCGAGTCCGACCTCGCGGGCGATCCGACCGGCATCGATCGTGTAGACGTCGATGTGCTTGGCCAGGATCTGCTCCTGCGTCGGACGGGAGAGCGCCGCCCACACCTGGTCGGGCGGCCTGGGGCAGTTGAGAAGCAACGTCGCGCCGTTCGCCGCGGCAGCGAGCACGTCGACACGGTCGAGCAAACCGAATTGATGGCAGCCGACGAACGAGGCGTGCCGCACCAGATAGGCAGCGTGGATCGGCTGCGGGCCGAAGCGGAGATGGGAGACGGTCTGCGAGCCCGACTTCTTCGAGTCGTAGACGAAGTACCCCTGAGCGTTCAGGCCCTCGTCCCCGAGGATCTTGATGGTGTTCTTGTTCGCCCCGACCGTCCCGTCGGAGCCGAGGCCGAAGAAGATCGCGCGTACCGTCTCGGGCGGCTCGATGTCGAGCGTCGCGTCGTAGTCGAGGCTCGTTCCCGAGACGTCGTCGTTGATGCCGATCGTGAACCGGCGCCGCGGACGCTCCTTCGCAAGCTCGGCGAACACGCCAGCGACCATCGCCGGCGTGAACTCCTTCGAAGACAGGCCATACCGACCGCCGACGATCCGGGGCATCACCGCGCGCCCGCCGTCACCGAACGATTCGGTCACCGCTGCGACCGTGTCGAGGAAGAGCGGCTCGCCGACCGACCCGGGCTCCTTCGTCCGGTCGAGGACAGCGACGTGGCGCACGGTCGGCGGCAGCGCCTCGGCGAAAGCCTGTGCGGGGAACGGCCGGTAGAGGCGGACCCGCACCACGCCGACGCGCTCGCCACGGGCGTTCAGCCAGGCGACCGTCTCCTGGACGGTCTCCCCGCCGGATCCCATCACCACGAGCACGCGCTCTGCTTCCGGGTGCCCCGTATAGTCGACGATCCCGTAGTGGCGGCCCGTGCGTTCTGCGAGACGTGCCATCGTCTCCTCCACGACGCCCGGGACGCGGGCATAGAAGGGGTTGACCGTCTCGCGCGCCTGGAAGTAGACGTCGGGGTTCTGGGCCGTGCCTCGAATGAACGGCCGCTCCGGCGAGAGCGCCCGGCTGCGGTGCGCCTGGACGAGGTCCTCGGGCACAAGAGCACGCAGGTCGTCATCCGAGAGCAGCTCGATCGTGTTCAGCTCGTGCGAGGTTCGAAACCCGTCGAAGAAGTGCACGAACGGAACCCGCGTTCGGAGCGTCGCCGCCTGCGCGACCAGCGCCAGGTCGTGAGCCTCCTGCACGGACGCCGAGGCGAGCAGTGCGAAACCGGTTTGGCGGACAGCCATCACGTCGGAGTGGTCGCCGAAGATCGACAGCCCCTGCGCTGCGAGCGAGCGGGCGGCGACGTGAAGCACCGCCGGCGTCAACTCGCCGGCGATCTTGTACATGTTCGGGATCATCAGCAGCAGACCCTGAGAGGCCGTAAACGTCGTCGCCAGCGCGCCGCTCTGAAGCGCGCCGTGGAGCGCGCCCGCCGCGCCGCCTTCGCTCTGCATCTCGACCACCGCCGGCACGGTGCCCCAGACGTTCGTCCGTCCATGGCTCGCCCACTCGTCGGCCAGCTCGGCCATCGGTGAGGACGGCGTGATCGGATAGATGCAGCAGACCTCGTTCAGCCGGAACGCGACCGAGGCTGCAGCTTCGTTGCCGTCGACCGTCGCGCGCATCAGCTACCCGGCTCCGGGATCATCTCGATCGCGTGCACCGGGCACTGCTCGAAGCAGACGCCGCAGCCCGTACATCGGTCGTAGTTGAACTCGTAGCGGTGCCCCTCACCGAGCTTGATCACCGCGTCCTCCGGGCACGCGCCCAGGCAGCCGTCGCACTCGAAGCAGTTACCGCAGGACAGGCACCGGCCGGCCTCGTAAACGGCCTCTTCGGCAGAGAGGCCGCCGACCACCTCGGCAAAGTCCGTGACGCGCGCCTCGACCGCAAGCTCGGGCTGCTGCCTGCGCGGATTGTCGCCGAAGTACCAGAGATGCAGCTTGTCGAAGCTCGCGAGGTCGTGCTTGGCTGGACTAGCCGGAGCGGCGCTCCGCAACCAGGCGTCGATGTGGCGGGCGGCCTTCTTGCCGTGGCCGACCCCGACCGTCACCGTCTGTTCGCTCGGCACCATGTCCCCGCCCGCGAACAGGCCGGGGCTGCCGGTCTCGAGCGACGTCGACACCTTCACGGTCCCGTCGCGGGCGACCTCGACTCCCGGTACCCGGCGGAGGAAGGCGGTGTCAGATTCCTGCCCGAGCGCCAGGATCACCGTGTCGGCGGCGAGCGTCTCGTACCGGCCGGTTGGCTGGGGGTATCCGGACTCGTCGAGCTCCATCACCTCGACCTCGAGCTCAGGACCGTCGAAGGTCGCGATCGTGCGCAGCCAGTGGATCCGCACACCTTCCCGCTCGGCGTCTTCCGCCTCGTCGAAGTGGGCGGGCATCTGCTCCCGCGTGCGCCGGTACACGATCATCGCCTCGTCGGCGCCCATCCGGCGGGCAACCCGCGCCGCGTCCATTGCGGTGTTGCCGCCGCCGTAGACCGCCACGCGCCGGCCGATCACCGGCTGTTCGCCGGAGGCGACGCTGCGCAGGAACGACACGGCATCGACGATCCGGCCGGCATCACGGGCCGGGATGTCGACCCGCTTCGAGAGGTGCGCTCCGACCGCGACGAAGACCGCGTCGAACGCGCCCTCCTCCCGCTCGACGACCAAGTCCTCGACCTTGTGCATGGAATTCACTCGCACGCCCATTGCGGCGATCCGGTCGAGCTCCCCGGTGAGCACGTCGCGGGGGAGCCGGTAGGCCGGAATGCCGTACCGCATCATCCCGCCCGCCTGCTCGCCGGAATCCCGGATCTCTACCTCGTGACCCAGCCGGGCGAGGTGGTAGGCGGCCGACAGCCCACACGGTCCCGCTCCGACCACGAGTACTCGATGGCCACTCCGAGTCGGTGGCTGATCGAATTGCCAGCCCTGCTCCAGTGCGAGGTCGCCCAGGAACCGCTCGACCGAGTGAATGGAGACGGCGGAGTCGAGCTCGGCACGGTTGCAGACGCTCTCGCACGGGTGGTAGCAGACGCGTCCGTGGATGGCGGGGAAGGGATTGTCTGCGACAAGCTGGCGCCAAGCCTGCTCGTGCCGGCCAGACTTTGTGTGCGAGAGCCAGGCCTGGATGTTCTCGCCCGCGGGGCAGCCGGCATTGCACGGCGGCAGCAGGTCGACGTAGACCGGCCGTCGCTCACGGACCGGACCAGCATGGGCATGACCGTGCAGCAGGTCCGGCAGCGGCGTCACGTCGTGCATCGGGTCGCTCATGTTTGCCGCGGCGCCGTGGAGTTCGCCTCGACATCGATCTGCTGGTTCAACACGTTGATCTTTGCCAGCTTCACCGAGCCTCTCCTCCCGAGTCGATTCGGGCCCAGGTTCACGCCTTTATCGCCAGCGCGCATCCGGGAAAACTCGCAGCGAGAACTCTGGCCACCCTGCCTCAGAGGGCAAATCTCACGAACTCTCACCCGGTCCCGGGCGCACTAGCCCGGGGGGCTCGCTACGCCATAAAATCGTGAAGCTGGTAAACGCGGATCTCTGGCGAACGGCCACCCTCCTCCATCAGGGGGCTTACGACCGGCATCAAGCGGTCGTTGAAGAACGCTTCCCACGCTTCCTCCGACTCCCACACATCGAAGACCCGGAAGACCCCTGCTTGCTCATCGAATCCTGCGCTATGAACAAGCCCACCAGCGGGCGGGTTGGCTCGCGTACCGAGCGCTGCCTGGACCCGGTCATAGTTCGTGGTCGTCCGGTCATCGCCCTCGATCGGGAATTCTTGGATGACTGCGATTGCCACGTCGGCCTCCTCTCGTTGGGGTACCCGACAAATCTACGCCTAGCAGGATCGGACAGCAGTGCTCAGGATCTGGTCTACCTAACGAGTAGGGCGGCGCCGATCGCGCCGCCGTCACGCCCAGCTCTGCGGGTCTGACCAACGGGGTCACGCGCCGGGTTGAAGATGTGAGGACGCATCTTGGCGCGGATGCGTTCGGCCGCATTCGTGCCGAAGCGGGTCCCGAGGCCGCCGCCGAGCACGATGCCATCGATGTCGAGGAGGTTGACGAGACACCGGAGCTTGCGGCGCCACCCCGGATGACGCCGCAGCTCCGGGTGTTCAGGATCAGTCGTGCTCGCGTTGGCGCAGCCCGTACTTCGCGACGGCCCAGGTGCCGACGGTCGCGAACAGCGCAACCGCGACTGCCGACGGGACGCTCGAGCTCGTGCCACCCGGTGTGGTGGAGGTGATGTTCGGCCCGAACATCGCGTCGAACAGCACCGCGAGCCACATCACGCTGATCGCCAGCGACGCCCACATCTCCGTGATCTGGAGCCAGGCGAAGCGGCTGTCGACCGAAGGCTCGTGCGGAATCACACTCATCCCCGCCTCCTTTCCTTCCGGGCCAGCGTCGCACGTGGCGGCCCAGAGGGCATCCGCGAAACTGCTGACCCGGATTTAGTACAAACAGGTCCAGCCGCTGCTTTCGATTACGGAACGGCGCAGGGTATGCGTGTGCAGGCAAGTCAGAGGGGGCGGGAGCGCGGAGGCTCCCGCCCCCGCCGTTGCCGGGGCACTACGCTCTCCAGGAGCCATGACCTCCACGGCACATACGGTCGAGATCCTTCGCGCCAAGGAGCGGCTGGTGGCGGCTGGTGGCGGCTACGAGGTCGTTCACGAGTCGCCGGGGCTCCAGCTCGGCGTCTACGTCCTCGTCGCGCCCGAGCCCGATCGTCAGCAACCTCACGACGACGACGAGATCTACGTCGTGCTCGAGGGGCTGGGCACGCTCGAAGTCGAGGGGGAGCGGCTCGAGATGCACGAAGGGCAGGCGACGTTCGTGCCGGCCGGCGCCGAGCACCAGTTCGTGGGGTACGAGCAGCTGTCGGTGCTGGTGATCTTCGAGAAGACACAGAAGTCGTGACCGTCGAGGAACGCACACTTCCAGCTGAGGAGCTCGGCCTCGTCGACGCGTATTGGCGGGCCGCCAACTACCTGTCGGTCGGGCAGATCTACCTGCTCGACAACCCGTTGCTCCGCGAGCCGCTACGCGCAGAGCACGTCAAGCCGCGCCTGCTGGGCCACTGGGGGACGACGCCCGGTCTCAACCTCGTCTACGCACATTGAACCGGGTCATCAGGGCTCGCGACCTGAACGCGATCTACATCTGCGGGCCTGGCCACGGTGGGCCCGGAATGGTTGCGAACGCGTACCTGGAGGGCACTTACAGCGAGCTGTACAGCGACATCCGGGAGGACGAGGAGGGACTCCGCCGGCTCTTCAGGCAGTTCTCGTTCCCCGGAGGAATCCCGAGTCACGCCGCACCGGAGACGCCGGGGTCGATCCACGAGGGCGGCGAGCTCGGCTATGCGCTGGCGCATGCCTACGGCGCGGCGTTCGACAACCCAGACCTGCTGGTGGCGTGTGTGGTCGGCGACGGCGAAGCGGAGACTGGACCGCTGGCGACGAGTTGGCACGCGAACAAGTTCGTGAACGCAGAGCGTGACGGCGTCGTGCTCCCGATCCTGCATCTGAACGGCTACAAGATCGCAAATCCCACCGTGCTCGCGCGAATCTCCGAGGAGGAGTTGATCGCGCTCTTCGAGGGTTACGGCTATCGGCCGCTGCTCGTCTCCGGCAGCGACCCCGAGGCAGTCCATCGCGAGCTCGCCGCAGCACTCGACGCCGTGCTCGACCAGATCGAGGGAATCAAGCAGAGCCCTGCCGGACGGCCACGCTGGCCGATGATCATCCTGCGCACACCGAAGGGGTGGACGGGGCCCCGCGAAGTCGACGGCCTTCAGGTTGAGGGCACCTGGCGCTCCCATCAGGTGCCGTTGGCGGACACGCGCGACAACGACGAGCACCGCGCGATGCTCGAGGTGTGGCTGCGTAGTTACCACCCCGAGGAGCTGTTCGACGAGCGCGGCGGCCTTCGGCCGGAGTTGCGTGCCCTGGCACCGGACGGCGATCGTCGTATGAGTGCCAACCCGAACGCGAACGGCGGGCTGCTCCTTCGCGATCTCGACCTGCCGGACTTTCGCGCGTATTCCGTCCCGGTCGAGCGGCCGGCGGCGGAGTCGAGCGAGGCGATGCGTGTGCTCGGGGGGTTCCTCGCCGATGTCATCCGCGGGAATCCGGACAACTTCCGCGTCTTCGGTCCCGACGAGACGGCCTCCAACCGGCTCGGCGATGTCTTCGACGTCACCAATCGTCAGTGGGATGCCGAGATCCGCCCGGGCGATGACAAGCTCGCACCCTCGGGCCGCGTCGTCGAGGTCCTGTCCGAGCATCTGTGCCAGGGCTGGCTCGAGGGGTATCTGCTGACCGGCAGGCACGGCGTCTTCAACTGCTACGAGGCCTTCATCCACATCGTCGATTCGATGTTCAACCAGCACGCGAAGTGGCTGAAGGTGACGGCCGGGATCCCCTGGCGCCGGCCGATCGCGTCCCTGAACTACCTCCTCAGCTCGCATGTCTGGCGCCAGGACCACAACGGCTTCTCGCATCAGGACCCGGGCTTCATCGACCACGTCATGAACAAGAAGGCTGAGGTCGTCCGCGTCTATCTGCCTCCCGACGCCAACACGCTCCTCAGCGTCGCCGATCACTGCCTGCGCAGCCGGAACTACGTCAACGTCGTCGTCGCCGGCAAGCAGCCCGCGTTGAACTACCTCTCGATGGACGACGCGGTCCTCCACTGCACGCGCGGGATCGGGATCTGGGACTGGGCATCAACGGATGCGGACGGTGAGCCGGACGTCGTTCTCGGGTGCGCCGGGGATATCCCGACGCTCGAGTCGCTCGCCGCGGCGGCGATCTTGCGAGAGCACGTGCCGGATCTCCGCGTGCGGGTCGTCAACGTCGTCGACCTGATGCGGCTGCAGCCCGCCACCGAGCACCCGCACGGACTGTCCGATAGCGAGTTCGACGCGCTCTTCACGATGGACAAGCCAGTCGTGTTCGCCTATCACGGCTATCCCTGGCTGATCCACCGGCTCACCTACCGCCGTGCCAATCACGCCAACTTGCACGTCCGCGGCTACAAGGAAGAGGGAACTACGACGACGCCGTTCGACATGGTGATGCTGAACGACCTCGATCGGTTCCACCTCGTGATCGACGTGCTCGACCGTGTCCCCGGACTGGCGACGAGCCACGCCCACCTGCGACAGGCGATGACCGACGCGCGGCTCGCCGCGCGCGCCTACACCCGCGAGCACGGAGAGGATGACCCCCAGATCCGCGACTGGACCTGGGACGCGTGATCCTCGACGCAGACCGTTCGGGCTAAATCCCGTTCGCGAGCGCGCTTGGCGTGTTCGAACGCCGTGGAGCGAAGCTGAAGCCGCCGAAGCGCCCGAAGGCATGAGGCGCGGCGTGCGAGCCGCTGAACCCGAATGCGGACGCGGACGGCATCTTCCCGTTGACGACCGCGGTCAGCAGCGTCTTGAGCTGGCCGAGGAACGCCTGCTCTCTGGCAGCCGGGAGCTTGCCGGAGGTGACCGCGGCATCGAGCTTCTTCTTCGCCTCGCCGAGCAGCGTCGCGACGACCCCATCCGCGGTCTTGTTGTGTGCGACGGCGATCTGCGCGAGGGTCTTGCCGCTCAGGAGCTCCCCGCGCAGCTGCGCAGGCGTGATGTTGAGATAGGACGCGAGAGCTGCGCTCACGGCGCCGAACGCCGCGCCGAAGTGATGCGCACCAAGGCCGCCAGGACCGGCCGCATGGCCGAAACTACCGTGCCCGAAGCCGAAGAGGCCGAGCCCGCCGACGAGTGGCAACTGGCCCGAGTCGACGCGCTTCTTCAGCGCGGACCCCTGGTCGGGTGTAAGCCGGCCGGCTTTGACGGCTGCGTCAATCTGATTGTCGATCGCCTTCTCGAGCGCGCTCGTCAACTTCGCCGGATCGATGTTCAGCTGGCCGGCGGCGTCGGTGATGATCGCCTGGCTGCGTGTCGTCGGCGAATCGAGCTTGCTGGCTGCCAATGCGCCACCGGCGCCGGCGATCACGACAGCCGCGACGACCGTTATGGCCACATGAGCTTTCTTTATGGCGGCGCGCTCCTCTCCCGCTCGGACGACCTACTCAGATAAGCAGATGCCGACCGATGAAGCTAGAGGCGTCAAAGCCGGGTCCGGCGGCGGAAGCCGAGCCGTCTCTGGACCGCATCGTCGTAGTCGCCGTCCTTCCGCGCCGCCCAGACGAGCAGCCCGAGCACGACGACCACAGTGACGGCCGCGCTGATCGACGAGATCACGAGCGCAGCGGTCGACACTCAGTTCATGCGACCTTCCGCGACCGCAGCGCACGCCTGACAGAGGCGGAACCCCTGGTTCCACGGAACGCCGGTCTGGTCGACCCCGCAAAGCGCGGTGTCGGGATCGTCGTCGTGGACGAGATGTTCGCATTCCTCGAACGCGGCGCCGTCATCCGACAGCGACCGCAGCGGTCTCGGTGTGGACGTGTGCGAATCCATCGGGGGAAGGTAGCTCGCGGGCGCCTGCGCTAGAGCGAAACCTGGATCTGGGCCGCGAGCTGTCGTGAGATCGAGGCCTCACGGCCGTCAGCGGCGAGCGTGACGGGACCGTCGAACGGAGCGGCGGAAACGAGCTCGACCCGCTGCCCCGGCACGAGCGCAAGTGCCGCGAGGTAGCGCAGCACTGCGTCGTCACCGTCGGGCACACGCAGCACGGTCGCCTGCTCACCCGGTTCGAGGTCGGTCAGCGGCCGTGCCTTCGAGTGCACGACGCGGAGCCGGGCGTCGGGGATGGGGTCGCCGTGCGGGTCTTCGGTCGGCGATCCGAGCATCTTGTCGATCCGGGCCTCGAGCTCTTCGGAGAGCGCATGCTCGAGCCGGTCGGCTTCCGCGTGGACCGCGTCGAGGCCGAGATCGAGCGTCTTGGCGAGATAGAGCTCGAGCAGCCTGTGATGACGGAGCACCTCGAGTGCCACTCGCTCTCCCGCCGGGGTCAGGCGAAGGCCACGGTACGGCTCGTGGTCGGCGTAGCCGAGAGAGGCGAGCTTCTTGATCATCGACGTCGCCGACGGGGGAGCGACACCCATCCGACGTGCCAGCGTCGAGGTGCGAACACGTTCGCCCGCGCTCTGGAGCTTGTAGATCTCGCGGAGGTAGTCCTGCACGGCGTCGCTCAAATCCGAGGTCCGTTGCACGGATTTTGCCTTGCCCGCCATGCTCAGCCGATCAGTAGCCCGGTGGCGTACATGACCGCGATCCCGGCGAGAAAGCCGCCGACCACGTGGCCGGACCGCAGGCCGCCCGGCGCACGCCGTGCGACGTAGCGGCCGACCTCGACCACGACCTGCAGCGCGGCCCCGACAGCCAGCGCGAAGAACAGCACGCCGAGCACGTCGTTGGTGAGGAAGCCTCCGATCCAGGCGCCGGCGATCGCGGGCGCGCCCGCGAGCAGCGCAAGGCCGCCGAGCCGGGTCAGGCTGACGCTTGCGCCGCCCGCGATCGGCGTGGCGATCCCGAGCCCCTCCGTGAGGTTGTGCACCATGAACCCCACGATGAGAAACGTCCCGAGCGCCAGCTCGCCGAGGGCGATCGAGGAGCCGATCGCCAGCCCCTCACCGAGGTTGTGCACACCGATCCCGGCTGCGATCAGCGTCGCCAGAGCTGCGCCCTCGAGCGGCGCACCACGCTCGCGCTGACCGCTCTTCGAGAGGCGCTGAGAGACGTACGTCAGACCCAGGTAGCTGACGGCGACGCCGAGCAGGATCAGCCCCGGTCCCTGGAAGCCGGCGGGAAGCGTGGCCTGGAGGTCGAGGGCCTCGGCGAGCGCGTCGAACGCGAGGAACGTGAGCAAGCCGGCCGTCAGCGCCATGAATGCGGCGAGCCACCGCGCGTCGGCGCGACGGAGGGAGGGCAGCCAGCCGAGCCCGAGTGCCACCGGGATGACACCCACGAGCAGGCCGATCAGCGCATAGCCGAGGAAGCTGCGCGACGAAGGGCCGCGTGTCTCGATCGCGGCGGCAATGTCGGTCGTCGTCTCGATTCCTCGCGAGCTCGTGATCCCGACCGTGTAGGGATCGCCGTCGACCCACTGGAACGGGACGACGACGGTGCTCGAACGCAGCCGCGTGAGCGTTGCCGGCCCGTCGAGGTGGAACGGGACGATCGCGTCGTCGACCGTGACCGCCGCGATCGTGAGTTTCGGCCGCTGCGGGTTCGTGACTCGAATCGTGATCTCGCCCGGATGGAACTCCACCCGGCGGACGTCGAACTTGTCAGCCGGCGGCGGAGCCCGGCCGACCAGGTCGAGCAACGAGGTGCCGGTCGAGGCGAAGAGCGCGATGACGCCGACGAGCAGCAGGATCGGCACGAGCGCCCAGAGCCGCCAGGCGCCGAGCGTGATGCGGCTCCGGACGGCCGCCTCCATCAGTCGCCGACCTCGAAGAAGCCCATCCAGCCGAGCTCGGCGAACTCCGACTGGTGCGCGTGGAACATGAACCGGCCGGTGTGCTGGAAGTCGATCTCGATGATCCCCCGCTGGCCCTGGCAGAGCATCACGGTGTCGGTGTACTCGAACTGGTCGCTCGACCCGGTGGGGTAGTAGCGGAAGAACTCGCCGTGGAGGTGGAACGAGTTCAGGAGATCGAACTCCGTCAGGTTGGCGAGGTAGATCCGCACCGTCTGCGAGCGGCTCACCCGGATCGGGTACTTCGCGTAGTAGAAGGCCGGGCCGTTGACGCCGTAGACGTTGTTCGCGCCGTCGCCGTCGGTGTCGAACCCGTTCAGCACCATCACGAGCTCCTGCGCCGGCGGACGCGGCGTCGGCGGGTCGATGATGAACGCGCCGTACAACCCCTTGGCGATGTGCTTCTTCAGCGGTGTCGAGTGGCAGTGGTAGAGGTGCATCCCGTACGGCCGCGCCGGAAACTCGTACGTGTAGCTGCCGCCGGGCGGGACGATCTCGAAGACGCCGTCCATGTTCGCCGGGTGAATGCCGTGCAGGTGGATCGTGTGTGGGTGTGAGCCCGCGTTCGTGAAATGGACGCGGAGCAGGTCGTCCTCGGTCGCACGGATCACCGGTCCCGGTGCGCTGCCGTTGTAGGTCCAGGCGGCGAAAGTGACTCCTGCCAGCACCTCGATCTCACGATCGATCGCGGTCAACGTGTACTCGCGCACGCGCCCAGGCTGGTGTGCGAGCGCCTTCGGCGGATAGAGGAGCGCGTCGAGTGCATTCGGGCCGCCCGGTGCAGGCACCTCGCTTCCGATCATCGCCGCGTGCCGGTGCTCCATTCCGGCCATCTCGCCCATCGCCATCCCCGCATGTGGGTCCGGCGGCGCGGCGCTCGACGCCTCCGCGAAGGCTAGCTTCGCCAGCGGCACCGCGGCGACTGCCGGTGCGGCCGCGACCAGCAGTTGGCGACGCGTGACATTTTTAGCCATGTCTAAAGTCTAGATTAGACACGGGTAAGTGCAAGCTGCTCGGCGCGGGTATTGACGTCGTATTGACGTTGGTCTATACATCGACGTACGTCGATCTGAGGAGAAGCTCATGGAGGTTCCGGCCTTGACTGTCGCCGTCGAATGCTGTGCCCCGCTCTCGGCCGAGGTGCTCTCGGATGAGGAAGCGGAGGCGACCGCGAATGTCTTCCGGGCGCTCGCCGATGCCGGTCGCGTGCGGATCGTGAACGTCCTCGCGACGAGCGACGAGCCCGTCTGCATCTGCAACCTCGTCGAGCCGCTCGGGCTCTCGCAGCCGACGGTCTCCCACCACATGAAGAAGCTCCTGGCCGTCGGCCTGGTCGAGCGCGAGCAGCGCGGCAAGTGGGCCTACTTCTCGCTGAACCCGGACGCGCTGCGGACGCTCGCGGCGCTCGCCGATCTGAAAGGAGTGTGCTGCTGATGTCGACCGCTGACGAGTTGCGTGAGCAGGTACGGCGGCGGTACGCCGAGTCCGCCCGCCGGGTGACCGGCGAGGGTGAAGGCTGCGGCTCGGGGTCGTGTTGCGCAAGCGAGGAGCGACGCTCCGAAGTTCGGTGAGGCGCTCTACGACGCCGAGCAGCGTGGGGAGCTGCCCGACGCCGCCGTCCTCGCGTCGCTCGGCTGTGGGAACCCGACCGCTGTTGCCGACCTGCACGAGGGCGAGACGGTGCTCGACCTCGGCTCGGGAGGCGGTATCGACGTGATCCTCTCGGCGAAGCGCGTCGGCCCGACCGGGTTGGCCTACGGGCTCGACATGACGGACGAGATGCTGGCGCTCGCGCGCAAGAACGCCGGCGAGGCCGGGATCCCGAACGCGGTCTTCCTCAAGGGGATCATCGAAGAGGTGCCGCTCCCCGCTGAGTCCGTCGACGTGGTGATCTCGAACTGCGTGATCAACCTGTCGACGGACAAGGCGAGTGTTCTCACCGAGATCGCCCGGGTCCTGCGGCCCGGTGGACGCGTGGGCGTCTCGGATGTCGTCGCGGAGGACGATCTGTCGCCCGACCAGCGTGCCGAGCGTGGCTCGCACGTCGGCTGCATCGCGGGCGCGCTCTCGAAAGGCGAGTACATCGCAGGGCTCGAAGCTGCGGGGTTCGAGGGCGTCGAGGTGAACTTCACGCATCGGGTGGCCGACGGGATGCACGGCGCGATCATCAAGGCCACGAAGACGATGGAGCCGGCGAAGAAGGTACTGCCCGTGATCGACGCGGCGGCGAGGGCGGGGTGCTGCTGAGTTGCTTCGCTCGCTCGTCGCGGAGGTCATCGGGACATTCGCGCTCGTCTTCGCCGGCTGCGGCGCGATCATGGTCGACGACAAGACGCATCAGCTCGGGCACGTCGGCGTAGCGATCACCTTCGGTCTCGTGATCATGTTCGGCATCTACGCCGTCGGCCACATCTCGGGCGCGCACTTCAATCCGGCCGTCAGCTTCGCGTTCGCGGTTACGGGGCGCTTCGGGTGGTCTCGTATGGTCGCGTACTGGCTCGCACAGCTCGCCGGCGCGCTGCTCGCTGCCGCGGTGTTGCGCGCCTCGCTCGGTGATCGTGCGCACGTCGGCGCCACCCTGCCTTCGGGCTCGCAGGGTCAGGCAGTCGTCTGGGAGTTCGTCCTGACCTTCTTCCTGATGTTCGTGATCATGGCCGTCGCGACCGATGCGCGTGCCGTCGGCGAAGCTGCCGCAATCGCCGTCGGCGGCACGGTCGGGCTCGACGCGATGTTCGGCGGGCCGATCACCGGCGCGTCGATGAACCCTGCGCGGTCGATCGGCCCCGCGTTCGTCTCCGGCGATCTCCACGGCCTCTGGATCTACATCGTCGCGCCACTTGCGGGCGCCGCTGCGGCCGCGTTGACCTACGAGTTCGTGCGCGGAGAGGAGAAGCTGCAGGGTTCGACTGCAGAGACGGAAGCGGCATGAGGGTGCTGTTCATCTGCGTCGCGAACTCCGGTCGGTCGGTGATGGCGGAGCGCATGTTCAACGAGCTCGCCGGAGGACGGCACACCGCCGAATCGGCCGGCAGCGACCCCGGCGCAGCAGCGCATCCGACTGTCGTCGAGGTGCTGTCCGAGGTAGGAATCGACGCGAGTGATCACGTGCCGCGACGTCTCGACGACGCGCTCGTCGCGAGGGCCGATGTCGTCGTCTCGACGTGCGGCGAGGAGGCATGCCCGGTGACGCCGCCCGGCACGCACCGCGTGTACTGGGACCTGCCGGACCCGAAGGACGAACCGCCCGACCGCGTGCGCGCGATCAGAGACGACATCCGCACGCGGGTCGAGAGGCTCATCGGAGAGATCGACCGAGGAGCCATCGGCTAGGACGTCTCCCTGCGTAGTTCACCGCGATCCGATCCGGCATTCGCCGGATGCGCTGCAGCCCTCACCGGTCGACACTTGGGCTGTCGACCAAGGAGGGACCCTCATGAAGCGCATCCTGATCGCAACAGACGGATCGGCAGGTTCGCACGATGCCGTGGAGGTTGCGCTCGACCTCGCCGGCGAGCACGAGGCAACCGTCTTCGTCGTACACGTCGTCCCGAATGTCGACGTGGCGCCCTGGAGCGGATTCGGCATGGCCGCGGCGGCACCCCACGACATCGACGACCGCGACCGCGCGCCGATCGAGGACGCCCTCCTCCGCGCCGACGAGCGTGGTGTTCGGGTCATCGCCGAGCTCGTGCGGGGCAATCCGATTCACGAGATCGTCGCGTTTGCGGACGCACACGAAGTCGACCTGATCGTGATCGGATCGCGGGGCCACGGAGCGGTCGCGAGCGCGGTGCTGGGGAGCGTCTCACTGGGCGTACTGCGCGAGACGCGGCGTCCAGTGCTGATCGTGCGCGCAGCTTCGCGTGCGCTCGAGCCGGCCCCGGTCTGACTCGACGACCGGGTTCAAGAGGGTCGCAGGAGTGGGCCTTCCGGCCGGCGTTCAACCATTCGACGAACGCGAGTGCCAGGGGAGGCTGCGGGAAACCCGCGCGGCGCGTTCGGCCCTCCCCACGCGGTTCCGCGGCCTCCCGACGATGTCGGCCGCCACGCGTCTCTCTACGTTCCGGTGAGGGTCGCTCGACCCGCGACGACCACGGGCGAACCGAAAGGGAGCCATGCCGAGCAGCGACTATCCACGCAAGGACGACCAGGGGTACGGAGCTGCACTCGCGGGCTCAGCCGCGATGCTGATGGGACTCCTCGTGGTCGTCCTCGGAGCCGTCGCGATCCTGATGTGGAGCGACGCGCGCCATGCGCGGGACGAGGCGAAGACGGGCGCGTCCTCGGTGACGCCCAGCATGGACATGACGGCAGCCGCAGCCTCCTCCGGAACGCTGACGAGCTACGCCGGTGCGGCTCCCGAGAACGCCGACGTCCTCGCTGCGTCGCACACGCCATATCCGGCGGCTCTGCCGCCCGCCCAGGCAGGCCAGGTGGCAGACGTGCGCCTCGCCCTGACCGACATCAACGTCCAGATCGCACCAGGTGTGCACTACGCAGCGTGGGCGTGGGCAGGGGGCGCACCTGGTCCGGTGATCCACGTTCGTCAGGGCCAGATGGTCAAGGTCACCCTGACCAACAACGGTGCGATTCCCCATTCCGTCGACTTCCACGCCGCGCGCATCGCCCCGGACAAGGCCTTCACGGACGTTTTCCCCGGGAAATCCGTGAGCTACAGCTTCCGGGCGAACGATCCTGGCGTTTTCATGTACCACTGCGGCACCAAGCCCGTGCTGATGCACATCGCGAACGGCATGTACGGAGCGATCGTCGTCGAGCCGAAGCCGGGCGTTCTGCCACACGCCGACAAGAACTACGTTCTCGTCGCGAGCGAGTGGTACCTCGCGTCCGACGGACTCCGCAAGCCGGCGTCGTTCGACATGGCGAAGGCACACGCGCGGCAGCCGGATTGGATGACGTTCAACGGGTATGCCGGCCAGTACGTCAAGCATCCGCTGACGGCGGATCCGGGCCAGCTCGTCCGCTTCTGGGTTGTCGACGCCGGGCCGTCGCTCGACACCGACTTCCATATCGTCGGCACGATCCTCAACACCGCGTATCCGTTCGGGGATCTGAACCCTGCTGACGCGCTCCACAACGTGCAGACGGTTACCGTTCCGGCCGGCGGCGGCGGAGTCTTCGACGTGAAGATCGACCAGCCGGGGCTGTACCCGTTCGTCTCGCACGCGTTCGCCGCCGTCGATCAGGGCCAGGTCGGGCTGCTCAACGTCGGGAACGTCCCCGGGACGATGTCGCACTGAAGATCCGCCGGCTCGACGCCGCCGGCGCGACGTCGGTGCGGGATACTCGATCGGGCATTGCCGGTTCTCGTCGTCAACGCGGGCTCGACCAGCCTGAAGTTGTCCCTGGTCGACAGTCGTGAGGAGTCGGAGCAGCTCGATTCGCTCAACGCCGCGCTAGGACGCGCGACCGCAGTCGGACATCGAGTCGTCCACGGCGGACCGCAGTACCGCGAGCCGGTTCTCATCGACGACCACGTCGAACGCGACCTGCGCGAGCTGACGGAGCTTGCTCCGTTGCACAATCGCCCTGCAGTCGACGCGATCCGCTCGGCGCGCACAGCACTGCCGGACGTGCCGCATGTGGCGGTCTTCGACACGGCGTTCCACGCGACGATGCCGCCCGAGGCAACGGCGTATGCGCTTCCGGAGCGTTTCCGAGAGGAGTGGGGGATCCGGCGATACGGATTCCACGGGCTCTCGGTCGCGTGGGCGGCGGGTCAGGTGCGAGCAGCACGGCTCGTCGTCTGCCATCTGGGCGGCGGCTGCTCCGTCACGGCCGTTCGCGAGGGTGAGTCGGTCGACACCACGATGGGCTTCACGCCACTGGAAGGCGTGCCGATGGCAACCCGCTCCGGTTCTGTCGACCCAGGGGCGCTGCTGCATGTACTACGGCGGGGGCTGGCGAGCGTCGACGAGCTCGATCGGGCGCTCGAGCACGAGTCGGGCCTCGTCGGTCTCGGTGGAACCGACGACGTGCGGATGTTGACGGGCACCCTGGCGTTCGACGTCTACACGTACCGGATCGCGCTGGCGATCGGTGCCATGGCTGTCGTGCTCGGCGGCATCGACGCGCTCGTGTTCACAGCAGGCGTCGGCGAGCACTCGGCGTCGGTTCGCGCGCACGTCTGTGACAGGCTCGGGTTCCTCGGCGTGGAGCTGGACGAGCAGGCGAACCGTCGGGCCACTCCTGATGCGGACATCGCGAGGGCCGACCGCGCGCGTCCGCGTCGTCGTCCTCCACGCACGCGAGGACGTGATGGCGGCACGTGCGGTCAGGTCGATCGTTCGGTGGCTGTGAGCGGCGCTCAACCCGCGTGCGCTCGCTTCGCTTCTTCCTCCATGCGTTCGAGCCGCGTGTAGTAGTCGGGGAACTCGTTCAGGTGGGCCAGCGCGATCTTCCCCGTCACGATCGGGTCGCTATCGGTCACGTTCGTCAAGACGTCGTGCAGGCCGTGTTCCAGCTCCACGTCCATCCCCATCCGAAATTGCTCGACGTCGAACGCAGCTGAAGTCCAGTCGATGCCGATCGTCTTGCCGACACTACGCGCCTCATCGATCGTGAAGCTCGTTCGTTCGCTCACCGAGCTCTCCCTTCTCTCGACCGCGTAGCGACCATCCTATGTCGGCGGTGCCGCGGTTGCGGCGGCCGATTCACGCCCTACGGTGAGCGAATGAGCGAGACAGCGCTCGTACCCCCGAAGGACACGAACGGCACCCTGGCGCTCCTCTTCGGGCTGAGCATCGTTCTCATCGGTCCCGTCGGCGCTGTGCTCGCGATCGTCTTCGCCGTGCGGAGTCGCCGCGAGCTCGGGCGTCGAAGCGGGAGGGCGCTGGCCGGGCTGATCCTGGCCTGGCTGACGATCGTCGTCTTCGCGCTGTTCCTCCTGCTCATCTTCCTGCTCGACCGATCCCACTTCGCATGATCGCGCTCGGTCCCGGCCCGTCCACGGCTACGCTCCGCTCCATCCGCGCGGAGGGGTGTCCGAGCGGCCGAAGGAGCGCGATTGGAAATCGCGTATGTGCCGAAAGGTGCATCGAGGGTTCAAATCCCTCTCCCTCCGCCTCCCGTGGAAGCCCGCCTCGCGCGGGCTTTCGCGTCGAAAGACCTTGGGTACGATGCCCGCCTGCCCGGGAGAAGTGGCCGAGTGGCTGAAGGCGGCGCCCTGCTAAGGCGTTAGGTGGGGAAATCCCTGCCTCGAGGGTTCGAATCCCTCCTTCTCCGTGCTCTGTGCCCCGAATGGGTGATGTGAAGATCACCCCTCCGGGCGATGCCCTGCCGAGGCGGCGTGCTGCACGATTCCTGTTGCCGGCTCCCCCAATACTTTCCGGCGAACTGACGTGACTGCGGCGAATCCCGCCCCTCCCCCGGGCGGGTTTCGCGCATTTGGAGGGCGTTTTACTTGCCGGCCACGCTGGACACGTAGGCCGAGACGTCGTCGATCTGGGTGGGCGTCAGCGTTCCCTTGAAGGCCGGCATCGGCCCGCCGCCGTTCTCGACCTGGAGCTTGACCGCCGCGAATGCGGGCGTCAGCTGGTCGAGGTTCGGCCCGACGTTGCCCGTCGAGCCTGCGTCCTTGAGCGTGTGGCAGCTCGCGCAGCCTGCGCTCGTGAAGACGGCCTTCCCGGCGGTCGGGTTGCCGGGGCTCGCCGGCGGCGGGAGGACTTTCGCCCGTCGTCGTTTGCGTCGTGGTCGTCGGAGCTGTCGTCGTCGGGGCGGTCGTTGCGGCCTCGGCGGGCTCCTTCTCCTTGCCGAAGATCAGCACGGCGGAGAGCATCGCGACCACGAACAGGAAGGCGACCACGAGGTACCAGGCCATGCCGCGGCCGGGAAAGTTCGGGTTGCGTTTCGGGAGCACGAGCGCCGAGACGAGCGAGAAGAGGATGAACGCACCGCCCACCGTGGCCAGACCGATCTTCTGGCCGGTCGTCAACCCGGCGACGACGAGTGACGTCGACAGCATCGGGGCCGGAACCTACCCGAACTACCCGGTCGACGTCGCGGCGGGCCGCGCGCGGAGGTAGACCAGCTCGTAGACCGCGACCGCCACGGCGGCACCCGCGAGCGGGCCGACATACCAGACCCAGAAATTCGCCCAGTAGTCGCCGACGAGCTGCGGGCCGAACGCCCGCGCGGGGTTCATCGCAGCGCCCGTCAGCACCCCGCCCATCAGGATGTCGAGACTGATCGTGAAGCCGATCGCAAGCCCGGCGATCTGCTTGAACGCGCCACGCTCGTCGACTGCCGTCGCGAAGACGACGAAGACCAGGAAGAAGGTGAGGATGGCCTCCACGACGACTCCGGCACCGGGTCCGATGCCCGCGCCGAGCGAAGGCACGCCGAGCTTCGACTGGGTGGCGATCGCGTTCGGCAGCACCCAGTTGAGCACGACCGCCGCGATCGCCGCGGCCGCGAACTGGACTACCCAGTAGAAGAGTGCGAGCGTGACGCCGATGCGCCGGGTGACGAGGAACCCGAGCGTGATCGCCGGGTTGAAGTGAGCGCCTGAAGCGAACGCGAGCGCAGAGACGAAGACTGCGATGACGAAGCCGTGCGCGAGCGCGACGTCTGTGAGCGTCCGGGCGAATGCCACTGAACCGCAGCCGATGAAGATGAGCGCGAAGGTGCCGATGAACTCGGCGACGCCGCGCCGCAGGTAGTCGCCTTCCAGCACGGGCGCAAGGCTAGGACGCGGGCCGGACGGACTCCGCTCGCAGCGTCGTACGCTCGGCGAGCGCCGTCGTCACGACGACCGCGATCGCCACGGTCTGCAGGGCGAGTACGACCGCCAGCACCGCCCGGGCGTCGTGCTGCGCCAGCGCGACGCCGGCGAGCAGCAGCCCGATCGGCGCGGCGACGCACTGGAACACGCCGAAGCTCGCGAGCGCCTGCGGACGAAGGTGCCGTGGGATGCGCAGCATCACGAGGGCCTGCATCGGCGCGTTGACGAGCGACATGCAGAACCCGCCGGCGACCATCGCGGCGAACGGGACGAACCACGGCGCCGGGATCACGAGCACCCACAACGATGCGATCTGGCAGACGAACGCGGCCGAGCCGAGCAGCAGCGGCTCGAGACGTGGCGCGATCCGGAGTGCGACGAGCGCACCGGCGAGAGCGCCGCCGCCGAGCCCGCCGAAGAGCCAGCCGAGCACGCGCGGGCTTGCGTCGTAATGCGTGACGACGAGCACCGGCAGCGTTGCGAAGAGCAGCTGCCAACCGACGTCGAGCAGTGTGAACGCCGGCGTCCAGATGCGCAGCAGCCGGTCACGAAGCAGGAAGCGGACGCCGACGAGTACGCCGCGCTCATCGGGCGGCAGCGACACGTTCGGCGGGTGCACGAACAGCGCGACGAGCGCGAACGAGACGAGGTACGTGGCCGCGTCGACGTAGAGAACCTGTGTGGCCCCGATCGTCGCGATCAAGAGACCGGCGGCCGGCGGGCCGAGGAAGATCGTGAGTCGGTTCGCCGCCTGGAAGAGCGCCGTTAGGCGTGACACGTCCGCCTGCTCCTCGCCGGCGAGCTCCGGCACCACGGCTCGCTGCACGCCGAAGTACGGCGCGAGGAACACGCCGCTTGCTGCGACCAGACCGAGCAGCAGCGGGAAGCTGAGCAGGCCGAGCTCGTGCAGGAACGGGATCGCAGCCAGGAGTGGGGCGCGGGAGAGGTCGCAGACGAGCATCGTCCGGCGTGTTCCGAGCCGTGCCGCGATCGCCCCGCCCCAGAACCCGAACACCGCCACAGGAACGATCTCGGCGATGATCACCCACGTCATCCGCTGCGGCGACCCGGTCGTGCGCAAGACGAACCACGGCAGGGCGAGCCAGGTCATCTGCGTGCCTAGCGACGAGATGACCTCGGCCGCGAGGAGCGCGGACACGCGCCGGTCGCGCAGGATGCTCACGGCTCGGCGACGGCGCCGAACGAGACGATCACCGGACGAGCCCCACGACGGTCCTCGCGCCCGCGGAACTCGTCGATCAGCGCCTCGAAGCGCTCGCCGAGCTCCTCGAGCTCGGCCGGCCCGAGCGTCAGCGCCGCCGACGACGTCTGCGCGGCGCGGCGCCAGCGCGGTGGCAGCTCATGCTCGCGGCGCAGGGCGTCGCGGATGCGCTGCTGCTGGCGACCGACGAGCTCGTCACGGAGAACCGTCGCCTCGAGCCCGTCGCTGTCGAACTCGATCCGGGTTGCAGTCGCGCGCCAGGGGCGCTCGCGGCCGGCGCGTCGCGTCCCTTCCTCGACGAAGCCCCACCGCGCGAGCGCGCGCAGGTGGTAGCTGCATGACGACGGACTGTCGCCGACGGCCTCGGCGCACTCGGTCGCCGTCGCCTCGCCCACCGCATGGAGGTGGTCGAGGAGAGCGAGGCGCGTCGGGTGTGCGAGGGCGTGCATCGCACGCGGATCTGCCAGGCTGAGTGTGCTATAGAAAGAGATCTTTCGAAACTACTGTTTCGAGAGCCAGACGTCAAGAGTCTGGCGTTCCTTGGCCAGGTCGAGGCCGGCCGGCGGGTCGTCGGGCGCCTCTCCTGCGCGGATCCACCCGAGCGTGTCCCTGGTCGTCTCTTCCAGTGGTCGCGTCGCCAGGCCGGCTTCGAAAGCGGCTTTCGGGTCGATCGACAGCATCCCGGCGTGCTCGGCGCCGTGCAGCCACAGGGGCAGTTCCATCCACTCGCCGACCTCCTGCGCGGCGAGGAAGTCCGGATCGACCCACTCGAACTCGGCGGTGCTGCCGGCGACCCGCCGGATCGTCTCGAGCGCCTCGCCGAAGGTCGTCGGGCGGTCGACCGCGTTGAAGGTCCCCGCCAGCGACGACTCCGCGGCGTCGACGATCCATGCTGCGAGGTCGCGGACGTCGATGATCTGGAACGACGCATCGCGCGGCGCTGGTGCGAGCACCTGCCCGCCCTCGTCGATGCGCTCCGGCCAGTAGGAGAACCGGCCGGTCGGGTCCCACGGCCCGACGATCAGCCCCGGTCGAGGGATGAACGCATCCGGGAACCGTGTGCGCACGACGTCTTCGCAGTCCGCCTTGAGGGCTCCGTAGTGCTCCCGCCAGTCCTCGCTCGGCTCCACAAGCTCGGCGACCGGCGAGCGCTCGGTCGGCGTCGTCGAAAGGTCCTCGTAGACCGAGATGCTCGAGACGAATGTGTAGTGGCCCACGTCGGGGAGCGCTGCGAGCGTGCGCTCGACGATGCGCGGGACATAGCCGCTCGTGTCGATGACGGCGTCGAAGCTGCGACCGGCGAGGGCGTCGAGACTCCCGTCCCGGTCGCCGCGAAGCTTCTCGACTCCCGCGTGGAGCTCGGGCCGCGTCTGGCCGCGGTTGAAGAGCGTCACGTCGTGCTCCCGCGCGAGCGCAATCTCGACGACGTGGCGGCCGAGGAACTGCGTGCCGCCGAGAACAAGGATCCGCATACGCTGCAGCCTATGTTGCTCGTGCGGCACGCCGAGGCGGACGATTACGCGCGTGTGACGGCCGTCGTCGACGACTGGTGGGGAGGACGGGCGATGGCGGCGATGCTGCCGAAGCTCTTCTTCGTCCACTTCCGCGACACGTCGTTCGTCGCCGAGGACGACGAAGAGCTGGCGGGGTTTCTCTGCGGCTTCCGCTCCCAGACGCACGGCGACGAGGCCTACATCCACTTCGTCGGAGTCGACCCCAAGCGGCGAGGGTCGGGCCTCGGCCGCCTGCTGTACGAGCGGTTCTTCGCGGCCGTCCGGCCGCGGACTGTGGTCAGAGCGGTCACGTCGCCCGTCAACGAGCGCTCGGTGGCCTTCCACCAGGCGTTGGGCTTCGAGATCGAACGGGTCGATCCGGCGTACGACGGGCACGGAGAGCCTCGCGTCCTGCTCGTCAAGCACCTCGACTGACCCCCAAATCGGGGATGCGGGGCTGGGCCGCCGACGCCGACTCCTAGAGCGTGGCCGTGCCGGTCTACCGGGGGAAGTTCGGGCCGCCGCAAGCCGAGCGGCTGCTTTGGCGTGCCGGCTTCGGGCCGCGCCCCGGCGAGGCGGAGGCGCTGGCGAAGAAAGGCCTAGACGGCGCAGTGCACTCGCTTCTCAACCCGGGGGCCGAGAGGCTCGTCGGGCCGAAGCCGCGCGACGACAAGGGCCGCCCGCTCGCTCCGCGCGACGCGTGGGGCCACGACCACTGCTGGTGGCTCGATCGGATGGTGCGCACGTCCCGGCCGCTCGTCGAGCGCATGACGCTCGTTTGGCACGACTGGTTCGCGACCTCGAACGACGGCGTCGGCAATCAGGGCCTGATGCTCCGGCAGAACGATCTCTTCCGCTTCCACGCGCTCGGCGCGTTCGACCGGCTGCTCCTCGACGTGACGAAGGACCCGGCGATGCTGATGTGGCTCAACGGGACCGACAACCGGAAGGACTCGCCGAACGAGAATTACGGGCGCGAGATGATGGAGCTCTTCACGCTCGGCGCCGACCGCGATGCGTACACCGAGCGCGACGTGCGCGAGCAAGCACGCGCGCTGACCGGCTGGCAGAACTCGTGGCGCAAGAGCGGCGTCTACAACTTCCGCTTCGATCCGAAGCAGCACGACCCCGGCATGAAGACCGTCTTCCGCAAGGCGGGCCGGTTCGACTGGCGTGACGCCTGCCGGCTCTGCGTGACGCATCCTCTACACGCCTCGTTCTTCGTCTCCAAGCTCTGGAGCTATTTCGTCCCGACCGAGCCCGATCACGCGACGCTTGCCGGGCTCGAAGCGATGTACAAGACCGGCTATCAGGTCGCGCCGGTCGTCGGCGCGATCCTGAAGCACCCGGCGCTGATCGCCGGGCCGCGCATGGTCAAGCCGCCGGTCGTCCACCAGGCCGGGATGCTGCGCCGGGTCGGAGCCGGGATCACGACGACCGACTGGGCATGGATCGGCGGTCTCTCGGGGCAGCAGCTGTTCTACCCGCCGAACGTTGCCGGGTGGGACGACACCCGCTGGCTCGACACTGCGACCTACCGCGGCCGCTGGATCGGCGTGCAGCGGATGATGCGCGACCACCAGCTCGATCCGTCGAAGCCCGCGCCGAAGACCATCACGGCCGATGTCAACGTGCTCGTCAAGCAGGCGCTCGCCTTCTGGCGCAACCCGGAGCTCTCGCCCGGCACGACGTATGCACTACAGCACTTCGCGCGCGCGTCGCTGAAGGATGCGCACGGGCAGGACTGGAAGCTCAAGCAGTACCCGGTGCTCATCGAGAACGCACTCCGGCACCTCATCGCCGTCTCTCCGGATGCGCAGACCTCATGAACAAGTTCGTCTGCGACGAGTGCAATCGCGCGGATGCGTTCCGCGCAGTCGCGGGTGCCGGGCTCCCTTCGATCGAGCGCGGCATGCCGCTGCCGGCGGGCACGGGCATGTCGCGTCGCACCTTCGTCGCGCGCTCCGTCGGGCTCGCGCTGTCGGTCTACGGTGCCGGCCGCTTGGGCCTCTTCGACGACGGCATCGCAGCCGCGGCTGCAGACGCGCCCAAGTCGCCGATCCTCGTCACCGTGTTCCTGCAGGGCGGGGCCGACTCGATGTCGCTGCTCTATCCGGTCGGCGACCCGCTGTACGCCAAGTACCGCCAGAAGCTCGCGGTCACGGGCGGAACGGCGTTCACAGAGGACACACGTCTCTACTGGCACCCGGCGCTCGCGCCGCTCGCCGCGCTTCATGACGAGGGCAAGGTCTCGGTGCTGCCGGCCGTCGGGTACGACCACCCCGACCAGTCGCACTTCACCTCGCGCCACTTCTGGGAGGTCGGCGCGACCGACGCCCGGCTGCTGACCGGCTGGATGGGGCGCTACCTCGACGTCGCCGGGCGCTCGGACAACCCGTTGCAGGGTCTGTCGATCACGGGCTCGCTCCAGCCGTCGCTCGCGACGACGCGGGTCCCGGTCGCGGCGATCGACGGGCCCGACCAGTACGACTTCTGGGTCCCTGGTGTGTGGGGCTCGGTGCAGGACCGGATGCTCGACGCGGTTGGCGGCCTCGGCCACGCCAGGCAGCACGATCCGGCTCTCAGGTCGGTGGCGAACGTGACCGCGCAGGTCGACCGTCTGCGGCGGCAGTTGGCGCCGTTTGCGGGCAAGGCCCCGAAGCCGGCGGTCCCGTACCCAGACGGGAACGATTCGTTCCCGAAGCGCCTGCAGGGACTGGCGGCGATGATCTCCGCCGGCCTGCCGCTCCGCTGCGTCGCGCTCGAAGCCTCCGGCTCGTACGACACGCATGCCGATCAGACCTCTGAGCTGACACCGGCGCTGACGACGACCGCGGCCTCCCTCTTCGCGTTCCAGCGCGACCTCGAGGCACGCGGCGTGGCCGACCGGGTGCTGACGCTCGTGTGGTCGGAGTTCGGGCGTCGCGCACAGGAGAACGGCTCGGGCGGGACCGATCACGGCGCCGCCGGCACAGGGTTCCTGATCGGGACGCGCGCCGCGGGCACGCAGGTCGGCGAGTTCCCCGGGCTGGGCTCGGGCCTCGACGCGGACGGCAACCTCAAGCCGACGTCGGACTTCCGGGGTGTGTACTCCGGGTTGCTCGAGCAGTGGCTGCACTTCGACGCCGCGCGAGTCATCCCGCAGGCGAAGAAGTTCAAGCAGCCGCAGCTGGTGAAGTGAAACCGCTCGTGGTCGTCGCGTTGGGCGCGCTCGCGCTCGGCGGCGCCGCTCCCACACGGGTGCAGGTCGTTGCGCGCGAGTTCTCGTTCCAGCTATCGCGGACGCAGCTCAAGTCGGGGCGTGCGGTCATCGAGCTCGCGAACTTCGGCCAGGACGCGCACGACCTGCGGGTCCAGCGCGTCGGCGCACGCCACATCGCAGGCACACAGGTCGTCCAGGCGGGCGGACGTACGGAGCTGACGGTGACGCTCCGCCCGGGCCGCTACCGCTTCTGGTGCTCGCTCGCAGACCACCGCGCACGCGGCATGAACGCCACAGTCGTCGTCCGCTGAACGGGCGTCGGAAGCAGCCATGCCAACGACCGGATCGGCCGTGACCAGCCGGACGAGCGATGTGGACAAGAAATCACGCTCTCGTACATCTTGGTCTGACCACGTGTCGTGGCCCGGCGAGGCTTGTCCGGTACGGAAGGCGGCTGTCTGACGGGCCGAGCCACCCAGGCCGGTGTAGGAAACGTCACACGCTCGTACATCTTGGTCTGACCACGGGTCGTGGCCACGCGAGACGCGCCTAGCGCGGAGGGCGGAGGGCTGCGAACTCGTCCGTCACCTCGAGCCGCTGGGAGGCGAAGCGGAAGAGGGCGGCCGGGCGGCCGCCTGCACGGCCCGAGGGGCGCCGCTCGCCGATCCGCTCCAGGACGCCGCGCCGGAGCAGGACACGCTGCAGGTTCGTCGCCGAGACGTCGTGTCCCAGCGCCGCGACATAGATCTCGCGCAGCTCGGAGATCGTGAACGTCTCTGGCGCGAGGGCGAAGCCGACGTTGGTATACGAGAGCTTTGCGCGCAGACGCGCCTGCGCGGCGGTGACGAGCTCCCGCTCATCGCGGTTCGCAGGCGCGGCGCCGGCCGAGTCACTGTCGTCGTCGGCATGGAGGATCCCGAGATACGCAGTCGCGAGAGAGCCCTTCCGGAGGATCCTGGTCTCGAGCTGCTCGACGTGGGCGAGGGCGTCGACGTCGACAGCGCGCGCGAGCGCATCGTCGAGCGATTCGCCCGCGTTCCTCGTCACCGTGCTGACGAACGCATCGATTCCACCCGGGCGGGCGCGTAGGACGACGGCGATCAGGTCGTGGTGAGTAGAATCCATCCCGGTTTTCGTCCCACAGTCTAAAACCTCGGAGAGAGGCACGTGCAGAAGCTGCTCCTGGTCACCCTTGTCGCGTTCCTGGCCGTCGCAGCCGTCGGGTGCGGCTCGACGAAGAAGAGCGCCGAGACGACGACGAACTCGACGACCACGCCGGCCTCGTCGTTCAAGGTCGGCCTGAATACCGACACCGGCGGGCTCAACGATCGCGGGTTCAACCATCTGGCCTACGTCGGCCTGCAGAACGCCGCGCGTGACCTCGGCGTCCACACCCGCGTCGTCCAGTCGGCGGCGCCGTCGGACTACATCCCGAACCTGAGCGCTCTCGCACAGCAGGGCTACAACCTCGTGATCGGCGTCGGCTTCACCGAGATCGATGCGCTGAAGGCGGTCGCAAAGACCTTCCCGAAGACGCACTTCGCGATCGTCGACGTCTCGAACGCCGACGAGGGCAACGCGCCGAACGTCGAGGGGCTCCTGTTCAAGGAGCAGGAGGTGGGCTACCTCGCCGGCTACGCAGCCGGGCTCGCCGCCAAGGCCGACGGGGCCAAAGTGGTCTCGAGCGTCGGCGGCCAGAAGCAGCCGCCAGTCGACCGGTACATCGCCGGCTACCAGGCCGGGGCGAAGGCCGCGTTCCCGGGTGTGAAGACGCTCAACGCCTATTCGCAGGACTTCGCGAACGAGGCGAAGTGCAAGGAGATCGCGCTCAACCAGATCGCCGCAGGGTCCGATGTCGTGTTCCAGGTAGCGGGAGGCTGCGGGCTCGGCGCGCTCGACGCCGCGAAGTCGAAGCACGTGTGGGGGATCGGCGTCGACGCCGACCAGGGCTTCCTCGGCCCTCACATCCTGACCTCGGCGCTGAAGGGCGTCGACACGGCGGTCTACCTGGCGATCAAGGACGCGAAGAACAATCGGTTCAAGGGCGGCCAGGACGCTATCTACGGGCTCGAGCAGAACGGCGTCGGTCTCGGGAAGTTCTCGCCGAACGCCCCGAAGACGATCAAGCCGAAGGTCGAGCAGATCGAGAAGAAGATCATGAGCGGGAAGATCGCGAACATCCCGACGACCGTGAAATGACCTGAGGGGACGCGAAGTGATGACAGCGTTGTCCGAGAAGCAGAAGGCGCTCCTGAAGGGTCTCAACTTCGGCGTCGTCTCGACCGTCGACGGGGCGGGGCGGCCCCAGACGAGCGTGGTCTGGGTCGATACGGACGGCGAGCACGTGATCTTCAACACGACGAATTACCGTGCCAAGGGCCGCAACCTGCGCGAGAACCCGGACGTCTCGATCAGCGTCTGGGACAACGACGATCCGTACAACTACTTCGAGGTGCAGGGAACCGCCGAGTTCGACCTCGACGGCGCGAACGACCACATCAGCGAGTTGTCGCGGCGCTACGAGGGCAAGGACTTCCACACGCCCGTCGACCGGGTGATCGTCCGGATCAAGGCACGCGCCGTCCTCGACTACGGAATCGGCTGAGCGGCCGAGCGCGATGAGGGAACTGCTGCGCTCACGCCCCGCGGCAACCGCGTTCGTCGCGGTCGCCGCGACGCTCTGGGGGCTCGATGCGCTGCTGCGGCGGCCGCTCGCCCACTCGACGAGTGTTGCGACGATCGTCTTCGGGGAGCACCTGGCGCTCGTCCTGCTCGCGCTACCGCTGATCCCGGCGGCGCTCGCCGCGATGTGGCGGCTCGGCTGGCGGGGTGTCGCCGCGGCAGTCGGGATCGGCGCGGGCGCCTCGGCGATCGCCACGATCCTGTTCACGCAGGCGTTCGTCGACGGCGATCCGGTGACACCGGTGGTGATCCAGAAAGTGCAGCCGCTCGTGGCGCTCGTCGCTGCCCGGCTCCTGCTCGGCGAGCGGCCGCGCCAGCGCTTTGCCTGGTACTTCGTGCCGGCGGTCGTCGGCACGTGGCTGATGGCGTTTCCGCACCCAACGAGCATCGACACCAACTCGACGCTGCTTCCCTCTCTCTATGCGCTCGCGGCGGCGGTGCTCTGGGCGTTCGGGACCGTCCTCGGGCGCTACCTCGCGCGCGACCTCAGGTTCGAGCACGTGACGACGCTCCGCTTCACCTTCGGGCTGCCCGCAAGCGCGATCGCGCTGCTCATCCTCGGCGCGCCCGCCTTCGCTTCGGCCCACGACTCCTTCTGGATTGCGGTGCTCGCGCTCGTCACCGGGGCGTTGGCGATGAGCCTCTACTACTACGGCCTGCGCAAGACACCGGCGGTTGCCGCCACGCTCGCAGAGCTCGCGTTCCCGGTCACCGCGGTCCTGGTCGGCTACTTCAAGTTCGGCGCGACGCTCACGCCGACGCAGTGGGTCGGAGTGGCAGTCACGAGCCTCGTGGTCGCGCTTCTGCCGGCCCGCCCGCGCGGCACCGTCGAGCTGCCCGTGCCCAGTCCAGTGCCGGCGTGATCACGATCTGCGACGTCGGGCCGCGCGACGGCCTGCAGAACGAGCCGGACGTCCTCGCGCCCGCCGTCCGGGCCGAGTTCGTTTCGCGACTCGCGGCGGCGCGCGTCCCGCGAATCGAGGCAGTCTCGTTCGTGCGCGACGAGCGCGTGCCGCAGATGGCCGGAGCAGAAGACGTGGTTGCGCAGGCCGACCGGGGGGAGTCCGAGCTGAGCGGGCTCGTCCTGAACGAGCGCGGCTACGAGCGGTTCGCGCAGACCGACCTCACACGCGTCAACTGCACGCTGGCGGCAACCGAGTCGTTCAACCGGCGGAACGGCAACGCGTCACTCGCCGAAGCGCTCGAGCGCGTGCGCGCGATTCTCGAGCACGCCGTCGTGCCCTCGACCGTGACGATCTCGTGCGCATTCGGGTGCCCGTTCGAGGGCGAGGTCGACCCGGCGGTCGTCGCGGATCTGTGCGAGCAGCTCGAGGGTGCGGATGAGCTCGTCCTGGCCGACACGATCGGCGTCGCGACGCCACGGCCCGTGCGACGGCTCGTCGAGCGCGTCTCGATTCTCGGGAAGCCGGTCGGCGCACACCTCCACAACACGCGCAACACGGGCTACGCCGCCGCCTGGGCGGCGCTCGACGGCGGTGCCACGACGCTCGACGCGTCCGTCGGCGGTCTCGGCGGCTGCCCGTTCTCCCC
The DNA here is from genome assembly GCA_963846895.1 of uncultured Thermoleophilia bacterium. Classification (GTDB taxonomy): domain Bacteria; phylum Actinomycetota; class Thermoleophilia; order Gaiellales; family Gaiellaceae; genus PALSA-600. The sequence goes on along the minus strand of CAWJXR010000016.1, from coordinate 86,859 downwards.
GAACGCCACGGGCAACATCGCCACCGAGGATCTGATCTGGCAGCTGGAGCGGGACGGCGTCAGGACGGGCATTGATCTCGATGCCGTCGTCGCGGTGTCGCGCTGGCTCGAGCAGGTGCTCGGCCGGCGCCTCGAAGGCCAGCTCTACCGCAGCGCGCGCTGGCCCGCGTAGGCCGCGAGCGCCTGGTCGACGTCGTCGTCCGTCGTCTGCCAGTTCGAGACCGAGATGCGAATCGCTGCGCGTCCGTTCCACGTCGTGCCGCTCATCCACGTCTCGCCGCCGTCCTGTACTGCGCGGAGGGCCGCCTCGGTCTCCGCATCGGTGGAGAAGCGGAAGAGCACCTGGTTCAGGACGACGTCGTTGAGCACCTCTGCGCCGAGCAACTCTAGACCGCTGGAGAATCGCCGCGCGTGGTTGCAGCAGCGCTCGACCATCTCTGCGATGCCCGTACGGCCGAGGCTCTTGATCGCGGCGTAGACCGCGAAGCCGCGTGCGCGGCGCGAGTGCTCGGGATTCCAGTCGATCTGATCGCGTGTCGTCGTATCGAAGACCAGGTACGCGGCGCGTGCAGTGAAGGCCGCGCTGTGCGACTCCGGGTGCGCCGTGAACGCGACGCCCGAGTCGTACGGGACGTTGAGCCACTTGTGCGCGTCGGTCGCCCAGGAGTCCGCACGCTCGACACCGTCGACGAGGTGCCGAAGAGACTCCGGGACGGCCGCCCAGAGCCCGAACGCCCCGTCAACGTGAATCCACGTGTTCGCGACGCCGTCCCGGGCGTCGGCCAGGGCGTGGAACGCGTCGAAGGCGCCGGTGTTCACCTCGCCCGCCTGGGCGCAGAGAATCGTCGGGCTCGTCCGTGAGCTCCAGCTGTTCGACGAGCATCCGTCCGTTCGCGTCGGCGGGGACGATGTCGCTCGGTGCGCCGAGCCCGAGCATCCGGAGCGCGCGGTCGACGGTTCCGTGGCGGTTCGCGCCGACGACGACCCGAATGCGCGGAGCGCCCGTCAGCCCGTCGTGCTCGACGTCCCAGCCCGCTTTGGCGAGCACGTGCTGGCGCGCCGCGGCGAGAGCCGTGAAGGTCGCCATCTGCCCGCCGGTGACGAAGCCGAACGAGGCCTGCTCGGGCAAGCCGAGAAGCTCGATCAGCCACGCGCCGGCCACCTCCTCGACCACCGAGGCGGACGGCCCGCCGACGTAGAGGCCGGCGTTCTGGTCCCAGGCGGTCGCAAGCCAGTCGGCGGCGAGTGCGGCCGGAACCGACCCGCCGATCACGAATCCGAAGTAGCGCCCGCTCGGCTCGGCGACGAGGCCAGGATCGGCCGCGTCCGCAAGCTGCTCGAGGACGACACGAGGGTCGGACGGCCGCTGCGGCAGCGGGCCGCCCAGGGCCTCCCGCAGGTCGTCGGCGGTCGCCTCGGGGTAGACGGGGCGCGTCGGCAGCGTGTCGTAGAAGTCGGCGCCGAGGTCTGCGGCCGTGTGGAGCAGGTCGCGAAGCTCGCTCATCGTCCAACCCTAGACTTCGGATCCATGCAGGCGCGTGACTCCCACGACGGCGACCTGCAGCTGCTGCTCGAGCTGGCACAGGAGCTGTGGCGTCAGGACCCGACTCTGCGTCACGTGCAATTTCGGCCAGATCGCCTTCTGGTCGGCAAATCTCCAGCACCGCGAGCACCGGGTTCGGCTCTGGTCGGAGAACGGCGAGCTCGCCGGCTGGGGCTGGCTGACACGAGGCGTCGAGCTGGAATGGCAGGTCCGTCCCGAGCTGCCGGAGCTGCTCGACGAGATCCTCGACTGGGCCCGGCCCAGCGAGGTGCTCGTGCTCGCACACCACACCGACGCGATCTCGCGGCTCGAGGCGCACGGCCTCGCGCACGACCCGGCTGCGCCGTGGATGCGGGTGAACAGCCGTGACCTCGACGAGCTCGACCAGCCGCGCGTCCCGGACGGATTTCGCGTTCGCACTGTCGAGGAAGGCGACTACGCGTCGCGCGCCGCGGCACACCGCTCTGCGTTCCACCCGTCCCGATTCCGCGACGACGTCTACGCGGCCGTGCGCGCATCCTGGGCCTACCGGCCGGAGCTCGACTGTGTCGTCGAAGCGCCCGACGGCTCGATCGCCGCCTACGCCCTCGCGTGGTTCGACGACGTGAACGGGCTCGGTGAGCTCGAGCCGGTCGGCACGCACGCCGACTACCGACGCCTCGGTCTCGGCCGCGCGGTCAATCTCTTCGCGCTCGCGCAGCTCCGCGACCTCGGCGCAGACCGTGCGCTCGTCGCAAGTCGGGGCGACGACGCGTATCCCGTGCCGTCGCAGCTCTACGAATCCGTTGGTTTTCACGAATGGACGAAGACACTCGCCTTCCTACGCACATGAACCGCCTCGCGACCGAGACGTCGCCGTACCTGCAGCAGCACGCTGCCAATCCCGTCGACTGGTATCCGTGGGGGCCGGAGGCGCTCGAGCGCGCGCGCGCCGAAGATCGCCCGATCCTGCTCTCGATCGGGTACGCGGCGTGCCACTGGTGCCACGTGATGGAACGCGAGTCGTTCGAGGACGCGCTGACCGCGCGGGTCATGAACGAGCACTTCGTCAGCATCAAGGTCGATCGCGAGGAGCGCCCGGACCTCGACTCGATCTACATGGACGCTGTCGTCGCGCTGACCGGCAGCGGGGGCTGGCCGATGACCGTCTTCCTGACGCCCGCCGGCGAGCCGTTCTTCGGCGGCACCTACTTCCCGCCCGAGCCGCGTCACGGGCTCCCCGCCTTCAAGCAGGTGCTGCTCGGCGTGGCCGAGGCGTGGGCAGAGCAACGTGAGGAGGTCGAACGCTTGGGTCGCGACCTCGCCGAGCACATCCGCTCGTCGGCGCCGCCTCCGTCCGTCGGCCGAGCCGTTCACGGACGAGCTGCTCGAGCAAGCCAGACGCAATCTCGCCCAGGGCTTCGACCCGCGCTGGGGAGGATGGGGCCGGGCCCCGAAGTTCCCGCCGGCGCCCGTGCTCGAGTTCCTCCTGCGCTCGGGCGAGGAGGAGATGACGCGTCGCACGCTCGACGGGATGGCGCTCGGCGGGATGTACGACCTGGTCGGTGGGGGCTTCCACCGGTACTCGGTCGACGAGCGCTGGCTCGTCCCGCACTTCGAGAAGATGCTGTACGACAACGCGCAGCTCGCGTCGGTCTACACGCATGCCGCGCGCCGTTTCGGCGACGAGCGCTACCGCGCGATCGCCGACGCCACGATCGACTATGTCCTGCGCGAGCTCGCGCTCGACGGCGGCGGCTTTGCGTCGTCGCAGGACGCCGACACCGACGGTGTCGAAGGGCTGACGTTCACGTGGGCGCCGGATGAGGTTGCGCCGGCCGAGTTGCTGCAGCCGTTCGAGGACGGACGTTTCGTGCTGCGCGGCGAGATGGACGACGAGCTGCGGCAGCGGCTCTTCGCCGTGCGCGAGCAGCGTCCGACGCCGCCGCGCGACGACAAGGCGATCGCGTCGTGGAACGGGCTGATGCTGGCCGCGCTCGCGCAGGCCGGCCGCGTCGAGCCGGCCGTCGCGCTCGGCGAGTTCCTGCTCGGCCCGCTGTCGACACCGGACGGCCGTTTGCAACGCACGTGGCGCGACGGCGCCGCGAAGGGGACGGGCTACCTCGAGGACTACGCCGATGTCGCATACGGCCTGCTCGAGTTGCACGTCGCGACCGGCGACGCACGCTGGCTGCGCGAGGCACACCGCCTCGTGACGCTGGCGGTCGAGCTCTTCGCCGACGAGCACGGCGGGTTCTTCCAGGCGCCTGTGGACGGTGAGCCACTCGTGGCGCGCAAGAAGGATCTCGACGATCACCCGACGCCCAGCGGGAACGCGATGCTCGCCTACGTGCTGCTCCGCGTCGGCCGCATCTGGGGCGACGACGGGCTCGAGCGGCGCGCCGAGTCGGCAATCGGCCTCGCGCGCGACGCGTTGCAGGTCGCGCCCTCGTCGTTCGGCTGGATGCTCGTCGCTCTCCAGCAGCAGCTCGCGCCGCACCGGGAGGTCGCGATCGTCGGCTCGCCCGCGGACGCCGTCGCCCAGGCGGCGCTCGCCCGGGCGGAGGTGACGGACGTCGTCGCCTACGGCCCGGCCGAGGACGTCCCGCTGCTCGCGGGGCGGTCTCCGGTCGACGGGCTGCCGACCGTCTACCGCTGCGAGCGATTCGTGTGCAGCCTGCCGGTCACGGACCCCGCGAGCGTCTAAGCTCGCAGCCGATGGCACTGCTCGAGATCCGCAACATCACAAGGCGGTTCGGTGGGATCGTCGCGATCGACGATGTCTCCCTCGACGTGCAGGCCGGCCAGATCGTCGGCCTGATCGGGCCGAACGGAGCAGGCAAGACAACGCTGTTCAACGTCGTGACCCGGCTCTACAAGCCGGACTCCGGGCTGCTCGCGTTCGACGGCAAGAGCCTCTTGCGAACGCCCCCGCACCGCGTTGTTCGTCGCGGGATCGCGCGCACGTTCCAGAACGTCGAGCTCTTCCGGACGATGACGGTGCTCGACAACGTGCTCGTCGGCGCCCACACGCGCACGAGGCCGTTTCGCAGCGGCGCCGTCGAGGCGCGTGCGCGCGAGGTCCTCGACTACGTCGGGATCGCCGACGTCGCCGGCAGGCCCGCGGCGGGGCTTCCCTTCGGGACGCTGAAGCGCGTCGAGCTCGCCCGCGCACTGGTCGCCGAGCCGAAGCTGCTCCTGCTCGACGAGCCGGCGGGTGGCCTGAACCACGGCGAGGTCGCGGAGCTCGGTGCGTTCATCCGCAAGCTTCGTCAGGACTTCGAGCTCACGGTGCTGCTGGTCGAGCACCACATGGGTCTCGTCATGAGCGTGGCCGAGCGGATCCATGTCCTCGACTTCGGACGGAAGATCGCCGAGGGCACGCCCGAGGAAGTGCAGCGCGACCCGGCCGTGATCGAGGCCTACCTGGGCGCCGAGCCCGCCGCTGCTTGACGACGCTCGCCTGGGAAGGCTGCGTGAACGTTCGCGACCTCGGCGGCCTGCCGACCGAGGACGGTCGAAGCGTTCGTGCCGGTGCTGTTGTGCGCGCGGACAACATCCGTCGTCTCACCGACGACGGCTGGCGCGCGTTGCGAGACCACGGCGTCGAGCGGATCATCGACCTGCGCTGGCCCGAGGAGCTCGCCGACGACCAGCCGCGCGACGTCGACATCGAGGTCGTCCACATCTCCGTGCTCGGGCCCGGCTACGACCCCGACTACGTCGCAGAGCTCGACGAGCACCTGCACGCGGCCGGCGAGCCTGCCGATCACTACGCCTGGTCGTACCTCGACTTCCTCGAGCGCTATCGCGACCGTTTCGGCCGAGCGATCGCTGCGGTCGCCGACGCGGAGGGCACGGTCGTCGTGCACTGCCTCGGCGGCAAGGATCGGACCGGCTTGATCGTCGCGCTGCTCCTGCGGCTCGCCGGAGTCGGGCTCGAGACGATCGGCGCCGACTACGCACTGTCCGCCACGAATCTCGAGCTGCGGTCGGCGGCCTGGATCGAGGAGGCGCCCGACGACGTGGAGCGTGCGAAGCGGGAGCTGCTCTCGCACACCCCTGCAGAGGGAATCGTACGTGTGCTCGTGGAGATCGAGCACCGTTACGGCGACGTCGCCGGCTATCTGCGCGCGGCCGGGGTGACGGACGCTCAGCTCGACCGGCTGCGGGACCGGCTTGTCGCTGCTTGAGCTGCACGACGTCGAAGCCCGCTACGGCGAAGTCCGCGCGCTGCACGGCGTCACGCTGAGCGTCGAGGACGGCGACTTCGTCGCCGTCCTCGGAGCGAACGGCGCCGGCAAGACGACGATGCTTCGCGCGATCTCCGGCACCGTCAAGACGACGGGCGACGTGATCTTCGCCGGCGAGAAGCTCTTCCGGCGCACACCGGAGGGGATGGCGCGGCGCGGGATCGCTCACGTGCCCGAAGGGCGCGGCACCTTCACGACCCTGTCGGTCCTCGACAACCTGCGGCTCGGCGCCTGGGTGCAGCGGGGAACGTCGCAACGCGATCTCGTTCACGTGTTCGAGGTCTTCCCGCGCCTCTTCGAGCGGCGCGACGAGCAGGCGGGCGCGTTGTCCGGCGGCGAGCAGCAGATGCTCGCGCTCGGGCGCGCGATGATGGCGAAGCCGCGCGTGCTCCTGGTCGACGAGCCGTCGCTCGGGCTGGCGCCGCACATCGTCCGCCAGATCTTCGACTCGCTCAGGACCCTGAACGAGTCCGGGACGACGATCGTCGTCGTCGAGCAGAACGCAGCGCTCGCGCTCGCCGCCGCGCAGCACGCGTACGTGCTCGAGACGGGACGTGTGGTGCTGGCCGGCGAGTCGGACGCGCTGCAGCAGGACGAGTCGGTCCGGCGCAGCTACCTCGGCTACTGATGGCGGGCTTCCTCGAGCACGTCGTGAGCGGGCTCGCCTCCGGCGGGATCTACGGCTTGCTGGCGCTCGGGATCGTCGTCATCCATCGCGCGACGGGCGTGATCAACTTCGCGCAGGCCGAGCTTGCGACGCTGTCCGCGTTCGTCTGCTGGGCGCTGATGGATCACGGCTGGGCCTTCTGGCCTGCATTCGGAGCGACGATCGTGCTCTCGTTCGCCGGCGGTGTCGCCATCCAGGAGACGCTGATCAGGCCGATCCAGGGGGGCCCTCTGCCCGCCGTCGTACTCCTGACGGTCGGGCTCCTGATCGCGATCAACGGGCTCACGACCTGGATCTGGGGCGACGCCATCCGCCCGTTTCACGGTCCGTTCTCGACTGCGACCATCCACATCGGCGGCGCCGCGTTTCCGAAGCAGGACCTCGGCGTGATCGGCGCGTCGCTCGCCGGCGCCGCCTTCATCGCACTGCTCTTCAAGCGCACGAAGATGGGGCTCGGCATGCGGGCCGCAGCCCACCCGCTCGAGGCGCGGCTGACCGGCGTGAGGGTGGCGGCGATGCTGGCCGCCGGCTGGGGGCTCGCAGCGGCGCTCGGCGCCGTCGCGGGAGTGCTCGCCGCACCGTCGCTCCTCCTCGAGCCGAACATGATGGAGGCGGTCCTCCTGTACGCCCTCGCCGCGGCTGTCCTCGGCGGGATGGACTCGCCGGTCGGTGCCGTCGTCGGCGGCTTGATCCTCGGCGTCCTGCTGAACCTCGTCGGCACCTACGTGCACTGGGTGGACGGCGAGTTGCGGCTTCCGGTCGCGCTGGCGGTCATCCTGGGGGTGCTCCTCGTGCGGCCCACCGGGCTCTTCGGGCGCGTGACGGTGAGACGCGCATGAGGGTGAAGCTGATCGGTGTCGGAGCGGCCGCGCTACTCCTCGTGTTGCTGCCGTTCGCGCTCACGGACTACGGGACCGTCCAGCTCGCGACGGTCGGCGCGTTGTTCATCGCGATCCTCGGGCTCGACGCGCTGACGAGGCACAGCGGGCAGATCTCGCTCGGGCACGGGGCGTTCATGGCGGTCGGCGGCTACACGACGGCCATCCTCGTCGCGAACCACGGCATCCGCGACGTGTGGACGATCGGAGCGGCAGCCGGCGTCGCGGGCGCGGTCGGCCTGCTCGCCGGGATCCCCGCGCTGCGGCTGCCAGGCTTCTACCTCGCCGTCGTGACCTTCGGGGTCGCCGTCGCGCTGCCGGCGATCCTCGACAAGTTCGATCACTTCACCGGCGGGTCGACCGGCATCTCCTTCTACGGCAGCAGGCACCAGACGGGACACGGCGCGGGCGTGACGATCCTGGGCGTGCACCTCTCGAACAGCCGGTGGCTGTACGTCCTCACGTGGACGATCGGAGCAGTGGTGTTTCTGCTCCTCTGGTGGCTCCTCGCGAGCAGCTTCGGCCGCTCCCTGCGCGCGGTCCGCGACGGCGAGCTCGCGGCCGCTGCGTCGGGCATCAGCCCGGCCGGCTACAAGGTCGCCGCCTTCGGCCTCTCGGCTGCCTACGCCGGCGTTGCCGGGTCGCTCGTCGCCATCGACATGGCGTACGTCAGCCCGAGCTCGTTCGAGCTTCAGCTGTCGCTGCTCCTGCTCGTCGGCGCCATCGTCGGGCTCTACGGCTCGATCTGGGGTGCTGTGCTCGGCGCCCTGCTGATCGAGTTCCTGCCGGACGCGGTGGGCGTGCTCCCTCGCGTCGACACGACCCAGGCCGGCCCGACGACCTTCGTGTACGGGGCCATCCTGATCGCGCTGATGCTCGTGCTTCCGCTCGTTCTGCGGGCCGCCGCCGCAGTCGCGCATCGCGGCCACCCTCGCCCGCCGTAAAGCTTGCAGGAGAGGCCGGGCGGGAGCCGAAGGGTCCTGCCCTGGTGCGCCGTCTTGGGATCGTCATCCTGGCTGTCGCCGCGCTTGCCGCGCCGTCCGTCGCCTCTGCACGCGGAAACCCGCAGATCGCGGGCCTGCAGGTTGCACTGCGCGCGCACGGCCTCTATCTCGCCCAGATCGACGGGATCGCCGGGCCGCGGACTGCCGCCGCCGTGCGGGCGTTTCAGCACAAGCACGGACTGCCCCTAGGCGTCGCCGACGCGAGGACCCGGGCGGCGCTCGGGCCGCTGGGGCGGCCCCTGTTCGGCTCGCGCACGCTGCGCCGCGGTGACTTCGGCTGGGACGTCTCCGTGCTGCAGTTCCTCCTCACGCGCCGCGGTGTGTACTCGGGTGCTCTCGACGGGTACATGGGCCCGGAGACCGCAGCTGCGCTGCGCAAGTACCAACGGTCGATGCACCTGCAAGCCGACGCCGTCGTCGGGCCGCGGACACTGAGCACGATCGCGCAGCGCGATTCCGTGCCGATTCGCGCGCGTCCATCCTCGAACTCTGGCAGCGCGATCTACGTCGTCCGGGCGGGCGATTCGCTCACCGCGATCGCGCAGACGCGCGGAACGTCGATCGCGAAGCTGGCGTCGCTGAATCACCTCGACATCTCGAAGCCGATCGTGATCGGGCAGAAGCTGCGCGTTCCCGTGGCGACGCGAACCGCTCTGAGTGCGCAGCCCGGGACCGTGCGCACGATCCTCGACAACTGGTCGTCGCAGCTCGGCGTCGATCCGCACCTCGTGCGAGCCCTCGCGTGGATGGAGTCGGGCTACCAGACGACGATCGTCTCACCCGCAGGCGCCGTCGGCGTGCTGCAGACCCTGCCGACGACCCGCGAGTACGTCGAGACCGTGTTGAAGGGCGGGCCGATTCCGCGGACGGTGGACGGCGACGTCGAAGTCGGCGTGCTCTACCTCAAGCATCTCCTTGCGGTCTTCCACGGCGACGAGGCGCTGGCGCTGGCGGGTTGGTACCAGGGCGAGCGGGCCGTGCGTGAACATGGCCCGTACAAGGTGACGCGGCCGTTCGTCGCGAACGTACTCGCTCTCCGAACTCGGATGTAGCGATGCACCCCGATTCGCATCGCCATGCGGAGCTCGAGCGTCTCCGCGGTGCGTTCGGCAACGACGAGTTCGGCCAGACCGCGGAGCGAGGGGCCCGGTTCTTCGGGACACCGAAGTACATCCTCGGCCAGTCGATCGTCGTCGTCGCCTGGATCATCGCGAACTCGATCGCCTGGGCGCTGCAGTGGGATCCGTACCCGTTCATCCTGCTGAACCTCGTGTTCTCGACGCAGGCCGCGTACGCGGCGCCGCTGATCCTGCTGGCGCAATCACGCCAGGCTGCGCGCGATCAGGTTCACCTGGAGGCGAATGCGAAGCACATGGAGCGCCTGTCGGAGCAGCAGATGACGCTCCTCGAGGAGAACACGCGGCTGACGCAGGAGATCCACCGCCTCTCGACCGACATCCACAGCAAGGTCGCCGGCTCCGCGGCCTAGCTTAGGCTAGAGCTCGTAGGCGAGCAGATCGTCGACGGTCTCACGCCGCCGGATCAGCCGGGCCTCGCCGTCGTGCACGAGCGCCGCGGCGGGCCGGGGCACCGCGTTGTACGTCGAGCTCATCGCCAGCGTGTACGCGCCCGTCGCCGGCACTGCGAGCACGTCTCCGCGTCTGGGCTCGGGCAACTCGACGCGGTCGATGAGCACGTCGCCGGACTCACAGTGCTTCCCGGCGACCGCAAACGCTCCGTCGACCGGCGCGTCGATGCGGTCGACGAGGAGTGCCGTGTAGCGCGAGCCGTACATCGCAGGGCGAGGGTTGTCAGACATCCCGCCATCGATCGTCACGTAGGTCGTGGCGGCGCTGGCGCGCTTGACCCCGCCGACGGTGTAGAGCGTCACGCCTGCACGCGAGACGAGCGAACGACCCGGCTCGAGGATCAGGTCGACCGGAGGCAGACCCTGTAGCTCCCATGCGCTTGCGAACTGGCCGACGAGGCCGCCGACGAACTCGTCGATCGAGAACGCCGGCTCCTCGGGCACGTGGCGGACGCCCAGGCCGCCGCCGAGGTCGATCACCCGCGGCACCCAGCCGAGCTCGGCCCGGGCGCGGGCAGCGAAGCCGGCGATCCAGTCCACGGTCATCAGCGACGCGCCGAAGTGCATCAGCTGCGAGCCGACGTGCACGTGCAGCCCCTCGGTCGTGGGTGCGAGGCTGATTGCCTCGAGCGCGTCGTCCGGCGGCAGCCCGAACTTCGACCCGTGGTGCGCGGTCTTCACGGCGTCGTGGGTGTCGGCCTCTATGCCTGGTGTGACGCGGATCAGCAGCCTCGGTGAGCCGAGTGCGAGCGTCCGCTCGAGCTCGTCGAGGGAGTCGATCGCGATCAACGCCCCCGCCGCGGTTGCCTGTTCGAGCAGCCCGTCCTCCTTGTTGTTCCCGTGCACCACGAGGCGATCGCCGGCCAGCCCCGCCCGCCGGGCGAACTCGAGCTCTCCGACGGTCGAGACGTCGCACCCGAGCCCCTCGTCGGCGAAGATCTGCTCGATCGCAACCGACGGGAACGCCTTCGACCCGTAGACGACGAGTGCGCCGGGCGCCGCGGCCTGGTAGGCGCGTGCCTGGCCGCGCAGCGTCACCTCGTCGTAGACGACGAGGGGCGTCCCGAACCGCTCGGCGAGCTCGCGTGCGTCGACGCCGCCGAGGACGAGGCGCCCGCCCTCCGCGGTCGCGGTGTCGGGGAGCAGTTCGAGGTTGGCGTTGGGTGGCTGCACCGAGGCTCGATCGTTACACTGGACGTCGTGAATCTGCTTCTTACCTGAGTCAGGGAGCAGTGCGGCGAAGCCGCAACAACCTCCCACGGCCTCTCATCTGAGAGGCTTTTTCATTTCCGGGGGCAAATCAGCACACATGGACGCGTACGACCCACAGAAAATCGAGACGAAGTGGCAGGCGGTGTGGGAGGCCGAGCGAGCGTTCGCGGTCGAGAACCCGGCGCCCGGCGAGGAGCTGCCCGAGCCCCACTTCTACATGCTCGAGATGCTGCCGTACCCGTCCGGCGACCTGCACATGGGGCACGTCCTCAACTACACGCTCGGCGACGTCGTCACCCACTTCCGCCGCCGTAACGGCTCGACCGTGCTGCGGCCGATGGGGTTCGACTCGTTCGGGCTGCCCGCCGAGAACGCCGCCATCAAGGACGGCGGCCACCCGCGCGAGATCACCGAGCGCAACATCGCCTCGATTCGGCGCCTGATGCGCCGGATGGGCTGGGCGATCGACTGGGATCGCGAGGTCTCGGCCCACGAGACCTCCTTCTACCACTGGACGCAGTGGCTCTTCCTGAAGTTCCTGGAGCACGGGCTCGCCTACCGCAAGGAAGCGCCCGTCAACTGGTGCCCCAACGACCAGACGGTGCTCGCGAACGAGCATGTCGTCGACGGGCGCTGCTGGCGGTGCGGGGCGGTCGTGGAGGCGCGGAACATGGCGCAGTGGTTCTTCAAGATCACCGCGTACGCCGACGCATTGCTCGAAGACCTGGCGACGATCGACTGGCCCGAGCGCAGCAAGCGAATCCAGACGAACTGGATCGGGCGCTCCGAGGGCGCCGAGGTCCTGTTCCGGGTCGAGGAGCTCGACCTCGACATTCCCGTCTTCACCACGCGTCCCGACACGCTGTTCGGAGCGACGTTCTTCGTCGTCGCGCCAGAGAGCCCGCTGGTCGGCCGGCTGGTCGAGGGGACGGAGCGCGCGGAAGAGGTCGAGGCGTACGCGCGCGTCGCAGCTGCGAGGCCGACCGAGGACCGGGAGGGACGGGCGAAGACCGGTGTCGACACGGGCCGGTTTGCGACCAATCCCGTGAACGGCGAGCGGATCCCGATCTGGGTGGCCGACTACGTGCTGATGGAGTACGGCACCGGCGCCATCATGGCCGTCCCCGCACACGACGCCCGCGATCACGAGTTCGCAGAGACGTTCGACCTGCCGATCGTGCCGGTGATCCACGACGACGGGAAGCTCATTTCCTCCGGTCGGTTCGACGGGCGGCCGTGGGAGGAGGCCAAGGGTGAGATCGTCGCGTGGCTGAGCGCGGAGGGTAAGGGCAAGGAGGCGATCAGCTACCGGCTGCGCGACTGGAGCTTCTCCCGCCAGCGCTACTGGGGCTGCCCGATCCCGGTCGTGTACTGCGAACGGGACGGCATCGTCCCGGTGCCGGAGAGCAAGCTGCCCGTGCTGCTGCCTGACATCACCGACTACCGTCCGAAGGGTCAGCCGCCGCTCGCCTCGAACCCGGACTTCATCAACGTGGAGTGCCCGAAGTGCGGCGGCCCGGCGAAGCGCGAAGCCGACACGATGGACACGTTCGTCGACTCGTCCTGGTACTTCCTGCGCTACACCGATCCACACAACGACACCGCTCCCTTCGACCGGACGATCGTCGACTACTGGATGCCGATCGACCAGTACGTCGGCGGCATCGATCACGTCAAGGGGCACCTGCTCTACTCGCGCTTCTTCGTCAAGTTCCTGAACGACATCGGGCTGATCGGTTTCCGCGAGCCGTTCCAGCGGCTGTGGCACCAGGGGTGGGTCAAGCAGGGCGGGTCGAAGATGTCGAAGTCGAAGGGCAACGTCTCGAGCCCGGACGGGCTGATCGCGATGTATGGAGCGGACGCGACGCGCATGTACATCCTGTTCCTCGGCCCTGCCGACCAGGACATGGACTGGAGCCCCGAGGGCGTCGAGGGGATGGCGCGCTTCGTCAAGCGGCTGTGGCGCGTCGTGGGCGCGGCCGCCGAGCAACCGCCCTCGCGCGAAGGCATCGATACGCCGCTTGCCCGCAAGGCGCACGAGACGATCGCCAGGTTCTCCGACGACGTCGGCCGCCGGTTCGTGTTCAACACGCCGATCTCGGCTGTGATGGAGCTGATCAACGAGTTGTCCAAGGCGCCCACGGATCCGGCCGCGCGATTCGCCGCCGAGACCGCCGTCTCCCTGATCCAGCCGTACGCTCCGCATGTCGGCGAGGAGCTGTGGCAGATACTCGGCCACGAGCGCCTGTGGGAGACGCCCTGGCCCGTCGCCGACGAGCGTCTGCTGCAGCACGACACGATCGAGCTGGTGCTCCAGGTGAACGGCAAGGTTCGCGACCGGATCCAGGTTCCCGCGGGCCTGCCGGACGCCGAGCTCGTCGAGCGTGCCCGGGCCTCCGAGAAGGTGCGGGCGCACCTGAACGGCGAGGAGCGGCGCATCGTCGTCGTTCCCGACAAGCTCGTCAACATCGTCACCTGAGCGCGGCCGCCGGCTGGGCGGAGAGGGCGCCGACGCGCATCGTCACACAATCGGCACGAACGCGTTTCACACGCGTCACACCTTCCGCGGCACCGTTTCACCGTGCTCGCGTTTCCCCTCAGCGTTGCCCAGCGCCGTTTCGCGGCGGTCGCGCTCGTCTGCCTGGCCGCGGCGGTCTTCTTCCTGCGCCAGCAGCACCCCGCGGCACCCGTGGCGACGCCTCTCCGCGTCGCCCCGGTGGTGCCGGGCGGGAGCTCGGGCGCGAGCAGTGCGGCGCCGGCTGCTGCTCGTCCCTCGGCGATCGTGGTCGACGTCGTCGGCGCGGTCGAGCGGCCTGGGCTCTACCACCTACCCCGCGGCTCCAGAGTTGCAGACGCGGTCGCGCACGCCGGAGGCCTGACGCGGAAGGCCGAACGCACGGCCGTCAACCTCGCGGCGCCGGTCAGCGACGGCCAGCAGGTTCTCGTGGCGGCTCGCGGGGGCGGGCCTCCGCTCGGGTCGACTGCAGGCTCGCCGACGCCGTCCTCACAGAGCCCGGTGTCGCTGAGCTCGGCCTCGGCCGAGCAGCTCGACACGCTGCCGGGTGTCGGCCCGGTCACGGCCCAGAAGATCGTGACCTACCGGCAGGAGAACGGGCCGTTCACGTCGGTCGAGGCGCTCGATGCGATCCCGGGCATCGGCCCGGCGCGGATCGCGGATCTCAAGGGGCTGGTCGTGCCGTGAGCCGGGTGTTGCCTGCGCACGTCGTCGCAGCTTCGGCTGTGGCGGGCCTCGCCTGCGCGAACCTCGTGCGGCTCGGGCCCGGCGTTGCGCTCGCGCTCGCGGCCGCCGTCGCACTCTTCGTCGCGGTGAGCGAGCTGCCGGCGCCGGCCGCTGCGGGCGCCGTTGTCCTCGTGCTTGCGCTCGGCTGGGGCAGCGCGCGGCTCGATGCGCTCGATCACAGCACGCTCAGGAGCAAGATCGGGCGAGCCGGGCGCTTCCTCGTCGTCGTCACCGGCGAGCCACGCGTCGGATCGTTCGAGCAGCGACTCACTGCCGAGACGAGGTCGTTCGAAGGCATGCGCGTCGCGGAGCCGGTGCAGCTCGACCTGCCGCTCGGGCGCGCGCCGCCCCGGGGAGCGATCGCGAGCCTGCTCGGCGTCATTCGCGAGCCGCGCGGGCCCTCGCGCGGATTCGACGAGCGGCTCTGGCTGCGCCGCCAAGGAGTGCACGTCGTCGTCAAGGTCGACGAGTGGCACCTCGTCGGGCACCGCCGCGGCCTCGGCGGCGTCAGCGACCGGTTGCGAGCCTGGCTGCGCCGCTCATCCGCGCCGGGCCTGACGGGAGACCGGCGCGCGGTCCTGGAAGGGATCGTCCTCGGCGACGACGCCGAGCTGACCGCCGGGCTCAAGACGAGCTTCCGCCGATCCGGGCTCTACCATCTGCTCGCCGTCTCCGGGCAGAACGTCGTGCTCCTGGCGGCGGGCGCTCTCGCGCTCGCATGGCTGTCGGGCCTGCCCCGCTGGTCGGGTCATGTCGGTGCGGTCGGGGCGATCCTCGTGTACGTCCTGGCCGTCGGCCCGCAGCCGTCGGTGATCCGGGCGGCCGTGTCGGGCGTCGCGGTCTCGGCCGCGTGGCTGCTCTCGCGCGAGCGGGATCCCTGGCATGCGCTCCTGCTGGGAGCTGTCCTCCTGCTGGGCTGGAACCCGTACACGCTGTTCGACCCCGGGTTCCAGCTCTCGTTCGCTGCGGTGCTGGCGATCTTCCTGGCCGTCGGGCCGGTGCTGCGACTGCTCGAGGGCTATCCCGTGCCGCCGAAGCCGGCGGCGGCGATCGCCGTCTCGGCCGTCTGCAGCGTCGCGACGGCGCCGATCCTCTGGCTCCGGTTTCAGCAGGTACCGCTGCTGGGCGTCGTCGCGAACGTCCTCGTCGAGCCCGTAGTCGGCGTGCTGCTCGGCCTGGGCCTCGTGACGGCGCTCGTCGGTCTCGTCCTGCCCCAGGGCGCTCTGGTGCTCGCGAGCGCCAACGGGTGGGTTGCCGCATACGTCGTCGCGTGCGCGCGTGCCGTCGCCGCCGTCCCGTTCGCGCAGGCAACGGGCACGGCGGCCGCCATCGCCGCTGTCGTCCTGGTCCTGGCGGCCGCGTACGCGTGGCGTCGGTGGCCGCGGTCCGGGACTGCACCGAGGTGAGGCCGGTTGCGTAGCCTGTCGATCGATGGCGGACGAGCTCCAGACGGCCTATCTGATCGGCGGGAGTGACAGCCCGAAGGTCGAGCGGGCGGTGGCGCGGTTGCGCAGCCGATTCGAAGGAGACGCCGTCGAGCTCCATGACGCCGAGACGATGTCGGGCGAGGACGCGGTCGCGGCATGCAACGCGATGGGCCTGTTCGGCGGCGGCTCCCGCCTCGTCCTCGTCGAAGGCGTCGAGAAGTGGAAGGCGCCCGATGTGAAGGCTCTGGCCGCCTATCTCGCGTCGCCCGCTCCCGGGACGACGCTCGCGCTCGTCGCGGGAGATCTGAAGAAGGACGCGCCGCTTGCGAAGGCCGTCACCGGGCACGGCACCGTCCTCCTCTGGGATGTGATGGCGCGGAAGATCCCGCAATGGATCGCGGAGCAGTTCACCGTGCACGGCACCCGCGCCGAGCCGGAGGCGTGCCGGTTGCTGTCGGATCTCGTCGGCAGCGACCTGCACGAGCTTGCAGGCGAGGTCGACAAGCTCGCGACGTGGGCCGGCGGCGAGGTCGTCACCGCCGCCGACGTGGAGGCTCTCGTCACGCCGCGGGCCGAATCGCCGCCGTGGGCGCTGACGGACGCCTGGGGTGCGCGCGACGTCGGCGGCGTGCTGCGTGCCGCCGAGCGGATGCTCGACCGCACCGGCGACCCGGTCTCCCGCACGCTGCCACGCCTGGTCGGCGGCCTGACGAAGCACGTGCGGAACGCCCGTGCCGCCCAGCGGCTGGAGGAGCAGGGCCTAGGCCCGGGCGAGGCCGCATCCCGGCTCGGGATGAAGCCATACCCGGCCCAGAAGCTCTACGCGCAGGTGCGGAACTTCAGCCCGGCCGAGCTCGACGGTGCGCTCGTCCGGCTGGCCGACCTCGACCACGCGCTGAAGGGCGGCTCCCGCGTTGCGCCCGAGCTCGAGCTCGAGCGGGCGCTCGTCGAGATCACGGCACCTCGCGGCTAGAACGGCAGGAGCGAGCTACGCGTCGACGCCGGCAGCCAGGCGGGCGACCTGGGACTTCTTCCGTGCGGCTGCGTTGCGATGCAGCGCGCCACGGGCGACGGCCCGGTCGATCAGCTGCTCGAGACTGCGGCGCTCGGTCGCGATCGCCGAGGCATCGCCGTCGGAGATCGCCGTCGAGAGGCGCTTCGTCAGCGTTTTGATCGTGGAGCGGTAGTGCAGGTTCTCGAGCCGCTCTTCGGCGGCGATCCGCACGCGCTTCTTCTGCTGTCTGATGTTCGGCATACGCGAAAAAACGCCCGCACTCGGCGGGGGCGGCAAGGGTAGCAGAGGCGCGCCGTATGCTGGCTCGGATGGACGACGCCGCCCGCCAGACCGAGCGCGACGCGCGTCTGCAGGCACGAAACGAGCGCCGGCGCAAAAAGGGCAAACCGGCCTGGGAGCCCGTCCGGCTCGACGACTGGCGCAAGGCCTCGACCGACTCCGCCGTGCTGGCGCCCGCCCAGCCCGCGCTGCAGCCGGATGGCGCCGACCCTTCGGACACGCCCGCGATTCCGCGGGAGCAGCGCCGGAGGCTCGCACGGTCGACGCTGATCTTCGGTCTCGCGACCGGGCTCTCGCGCCTGCTCGGTCTCGTCCGCGAGATCGTGGCCGCCTACTACTTCGGCGCGGCCGGGCGGATCAACGCCTTCACGGTCGCCTTCCAGGTGCCGAACCTCATTCGCGCCCTCGTCGCCGACGCGGCCCTCTCGTCGGCGTTCGTCCCCGTCTTCAGCGACCTGCTGGAGCGTGGTGAGCGCAAGCGCGCCTGGCGCGTCGCCTCGAGTCTCTTCTGGCTGGTGTTGCTCGGCCTGACGGCGTTGACGGCGCTCTTCGTGCTCGTCGCGCCGTGGGTGATCGGTCTGTTCGGCAACCCCGGGCACGACTCCGACCTTGCAGTCGGGCTGTCACGGGTGCTCTTCCCGATCGTGACGCTCCTCGGGGTCTCCGGGATCATCGTCGGGATCCTCAACAGCTACGACCACTTCACCGTGCCCGCGATCTCGCCGGTGTTCTGGAACCTCGCGATCATCGTCGGGCTCGTGATCGGGGTCCCGAAGGCGAACGGGGTGAACGCGGAGCTCTACGTCTACGCCGGGTCGATTCTCGTCGCGACCGTGATCCAGGTCCTGCTGCCGGTGCCGTGGCTCCGCGGGCTCGAGCGTGGAGAAGAGCGCCTCCGCATCGTGCTCGACTGGCGCGATCCTGCGGTCCTCCAGGTGCTGAAGCTGATGGTGCCGGTCACCCTAGGCCTCGGCCTCATCAACATCAACGCCGTGATCGACACGTTCTTCGCCGCGCGGCTCATCGACCCGCTGCTGGCGCCGACCGCGATCCAGAAGGCGTTCCTCGTCTACATGCTGCCGCAGGGAATGTTCTCGGTCGCGATCGCGACGGTCCTCTTCCCGACGCTCTCGCGGTTCGCGTCGCGGGGCGACATGCGTGGCTTCGCCGACACCGTCTCGAACGGCATCCGCCAGATCGCGTTTCTCCTCACTCCCGCCGCGGTCGTGAGTGCGGTGCTGGCCGAGCCGATCATTCGGATCCTCTTCCAGCGCGGCCAGTGGCACGCCGCCGCAGACGCCGGTCGTCGCAGCTGCCCTCGCCGCCTTCAGCGCGGGCCTCATCTTCAACGGCGCGATGCTGATGCTCAACCGCGCGTTCTTCAGTCTCCAGTCGAACTGGATCCCCACCTGGGTGGCGCTGGGCAACCTTGTGCTGAACGTGATTCTCGACCTCGTGTTCTACCGTTTCGGGACGTGGGGGATCCCACTCGCGACTGCGGTGTGCAACGTCGTCGCAACGATCGCCCTGTTCATCCTGCTGCGCCGGCGGATCGGGCGGCTCGACGGCCGGGCGATCGCCATGTCGGTCGGGAAGATCCTCATCGCCTCGGCGTTGGTCGCGCCCGTCGCGTACGGGCTCTGGCGTCCGCTCGACTCGGCACTCGGCCAGTCGTTCCCGGCCCAGTTGCTCTCGCTCGGCGTCGCGCTCGGAGCGTCGCTCGGCGTCTACTACGTCGCCTGCCGCGCGCTCCGGGTGCGCGAGTTGCAGGCGCTACTCTCACTGCGCGGGCGCACGGGCGGCGCTCCATAGGCCATGGACCAGGAACACATCCGCAACTTCTCGATCATCGCGCACATCGACCACGGCAAGTCGACGCTCGCCGATCGCATCCTCCAGCTCACCGAGACGGTTTCCGCGCGCGAGATGCGCGACCAGCTGCTCGATTCGATGGACCTCGAGCGCGAGCGTGGAATCACGATCAAGGCTCAGGCCGTGCGCGTCGCCTGGAAGGGCTACCAGCTCAACCTCATCGACACGCCCGGCCACGTCGACTTCACCTACGAGGTGTCGCGGAGCCTGCAGGCGTGCGAAGGCGCTCTGCTGGTCGTCGACGCCGCGCAGGGCATCGAGGCGCAGACGCTCGCGAACGCCTATCTCGCGATCGAGAACAACCTCGAGATCGTCCCCGTCGTCAACAAGATCGACCTGCCGGCAGCGGATCCCGACGGGGCCTCCGTCGAGGTCGCCGACCTGATCGGCGACGACGCCGAGAACGTCCTCCGGATCTCCGCCAAGACGGGTCAGGGAGTCGACGCGGTGCTCGACGCGATCGTCGATCGCATCAGGCCGCCGGCCGGCGATCCGGACGCGCCGCCGCGCGCGCTCATCTTCGACTCGTCCTACGACCAGTACCGCGGCGTCGTGGCGTTCGTCCGCGTCGTCGACGGCGTCTTCCGGCCACGCGAGCACCTCCGGGCGATGGCGCTCGGCACGCGCTTCGAGGCGCAGGAGATCGGCTTCATGTCGCCCGCCATGCGGCCGGTCGACGAATTGCGCGCCGGCGAAGTCGGCTACGTGGTCACCGGGCTGAAGGACGTCTCCGAGCTGCGCGTCGGCGACACGCTGACGGCGGAGCGGGGAGGCGCCTCGTCTCCGCTCCCCGGCTACAAGGACGTCAAGCCGATGGTCTTCGCGGGCCTCTTCCCGACCGACTCCGACGCCTACCCCGAGTTGCGCGATGCGCTCGAGAAGCTGAAGCTGAGCGACGCCGCCCTGTTCTACGAGCCCGAGACCTCGCAGGCGCTCGGCTTCGGTTTTCGCTGCGGCTTCCTCGGGCTGCTGCACATGGAGATCGTTCGAGAGCGGCTCGAGCGTGAGTTCGACCTCGACCTGCTCGTGACCGCACCAAATGTCGCGTACCGCGTGCGTGGCCTGAACGACGCGCAGTGGGTCGAGGTGCACACGCCGTCGGACCTGCCCGACGCCTTCGAGGAGGTCGAGGAGCCATACATCAAGGCGTCGATCATCGTCCCGAAGGAGTTCGTCGGTGCGGTGATGGAGCTGAACAACGACCGGCGCGGCACCTTCGACCACCTGGAGTACCTCTCGCCCGAGCGCGTGCACTTGACCTACGAGCTGCCTCTGGCCGAGATCGTGCTCGACTACTACGACCAGCTCAAGTCGCGCACACGCGGGTACGCGAGCTTCGACTACGACGTCTCCGGCTTCCGGCCCGGCGATCTCGCGCGTGTCGACATCCTCGTCGGCGGGGAGCCCGTCGATGCGCTCTCGCTGATCATGCACCGCGAGTTCGCGTACGAGCGCGGCCGGAGCCTCGTCGACAAGCTGCGCGAGGAGATTCCGCGGCAGATGTTCGACGTCGCGATCCAGGCGGCGATCGGTGCGCGGATCATCGCCCGTGAGACGGTCAAGGCGCGCCGTAAGGACGTGCTCGCCAAGTGCTACGGCGGCGACGTCTCCCGAAAGCGCAAGCTGCTCGAGAAGCAGAAGGCAGGCAAGAAGCGCATGAAGCAGGTGGGCGGGGTTGAGGTGCCGCAGGAGGCGTTCCTCGCCGTGCTCAACCTCAACGAGACGGCCAAGAAGTAGCGATCGCGCCGAGCGATGGCCGCGCGTCACCTCTACGTCCACCTCCCGTTCTGCTCCTCCCGCTGCGGCTACTGCGACTTCGTCACCGTTGTCGGGCGCAACGAGGAGCACGACGCGTACGTCGAAGCGCTCCGCACCGAGCTCGGCCTCGAGCGCCGCTCGCTCGACGCACGTCCCGAGACCGTGTACCTCGGCGGCGGCACGCCGACGTTTACCCGGCCCGCCTCGCTCGAGCGCCTGCTCGCCGCACTTCCCGCCTGCGACGAGCTGACGGTCGAGGCGAACCCCGAGACGGTGACCCCCGATCTCGCCTCACTGCTCCGGCGTTGCGGAGTCGACCGCGTCTCGCTCGGCGCGCAGTCGTTCCAGCCGCAGCTGCTCGAGACGCTCGGCCGGGCGGCCCGGCCCGACGACGTTCGACGAGCGTTCGACCTCCTGCGGGAAGGGGGCTTCACCAACATCTCGCTCGACCTGATCTACGGCATCCCGGGCCAGAGCGCGGGCGATCTCTCGCGGGATCTCGACGAGGCGCTCGAGCTCGACCCCGAGCACATCTCCGCCTACGAGCTCGAGGCGAAGCCCGGGACGCGATTCACGCACGCCCACGGCGCGGAGCTCGAGCGCCAGGCCGAACGCATGGAGTCGTACTTCGAGGCCGTCGTCGCGACGCTGACGACCGCCGGCTTTCGCTGGTACGAGACCGCCAACTTCTGCCGCAGCGGCGCTGAAGACCTGCGCTGCCGGCACAACCTCGGCTACTGGCTCGGGCACGACTACCTCGGGCTCGGCGTCGGCGCCGTGAGCACGCTCGCCGGCCGCCGGATCCGGAACCTGCCGTCGCTCGGCCGCTACCTCGGCGCCCTGCGCCACGGACGGCGTCCGTCGCGCGAGGTCGAGGTGCTGCCGCCGGACGTCCGCCTCACGGAGCGGGTCATGCTCGGCTTGCGGCTCGACGAGCCGCTCGAGCTGGCCGGGCTCGAAGGAGTGCTCGACGACGATGAGCTCGAGCGCCTGGCCGCCGGCGGGCTCGTCAGCCGGGAGCGTGGCATGCTCGCACTCACCGAGCGAGGTCGGTTTCTCGGCGGTGGGGTGACGGCCCGCCTTCTCGCCTGACCCGGCCGTACCATGGTGCGATGGCGGTTCCGCTCTCACAACGGCAAGGCGACATCCTGCGGCGCGTCGTCGAGGAGTACGTGGCGACCGGCCAGCCGGTCGGCTCGAAGACGCTTGTCGAACGGGCTGGACTGGGCGTCTCGCCCTCGACCGTGCGCACCGAGCTCTCCGAGCTCGAGCGGCTCGGCCTGCTGACGCACCCCCACACGTCGGCCGGGCGCGTGCCGACCGAGGCCGGTTACCGGCTCTACGTCGACCACCTGCTCTCGGCGCCCGAGCCGCGGCCCGCTGTCTTCACGCTCGACCTCTCGCTCGCCCGGGCTGAGGTCGAGGAGGCCCTGGGCGCGACGACGGAGATGCTCTCGCAGGTGACGCGGCTGCTCGCGGTCGTCTCGGCGCCAGCGCACGAGGTTGCGTCGGTCCGCCACGTCGAGGTGCTCCTGCTGCAGCCGAGCATCGTGATGGTGGTCGTGATCACGTCGACCGGGGGTGTCTCGAAGCTGCGCTACACCTTCGCCGAGCCGCTCGACCCCGGCCTCGTGGTCTGGGCGTCGGAGTACCTCAACGAGCGGCTGGCGGGGCTGCGGATCGGGTCCCGTGCGGCGAGGCTCGCGTTCGACGAGCCGGGGCTCGGTGCGCGAGAACGGGCCTTCCTGATCGTCATCCGCGCCGCGTTCGACCAGTCGCCGGACGAAGAGCGCCGTCTCTATGTCGGCGGCACCGCCGGGCTGCTCGACGAGATGCGGACCGAGGAGATCGGCGCGTATCGAAGCTTGCTCGAGGCGCTCGAGAAGCGGGCTGCGCTGCTGGACGTGCTCGCGCAGCGGCTCGACCCGCGCCGGACGTTCGCGCGCGTCGGCGAGGAGCTCGAGCAGCCCGGGCTCCGTGACCTCGCGCTCGTCGGAGCGACGTACGGGCTCGCCCATCAGACCCTCGGCGTGGTCAGCCTCCTCGGCCCGCTCCGTATGGACTACGAGAAGGCGCTCCGGACCGTGCGCGGCGCGGCGAACGAGCTGTCGCGATTCGTCGAAGAGGTCTACGGCGACGACTGATGGCGACCGAGCGCGACTACTACGAGCTCCTCGGCGTCGCGCGCGACGCCGACGACGCGACGATCAAGAAGGCGTTCCGGCGCCTCGCGCGGCAGCTGCATCCCGACGTCTCGACCGAGCCCGACGCCGAGCTGCGCTTTCGGGAGGTGACGGAGGCCTACGAGGTCCTCGCGAGCTCCGAGACGCGCGCGCTGTACGACCGGTACGGGCACGCCGGGCTCCGTTCGGGCGGGTTCAGGCCGACGCAGTTCGACGTCGGCGGGCTCGCGGACATCTTCTCGGCGTTCTTCGGCGACGATCTGTTCTCGGCCGGGGCCCGCCGCCGCGGCGCCGATGTCGGCGCGACCGTCGAGATCGAGCTCGCCGAGGCGGCCCGCGGCGTCACGGCGACAGTGCCGTTCGAGGTCGCCGTGCCCTGCGCGACGTGCGGCGGGGACGGAGTCGAGCCGGGCACGACCCCCGTTCGGTGCACCCGCTGCGACGGCACCGGCCGGCTGCAGCACGTCACCCGCAGCGTGCTCGGGCAGTTCGTCCGGACCCAGGCCTGTCCGCAGTGCGGCGGTCGGGGCGTCGTGATCGAACACCCGTGCCACACCTGCGAGGGCGCCGGGCTCGTCGTCGACCGCCGCGAGCGCGAGGTCGAGGTGCCTGCGGGCATCCACGACGACCAGAGGATTCGGCTCTCGGGCGAGGGCCACGCCGGTGAGTCGGGCGGGCGCGCAGGCGACGTCTATGTGCGCGTTCGCGTCAAGCCCGATCCCAGGTTCGTGCGCGAGGGCAACGACGTCTACTCGCAGGTCGACGTCACGATTGTCGAGGCGGCGATCGGTGCGACGCACACGATCGAGACGCTCGACGGGCCGGTCGAGCTGGAGCTCCAGCCCGGTACGCAGCCGGGTGACGTCAAGGTGCTGCGCGGGAAGGGGATGCCCGTCCTGCAGGGGTTCGGGCGCGGCGACCAGCGCGTGCTCGTGAACGTCACCGTGCCGAGAAGGCTCAGCGACGACCAGCGGCGCCTGCTGCTCGAGTTCGAGGCGGCAAGCGACGCCGACACCTACCGGCACGACGAGAGCTTCTTCGAGAAGCTTCGGAGCGCGTTCCGCTGACCGGGCTTCGCCGGGTCTCGGTGCAGATCGGCCACGATCGCGCCGAGGAGGCCCGCGCAACGATGATCGCGCTCTTCCCGGAAGGCTTCGAGGAGGTCGAGCGTGCCACGGGCGTCGAGCTCGCCGCGTACACGGACGCCTCCGGTGAGGAACGCCTCTGGCACGTCTTCTCCGGCGCGCAGTCAGCCGACGTGGAGGACGGCTGGGAGGACCGCTGGCGCACCTTTCACCGTCCGGTCCGCGTCGGCCGGCTGTGGGTCGGGCCGCCGTGGGAAGCGCCGCCCGCAGACCTCCTGGCCGTCGTCATCGACCCCGGGCGCGCCTTCGGGACCGGGGCACACGCGACGACGCAGCTCTGCCTCGAGCTGCTGCAGGAGCTGCCCGTCGGGTCGCTCCTCGACGTCGGCTGCGGATCCGGCGTCCTCTCGGTGGCGGGTGCCCTGCTCGGGCACGGGCCTGTGCTCGGCGTCGACACGGAGGTCGCGTCGGTCGAGGCGACGCGCGAGAACGCGGCGAGGAACGGCGTCCAGGTCGAAGCGCGCCTCGTCGAGCCCGGCCGGCGGCTGCCGGATGCGGATGCGGCCGTCGCGAACATCTCGATCGAAGCGGTGAATGCGCTCGCGGCGCAGCTCGGCGTTCGCCTGCTGGTCACGTCCGGCTATCTCGCATCCGAGCGGCCGGTCCTGCCGGGCTCAACGCACGAGACGCGCCGTGAGCTGGGCGGTTGGGCCGCCGACCTGCACCGGTTCGCATAGGTCTCGTACCATCACGGTGTGGCGACGTTTCGCGTCGACTTCCTGGGCTGCAAGGTCTCGCACGCCGACGCGCACGAGGTTCGCGAAGCGCTGCTCGGCGAGGGTCATCACGAACGGGACGACGCGTGCGCCGATGTGGCGGTGATCAGCACGTGCTGCGTGACGAACGAAGCGCTCGCCAAGTCACGGAAGGCCGCCGCGCGCGCCGCCCGGACGCACCGGCGCGTCTACGTCACGGGGTGCGGTGCGAATCTCGAAGGCGACTCCTTCGGCGGCCTGCCAGGCAACGTGGTCGTCGTCGCCAAGCGCAGCGAGGAAACGGCCCGCTTCGTCGCAGGCGACGTAGGAGCGATCGGTTGCGTGCAGGCCGAGGCGCGGTTCGATCGTGTGCGCGCGTTCGTGAAGATCCAGGACGGCTGTTCGTTCTCCTGCAACTTCTGCGTCATCCCGCTCGTGCGCGGTGCTTCGCGGAGCCGGAGCGCGGAGGCTGTGCTCGCCGAGATCCGCCGCCGCGTCGCGCAGGGGCACCGCGAGGTCGTGCTCACGGGCATCAACCTCGGCTGCTTCCGCGACCGCGCCGCTGGCTTCGACCTGCCCCGGCTCGTACGGGCAGCAGGCGCCACGCCGGGTCTCGAGCGGCTGCGCCTCAGCTCGATCGAGATCAACCACGTCTCGCCGGCCCTCGTCGCGGCCCTGCGTGAGACACCGGCCGTCAGCCGTCACCTGCACGTCCCGCTCCAGTCAGGCGACGATGCGGTGCTGCGCGCGATGGGGCGGCGCTACACGACGGCCACGTATCTGCGGAGGCTCGCGCCGCTCGCCGCGGAGTTCAACCTGACGAGCGACGTGATCGTCGGGTTCCCGACCGAGGACGACGACGCATTCGAGCAGACGTTGCTGACGGTCGAGGCAGCGGGCTTGACCAAGGTGCACGTCTTCCCCTACTCACCCCGCCCCGGGACCGTCACCGCGCGTGAGGACTTCGTTCCGCCCGCGGTCAAGAAGGAGCGCGGCGCCGAGCTTCGATCGCTGTCGCTCGCGCTCTGCCTGCGCCGGTGGAGGGCGAAGGTCGGGGCCCTCGACACCGTGCTCGTCGACCGGCCGGGACGGGGCTACGGCGACGACTACACGCCGTGGCTGGTCGACGCTCCCGTCGGCCGGCTCGTCGGCGTGCGGGGCGCGCGGGCGACCGAGGAGGGTGTCGTTGCCGAAGCAGCGTGACGATTGCCTCTTCTGCAGCATCGCCCGTCAGGGCGCCTACGTGCATCGCGCCAACGGGTTCGTCGCGATCAACGACATCAACCCGCAGGCGCCCGTGCACGTGCTCGTGCTGCCCGAGCACCACGTCGACACGTTCCGTGACGTATCCGAGTTCGGGGCGCGAGAATCGAAGCGGATGCTGGAATTCGTCGCGGAAACTGCCGACAAGGTGGGGCTGACCGACTACCGGATCATGGTCAATGTCGGTGCAAGCGCCGGCCAGACGGTGTTTCATCTGCACTGGCACATCCTTGGAGGCGGGCCGGCGTCCGCCGTGGACGTGCCGGCGGCCGTCGCGACCGCGGAGGTTCCGAATGAGCTTGATCGGTGAGCTGGAGCAGGAGGTAAGGGAAGCGATGCTCGCGCGCGACGCGCCGCGGCGCGACGCCTTGCGCCTGATCGTGTCCAGTCTCAAGTCCGCCGAGAAGGATTTGCAGCGGCCGCTGTCCGACGAGGAAGAGCTCCAGGTTCTCCAGCGCGAACGGAAGAAGCGGCAGGAGGCTGCGCAGGCGTTCCGCGACGCCGGCCGCGAGGAGCAGGCGGCAGGTGAGGAGTTGGAGCTCGCGATCCTCGAGGAGTTCATGCCCGAGCCGCTCTCCGAGGAAGAGCTCGACCGTATCGTCGACGACGCGATCGCGGAGAACAAGGCGACGAACATGCGTGACATGGGCCGCGTGATGGCCGACGTGATGCCGCAGATCGCGGGACGCGCCGACGGCTCTGCCGTCAGCCAGCTCGTCCGCGAGAAGCTCGCGTGATCCATCCGGTCGATCTCGGAATCTGCCACGGCTACGAGTACGAAGGGGATCCGGAACGAACGGCGCTCGTGCTGCCCGGTTCGATGCTCGCCGGCATGCCGGTCAACGCGTTCGCGATCGACGCCGTCTGGAGCACGGGCTGGCGGGCCGTGCTCGTCTGGGACGAGTTTCTCGACCGGTCGCAGGACGATGTCGCGTGGGTACGGGCGAGGCTCGATGCCGCGACGGCATACGCGTACCAGGCGCGCGACCCGGTGGTGATCGGCAAGTCGCTCTCGACGCTCGCCGCGGGAGCCGCAGCCGAGCGAAGCCTGCGAGCGGTCTGGCTCACGCCGCTCCTCCGCGACGACCGGTGCGTGGAGATGATCCGCGGCCGCACCGCGCCGGCGCTGCTCGTCGGCGGCACGGCCGACGCGAGCTGGGACGGCGCCCTCGCCCGGGAGCTCTCCGACGACGTACTCGAGCTCGACGGCGCCGATCATGGGCTCGCCCGGGTCGCGGACCTGCCCGAGATCGTGCAGGCAATCGCAGCGTTTCTACACTGAGAGCGATGCAACAGACACTCGACGTCTCGAATGCTGTCGCCGCCGAGCTGGCGGGGATTGCCGACGGCGTGCTCGACGCCCTGCGTGAGCGCATGGACTGCACCGTGCGGCTGCGCGGCAACCAGCTCACTCTGGAGGGCGACGAGCAGCACGTCTCGAACGCCCGGGCCGTGATCGACGAGCTCGTGGACCTCGTCGAGGGTGGGCACCAGATCGGCTCGCACACGGTCGACGCCGTGCTCGGGACCCTCGAGGCCGGGGCTGACGTACGCGAGGTGTTCGACGCGGTCGTCTGGCGGCACCGCGGGAAGAAGATCGCGCCCAAGACGCTCATCCAGAAGCAGTACGTCGACTCGATCCGGCGCACGACCGTGACCTTCGGGATCGGGCCGGCGGGAACGGGGAAGACGTACCTCGCGATGGCGCTCGCGGTCGCCGCCCTGCACGAGCGCGAGGTGGCGCGCATCATCCTGACGCGTCCGGCGGTGGAAGCGGGCGAGCGGCTCGGCTTCCTCCCCGGCGACCTGATGGCGAAGGTCGACCCCTATCTGCGCCCGCTCTTCGACGCGCTCTACGACATGCTCGACCCCGACAAGGCGCTCAGCCTGATCGACCGCGGGACGATCGAGGTCGCGCCGCTCGCGTTCATGCGCGGGCGCACGCTGAACGACAGCTTCATCATCCTCGACGAGGCCCAGAACACCTCGCCCGAGCAGATGCAGATGTTCCTGACCCGGCTCGGGTTCGGCTCGAAGGTGGTCGTGACCGGCGACATCACGCAGATCGACCTGCCGCGCGAACAGCGGTCCGGCCTGGTGCACGTCCGCGACGTGCTCAGCGGGATTGACGGCATCCGCTTCGTCGAGTTCGGTCACCGCGACGTCGTGCGCCACAAGCTCGTCCAGAGGATCGTCGAGGCCTACAAGGAGCACACCGACGAGCGCAACCGATGATCTCGGTCGAGGTCGACAATCGAAGCGGCGTCGACGTCGACGAGTCCGGCGCGGTCGACCTGGCGGGCCGGGTCCTGCGGGCCGAAGGTGTGGCCGACGGCGAGCTCGGGATCGCGTTCGTCGACGAGGGAGAGATGCGGGCCTTGAAGCGTGAGCATCTCGCGATCGACGAGGTCACCGATGTGCTCTCGTTCCCGATCGACGGGCTGGAGCCGTTGCCGGACGGCGTGCCGCGCGCGCTCGGCGACGTCGTCCTCTGTCCTCAGGTCGTGGGCGACGAGTGGCGCTGGCCGCTCGCGCACGGCCTGTTGCACCTGCTCGGCTACGACCACGGCGAGGAGATGGAGGCGCGAGAAGAGGCGCTGCTCGGATGAGCACCCGCCGCACACCGGGGATCTTCGAGTCGTTCAACTACGCGTTCGAGGGAATCATCCACGTGCTGCGCACGCAGCGGAATCTCCGGATCCACTTCGCCATCGCAGTCGCTGTCATCGTGTTTGCCTTGATCGTCAACGTGACGAAGCTCGAGCTGATCGCGCTGCTGATCTCGATCACGTTCGTCCTCATCTCGGAGATGCTGAACAGCGCGGTCGAGGCGGCGATCGACATCGCGACCACGTCGTTCGACCCGATGGCGAAGCTTGCGAAAGACGTCGCTGCCGGCGCGGTGCTGATCGCGTCGACGAACGCCGTAGCGGTCGGCTACCTCGTCTTCGCCGGCAAGGTCGCCGATCGGTCTGCGCACCTGCTCGACCGGCTGCGCCAGGCGCCGGCGGAGCTGACGCTCGTCGCGCTCGTGCTCACCGTGATCGGCGTGATCGCGACGAAGGCCTACACGGGTAGAGGCACGCCCCTGCGCGGCGGCGTCCCGTCGGGGCACGCCGCCGTAGCGTTCGCAGGCTGGATCGCGGCCACCTACGTCGCCGGCCAGGACCACCGCTTTCTCATCTCGTCGATCGCGCTGATCATGGCGCTGCTCGTCGCGCAGACTCGCATCGAGTCGGGCGTGCACTCGACGATCGAAGTGACGTACGGAGCCCTGTTCGGCGCGCTCTGCACGCTCATCGTCTTCCAGGTGTTCTCATGAGCGACCTCGTCGCCAAGGCCGAAGCCGTCTCGCAGAACGCCTACGCGAGGTATTCGAAGTACCTCGTCGGCGCGGTCGTGCGCGGGAAGGACGGGCGCGAGTTCTCAGGTGTGAACGTCGAGAACGCGGCGTACCCGCTGGGCGTCTGCGCGGAGAAGACTGCGATCGGCGCCGCAGCCACGGCCGGGTACAAGCCCGGCGACCTGGAGGCGATCGGCATCACTGCGTCGCCGTGCGGCGGCTGCCGGCAGTGGCTCTACGAGTGGCGCATCGACGACGTCTCTTTCCGGCGCGCAGACGGGACGATCGCGCACATGTCGGCGGCCGACCTGCTGCCCGACACGTGGGAACTGCCCGAGTGAGGTCCGGGTTCGTCGCCGTCGCGGGGCGGCCGAATGTGGGCAAGTCGACCCTGGTCAACGCGCTCACCGGCGAGAAGGTCGCGATCGTCTCGAACACGCCGCACACGACCCGTCAGCGGATCCGCGGCATCTATACGAACGACGAGGCTCAGCTCGTGCTCGTCGATCTCCCCGGCTGGCAGAAGCCGATCGACCCCCTCACCGAGCGAATGCAGGAGCGCGTCGACGAGGCGATCACCAGCGAGGACGTCGACGTCGCGCTGGTCGTCATCAGCGCGCGCGACCGGATCGGCGCCGGGGACAGGTTCGTCGCTCGCCGTGTCTTCTCACTCGACCTGCCGGTCGTCATCGTCGTCAACAAGGTCGACAACTTGAAGCCGGGCCACATCGCATCGCAGATGAAACAGGCTGCGACTCTCGGGAACTTCCACGCCCTGCATCCGGTCAGCGCGAAGACGGGGGACGGGATCGAGGAGCTGCGCGCCGATCTGATCTCGCTCCTCCCGGAGGGCCCGATGCTCTTCCCGCGGGAGATGACCACGGACATGTCGACGGAGGTGCAGATCGCGGAGCTCGTCCGCGAGCAGGCGCTGCGGGTCGCCCGGGAGGAGCTGCCCCACGCGGTCACGGCCGAGGTCGTCGAGATCGAGGGAAAGCACGTGCACGTCCGGCTCTACACGGAGACCGAGAGCCAGAAGCAGATCCTGATCGGCAAAGGCGGACAGGTCGTTCGCGAGATCGGCCGCGGCGCCCGCCCGCACGTCGAGGCACTCCTCGGCCATCCGGTCTACCTGCAGTTGCAGGTGAAAGCCGCCCCGAAGTGGCGTCGGAACCAGACGATGCTCGAGCGGCTCGGCCTCTAACCGCCGCGCCCGCCACCCCGGTGTCTGACACCGGACGTGTCCCACGCGAAAACCCAGCAGCGAAGCGGGGTCGACGGCCGGCCTGTGGATGGTCCGTCACGGTTTCGTTTCGGTGTCTGACACCGGACGGGTCGCAGAGCGGCCTGTCCGCCCGGGACGCGGCGGGCTCGGCCCATGGTGCGGAGCTACACTCGCCGCGTGGCTCAGGCTCCTGCTCTTCCGCGCGGATTCGAGCTTCCACTCAAGCAGCGGCTGCCGCGCATCGGCTCGATCGACCAGGTCGCCGTCGAGGCCCGCGCCGGCGAGCTCGCGAAGCGGAGCATCAAGAAGGACGCGAAGGTCTGGGCACTCGAGCTCGCGCTTCGCTGCTGCGACCTGACGACGCTCGAAGGGCAGGACACGCCTGGCAAGGTCGCCGCGCTCTGCTCGAAGGCCGTGCGCCCCGATCCGTCGGATCCGAGCATCCCGTCCGTCGCGGCCGTCTGCGTCTATCCGAATCTCGTCGCGACGGCGAAGGAGCGGCTGCAGGGCAGCGGCGTGAAGGTCGCGAGCGTCGCGACGGCGTTCCCGTCGGGCCAGAGCGCGCTCGACGTCAAGGTGCGCGACGTCGAGGAGCGCCGTTCTGGCCGGGCGCGGACGAGATCGACATGGTGATCGACCGCGGCGCGTTCCTCTCCGGGCGCTACGCGAAGGTCTACGACGAGATCGTGCGGGTCAAGGAAGCGTGCGGCGACGCCCACCTCAAGGTGATCCTCGAGGTCGCGGAGCTCGGGACGTACGACAACGTCCGCCGTGCCTCACTGCTGGCGATGGCCGCCGGCGGCGACTTCATCAAGACGTCGACCGGCAAGCTGCCGGGCGCGGCGACCTTGCCCGTGCAACTCGTGATGCTCGAGGCGATCCGCGACGTGCACGAGGAGACCGGGCGCAAGGTCGGGATGAAGCCGGCGGGCGGCATCCGCACCGCGAAGAACTCGATCCAGTACCTCGTGCAGGTGCACGAGACGCTCGGCCCGGACTGGCTGACGCCCGACCTGTACCGGATCGGCGCCTCGAGCCTCGTCAACGACATCCTGATGCAGCTGCGCAAGGAGAAGACCGGCGCCTACCAGTCGAAGGACTACTTCACGAATGACTGACGTCGAGAAGCGCCAGGACCGCTCGCCGGTCCCGGCCGACTGGACGTACGCGCCTGCGCCCGAGTCGACCGAGATCGTGCAGCTCGAGGAGCGCTACGGGCTCTTCATCGGCGGCAAGTGGATCGACTCCGCCGAGCACTTCACGACGATCTCGCCGCGCGACGAGGCGCCGCTGGCCGAGGTCGGCCAGGCGAGCGCAGCCGACGTCCAGACCGCAGTCGCCGGCGCGCGCGAGGCGTTCACTCCCTGGTCGAAGCTTCCCGGCTCGGAGCGCTCGAAGTACCTGTTCCGGATCGCGCGCATCCTTGCCGAGCGCTCGCGCGAGTTCGCGGTGCTGGAGAGCCTGAACGGCGGCAAGCCGATCAAGGAGTCGCGCGACGTCGACCTGCCGCTCGCGGCCGCGCACTTCTTCTACTACGCCGGCTGGGCCGACAAGCTCGAGTACGCCTTCCCGAACCGCTCGCCGAAGCCTGTCGGCGTCTGCGGGCAGATCATCCCGTGGAACTTCCCGCTGCTGATGCTCGCGTGGAAGATCGCGCCCGCGCTCGCGGCCGGCAACACCGTCGTGCTGAAGCCCGCCGAGACGACCCCGCTCACCGCGCTCCTCTTCTGCGACGTGCTCCGGCAGGCGGAGCTGCCGCCGGGCGTCGTCAACATCATCACGGGCGACGGCTCGACGGGCGCCGCGCTCGTCGACGCCGAGATCGACAAGATCGCGTTCACCGGCTCGACCGAGGTCGGCAAGGCGATCCAGCGCCGCCTCGCGGGCACCGGCAAGAAGCTGACGCTGGAGCTCGGCGGCAAGGCCGCGAACATCGTCTTCGACGACGCCGCGATCGACCAGGCGGTCGAGGGCATCGTCAACGGCATCTACTTCAACCAGGGCCACGTCTGCTGCGCGGGCTCGCGCCTGTTCGTGCAGGAGTCGATCTACGAGCCGGTGGTCGAGAAGCTCAAGCGGCGCATGCAGACGCTGCGCGTCGGCGACCCGCTCGACAAGAACACCGACGTCGGCGCGATCAACTCGCGGATGCAGCTCGAGAAGATCGAGGAGCTCGTCGGCAGCCGGCGAGGCGGAGGGCGCCGAGATCTACCAGCCTCCGTGCCGCCTGCCCGAGAAGGGCTACTGGTTCGTCCCGACCGTCTTCACGAACGTCGCGCAGAGCTACCGGATCGCGCAGGAGGAGATCTTCGGCCCGGTCCTGTCCGTGCTGACGTTCCGCACGCCGGACGAAGCCGTCGAGAAGGCGAACAACACGCCGTACGGCCTCAGCGCCGGCATCTGGACCGAGAAGGGCTCGCGCATCCTCTGGATGACCGAGCGCCTGCGCGCGGGCGTCGTCTGGGCGAACACGTTCAACCGCTTCGATCCGACGAGCCCGTTCGGCGGCTACAAGGAGTCGGGCTTCGGCCGGGAGGGCGGCCTGCACGGCCTGGAGCCGTATCTGACCTTCGAATGAGCGACGCGCGCCTTCCGATCAAGAAGACGTACAAGCTCTACATCGGCGGCGCCTTCCCGCGCAGCGAGTCGGGACGGACGTACGAGGCGCAGGGCCAGAACGTCGCCCGTGCCTCGCGCAAGGACGCGCGGGACGCGGTCGTCGCCGCCCGCTCGGCGCAGGGAAAGTGGGCGTCGGCGACGGCGTACAACCGCGGGCAGGTGCTCTATCGCATCGCCGAGATGATGGAGTCGCGCATTCCGGAGTTCGCTGCACTCTGCTCGGGTCAGGAAGAGGTCGAGCGCTCGATCGACCGCTGGGTCTGGTACGCGGGCTTCGCAGACAAGCTCGCGCAGGTGCTCGGCTCGTCGAACCCGGTTGCCGGGCCGTACTTCAACTTCACGATCCCGGAGCCGACAGGCGTCGTCGCCGTCGTCGCTCCCGACGACCCGCCGCTGCTCGGCCTCGTCTCCAGGCTCGCACCGGCGCTGACAGGCGGCAACGCCGTCGTCGCGATCGCATCGGAGTCGCAGCCGTTCGCGGCGATCGAACTGGCCGAGGCGCTCGCGACGAGCGACGTCCCGGGCGGCGTCGTGAACCTGCTCACGGGCCAGCGGGCCGAGCTCGCGCCGTGGCTCGCGAGCCATATGGACGTGAACGCGATCGACCTGACCGGCGCCGACGGACTTCGAACGGATCTCGAGATCGCGGCGGCCGAGAACGTGAAGCGTGTCGTCGTCGGCAAGCCTGACGGACAGTCGCTGCACGACATCTCGTCGTTCCTCGAACTGAAGACCGTCTGGCACCCGATCGGCACATGACCGCGTTCTACGAGCTGAACGATCTCGCGCCGATCCGCATCTGGGACGGTGTCATCGCCCGTGCCGTCGGCGGGCAGGAGGCGACGCTCGCGGCGATCGAGCTCGATGCGAACGCCGTCGTGGCCGAGCACGCCCACCTCAACGAGCAGATCGGACTGCTGCTGGCCGGCTCGCTGACATTCACGATCGCCGGCGAGTCGAAGGCGCTCCAGCCGGGCGCCGCCTGGGTGATTCCCGCGCACGCGCCGCACTCGGTCGTGGCGGGGGCCGACGGCGCGCAGCTCATCGAGCTCTTTGCGCCGCCGCGCTTCGACTGGGCGGGACTGGAGCGGCTCGAGCCCTCCTCGGACGCTGCCCGCCTACGCCTCGGCTAGCGTAGGAGCGGCACGTGCCAGGATCGCGACGCCTCAGCCAAAGGATCTCCGAAGGGGACGGCATTGCCGTCATCGCCTACGTCGACGACGTGGGCAGCGCGCGAGACGCCGAGGCGCAAGGCGCGAAAGCGCTCGCGATCAACCGGGCGATTGCCGGGATTCGCGAGGCGACGACGCTGCCGTTGCTCTGGATCGGCGGCGGCGACCCGATCGACGCCGATGCGATCTGCCTGCGTCCCGAGGACGACCACACGCACCAGCATCTGGAGTCGGTCGTCGACGTGCGCGACGAGGACGAGCTCGAGCTCGCACTCGAGGAGCGCGACCCTGAGATCTTCCTGCTCGTCGCCGCCGACGACGAGAGCGCCGCGGACCCGCTCGATGCCGTGCTCGAGCTGCTGCCGGACGTGCCTGCGGGCAAGCTGGCGATCGCGCGCGTCGACGTCGGGACGCGCGACGAGGTGCTCGCGCTCGAGCGCGCGGGAATCGACGCGGTGCTCGTCACCGAGGGGCACATCGCCCATCTGGTGGGCGAACAGCCCGTCGACGTCTGACCGTTCGGAGCTACCATCGCGCCGTGAAAGCTCTCTTCGCGGCCGCACTCGCGCTGCTCGCCTGCGCGCTCCTGGCGACCGGCTGCGGTGAGGCCAAGCAGGCCGCTGCCGCCGCACCGGAAGTCAAGTCCAAGCCGACGTGCGCCTACCCTGCCGGGTGGCAGAAGCTTGCGAACCGGATCAAAGCGCCCGTCTACTGCCCGGCCTGGCTGCCCGACCCGCTCAAAGGCCAGATCGGCGGCCAGTGGAACAACATCAACTCCGTTTCGGCGGACCGCAGCTACCTCGAGAGCTTCGTCTGGCAGGAGACCGGCGGCGGCGCTGCCGGCGGTGAGCTGCACGTGAACCTCCGTGCCTATCCGGGCCGCACGACGATCCCGACCTGCCGCACCGGCGGCAGCGACAGCCGGAACGTCCCGTGCTACGCGGACCCGGGCCGCACCTTCACCGCGAACGGAATCACGGCACGCCTCTACACGGTCAACCAGGACGCCGACGCCTGGCATGCGCTCCTCCTCTGGCGGCGCGGCGGCACGCTCTACACATTGTCCGAGCATGTGGCACCGCCGCTGACGTTCGACCACGTCGTCCGGTACCTGAAGCAAGAGCTCGCCTCGCTCGTACGCATCGAGCCGGCCTAGAGATGATTGATCGGCAATTCAACGCCGCCGCGGCTGGGGGCCTGCGCGCGGCGCATTGCGGCCCCCTCGCCCGGCACCAAGGCTCACCAGCCTTGGCACCGGTCGAGTTGACCACACTGCTTGGCGCAGACCCTCCCCGCGACGACGGCAATTACCGACCAACCATCTCGACATGAAGCTGACGCGGAAGCAGCTCCTCGCCGGCACCGCAGCCGGCGTAGTCGGGGCAGGCAGCATCTACGAGCTCGTCGACCTGCTGGCCGGCACGACTCCGGCGCGCACGGCGACGCCGGTTCGCTTCCCCGAGCAGCATCTGCTCGACGGGATCAGGGTCGTGCATTCCGACAGGGTCGAAGTTCTCGTCCCCCCGCTCCACCACGAGATCCTGACGGCGCGCCTCGCCGTCGATCGCCCCGATGCCCGCGATGCACAGCGCACGCTTGCCGGCGTACTCGAGGGGCTCGACGCCGACTATCCGCCCTCGCCCGCCGGGCTCGGCGTGACGGTGGCATGGGGGAGGCCCTACTTCGACGAGTTCGTCCCGGATGCCGCCGCGCGCCTGATCCCACACGACCGGCGGGCGGGCGGCTCGGTTCTCTTCGACACGGAGCGCTTCCCGAGCGACCCGTCCGACACGCGGCTCGAGCACAACCACGTCGCGATCCTCCTTCGGTCGGACGAGCGCAAGCACATCGACGACGCGTCGAAGCGCCTGCGCGACACAAAGCTGTTCAAGCTCACATCGATCCGGCGCGGCTTCGCCGGCGGAGGCTTCGACGGCCGGCGGTCGCTCCCGAAGCTGCTCGCGGAGGCCGCGCAGATCCCGGGCGCCGACCTGATTCCCGACAACTCCGAGCTCTTCCTCGGGTTCACGTCGACGCAGAAGGCGGCCATGGGACCTGGAGCGATCGCGAACTTCGAGACGCTCGGTTACGTCGACTTCCGCGGCAGCGACTACTTCCGGAACGGCACGCACATGCATCTGTCGCACATCCACGAGGATCTCGAGGCCTGGTACCTGAACTTCGACTACGACGAGCGCGTCGCGACCGCGTTTCGCCCGAACCTGCACGTCCGTCAGGGCACGCAGACGGTCCGGCAGGGCCCGAAGGACGTCTCGACCGTCGCCGACGTGCACCGCGACTACCGCAGCTCCGGCCGGATCGGGCACAGCGCCCCGATCCAGACGACCTCACGCTTGGCACATGACTTCGTCGCGGTCGACGGCACCGTGTATCCGAAGGGAACGGCGATCCCGATTCGGGCCGACTTCAACACGCTCGACAACCCGTTCAACTGGTCGGAGCGGCCCGACGAGATCGGCGCCCTCCCTGCGGCGGGCGTCCACTTCATCGCCTTCAATCCGACCGGCGACGACTTCCGGCGCAACCGCCGGGCGATGGACGGGATCCTGCCCGGCGGCAAGATCGCGTTCGAGCCGCGGGCGCGCGAGCAGGGTTTCAACTCGGTCCTCTCGACGACGCACCGCCAGAACTTCCTGGTGCCGCCGCGGCGGCACCGGAGCTTCCCGCTCGCGGAGCTGTAGATGGCCGGCTGGACGGAGCCTGCCTGGCTCGACGCCGCACACGCCTGGATCGCCTCCCAGCTCGAACGCCTCGGCCTCGCGACGACAGGACCCGGTCGAGCAGCCGCACGTCAGGCCGTGGGCGACCGCGCCTCCGCGTGCCGACGACGGCCGGCGACCTGTGGTTCAAGGCTGCGATCCCCGTCCTCGCGCACGAGCCGGCGGTCGTCGACGTCCTCTCGCGTCGCCGGCCCGACCTCGTGCCGGAGCTGCTTGCCGCGGACTTCGACCGCGGTTGGATGCTGATGGCCGACGGCGGCACCCGGCTGCGCGAGCTGATCGAGGAGAAGCGCGATCTCGGCCGCTGGCTCGACGTTCTCCCGCGCTACGCCGAGCTGCAGACCGATCTTGCCGTCGACGCCGACAGGCTCGTCGCCGTGGGCTGTCACGATCGGCGACTCGGGCAGCTGCCACTGCAGTACGAGCGGCTCCTCGAGCTCATGCCGGCCGAGTTCGGAGGCACCGTGCCACGCGTCTCGGAGATGTGCGCACAGCTCGCCTCGTTCGGCATCCCCGAGACGATCCAGCACGACGACCTCCACGATGCCCAGGTCTTCGTCCGCGACGGGCAGTACCTCTTCCTCGACTGGGGCGACTCATGCGTCTCGCACCCGTTCTTGACGATGTCGATCACGCTGGAAGGACAGATCGCGTGGGGGCTCGACGACGTCGAGGGGTCCGTCGACCTCGCGCCCTTCCGCGACGCCTATCTGGAGCCGTTCACGCGGTACGCGCCGCTCGGCGAGCTGCAGGAAGCACTCGACGTCGCGCTGCGCCTCGGTTGGGTCTGCCGCGCGATCAACGCGGAACCGTGGGCATCGGCGGTCGAGTCACCTCACCGCGAGGAGCTTCTCGCGGGCCTGCCGATGCGTCTCCGCCTCGCGTTCGGTTCGACCTAGCCGAAGAACGCGCGCGCGACGTCGTACCAGTCGTCCGTCACGGTCTTCAGCTCCGCCGTCGCCTCCTCGAGCGAGACCGCCAGGACGTCGTTGCCCTGCAGCGAGGCCATCTGCCCGAACGAGCCGGACTCGACGAGGTCGGCGGCCTTGAGCCCGAAGCGCGTTGCCAGGATGCGGTCGTAGGCGGTCGGGGAACCGCCGCGCTGGACGTGGCCGAGCACCGTCACGCGCGTCTCGTAGCCGGTGCGGCTCTCGATCTCCTCGCCGAGCCGGTCACCGACTCCGCGCTTGGCGAGCAGCTTGTGGCCGAACTGGTCGACCTCGCCCTTGTCCTCGGCTCCCGGGAGCTCACAGCCCTCGCTGACGACGACGATCGAGAAGTTCTTGCCGCTTGCGTGCCTCCGGCCGAGCTCGCGGGCGACCTCGTCGAAGTCGACGGGCCGCTCCGGGACGAGGATCACGTCCGCGCCGCCGGCGATCCCGCTGTGGACCGCGATCCAGCCGGTGTGGCGGCCCATCACCTCGACGACCATGACCCGGTTGTGCGATTCGGCCGTGGTGTGCAGCCGGTCGATCGCCTCGGTACAGATCGCAACGGCGGTGTCGAACCCGAACG
The DNA here is from genome assembly GCA_963846895.1 of uncultured Thermoleophilia bacterium. Lineage (GTDB taxonomy): Bacteria > Actinomycetota > Thermoleophilia > Gaiellales > Gaiellaceae > PALSA-600. The sequence continues at coordinate 48,242 of CAWJXR010000016.1, read as the reverse complement.
TGTAGTCGGTACCCGAGAGGTCGTTGTCGATCGTCTTCGGGACGCCGACGACCGGTGATCCGAACTCGCGGTAGAGCCTGGCCGCCACCCCCAGGGTGTCCTCGCCGCCGATCGCGACGAGCGCGTCGAGCTGCTCGAACGAGGCGAGCACCCGATCGACCCCGCCGTCGACCTTGTACGGATTCGTCCTGGATGTGCCGATGATCGTGCCTCCGCGGGGCAGGATCCCGGACACCTCGCCGCGGCCGAGTGGCTGGAACAGCTGCTCGACCATGCCGCGCCAGCCCTCGCGCACCCCGATCACGTCATGACCGCGCGACCAGGCACGTCGCGCGACCGCACGGATCACCGCGTTCAGGCCAGGGCAGTCGCCGCCCCCGGTCAACACTCCGATCCGCAACTTGATCTGAGTCTACGTTCAGCGCATCCTCATGCCGATGGTGAAGTCATGATCCGTCTCGTGCGTTCGCGCCTGGCGCTCGCGCTGGCAGGTACGGCAGTGGTCGCTGCCGGCAGCTCGGCCGTCTCCTCAGGTGAGCCGGCCGGGCTGCTCGACTCCCAGTCGTGCCTCGGCGTGTCGGGTTTCACCTGCTCGACCCTGACAGTGCCGCTCGACCACTCGGGAAAGCGGAAGGGCAAGCTCAAGCTGGCCGTCGCCACGTCGACGAACAAGAAGGCGCCGCGTGGCGTGCTCCTGTTCCTCGCGGGCGGGCCGGGCCAGCCCGGGCTGCCGCTGCTGCCGAGAATCACGTCCATCCTCGGCGCCGAGCAGTCCGCGTACCGAATCGTCGTGCTCGACCAGCGCGGGACCGGAGCGGGAGCGCTCGACTGCAAAGCGCTGCAGAAGGAGATGGGCAGCTCCGACCTGTATCCACCGAGCCCAACCTCCGTCCGTGCCTGCGCCTCGAAGCTCGGCGATCTGCGGCAGTTCTACGGCAGCGACGACGTCGTGGCCGACCTCGAGGATCTGCGCAATTCGCTCGGCGTCGACAACTGGACGATCGACGCCGTCTCGTACGGCACGTACGTGGCCGAGCGATACGCGCTCGTCCATCCGCAGCGCGTCAAGAAACTGGTGCTCGACTCCGTCGTTCCGCACACGGGCGAGACCGACCTCGGCGTCGACCAGTTCAAGGCGGCCGCCCGCATCCTCCGGAAGGTGTGCGGCCCTCATTGCGTCTCCGACCTCGCGACCGTGGTCAAGACGCGCCACGTCGGCCCCCGACTTCTCGACGCGCTGACGTTGATGAGCATCGTCGATCCGACCTATACGTCCGCTGTCGACATTCCCTCGGTGCTCCGCGACGCCCGGCGCGGCGACCTGCTCCCGCTGGCCCGGACACTCGCGCTCGCACGCACGTGGAACGTCGCCCCGTCGTACTCCCTCGACCAGGGGTTGCATGCCAGTGCCCTCTGCAGTGACTGGCGCTATCCGTGGGGCTCGTCGACGGCGCCGCTCGCAGGCCGCCAGGCCGCGGTCGCCCGCGCCGTCGCGCGGATCCCGGCGAAGAGCCTCTACCCGTTCGACCGGGCGACCGCCGCGGGCAACGGCTTCATCAAGCAGTGCCAGCCCTGGTCGCCGACGCCGGCGACGCCGGTCGCAACCGGGAAGATCGTAGTGCCGACTCTGATCCTCAGCGGCGATCACGATCTCTCGACGCCGCTCGAATGGGCCCAGAAGGAGCTGAAGCTGCTGAAGCGCGGCAGGCTCGTCGTCGTCCCGGGCGCGGGGCACTCGACGCAGTCGCGCGCGTTCAGCGACGTCGGCCGGAAGGCCGCCGCGGACTTCCTGCTCCGGTAGGCAAGAGCTCGCCCCATGTCGCAAGTCGTTGTCGTCTCCACCCACCTCGACGACGCGGTCTTCTCCTGCTGGAGCGTCATCGCCGACGCGCGGCACGACGTCTCGGTCGTGACGGTGTTCGGCGCCGCCAGGCCCGAGGTGCAGAGCGCCTGGGATGCGCTGGTCGACCCCGAAGTCGACTCGCTGGTGCGCGCCGAGGAGCGGCGCGCCGAGGACCGCGCCGCCCTGGCACGGGCCGGCCGTACGCCGACGCACCTGCCGTTCTGGGACGGCCAGTTCGGGTCGACGGAGCCAGACTGCATCGTCGAGGCGCTCGCGCCGGTGATCGCGAACGCCGAGCTCGTCTATGCGCCGCTCGCGATCGCGAACGACGAGCACGTCGTCATCCGCGAAGCCGTTCGTCGACTGTGCCCGCTGCCGGTCTTCTACGTCGACTACCCCTACGCGTTGCGATCGTCCGCTGAGCCGCAGGACGCACCCGCCGGGCTGCTCGACGCATACGAGCGGCGGACGGTCGAGCTCGGCGCGGCCGAGGTGGCGGCGAAGGTCGACGCAGCTCTCGAGTACTCGGGCGAGCTCCGCCGTCTCGAGCCCGACTTCGGTGTCTTCACGACCGCCGAGAAGCTCGGCCGAGAGACGTACTTCACGCCGTCGTCAACGCCTGAGTGAATGCCGAAGGTGGGAATCGAACCCACACTCCCCGGAGGGAACCGGATTTTGAGTCCGGCGCGTCTGCCAGTTCCGCCACTTCGGCCAGGAATGGCCATCGTAACGCGGCAGTCGATATGACTTTTCTGCGCGGAGGAAGTAAAGTCGCACCACCTGTGGCTGCCGACGCGTCTGCCTCCTCGTCTCTGAGCCGCCTGCGTGCGCCGAGCCTCGTCACCGTGCTCGGGCTCGCGTTCGTCCTGGTGATCGCGCTCTGGCTCGTCGTCAATCTCATCAAGACGCCGAGCGACTTCTTCGAGGTGACGGCGATCGGGATCACGAACGGCAGCGTGTACGCGCTCGTCGCGCTCGGCTACACGCTCGTCTACGGCATCCTCGAGCTCATCAACTTCGCGAACGGCGACGTGTTCATGCTCGGCGGCATGTTCACGATCACCTACGCGAACCACTTCTTCGGCCTGCATCAGGGCCAGGGCGCGATCATCGTCCTCTGGGTCGCCTTCACGCTCGTCCTGGTGATGCTCACCTGCGGCGGCTTGAACGTGATGATCGAGTTCTTCGCCTACCGGCCGTTGCGGCATGCCCCTCGACTCGCGCCGCTGATCACGGCGATCGGCGTCAGCTTCATCATCGAGAACGTCGCGCTTGCCGTGTGGGGGCCGGAGTATGTGATCGCGCCTGACATCCTTCCACGCAGCGATGTCTTCAGCATCGGGAGCTTCGACTACCAGTGGAACAAGTTCATTGCGGTGATCATCACCGTGCCCGTGCTGCTCGTCCTCATGTACCTGGTCCGGAGCACGCGGCAGGGGAAGGCGATGCGCGCCACCGCCCAGGACAGGGACGCGAGCGCGATGATGGGCATCAACGTCAACCGGACGATCTCGTTCACGTTCCTGATCGCCGGAGCGCTCGCCGGCGCCGCGGGCGTCGTCTACGCCCTCTACTTCACGAGCGTCAAATTCGACCAGGGGTTCCAGCTCGGTCTGATCGCGTTCACCGCCGCCGTGCTCGGAGGCATCGGGAACCTGCCGGGCGCCGTCCTCGGAGCGGTGCTCATCGGCCTGCTCCAGGGCTGGAACGAGGGACTCAACTGGCATGCGCCCGGCTCGGACTGGACGCAGTCGATCGTCTTCGCGATCCTCATCCTGATCCTCGTCTTCCGGCCCAGCGGCCTCCTCGGCGAGCAGACGCCCGAGGGCGGTTAGCCGGTGCTCGGAATCTTCTGGCAGCGGTACGGCATCCCGCGCTACCGCAGGCTGCCGCAGGAGACGCGCTCGCGGGCCTCGATCGGGATCCTGGTCCTGGTCAGCGTCCTCCTGTTCTTCGTCGACCAGTCCCTCGGCTTCGCGACGCTGCTCATCGGCGCGGTGGTCCAGCTCCGAAAGGTGCCGGCCTGGCCCCAGCGCGTCGTCGCGTACGCGATCATCGTCGGCGCCACCGCGATCCTCGCCCTGGTCTCGAACGTCCCGTGGTCGCTCGTGCTCTTCCTCGCAGCTGCGTTCGCCGTCGCCTCGGTCCCGCTGCCGACCCGCAGGCTGGGTCCTGCCGACCGTGGCGATCGTCGCCGCAGTGTTGTACCCGTTCTATTACCTGCACCTCTTCACGATCCCGGTGTTCGGCGCGTGGCCGGACGTGCCGACCGGCGTCTACATGCTCGTCTTCATGATGATGGCCATCGGCCTCAACATCGTGGTCGGGTACGCCGGGCTGCTCGACCTCGGCTACGTCGCGTTCTACGCCATCGGGGCGTACACGGCCGCATGGTTCGCCTCAGCGCAGTTCGCGGGCCAGAAGTGCCCGACGAAAGGCGTCAGCGTCAACGACTGCGCGGCCGCACTCGTCCCGAAGCGCGAGTTCTCGCTGGGCGCGATCGGCCTTCTGCCGGGGACAGGCGGTTTCCACGTCTCGCTCTGGTTGATCCTCGTAATGGCGGGGGCGATCACAGCGCTCTTCGGGATCATCATCGGCCTCCCGACGCTGCGCCTGCGCGGCGACTACCTCGCGATCGTCACGCTCGGCTTCGGCGAGATCCTGCCGCAGGTCGCGCGCAACGGCGACAATTTCTTCGGCACCGGATTCAACCTCACGAACGGCCCGAACGGCATCACGCCGCTCGACTCGCCGGGCTTCGGTCACCGGATCTCGGATCTCACCGGCGGCTTCCTGCCCGCGAACTACCTCCAATGCTGCAACGCCACTGTCCTCGGCCACCAGATCCAGTCGAGTGACGTCTTCTACTGGACGGCGATCGTGCTGCTGCTGTTCACCGTCTTCTGTTCGTTCCGCCTTCAGTTCTCGCGCCTCGGCCGCGCCTGGATCGCGATCCGCGAGGACGAGACCGCGGCTGCGGCGATGGGCGTGCCGCTGATGCGCACCAAGACGTGGGCCTACGCGAGCGGTGCGTTCTTCGGAGGCGTCGCCGGCGCGTTCTACGCCTCGTTCAAGAGCAACACGTTCCCGGGCGACTTCTACTTCAACATCTCGGTCTTCATCCTCTGCATGGTCATCCTCGGCGGAATGGGCAACATCTGGGGGGTCCTCGTAGGCGCCGCGTTCCTCTCCTACCTGAACGTCTTCGGCCTGGGAACGACCGGGCAGTGGATCAACGAGAACATCCACTTCGGGTCGTACCGCCCGGCCATCGACGTGCAGCTCTACTCAGCAGGCATCTACGGCGCGATCATCCTGGTGGTGATGCTCTTCCGTCCCGAAGGGCTGATCCCCTCGCGGCGCAGGGCCGCGGAGTTCCACGAGGGTGTCCATGACGACCCGCTCTACGACACCGAGCATGCCGGAGCCGAGGCGTGACGACAGGCGTCGGCTCGACGGAGCCCAGGAGCACAGGCGACGGCTATGCCGTGAACGGCGCGCGGGAGATCCTGCTCGAGGCGACCGACCTGCGCAAGGAATTCGGCGGCCTGGTCGCGGTCAACGATGTCTCGTTCACGGTGCCGAAGGGCCTGGTCGTGTCGTTGATCGGCCCGAACGGCGCCGGGAAGACGACGTTCTTCAACATGCTGACGGGCGTCTACAAGCCGACCGGCGGACACGATCACGTTCCTCGGGGAGGACGTGACGGGCAAGCCGCCGCACGCGATCACCGAGCGTGGGATCGGCCGCACCTTCCAGAACATCCGCCTCTTCCAGAACATGACCGCCCTCGAGAACGTGCTCGTCGGCATGCACGCGCGGATGAAGGCGAACCTGTTCAACTCGATCCTCCACACGCCGTCCGTCAAGCGCGAGGAGAAGGAATCGCGCGTCCGAGCGCGCGAGCTCCTGCAGCTCACCGGCCTGGCGCGGAAGGCCGGCGAGACGTCGCGCAACCTGCCCTACGGCGACCAGCGCCGGCTCGAGGTGGCGCGTGCACTCGCGACCGAGCCGAAGCTTCTGCTGCTCGACGAGCCGACGGCCGGCATGAACCCGCAGGAGTCGGCCGAGTTCACCGCGTTCCTCTACCAGCTCCGCGACGAGCACGACCTGACCGTGCTGATGATCGAGCACGACATGCGTGTCGTGATGGGCGTCTCCGACCGCGTCTCGGTGCTCGACTACGGCGAGAAGATCGCCGAGGGCTTGCCCAAAGAGGTGCAGCAGAACGAGCGCGTGATCGAGGCGTACCTCGGGAAGGCGGCCGTCGAGGACATGAAGCGGCAGGGCCTGTCATGAGCAGCAACGGCGCGACGCCGGTCCTCCAGATCGACGACATCCATACGTACTACGGGGCGATTCATGCGCTCAAGGGGATCTCGCTCGACGTGAAGGAGGGCGAGATCGTGACGCTCCTCGGCGCGAACGGCGCCGGCAAGTCGACCACGCTCCGGTCGATCAACGGTCTGAACCGCCCGCGCTCGGGCTCGATCCATTTTGACGGCAGGGACATCACTGCGACGCCCGCCCACGAGATCGTCAAGCGCGGCATCGCGCAGTCGCCGGAGGGCCGGCGGCTCTTTCCGCGGATGTCCGTGACCGAGAACCTCGAGATGGGCGCCTTTCAGCGATCGGACCGCGCGGGCATCCGCGAGGACATGGACCGCGTCTTCGAGCTGTTCCCGCGACTGCAAGAGCGGCGCGATCAGAAGGCCGGCACGATGTCCGGCGGCGAGCAGCAGATGTGCGCGATCGGCCGAGCGCTGATGGCGCGCCCGAAGCTGCTGCTCCTGGACGAGCCGTCACTCGGGCTCGCGCCGATCTTCGTCGAGCGGATCTTCGAGATCATCCATACGATCAACGAACAAGGAACGTCGATCCTGCTCGTCGAGCAGAACGCGTTGATGGCCCTCGATGCGGCCCATCGCGGCTACGTGCTCGAGACGGGCAACATCGTGCTCGCCGACGATGCCAAGGCGCTCAAGACGAACGAGCAGGTCCGCAAGACGTACCTCGGCGAGACCTAGAAGCTACGATCTAGACGTCGCGCCGGTTGACCCACCACAGGCCGGCCTGCTGAAAGACGATCACCCAGGCGGCGAGCACGAGGATCGCGCTTGCGGTCGACATCGCGATCGGCGTGTCGTTCGCCGATCTCGGGAGCAGGTGCTCGGCTGCGGCGACGTCGATGAACCTGCGAACACCGCCGAGGCTTCCGAGCGCGATCAGGAGGTGCGACACGATTGCGGACCAGGCGATCAGCACACCGACGACCACTCGTGAGCTGGCAAATGCGGCCATCCCGATCGCGAGCGCGATGTCGACGCTCGTGATCGCGAACGTGTAGGCCGCGAGGCGTCCGACATCCGGCCAGGCCGGCTTCGGCTGGTCGCCGGCGAACGCGAACGCACACGCGAGCGCGACGATGAATCCGATCGCAAGCAGAGGCAGGAAGACGACGAGAGCGCCCGGGAGTCGGGCGCGAAAGAGCGCGCTGCGCGGGCGACCCGTCACGAACAGGTCCCGGATGACGCCGGACGACGCGTCCTGCGTGCCGGCTGTCGAGCCGATCAGGATCGCGGCCACGTTGCCGAGCCCGCTCAGGACGAAGATCACGTTCTTGAAGTTCTCGGCTCCGCCCGCCGACCCGTGCTTGCCCGCGTTCGCGGCGTGGAGCGAGACGAGGATAGCCTCCGTGATCACGACCGCGCCTGCTGTCAGCAGCGCGCACCAGATCATCGTCCCGCGGCGGCGGTAGAGCTTCAGGGCCTCGGCCGAGACGAGCCTCACTCCGGGCTCCCGAGCCGGCTCGTGATCGACAGGAATGCGGCTTCGAGCGTCGCCCGGGCAGGCTCGAGCCGGGAGACGGCCAGGCCGGCCCCGACGAGCAGTGCGTTCACACGCGCCGGTGCGAGACCGTCGGCGAGCGTCAGCCGCAGGGCGCTTCCCTCGACTTCGATCTTGGCGACGCCGGCCTCCACGGAGAGCAGGCGCTCGGCGTGGGCCAGGTCGTCGACCTCGACGAGCAGCGTCGGATCGCCTCCAGCCGCGATCTCGGCGACGGCACCCTGGAGGATCACGTGGCCGCGGTCGACGATCGCCACCTGGTCGCACGTCTTCTCGACCTCGTCGAGCAGGTGCGACGAGAGAAAGACGGTGCGGCCCTCGTCGATGAACGAGCGGATCAAGTGACGCGTCTCGAGGATGCCCGCCGGGTCGAGACCGTTCATCGGCTCGTCGAGGATCAGGAGCAGTGGGTCTGCGAGCAGGCAGCGTGCGATTCCCAGACGCTGCCGCATGCCGAGCGAGTACGACTTGACGCGATCGTTCGCACGGTCGGCCAGCCCGACGCGTGCGAGCGACGGCTCTATGCGCCCGTCGGCGGCGCGATCGCGGGCGGCCGCGACGATCCTCAGGTTCTCGCGACCGGTCAGGTGCGGGTGGAACTTCGGTTCCTCGACAATCGCTCCCACGCGGGCCAGGGCCTCTCGCCGCTTCGAGGGCTGCGGCAGCCCGAGCAGGCTGAAGTCGCCGGACGACGCACGCGTGAGGCCGAGCAGCGTGCGGATGAGTGTCGTCTTGCCGGCGCCGTTCGGGCCGAGAAACCCGAATGCCGACCCCGACGGCACGATCAGGTCGACGTCGTCGACCGCTGTGCGCTCGCCGAACCGCTTCGTCAGCGCCTTCGTCTCGATGACGGGATCCACGGCTCCAGGCTAAGGGTTGGGGTCAGCGCCCGACGACGAGAGGCGCGTAGGGCGGCGCGAGCAGGTAGCCGATCCGCTGTGCGCCGCGCCCGCGCGCCATCTCGAGTGCTGCTCCGAGCGCGTGCACGGGGACGAAGCCGAGTTGCCGCGCGGACTGGGCGTCGCGGCAGCCCGCGACGAGCACCGCACCGAGCCGATGTGCGGTCGCATCGCACGCGCTCCACTCGACGAACGGCTGCAGCGGGTGACACGCGTGGCCGGCGCGGTAGGCCGCCAGGGCGCGCTCGTCCCCGGCGGCGGTGGCCTCGGCATCGCGCATCGCGCCGGAGTCGCCCGCCGTCCGGGAGTCGGCGTAGAGCGCCCGGTACGGCGTCTGCGTCGGATGGTGGAAGCGGCGCGGAAGGGGGTGGACGAGGATCGCCGTGCCTCCGGGCGCAATCGGCGGCATGTTCCGCCAGAGGCGGAGCGCGAGTCCAAGCCCGAGATAGGCGGCGCTGACGGGGTTCGGACGTTCGCGCGGCATGAACGGCGTCGTCGGCGGAATCCCGACGACGAGCGCGTCCACCGGGTCGGCCAGCTCGATCGCCTTCTGCACCGTCCCGCGAAGCAGGGCCTCCGTGTGCGCGATCGACGGCGGCCCGCAGTAGACGACCGAGACCGTCTGCTCGCGGGGGAGCCGGTCGAGCAGCCGCTGACGCACCGTCGGTCGGAGCCAGCTGGAAGACCCGTCTCGCCTTCGAGTCCAGCAGCCGGTCGACCGCAGCGTGATCGTGCGGGTATCCGGCGAACGGGCCGGCGACGCGCGGAGCGTTCAGCGCCAGCGAGACACCGAGCAGCCCGGCCCGCTCGGCGAGCCGCCGCTCCAGCTCGACCGCGAGCCGCCAGCCCTGCGACGTGCTCGGCTCGAGCAGGGAGAGAGCACCGGCGACGCGCAGCGATTCGCTGCCGGTCGCTGCGAGCAATGCCGCAGGCCCGCCGTGCAGCACCGTCTCCGCCGCCGTCACCGTCACGATCAGGTCGGTCTCGATCAGCGCCGGATTGATCCGGAGCGGCACGGCGCCGACCCGGCCGACGTCGACGAGATCGTCGGCCTCGGCGTCGTGCACGATCACGCGGCCGCGGAAACGCCGCCGGAACTCGGGCGGAACGAGGAGCCCGATGTCGCGCGGCGCGGTTCGCCGCAGCAGCCCGCCCGCGACGAGAATCGTCACGTTGGCGACTCCGAGCCGGTCGAGCTCGTCGGCGACGGCAGCGATCGCCTCGTGCCGCGGGCCGATCTGAACACCCGGGATAGGCAGCGACGGCTGCTCGACGACGATCGTCGCAGACCCGCCGACCTTCGCCAGCTCCTCGAGCGCGGGTCCTTCCAGCGGATACGCGAGCGACTCGCGGACGGCCGCCGGGACGTCTCGAAGCGCGTCCCCCGGCGGCGGCGGCCTCAACACCAGGTCGTCTGCCGCCGGCTCCGCGACGACGATCCGCGAGTCGGCGAGCAGCGGGATCCGGCTCACGTGGTGCGGCGGGCGGCCGCGGCCGAGACCCCGAGCGCGATGAAGATCCCGCCCGAGACATACCGGCGGATCCGGGCTGCGGCGCCGTCTCGGCGCAACCTGGCCCGCGAGCGCATCGGCGGCCAAGGCGTACGCCGCGTCGGAGCAGAGCGCGATCAGGACGAACAGGCATGCCGAGGGTCGCGATCTGCAGCGCCACCGAGCCGAGCGCCGGGTCGACGAACTGCGGCAGGAAGGCCAGGAAGAAGAGCGCCGTCTTCGGGTTCAGCACGTTGACCACGAGCCCCTGCGCGTAGAGCTTCTGCAACGGCGCAGGCTCCGCCGCCTGGGTCGTCTCATCGTCGCGGGAGCGGATCCGGCGGATGCCGACCACGATCAGGTAGCTGGCGCCGACGAGCTTGACGACCGTGAAGGCGGTTGCGGACGACGCGATCAGCGCCGACAGCCCGACCGTCGCGGCGGCGACATGCACCAGGCCGCCGCTCGCGACGCCGAGCGCCGAGACCAGGCCCGCACGCCTGCCCTTGTCGACGCTCTGGGTGACGATGTAGGTGACTGCCGGGCCGGGCACGACGGCCAGCGCCACGGCGGCCACCGAGAAGAGGGCGATCGTCTCGATGCTCGGCACGGGTGCCTGACGATACATTCGTCCCTGATGGCCGCATGAGCCCCAAGACGCTGACAGGAGCCGAGCTCGACCTGGACGACGGCCCGGCCCGCGAGTCCGAGCTGTTCATCGTGGACGGGAACAACCTCGCCTACCGGGCGTTCTTCGCGCTGCCCGAGGAGCTCGTGACGACCGACGGGCAGCCCACGAACGCTCTGCTCGGGTTCACGAACATGCTCTTCAAGCTGCTCGCCGACTACCGGCCGAAGGGCGTTGCCGTCGCGTGGGACTCGCGGCCGACCCATCGGGCGGCCGTCGCCGAGGCGGCCGACGTGGTCTACAAGGAAGGGCGCCGGCCGATGCCCGATCTGCTGCGCGAGCAGTTCCCGCACTTCCGGCCGATCGTCGAGGCGTTCGGGTACAGAAACCTCGAGTTCGAGGGCTGGGAGGCCGACGACGTGATCGCGACCCTCGCGACGCGCGCTGACGCCGAGGGGATCAAGACCTGCGTCGTCTCCACCGACCGCGATGCGTTCCAGCTCTGCAGCGCGAACGTCTGCCTGATGATGACGCCGCGCGGGGTCGCGGATGTGAACGTCTACACACCGGAGCGGGTCGAAGCGCGCTACGGCGTCACGCCCGAGCAGGTGCCCGACTTCATCGGGCTCAAGGGAGACACGTCGGACAACATCCCGGGTGTCCCCGGCATCGGCGACAAGACGGCCGGGCAGCTGATCTCCCAGTACGGCTCGGTCGAAGCGGTGATCGAGCACGCGTCCGAGCTCTCGCCGGCGCGCGCACGGAATATCACCGAGAACGCCGAGGTCGCGCTCGTCTCGAAGGAGCTCGCGACGATGCGGCGCGACCTCGACATCGACTGCGACCCTGCCGAGCTCGTCCTCGAGCCGCCCGACCGCGCAACGCTGAAGGAGATCTTCCGGCGCTTCGAGTTCCGGGCGCTGCTCGGTCGCGTGGACGAGCTCGACGCCGCAGTGCCCTCGGCGCCGATGAAGGTGACCGGCATCGAGGTGCCGTGGCGCGAGGGCGACCTCGACCTGCGCGGCGTCGTCGGCTACGCGGTCGACGGTGACCGCGCTGCGGCTGCGACGGGGGACGAGGTCGTCGTCGGTGCGCCCGCCGCCGGCGATGCGCTCGTCGTCCATGACGCGAAGGCGCTCGGGGTCGAGGCGCGCGACGACACCCTGCTCGCCGCCTATCTGATCGATCCCGGGCGCGCGGGATACGACCTCGACGATCTCGCCGCCGAGTACGGCATCGAGTTGTCGCCGGTGCCCCCGGCCGACGAGGAGACGATGGCGCTCGTCCGGCGGGCCGAGACACCGAGGCGGCTCATCGGCTCGCTGCTCGAGCGGCTCGAGGAGCGGGGACTGACGGAGCTGTACCGCCGCGTCGAGCTGCCGCTGTCGGCGGTCCTCGCGCAGATGGAGCAGGCGGGCGTCAAGATCGACACGTACCGCATGGGGGAGATCACGGCCCGCCTGGCGGATCGGGTCGAGGAGCTCGAGACGAAGGCGTACGAGCTGGCCGGGGACGAGTTCATGATCGGGTCGACGCAGCAGGTCGGCCGCGTTCTGTTCGAGCAGCTCGGACTGACCGTCGGGCGCAAGGGAAAGACGGGCTACTCGACCGACGCGAAGGTTCTGCGCTCGATCCGCGACGACCATCCGATCGTGCCCGTGATCGAGGAATGGCGCGAGCTCTCGAAGCTCCTCAACACATACCTGCTGCCTCTGCCATCGCTGATCTCGGAGGCCGACGGCCGCCTGCACACGACGTTCAACCAGACGGTCGCCGCGACCGGCCGCCTGTCGACCTCCGACCCGAACCTGCAGTCGATCCCGATCCGAACCGACCTCGGGCGCGAGATCCGCTCGGCCTTCGTCGCCGACGAGGGACATCGCCTGCTCTCGGCCGACTACTCGCAGATCGAGCTGCGGATCCTCGCCCACGTGTCGGGTGAGCCGAAGCTGCGCGAGGCATTCGAGCGTGGAGAGGACATCCACACCGCCACCGCGGCCGAGGTCCTCGGCATCGAGCCGGCGAAGCTCACCTCGGGCCAGCGGTCGATCGCGAAGATGATCAACTTCGGCATCGTCTACGGCATCTCCGCGTTCGGGCTGTCGGAGAACCTGGAGATTCCCCGCGACGAGGCACAGCGCTACATCGATGCGTACCTCGCTCGCTTCCCGCACGTCCAGGACTTCATCGCGCGGACGATCGAGCAGACGCGGGCCGACGGCTACGCGACCTCGCTGCTCGGCCGGCGGCGGCCCGTGCCCGAGCTACGTGCCTCGAACAGGCAGACGCGCGGGTTCGGCGAGCGCGTCGCCGTGAACTTCGTCATGCAGGGCTCGAACGCCGACATCATCAAGGTGGCGATGATCAGGATCGCGCGGCGACTGCGCGAGGAGGGGAGAAGCGCGCGGCTCGTCCTCCAGGTGCACGACGAGTTGCTGCTCGACGTTCCGGACGCGGAAGTCTCGAAGGTGCGCGAGCTCGTTCGCAGCGAGATGGTGGGCGCGTACGACCTCGACCCGCCGCTGGCAGTCGACGTCGGCGCAGGCGACAACTGGGCCGAAGCCAAGTCCTGAGCTCGTGCAGCTCCCGGCTCGGATCGGCCTGATCACGCTCGCCTGTCGCGACGTGGAGCGGATGGCACAGCTGTTCCGCGACCTCGGGTGGCCCGAGACGCCCGAGAGCGACGAACATCACCGCACGTTCCAGTGCACGAACGGATGTGTGATCGGCCTCTATGCGGCGACCAGCTACGAGCCGCAGTTCGGGCCGCCGGCCGACTCGTTCCGCGCCTTCACCCTCTGTGTCAATCTCGAGTCGTTCGCCGCCACGCAGGCCGTGTACGAGACCCTGAAAGGCGTTGCCGGCGTCGAGTTGCTCGAAGAGCCCACCGAGGCGGCCTGGGGCGGCGGCTTCAGCTGGCGTGACCCGGAAGGCAACATCTGGGACGTTGCGTGGGCGAAAGGCACGAGCCTCGACGACCGCGGCGGCGTGACCTTCCCGTAAACCGGGCTTCGAGCCAAGGTGGCTATACTTCGCGGCCGCTTTGGCTAGCCACGACATCATGGAACGCGAACCGGGGGTTTGGGTCGAAGGACCGGACGGCGAACTGATCCCCGACTACGACTCCACCTTCCCCGAGATCAACGAGGGGCAGGTTGTGCACGGCACGGTCGTGCGCGTCGACAAGGACGAGGTCCTGGTCGACATCGGGTACAAGTCGGAGGGCGTCATCCCCGTCTCGGAGCTGTCGATCCGCCGGTCGGTCAACCCGGCCGACGAGGTCACTCTCGGCGACGAGATCGATGCGCTCGTGCTCACCAAGGAAGACGCCGAAGGGCGTCTGATCCTCTCGAAGAAGCGCGCGCGCTTCGAGCTGGCCTGGAAGAACATCGAGGGCGCCGCCGAGTCCGGCGAGCCGGTCAACGGTCGTGTGATCGAGGTCGTCAAGGGCGGCCTGATCCTCGACCTCGGCGTGCGCGGCTTCCTGCCGGCGTCGCTCGTCGACATTCGCCGCGTCCAGGATCTCGACGAGTTCCTCGGCCAGGAGCTGCGCGCGAAGGTGATCGAGCTCAACCGGTCGCGCAACAACGTCGTGCTCTCGCGCCGCGCCGTTCTCGAAGAGGAGCGCAAGGATCAACGTCAGCAGATCCTCGACAAGCTGCAGCCCGGCGACGTGGTCGAGGGTCAGATCTCGAACATCGTCGACTTCGGCGCGTTCGTCGACCTGAACGGCATGGACGGGCTCATCCACATCTCCGAGCTGTCGTGGTCGCACGTCAACCATCCGTCGGAGGTGCTCGAGATCGGTCAGACCGTGCAGGTGAAGGTGCTCGACATCGACCGCGACCGCCAGCGCATCTCGCTCGGGCTCAAGCAGACCCAGAGCGACCCGTGGCAGCAGGTGCTCGAGAACTACCACGAGAACGACGTTGTCGAAGGGCGCGTCACGAAGGTCGTCACGTTCGGGGCGTTCGTCGAGATCCTGCCGGGCGTCGAGGGCCTCGTGCACATCTCCGAGCTCGCACAGCACCACGTTGAGAACCCGCGGGAGGTCGTCTCACAGGGCCAGCCGGTGAACGTGAAGATCATCGAGGTCGACGGCGACCGCCGCCGTCTCTCGCTCTCGCTGAAGCGCGTCGAGGACACCGATCCGGTGCAGCCGCGCGCAGACGGGGCCGAGTCGGTGCACACGCGCCCGAACCTCGACCTGTCCGAGGAGGTCTTCGCCGACGAGCCCGCTGGGGAAGTCGAGGCGGAGCCCGTTGCCGAGGCAGAGCAGGCTGCCGAAGCGGAGCCTGCCGCCGAGGCAGAGGCTGCGCCGGCCGTCGAGGCTGAGGTCGAGACCGTCGTCGTCGAGCCCGAGCCAGTCGCCGAGCTGAAAGACGAGCCGGAGCCGGAGGCGGAAGCGACTGCCGAGCCTGCGGCCGACGAGCTGCTCGCCCCGGCCGAAGAGCCGGAAGCCCCCGCAGCCGAAGAGTGAGCCGGCCGGTAGCCGTCGCCATCACGGGCGGCATCGGTGCCGGCAAGAGCGAGGCGCTCCTCGCGTTCGGGCGGCACGGCGCCGCGACCGTCTCGTCCGACGAGATCGTCCACCATCTGCTTCGGCGCGACGAGGTCCGAGCCGCAGTCGTCGCGCGCATGGGCAACGGCATCGTCGGGCCGGACGGAGAGATCGACCGCGGCGCGCTCGCGACCGTCGTCTTCAACGATCGTGACGCGCTCGCCTGGCTCGAAGAGCTGCTGCACCCGCTGGTGGCGCAGGAGTACCTCGGGTGGCGCGACAGCCTGGCGAAGCTCTCCAACCCGCCCGCGGTGTGCGTGACGGAGGTGCCGCTCCTCTACGAGACCGGAGGCGACGAACGGTTCGACAAGGTCGTCGTGATCACAGCTCCCGAGAAGCTGCGGCGCATGCGCTCCGGGATCGCCACCGACGACCGTGAATCCCGTCTGATCCCCGACCGTGAGAAGACCGAGCGCGCCGACTATGTGTTCCGAAACCTCGGGTCGCTCGACGAGCTCGACGCGTTCGTCGCTGGGGTGATGGACGACCTGACGCGGCGATGAAGCGGCTCGCCGCGGTCACGGCACTGGTGGCGGTGCTCGCGGGGGCGTTCCTGTACGTCAACGAGACGAATCCGCCGTGGTACGAGCGTCTCCGCTACCCGCTGCACTACTCGGAGTACGTGCGGGTCCACGCGCAGGAGCACAGCCTCGATCCCGCGTTGCTGGCTGCGGTGATCTACCAGGAATCGAAGTTCGATTCGAGTGCGAAGTCGTCGTCGGGCGCGATCGGCCTGATGCAGCTCACGCCCGCCACGGCTCGCGGGATCGCGATCCGAACCGGTGGGCATGCGTTCAGGACGAACGACCTCTACAACGCCGAGATCAACATCAGGTACGGCGCGTGGTACCTGGACAATCTCTTCAAGAAATACGGGAGCGAGAAGCTCGTGCTGGCGGCATACAACGCCGGGCAGGGCAACGTCGACCGGTGGCGTGAAGCACACGAGGACATCCAGTTCGCGGAGACTCGCGCTTACGTGAAACGCGTCGAGCACCTCGAGTCCATCTACCGGCGGGCGTGGCAGACGCAGCTCTATCCAGCATCCGACTAGATTTGCGCGACGTGCTGCTCGAGCTCGCGGAGAACGCAAACACCTACACGCCGCTCGGTCCCGATGACGAGCGGGTCCTCACCGACCGGTACGTCCTCTGGATGGGCCGCGGCGACGCGCCGGGTTGGAACGTGGCGCAGCGCTTCCGTTTCGACGCAGCCGAGCTCGGCGACGTCCGCGCCGAGATCCATGCGCGCGTGCGTGCGAAGGGTCGGACGGCGTGCACATGGGAGATCGGAACGAATGCGCATCCGGCCGATCTCGTCGAGCGCCTGCTGGCGCTGGGTCTCGTCGACGACCTGCCGACGCCGCTGGCAGTCGGCATGGTGCTGACCGAGGCACCGTCGGGCCCGCCGACCGGCCTCGAGGTACGTCGCGCCCAGACGGACGAGGAGCACCTCGCTGCGGAGCAAATTGCGGCAGTCGCCTTCGGCGGGCCCGTGCCGACCCAGCTCGACCGCAAGCCCGACCCGCGAAACACGGTCTATCTCGCGTACGTCGACGGCCGGCCCGTCGCGCGCGGCTCGGCGTCGTTCTCGGAGAACGGGGTCTCCCTGTTCGGCGGGTCGACGCTGCCGGAAGCCCGCGGACACGGCGCCTACCGCGCGCTCGTGCAGGCGCGGTGGGACGACGCTGTCGCCCGCGGCACTCCGGCCCTCGTGACGCAGGCCTCGCCGATGTCGCGGCCCATCCTGGCGCGCCTGGGCTTCCGGGAGCTGTGCGAGATCCGCATCCTCCTCGACGAGTTCGACCAGACGGCAGAGTCGAGCGCGTGAGAGTCTCGGCCAAGGCCGACTACGCGATCCGGGCCGCGGTCGAGCTCGCTGTCGCCGGCGACGGACCGACGAAGGGCGAGCGCATCGCGCAGGCTCAGTCGATCCCACCGAACTTCCTCGAGAACATCCTCGTCGACCTGCGCAACGCCGGGCTCGTCGCCAGCCGGCGCGGAGCGGACGGCGGCTACTGGCTCGCGCGGCCCGCCGGCGAAATCAGCCTCGCCGACGTGATCCGAGCCGTCGACGGCCCGCTCGCGAACGTGCGCGGCATCCGCTCGGAGCAGGTCGAATACGTCGGGAGCGCGGAGCGCCTCCGCGATGTCTGGGTCGCCGTCCGCGCAAGCCTGCGCAGCGTGCTCGAGACGGTCACGCTCGCCGACCTGGCGAGCGGGGAGCTACCGGAGCCGGTCAAGGCGCTCGCCGCCGACCCGGACGCCTGGGCGCCTCATTAGAACACCGTCTCGCGCGTCGGCCGGACGTAGACGATCTGACCGTGCTCGAGCTCCAGGCGCTCGGCGACGTCGCGGGTCAGCTGCACAGCGAACTGCTCGCCGTCGTCGCGCTGCAGCTCCACACGCACCTCGAAGCCCAGGTGGGTGACTCGCTCGACCATCGCCTCGCGCGTCGCGTCGTCCGGCTCGAGCAGCAACTCGAGGTCGTGCGGCCGTACCCATGATTCGCCGAAGCGGTTCGCCCGGCCGACGAAGCCCATGACGAATGCGTTCGCGGGCCGGTCGTACAACTCGCGCGGAGCGGCCACCTGCTCGATGCGGCCGCCGTTCATCACGACGACGCTGTCGGCGACCTCCATCGCCTCCTCCTGGTCGTGGGTGACGAAGACGGTCGTCGTATGCGTCTCCTCGTGGAGCCGCCGGAGCCACATGCGCAGCTCGGCGCGTACGCGCGCGTCGAGCGCGCCGAACGGCTCGTCGAGCAACAGCACCTTCGGCTCGGGCGCGAGCGCGCGCGCGAGCGCCATGCGCTGACGTTGGCCGCCGGAGAGCTGCGACGGGTACCGGTCGCCGATGCCGGGGAGCTGCACGAGGTCGAGCAGCTCGTCGACGCGGCGTTTCACCTCCGCAGCCGGCTGCTTCCGGATCTTCAGGCCGAACGCGATGTTGTCCCGCACCGTCATGTGCTTGAACGCGGCGTAGTGCTGAAAGACGAAGCCGACCCTGCGCTTCTGCGGGGTCAGGGCTGTTGCGTCCTCGCCGGCGAGGCGGATCTCGCCGGCGTCCGGCCATTCGAGCCCGGCGATGATTCGCAGCAGTGTCGACTTGCCGGATCCGGACGGGCCGAGGAGCGCGGTCAACGAGCCGCTCTCGACGCTGACGGACACGTCGTCGAGCGCCTGGAAGTCGCCGAACTGCTTCGACACGTGCTGAACCTCGATGCTCACGCAGCCTCCTTGGGCTTCAGCAGCGTCATCGCCACCAGGACGATCACGGAGAGCACGGCGAGCACGAGCGAGATGCCGTACGCGCCCGACAGGTTGAAGTTCTCGTATGCGTCCTGGACGCGGAGCGTCGCGGTCTGCGTCTGGCCCTCGATGTTCCCCGAGACGACGGCGACGGCCCCGTACTCGCCGAGGCAGCGTGCGGTCGTGAGCACGACGCCATAGATGACGGCCCACCTGATCGACGGCAGCGTGATCCGCCAGAAGGTCTGCCACGGCCCCGCGCCGAGGGTGTGCGCCGCCTGCTCCTGCTCGTCGCCGATCTCGCGGAGGATCGGTACGACCTCGCGCGCGACGAACGGCAACGAGACGAAGATGGTCGCGATCACCATCGACGGCAGCG
This sequence comes from uncultured Thermoleophilia bacterium, assembly GCA_963846895.1. GTDB lineage: Bacteria > Actinomycetota > Thermoleophilia > Gaiellales > Gaiellaceae > PALSA-600. The sequence continues at coordinate 29,345 of CAWJXR010000016.1, read as the reverse complement.
CGAAGAGGATCTGGACTCCGTGATCCTGGAACCAATGCCCGAACCACCCGGTGCGGCCGTAGAGCAGGAAGAGCGACAGGCCGACGACCACGGGGGAGATCGCGAGCGGCAGGTCGACGACCGCGTTCACGATTCCGGCGCCGCGAAAGCGATGGCGGACGATCGAGAGCGCGCACACGACGCCGAAGACCGTGTTCAACGGCACGGCGATCGCGGCGATCTCGAGCGTCAGCTTGAACGCATGGACGGTGTTCGGGTCGGAGAGCGTGTCCCACAGATGGCCGAGGCCCTTGTCGAACGCGCGATAGAAGACCATCGCCAGCGGTCCGAGCAGCACCACCACCAGGTACCCCAGCGCAACCGTGCGGAGCCCATATTTACGCAGGCATCCGCTCCGGCGCCGGCCAAGCCGGCACCTCCGCTCCAGGCGTGCTCCGTCGAGCCTACGCACGCTCGTGCCTCGTCGCGAGGTAGCGCAGGCCGCCGAGGACGAGCAGGAGCGCGAACGAGATCGCGAGCATGACGACGGCGACCGCGGCGGCGCCCGTCTGGTCGCCGCTCTGGATGTGGTTGAAGACGAAGACCGACGCCGCTTCGGTCTTGTACGGCAGGTTCCCCGAGATCAGCACGAGCGCCCCGATCTCGCCGACCGCGCGGGCGAACGCGAGGGCGACGCCGGACAGGATGCCCGGGAGGATGTTCGGCAGGACGATGCTGCGGAAGACGCGCGTCTCGCTCGCGCCGAGTGACCGGGCCGCTTCTTCCGACTCCCGGTCGAGCTCGAGCAGCACCGGCTGCACCGTGCGCACGACGAACGGCAGCGTGACGAAGAGCAACGCGAGGACGATCGCCGTCCGCGTGTAGGCGATGTTGATCGAGACCGGCGACTGAGGGCCGTAGAGAGCGAGCAGCGTGAGGCCGGCGACGATCGTCGGCAGCGCGAACGGCAGGTCGATCACGGCGTTGACCAGCTGCTTGCCGGGGAACTCGTCGCGGACGAGCACCCAGGCGGTGATCGTTCCGAGCACGGCGTTGATGAGCGAGACGATCAGCGCCGCGCCCAGGCTCAGCTTCAGCGCCGCGATCGCCTCCGGCTGTGTTGCGACCGACCAGAACTCATGCAGGCCGTTCTCGCGGGACGCCCAGACGAGAGCCGCGATCGGCAGGACGACGATGATCGACAGATAGGCGGTCGTGAAACCGAGCGAGAGGGCCGCAGCGGCCCCCTCGCTCGGACGACGGCGAACGTCCCCCGGAAGTCGCGCCGCCTGCGCCGCGCTAGCCAGAGCTTGGTCCTCCGACTGCGCGTTCGATCTGCGCCATCCGGCCCTTGTTCGGATCGAACCACACCTTGTCGGCGGTGCGCCAGCCGCCGAGGATCTTGTCGTCGATCCGGAAGATCCCGGCCGGGCGGGGTACTTGTCGCGGTAGCGATCGAGCACCTTCTGTTCGACCGGGCGGAAGCCGTACTGCGCGAACAGATCCTGCGCGGTGTCGCCCTTGACGAAGCGGATGAACTGGTTGACCTTGTCCTTGTTCGAGCTCGATTTCGTGACGGCGATCGGAAGCTCGATCAGCATGGTCTGGCGCGGGATCACGTACTGGATGTCCTGGCCGTTCAGGCGGGAGTTGATCGCTTCGCTCTCGTACGTGATGAGGACGTCCCCCTTGCCCGCGAGGAACGTGTTCGTGGCGTTGCGGCCCGACGTGTCCTGCACCGCGACGTGCTCGAACAGCTGCTTCACGTACGCCGTCGCCTGCTTGTCCGTCTTGCCGAGGCGGCGCTGGGACGCATAGGCGGCGAGGATGTTCCACTTGGCCGAGCCCGAGCTGAACGGATTCGGGGTGATCACCTGAATACCGGGACGGACGAGATCGGCCCAGCTCTTGATGTGCTTCGGGTTGCCGTTCCGGACGGCGAAGACGACGACGGTGTCGGCTGCGATCCCGTCGTAGCTCTGCTGGTCCCACTTCGAATCGACGAGCCCGGCGTCGACCAGCAGGTTGACGTCGTCGCCGGTCGAGAGAAAGACGAGATCCGCCTTGAGGCCGTTGCGACGGCCCGCGCCTGGTCGGTCGAGGCGCCGTAGGACTGGCTGAAGCTGACGTCGTTCCCGTCGGGCGTCTTCTGCCAGGCCTGGATGATCTTCCCCATCACGATCTTCGGCGTCGAGTAGCCGATCAGCGAGAGGTTCGTGCTGCGGGTAGCCGCGGTCGCTCCGGCGGCCAGGCCGAGCGCCAGGACGGCGCCGGCGAGCAATGCTCAGCTTGTGTGCTTTGTTCATCGGCATGGTTAGGATAATACATAAACCTAACTCATTCCTCCCATAAGACAGAAGCATCGCTGCGGCCAGGCGCTAGGGTCGCGTCACTGATGCGATTCCGTCCCGGGGCGCAGCTCGACCCGTCGCAGGTCGAAGACCGGCGCGGGCTGGGCGGCGGCAGCTTCAGCGGCAGCCCGGTCGCGCTCGGCGGCGGCGGGCTCGGCCTCGTCGCGGTCGTCGTCTACCTGCTCTTCGCCCTGCTCGGGGGCAGCGGTTCCGGCACCTACGGCGGTCTCGACGGGATCGCGGTGCCTCCGGGACAGTCCCCGTCCGCCGCGCTCGGCGAGAGCTGCCGGACCGGCGCCGACGCCAACACGAGGCAGGACTGCCGCATCCTCGGCGACGTCAACAGCGTCCAGAGGTACTGGACCGGGTATTTCAAGGCACACGGCAAGGCCTACCGGCCGGCGACGACGGTCTTCTTCACGGGCTCGACGCCGACCGGGTGCGGAACCGCATCGACGGACGTCGGCCCGTTCTACTGCCCCGTCGACAAGAAGGTCTACATCGACCTCGGCTTCTACCAGGAGCTGCACGACCGGTTCGGCGCGCAGGGCGGCCCGTTCGCCGAGGCCTACGTGATCGCCCACGAATACGGGCACCACGTTCAGGATCTGTTCGGCGACCTCCGGCCCGGCGGCTCGCAGGGAGCCGACAGCCGCTCCGTGCGGACCGAGCTCCAGGCCGACTGCTACGCCGGCGTCTGGGCGCGGAACGCGGTCGCGACCGGCTACATCGTCGACCTGACCCAGGCCGACATCGACGACGGCCTCGATGCCGCCGGCGCGGTCGGCGACGATCGCATCCAGCAGGCGACGCAGGGCCAGGTGAACCCCGAGACCTGGACGCACGGCTCGTCGGCCGAGCGCCAGAAGTGGTTCCTGACCGGCTACCGGCGCGGCGAGCCGTCCGGCTGCGACACCTTCAGCGGCTCGTTGTAAGCTCGTCCGGCAAAGCGACGAGGGAGGGCGCTATGAGCGCGACCGACGTTGCTGCGGCATCGACAGCAGGCCGGCGGGCCCTCGCGGAGGCACTCCGGCACGTTGGCGTCAAGGAGCATCCGCCGGGCTCGAACCGAACCATGTTCGGCCGGTGGTTCGGCGCGGACGGCGTGCCCTGGTGCGCGATCTTCGTCTCCTACTGTTTCGACGTCGGCGCCGGCGTCGTCCTCTGCCGCGGTTGGCGGGGTGCCGGTGCAGGGCCGCGCGGCGTCGCGTACGTCCCGACGCTCGCCGCCTGGCTCCGCGCGACGGACAGGGTGGCCACGGGGCCGCCGAGGCCGGGAGACATCGCGGTCTACGACTGGGACGGGGGAGTGCCCGACCACGCCGGGATCGTGATCCGCCGCACCGCCGGAGGGATCGACACCGTTGAGGGCAACACCGCGATCGGCAACGACTCCGACGGCGGGGAGGTGATGCGCCGCCACCGCTCGCTCTCGTCGGTGTCCGTCTTCGGCCGGCGTCCTAGATGTCTAGCCCGCGCGCTCGGCGCGGGCCAGGCCGGTGCGCGCCCAGACCGCGAAGATGAGGAACAGCGCGCCGGCGATCGAGAACGCCGCGACGACCTTGGTCGGCTGGCCGTCGATGAACCCGCGGCCGGACTCGATCAGGAACGTGAGCGGATTCAGACTGGCGACGCCGTGGATCCAGCCGGAGAGCAGGCTGAGTGGGACGTAGACCGGTGCGAGGAACAGCGCGAGGAAGACCGGTGTCTGCATGAGCGGCCCGGCCTGCGACGAGCGGATGCGCATCGCGACGCCCGCGGCCCAGAGCAATCCGATCTGGTTGAAGATGATCGCAAGCGCGAACAGGCCGAACAGATCGACGCCGTCGCCTCCGACCTGCATGTGCGCGAGCAGGGCGACGTTCGTCAGGACGAAGGCGATGATCAGCCAGCGGACGAGCGAGGCGAGGCCGTAGCCGATGATGATCCCGCCCCGTTGCGGCGCCGAGACCAGCAGCCGCTTCGCGAAGCCGCGCTCGAAGTCGCGCGCGATCCCGAAGCCGGCGAAGACTCCGCCGAACGCGGCCGACTGCAGAAGCACGAACACGAACTGGAATGCCGTGTAGCCGCTCCTGAACTCGAAGCCCGGAATATGACGCAGCCGCGACAACCCACCTGCGAACGCGAGGAAGTTCATGAGCGGGAAGAGCATCGGCGGGAGAAACAGAGACGGGTTCTTGAACAGCAGCGTCGTCTGCCGGTAGGCAAGCGCGAGTGCGACGTCGGCGCGGCTCCTCATGTTCGGGTCATCCTCGTCTGCAGGCCGCGAGTCGCCAGCAGCATCGACACCGCGAGCAGCGCGAACGCAACCCCGAAACCGAGGCCGAGCGCCTGCGCATTCCAGCCCTCGATCACGAGCGAGCGAATCGCCTCGATCAGGTAGCTGATCGGGTTGATCGTCGCGAGGAACCGAAACCAGTCGACCTCGATCAGGTTCCGCGGCAGGTTCATGCTCGAGATGACCAGCACGAAGAACAACAGTGGGAACACGGACTGCACGCCCTCGGCGGAGCCGGTTCGAAGTGCCAGCCAGAGCCCGAGGGCGCCGAACCCGGCCGTGATCAACAGGGAGAGCACGATGATCACGAAGGCGCCGGCCAGGCCCGTGTCGATGTGCACCCCCGCCGCGAGCCCGACGCTGAGGTAACACACCGCCTGTACCGCTCCGAGGCCGAGGACGCCGCCGATCTGGCCGAGCAGCAGCGCGCTTCCTCGCACGGGCGTGAGGGCAAGCCGGTTGAGGAAGCCGGTGTCGATGTCGCGCGCCAGATCTGTGCCGGCGATCGCCGAGGCGAACAGGGCGCCCTGCATGAAGGAGAAGGGCACGAAGAAGGCGAGAAAGGAAGTCGTCGGGAAGCCCCGCAGGTGCGTCGCGGCGCGCAGGCCGTTCGAGTTGACGGCCATCAGGATGATCGGGAAGAGGAGCGGCGGGATCCACGTTGCCGGCTGTCTCGCGGTGCGAATCAGCGAGCGGCGGGCGATCAGCAAGACCTGTCCCAGGAGCGCGTTCATGTGCTCTCGTCCTCGGCGCCCTCGAGCAGCCGCCCCGTCTTCGCGAGAAAGACGTCGTCGAGTGTCGGTTGATGCAGGTTGATCTCGGCCGCGCGCAGATCCTCGCGGTCGAGGGCTCGGATGACATCCGCCAGCGCACCGTGGCCGTCGAGCTGCACGGCCGACGCGCCGGGGCGGGCCGCGGTCTGTGTGCCGAATCGCGCCAGCAGAGCCGTGAGGCGCTCCGACTCCTCGCCCAGCTCGGGGACGACCTCGACGGTGGGGCGGCCGATCTCGGCCTTGAGCGTCGCCGGGGTGCCCTCGGCGACGATCCGCCCGTGATCGATGATCCCGACGCGGTCGGCGAGCACGTCCGCTTCCTCCAGGTACTGCGTCGTCAGGAAGACGGTCACGCCCTCGTCGCGGGCCAACCGGCCCACCTCCTCCCAGAGCGCGGTTCGGCTCTGCGGGTCGAGGCCCGTCGTCGGCTCGTCGAGGAACAGGATCGACGGGCCGTGGATCAGCGACAGCGCAAGATCCAGCCGCCGCTTCATGCCGCCCGAGTACGTGCGGATCTTTCGGTCGCCGGCCGACATGAGCCCGACCCGCGCAAGCAGGCGGTCGATCAGCTTCGACCGTTCGGCGCCGCGAATCCCGTGCAGCGAGGCCTGCAGCCGGAGGTGCTCGCGCCCGCTCAGGAACGGATCGAGCGCCGTCTCCTGGAGTGCGGCGCCGATCGTGGCGCGCACCTTCGGGCCGTCGTGGACGACGTCGAAGCCCGCGACGGTCGCGCGGCCCGCGGTGGGCGGGAGTAGGGTCGTCAGCATGTGCACCGTGGTCGACTTGCCGGCGCCGTTCGGGCCGAGGAAGCCGTAGATCTCGCCCGGCTCGATCAGCAGATCGATCCCGTCGACGGCGCGAACGTCCTTGAACTGCCGGATCAGGCCCTCGACCACGATCCCGTTCGGGTTCGCCGACATATCGAAGAATCTATCGACGGGCGCTGAAGTCGCGTTTCTCCGCTACACTTGAGTGCGCAAGGAGTTTATGGCGATGACGACCACAACAAGATCAATATCGAGGCTCGATTCGTGGATCTCGTTCCTGCGTGCGCACGCGGCGATCACCCGCGAGCTCTCGGCGCAGTTGCAGCGCGAGCACGGGTTGACCCTGAACGACTACGAGGTGCTGCTCTATCTCTCTCACGCAGAGGGGACTCGGTTGCGCCGTGTCGACCTCGCCCAGCGCGTCGTGCTGACCGCGTCGGGGATCACGCGGCTGCTCGAGGGCCTCGAGGATTCCGGCTACGTCTGCAAGGAGACCTGCGCCTCCGACGCGCGGGTCTCGTACGCGAAGCTGACGGATGCCGGTGCGGCGAAGCTGCGCGAGGCGGCGGTGACGCACCTCAGGGGCGTCGACGACCTGTTCGTCGGCCGTTACTCGGGCTCGGAGCTCGCGACGCTCGCCGAGCTTCTGTCCCGGCTGCCGGTGACCGGCTCCGACGCCTCGTCCTGTTCCGTCTGAATCGGCGCACCTTCCAACTCGTGCGAGAGGCGGCGGAACGGCCCCTCGGCGGCGAGTAGCTCGTCGAAGCGGCCCCGCTGCTCGATTCGCCCTCGCACCATGACGACGATCTCGTCGGCGCGCCTGACCGTCGCAAGGCGGTGGGCGATGATGATGGACGTCCGCCCGCGCAGGAGCCGATCGAGCGCAAGCTCGATCAGGATCTCGGTCGGCCGGTCGATGTTCGACGTCGCCTCGTCGAAGATGAGGATGCGCGGATCGGCCAGGAGAGCCCGGGCGATCGAGATCAGCTGGCGCTCTCCAGCCGAGAGCCCGCTGCCGCCCTCGCGCACCTCGTGCTGCAGCCCTTCCTCGAAGCGGCGGACGATCCGCTCGAGCCCGACGGCCTGCGCGACCGATGAGACCTCCTCGTCCGTCGCCTCTGGTTGTGCGAAGCGGATGTTGTCGGCGATCGTGCCGGCGAAGAGAAACGGATCCTGGAGCACGACGCCGAGCTGGCGGCGGTACGAGCGAAGCTCGAGGCTGCGCAGATCCTGGCCGTCGACGCGGATCGCGCCCTCGTCGGGGTCGTAGAACCGGCCGACGAGCTTGGCCGTCGTCGACTTCCCGCCGCCCGACTCGCCGACGAGAGCGAGGCAGCCGCCGGGCGGGACGTGGATGTCGACGGCGTGCAGCACCGGCTCGCGGCCGTAGGCGAACGTCACGTGATCGATGTGCAGGTCTCCGTCGATCCGGCTGCCGGCGTCGACCCCGGGCCGTCGTGAATCTCGGCCTCCTCGTCGAGGACGGTGGTGATCTTCTCCATCGCCGCGCCGGCGGACTGCACCTGCCCGTACAGGTCCGACAGCTCCTGAAGTGGCTGAAAGATGAGGTTGAGGAGGAAGACCGCCGAGACGAGTGTCCCGATCGACAGCGACCCTTCCGCCATCAGCCTGCCGCCGACCCAGAGGACCGAGACCATCGCGATCGCTCCGAGCAACTCGATCCCGGGGAAGAAGAGCGAGTTCAGATACTGGGCACGCGTGTTCGTCCTGCGGTTGGCGTCGTTCGCCTCCTCGAACTCGGCGAGGAACGTTCGTTCGCGGTTGAACGCCTGGATGACCGCCATGCCCGAGATCGACTCGGCGATCTGCGCTGTCATCGACGAGATCGTCTCGCGAACGCGCAGGAAGGCAGCGTGCGAGCGCACCTGGAACCAGCGGGTGAGCACGAGCGTGGGGGGCAGGATGACGAGCGCAACCAGACCGAGGCGCCAGTCGAGGATGAAGAGACCGACGACGGCCGCAACGAGCGTCAGGGTGTTGACGACCAGTGTCGTGAGCCCCTGCGAGAGGACATCCGAGAGTGCGTCGACGTCCGACGTCAGGCGGGCGATGATCCAGCCGGCCTTCTGCTGCGAGAAGTAGCGCAGCGAGAGCGTCGTCAGATGGTCGAAGAGGTCACGGCGCAGCCCGAGCACGACATCCTGACCGACCATGGCAAGGCCCCGGACGAGCGTAGTCTGCAGGATCCACGCGAGGGCGTTGATCGCCAGGTAGACGACGACGTCGCGGGTCAGCCGGCTCTGGTCGCCGGCCTTCATGCCGTTGTCGATCGCGTCCTGCACGACGAACAACGCCGCCACCGGTGCAGCCGCGGAGAAGACACCGACGAGTGCGAGCAGCGCGACGCGACCGCGATGGCCGACCAGGTAGCGGCCGAGCCGAGTCAGGCCGGTTCTACGCTGCGGCACTGACTTCCTCGCCGAAGAGCGCGGCGAAGAGGCCGCCCGCGTGGAACAGTTCGTCCGTCGTTCCCGACTCGACGACGAGGCCGTCGTCGAGCACGACGGCGCGGTCGGCGACCTGCACCGTCGACAGCCGCTGCGTGGCGATCAGGACGGTGCGCCCGGCGAGGGCCGGACGGAGGCTCATGACGAGGTGGCGCTCGGTCTGCGTGTCGACCGCCGACATCGGGTCGTCGAGGACGACGACTCGCGCGCCTGCGATGAGCGCGCGCGCGAGGGCGACCCGTTGGCGCTGGCCGCCTGAGAGATTGACGCCGCGCTCGCCGATCAGCGTGTCGTAGCCGTCGGGAAGCCCGGCTGCGAACTGGGCGACGCCCGCCGCCTCGCAGGCCGCGACGACCTCCTCCCACGGCGCGTCCGGCCTCGCAGCGGTGAGGTTGTCGCGAAGGGGGATCGAGAAAAGGATCGGCTTCTGCGTGACGAGTGCGACGCTGGCACGGAGGTCCGCGCTCGGGACGTCGCGCACGTCGACGCCGCCGACGAGCACGCGGCCGTCGGTCGCGTCGTAGAAGCGCGGGAGCAGGTTGAGCAGCGACGTCTTGCCGGCCCCGGTCGGACCGCAGACCGCGACGATCTCGCCCGGCGCCACTTCGAGGTCGACTCCCGAGAGCACCTCGGAGCCGGTGCCGTAGGAGAAGTGCACGCCCTGGTAGGTGACGGACAGGCCGCCGGCGGGCAGCTGCGTGGGATGCGTCGGCTCCGGGATCGGCTCGATGCCACGCAGCCAGGCGAAGCTCCGCGAGGCCGAAGCGGTCGCCCGCTGGGCCAGCGAGAGGATCCAGCCGAGCGCCTCGAGGGGCCACACCAGCTGCAGGAGGAGCTGGTAGAAGAGGAAGAACTCGCCGTAGGTGAGGGTTCCACCGATCACGTCGTGCCCGCCGAAGAGCAAGACGGCCGCGATCGAGAGCGTCGGCAGGAACAGCAGCCCCGGCAGGAAGGCGGCCTCGATGCGCGCCTGGCGCAGCACTCCGTCGCGGACGGCTTCGGCCTTGGCGCCGAAGCGCGCCTGGACATCGTCCTCGCGGCCGAACGCCTGCACCATCTCGATCCCGACCACCGCCTCGTCGGCGGCCTCGGTCACGTTGGCCTTGAGCTGCTGCACCTGCCGTGAGATCGGGACGACCTTGCGTCCGAACGTGTACGCGAGCACGGCGACCGCGGGCATCGCGACGAGTGCGATCGCGGCGAGCTTGATGTTGACCACGCAGAGGACGACCGCGATCCCGAAGATCATCATCAGCGACTGGATCCCCTGCGTCATGCCCCAGCCGATGAAGTAGCGGACGGGATAGAGGTCGTTCGTCGCCCGAGAGAGCACCTGGCCGGTCGCGTGGCGGTCGTAGAACGCACGCGGGTAGCGGAGGTAGTCCTGGTAGAGCAGCTCGCGCATGCGCGCCTCGACCCGGATACCGGTTCGCGCGGTCGCATAGCGGCGTGTGAAGTTGATCCCGAAGCGGATGACGGCCAGAACGACGACGAGAACGAGATAGGGCCAGAGCGGGTCGCCCTGTCCGCTCGTCGGCGCGATCGAGTCGTCGATCGCGTGCCTGACGACGATCGGGATCGCCAGCGAGAGCCCCGTGTAGACGAATGCGCAGCCGAGGCCGAGCAGCACGAGCTGCTTCTGCTCGCGCCAGAGGCCCGCGAGGCCCTTGATCGTGGGCCAGAGCCCAAGATCGGGTGGATCGACCGAAAGTGCCCGCCTCGTCACGTCCCCGAAGGTACCTGAGTCGGTTAACGAGGCTAACTACGTCCGCTAGGCGGGCTGGGGGACGCGACGGGCGCCGCCCGACAGGGTCCAGCGGAGGCCGCGTACCGACCACCCGCCGAGAGCGAGCACGATCAGCCCGGTGATCAACAGCATGATGAGCAGCCTCCGCTTCATAGGTGCGACGCTACGGTGCTCGCCGGTCGGAGACATCGGCCGTTGGGATGATCCGGCCTCGCCCTGCAGGACGAAGAGCGGCATAGACTCGCCTCGTGCCTGGACGTGCGCTGCTGCTTCCCGTGCTGCGGCTCGGGCTGGCCGCGACTGCCGTTGTCGCGATGGCGTTCCAGGCGGGCGCCCTGTCGAACGCAGGCGTCTTCAAGGCGGGCAACTTCCTCAGCTTCTTCACGATCCAGTCGAACATCCTCGGCGTCGTGGCACTCACCGCCGCGGCGTTCGTGCCGCGTGCGGACCGCGCCGCGGCGTTCGACGCTGCGCGGGGGGCGGTGACGCTGTACATGGCGATCACCGGCGTCGTCTTCGCACTGCTTCTGTCGGGGCACCAGGAGAGCCTCGACACGCACATCGGCTGGGTGAACTTCGTCGTTCACACGCTGATGCCGATCGTGCTCGTGACGGACTGGCTGGTCGATCCGCCAAGGAACAGGGCCGGCTGGAAAATCGCCGCCCTCTGGCTCGCGTATCCGCTCGCGTGGTTCGTCTACACGCTGGTTCGCGGCTCGATCGAGGACTGGTACCCGTACCCGTTCGTCGACGTCGCCCAGCACGGGTACGGCCACGTGTTCGTGAGCGGCATCGTCTTGCTGATCGCCTTCGCGGCCGCCGCGCTCGCGTTCGTCTGGGTCGGCAACCGGCTGGGGGCGGCCAAGGATTTGCGACGCCCGGTCTCGGGGTAGAGACTCTCGGACAGCCCAGCAACACGCCCAGTAAGCGCAGCAACGACCCGACTGGGGGAACACATGAGTATTCCGCGTTGGCACAAGCGGATCCTTGCCGCGGCCGTGGTGCCGCTCGCACTCGCCTTTGCGCTGCTCGTCAGCAGCGGCGCGTCAGGCGACCCGGGACATCCGTACCTCGCGCTCGGCGACAGCGTCTCGTTCGGATACATCACGCAGGCCGGCTTCGAGTACCGGAACCCCGACAACTTCATCGGCTTTCCGACCTATGTGGGGCTCGCACTCGGCGACACGCCCACGAACGCGGCGTGCCCGGGCGAGGCGACCGCCGGCTTCATCTCGGCGACCGGGGCCGACAACGGCTGCCGTCTCTTCAAGGCGAACCTCCCGTTGCACACGGAGTACAACGGAACGCAGCTGAGCTTCGCGACAGCGTTCCTCGACTCGCACCCGAACACCAAGCTCGTCACCGTGCAGCTGGGCGCGAACGACGCGTTCATCCTCCAGGCTCACTGCGCCAACGACCCGACCTGCATCGCGGCCGGCCTCCCGGGGCTGCTCGCGACGGTCGGAGCGAACATGGACGAGATCTTCAAGGCGATCAAGCGGACGCACTTCCACGGGCGCCTCGTCGTCGTGAACTACTACTCGCTCGATTACAGCGATCTCGCCGCAACCGGGCTCTCCAAGGCGCTGAACGAGGCGATCACGAGCCACGCAGCGGCTGACGGCGCCATCGTGGCCGACGCGTTCGGCGCGTTCGCCCAGGCGGCAGCACCGGCCGGCGGCAAGACCTGCGTCGCCGGGCTGCTCAACACGACGCCCGGGAACCAGGCGACCTGCGACGTGCACCCGAGCCAGTCGGGTGCTCAACTCCTCGCCAAGGCAGTTGTGGACGCCGTCCAACAGCACGGCGGAGACTGATCCTCCGACGGGTGGCCCCGGTTGCCGGGGCCACCCGCTGGCACCGCACCGTCGTCGTGGCCATCGCATGAGTTCGGTCGACTGAAATTGTCGTTGCGCAATCCGCTCCGCAGTAAGGGCTGAGCCGTTAGTAGTTGCGTGACGGGGTGGCGTGGGGCCGAACCATCCGCGCACACCCTCTCGTCGCCGCGACCGACATGCGCGGGCGCGGCACACCGCCGCCTCGCCGGTAGCGACGAACCGATCGAAGTCGTCATGGCTTCGGCGTAGCCGAAGCCGGACTTCGATCGGGAGTGGAGCGTACCGGGATCGAACCGGTGACCTTCGGCTTGCAAAGCCGACGCTCTCCCAGCTGAGCTAACGCCCCGTGCGGCGCCCAGTCTAGCGCCCGATTTACACCCGTTTTACACCGAGGTGTTCGTAACCGCACGGGCGGCGGGGAAGCTCAGCCTGCTGAATCCGAATGGGAGGCACTAGATGCGCAAGTTCATGTTCGCCGCGGCCGGTTTCGCTGCACTCGCAGCGGCCAGCGCGGCGGTTGCCGAGGGAATCGACGGTGCGAAGACGGCGAAAGCCGTCGCGGGCACGTTCTCGGCGACCTCGGCCAACGTCTCGACCCGCTCGTGCACGACGACGGACGGCAAGACGCTGACGATCACGAACGGCCGTTACACGGGCGTAGCGTCGGGCGATCCCGACCTGACCGGCCCGATCACGCTGCGCGCACGCAGCGTGACCAACAGCGACGGCGTCGGCATCGTCGACGGCGCGCTCAGGATCGACGTGGCTTCGGGTCGTGACACCACGGCGGCCTTCACCACCGTGTACGACCACGGCAACGTGGCCGGGCTGGCCGTCGGCCGTGCCCACGAGCCGTCGGCGCGGGTTGTCGCCAACCTATCGGCCGGCTTCACGCCCGGCTCGTTCACGGGCGGCAAACTCGGCGGCGGAACGTCGGGCGGCTCGGCTGTCGAGATCGGCCCGGGGCACTGCGCTCCGGTAGCAAAGCCGAAGCCGGAGAAGAGCGAGGCTCGGGGTGTGATCACGGCTCTGTCCGACACCTCGATTACCGTCGCCGGCCTCACGTGTGTGATTCCGTCCGACAAGTCCGCGGCCGTGAAGGCGAAGTTCAAGGTCACCGACCGGGCTGAAATCCACTGCATGCTCCAGAACGCCGAGAACACCCTCACGAGGATCGAGGGACGGCACTAACGAATGACTCGCCGGACGCGGTACGGGGTCCTGTTCCTGCTCATGGCGGTCGCGATGCTCGCGGCCGCTGCAGGAGCACGTGCCGCCGCGCCGACGGCGATCACCGGTTCGGTGACCGCCGTCGGCGCGACCACTGCGACCGTCAACGGGACGGTCAATCCGGGGGGCGTCGCGACGACGTGGTACGTCGAGTACGGGACGAGCACAAGCTACGGCTCGCAGACGGCGTCGACGAACGCCGGCTCGGGCACGGGCAACACCGCAGTCTCCGTGTCGCTCGCAAGCCTCGCCCAAGGCACCACGTACCACTACCGCGTCGTCGCGACATCGACTGCCGGCACGAGCCGGGGCAATGACGGCCAATTCGCAACGCTTGCCGCCCCCGGCGTCGTCACCGGCTCGGCGTCGTCGGTCGGTGTGTCGTCGGCGACCTTACACGGGACGGTCGATCCGAACGGCCAGGCGACGACCTGGTCGTTCGAGTACGGGACGAGCACGAGCTACGGCTCGCAGACGACGGCGAAGAGTGCCGGCAGCGGCAACAACCCAGCCAATGTCTCGATCCAGATCACGGGGCTGCAGAAGGGCCAGACCTTTCACTACCGCCTGGTCGCCTCGAGCAGCGGCGGCACGACGCACGGCGCTGACGCGACGTTCGTCACGAGCTCTGCCCCGAGCGTCGTGACAGGCGATGCGTCGTCGATTGCGCCGACGTCGGCGAAGCTCAACGGCACCGTCACGCCGAACGGGCTCTCGACCACCTGGTGGTTCGAGTACGGGACCTCGACGAGTTACGGCACGAAGACGTCCGGGAGGAGTGCCGGGTCGGGTACGACCGCGCAGAGCGAATCGCTCTCCGTCACCGGCCTGAAGGCATCGACGACCTACCACGTTCGGATCGTCGCGAAGAACTCGAGCGGCACCACCTTCGGCGGCGACAAGACGTTCTCGACCTCGTTCTCCCCCGGGGTCGTGACCGGCGGCGCCCAGGGCGTCTCGGTCGGCGGGGCCTCGCTCACCGGATCGGTCGACACACGTGGACGCCCGACCACCTGGTGGTTCGAGTACGGCACGGGCACGACGTACGGCTCGAAGACGTCGGCGAAGAACGCCGGGTCGAAGGCGGGCGTCCAGAACGTCAGCGCGCCGGTCACAGGGCTCAAGAACGGAACCGGGTACCACTATCGGCTCGTCGCGAAGAGCGACGCCGGCACGACGTACGGCAGCGACCTGACGTTCTCGACGCTGGGAGTGACGATTGCGGCCGCCGCGCGCGAGGTGACCTACGGCGGCCGGCTGCGGTTGAACGGCGTCGTGCCGTCACACGCAGCGGGCGACCAAGTGACGATCTTTGCGCAGGCGTACGGGAGCGGCTCGCCCGCCTCGGTCGCCACCGTGCTCACGAGCACCGGTGGAACCTGGAGCTACATCGCGAAGCCGCGGATCGGGACGCAGTACCTGGCCCGGTGGAACGGATCGATGAGCGCCCCGACCGTCGTCGGCGTCCACCCGAAGATCTCACTCGCGCTGCTCGCAAACGGCAAGCTGAAGGCGCACGTCGCGGGGACGACATCCTTCCGCGGCCGGGTCGTGCAATTGCAGCGCCGTACTGCCGCGGGCCGCTGGGTCACGGTGCTACGCGTGAGGCTCAACCGGCTCTCGAATGCGACGTTCGCCGCCAACTTGCCGAAGGGCCGGTCGACGATCCGGGTCGCCATGAGCATCAACCAGGCCGGCGCCGGCTACCTCGGCGGCACGAGCCGCAGCTTCGCGATCACGCGCCGCTGAGGAAGCGCACGACGTCGGCTGCCTCGACGTCGAGGGCCAGACGTTCGGCACGCCTGAGCCGCCGGAGGGGCGACAGCTCAGGCGTGCCGGCGACGAAGCTCCACGTTGCGGCAGCTCGGCCCTCGACGAGCGCGAACGGGCGAAAGAGCCCCTCGGCGATGACCGCCGCGGTGTGCCGTCCGAGGACGGGCTCGCGCGAGCGCCAGCCGAGCAAGAGAGGATCCCACGGGCCGAGCAGCTTCGGCTCCGGCAACCCGTAGTCGATCGTGCGAGCTGCGCGGCCGAGCTCGGGCGCGATCGCATCGAAGCCGGCGCGCGCGTCCCGCAGTGTCACCCCGGCCCACTTGGCGAGGTCCCGCTCGTCGGCAGGGCCGTGCCCGCGGAGGAAGCGCCTGGCGAGCTCGGCGAGGGCCGCGCTCCGTTCGACCCGCGGCTGCGGCCCGAGCCAGTCGTGGACGAGCGCATACGCGTGGTGGCGCCCGGCCAACGGCCCGCGAATCGCGACGCCGCGCAGGCAGGCGAGCATCAGGACGTGGACGAGCGCCTGGCCCTCGGTCCGGACGTTGGCGGACGCGCAGCCGCTCGCGTAGCTCCGGCCGCGTCAACGGCCCCTCGTCGGCGAGGGAGCGTCCGACGACCGCGACGCCGCGGTCTGCCGCAGCCTCCGTCACTCCCTCCTGCCGGAGCCGGCGCGCGTTCGCGGTCATGAGCTGTGGAGTCGTCAGCGCGTGCAGCCAGCCGTAGTCCTCGGAGCGCACGAGATGCAGCGTCCCGCGGTTCAGCCAGTCGATCACGAGCGAGCGGTCGACCGTGAGCGCGCGGTCGAGGTCGCCGGCCGTGAGCCCGGTCGAGCGTGCGCGGACGGCGAGCCGGGCGCCGCGCAGGTCCTGTGCCTGCACCGCGAGCAGCCGCTCGGCCACCGCGACCGGGTCCCGCGCCGGCGGGCCGGCGAGGAGCTGGGCGACGAAGCGTTCTCTCACATCCGCATGGTGACGTGCGAAGCGCCCGTTCCCGGGCGCTTCAATGGAGTGTCGTGGCCCGCTCGACCGGCTAGGCGGCGCGCGAGAGGCGCTCTTCCTGCCGCGCCTTCTGAATGATCACGTCACGGTCGCCGAACCGAAGCATGGCGCGCGCGTTGCGCTGCTCTTCCCAGAGCTGCGCGATGTGCTCCTCGAGCTCCTGATGCTCTGAGGCCAGTGGGGCCTCGTAGCCCTCGGAGAGCGCCCGCATCACCTCGATCCGCCGCTCGGACAGGACATCGATCTCCTGTTTGATCTCTTTCAGCGTTCTCATATCGATTCGAACGTCGGCTGCCTCGCAGCTATTCCTACCCATATCCGAGCTCCTCGATCTCGGCCTCGTCGAGCCCGAAGTAGTGGCCCAGCTCGTGCAGGACGGTGATCCGGATCTCGGCCTGGAGCCGTTTCGGATCGGGAAATGCGCGCGTCAGCGGACGTTCGAAGATCGTGATCTTGTCCGGGAGGTACTCGTCGGCCTCCCAGAGCCCGAAGAGGTCCGGGTCGTCCGGATCCTCGTCCTCGATCACGACGGCCACGTTCCGGAGCCCCTCGGAGATCCGCGGCGGCAGCTCGTCGAGCGCCGCCTTGACGTGCTCCTCGAACCGGGTCATGCCGGCACCTTTCAGGCCGGCCGGCTTCGAGCAGGTCGCGGAGGCGGGCGAGAGCAGCGAACATCCGGCTCTTGACCGTCCCGAGCGGCACCCCGAGGCGCTCGGCGAGCTCTGACTGGGTGAGACCGCCGTAGTAGGCCAGCTCGAGGGCCTCGCGCTGCTCCTGCGGCAGTTGCGCCAGTGCGCCCTGGACGGCCCGTCGCTGCTCGCGGACCTCGGCCGACTCGTCGACCGCCTCGACGGCTGCGACCGGGAGCGGATCGAGGGGGTCGGCCCGGCGCCGCTCCTCACGGCGGACGAGATCGACAGCACGCCGGTGGACCAGCGTCAGCAGCCACGTCGAGGCCTTGCCGCGGGCGGGGTCGAACGAGACGGCCGTGCGCCAGGCGGCGAGGAACGCCTCCTGGACGGCGTCCTGGGCCAGCACCTGGTCGCGCAGGACCCGGAAGGCGAGGCGATAGGCGACTCCGCCGAAGCGGTCGTACAACGCGGCCAGGGCCTCGTCGTCGGCCCGCGCGACGAGCGCCAGCAGCGCCTCGTCCGGTAGCTGTGCAAGCGAGGGCGGCATCGGCGGCTCCAAAGCCTATTGGGCGGAGCCGCCGAGTCGCGTCAGAAGACGTACGGGACGAGCGCGAGTGCACCGAGCGCGTACCACGTGCCGAAGCACACGCCGATCGCGCCGAAGACCGGGACGACCCGTGAGAGGGCGCGCCGGGCCGCGGGCCGGCCGAGTGCGAGGCCGAACCCCGTCGAGAGGATCGCCATCGAGACGGCCGTGCAGGCCGCGAAGAGGACGAGGGCGATGAGAGCGACGACGTGCGAGTGGATGGCTGCGAGCAGCAGTACGCCGACGCCTCCACTGCCACCGATCCCGTGCACGAGGCCGATGCCGTACGCCTGCCACGGAGTTCGGGTTGGCGGGACGCGCAGATGTGCGTGGTCGTGGATGAACGCTCCTCTCCGCCACCGCACGAGCAGCCAGAGCGCCAGGGCGATGATCACGAATCCGATCGTCACCTCGGCACCCTGCTCGACGCGCGGCGGGAGGTAGGCCTGCCAGAGCACGATCGGCACCCCGAGGACGAGCAGCGACGACGCGTGGCCGAGGCCCCAGGTGAGCCCGAGCCGCGTTGCCCCGCCGCGGCCGTTCGTGACGAGAGTTGTGACCGCGGCGAGGTGATCCGGGTCGGTCGCATGACGGAGCCCGAGCAGCACGGCGACGGCGATCACGATCAGCACGGTCGCGCCGTCGGAGAAGTGGACGAGCCAGCTGTCGAGGCCGAACATCAGACCCACACCTTTCCAACTGCGCGGGCGACCATGCCGACACCGGCGACCAGGATCACGGCTGCGCTGACGGCCGGCAGCACGGCGGCCAGGCGTCCCCGGCCGTCGAACCGTGCGAACGCGCCCTTCGCGAGGACGGCGACGAGCCCGACGGAGGTGATCGCGAGGGCCAGGCCGACGCTGAACGCGCCGACGAGCGCCATTCCGAATCCCACTCTGTGCAGGGAGATCGCCCCGAGCAGCACGACGAGCGCCGAGGGGCAAGGCAGGAGGCCGCCGGAGATGCCGACGGCCAGCAGGCTGCGCAGGCCGTGCGCGTCGCCCTCGTCGTGGTGGTGATGGTGGTGGTGATGTCCGTGCCGGTGCGCGCGAGCGTGCCGCGCTCGGCCGGCGAGCACGGTCGCGCCGACGGCGACGACCAGCAAGCCTGCGCTCAGGTCGAGCCACGGATAGAGCCGGTCGGGGACGATCCACCGTGAGAGCAAGAGGGTGATCCCTCCGAGTGCAAACACGCCCGCCGTGTGGGTCACGGTGGTCACGAGCCCGAGCAGCGCAGCGTGCCGCGGCGTGCCGCGCGAGCCGACGAGATAGGCGGTGACGATCGTCTTGCCGTGTCCCGGAGAGAGCGCGTGCGCGGCTCCCCAGAACACTGCAAGCGCGAGCGAGCCGAGAATCACGGCCAGGCTCAGATGCCGATGGCCGATCAGCGAGGCGAAGCCCGAGTCGGCGATCCGGTCGGGCGCGGCCAGCGCCCGGCCCGTGAGCAGGGTGGGCGGCGGGTCGCTCGTCGGCGCCAGCTGCGCGCTGGCTCGCGTGACGTCGAGCGGGCTCGTCAGGAGATCCTTCGGATAGGCCCGAAGCTCGTCGGACGTCGACTTCGTCGCTGGCGCCGAAGACGATCTCCTTCCAGCCGATACGGTCGGCGTAGTTGCGGTCGTCGACCGAGACTGCGACGCTCCCGGAGACCTCGGGCCTGCGAGGACAGCCTGGAAGCGCGTCGTGCGCAGGCCTGCCGCTCCAGGCGGGTGTGCGAGCGCGGTGCGCATGACGCGGAGCGGGCCGGGTTCCCGTCGACCGAGACGTGCAGCGCGCCGATCCGGACGGGGACGTGCTGCAGCGTCGGGATCTCCGCCATGTCGACGACGTAGCGGACATAGAGCTGGTGGCCCGCCACTTCGACCCGCGCGAAGCGGTTGATGGTGAAGTTGCCGAGAGGATGCGCCGACGCGAGCGCCGGGAACGCCAGTGCGGCGAGCAGGGTGACGAGGATCATGCGCTTCACGAGGCAAGCCTCCTGAGAGTCGAGGTCCAGAGAACCGAGAAGTGGGGGTTCAGCGCGACCGCTCGACGTGCCCACGGCCGAGGATCGTGGCCGAGGCAGTGCTCGATCTCGGCGCGATGGAAGAGCTTCGCGCTGTCCTTCGTGCCGAGGCGCAGGGCGAGCTGCGAGTAGTGCAGGGCCTCGCCGCAGCGGCCGTTCCGGAAGAGCGCCCACGCGAGCACGTCGTCACCGTCGATCGACGGCCGTTCCCGCTGCGCACGCCGGGCAAGCGCGAGTGAGTCGCGCAGCCGGATCCCGTGGTCGATGTCGAAGAGGGCGGTCTCGAGATCGATGCTGACGCCGTTGGCGACCAGGAGCCGCCTGATCCCGTCCTCGGTCGTGTATTCGATGCGGGCCGCTCGAGGGTGCCCGGTCGCCGCGAGGAGGTCGCCCAGCAAGCCGACGAACTGCGGCAGCGGGATCGTGTCGACCGCGCGCTGCTCGAAGCCTGTCGCCGTCCTGAGATGACCGCGGGCGATCTCGACCTGGGCGATTGCGTCGAGCGCGTAGACGTAGCCCGGGAAGGTCTGGAGTGCGGTGCGGAGGTGCGACGATGCTGCGTCCAGCCGGCCGCGGCCGAGCTCGAGCTTGCCGAGCTGCGTTTCCGTCCACGCGTACGGCTCCCGTTCGTCGGCGGCTGCGTCGGCGGCCAGAAGCAGCGCCTGCCGGGCGCCGTCGAGATTGCCGAGCAGCTCGCGTGCATAGGCGATGCGCGAGTACGACGAGACGCCGGGGCGCAGCCGGGCCATCGTGTCGAAGGACCGAAACGCCTCGCGGTAGCGACCGAGCTCGAGCAGCGCGTCGCCGGTGACCCCGTAGTTGCGAGCGGTCGTGGGCGAGAGTGCGAGCGCGCGCTTGCCGAGGCGGAGCCCAAGCCCGAAGCGATGGCGGGAAAGCGCGAGCGAAGCCAGGCCGCTCGTTGCATCGAGATCGTGCGGCGCGTGCGAGAGGGCGCGGCGAAGGACTCCCTCCGACCGCACGTAGTACGACGGATCACCCGTCTCTCGGGCGCGCTGCTGGTAGGCGAGCCCGAGCAGGTCGAGCCCGCGCACGTTGTCGGGCCGCTCGCGCAGCCCGGCCTGCAGCTGGGCGACGAGCGCCTGCGTGTCGCCGGTCGCGAACCCGTCCGCCAGCGTCGCCGACGAGGCCCGTTGCGTCGGTGCGGAGCCGTGTGCCGTGAGGCCGCCGAGCAGCAGGGCGGTGGTGGCCAGAGCCACCACCGCCCCAGCGGCGATGAGCCGCGCGTGCCTCACTTACTTCTGCTCCCCGTGCGTGTCGGCCGCACCGCTCTGCGGGTCGGCGACATACGGGAACGAGCTCATCTGTGCGGTGTCGCCGTTGTCGACACCGTCACCGAGCGGGAGCTTGGTCCCCTTGAGGAAACCGCCCACCGCCTGCTCGGCGATGTCGACGACGTCGTCCGAGAGCCGGCGGCCGTTCGGCCAGCCCTGGTTGTCGCCGCCGAGGACGCCGAGCCGCGAGACCTTGCCCGCCGGAGTGACCGGCACGGCCAGGTTGATGCGGAGCTCGTCGGCCAGGGTCGAGCCGGTGAACGTCACGTTCGGGATCCCGGTGAGCAGGACCTGGACGAGGTCGTCACGGTTCGTCTCCGGGACGCCCAGCTTGTAGAGCTTGTTGATGACCGCCGCGAGAATCGGCGTCGTGTAGTACTTCTCGAACTGCGCATCCTGGGACGGGCTCGACGCGTTCCAGTGATCCTTCAGGCCCGTCGGGATGACGACCTCGTTGATCAGCGGGTTGCCCAGGCGCGAGACCTGAACCCACTCGCCGTGACCCTTGCCCTTCACGCTGGCCCGCGGGCGGTCGGCGGCGCTCCAGATGCCGATCGTGTGGGACTTCGTGTCGAGCTGCGAGATCGGGATCTGCAACGCGATCGTGTGCACTGCGTAGCCGGCGAGGAAGTCTTTCCCGCCGCCGGTCGAGCCGGTGCCCTTGCGGATCGCGAGCAGGTCGAAGATGTCGCCGACATCTGCGAAGAACGGATCGTCCCGCTGTCCGGCGAACACCTTGCCGCCGCCGGCGAGAGGCGAGACGGCCTTCGCGGCGAGGCTGTGGTAGTCCGGCGTGGAACGCGGGCCGATGTTGTCCGGCGGCGTCGACGCGTTTGCGACGACTGTCGCCTTGCCGTCGGCGACGCGGGTGACCGTGTACGGCTGCACCGTGTCGCCGAGGAAGAACGGTCCCGTGTTCCGCTTGAAGCGGAAGTAGTACGAGACGTCGGGCTTCCCGTCGCCGTTCCGGTCGACGTAGATGTCGTACCGGGCCGTCGGCGAGAACGTGTAGTAGTTCGGGCCTGCGGCCGGGTCCTCGCCCGGGATGAAGTTGCTGAGGATCGTCAGCGTGTCCGGCTTGTCGGGCGAGCGGAACGCGTACAGGTCGGTGTTGTCCGCCGACGGATCCTCCGAGATGAGCGGCGCCTCGCGGTGGCTCGACGCCTTTGCGGCGCTCGGACCTGGGCCACGGAGCAAAGCGGCCACAAGAGCGAGCGTCGCCAAGACCGCCACCCCAAGGGCGACTGCCAGCTTGCGCATGTGCTTCTCCTTCTGCGGGTTTGCCGGCGGGGTGGGCCCGCCGGTCGATGAACACGCGTCATTCGCGCGACTCCCGCTTTCGGTTCGGCGTGCTGGAAGAAAGTTCGTGTGCGGACGCGGAGAGCGTCCTGCGACTTGCTAGGCGGCGAGGCCTTCGCGGATCCGCCCGGCGACGGACGCCATCTCGAGTGTCGCGCCGGTGACGTCCTTCAGCAGCTCGTCGGCTGTCGGGCCCTGGCCGAGCGACCACAGCTCTCGGAGAAGATCGCCGGCGTCTCGCTGCGCAAACCACTCGTTGCCGAGCTCGGTGCGCAGGAACTCGCGCAGCTGCGCCTCGAACGCCCACGAGCGCAGGTAGCCGATCACGTAGAAGCTCCCGTCGATGTCGTCGAGGTAACTCTCGGGATTGACCGGGATCTTCAGCGAATCGCTCAGGATCTCGAGGTAGCGGTTCCGCATCGCGGGAAGCTCCGGCGCCTGGAAGAACTCGATCTCGTACAGCAGCTTCGCGGCGTACCGGCGCACGAAGTAGAGGAGCGACAGAGCGCCGTCCGAGGCGAGGTCCTCGGCCGGGGGACGTCGAGGCGGCGGTTCAACCACGCCGGCTCGGTGACGAGATGCTCGAGCAGCGCGGCCCAGCCTTCGGTCACCGCCATGTCACCGAATCGCTTGTCCTCGGTCGGGAGTTCGTCGCTCGTGTGCGCGTAGTGCTCGGTATGGCCGGCCTCGTGGAACAGCGCCTCCCAGTCGTCCTTGCCGCCGATCGGCTGGATCACGAGCATCACGCGGCCGGGCACCTCGATCGGCGCGCAAAACGCGCGAGGCGACTTCGACGGCCGTGAGTCGAGATCGAGGTGGACGTTCTGCTGTGCGTGCAGGTCGATCCCGAGCTCGGAGAGCGTCACCTCGAGCGCAGGCAGCATCCGGTCCGACGGGTAGAGCTGGTCGAGCTCCGGCGCGCGGAACAGCCGCGCGACGTCCCACGGGCGAGCGTCGCCGAGCCCGATTCCGAGCCGGGAGCGGAAGAAGCTGTCGCCCTCTCGTTCCCAGAGCTTCTCGGTTTCGTCGAGCAGCGAGCGGCATTCCTCGGCGAGCTCGTCGAGCCGGAAGCCGAAGTTCTTGTACAGCTCGTAGTAGTTCGGCGCATCGAGCTGCACGACGGCGCCACGGTCGATCTCTGCTGCCTCGAGATAGACGGGATTGAGATGCTCGTCCAGCAGCCGCACGCGAGTCTCCTCGAGCCGCTGCCGCTTGTCGCGGTCGGGCTCGTTCGACATCGCCACGCGGAGCATGCGGTACGGGATCGTCTCTCCGTCGACTGTCGCCTCGAGCTCCGCCTCGACACTCGCGAGCCGTGCCTGGTGCGCGCGCGTCAGGTTGCCGAGGAAGCCCTCGCAGGCAAAGCGCCACAACTCGGTCGGCGCACCTCGCATCTGCTGCGCGGTCTCGACACGCGTCAGATCCTCGTAGCGCTCGTAGACCTGCTCGACGTCGAGGCTCTGTTTCTGCCCCGAGAAATGGAGGTAGTACTCCTCGTCGAGGTCGGCGACGAACCGGTCGGCACGATCACGGAACGCATCGATCTCACGGTTCGTGGGCGCTGTCGTTGACATGCTCCCTAGGATACGGGCGCCCGTGCGGACGCTGACGATCACAACCGACCGGCAGACGCAGGTCCTGACATCACCTCGCTGGTCCGCGAAGCGGTCGGGGACGCCCGCGCAGCGGCGGTGCTCGTGTACGTGCCGCACACCACGGCCGGCGTGACGATCAACGAGAACGCAGACCCCATGGTCGCCCGCGACTTCGAGATGGCGTTCGAGCGGATCGTGGACGAAGGCTGGGGCTGGCAGCACATCGAGGAGGGCGAGGAGAACGCGCCGTCCCACATCCGCGCATCGCTGATGGGTCCGCAGGTGCTGATCCCGCTCACGCCCGAGGGCGAGCTCGCGCTCGGCAGGTGGCAGGGCGTGTTCTTCTGCGAACTCGACGGCCCACGGACGCGGTCGGTCTACGTCAGCGTCCTCGCGTAGGTGTTCCCGTCCTCCCGCGCCGCGCGAGGTCGCCGAATATCCGAATTCGTTCGGGCCGCTCGGGCCCGGCGACGAGCGGATCGACAGCGGGCGGTACACGCTCTGCATGGGCGCCGGCGCGTCGTGGAACACCGTGCAACGGCAGCGCTTCCCCGTCGCCGACGTCGCCGACGTGCTCGAGGAGGTGCGCGCTGTCCCTGCGCGAGCGTGGGCGCACGAAGACGCAGTGGGAAGTCGGCAGCTGCGCGCCGGCGGGACTCGTCGACGCGCTGTCCAAGCGCGGGTCTCGACGTACGACAAGGACCCCATGCCGTCGCGCTCATCCTTACCGACGAGCCGCCGCCGGGCCCTCCGAACGCCGTCGCCCGTCGCATCGAGACGTTCGAAGACTTCGTCGCCGCGTGTGAGGTGCAATGGGAGGCGTTCGAGTCATCGCCGGAGGAGATCGAGGAGGCGCGCGCGCTGCTGGAAAGCCGGTGGCGCGAATCCCCGATCCTCCGGCACGCCGTGTGGCTCGACGGCCACGCTCGTGTGTACGGGGACGGCGGCGCCGACCCCGCATGGCCTTCTCCTCTACGGGGGCGCGCAACGCTGGCCCGCACCCGCGGTCGCGGTGCGTATCGCGCGCTCGTCCTCGTGCCCGCTGGGACGACGCGGTGTCGAACGGCACCCCGGCGCTGATCACCCAGGGCGGCTCGATGTCCCGCCCGATCCTCGAGCGGCTGGGATTCGAGCCCGTCGGCCACGTGCACATGCTCGTGGATGACTTCTGATCAACCCAAGTCCGGTCTGCGGTTATGGTCGCCGTTGACCCCGACAGAAAGGATCCACGTGAGCTTGCTCATCCGCTTTGCCCCTCCTTCGCTGACGGCAGAGCAGTACGACAACATGGTGCGTCGGCTGAACGAGGAAGGCATCGCCCCGGCGGATGGACTCGACTACGAACTCTGCTTCGGCTCGGGCGACAAACTCAAAGTCAGCCTGGTCTGGGACTCGAAAGAGCAGTTCGATGCCTTCGGTGCCCGTCTGATGCCGATCCTCTCAGAATTTGGCATCGACCCGGGCGAGCCCGAAGTGTTCGAAGTCCACAACATCGTCAAGCGCTAGCGTGCGCCATCGGGCCCGCAGGAGTTCGGCGGGCTCAGGCGATGAGCAGGCGAAGGCCAAGCTCTGCCGCCTCGAGGTCGAGGAGGTTGAGGTTGCGTTCGGCCCATCGACCTGATGCGAGGTCGCGACAGAGGCTGCGCACCGCCCTCTGCTCGGCGTCCGGACCGACACTCGCCCACACCGATATTCCGCGACGGACGTTCTCGTCCAGGTACGCCTCGGTCGGCGCCAGTAGGCCTCGAAGAAGCCGTCAGCGCAGTCCCACGGAATGAGTACCGGCTCCATCCGGGCACCGATAGCGCGGGCCAACTCGGCAGCGAGGCCGACACGGGAAGCGGCGACCTCGGGGAGGTAATCGCGCGTGAGCCAGAACCGGCGGCGCCAGCTCCGGTCACTGGTGTCGCACGTGAACACCACCACGCGGCGAGCCACGCGCTGCATCTCGCGCAGGCCGGCAATCGGGGCCCGCCAGTGATGGACGGTGGCAAAAGCCATCGCGGCGTCGAAGGACTGGTCCTCGAACGGAAGGCTCTCCGCGGTGGCAGCCACGCACGGGGCTGCGCCTGCGGGACGTTGCGCACGCATGACCGCCGACGGCTCCACCGCGGTGACGTCCGGTCGGAGGGTTCATAGGAGCCGGTGCCGGCCCCGACATCGAGTACGGTCGCCGCATCGCCCAGCGCGCCCAGACCTGCGCGGCGATCCGGGGCTCGGTGCGCCGCGTCATCTGTAATTGGCGCCGATGGTGTCGTACACTGTGCGCTGGACATGAAGTCCCTTATCGCCCCTGACGCGATCGAAGGCAACACAACGACCGACGGGCGGAGCGAATACGTCGGTGAACGGCGCCACGTAGGCTCGGTGAGCTTCGCGCCGGAGCGGTTCGGTTCACCCGCCCGGTCCGTTTCTGCCGCCTGGCGCGAGGCGCGCCACTACGCTGGATCTCCACTGCACGATCAACTCGATCAGAGGAGCCGCGCTTGATTGTGAACCTCATCTTGGTGCTTCTGCTACTTGGGTTCGTAGGCTTGGGAGGATGGTTCTTCATTCGAGCGCTCGGCGGCCGTCGACGCTGATTCCTCGACGTCGCATGACCGGGGAGGTCGGGCCGTCACGGTGGGTCGCGCAGACGACAACTGCGAGTGGCGCACACGAAGCGCGCCGCTCGCACACGCCGATCAGCGGAGTGACCTGACCGCCGCCCGCAACTCTGTTGCGAAGAGCTCCGGCTCCTCCCAGGCGGCGAAGTGGCCGCCGCGGTCGACCTCGTTGAAGTAGATGACGTTCGGGTAGCTCGCCTCGACCCAGCTGCGCGGCGTCCGCCAGATCTCGCCGGGGAACGTCGTGAAACTGAACGGGATCGCAGGCGGCGGCAGGGGCTGCTGGCTCGCGGCCGGGCTGTCGGGGCCGTAGGCCTCCCAGTACGACCGTGCCGCGGAGCCGCCGCTGCCGGTCAGCCAGTACAGCGTGATGTTGTCGGAGGATGTGGTCGCGCGTGAGGTTGCCCGAGGGCTGTCCGTCGACGAAGGCGCGTGCGATCTTGTAGTAGGCGTCCGTGTCGTGGTCTGCCATCCAGGCGGCCAGAGCTACGGGGAGTCGAGCAGGGCGTACCCGATCGTCTGCGGGCGTGTGGCCATCTCGACGAAGTAGCCGTTGCCGGATTTCCGGAAGGTGGCGAGCTGCGTCGCCGCGGCGCGTTCCTCGTCGGTCTCGGTCGGCATGGGGCCGTTCAGCGCCGGCACGAGCAGGTTCGTGTGGATGCCGATGAGCCCCTCGGGTGCCTGGCGGCCCATCGTGTCGGCGATGCCGGCGCCGACGTCGCCGCCCTGGGCGACGTAGCGGCCGTAGCCGAGGCTGGCGGACGAGCTCGGCCCAGGCCCGTGCGGTCCGGCCCAGGTCCCAACCGATCTCGACCGGCTCGCCCGAGAAGCCGTACCCGGGCAGGGAGGGCAGCACGAGGTCGAATGCATCCTCGCTCTCGCCTCCGTGTGCGGTCGGGTCGGTCAGCGGGCCGACGGAGTCGATCATCTCGATGACCGAGCCGGGCCAGCCGTGGGTCATGATCAGCGGCAGCGCGTTCTCGTGGCCGGACTTGACGTGGATGAAGTGGATGTCGACGCCGTCGATCTCGGTCGTGAACTGGGGCCAGGCGTTGAGCTTCGCCTCGGCCTTGCGCCAGTCGTAGTCGGTCTCCCAAGAGCGCGAAAGCCTCCTGTACCGTTGCCAGCTGGACACCCTGCGAACGGTCTGTGACCAGCTCCCTGGAGGGCAGGCGCGTCGCGGCGATGCGCCGGCGCAGCTCAGCGAGCTCCTCTTCGGGAATGTCGACTTGGAAGGATCGGATGTCGGTGGTCTCGACGGTGGTGCTCATGACGACCTCCGTTTTGGGTAGTTGCCGAACGTAACATCACCGCAGTGGCCAACAGTCGCCCCCGTCGGAGTCCCTGGTCCGACCCCGGTCGTTCGTCGCCCCGAGTCGATCGGAGATCGCGGTGAACGAGATTCAGGTCGAGTCGAACGGAGCGACGCTGGCCTGCTCCTACTCGGCGGCCGGATCGACAGCGATCGTTGCGCTTCACGGCGCCGGAGAGGGCACACGCGACGGTAAACCTCGTACCGGCACCTGCACGATGTGCTGCCGCCGGCCGGGATCGGAGTGGTGACGTTCGATCGGCGAGGCGAAGGGGAATCGACGGGCGAAGTGTCTCGCGGCCTCTTTGCGGTTCAGGCCGACGACGCGCTCGCGGTCGCGGCCTCGGTGGACGCGGAGCGCGTTGGGCTGTGGGGGATCAGCCGAGGGCGGCTGGGTCGCCCCGCTCGCCGCAACCCGTTCCGATCGTGTCGCGTTCCTCGTCCTGCTCGCCTCCACGGGTGTCACGCCGGCGGAGCAGATGCGCTACGCGGTCGCCGAGCAGATTCGCCGGGCCGGGTTCGGCGATGGCGCGGCCGAGCGCGCCGTCGCGCTACGGGAACGTGCCGAAGCTGGATCCGCGGAGGATCCAGCGACGCGCTCGACGCCGAGCTTGCTGCGGCTGCACGTGAGCCGTGGTGGGAATTGACCTTCCTGCCCGACCAGCTGCCACCAGCGCCAGAAGCGGACGCCGTCCGACAGGAGCTCGCAGAGGAGATGTTCTTCGAGCCGGAACCGGTCTTCGCCGGCGTGCGTGTGCCGACACTCCTCTTCTACGGCGACGACGACAGCTGGACGCCCGTCGGGCCGAGCATCGAGGCGTGGCGGCGCGCCCGAGGGGATGAGGCCGACATCGTCGTCCTGCCCGACACGGGACACGAGCCGATCAACCGCGCCGGCGAGATCTCGCACGACTACGAGCAGAAACTCGTGGAGCGGGGGGTCGGCGCGCAGCTGACGCGGCTGGTCGAAGCAGTCAGCGTCTAGCGGCGCGGCCCGCTCGCGCGCGAGGCGGAAGAACGTCACGACGATGGCGATCGTCGCCACCACGATCGCAATCCAGAGCAGCGTCCACATCAGCGCATTGCCTCCTCGTCGAGCGTCATGTGCTCGAAGGGCGTGCTCTCGCCGGCACGTCCTCGCGGGGAGGATAACGACCGCGGGAATTTGCGCTCCGGCATGCTCAGTTGAATCGCCCGGTGGTTCAGGCTTATAGTCGCGCCGACACGTATACCTCAGTCGCGAAGGAGCGTTCGATGAGACGGAATCCCTGGCTGTTGGCGGTCCCGCTCGCGGCGGTTTCGGTGCTCGCGGCGACATGGGTCGCAGAGGCAACCTCAGCGGTAGGTCAGACACATTCGACGAAGCGGCATTCGACGATCGCCGGCACATGGTCTGGTCAGTACAGCGGCGCTTTCTCGGGGAAGTTCACGCTTCAGTGGACGCAGTCGCGGTCGAGGCTGCACGGATCGATCACGCTGTCGAACCCGCATGGCAAATACCCCATCACCGGCACCGTGCACTGCAAAGCCATCCAGTTCGGCGCCGTTGGCGCAGGCGCCACATACACCGGGTCGGTGTCGGGCAATTCGATGTCGGGCAGCTACAAGACCGGGCAGGGCGGCGGCAAGTGGAGCGCGCACAAGACGTCCTGAGGGAGTACGCTGCCTAGTCTTCGGAGAGCCAACCCTCGCGATAGCGGGTCAGTTTGCTCTCGGGGAATCGGGCGTACGCCTCGCTCGGGTCGGTCGTTTCCCGTTCGACGCCCGCGCCGTGGCGTTGCGCGGCTTCGTTCACCGTGTACGCGCCCCACTCGGGCCCTTGC
>CAWJXR010000015.1:0-430991 GCA_963846895.1 uncultured Thermoleophilia bacterium | reverse complement strand
GCTCAAGTCCCAGTGAAAGGCTCTGATGCAGCATCAAGCTCGTCCTGAGCCAGAGAGGTGCGGCGCGGTGGCGGTTGGCGCGGAGGGCCGGTCCCGGGGAGCGGCGACCCGCGCTGCCGCGCCGCGCTGCTCTTCTGCTCAAGACCAGGGAGACTCGTCGTGCTGAGGGAGGTCGTCGAGAATCTCGTACCACGGAGCCTTCGAGCCCACGAACATGTGCGCCGTCGGCTTGAGCGCCGGCTCGTCGACCAGTGACCCGTACGGCACACGGATCTTGCCTTCGTAGCCCGTCCAATACAGCAGCGAGAAGCACTCCCCGCAGCGCCTCGCGTGGTGGCCATCGGCGTCGCCGATCACGATCAACGAGTCCGCCCCTCTGGTCACCCTCAGCTTCTCGGGCTCGATCTCGCCCCAAGGCGGAAGGCCGAGCCTGTCGTTGCCCGACAGTTCGAGCAGTGGCAGTTGTACGCCTCGATGAACTCGTCCGAGACTTCGTAAGCGACGACATCGCACGCGCAACGGCCCCTGAGCACGATGACAGTCTAGAACCCGTCTGGGCGTCCCTTGGTATCCCTCGAGGTGATCGGCGATCATCCGGTCGAGTGGCGGATGTCATTGACACAGTCGTTCGCGCGCTCGGCGGACACGACGTGGCTTCGTTCATCGCGTGCTATGCCGTCGATGCTCGGATCGAGGACGCCGGGGGGATGCCTATTGCCACTGGCCACAGAGAGATTCGGCTGCGTTATGAGGAGATGTTCCGACGGTTCCCGGATCTGCGCGTCCGTGCGCTTGCGCGTCTGACTGTCGGAACGTATGTCGTCCAGGAAGAGGAGGTTCTAGGCCGAGCTTCACAGCCCGAGCGGCACATCGCGATCTACCGCCTGACAACGGATGGTCTGATCGCGCAGGAGCGGCTGCTCAGGTGACCCACTGCCTTGCGCAACTGTTCCGGAATGACCCCTGAGCAGTAAGGTCAGAAGCTCGCACATGTCTGTGACTCCGTTACCTGACGAGGTCGATGCGTTCTTGCGCCGACCCAATCCGGCGGTCGTCGGAACGCTGCGCGGCGACGGGTCACCGCACACGGTCGCGACCTGGTACGACTGGGACGGCGAGCGAATCCTGCTGAACATGGACGAAGGCCGGGTGCGACTGCGATTCATCCGCCGCGATCCCCGCGTCGCCCTGACGGTCTTTGGCGAAGACGGCTGGTCGCGGCACATCAGCCTTCGCGGGCACGTCGTCTCGATCGACGATGACGAGGAGCTGCGCGACATCGATCGGCTCGCCCTGCGCTACACGGGCAAACCCTTCCGGGCACGCGGCGCGCGCCGCGTCAGCGCCTGGGTTGAGGTCGACTCGTGGGATGGCTGGTCTGGCGGGGCCGCGTGGCGGCCGACCTAGCACGCAACTAGGTTGCGCCCGCGTTCGCGGATGCTCCCCGGCCGAGCTGCACGCTGACGCCTACGCGCGCGGCGCGTACTGCACGCCGGCGAATGGCCAGTCCGATTCGAGCCACTCACTCACGGCGCGCCAAAGGGGGGTGTCCAGGTGTGCGTGGCTCTCCCGCACCCACGAGAGTGCCTGGGCGTCGCCGTCGCTGTCGCGGAGCGGGTAGATGTAGACGCACCCGATCACGTCGCGGCTGACCGGATCGAGCACCGTGTACGTGAACCCTTTCCGCGTGCGGAAGTCCTCGGCGTGGCGCTGCAGGTCCCGACGGTTCTCGTCCCGGGTCATCTCTCGCGGCCAGGAGCCGTCGGGATAGCCGGGCGTCGCCGTGATGTGCTCCATCGACGACGTCCAGGCGTCGTAGTCCAGCTCGTTGTGCTCAGGCCCGAGCGGCTCGAGGACGAACTCGGAAGTCTCGAGACCGAGCGGGACGTCGAAGTCGGGCGAAACGAACTCGGCCACGCGAGCAATCGTAGAACGTCGACTCAAAGGGGACTGGAGAAGCGACTCTCACCTGCGCCGTCGTTCGGGAATGGCGTCTGAACCAGTAGAGTCGCTGTCGCGTTGCTCCGGCGGCTCCAGACTCCTACGGCAGGGACCGTCATCGGGGCGCTCCTCATCCTTCTCGGCGGGATCATCTACGTCAGCGGGGCCCCGTTTCCTGGCACCCTCGTCGCCGTCGGCGGATTCGCGCTGATCCTCAAGTACCGCATTCTTCCCGCGCGACGCGACCGCAGCCAGTAAGGCGCTTGCTGCGTCAGTGACGGTCGCGGTGTAGGACGCCCTCGGGCCGGCGTCAGGGAATCACCCGTAACGTGGGGGAGCGGCTCGCTGGTCAGGAAGCCAGCCGTCCCGGTAACGGGTCAGCTTCCAAGGCGGGAATCGCGCGTACGCCTCGCTTCCTTCGGTCGTCTCGCGCTGCACGCCGGCACCGTGACGCAGCGCAGTCTCGTTCACGGTGTACGCGCCCCACTCCTGCCCTTTCGAGCGGCTGTCGCGTGCACCGACCGCAACCACGAGACACCGAGCAGTGCCTGCGCCGATGATCGCGTGGTTCGTGCCTGCAGGGCAGTGGACGAAGTCCCACTGACGGAGCGTCCGCTCTTCTCCCTCGATGACGAGAAGCGCCTCACCCG
Source organism: uncultured Thermoleophilia bacterium (assembly GCA_963846895.1). Classification (GTDB taxonomy): domain Bacteria; phylum Actinomycetota; class Thermoleophilia; order Gaiellales; family Gaiellaceae; genus PALSA-600. The sequence continues at coordinate 428,400 of CAWJXR010000015.1, read as the reverse complement.
AGAGAATGAGGAAGCCTTCTTGATCGGCTTCCCAGTGGTACATCGCCATCGGCTCGCCCGGCTCGAGAAGCGTGAGGTTGATCCCGAGCTGCCGGAAACGAGGCTCGCCCTCGAAATCGCACACCGTGACCCTCCGCTTCCACCACTGCGCCTCGCGTGCGTTCAGAACGAACCAACCATCGCCCTTCGCGACAAGGCCGCGTTCCGTCTCGACCAACTGCGCCTCAACGACCACTCGCGCCGAGCATGCCATCTCCGCCTCTATGCCGCCAGACTCGGCTGGACAGCGTGCGGCGCCCCGCGGCTCACGGGCCGCGAGGGAGAAACGTCGCCTGAACTGGAATGGCTGCCCACGCCTGGCGGAACCTTTCGGTCGAGCAAGGGAAGCGCGATGAGTCCGGTGCGCCGGCGTTCGCGAATGTCCCTAGTCGGATCGAAGACGCCAGCGGCAGCGGATCACTCGGTCAAGGCCAGGCGTCCGGCCGCCACTGCAAGCGTCGTCTCGGAATGGAGGCTGGATCTTGCGGCGCCGATGAGTTCTCGGCGGTTTGTCAGTCTCGAAGGCGATACGGCCGGAGCGGCAGTCGGACAAGGAGTCATGCGATGACCGGAATGGAGGCTGTGGAGAAGCGAGTCGAGGCGTTCAACGCTCACGACCTCGATGCGTTCTTGACTCACAGATCAACCACTACCGCAGCAGTCGGTGCACAATGAACGCCCCCGCCCCAATCACCATCACGCCAGTCCGCGTGGCCGACCTCCTCGCCGAGGACGAGCGGATGCCGGTCTACGTGCACGTCATCGATCATCCCGATGCGCGCGTGCTGGTCGATACCGGCATGACGGAGCTGCACCCGGCGGTGGCCGACCTCGATCCCCGCCTCCGTCCACTGAGCAAGCAGGACTTCGACCTCGCCGGCATCGACATCGTCGTCAACACACACCTGCACTTCGACCACTGCGGCGGCAACCACCTCTTCGCCGGCAGGCCGATCTACGTCCAGCGTCGAGAGCTCGACGCCGCGCGCAGCGAGGACGACTACACCATTCGCGAGTGGGTCGAGGCGCCCGGCGTGCGGTACGTGCCGGTCGACGGCGAGCTCGAGCTTCTCCGGGGCTCCGGCTCGTCCCGGCGCCGGGCCACACACGCGGCATGCAGGTGGTCGTCGTCGAGACTGGCGGGCGTCCGGTCGTCGTCGGCGGTGACGTGGCTGTTTGGTTCGGCGAGCTCGACGAGCCGCATACCGAAGGCCAGCTGCGGGTGCGCGCGCTCGACCCCGAGCTGGTCTGGCTCGCGCACGAGCACGAGCCCTGGCGACCCCGTACCGTCTAGGGGCCGTCCCCTTGCCCACCCGTCGTGATCGGTAGATCATCCGCGCGTGCGCACCGATCTCCCGATCGGAACCGTCACCTTCGTCTTCACTGACGTCGAGGGGTCGACCAGGCTGCTCCACGAGCTTGGCGAGGAGTCGTACGCGCACGCGCTCGCCGAACATCGACACATCATCCGTGAAGCATGCATCGCCGAAGACGGGGTAGAGGTCGACACGCAGGGCGATGCCTTTTTCTTTGCCTTCGCGACTGCGCAGGCAGCAGTCTCCGCTGCGAAGAGCTTCAACAACGCGCTCTCGTCCGGACATGTGCGCGTACGGACAGGCATCCACACGGGCACACCGTTGCTTGGGGACGAAGGATACGTGGGATACGACGTTCATCGTGCCGCACGCATCGCAGGAGCTGCGCACGGCGGCCAGATCGTCATCTCGACGTCGACCGCCGCGCTCATCCTGAGCGGCACCGAGCTCACCGATCTCGGCGACCACCGTTTCAAGGACCTCGCGGCGGCCGAGCGCGTCTACCAACTGGGCAGGAAGCCCTTTCCGCCGCTCAAGAGCCTCTTCCGCACCAACCTCCCCATCCCCGCGAACCCACTCGTGGGGCGGAAGGAAGAGACCCTGGAGGTCCGCCGGCTGCTCTGTAGCGACACCCGCCTCATCACGATCACAGGCCCCGGAGGTGTCGGAAAGACGCGCTTTGCGCTTGCGGCCGCTTCGGAGGCATCCGACCGCTTCACGGACGGTGTCTGGTTCGTCGACCTCTCACCGGTTCGCGATCCTGCGCTCGTCGGACCAACGATCGCCCGCGCGATCGGGGCCGACGGCGACGTCGTCCACCATCTGCGCGACAAGACGACGCTACTTGTGATCGACAACTTCGAGCAGGTCGTCGCGGCCGCTCGTGATCTTTCGCTTCTCCTCGGGGCGTGTCCCAGCGTGCAGGTGCTAGCGACAAGTCGTGAGGCTCTCCGAATCTCGCACGAGAAGGAGTACGCGCTCGACCCACTCGCGGAGGCGCCTGCGGTCGAGCTCTTTCGGCACCGAGCGGCTGCAGTCGCACCCGACGTCGCCGTCGAGTACGCGCTCGCTGCGGAGATCTGCCTTCGACTCGACCGCCTGCCGCTCGCGATCGAGCTCGCGGCGGCACGGTCGAGGGTGTTCCAGCCCGAAGTGCTCCTTGCGAGGCTCGAACGTCGACTCCCTGTCCTCATTTCGCGAGCTCGCGACGTCACCGATCGCCAGCGGACGCTCCACGCCACAATCGCCTGGAGCTACGAGCTCCTCGATGCGGACGAGGCACGAGACTTTCGCGCGCTCGCGGTGTTTCGCGGCGGCGCGACACTCGACGCGATCGAGGCGGTCACAGGGGCGGACGCGGACCTCGTCGAGTCGCTCCTTGACAAGAGCCTGCTTCGCCGTCGCCGCGGTCGCCTCGTCATGCTCGAAACCGTTCGCGAGTTCGCACTCGACGAGCTCGAGCGGGCAAACGAGTCGGCGTTGGTGCGCGATGCGCACGCCGCGTACTTTCTCGAGCTTGCCGAAGGTGCGAACCTGAACGCCGGGAAGCTCCGCGTCGGGGGACAGCGTCTTGACCTGGCGATTGCTGACCAGGACAACATCCGGCGCGCGCTCGAGTGGACGAGCGAGAGCCGGGATCTCGAGCGGGCCTTCCGTCTGCTCGCCGCCATGGACCAGTTCTGGGTAGTCAACGACCCACACGAGGGCCTCAGGCGACATGCTGCCGTGCTCGATCTCGACGGAGAGGTCGACCAGGCACTTCAGGCTGAGGCACTGCGCTCGTACGCCAGCTCTGCGGACATCGCCGGCGATGGGGATCTCGCGCTCGAGCTGTACGGGCGGAGCCTTGCGATCTTCGACGAGCTCGGCGACGCAAACGGTCGCGCAGTCCTACTGCATCGATTTGGCATCCACGCGATGCTCAGCGGGGACCTCGAGCGTGCTCGTGCCTTGGTCGGTGAGAGCCAGTCGCTCCACGAACGTCACGGCGACACCTGGGGGCTCGCACAGACCGTCGGGACCTTCGGCGCGATTGCGCGGGACGAAGGTGATCTCGACAAGGCTTCTGCGCTCGTTGCGGAGAGCGCACGACTCGCGGAGGAGGTCGGCGTCACCTGGTGGCAAGCCGGGATGCTCCTCGAGCTCGCGGCACTTTCGCTAGAGGCGGACAGGGTCGACGTTGCACACGAGAAGGCGCGTGTCGGCCTGGAGCTCGCCCGACAGCTGCACGACTACGGCGGCCGTGTCTTGGGCGTGGGTCTGCTCGCGTGCGTGGCCGGCGCCCGCGGGGACCCAGACCGGGCCGGACGGCTATGGGGAGCGATCGAGGACGATCACGTGCGTGCACCGCTCGGCGGCTGGCCGCGCCACCGTGCAGGCTGCGAAGCAAGGCTCGTCGCGTCTTGCGGCGGCGTGGTGCTTGACGCCGCTGTAGCAGCGGGGCGGCACCTCTCGCTTGACGACGCCGTCGCCCTGGCGCTCGACACGACGTGACTGCGACAACCGTGATCTTTGACCGGCGTTCCGCACCCTCACCCACCGAGGCCGTCCTGCTCTCGGTCGTGGCGCTGCTAGCGGGGAGCGTCCGCTATGGCCTGATCGGCCTGAGCATTGCCTTACTCGCGCTGTCGCTCGTGCAGCTGGCAGAACTGCCGCTTCCTCCGTCCTGAGTGTTGCCTGCGCCGGTGATCACGGATGACGCCTGAACCCACCGCTCAGGTGAAACGGCGTGCAACGGCGACGACTCCACGGCCGACGGCATCGAGGGCAACCACACCGGCCAGCACGAGCGCCAAGACAACGCCGGGTGCGCCACCCTCCCGGTAGCCCTGGACGCGTACGAAGACGATTTCCGCGACCCCGAAGAGGAACGCTGCGGTGAACAGCGCTCGGCCGGGCTGAGAGAGCCGAAGCCAAGCGCCGAGCCATTGCCAATAGCGTCGCAGGAACGCCACGCGCGAATTCTAGGTCAGACCAACGAGCTCCTTGGGCCAGCGTCCCGGAATGACCCTGAACGGAACGTGGGTCATCGCAGTGCGCTAACCGGCTGCGGCACCCTCGCGAAGTTGTCGGTCGTACTCGGCCTGGTCGTAGTAACCCCGTGACTCGGCGATGAGGCCGTCGGCACCGATCGTCCATTCCTCGAAGCCAGGGATGCGGGCGGACTTGCCGGTTTCGGCGCTTGTGCCGGTGAACGTCCAGTGGTATTTGACGAAGCCGTCTGTCACGACGAGGTCGTCCATGAAGACCTCGATGTCAGGGAAGGCGGCGACGAACGACTCCGCGACGCTCTCTATCGGGGCCGGTTCCCCGCCGTTGATGGCGATCGTCCCGCCCGTCGCGTAGTGGTCGGCAACGCGCCTCGGGTCGCGACTGCACCACGCCTCGGTGTATTCCCGTGCGAGCTGCTCGATCTGCCGCCGATCGTGGATCACCTCTGCGCGACCCTAAACCGCGCGTGCGGGCGAGGCAACGCCTGCGTGTGCCAGCGTCCGCGTGACTCGACGCTTCATCGTCCAAACGCCCACGCCACCATCAGCGGCAGCTCTTCTTGCCAGAACCTGTCGCCGTGCGCTCCGACCCGCTCGGTCATCACAACTTCGGCGCCGGCATCCCGAAGCGCGCTCGCCCATCGGGTGGCGTTGTCGCGGAAGAACGGCTCCAGGGTGCCCGCGACGAGGTACACGCGGGGAAGCGAGCTCGGAATAACGCCAGTCGGCCTGTAACCGCCGCCAGGCGAGGCGCAGAAGATCGCGCTGTAGACATCGGGATGCCGAAGCCCCAGAGCGAGGGCCAGCTCCCCGCCCGCCGAGACACCGAACACCGCTGTCTGTTCGGCGGGCATGCCGACTCCGAAGCGCGCTCGCACCCATCCAGGCACGTCCTCGACGAAGAACTTCTCGTGGGTCGCGAACCGCTCCGGGTCAAAGCCCGGTGAGTACTCATGGAGCCGCAGCGTCTCATCGGACAGCCGGTGGACACCGACGATCATCGTTGCCCGTACGTCAGCCGCCTCGAGTGACCTGCCCCAGTGCGAGACCAGATGACCGTCCCCGGCGAACACGACTGCCTCGGCCGCAACCGGCGGAACGTACACCGTGACCTGCCGTCCGCCGTCGAACTCGAGTCTCGCGGTGATCAGCTCTCCCGCGATCGACGACATCGTCGTTCGGTCTCCTTTCATAGGCGCTCGATCCCCCGAGGGTCCGGTTCGACGGAGTTGATGCACTCAACCGCGTCACCCAGATGAATGCCTCGGAAGCTTCGTGAGCCGGGCGTCATCACGACGGATGCGCGCCGTTCCGAGATGACGCCTGAGGCAAGGCAGGTCGATCGCCTGGGGTCGAAGCAGCCCCGGGGACGACGTCGGCCCAGCCGTTCGTCTCGTACGATGGCGGAAGAGGATGCCAAGTGACGACGTCTGATCCGATAGCCGAGATCATCGGGGACTATCGAGCCTTCGCCGCGATGCAGCGCGATCGTCTTTTTGCCCGCGGCATCGACATCGCGCCCTACCCACTCAGCCACCTCGCCGTCCGCGTCGCCGATTGGGATCTGTACGTCCATCAGCGCACGCTTCTCGAGCGCCTTGCGAGGGCGAACCTCGAGAGCGTCTGGAACGGGCGTCCGATCTCCTTGATCGTGCTCGCCGAGCCGCTCGATGTGCTCGACGGGACTCGGGTCTCGCGGATCGAGCTCATCCCGCCAGTTCACCAGCGTGTTTACCGGATGGGCCTCGAGCACCTCGGCGTCGTCGTCGGTGAGGAGATCGACGAGTTCTCGCGCGTGCATCGGGCCGCGCTGACCGGGCAGCAGTTCCAGAGTCCCGACGTCGAGCCGGTCTACGTGCTGTTCGAGGACTTCACCCACGTGAAGTTCTACCGGCGCTCCTTTTTCGACGTCGTCGAGGACGAGGGAGGACGCTTCGACGGCTTCAGCCACGTCGACGACTGGGTGCCACAGCGCCTCGTCACCGCCACCGGCCCGAACCCGCTTCCGCAGTGACCTAGCCTGCCGCCACAAGACCGCCCCTTCGCAGCACAGGCGATACGGTCATTTACACGATGCGTGTCGCGCTGATGCTGGCGGTCGCCGACGTTGACCGCTCAGTTGCTTTCTACACCGACCTGCTCGGCTTTGAGCGGCTCGAATACCCCGAGATTCCACTGCTTCGCTGCGGTGAGTTGCATCTGTTCCTCGTCCCACCGTCGCCGCCGACCGCTGATCGTCCGGGTGTCGCACTTGCGCCGCCCAACGACGCGTCCAGGAGTTCAGTCAACATCGTGTTCGAGGTAGACGACGTGCGGGTCGAGTACGAGCGGCTTCGCCGTCGCGGACTTGAATTCCTCGCCCCGCCGATGCAACCCAGCTGGGGCGGCTGGCGCTGCTTCGCGCGGGACCCGGACGGCTATGTGCCCGAGATCGAGCAGCCTGAATAGCAGCTCGTAGCGCCTACCGGGCGTGACGAGGATCGCCTGCGCCAGTGTTCCGCAGTGACGCCTGACTCGGCGCAGGCGCTTCCTACGGGTCCGCGACCGGCGTTCTGGCGAGTTCGTCGACGTACTCCGCGGGAAGCCCGTTGGCCCGTGCCGCGCTGACGATCGGGTCTCGATATGACCGCATCGGCATCATCGAGTCGTCGATCATCTCGGCGCTGGCGACGTATACCGAGGCGTCGTGTTCGGCGCCGTCTGCGCCTACGACTGTCACGCGCTCCTCGCGGTAGCCAGCACCCCGTTGTGCTTCGTCGATTTGCTGCCAGGCGGGGCCGTCCACTTCATAGACCACCCCGCAAACGACGTCATCTGGGTGACCGGTGCGTAGTGGGGCGAGTTTCCCCCCTTCAGAGCTTCGTTTGTGCCATCTCAACGTGAAGCCCGACAAGGACGCGATGGTGAGCCGTCGTGGAAAGGGAATCCAATTTCCAAACAGCTCTTCGTTCATGTTGGTGCCGACCGCGAAGAACCTCACCGTCTCGACGATACCGGGCGCGCTCGAGTGGGGTTGCGAGCCGGGACCGCACGGCTGCGCCGCCGTTCCGGATTGGCGCTTGACACCGCGGGTGGTTGCGCGGCCGGCTCCTACGTGGCGATGATGCTCAGGTCGAGGTCAGCGCCGAGGACTGCGGCTAGGCGCGAGGCCTCTTCGACAAGCAGGTCGTGTTCGGGTGGGTTGGTCTCGGCGAACCAGGCGACGGTGAGGGTGCCCGCCTTGTGTTTCCAGGTGCCTGCCACCACGCCGCTGGCGACGACGAGGTTGGCGCCGCGTGTGACTGGCTGGCGATTGGCGGGAGGCACCACGTGGGGGTTGGCGGTGCCCGGTCCCATCACCCATGGGTCCGCGGCCGGCAGCAGGCGAACGGTTGGGGAGACTTCGGTCGAAACTAGGTTGTTGGCGTCGCCGGCGAACAGGAGCATGTCCTCGCCGTCGATGTCGACGCTGACCAGGCGGTCGGATAGATCGTCGAGCCAGCCGCGGAGCGCTTTGCGACCGGCGCTCAATCCTGCACCCAGGTAGTACTGCACCGAGTCGGCGCTCGTTGGCCCGTAGGTGCGGAGGTATGCCTCGACGGCCCATCGGCCTGCGTCGTCAATGTCTGGCAGCCCGGCCCAGTGCGCAACCCGGCGCGGATCCTGGACAGTTGCTTCACCGTCGCGGGCCGGCCCGAAGCAGAGGTCGCCCTGCCACATCAGCGACTTCAGCAAGGTGTCGGAGTTGCTGCTCAGCCCCGCTGCGGCATCCCGAAACCGGCGCCGGCGCCGCACCGCGACACTCAGCTCGTGGCGCGTCAACGGCTCCATGGCCACGGCTTCCCGGACGGTCTCACGGAACGTTGGCCAGTCCCCCGGCGCCAGCCCATAGGCCTCCTGCCAGCTCCGCAGCTCCCATTGCCGACCCGACGCACGGAGTGCAAGGTAGGCGCCGCCTTCCTGCGGCGTGAGTAGGTGGGTCGCGCCGCGGAACGCGTAGGTCTTGACGACTTCGCCGGCGTCCAACGCACGGGCGACGTCACCGACGCCGGAACCTCTACGACGGAGACCTACCGCGAGCTCGGGCGTGGTTTCGGGATGGGCGGGGACAGCGCCGAGCCGGCTGACCACGTCCCCGACCGAGCAGGTGCCGACAGGATCCAGCAGGTGCCGGCGCAGCCTCCACGCCAGAGCCTGATCCCAATTCAGCACCACCACCGCAGGCTAAACACTCGCCGGCCCCGCCAAAACGCACGGCAGCGTGAAGCTGGAAAGCGGCAGCGTAAAGACTCCCCACGGCCAAACCGGGCTCACGAACCGTCTAGCCCGAACGTCCCCTGGCCCGGCCCAGTGATGCTTCTATGTCTGTCAAGTCGCGATTGGCGGTCCGTGTTCGAGTAGCCGGTAGAGGCTGCGGGCGAGGTAGCGTTTGAGGCAGCGGTTTGCTTCGCGTCGTGTTTTGCCTTCTGCGAGTCGGCGTTCGATGTAGGCGATCGTTGCGGGGTGGGTGCGTTTGCGTGTGACGAGGATCATGTGCAGGGCGCGGTTGAGTTTGCGGTCGCCGGATCGGTCGAGGCGGTAGCGGATGGTTTGGCCGGAGGAGGCGGGGATCGGTGCGGCGCCGGCGAGCCTGGCGAAGGCGGCTTCTGAGTCGATGCGGCCTTGGTGTGACCAGGAGAGCACGAGTTGCGCGGCGGCGTGGGGTCCGACGCCGGGCTGGTCGAGCAGTTGCGGTGCGAGCTTGCGGGTGAGTGTTTCGATCTCGTGTGCGAGTTCGCGTTCTTCGGCGGTCAGCTGCAAGACTCGGCGGGCGATCGAGCGCAACGCGAGCAGGCTGCCGCGAAGCTCGGGATCGCGTCGGGTCTCGGGTCGCGTGGCGGCGAGGCGCTGCAACAGGCGCGCCCTGGTCAGCGGCCGCAGCTCGCTGCGCAGCGGCTCCGGCGTCGTGATCAGCAGGTCACGCAGCTGACACAGCCCGGCCCGTTTCGCGTTGACCGCGCCTTCGCGTGCAGCGACAAGCGCTTGCAACGCCTGGCGTTCGCCGCCTGCACGCGGTGTCGCGGGCCGCTGCTCGCTGAGCACGCTGCGAGCCGCACGCACGGCGTCGAGCGCGTCGGTCTTGCCGCCCGAGCGGCGCTGCCGCCGTAGCCGGCTCACCTCGAGCACCCGCTCGCCGCGACCGGTGAGGAAGCGCGTCAGGCCAGCAGCGAATGAGCCTGTCCCCTCGATCGCGAAGACTCGCCGACCGCACGCGCGCTCCTCGACGAGCTGCAACGCCTGCGCGTAGCCGTCGCTGTTCGCGTCGACCGTCGACTCAAAGACGATCGCACCGCTGACGACCTCCACGACGGCAAGTGCGTGCGAGTCACGGTGCGGGTCGACACCAACGATGTAGTCCAGCTGATCTGCAAGCATCCGAGAACCGACCTCCAGCCAAGCGTTGGGGGACACCAACCGGTGCCGGTCTGGGGATGCAAACCGCGGGCGGCAGAACTGTGACGGGTCACGCGCTCAGAACGCGGACAGGCTTCTGATCAGGCCAGCAAGCGGACGCCAGGCCGGTACCGGACTCTCCGCCCGGACACATCACTGGAAAGACACCGCAGCAGCGGGTCATTCAAGAATCGAGTCACGACCAAAGAGCACCGACACCAACCTGACAAACGCCCCAGACGGGACAACTCCCACACTCACAGATGCGGAATGACGCCTGAACACGCATATGCTCGGAAGATGGTCGGAGGGTTAACTCGGTTCTGGATCGAGTTCGACTTTTCAGCCGACACGGAGCCTCCAATCGGAACCCTCCTTGGTGTCGGTGTGACCGCCCTCGACCAGGTTGATGCGCTTCGCGTGGTTGCACATCGGGTGTTCCGTGACGGACCGGTTCCACCGGTGAAGGAGATCCGCGAGGACATCGGCGTCTCGACGCTCAACGAGGAGCATGCGCGCCCGAGCATGGGGTTACCCATGTTCGCGGAGTCTGGTTCCCGCTCGGGTACTAGCGGACTCGCCTGGGCCACCGTTCGGGAATGACGTCCGTCTTCATTCGTCCGCGAGCAATGAGAAGAGCGTTGCGTCGACGCGCCCGCCGCCGTGGCGGAGGAGGCGGCGCTTGATGCCCTCAGCCGTGAAGCCGGCGCGCTCGAGGACACGCTCCGAAGCTCCGTTCCCGATCCGCACATTGGCCTCGACCCGCCAGAGCCCGCTCGCGAACGCCTCCCGGGCAGCCGCCCGCACGGAACGCGTCGCCAGACCTCGGCCGCGTGCGTGTGCAAACAGCCAATAGCCGATCTCGATCACCCCTCGCATCGGGTCGAAGTGGCGAAACGTGATGCCGCCGTGGAGCGATCCGTCAGCCGTGTCCTCGATGACGTACGGGACGAGGACGGCACGGGCGCGTAGCTCGGGGAGCCGCTCGCGCAGAAAGGCGCGCAACACGGCCTCGTCAAACGGAGGCATCCCGTTCTCCCCACCGATGCCCGGGTCGCGAAACGCAGGTGCGACGATCGGAACGTCCAACTCCTCGACCTGGCGCGCGACGAAAGGCGCGTCGATCTCGAACCGCTCTGGTATCGAGAAGACGGCGGAGAGAGGCTCGGTCACAGCCGATGATCCTGACACCGTTTCGGGCCGCGCTCACGCCACGCCTCCAGCTCGACCATCCCACATTCTGGCGCGAAAGCGGTCTGGTGCGCGAGTGTTTCCGCAATGCACCTGAGCTTGGCACGGCCCCGTCTCCCTTAAGCTGCGGCCGGTGACCGAGAACGTCGCCGCGACCCTCACCGTTCGGCCTCTGACTCCGGAGACGTGGGACGCCTTCGCGAGCCTCGCGGAACGACACAACGGCGTGTGGGGCGGTTGCTGGTGCACGTGGTTCCACACCTTCCACGCCGAGAAGGAGTTCTCGTACGAGGCCAACCGTGCCCTCAAGGAGCGACTCGTCTGCGAGGGCCGAGCCCACGCCGCGCTGGTCTTCGACCGCGACGTCGCCGTCGGGTGGTGCCAGTTCGGAAGCCCGGACGAGCTGAAGAACATCAAGCACCGCAAGGAGTACGAGGCCGAACTCGATAGCCTGCCGGACTACCGCCTGACGTGCTTCTTCGTCGACAAGCGCTACCGGCGCCTCGGCGTCTCGGCCCTGGCGCTTCAGGGCGCGCTCGACCTGATCGCCAAGGCTGGCGGCGGCGTGGTCGAGGCCTATCCCCAGGACACCGGCGGCAAGAAGATCACGGCGTCGTTCCTCTACAGCGTCACTCGCAGCCTGTTCGAGCAGGCCGGCTTCAGCTACGTGCGGCCCAAGGGCAAGAACCACACCGTGATGCGGACGACGATCGACCCGTCCCGGTAGCCGGGAACGCGCTAGGCGGCTTGGGCAAGATCACCCGTTCGAAGTCGTCGACGCTCGGCTGCGCCAGCGTTCCGTAATGACCCTGAGGAGGCGAGCGCGAAGCGACGCATGTAGACAGCGTCAGGGAGGCTCTGACGATCCGGAGAGGAGCGCAATGACAGTCGAGGCAGAGTTGATCGAGGTGGCTGGTGGCCTTCGTCCCGAGGGCGAGGGATGGTTCGTTGTCAACGTCCGAGATACGAGGTGGGCGACGCACGATGCATTCGGCGCGGGCTGCGTCTTTGAGGACGGTGAAAGCGTGCGTTTCCGCGAGCTTGGCATCAACATCAGCGTGGTTCTGCCGGGGCAGCCGCTCTGCCTCTACCACGAGGAGAACGCCCAGGAGGACTTCCTCGTCCTCGCAGGCTCGTGCCTGCTCATCGCGAACGGCGAGGAGCGCCCGCTGTGGGCGTGGGACTTCGTTCACTCGCCGGCCGGAACCGAGCATGTGATCGTCGGCACCGGCGTTGCGCCCTCGATCGTGCTTTCGGTTGGACGGAGACAGGACACGCCGGAAGATGGGCGGATCCGTTATCCAGTCTCTGAACTCGCCGCGAAGTACGGAGCGAGCGCTCACAAGGAGACGGCCGACCCGGACGAGGCATACGCCGGTTTCGAGCACCCACAGCCGGGTCGACCCGAGTGCTGGGAAGCACTGCCGTGGGCATAAACAGCTCGGCTGCGCCAGCGTTGCTCCTATGTCAAGGCGGGGTTCGCTTTCAATGTTTGGAAGACGACGCGGACGAGGAGTCGTTTGAGGCAGCGGAGCGCTTCTCGTTTGCTTTTGCCTTCGCTTCGTTTGCGTTCGAGGTATTCGCGTGCTGGTGCGTGGTAGCGGGCCTGGGTGATCGCGATTCGGTAGAGAGCGGCGTTGAGCTGTCGGTTGCCGCCGCGGTCGAGCCGGTGTCGCTGGGTGCGGCCTGAGCTTGCTTCGAGTGGCGCAACACCGCCGTGACGGGCGAGTTGCGCATCGTTCTTGAAGCGGTCGATCGGGCCGATCTCGGCGAGGAGCTTCGCGGCGGTCACGGCCGCGCAACCGGGCAGCTCGAGCAGCGCCGGCGCGATCGTCGTTGTCTGTTGTTCGAGCTCCTGGTCGAGTGCGGCGATCGTGCGGTTGAGCTGGCGGATCGTCGAGACGAGTTCGCGCGCGAGCCGCACCTGCAGCTCCTTGTCCTGGCGGGCGAGCCAGCGGCGGACCCGTTCAAGGTGCGAGGAGCGGCCGAGCATCCGAAGCGGGACCTCGAAGGTCGGATCGAGCTGGTGCAGATGCCAGCGCAACCGCTGCTGCGTGCGGCGTCGCTGGTCGACCAGGTCGTCGCGGTGATCGACCAGCAGCTTGATCTCCTGGTAGATCCGCTCGTCAGGCCGCGGCCGACTCAGATCCGGTTCTCGCAGGGCGGCGCGGGCGATCGCGAGCGCATCGATCGGGTCCGACTTGCCGCGTGTCCTGCCTGCACGCCGCTCGGGCACGGTCAGTTTCGGCGGCACCCGCACCAGGTCTTCGCCGGCGCTGAGTAGCTGCCGTTCGAGCCAGCGTGTGAGCTGCCGGCAGTCCTCGACTGCCCACAGCCGCTCGCCGCCCAGCCCGCTTGCCCAGCCGAGCAGCTCATCGCTGCCGACCGAGATCACGCGCTCGTCGAGCGGTCTGCCCGCCTCGTCGACGGCTACCGCGGTCACCGACTGCTTGTGTACGTCCAGTCCGATCACGATCATCTGCATCACCTCCAAGCCGTTGGGGGCGACCGGCGAGCGGACAGACCTCAATCGAGGCCAAGAGGCCACGCTCCTATCAGGTCACGCTCGACGGTCTTCGGTCGGCGGCGGCGACACAACGCTGGAAGGTCAGACCACAAGTCGACATTCGGAATCGAGTCAGCCGCCGCCGACCGAGTCTGCGCCAACAACCGGACGCCACCACCGCGACGGAGAATGACATTGAGTTCCGGAATGAATCTCCTTTGACTGTCAAGTCATGGTTGGGTTCGTGTTCTGCATGAGGCGGTAGAGGTGGCGGGCGGGGTAGCGCTTGAGGCTGCGGGTTGCGTCGCGTGGGCTTTTGCCTTCGGCGACGCGGCGTGCGATGGAGTCGCGGGTGGCGGGGTCGTGTTGGCGGCGGTGGAGGATGACGGTGTGGAGGGCGCGGTTGAGTTGGCGGTCGCTGCCGCGGCTGAGGCGGTGGCGGGTCGTCAGTCCGCTGGAGGCCGGGAGTGGTGCGACGCCGGCGAGGCGGGCGAAGCAGGCTTCGGAGCGGACGCGGTCGTGGTGTGAGCTGCTGACGATCAGTTGCGCGGCGACGATCGGGCCGACGCCGGGTTCGTTGAGTAGTTCGGGCACGGTCGCGCGGACGTGCGCGAGGATCTCGCGCTCGAGGTCGTTCGCTTCTTCGGTCGCGGCCTCGATCCGGCGGGCGAGTGCACGGAGGGCGATGATCGTTGCGCGTTGGTCGGGTGTGCGTGAGTTGGAGCGACGGAAGCGGCTGCAGCGGCGGAGCAGTTCGCCGACGGGTAGCCGTCGCAGTTCGAGGCGGAGCTCCTCGGGGGCGGTGACGATCAGGCTGCGGAGTTGCACGAGCGCGACGCGGCGGACGTCGACGGCGCTGCGTCGGGCAAGCAGCAGCACCCGCAGCGCCTCTTGCTGCTGGCCGGAGCGTGGCTCGGCGATCGTCTCGCTGGCGAGCGCGGCCCGTGCTGCCCGGACCGCGTCGAGCGGGTCGTCCTTGCCGCGCAGTCGCCGCTCGCCGCGGACAGCACGGCTGACCTCGTGCAGCCGCTGCCGTCGCAGAGCGAGGTAGCGGGCAAGCCCGGCGCCATAATGGCCGGCCCCTTCGATCGCCCAGACACGGGCTCCTGGCGCGTACTGATCGGCGAAGCGAACAGCCTCCGCGTAGCCGCGGCTCTCCGCGCGAACCGAGCGTTGCGCGACAAGCGCCCCGCTCGGCGCGGCCACGATCGCCAACGTGTGCTGATCGCGGTGAGTGTCGACGCCGACCACGTAATCCAGTTCGTCTGCAAGCATCCCGACCGATCCTCTCTTTCGCAGGGTCCGGTACGCCGGTCTGGAGCAGGGAAACCGCGCGGCAGGTCTGTGACGGGTCACGCCAACAAGGCGGACAAGCTCCTGATCAAGCCAACAGCGGGCGCCAGGCCGGCGTCGCCGTGCACGCCCGGACGATTCATTGCGAAGGCACACACACAACGCGGCCTGACGCCAGAGGAGTCACGAACGACACGAACGACACAGGCTGGCAACGGCCCCTGACGGACCGACCACCCAACTCTCACAGACGCCAGAGCACCTACCGGCGCGAGTAGTCGCGCTTCCTGACCCAGAGGACGTAGACGATCAGCGTTGCCACGTTGAAGACGAGCGCGAAGACGGCCCAGAGGATCTTCTGGAACCCGGTGAAGTCGGGGCGTGTGAGGATGTCGAAGATCATCCAGAGCACGCCGGCGAAGACGAGCGCGGCGAGGGCGATGGCCACGATCTCCAGGCCGTTGACTGCGAGCAGGGCAGGCATCGAATCTCCGATCTGACGGGGGACTGAGCCGGCGCTCCTGGACGCGGCCTTGACCGAAACCTACCCCGCCGGAGGCCCCGCGCCCGGCCGACCTGCCGCGCAGACGCCGGGCGAGCCAACAGTCGGATGCGCCAGCGTTCTTACGCCTGAGCGCCGATCGGTCAGGGCTTGGCAGGCCGCAGCGCGAGTCGCGCGTACGGGGCCAGCGCGAGAAGCGCCTTGAGCGCATAGAGCGCCAGGCACGCGGTGAGTGCCGACGACGCCAGGGCGGGCACCTCGTGCATTTGCGCCGTCGGCGAACGCGCCGCGCACGAAAGGACGATCAGCGCCAAGCCGAGTGCCCATAGAAGCGTTTGCGTCCCGACGATAGGCCCGCCTCTGTGCTCGAGATACTCGCCGAACGACAGCAGCGCCGCGACGGCCGTGCAGGGCACCGCTGCCAGGAGCAGGCTTGACGCGAGGCCATACGCCCCGCGCGAGTCCGCGACTGCGGCCGCCGCCGCGAGTACGACCGGGAGGGCTCGACGAAGCACCATCACCTAGCTTCTCGCTCGGACCGGACGGTCCTTCTATGCTCACGCCGTCCTCGGGAGAAAGGTTCTCATGGCATCTGTCACCTGGCTCGGTCACGGTTCCTTCCGGCTCGACACCGCCGATGGAAAACGCGTCTATGTCGACCCATGGTTGAGCGGGCCGACGACTCCTGACTCGGAGAAAGAGCCCGAACGTGCCGACGTGATCGCGGTCACACACGGCCACGGCGACCACGTCGCCGACGTGGCGTCGGTCCACCAGAAGACCGGAGCAACGGTGCTCGGCATGATCGAGCTCATGAGCTGGCTGACGAAGAACGGCGTCCCGGCCGACAAGGTGATCTCGTTCAACAAGGGCGGCACCGTCGAGGCCGCCGGGCTTCCCTTCACGATGACGCACGCGTTCCACTCGAGCTCGGCGCCCGACGGTTCGTACGCGGGCGAGCCGTCCGGATTCGTGATCGAGGCGGACGGCCAACGCGTCTACTTCGCAGGGGACACCAGCGTCTTCGGCGACATGGCGCTGATCGCCCGCCTGTACGAGCCGGCGGTCGCCGTGCTGCCGATCGGCGACCACTTCACGATGGGACCGAAGGAAGCAGCACTCGCACTCGAGTTGCTCGGCAACCCACGGTGCCTGCCGGGGCACTGGGGCACGTTCCCGCTCCTCACCGGCACACCCGACGCATTGGCCGCCTTGACGAGCGCGTCCGTGGAGCTGTGGCAGCCCGGAGACACGGTGGAGCTGTGAGGGAGCGCTGGTTCGGCGCGACAGGGCGCCGTGTGCCGGAGATCTGCGTCGAGGGCGAGCTCGAGCTCGGCGACGCTCTCGTCCTGGACCGCGTCGACGACGAGGCACTCAAAGACGCGCACGCGCAGGGCCGCCCGGTCGTCGTGCGCGCGTCGAGCCCCGACGAGGTGAAGGCCGCGCTCTCGCGCCCCGAGGTGGCGGCGGCGCTCGTGACCGACCCCACGCTGCTCGACCTCGACCTGACCGAGCTCACCTATGGCTGAGCCAAAGGTCATCGCGACCTACTCGATAGCCGCCTGCGACCTCGAGGCGGGACAGTGGGGTGTCGCGACCCAGTCGAAGTTCCTGGCCGTCGGCTCGATCGTCCCGTGGGCCGAGCCTGGAACCGGAGCGATTGCAACACAGGCGTACGCGAACCCGCGCTACGGCCCCGACGGGCTGGCGCTCCTGCGCGACGGCGCCTCGGCCGACGAGGTCGTCAGGCAGCTGACCGGCGCCGACGACGGCCGCGACCAGCGCCAGCTCGGCGTCGTGGACGGACAGGGCGGCAGCGCGTCCTATACCGGTTCGGCCTGCATGCGCTGGGCGGGCGGCGCGACCGGCCCGGGGTTCGCCGCGCAAGGAAACATCCTCGTCGGCGAGGACACCGTCGCCGCACTCGCGTCGACCTTCACCCGGACGCAGGGGAAGCCGCTCGCCGAGCGCCTGCTCGAGTGCCTCGCCGCCGCGCAGGCCGCCGGTGGCGACAGCCGCGGCCAGCAGTCGGCAGCCGTCCTCGTCGTCGAGCGGAACGGCGGATATGCCGGGCTCAGCGACGTTCTCGTCGATCTGAGGGTCGACGACCACACGGTTCCGGTCGACGAGCTGGCCCGGCTCTACGGGCTCCACGACTTGCTGTTCGGGAAGACGCGGCGCGACAGCTGGATCGTGGTCGACGACGATCTACGCGCCGAGCTGACCGAGCGCCTGACGCAGCTCGGTTATGCCGGCCCGATCGAGGATTCGCTCCCCGGCTGGGCGGGTGTCGAGAACCTCGAGGAGCGAGTGGACGGCACGGCGGCGATCGACCCCGTCGTGCTGCGGGAGCTGCGCGCGCGGTGAGCGACGCCGGCTACGAGATCCTCTCCATCGACGACCTCGAGCAGTACCCGTCAACTGCCGGCACACAGATCCTGCTGCCGCTCCGCCGGCGCGTCGGCTTCCGGCCGTTCGGCGTGAACGCGTGGCTCGGCCGGCAGGTCGGCGATCACGTGATCGAGCGCCACCGCGAGCCGAAAGGCCACGAGGAGCTGTACGTCGTGCTGCGCGGCAAGGCGCAGTTCACGCTCGAAGAAGAGGCATTCGAAGCACCCGTCGGGACACTCGTACACCTACCGCCTGACACGCTGCGTGAGGCAACCGCGCTCGAGCCGGACACCGTCGTGCTCGCGGTCGGTGCGGAGCCCGGGCGGGCGTTCACGCCCTCCCGGTGGGAGGACTTTGCCGTGGCGTTTGCCCAGCTCCGTGCGGGGGACGCCATCGCCGGCCGGAAGACGGTGGAGGAGGCGCTCGCCCGCGACCCGGACGCCTGGCAGGGCGCCTACGACGCCGCGTGCTTCGAAGCGCTCGCCGGGGAGAGCGCCGCGGCCTTCGAGCACCTGCGCCAGGCGGTAGCCGGAGGCGGCGACGAGGTGCGCACCTACGCACAGACCGACACGGATCTCGACTCGCTGCGCGACGACCCGCGCTACGGCGAGGCGATGTCGTGACCTGGACGCACGTCGACGATCTCGAGGCGATCGAGATGCCGGACGGGTTCGTCTGGCGGCCGATCCGACGGCACTTCGGGATTCGCGCGTTCGGCGTCAACGCGTACACGGCGAAAGAGGCCGGCGGGCAGATCGTCGAAGAGCATTCCGAGAGCAGCCTCGGGACATGAGGAGATCTACCTCGTCATGCGTGGTCGAGCCCGGTTTACCGTCGACGGCTCGGACCACGAGCTTGGCCCCGGCCAGCTCGTCTTCCTCCGCGAGCCGTCTCTCCGCCGAGGGGCTGTTGCGCTCGACAGCGACACCGTCGTGCTGGCACTGGGCGGCAAGCCGGGGGAGCCGCACGTCGTCTCGGCCTGGGAGGCGATGTTCGCCGCCGTCCCCGCCGTCAACCGTGGCGATTGGGACGAGGCGATCGCCATTCACCAGCAGGCACTCGCCGAACGGCCCGACCATCCGGCTCTGCTGTACAACCTCGCCTGCATCGAGTCGCTCGCCGGCCGGGACCTCGACGCGCTCCTCCATCTGGAGCGCGCGATCGAGCTCGAGCCAAAATGGGCCGAGAACGCCCGCTCCGACCCCGACTTCGCCGCGATCCGCGCCGAGCCCGGGTTCCCGGCCTAGTACCCATCGCCCGGGAGGCGGGCTCCCGCGGCCAACTCGCGCAGCGCGGGCACCGGATCCGCCTGCGGCTGCGCGACGACCAGCACCGCCCCGAAGCCGTCGTCGGGCGTCAGCGCATCGACGAGCAGGTGCAGGCCGACTGCGAGCGCGAACGCCTTGTGGGACTGCGCGCCGCCGAACGGGACAAGCTCGTCCGGCCCGGCGAGCCCGGCCAGGACCGCCCCATACGTCACGGCGCCCATCGAGACGTCGGCGACGACCGGCCGGCCGTTACCGGACGGGATCGCGATCGCAAGCGGGTTCGTGCCGGCGAGCTCCGGCCCGCCGCCGGGCGGGGGCAGGCGCCGCGGCGAGTTCGCGGTCAGCAGGGCCACCAGGCCGCCGGCTGCCAGCTTGTGCGCCCAGTAGCCGAGTGCGCCGGTCGGAAACGTGCGGGTGCAGACGACCACGCGTGCCCGCTCGGGTGGCGCGGCGAGTTGGGCTTCGACCGCCGCCGCGAGCGAGAGATAGCCGAGCGTGCCCTCGCCGTCCCACAGCTCGTACCCCTCCTCCGAGACGAGGCGTTGAGCACGGCCCGAGGGAAGCGCGTCCCACGTCTCGAGCCATTCGATCCGTGAAAGCCCGTGCCCCAGCTGCCCCCTTCGCTCGCAGTCGAGAAAGTGCTCCGCCAGCGTCTCGACGTCTCCGTCGGCGAACCCGAGCGCCGCGAGCCGCGGACGGGCCTCGTCAGGCCGCACGGGCGGAGAACGTGATCGTGGGCCAGCCGCGGAGGCGCGCGATCTTCCTCAACCGCCGGTCGGGATTGACGGCGACAGGGTGACCGACCGCCTCGAGGAACGGGACGTCGCTGTACGAGTCGGAGTACGCAGTCGACGAGGCGAGATCGAGGTCGTCGATCTGCGCCAGCTCGCGCAGCGCCTGTGCCTTTCCCTCGCCGTGCGCCGCGCGGATCGTCCTGCCTGTATAGACACCGTCGACGATCTCGCAGGTCGAGCCGATCGCCCCGTCGAAGCCCAGGTCGTCTGCGACGCGCTCGACGATCTCCTGCAGCGTCGCGGAGACGACGTACACCTTCTCGCCGCGGTCGCGGTGCTGTTGCACCAGGCGCAGCGGCTCGGCGTAGACGAGCGGTCGGAGCACAGGCTCCATCGCGTCATCGACGAGCTGTTGCATCTCCGCGACCGAGAACCCTTCGAGAATCGTCATCCCGTCTTCCGCCGCCGACTTCACGCGGGCGGCGCTCGCGCCGCGCACGACGAACAACACCTGCCAGAACGCCGACCTGGCGAGATCGGCGCGCGAGATGAGCCCACGCTTCTGGAACGATGGAGCGAGCGCGAGGACCGACGAGCGGCGGATCAGCGTTCGGTCGAGGTCGAAGAACGCAGCTGCGACCACGTCAGGAGACGAGCGGCAGCGTCTTGGTGAACCCGCCGACACGCTGCTCATCGATCGTGCGGGCGATCTCGAAGACCGCCTGCGCGGCGTCGCAGTCCGGATCCAGGACGACGAGCGGCACGCCGACGTCGCCCGACTCACGCAGCTCGGCGGCCAGCGGAACGCGGCCGAGGACCGGCACGCCGAGCTCAGCAGCCAGGCGGTCGCCACCGCCCGAGCCGAAGACGTCGGAGCTCATGTTCTCGACGACGCCGGCGACACGCAGGCCCGTCTTCTGCGCCATCGTCGCAGCGCGAGAAGCGACCTCCTGCGCAAGCGGTTGCGGGGTCGTCACGACGACCGTCTCCGCTCGCGGCAGCAACTGTCCGAGCGAGATGGAGACGTCGCCCGGTTCCGGGCGGCATGTCGACGAGCAGCACGTCGAGCTCGCCCCAGTGGACGTCCTGCAGAAACTGCTCGAACGCACGATGCAGCATCGGTCCGCGCCACATCACAGGCTGGTTGTCGTCGAGGAAGAACCCGATCGACATCAGCTTCAGATCGTGCGCGACCGGCGGCACGATCATCTTGTCGACCATCACCGGCTTCTGGCGAATGCCGAGCATGTGAGGGATCGAGTGGCCGTAGATGTCCGCGTCGAGGATCCCGACCTCGCGTCCGAGCGCGACCAGAGCCGCTGCGATGTTCACCGTCAGCGTCGACTTCCCGACTCCACCTTTCCCCGAGGCGACGGCGAGCACCCGTGTCGTCGCCGAAAGCTGAATGCCGCGGTCCTCGGTTCCCCCGCGTAGCTTGGTCGTGAGCGCCGCACGCTCGTCGGGCGTCATCACGTCGAACTCGAGCGAGACCGACCTGACGCCGGGAAGCGTGCCGACGTGCTCCGCAACCTGCTGCTCGAAGGAGGATCGCAGCGGGCAGCCGACGACGGTCAGCGCGATCGTCACTGTGACCGCACCGTCGTCGATCTCGACGCCGCGAACCATGTCGAGCTCCGTCACGGGGCGCCGAAGCTCGGGGTCGATCACGCGGCCGAGCGCTTCGACGATCTGCGTCTCGGTGGCCATCAGCGCGAGGGTAGCGCCCGAGCCAGGCGGGCGCAGAGTTCGGGGTTCCCGGCGGCCGCGACCCGTGAGCGCGGGACGAGATCGAGCGGGGCCGCGCCGAATGGCGGATCGTCGGGCAGGTCGATCGCAAGCCCACGCTCCCGGACCAGCAGTTGCGCCGCCGCGATGTCGACCGAGCGCGCGCTCTTCAGCGAGACGACGCCGTCCAACCGCCCGGCGGCGAGATGGCAGAGCGTGATCGCCAGGGAGCCCATCACCCGCAGGCGATGGGCGAGGCCGTCGAAGCTCGCCGCGTTCTCGGCGACATACGACGTCGTGGTCGCCTCGAACGAGAGGATCTCCAGCTCGTCCTTCGGCAGCTGCGTCAGGGCGCGACCGTTGAGGAGTGCGCCGCCTCCGCGGGTCGCGGTCCACTCCTCGCGTGTCCCGAAGTCGAACACGTAGCCGAAGACGACGTCGTCCATCGTGCTGCCGTCGGCGACCGCGATCGAGATGGAGAAGAAAGGGATCCCGCGCTTCGCGTTCAGCGAGCCGTCGATCGGGTCGACGACCACCGTCCAGCGGCCGTCGCCGTAACTTCCGACCTCCTCGCTGACGATGCGCACGTCTTCGTCCTTGAAGCGAGCGAGAATCACACGCTCGGCAGCCGCGTCGATCGCCGTCGTCTCGTCGCCGCCCTGGCCGGCGCCGACGACCGGCTCCCGTTCGGCGCGGCCCGGCAGTTCTTCGAGCACGCGCGCCACATCGTCGCGCGCTGCGCGGCACAGCTCGAGCCAGGGGCTCATACCGGGTGGAACAGGAGCCCGGAGGTGAGCTTGGGGTAGAAGAACGTCGACTTCGGCGGCATCGCCTCGCCGGCGTGGGCGAACCGCGCGACCTGTTCGACCGTGACGGGCTCGAGCAGGAACGCCGCCTTCGCCTCGCCGCGATCGACCGCTGCGACCGCCTGGTCCGCATACGCCGTGTACGTCACGCCCGTGGGCGCGAGCGACTCGACGACACGCGGTCCGAAGTCGTCGTCGGCCGCGACACGGGTGTAGCTCCCATCGCGATACAGCGTCACGCCGCCGTTCGGCCGGTCGATCGCCTCGCCCGGCACGTCACCCAGCTCCTGCACGAGGCGATGGGTGGGGAAGATCTCGAGCCCAGGCGCGCGCGCCGAGACGAGAACGGCGAACGTGTGGGTCGCCTCGGGATTCTCGGCACGGTAGGCGACAGCCGTCTCGTAGCGGTGGTGGCCGTCGGCGATCAGCAGCGGTGTCGCCAGGTGAAGCTCGCCGCCTCCGACCTGCCAGGCGCGGGTGCGCACGCCACCCTCGTCGACATCGAGCAGCGGCGCGCCGTCCGGCCGCGCGAGCAGCGGATCGGCGTCGTAGAGAAGGAAGATCGGCTCGAGCTGCGTCCGCGTCGCGCGAAGGAGACGGAGACGGCCTTCCTTGGGGCCGGCGTGGGTTCGCTCGTGCGGGAGCACGTCGCCATCCTCGTACGGCGTCACCGGGACCGACGCGGCGAAGCCTTCGCGCGTGCGGGCGACGCCGTCCGGGCCGACGTAGTCCTGGGCGATCCACCAGTAGCGCTCGGGCTCCTCGGCGAGAACTCCGCCCGAGCGCCACGCTGCGACGTCCCGGCCCGCCTGCTCCTCGGACTCGGGCAGCGTGAGATGAACGACGTTGTACGGGCTGCGCGCCAGATACTCGAGGCGTGCCTCGTCCGAGATGACGTCGTACGGGGGAGCGACGAGATCGGCGAGCGGGCCGGCGGCGGCAGTGTCGTAGCGCAGCGCTCGGAACGGCCTCACCGTCGGCATGCTTGGAGCCTAATGGTGCGCACGCTCGAGGCCGCGGCAGCCTGGATCGACGACGTCGGGCTGGCGCTCGTGTTTCCGAAGGCCGACGTGGTCCTGCCTTCGCTGTGGGAGCAGGTCAACGGCTCGCCCGAGCGGCAGTGGGCGGTGCGCGACGCGGATGGAGGGTTCGTACGTTGGACCGAGGAGATGGGGTTCCTCTGGGGCGCGAAGGACGACCTCCCGCTGCAGGGTCTCGCGTGCGTCGGCAAGCATGTCGCGCGCGTTGCGACGTGCGTCGCACCTCGGCTCGTGCCGGTGCTCGCGGCCTCAGTCGAGCTGAACGAGCCGTCGGCGGACGAGCAGACGGTCGTCGCGGCGATCACCGAGCGAGGGGCCGCTGACAGGCCCGCAGCTGCGCGATCTGACCGGCCTGCCCAAGCGGGAGCTCGACCGGATCGTCGCGGCGTTGCACCGCAGGCTCGTCGTCACGAACGGGTATCTCGTCGAGCAGGACGGGCCGTGGGGCGCGATCGCACACGACCTCGTCGCGCGCAAATGGGCGCTGCCTGCGGCGCTCCCCGAGCGTGAGGATGCGCGCCGCCTCCTCACGCGGCTCGTGCTCGACCAGGCGGGAGAGCTCACTGCGGCCGATCTCGCCGGACCGTTCGGATGGCGCCGGCGAGCGGCAGCGGAGCTGCTCGACAGCGTCGCAACGAGCCGTGACGGCGACGGCTTCCGTATCTGGGCCCGGAACTAGACTGCCGCTGTGACGATCGCGGAGCTGGCGGAAGACCGGGTCGTCGAGGCCGTCTACGCGGTGCGCCTGAAGCGCAAGCTGCGCACCAAGTCCGGCGCTGCGTACCTGGCACTCGAGCTCGTCGATCCGACCGGCCGCATCGAAGCCCGGGTCTGGAACGACGTCGAGCTTCTCGACGGGCGATTCGGCGAGGGCGACGCCGTGCGCGTCCTCGGCCGCGTCGAGAAGTTCCGCGACCGCCTGCAGCTGGACGTGCGCTCGCTCGAAGCATCCGACGTGGACCCGGCGTCGCTGACTCCGGCGATCCGGCGAGACGCAGACGAGCTGGCCGGATTCATCGAGTTTCTCGTCGCCGAGCTGACGCACCCGGGCCTGGCCTCCACGGTGCGGAACGTCCTCGGTGCCTGCGAGCTCGCCGCCTATCCGGCGACGCCGGACGACCATCATTCCTACGCCGGCGGCCTGCTCGAGCACACGGTCGGCGTCGCCACGCTCTGCCGTGAGACGGCGCAGCTGCACCGGCGTCTCCGCTCAGACCTGCTCCTGGCGGCCGCGCTCCTGCACGACGTGGGCCGCACGGTCGAGCTGGGGCGCGGCCCAGCCTTCGCCGTCACCGACGAGGGCCGCCTGCTCGGACACGTCCACCTGGGCACGCGGCTTATCGAGGGTCATGCCGAGGGGCTGACCGCGTCGCAGCTCGCCGAGCTCGTACATTGCGTCGCCGTGCACCACGACGCGCGGGCCACCCGCACCGCGGAGGCGTCGGTGCTGTACCACGCGAACCAGCTGGACGCGGTTGCCGCGACCCGCCGCGTCGATTGACGCCGCTCCTGCTCGCCCTCGGGGCGAGTCTCGCGTGGGGCGTCGCCGACTTCGCCGGGCCGCTCATCAGCCGAACGCTCGGCACGCTGCGCGTTCTGTTCTGGGCGCAGATCGGCGGGCTCCTGTCGATCGCGATCGCCGTCGCCGTGCGAGGCGAAGGGCCGCGCGGTGCGGGCGTGCTCTTCGCGATCGCCGCCGGGGTATGCGGAACAGCCGGCCTGTACGCGTACTACCGCGGCATGCAGGTCGGAGCGATGAGCGTCGTCGCACCGATCGCCGGCGTATCGGCCGTCATCCCGGTGGCGTTCGGGATCGCAACGGGCGACAGCCCGTCTGGCTGGCAGATTCTCGGGATCGCGGCCGCGCTGGTCGGCGTCGTGCTCGCGTCGGTCGAACATCACGAAGGCTCGCGGCGGGTCGCGACCGGCGTCGGGCTGGCGCTCCTCGCCGCGCTCGGCTTCGGGCTCTACTTCCCGTGGATGCACGCCGCGGGCAAGGTCGATTTCTGGTGGGCGTCGCTGGTCTTCCGCTCGACCGCGCTCCTCCTCGTCGCGGCGGCGGTCGCCGCCCGCCCGACCGACCTGCGCCTGCGCCCGCGCGACCTCGCCTTCGTGGCGGCCGTCGGCGTCGGCGACACGCTCGGCAACGTCCTGTTCGCCGCCTCCTCGGCGCACGGCCTGGTCAGCCTCACGGCCGTGCTCGCCTCGCTCTACCCGATCGTGACCGTCCTGCTGGCAGCGTCGATCCTCCACGAGCACGTCGCGGGCGCGCAGAAGGCAGGGATCATCCTGACCCTCGCCGGGGTCGTCCTGATCGGCGCGTGACCCGACCCCTGCGTCTGACTCCAGTCAGACTCACGTCTGACACACGGAAGTGCGACCAGGTCGGAACGAAAGTGTGTCCGGGTCCGGCAATCCCAGGCGCAGAGCGGCTTTCCGACGTTCTGGCGATCCGACTTGAAACCGGGCAAAGGACGCCGGGCGCACCGTCGGATCGAGGACGCGGACGGGCGGGGTCGTCAGACGTGAGTCTGACTCGAGTCAGACGTTGAAGCGGATGTTCAGAACGTCGCCGTCGCGGACGACGTACGTCTTCCCCTCGAGGCGCTGCTTGCCCTGACGCGAGACCTCCGCGTGCGAGCCGAGGGCCACCAGGTCGCTCCAGTCGATCACCTCGCAACGGATGAAACCGCGCGCGATGTCGGAGTGGATCGTTCCGGCCGCGTCGAGCGCCGACTCGCCGTTCGTGAGCGTCCACGCCCGGGTTTCCTTCTCGCCCGCGGTGAAGAACGTGATCAGGTCGAGCGCGTCCCTCAACTTCCCCGCGATCTCGTCGAGTGCCGACTCGCCGCCGTCGCGAAACGCTGCCGCCTCCTCCTCCGGAAGCTCGGCCAGCTCGGCCTCGAGCTTCAGGTCGATCCCGCCCGGGCCGTTCTCGAGGGCGATCATCGGCTTCGTCGTCAGCGGCTCGAGCTCGCCGGGCAGCGTGCCCGGGTAGTCCACCAGCGCTCCACCCGCGTCGACGTGGGCGAGAATCCGCGTCAGCTCGTCGACCTCGACCCGAAGCTTCGCGTCGCCGGACTTCGCCTGCTTCGTGACGCGCTCGAGCCGGCGCTCGACGTGGTCCCGGTCGGCGACGAGCAGCTCGAGCTTGAATGTCTCGAGGTCGCCCGCCGGGTCCGCGTCCGGCCCGAAGCCGCGGAGGACGACGAGCAGAGCGTCGACCTGCCGCAGGTTGCCGAGCTGCGCCTCGCCGGCTCCCGGCACGTCCTGGACCCGGATCGTCGCAGGCGTGACCTTGCGCGCGTGCACGACCTCGGCGAGCGCGCCGAGACGCTCGTCGGCGATCGGTGCCATGCCGACGTTCGTCTTCCCGTACTCGCCGCCCCCCGTCTTCGTCAGCGCGGTGAAGAGCGCGGTCTTGCCGCCGCCTGACGGCCCGACGATCCCGACTTCGAGCGCCACTCCGCGCCGGAGCTACGCGACGGCGCCGAAGCCGACGCGGCTCTCGCGCGCGAAACGCTTGACGTACACGACCCGCGCGAGCGACACCGTGTAGCGGCCGTCTTCGGCATCGAAGGAAAACGATCCGTTGCCTTGCCCGGCCAGCGCGCGGTCGAACTCGTCCGCTGCGTCGGCCGCGACGAGGACCGACAGCACCTGCTGCCCGTCGAAGGCGATCTCGATCCGGATGCGCTCAGCTGCGTCCATTGCTCACCAACTCTGCCAGAACCCCGCCGGTCGCATGCGGATGGATGAACGCGACCTGGAGCCCGAACAGCCCGAGCCGCGGCTCTTCGTCGATCAGCTCGACGCCGTCGTTCTGCAGCCGAGCCAGCTCCGAGCGCAGATCTGCGACCTCGAACGCGACATGGTGCAGGCCCGGCCCAC
Source organism: uncultured Thermoleophilia bacterium (assembly GCA_963846895.1). GTDB lineage: Bacteria > Actinomycetota > Thermoleophilia > Gaiellales > Gaiellaceae > PALSA-600. Next base: position 401,296 of record CAWJXR010000015.1, on the reverse strand, counting down.
GCCCGGCTATGAAGCGCCCGACCGGCGTCTCGGCGCTCAATGGGCACAGAAGCTCGATCCGTGAGGGGCCGATGCGAATCGAGGCCGCCTCGACGCCCTGATCGGGGACGACGTCGCGATGCTCGACCGAGCCGGTGAACAGCGAGCCGTAGATGGCGATCGCGCTGTCGAGATCGTCGACGGCGATGCCGATGTGATGGATCGCTATCCGGTCCACTCCCGGTCCAGGATCGCGTACACGAGCTCGCTCTGCCATTCGCCCTTGACCCACTCGTTCTCGACGAGGTGAGCCTCGAGCCGCATGCCGAGCTTCTCGAGCACGCGCGCCGACCCGGCGTTGCGGGCCTCGGTGCGGCCGATCATGCGGTGCAGGCCGAACGACCCGAACGCCCAGTCCACGACGGCGCGGGCAGCTTCGGTCGCGTACCCCCGCCCCTGGTGGGCCGGGTCGAAGACGAAGCCGATCTCTCCGGTCCGATGCTGGACGCTCACCCAGTGCAGTGCGACGTCGCCCACGACCACGCCCGACTCACGGAGCGTTGCCACCGCCGACAACCAGTCGCCGGCCGCCTCGAGCCCTCGTGCCGAGACAAGCCGGCCGAGCTTCTCGCGCGCCTCATCGAGGCCGAGCGGCTCGTCGTAGAGGTAGCGCGCCACCTCGGGCTGCGACCTGGTCGCGTGATATGCGTCGAAGTCGCGCTCCTCGTATGGGCGCAGCACGAGCCGCTCGGTCTCGAGCGGCCAATCGGGCGCGGCGATCGTCACTCCCCGAGGACCCGAACGACTCCGACCGCGTCCGAGGAGCGCGACGTCGACTCGACGCCCTTGAAGACCTCGACCAGCTCGTCGCGCGACAGCGTCTCGCGGTCGAGCAGCGCGGCCGCAACGCGATCGAGCGCGGCACGGTGCATGCCGAGCAGCCGCAGCGATTCGGCGTACGCCTGGTCGGTGAGCCGGGCCTGCTCGGAGTCACGCAGGCGCTTCGTCTCCTCGGACAGCCCGTAGTCGTCGGCGCGGACCGTGCGCGAGGTGACGGAGTCGCCCATCCCCCACTCGAACACCATCGCCCGGGCGATCTGGGTCGCCCGTTCCAGGTCGCTGGCGGCGCCGTTCGTGACCCGTCCGAACACGAGCTCCTCGGCCGCACGTCCCGCGAGAGCCATCACCATCCAGTCGCGCAATTCGTCCTTGGTCTCGAGGTACCGCTCCTCCTCCGGCAGGTGGAGGACGTAGCCGAGCGCCGTCCCGCGCGCGATGATCGTCGCCTTCTGCGGCTCGTTGCCGACGAGATGCGAGACGAGCGCGTGGCCGCCTTCGTGGTAGGCGAGGATCCGCTTCTCCTTGTCCGTGACGACGCGGCGCTGCTGCAGGCCGGCGACGACGCGCTCGAGCGCATTGTCGAAGTCGATCATCGAGAGAGCCGCACCGCCGCGCCGGCCGGCATGAATCGCCGCCTCGTTGCAGATGCTTGCCAGGTCGGCGCCGGTCAACCCGGCCGTCTGGCGCCCGATCGCCTCGAGGTCGACGGTCTCGTCGAGCGGCTTGCCGCGTGTATGCACCGCCAGGATCGAGACGCGGCCCTTCAGATCCGGGGGCTGAACGAGAATCTGGCGGTCGAAGCGGCCGGGACGCAGCAGCGCCGGGTCGAGATCCTGCAGCCGGTTCGAGGCACCCATCACGACTACCTGGTCGCGCGGCCCGAAGCCGTCGAGCTCGACGAGCAGCTGGTTCAGCGTCTGGTCCTGCTCACGGTTGAACGAGTGCGCGCTGCGGGTCGAGCCGACCGCGTCGAGCTCGTCGATGAAGACGATCGCGGGTGCGTTCCGGCGCGCCTCGTCGAACAGCGTGCGGATCCGCGCCGCGCCGAGCCCGGCGAACATCTCGACGAACGCGGACGCGCTCTGGGCGTAGAAGCGGGCGCCGGACTCGTGCGCAACCGCCTTCGCCGCCAGCGTCTTGCCGGTGCCGGGCGGCCCGTGGAACAAGACACCTTTCGGGACCCGCGCCCCGAGCGCCTCGAAACGGCCGGGATCACGCAGGAAGTCGACGATCTCCTGCAGCTCCTCCTTCGCCTCCTCGAGCCCGGCGACGTCGTCCCATGTGACCGACGAGTCCGAGCCCGGCGTGATCTCGGTCGGCTTGACGCGCGGCATCAGCCGGACCGTGCGCCACAGGAGATAGACGATCGCGCACATGAGCAGGAAGAACAGGACCGGCAGCCACGTCAGCGCAAAATCGGACATGAAGCTGTGGAAGGCCGAGGAGGCGAGCATCGCTCAGTTGTCGGCAGTGACCGGAGCCGCCTGAAGCAGATCGACCGCGTCTTCGAGGGAGGCGAACTCGACCCCGGCCTCACGCCACGCGCTCAGGCAAGCCGCCGTGCGGGCCGCGTCGAGACCGCGCGACGCCTCTTCGACGAACACGACGCGATGGCCGCGCGCAACGAGCCCGCGGACCGCTGCGTCGTCGCAGACGTCGGTCGCGACACCGAACAGGACGATCTCGTCCGGCTCGAGCAGCTCGAGCAGCTTGTCCGCGTTCGGGTTCGTGAACACGTCGAAATCCTTCTTCAGCAGCAGGAACTCGCGGCCACGCAGCCACCGTTCCGGCACGTCGGTGAGCGCCAGCGGGACCGGGTCGGCCTGGAGGGTCGCGTGGACCTTCTCCGCGCCGCGCGTGCCGCGGAGGCAGTGCGGTGGATACGTCTCCGAGTAGTTCGGAGTCTCGGAGATCTCCGCGTCGGTGAGCTCGTGGTCGTCACCGGAAGCGACGTGGGGAACGCCGGCCGTGCGGGCAGCACCGACGAGTCGCGCCATCGCCGGCAGCGCCGCGTCGGCGCCCGGGACGGCGAGCTTGCCCTCCGGATGGACGAAATCGACCTGTGTATCCACGTCCCAGAGGATGCGCTTCACGTGACGAGCTCCAGCCGTGGGTTGGGGCGAAGACCGCGGCCGACCTTGGCCGACGGCCGGCCGTCCGTGACGACGATGTCGCCCGTGAAGTCGTTCGAACCTCGGATGAGGGACGAGCCGACGCCGTAGGCGTCCACGGGAACCTCGTCCTGCTCGAACTCGCGGATCTTCTCGAGCGTGAATCCACCCGAGACGACGATCTTGACGTCGCCGAAGCCCGCCGCGTCGAGCGCGTCGCGGACCTTATGCACGAGGCGCGGGTTGACGCCGGTCGGCTTGAAGTCGCCCATCTCCTCCCACAGCGAACGGTCGACGAGCGACTCCGAGGTGTCGAGGCGCACCCCCCACAGGCGCGGGCCGAGCGCGTGCGCGACGTCGAGCGCGGTTCGGACCGAGTCGTTCTCGAAGTCGACGAGCACGGTCACGTTCATGTCGGGTGAGGCCCAGTCGGCGAAGTGCCTCGACGCGGAGACCGTGTCACCGCCGTAGGCGGCGATCAACGCATGCGGGACGGTGCCGATTCCTGTGCCACCCCACCACGAGGCCTGCTCGTCCGTCGTGACGCCGATCGGCGCCCCGACGATCTGGCCCGCGACGTAGGCGGCGTAGCCGTCGCCGGTCTGCACCCGGTGGTGATCGTGGCGTGCCGGCATGAAGATGATCGACTTCCCGTTTGCCGCCTCGAGGACGCGGACGACGTTCGTCGTGATCAGCGTCCGGCGGGCGAGCGTCCCCAGATAGAGCGTCTCGAGATGCGCGAACGTCGTGTAGTCACCCTCGATCGTCAGCACGGTCTCGTACGGGTTGAGCAGATCGCCGTCGAAGAGCGCGTGCACCGTCAGCGCTTCCCAGTCGTCGGCGCAAAGCTTCAGGATCGCGATCGCCTCGTCCATGCCGCCCAGGTAGGCGTGGCTCTTCTGGAACACCTGTAGGACGACAATCGGCCGGCGGCCGTCGCGCAGCAGCGTCGCGCGGGTGTGGTTGAAGTACGCGTCGGTGTAATAGCCGGCCCGCATCTTCTCGATCGGGAGGTCGAAGATCGAGGGATCGAGCCGGTTACGCGTCGTGATCATGTTCGGCCTCTAACTCCAGGCAGGCGCCGAGCGCCGCCTCGGCGACCTCGAGCTGCTCGGCTGTCGGCTCGCGTGTGCCCAGCCGGTGCTGCAGCTCGTGGCCCGGCTTGGCGAGCGCCCGCGAGAGCGGATGCGCCGGGTTGCGCGTCATCCAGCCGAAGATCTCCATCGAGGCGGCGAGCGAGCCGAGCGTCGCCGTCGCGCGGGCCGCGGAGCGGAACCGCCGCGGGGCCCGTTCGGCGGCGAGGTTCCCGATCGCCGTCGTCAGGAGCATCGGCCCGACCAGGTGCGACCCGCAGCGCTCGTGCTCCTTCGGCCGGTCGGTCCCGTGCTCGTAGCTGCCGATCGAGACGTGCTCGGCACCGTGGTAGGAGGCGAGATCGCCGCCGCGCAGCGCGAGAGCGGCCGGCGCCACCGAGAGCAGGCCCGTCAGCAACTCGCGGGCCAGCGGGCGCATCGGCGAGTTGCGCACCTGCTGCAGGACTGCGGCGCTGCCGACCATCGAGAAGAGGACGCGGGGACGCGCGAACGGGAGCTCCGCCTCCGGCAGCGCGTGCTTGACCTGGGGCAGGAGCGCAAAGGCCTCGGCCAGCCGCGCCGGGCCGCGGAGGACCGGGTTTCGCACGCGCGCCGCCTGGAGCTGCTTGCGCCGCGCCACCACCTTCAACGTCCCGTCGTCCGTCCGCACGGCGCACGCCCACGAGTGAGGCCCGTGGACCAGCACGCCGTTACTCAGAGCCATCCCGCCGAGGCGAACTTTCTCGGTCATTGCAGGGAATGTAGCCGGATCGCCGCCTGCAGCCGCTCGGCAGCGGGGCCAGGCCTGCCGTCGCCGACCGGGCGGCCGTCGAGCGCGACGACGGGCATCACCTCGCGAATCGAGGAGGTGGTGAACGCTTCGTCAGCCTGCTCGAGGTCCTCGAGAGCGAAGCTGCCTTCGACCGTCGTCGCGAGCTCGAGCAGAAACGACCGCGTGACGCCCGGCAGCACGCCGGGCCCTGCGGCCGGCGTGTAGAGCTGCTCGCCGCTCCGCCACCAGATGTTCGCCGTTGCGCACTCGCGGACGACGGAGTGGTCAACGAAGAGCACGTCGTCGGCGTCTGCGGCGCGGCGGGCGGCGAAGGCCTCGGCGTAGCTCGTCGACTTGACGCCGGCCAGGACCGGCGGCGACCCGGCCTCAACCGTCGCGAGCGTCAGCCCGCGTGCACGGAGCACGTCGAGATCGCCCGGGAGCGCCGCACCGGTTGCCACGAGCGCACGCTCGGTCCGGTAGACGCGGAGGACGTGGTCGCGGTGTCGCGGCCCCGACGACGAGCTCGACGAGCTCGCGCGCGCCGTCCGTCGCCGGCAGCGCGAGTGCCGACGCCGAATAGGCGAGCCGGTCGAGGTGGCGATCGAGCAGAAACGGGCGGCCGTCGTAGACCCGGACCGTCTCGAATGCCGCGCCGCCCCGCAGCAGCGCCTCGTCATCCGCGGCGAACACGGGCTCGTCGACCGCGACCAGACCCCGGCCTGCGACCGCGACAGCCAGGAGCGTCATGCCGGCACGAGGCCGCCGACCGCGGCCAGGAGCGGCCGGGCCTTGACCCACGACTCCTCGATCTCCGCCTCCGGCTCCGAGTCCCAGACGATCCCACCGCCGACCCAGAGGTGAATGCGCCCGTCCGCGATCGCGAACGTGCGGATCGTGAGTGCCAGGTCGAAGTCGCCGTTCGCCCGGATGACGCCGAGCGCCCCCATCGAGGCGCCGCGGCCGACGGGCTCGAGGCGGGCGATGTGGTCGAGCGCGGAGACCTTGGGTGCTCCGGTGACGGAGCCGCCCGGGAACAGCGCCGCCAGGATCCGGGAGAGGGCGGCTCCGGGGCGGAGCCGCCCTTCGACCGTCGAGACGAGATGCGTCACGCCGGCAAGCTCGTGCTGCACCATCAGCTGCGGCCACCGCACGGTGCCCGGCTCGCAGACACGCGAGAGATCGTTGCGCTCGAGATCGACGATCATGGTGTGCTCCGCCGCGTCCTTCTCGTCGTCGATGTCAACCCCGATGGGGCGCGTGCCCTTGATCGGCATCGTCAGGAGCCGGTCGCCGCGGCGCGCCAGGAAGAGCTCGGGCGAGGCAGAGACGATCGCCCAGCCGTCTCCCTCGAGTGGCCGTGGATGAAGCGGGCGAAGCGGCGCGAGCGCCGCCGCGAGCGCTCCTAGGTCGCCGCTGAACGAGGCCGAGAGATGCTGGACGAGGTTCGCCTGGTAGACGTCCCCCCGCCCGATCGCCGCGCGCACGGCGTCGACCGCAGCCGCGTAATCGTCGGTCGACCAGGTCGGCTCCCAGCCGCCGACCGCGAACCCACCTTGTGCCAAGTTGGCGCGAGGATCGGGTCTCCGGGCCGCTAGCAGCGGCAGCGGGCACGGCTCGGGTGGCGGCGGCGCCGGGTCGCGCCGCAGGGGCTCGGAGAGCCCGTAGCCTAGGTAGACGTCGGCGCTCTCGCCGTCGCGCAGCTCCTCCGCCAGCCACGCCTCGAGGCGGTCGAAGGCGCGCTCGGGCTCGTGCAGCTCGAGCATGGTCAGCCGCAGACGGACCGGGCCGCGTGCACGAGCCAGCGCACGCCGAGCTCGAGGTCGGCGACGGGCACGCGCTCGTCGGCGGAGTGGATCAGCCGCGCAGCCGTCTCCGGATCCATCGCCCTGGAGGGGAAGAAGCCGTATGCGACGGTGCCGAACGCCTGCCGCAGCCAGTGCGAGTCGGTGAAGCCCGCGACGCAGAAAGGCACAGCCTGCGCGCCGGGCTCCTCCTCCTCGATGAACGCGCGCACGGCATCCCAGAGCGGCCCGTCGATCGGCGAGCGAGTGCCGCCCTGGCTCTCGGTGTTCACGAGGTCGTAGTCGCCCTCACCGAGCCAGGCGCGGATCGCGGCCGCTGCATCGGCGGGCGTCTGGCCCGGCAGCAGGCGCGTGTCGACGGTGATCTCGCAGAGTGCTGGGATGATGTTGCGCTTGTCGGAGGCGTGCGCCCTGGTCGGCGCGACCGTCAGCGCGAGCAGCGGCTCGATCAGCTCCCCGGCGAGCGGCGAGACGGCGCGCGCAGCCGCCAGCGCCTCGCCCGGAGCAGGAACCTCGCCGAGCAGCGCCTGCAGGAAGCCCTCGACCTCCGGGATCAGCTGCGGCTCGACCTCGAAGGCGCCCAGCCGCGCGATGAACGGCGCAGCCTTGACGAGTGCGTTGTCGGCGATCGAGGGCAACGCCGCGTGCCCGCTTCGGCCGTGGACCTGCAGTAGGAATGGCGAGCTCATCTTCTCCGCGGTCGAGCAGAGATAGAGCACCTTGCCTCCGAGCTCGACACGGTCGCCCGCGCCCTCGTTGACGGAGAAGTCCGCACGGACGGCATCCGGATGCGCCTCGATCAGCCACTGCAGCCCGAAGCCGGCACCGACCTCTTCGTCGGCCGCCGCGACGAAGATGAGATCGCCGGACCCGCGCCAGCCTTCGCGCGCGAGCGTCGCGACCGCGACGGCCGACGCCGCGACCTCGCCCTTCATGTCCAGCGCACCTCGGCCCCAGACCTCGTCGCCGACGAGCTCGCCGCCGAAGGGGTCGCGCGACCATTCGGCAGGGTCCGCAAGCACCACGTCGGTATGCGAGAGGAACGCCAGCGACGGGCCGTCGCCGCGACCCGGGATGCGAGCGACGAGATTCGCACGGCCCGGTTCCCGGGCGTACAGGGTGCAATCGACGCCGGCGGCCTCGAGGTAGTCGCGCAGCAGCTCGGCCGCGATCGACTCGTTCCCGGGCGGATTCGTCGTATCGAGCCGAATCAGCCGCTGCAGGAGGTCGGTGACCTCCGACCCTGCCGTCACTTGCGTCTGCCGAGCACGATCAGGTACCGCCGCGGGGCCCGGATCCCACCCTCGTCGACCCGGTAGCCATCGTAGAGTTCGACGAAGGCCCGATGGAACTCCTCGCGCCGCTCGTCGCTCAGCTTCGACGCGAGCGCGACGACCGGCGGTGCCGACTCGGAGAAGAGCTGCCACACCTCCTCGGCCGACTCGGCCTCGATCCAGAGCGTGCCGTCCTCGTACTCGAGCTCGAAGTCGTCGCCGAGCATGTCCTCGACGTGGTCCTCGCGCCCCCATTCGTAGGCCTCGCGGCCTTCGAGGGGCTCCTCGGTGAAGCGGCGGTAGAGGTCGCTCAGCTTCGGGTTGGGCTTCCAGGCGCTGAAGCCGACCCGCCCGCCGGGCCGCGTGACCCGGGCGATCTCGGCGGCGACATTCGCGTGGTCGGGCGCGAACACGAGGCCGAAGTTGGAGGCGACGACGTCGAAGCGCGCGTCGTCATACGGCAGATACTCGACGTCGCCGAGATCGAACTGCACGTTGACGCCGAACTCCTCGGCCTGGCGGCGCGCCTTGGCGAGCATCGGCTCGGCGATGTCGATCGCCGTCACCGTCGCACCCAGGCGGGCGGCGCGGATCGCAACGTCACCGGTGCCCGTTCCGACATCGAGAACGTCTTCACCGGCCTGCAGCGCGAGCAGGGACGTCAACTGCTCCTGGACGGGTGCCAGACGCGCGGCGATGCGCTCGTAGCTGCCAACACTCCAAATCTCAGCCACCGCCAAGAGCATACTTCCGGGGTGAGCGACCTCTTCAGCGAGGCCGCGGGCAGGCGCCTCGCGGCGTCTGCGCCGCTCGCGCAGCGGCTTCGTCCGGTCACGCTCGACGATTTTGCGGGCCAGGAGCACGTCGTCGGCAAAGGGCGAGCGCTGCGCCTCGCGATCGAACAGGACCGCGTGCCGTCGCTCATCCTCTACGGGCCGCCCGGGTCAGGAAAGACGACGCTGGCGCGGATCGTCGCGCAGACGACCGGAGCCGAGTTCGAGGAGCTGTCGGCCGTCTCGGCGACGGTTGCGAACGTGCGCGAGGTGCTCGCGCGCGCACGCGAGCGGCTCGGCGGCAGCGGCCGGCGGACGATTCTCTTCCTCGACGAGATCCACCGCTTCAACAAGGCGCAGCAAGACGCGCTCCTGCCCGGGGTCGAGCAGGGGCTGCTGACCCTGATCGGGGCGACGACCGAGAACCCGTACTTCGAGGTCAACTCGGCGCTGCTCTCCCGCACGCAGGTGTACGAGCTCGAGCCGCACTCGATCGAGACGCTGCGGGGTGTCGTGCAGCGCGGCGCCGCCGAGCTGGGCGCGACGGTCGCGCCGGAGGTCGAAGAGCTGATCGCGGTCCGCGCCGGGCGGCGACGCGCGCAACGCGCTCAACATCCTCGAGCTGACCGTCGACACGGCGCGTGCGGAAGGCGTCGACGTCGATGCGCGCCACGTCGACGACGCAGCCCGGAAGCGCCCGCTCGTCTACGACAAGGGGGAGACCGCCACTACGACTTCATCTCCGCGTGGATCAAGTCGACGCGCGCGAGCGACGTGCAGGCTTCGCTCTACTACCTCGCCGCGATGCTCGAAGGCGGCGAGGACGCGCGGTTCATCGCCCGTCGCATGATCGTGCTCGCCTCCGAGGACATCTCGAACGCTGACCCCCAGGCGCTGCTCGTCGCGGTTGCGGCTGCGCAGGCGGTCGAGCACGTCGGGCTGCCCGAGGCGCGACACAACCTCGCGCAGGCTGCGGTGTACCTGGCGCGGGCGCCGAAATCGAACGCGTCGACGGTGGCGATCGGCCGGGCGACGCAGGACGTACGTGAGCACGGCCACCTCTCCCCGCCGGCAGCTCTCCGGTCCGCCGCCTACCCGGGCGCCCGTAAGCTCGGCCGCGGAGTCGGCTACGTGTACCCGCACGACGACCCGGCCGGCTTCGAGGTCGACTGCTTGCCCGACGAGCTGAAGGGCCGCGTCTACTACGAGGAGTAGCGCTCCTCGGCGTCAAGCTGCGCCGCGCGCCACCCAGGCCTTCGCCGAGACTACGAACGGTGGCTCCGGCAGCCTCTCCCGGCAGAGCTCGCGCAATGCCGTGCGCCGATCGGGCTCGAGGCCGGCGACGTGCGCACCCGACGGGGCGACGCCGAGGGTGAACGGCTCCCACCAGTCCTCGAACGTGGCGTGCTCGACGTCCACCGTGACGGCGCCGTCGACGATGTCGCCGATTCCAGCCGCGCGAAAGAGGTCGGCCAGGTGGCCGGCCCTGCTGCCGGGGCAGACAGACCCAGTCTCGACCTCAGGATCGAGCGCTTTGGCGGCATCCCAGAACGGACCGATCGGGCCGCCGTCGGTGAAGTCCCACACGCATGCGGCGACGACGCAGCCGTCCCGCGTCACCCTCGCCATCTCACGGAGACCTGCGACCGGATCGTCCATGACGTTGACCACGAGCTGGGCGAGCGTCGCATCGAAGCTGCCTCCTTCGAACGGCAGATCCTCAGCCGGCGTGCGGATGACCTGGACTCCGGGATGGCGGCCGCGTAGGGCCGCGACGAACTCCTCGGACGGGTCGACCGCCGTGACGCGTCCCGGCCCGGCCCTCCGGACGAGCTCCGCGGTCAGCGCACCGGGGCCGCATCCGACGTCGAGCACCCGGCCGTCGAGCGGGAGTCCGGCGAAATCGGCGAAGGGGACCGACAGCGGCCTCGAGTAGCGGCCCATGAACCGGTCATAGGCATCGGCATCGCTCAAGCTCACTTCTTCTCCTAGAGGATCCGCGCGCCGAGCGCGCTCGCGACCAGCTCGACGGCCAGCTTCGCGGTCTCGTTCTCGCGGTCGAGGATCGGGTTCACCTCGACGACGTCGAGCGAGTCGAGGAGACCCGACTCGGCGACGAGCTCGAGCGCCAGGTGCGCCTCACGGTAGGAGAGCCCGCCGCGAACCGGTGTGCCGACGCCGGGCGCGAACATCGGATCGACCGCGTCGAGGTCGAGGCTGACGTGCAGGAACGGCGCACCGGCCAGATACGCGAGCGCCTCACGCAGCACGCGCTCGAGGCCGAGCTTGTCGATCTCGCTCATCGTGAACGCACGGACGTCGAGCTCGCGGATCAGATCACGCTCGCCCGGATCGAGCGAGCGGATGCCGATCAGCGCGACGCGCGTCAGGGACGGCACGGGATAGACATCGGACTCGAACTCGGGGCCGGCCGCGCCGAGCGCCGCGGCCAGCGGCATGCCGTGGACGTTGCCGGTCGGCGACGTCGAAGGACGGTTGAGGTCGCCGTGTGCGTCGATCCAGAGCGCGGCGCCGGGTCCGCGGGCCTTCGCCATCCCGCCGAGCGTCCCCATCGCGATCGAGTGGTCGCCGCCCAGTGTCAGCGGGATGTGCCCTTTCTCGACGGCGTCGCTGACGAGGCCGGCGATCTGCTCGCACACGGCCTTGATCGGGCCGAGGTAGCGCGCGTTCGGGTTGCCTTCCTCGGTCCGCTCGGGTACGGGCGAGCCGACGTCGCCCCAGTCGTCGACCTCGAGGCCCAACTCGCGCAGCCGGCCGTTCAGCTCTGCGTAGCGGATCGCCGACGGGCCCATGTCGACGCCGCGGCGCCCCTGACCGAGGTCGAGCCCCGCGCCGATCACCGCCACCGACCGCCTCGCGCTCATCCGCGGGATTAAACCGCCCAGCTGTGCTTGACGCGCTGTTGGGCGAGGTCAGCGGGGCGCGGCACCGGGAATGGCGAGGGCCGGACTTGAACCGGCGACACCACGGTTTTCAGCCGTGTGCTCTACCAACTGAGCTACCTCGCCCCGCCGCGTCCCTGCTCGGGCTGGCGGCGCGGCAAGTGTAGCCGCACGAAAAGAGACGTCCGGACCGGTGCTACCGCGTCGCGAACGTCCCTGTGCCAAAAAGCTTACGACCGATCCTGCTTCCGGGCAAGGAGGCTGACGCCCTCGCCGACGGAGAAGGTCGCGAAGTGCGTGAATTCGCGGTGCCCGAGCTCGCGCTGGACCCGGTCGAGCGGCACCCAGATCGGCGTCTGGGGCCCGCGGCTGTAGGCAACAGCGACATGCCCGCCCGGCGCCGTGACGCGCGCCAGCTCGTCGAAGAACGGGATCATGTTGTTCAGCGCCACCAGCTCGAACGCGCCGTCCTCGAACGGCAGTGCGGACGCGTCGGCCGCGACGTAGCGCTCGCGGTCGGTTGTCGCAGCGTGGCGCGCCGCAGCGATCATTCCCTCCGAGACGTCGGCGCCCGTCACCTGCGCGCCTGTCCATCGCGCGGCGAGGTGCCGGGCGACCGCGCCGCTTCCGGTGCCGAGGTCGAGCACAGCCGCGGGCGGCGACGCGACGGCGTCGAGAGCGGCGCTGATCGCGTCGAGGCGCGTCGGCGAGGCGCGCGTCGTGTCCCACTCGGGCGCGAGGCGATCGAAGCTCCGCGTCAGCCGGCCGCGGAAGAGCCCCCAGAGCCGCGGCCACCGGACGACCGTCACGGTGACGAGCCTCGCGAATTGCTGGCCGAACGTCATACGCGGGCGATGCGGACTTCGTCGCCGGCTGCGACGCCGGTGAGCCGCGCTGCATCTCCACGGCTGATCGCGAGGGAGATGTAGCCGTAGGAGTCCTCGAAGAGGATCAGCTCGCCCGGGGGCGCGTCGGCGAAGGACTGCGCGACGACTGCGAAGTACCGGTCGAGCGTCAGCCTGATCTCGACGCGCTCGCCGTCCTCGATCCCGAGCGACTCGAGATGCTCGCTGCGCGCGTTCGTGGCAACGTTGCCGAACCGGTCGACCACGAGCACCGTCGTCGAGATCTGGTTGCGCCCCACCGCGGGCTCGGGTACCTCGAGCCTGACGAGCGTCTCGGGGTCGACGGCGGCGCCCAGCTCGCCGATCGCGACACCGGCCGCCAGATGCGCGGCGGCTGGGGCGAAGATGTCGCGGGCGTGAAACGTCTTCGACACGTTCGGGAGCAGGTAGCGCTCGTCGGTGATCTCGTGCGCCGCGGCGAGGCCGAGCTCGTCGACGGCGAGCATCAGCAGGCCGTTGTCCGGCCCGACGAACGTGCGCCCGTCCGCGGTGGCGACCGCGACGGCGCGGCGATTGCCCCCGACGTCCGGATCGACGACGGCGAGATGGACGCCGACCGGCATGTACGCGATCGTCGAGCGGAGGACGAGCCCGCCCGTGAGCACCGCCTGCGCGCCGATGCCGTGCGTGATGTCGATCACGCGCGCCTCCGGAGCGATCCGGGCGATCACCCCGTGGCAGGTGCCGACGAAATCGTCCTCGAGCCCGAAGTCCGTGAGGAAGGTGATGACTGTCATGGCCGAGCGGAGTTCATCAGATCTGCAACCGCGCTGACCAGTCCCTCGAGGTCGTGCGAGCCCGCCTCGGCCACGACCGTGAGCCCGCAAGCGCGAGCGGCCTGCGACGTCACGGCGCCGATCGACACGGCCGGCGCGCGGCCGCCGATGCCCGCGTAGGCGCGCGCCGCCGACCCGGAGGCGAGGACGACGACGTCGCCGTCGGGCGGCTCCGGCTCGAGCAGCCGTGTCCGGTACAGCGGGAGGTGGTCGGCCTCCAGACCGTCGATGGCCGTCCGCCCGGCCCCCGCGGCTGCGGCGAAGAGCACGCGGCCCGGCGGTCTCGGAAACTCGCGGAGCAGGCCCTCCTGCGACGACTCCGTCGGTACGAACGACGGCTCGAGACCATGCTCGCGCAGTGCCTCGGCGGTGCCCGGCCCGACGGCTGCGAGGCGAGGCAGGTTGCGGCCCCGCCGGGCAAGCTCCGCCGCACCGTTCGGGCTCGTGACGACCACCCAGTCGTACCCGGCGGCATCGACAGGGTCGTCCGAGATGCGCTCGATCTCGATCAGCGGGCATTCGATAACTTCGGCCCCGAGCGCCTCGAGCCGCTCGACGAGCGGCCCTGCCTGCGCGCGCGGCCGGGTGACGATGACCTTCACGCGGCCAGGCGGGCCGCGCGGGCCGCGAGGAGCCCGGCGGCGAGCTGCTCGGGATCGCCGCCCTCGGCCCGTTCGATCCAGGCGCCGTCCTCGTCCGCGACGAGCGCCCGTAGATGTGCACCGTCATGGTGGGCGGCAACCGGCGCGAGACAGCCGGCGCCGACGGCCGCGACACAGCGGCGCTCGAGCTCGACGCGCCGTCGCGTCTCGGGATCATCGACGTGCTCGACGAGCGCCTGCTCGGCTTCCCGCACCTGCAGCGCAAGCGCGCCCTGCGCCGCCTCCGGGAGCATGACGTCCGGCTCCAGCCGCAGGCCGATCTCGTCGGCCAGCCCCAGCCGGTCGAGGCCGCACGCTGCGAGGACGACCGCGTCGAGCGCGCGCTCGCGCATCTTGCGCAGGCGGGTCTCGACGTTGCCGCGCAGCGGCTCGACCGAGATGGTCGGATCGAGTGCCAGCAGCTGCGCGCGCCGCCGCGCCGACGCTGTGCCGATGCGCATCCCCGCGCGGAGCTCGGTCGCGCCGACGAGCGCATCGCGCGGATCGTCTCGCGGCAGGTAGGCGCCGACGGAGAGCCCGGCCGTATCCGTGGACGTCATGTCCTTCGCCGAGTGGACCGCGACGTCGATGCGGCCGCCGAGCAGCGCCTCCTCGAGCTCCTTGACGAAGACGCCCCGCTCGCCGATCTGGCCGAAGGGGCTGGACCGGTCGCGGTCACCCGCGGTCGTGATCGGGATGAACGCAAGCTCGACTCCGTCACGACGTAGGGAGGCGGCCGCCTGCTCGGCCTGGGTCAGAGCGAGCCTAGAGCCGCGAGACCCGATGCGAACGAGCACAGAGCGCCCTCCTTCCGCGCGAGCTGCGGCCGCAGGCGGTCGTGCCGCGGCGAACGCGCAGGAAGGCCGACGGGGCGACCACTGGCAGCGGACGCTCGATGCGGCGCCGGTCGTCCTCGCTCACGGCCGCTCCTCCTCGAGCCCGAACAGGTGCCTGACAGCGTCGGCGTACGCCGCGCCGTCGGCGCTGACGGCCGCCTCCTTCATGCGAATCGTCGGCAGATGCAAGAGCTTGTTCAGGATCTGGGCGGTCACCGACTCCAGCGTCCTCCGCTCGTCGTCGGTCACCCTCACCTTGGCGAGCTCCGCGGTGCGGATCTCCTCGGCGCGGGCCCGGAGGGAGGCGATGGCGGGCACGACGTCGAGCGACGCGCGCCAGGAGCGGAAGCTCGACGCCTCCTCGGCGACGAGCTGCTCGGCGCGATCGGCTTCGGCGCGACGTCCGGCGAGCGTGTCTGCGACCACGGCTTCGAGGTCGTCGATGTCATAGAGAAAGCAACCGTCGAGCGCGGCGATGGCCGGGTCGAGATCACGCGGCACGGCGATGTCGATGAAGAAAAGCGGTCGGCGACGGCGCGCGGGCACCTCGCCTGCGCGCAGCACGAGCTCGGACGAGCTCGTCGAGGACAGCGCGACGTCGACACCGCCGAGCCGTCCGGCGATCTCGTCCAGCGCGATTGCCTCGGCGCCGAACCTGCGGGCCAGCTCGCTCCCGCGCTCCGGGCTTCGGTTGGCGACGTAGGTGATCTCGGCGCCCCGCGAGACGAGGTTGGACGCAGCGAGCTCGCCGACTCGACCGGCACCGATCAGCAGGACTCTGCGGCCGGTGAGATCGCCGAAGACCTGAGAGGCGAGCGCGGCGGCCGCGGAGGAGACCGACGCGGGGCTCTCGCCGATCGCCGTCTCGGTGCGGACCCGCTTGCCGACCGCGAGCGCCTGGCGGAAGACCCGATCGAGCAGCGGGCCGGGCTCCGCGGCCTCGAATGCATGCCGGACCTGGCCCAGAATCTCGCCCTCACCCGGGACGAGCGAGTCGAGGCCGGCGGCGACGCGGAAGAGGTGCAGCGCGGCGGCCTCCTCGTGCAGCCGATAGAGGACGCCGTCGAGCGGCGCGCCCGCGAGCCGCTCGAGCGCCTCGACGGCGGCCGGCTCGGGAACGTCAGCGAGATAGAGCTCGGTCCGATTGCAGGTCGAGAGGCAGACAGCATCGCCGAGCGAGCGCGCAAGGGCTGCCGCGCCGGGCCCGTCGAGGGTGACCTTCTCGCGCAGCTCCACAGGCGCGACGTGATGGGACAGGCCGACCAGCGTCAGCGTCACGCGAAGTGCCCTCCGGCCAGGGCCAGCCGGGCGACGATCACGAGCGCGAAGCCGCCGAGCAGCAGGTAGGCCCCGCGGCGACCGGCAGGACGCGTCACGACCATTGCGCCGTACCCGAGCCAGGCGAGCAGCGTCACCGCCTCGAGCGCGTCGAACTGCCCGCCGTCACGGCGCTGCCGGACGAGGCCGATCAGCAGCCCGACCGTCAGCAGCGGCCAGGCGACGAGAATCGTCCGGCGCGCGAGCCCCTCGAGCGACTGCAGAGGCGGCAGGCGGAGGCGCAGGATGTCGGCCGCGCGATGCTTGAGACGCCTCTCCTCCCACAGATACAGGCCGGCCAGCGCGGCCGCGAGGGTGAAGCCGGCGAACGCCGCGAGCACGAGCCCGACGTGCAGCACCAGGAACAGCGTCCCCGCGTCGGTGTGCGCGCCCGAGCGGGTGCCGCCGCCGATCCGCGCGACGACGAAGAGCAGTGCAGCGAGCGGCATCACCGTCAGGCCGAGCAGGCGGTAGCGCGGGCGGCAGCCCCAGATGAGATAGGTGCCGACGACGAGCCAGACGAACAGGTTGAGCGAGCCCGACCACGTCGACCACGGGAACGCGTCGGCGTTGGCAGCCTGGGCAACAAGCAGGGCCGTCTGGGCAAGCCACCCGAGCCGGACGCCCCACGTCGCGGCCCGCGACGTGCGAACGGAGGCGTACGCAACTGCCGCTTCCCCATAGCCAAGGAGCGCGGGCCAGAAGAGGGCCTCAACCATCGACGCTCCGCTCGCGCGCGAGCTCGACCAGGTCGCCGACCTGTCGCTGCAACCGCTGCAGCTTCGCCCCGATGATCGCCACCCAGACGAGCACGGCGACGAACACCACGAGATACGCCGCCGCAACGTAGTGCCACTCTGACGGCGGCTGGCCGCTCATGCCGATAGCAGCTCCCGCAGCTCGCGCACATGCGCATCGAGGCGCTTGCCTGCCAGCTCGACCTGGTACAGCGTCGCGAAGAGCGCCAGCATCGCTGCGAGCGAGACACAGAACGTGAAGAACTGCGAGCCGGTCATCTGCGGGCCGTGGGTGTTGAACACGACCGGATGGATGAACTTCTGCGAGAGCCTGATCGCGAGGAACGAGACCGGCACCAGCACGACGCCGAACAGCGCATAGACAGCGCACATGTTCGCGCGCGCGCGCCCCGGCTCGAGCGAGAAGCGCAGCATGAAGTACGCGCAGTAGAAGAGAAAGAGGACGAGGAAGAGAACGAGCTGATTCTCGCTCCACGACCACCACACGCCCCACGAGGCCCGCGCCCAGATCGATCCGGTCAGGAGCGTCAGCGCACCGAAGATCACGCCCTGGTGGATCGCCACGTAGCTCTCGAGGTCTGCGCGCATGTCGCCCTTCCGGAGAACGCGCAGCGCCTTCCAGGCGCCCCACCCGAAGCAGGCGTAGGCGGTGAGGGCGATCGGAACGTGGAAGTAGAAGATCCGCTGCGAGAAGCCCTGGTCGGAGTCGGTCGGCGCATAGAAGAACGCCAATGCGATCGACGCTGCCAGCAGCACGACGGCCAGTCCCGCCACCGCAGCGACACGGTTCTGTGCGAGCGTCGTCCTCACGGCGCCATCGTAGTGCGGCGTGGTCACTGTTCAGCGACGACGTACTCGAACGTCGCCCAGGCAAGCACCGTGAAGATAGCGTCATAGAGCACGAGGAACCACAGGTAGCCGCCGACTCCGCCGACGACGATCGGGATCGCGGCAGGCAGGAAGAGCAAGGGCAAGAGCAGCTCGCGGGCGCGCCCGGCCACCGCCATCGCCCCGAAGAGCGTTCCGACCGCGGCGATCCCGACGTCGGCGAGCGCGACCGCCGCGACCGTGCGGCCGTCGATCCCCGAGAAGAACGCCGCGAAGGCCGGCAGCGCGACGAGCTCGGCTGCGACGAGAAAGGCGAGCACGGCCAGCGTCTTGCCGAGCCAGATCGCGCTGCGGTCGCACGGCGTGAGGATGAGCGCGTCGAAGAGTCCCTGCTCGCGCTCGGCGACGAACGCTCGGGTCAGACCGAGGAGGGCCGTGAAGATGAGCGCCGCCCAGAGCAGCCCGAGCGCTGCCTGGTCGCTCGTGCCGCGTGGCAGCGCGAAGTGGAAGATCGTCAGCGCCGCGATCACGAACAGGAGCATCGACGGGAGCGTCTCCTTGGCGCGCAGCTCGAGCAGCAGGTCCTTGCGCGCGAGCGCACCGACATCCTTCGCGTAGTTCATGCCAGCGCCAGACGCTGCGTCGCCCGCGGCTCGACGCGCTCGGGCGCATGCGTCGCGACGACGAACGTGCGCCGCTCGGCGAGCGTTGCGTCGAGCAGCTCAGCGCCCTCGGCGTCGAGCGCGTTGTACGGCTCGTCGAGCACGAGGAGTCTCGGGTCGTGCAGGAGCACGCGCGCGAGACCGAGCCGCTGCTGCATCCCGCGCGAGAACGTCGAGACCCGGTCGTGCCTGACCGCCCAGAGCCCGAACCGTTCGAGCAGCATCCCGACGCGCTCGCCCGGCTCGTCGACGCGATAGAGCCGCGCGAAGAGCGACAGATTCTCGAGCGGCGTCAGCTCCCGGTAGACGAGCGGCTCGTGACCGAGGTAGCCGACGGCTGCACGCGTCGGCAGCGCGACCGTCCCGGCGTCGCACGATGTCAGCCCGGCGAGGATCCGCAGCAACGTCGTCTTGCCGGAGCCGTTCCGTCCGGTGACGAGCAGGAAGCCGTCGTCGGGCAGGTCGACGTTGACACCACGGAGCACACGCCTGTCGCCGAAGCGCTTCTCGACACCGCGCGCGGCGATCACGAGCGGTAGTACTCCGCCGCCGCCTCGTGGAACCCCGAAGGCGCACCGGCAGCGGCGAACGTCTTCGCGATCTCGTCCATCTCGCCCGCCCAGCGCCAGCCCTTGACGGCGGCCGAACGCTCCGCAGACGGGAGCCGGGTGAGCAGGTCCGGCTGCGACTCGGCCCACTCCGCCGCGAGCTCGTCACCGACGCCGTAGTGGTGTGCGACATCGCGGATCGCGAGCAACAGGGCGGTCGTGCCCTTCGACCAGGCGGCGTACGCCATCTTCAGCGCCGACGCATCCGGCACGACGCGCGCGTCGACGATCGTGCCGGCGAAGAGCGAGGCAACCTCGGCGGCCCGCCCGCCCGACACGTACAGGCGCGTGTCGCCGGCGGCCCGGGGCGGCGGCCCGATGATGCCGCCGTCGACGTACGCGGGGTGCAGAGCAGCCACGTCCGCCGCGAGCGCCGGTGAGATCGCGTTCGCGTCGACGTAGAGGCCGCCGAAGCCGTCAACTGCGCGGGCGACGTCGAGCGCCGCATGCGGCGGGCAGATCGAGAGGATGAGCTCCGCCTGGGCGGCGACGCCGGCGACCGTTCCGGCGTCGCGCATCCGCTCCGCGCGCGCAGCGGTGGCGTCGCTCCGGCCTTCGGAGGCCCAGACGACGTCGTGTCCTGCGGCTGCGAGCGCGTAGCCCATCGCCGAGCCCATCGCGCCCGGGTGCAGGAGCCCGACGATCACAGGACGTCGGCCAGCACGAACACGAAGAACGCGACGGAGATGACGCCGTTCATGGTGAAGAACGCGGCGTCGAGCCGCCTGAGGTCTCCGGGCCTGACGAGGGAGTGCTCGTACACGAGGAGCGCGGCCACGCACGCGACCCCGAGCCAGTAGAGCGGGCCGACACCCAGGCCGAGCCCCGTCGCGACGAGCAGGACGATCGTCACCAGGTGCAGGATGCGCGCGCCCGTGAACGCTCCCCGCTCCCCGAACCGGGTCGTCCAGGAGTGCAAGCCCTGCTCGCGGTCCACCTCCGCGTCGAAGAGCGAGTAGAAGAGGTCGAAGCCGGCGACCCAGGCCCCGACTGCGCCTCCGAGCGTCCAGGCCTGCCACGGCAGCTTGCCCGTCACCGCGGCCCAGGCCCCGATCGGCGCTAGCCCGTCGACAGCACCGAGCCAGAGGTGGCACAGCCACGTGAACCGCTTCAGGTACGGGTAGATGACGAACGCGGCCACGGGGATCGGCGAGAGCCAGCGCACCAGCGGATCGAGCTGCCAGACGGCGACGAGGTAGACGACGAGCGAGCCGATGCAGAACCCGACGACCGCCGCCCGCGTCAGCAGCCCGGACGGCAGCTCACGACCGGCTGTCCGCGGATTCGCAGCGTCGATGCCCGCATCGATCAGGCGGTTGAGGGCCATCGCCAGCGAGCGAGCACCGATCATCGCGATCGTGATCCAGAAGAGGTCGTGACCCGGCGGCACGCCGTCCGCCGCGAGAAACGCCCCGACGTACGCGAAGGGCAGCGCAAAGATCGTGTGCTCGAACTTGATCAGCTTGTAGTAGAGGCGGGCGATGCGCATCGTTGCTCCTACGATTGCCGATGCGGCGTCGGCTCGCCGCCGAGAAGGGACAGAGCGTGCGCCAGCGCCGGCCGCAGCACGGCGTAGCCGTCACGACAGCCGCCGGGTGAGCCCGGCAGGTTGACGACCAGCGTTCGCCCGAGCACGCCTGCCGTCCCGCGCGACAGAAGGCCGTGCGGGGTCTTCGCGATCGAGTCCGCGCGCAGCGCCTCGGCGATACCCGGGGCCTCTCGCTGCAGGACGGTCCGCGTGGCCTCCGGCGTCACATCGCGGGGGGCGAGGCCGGTTCCACCCGTCGTCAGGACGAGCGGCGCGGCCTGCGCGAGCTCTTCGATCGCTGCGGCGATCAGCCGGGCCTCGTCTGGCTCGACGCGCCTCGCGACCTCGTAGCCGTCGTCGCGCAGGAGGCCGTCGAGCAGATCGCCGCTCACGTCCTCCGCCTCGCCGCGCGAGACGCGGTCCGAGACGGTCAGTACAGCGGCCCTCACTCCTTGACCTTCTCGACGAGCTCGACGCTGAACGTCATGCCCCGGTCGACCGCCTTCGCCATGTCGTACACGGTCAGCGCGGCGACCGACGCGGCGGTGAGCGCCTCCATCTCGACGCCTGTCTGCGCAGTCGTCTCGGCCGTAGCGACGATCTCGACCTGTGCCTCGTCGACCTCGAGCGTCACGCCGACATGCGTCAGCGGCAGAGGGTGGCAGAGCGGGATCAGGTCGGCGGTGCGCTTGGCGGCCATGATCCCGGCGAGCTGCGCCGTGACGAGCGCGTCGCCTTTCGGCAGCGTGCGGAGCCGGCCGGCGGTCTCCGGCGCCATGCGGACGACGGCGCGCGCGACCGCCCGGCGGCGCTGCGACGGCTTGCCGCCGACGTCGACCATGCGCACCGAGCCTGCCTCGTCGACGTGCGACAGGTCGCTCATGACGGCACGTTACGCGACACCTGCTCGAAGTCGGCGAGAACTGCCGCCAGCCAGGCGGAGATGTCGTTGGCCCGCACGTGGTCGCGGATCGCGCTCGCGCGCAGCGAGCGCTCCGTCTCGCCCATCGTCAGCGCCTCCAGCAGGGCGTCGGCCTGGCCGGCGACGTCGAACGGATTGACCGAGATCGCCCACTCGCCGAGCTCCTCGTGCGCGCCCGCGTTCTCGGACAGAACGAGCACGCCGTCCCGCGCGTTGACGAGGGGGCCCTCCTTCGCCACGAGGTTGAGCCCGTCGTAGACGGCGTTCACGAGCAGCACGTCGTATTGCTTGTAGGCGGCGACGGAGCGATGAAAGTCGTCGGCGACGCGCAGATCGACGGGCAGCCAGCCTGCACGTCCGAAACGCTCGTTGATCTCGCCGGCCGTCTCCTCGATCGCGGCGAGGTACTCGGCGTATTCGGGAATCGACTGCCTCGAGGGATCGAGCAGCGCGAGCATCGTCACGCGGCCGTGCCATTCCGGATGCTCCTCGAGCAGGAGCCTGAACGCTCGGAAGCCCCGGACCGCATTCTTCGACGGGTCGGTCCGGTCGACGCGGAGGATGAGCTTCTCGGGCCTCGTCGCGACCAGCTCGGCCTCGCGCGCGAGCACCGGCGTGCTCTGGCTCAGGCCCTCGAACTCGTCGACGTCGATCGAGATCGGATGATGCGTGACGAATGTGGATCCGGCGTCGCCTCCCGCGAGGAAGTTGTCCGCCCAGCGCTTCGTGTGGAACGCGACCACGTCATTCGCCAACAATCCGTCGCGCACCGCCTGCCGCCAACTGCGCGGCAGAACGCTCCAGTCGGCCGGCCAGGGGATGTGGACGAACTGGGCGAGGAGCGCATCCGGCCGTGCCCGGCGCACGAAGCTCGGGGCGAGATACAGGTGGTAGTCGTGGAAGAAGACGGCGGCGCCGGGCCTGTCGTCCAATTTGGCAACGACAGCGTCCGCGAACGCTCTGTTGACAGTGGCGTAGCCGTGGTCCCAGGCCTCATGCACGGCTCGATCGAGGTCCGGGCGCGTCCCGAGCCCCCACAGCGAATGCTGGGTGAACCAGAGGAGCGGGTTCGCGATCACGTTGTAGTACCCCTCGTACGCGTCCGGGTCGTGCGCCAGGAGAACGACATTCGGATCGTCGCCGCCGTCCCTCGCGACCTCGCGGTCCTCGTCGGTCGTCGCGCTCGCGATCCAGGTCACATCGGCGCGGTCGGCAAGCCCGCGCAGCGCGGACGCAAGTCCTCCGCCGCCTCGTCGCTCGACGCGCGCCCCGGTCTCGTCACGGTCGTACGTCACCGGCCCGCGGTTCGAGACCACGATCATCGGCCGGCTCATAGAACCGTGACCGAGCTTCCTCCGGTGTCGTTGCCCGCGAGGAGGTTGAAGAGCACGAGCCAGTCGCGCAGCAGTCTCGGCGTGAGGAAGCGCCGGCGCACGTCCTCCTTGCCCAGGAGCGCCCGTTCGCGCGCAACGGCGCCGTCGCCGAGGATCTCCAGGCAGGCGCGGGCACACTCGCCGACCGAGCCGACCAGCCAGCCCGTCCGTCCGTCGTCTATTTGGGCAACAATCCCGCCGGCACGCCCGCCGACCGTCGGCCGGCCCTTCCAGAGCGCCTCCGTGACCGTCAGGCCGAAGCCCTCGCGAATCGATTTCTGGATCACCGCCCGTGCGTGCACCTGGAACGCATTCACCTCGACCGCTCCGACGTTGTTCATGTTGCTCAGGATGAAGATGTCCGGATCGCCGTCGGCGTGCTCGACCGTGCGGTTGTAGTACTCCCAGCCCTCGGGGTCGTCGTGCGCCATCGAGCCGACCAGCGCGAGCTGGACCTCGGGCACCTCCTGCTTCACCTCGCGATAGGCGTCGATCACTCCGAGCGGGTCCTTCCACGGATCGAACCGCGAGATCTGCGTCAGCAGCGGACGCTCGACGTCCACCCCGAACTGGTCGACGATGTACGCGGCATCCTCGGCCGAGAGCGCCATGTTCTTCGGCGTCAACGGGTCGATCGCAGGGGGCCAGATCACGACCTTGCGGAGACCGGCCGCCGGAGGGGCGTACTCGCGCAGATGGAAGATGGCCGCGTCGTACCGCCGCAGCGACGGCAGCAGGAGCGAGAACACCTCCTGGTTCGGCGTCGAGAAGTCGATGTGCCCGCGCCAGATCCACTTCGCCCGGCTGTTCGCGTACGATTCGATCACGGCGGCCGGCTGCGGGTCGTGGATGATCACGTAGTCGTAGTCGTCTGCCGCGAGCTGCTCTGCGTTCTGCGCGTTGTACCGCCGGAAGATCTCGATCTCGTCCGGGCTGAGCGACCGCGGATCGCCCTGCAGCGCGTTGTGGATCGCCTTCGTGACGCCGTAGAACTCGTCGGCGCCCTGCATGATCCGCCACTCGACGTCGAGGCCGGCGTCCGCCATCAGCGGCACGAGCGTGTAGTTGATCTCAGCCACCCCGCCGCCGAATGCCGTCGCGGACAGATGCACGATGCGCTTCCCCTCGAGCGGGGCTGCCAGGCGGCGCGATCTCCTCGATCAGCCCGCGCGAGACCAGCGTGCCGTAGTCGGCCAGCGATTTGCGACCGACGTTGACGGCCTGCAGCACTCGCCTAGGGTAAGCGCTTGACGAAGCGGAGCGAAGCGCCACCGCCCGCCCGCTTGCGAATCTCGAGACCGTCGGAGACGGCGTCGATGATGTCGAGGCCGAGCCCGCCCTCGCCGAGCCCGTCGCCGTCGTCTGCGAGAGCGTCCCGCTCGAACCCCTCGCCGTCGTCGACCACCTCGACGATCAACCGGTCGCCATACAGCTCGTACGTGATCCCGACCGTTCCGCCCGCGTCGTCGTAGGCGTGCTTGACCGAGTTCGTGCACGCCTCCGTCAGCGCGAGCTTGAGGTCGCCGAGCGCCTCGTCGGTGAGCGGCCGGAGCCGCGCGATCCCGGTCAGGGCCAGACGGCCGAGGGTGATGTACTCGGCCTTCGCCGGGATCGTCAGCCGGATCGCAGCGACGCGATCGGGCTGGTCGTCGGCAGTGCGATTCATGACCGTTGGGAGACTACCCGCGGAATCACAGAGATAAACCTCGAAGATTCTCCTAAAAGCTCGCCGGTTGCGATGCCGTAGGAGTGGATGCCCGCGAACGGGCGGTCCTAACCCAGCGGGCGCCGGTCGAGCGTCACCGAGACGGTCCGCCTCTGCGTCCCGCGGACGACCGTAAAGCGCGCCTTCTCGCCGGGGAGGAGGCGCGTGACGATCCGGACCACGTCCTCGGCCCGAGTGACCGGGACGCCGTCGATCGCGACGATGGCGTCGCCCCCGGCCCGCACGTCGACGCCCTCGTAGATCACGTCGTGCGTGCCGGCCTTCAGCCCCGCCTTGTCACCCGCCGACCCCGGGGTCACGCGATCGATCAGCGCGCCCTGGTGCGCGGCGTACCCGAGCCGGCGTGCGATCGAGGGCGTCAGGTCCTCGGTCTGGATGCCCACGAACGCGTACTCGACCTTGCCGGACTGCTCGAGCTGCTCGAGCGACCGCCGGGCCGAATTGACGGGCACGGCGAAACCGACGCCTTCGAAGCCCGAGCTGGAGCCGCTCGAGCGGATCTGGGCGTTGATCCCGATCACCCGGCCGCGGGCGTCGAAGAGCGGCCCGCCCGAGTTCCCGTGATTGATCGGCGCGTCCGTCTGGATCGCGTCGAGGAGGTTGTACCGCGAGGTGAGCGACGGGATCGAACGCCGGACCGCCGAGATGACGCCGACCGAGAGCGAGTCGGCGTTGCCGAACGGGCTGCCGATCGCCGCCACGGGCTGGCCGACGACGAGGCGGCTCGAGTCGCCGAGCGGCACGGGTTGCAGCCTGTGTGCCTGCGGGTCGACGCGGAGGACGCCGACGTCGTCGTACAGGTCGTAGCCGACGATCTTCGCCGAGACGCGATCGCCGTTGCCGAAGACGATGTAGACCTGGCGGGCGGGCGAGACCGAGGTCCCGGACTGGCCCTCGCCCGCATTCGTGATCACGTGGGCGCTCGTCAGGATCGTGCCGTCGGGCGCGACGACGAAGCCGGAGCCCTGCCCCGCGCTTCCATCCGGGGCTCGTGAAGAACGAGATCACCGTCACGACGCCCTGCGCACGCGTGCGGTAGATCTGCGCCGGCTGAAAACCGTTCCCGAGCAGCGGCCGCGCGACCACGACGGGCGTCGCGGCGCCGGTGCCCGGCGCTGCCTGGCGCACGACGACCGTCTCCGAGGTCCCCGAATGCAGCCACCCGGCCGCCTGCGCCACGACGAGCACCGCGGCAGCGCCGATCACCGCGGCGATCAGGGCGAGAGCGGCAGCTGGGCCGGCACGCACCGGGCCACTGTAGTCACGGTGCGCCGGTTGCCGTTTTCACGTGGAATCACCGCCGGGCTCGGCGGGAAGCACGAGCGTGAAGAGCGTCCAGCCGTTCTGCGACTCGAGCTCGATCCGTCCCGACATCAGCCCCGCGAGCTCCCGGGCGATCGCCAGCCCGAGCCCGCTGCCGGAGGCCCGGCCGCCCTCGAGCCGGTAGAACCGCTCGAAGACGTGCTCTCGGACCTCGGCGGGGATCTCGGGCCCGTCGTTCGCCACGGTCAGGGTCGCCCGGCCGCCGTCGAGGGCGGTGCTGACCCGAACCGTCGTGCGGGGCGGCGTGTGGACGAGCGCGTTCTCGATCAGGATGCGTGCGATCTGCACGACGCGCCCCGCGTCACCGAGCGCCCTCACCGGCGGCTCGTCCACGACGTCCAGCTCGTGCTCGACGGTCGCCGCCCGCGGCCGGAACTCGGCGCCGACCTGGTCGGCCAGCTCCGACAGGTCTATCGTCTCCGAGACCACCGCCAGTCGGCCGGCGTCGAGCCTCGACAGGTCGAGCAGGTCGGTCGCAAGCTTCGTCAGGCGATCGACCTGCTCGTGCATCTGCCCGCGGAACTCGCTCCGCGTCGCCTCGTCGAGGTCGGGGTCGTCGAGGAGCTCGAGGAACCCGCCCAGTGAGAAGAGAGGAGTCCGGAGCTCGTGTGAGGCGTTCGCGATGAACTCGCCCCGGGCGCGGTCGAGCTGCGCCAGGCGCAGGCGCATGCGCTCGAACGACCGAGCGAGCTGGCCCAGCTCGTCCGAGCCGTGATCGACGACGGGCTCCCCGAAGCTGCCCGCAGCGATGCGATTCGCGGCGTACTCGAGCCGGTTGATCCTGCGCACGAACAGGCTCGCCAGGGCGTATCCGAGGAGCACCGCGAAGACCGTCGCGAGTGCGCCGGCCTCGAAGACCCGGCGGCGAACGACCGAGACGACCTGCAGCTGGTCGTGCAGCGACGACTGGAGCATCACGACCGACGACCCGATCGGGTAGGCAACCTCGGCGTAGGTCTGGCCCGACCGTGTGACGAGCCCGCGCGCCAGAGTCTGCTTCCGGATCGCGTCGAACGCGACCGAGTCGTTCTCGACGTCGGACGAATCGGAGTCGAGGTCGGAGTCCGCAACCGGCTCGAGCAGCGCCGGGGTCAGGTTCTGCAGGTCGAACACGACGACCCGCGCATTCACCTGCGGGCCGGTGGCCGACGCGAACTGCTGCTTCAAGTACGTCTCGGCGGGGAAGCTCGGAACGATCGACCGCAGTGACGTCGACAGGCTGTCGAGCTCGTTGTTCGCGAGCGACGCGCGGTAGGAGGGGACGACGATCAGATAGACGATCCCGAGCACGCCCGCGACGACCCCGAGGAGCGCGAGCGCGAGCTTGCCGCCTACGCCTCGAAAGGGCGTCACCGGTCGCGAAACCGGTAGCCCACGCCGCGCACCGTCAGGATGTACTCCGGCGTACGCGGCTCGGCTTCCAGCTTCTCGCGCAGGTGGCGCACGTGCACGTCGATCGTTCGTGGATCCCGGTAGTCGGCGCTCTTCCAGAGCGCCTCGAGCAGCATGCGCCTGCTGAACACCCGTCCCGGGTGCCCGGCCAGCGCGCGGAGCAGCTCGAACTCGACGTAGGTCAGCTGGACCGGCTCGCCGCGCACTTCGACGACGCGGCGCGGAACGTCGATTCTCAGCCCCTCGTGCTCGATGATCTCGTCGTCCTCTTCACCCGGCGCGTGCGGCGCCCGGGCGCGGCGCAGCAGAGCCCGCACCCGCGAGCGGAACTCGCGGATCGAGAAGGGCTTGGTGATGTAGTCGTCGGCGCCGAGCTCGAGACCGATCACCTTGTCCAGCTCGTCGTCGCGCGCCGTCAACATGATGATCGGGACGGTGCTCGTCGCCCGCAGGCGCTTGCACACCTCGAGGCCGTCGAGGCGCGGAAGCATGATGTCGAGCACGACCAGGTCGATCGGCTGTTCCGCGAACTGGCGTAGGGCCTCCTCGCCGTCGGCCGCCTGCACCACGGTGTAGCCGTCTCGCTCGAGCGGAAAGGCCAGGACCTTGCGGACCGAGTCCTCGTCGTCGACGAGCAGGATCGTGGAGGAGGGGTCGGCCATCGGGTGCTGCCCTCGGAGGGCCTGCCTTACTCTAGCCCTGCATGGCAGCCACTCCCGCCCGCGCCATCCGCCGGCGGCCGCGCCGCGGCTCGCTCGAACGGCCGGTCGACGGACGCCTCTATCGCAGCGCGTTCCTCGTCGTCTCGCTGCCGCTCGTGATTCTCGCGTTCAGCAGCACGCGCCCGGCCGCCCTGCCGGCCCCGATTCTGCCCCCGAACTTCGACGGGGCGTCGACCCGGGCGACGGCCGTCGACTTCGCCCGGACGTTTCCCGTCCGCCCGCCGGGCAGCGCCCGGGGACTTGCCGCGGCGGGCTGGGTGCGCGAGCAGCTGGCGTCGTACGGCCTGGAGGTCGGCGGGGAGACGTGGAAGCAGGACGTGCCTGGCCTCGGCAAGGTGCGTCTGCAGAACGTCTGGGGCGTCGCTCCCGGCCAGTCGCCGGACGCAATCGTGGTCATGGCCCACCGCGACGACACTGGGATCGGGCCGGGAGCGAACGACAACGCCACGGGCACGGCCGCGCTGATCGAGCTCGCGCGAAGCTACGCCCAGACGAGCGCCGCCGAATCGCGAGGCGGCGCCCGGATCCGCCCGGCGCACACGATCGTCTTCCTGTCGACCGACGGCGACGCGTACGGGAACATCGGCGCGCAGCGGTTCGCGAGCCGGCTTCCGTTCCACGTCGTCGCGGCGATCAACCTTGTTGCCATCGGCGGCAACGGGCCGCCGCGGCTCGTGATCAACGGCGACGCCCCGCGGTCACCGGCCGCCGCGCTCGTCGAGACCGCCGCGCACCGGATGCTCGAGCAGTCCGGCTCGAGCCCGCGGCACGCGAGCCTCATCGGCCAGCTCCTCGATCTCGCCTTCCCACTCACCTTCTACGGCCAGGGCCCGTTCGTCGCCAAGGGCGTCCCCGCCGTCTCCCTGACGACCGCCGGGGAGCGGCCGCCTGCGGCCTTCACCGACCGACCGGCCGCGATCAACGGCAACGCGGCTCGCGGCTCTCGGCCGCGCCTCGCAGCAGCTGCTCGGCTCCCTCGACCAGGGCGTCGAGCTGACACAGGGGACGACGAGCTACATCTGGGGTGGGGGGCGAATCGTGCGCGGCTGGGCGATCGAGCTGCTGCTCGCCTCACTGCTCATCCCGTTCTTCGTCAGCGCGGTCGATCTCTTCGCGCACTGCCGCCGGCGCCGAATCCCGCTGGGCCCCGCCGTCCGCGCGCTCCGCAGCCGTCTCTGCGTGTGGGCGTTCGCCGGCCTCGCGTTCTACGCCCTCGACGCGTTCGGCGCCTGGCCGCGCACGGCTGGGCGGACCGTCGATCCGGCCTCGCAGGCCGCCGGGAACTGGCCTGTCCTCGCCCTGCTCCTGCTCGCTGCGCTCGCGCTGCTCGGGTGGCTCGTCGGCCGGCAGCGGCTCGTGCCGAGGCGGCGGGTCACCTCCGAGGAGATCCTCGCCGGCGAGACTGTCGCGCTGCTCGGCCTCGCCCTCGTCGCGTTGCTCGTTCTGGCAACGAACCCCTTCTCGCTCATCTTCCTGCTGCCCGCGCTCCACGCCTGGCTCTGGTTGCCCACCGTCCGAAACGGACGGGCGCCGGCACGGGTCCTCATCCTGCTGCTCGGTCTCACCGGGCCCGTCGTGCTCATGCTCTCCTTTGCACTTCGCTTCGATCTCGGCTTCGACGCGTCGTGGTACCTGGTCGAGCTCGCCGCCGACCACGTCGTCAGCGTCCCGCTCGTCGCCATGGCGCTCGCCACCGGCGCCTGCGGCGCGCAGCTCGCCGCTGCGTCGGCGGGCAGGTACACGCCCTACCCCAAACCGGGCGAGCGGCCCGTTCGCGGGCCGCTGCGAGAGGCGGTTCGGACCGTCGTGCTCACGTCCCGGGCCCGCCGGCGAGGCGTCGAGCCGCGGCGTCGAGCCGCGCGCTAGAGGGGGAGATAGCGAACGGGAGAGCCGGCGGCCGCCTCGCCGTCGCCGCGCTCGATCAGGACGAGTGCATCGGCCTGCGCGGAACGCACGATCATGTGCGACTCCTGGCCGCCGAGCGGGTCGAGCACCACGGCATCGTCCTCGAGGCGGATCCGGGCCCGGGCCAGCTCGTCGCGCTCGGGTGTCCGCCGCCGGCTCGCCCCGAGGCGCCCGACGAGGAACGCCGGCCCCGGCTCGCCCGCCTGTTGGACTGCGAGCAGCGCCGGGCGCACGAACAGCTCGAACCCGACGAGGGCCGAAACGGGATTACCGGGCAGGCCGAACACCAGCGTGCGGCCGCGGACGCCGAACGAGATCGGCTTCCCCGGCCGCAGCGCGACGCGCCAGAAGACCTCCTCGACGCCGAGTTCGGCAAGCGCAGGCCGAACGAGGTCGTGCTCGCCCATCGAGACCCCGCCCGACGTGATCAGCACGTCGCCCTCGAGGCCTTCGGCGAGGGCGGACCTCGTCGCGTCCCGTTCATCGGCGACGGGCGGCAGAACCCTGACCTCCCCGCCCGCAGACTCGGCCTGGGCGCGGAGCAGCGTCGTGTTCGCCTCGTAGATCTGGCCCGGGCCGAGCACCTCGCCGGGCCGGCGCAGCTCGCTTCCCGTCGCGAGCACGGCAACCTGAGGACGGCGCGCGCAGCGCACTCGGGTGATTCCCGCGGCTGCCAGCGCGGCGAGCTGCGCCGCGCCGACGCGCGCGCCTGCGGGCAGGACGACAGAGCCTCGGCTTGCGTCCCCTCCGGCCGGCCGGACCTGCGCGCCTTCGGCAACCTGCGGCACCTCGACGGAATCACCGGCCTGGTGGGCGTCCTCGACCGGCACGACGGAGGTACCCGGGGGGACGACGGCACCGGTCGAGATGACGACGGCCTGGCCCGCGGCGATCGGCCCGGGCCAGGGACGGCCGGCCGACGATTCCCCGACGACCCGCAGGCGGCCGGGCGTGTCGGCGGGGCGAACGGCGAACCCGTCCATCGCCGACGATGAAAACGGCGGCAGGTCGATGCTCGCGATCGCCGGCTCGGCGAGCACCCGGCCCAGCGCCGAGCCGGTCTCGACATCCTCGGCGGGCAACGGCCGGGCATGCCCGCGCACGAGCAGCAGGGCGTCTGGGTACGGAATCGGGTCCGACACGGCGGGATCACGATAATCCGCCGCGGTGAAGGTTCTGTATTTCGGCACGTACGACCGCGACCACCCGCGGAACGTCAACGCGATCGCGGCAATGCGCGACGCTGACGTCGAGGTGCTCGAGCGCAGCGCCGCCGTGCATGGAACCGGCGTTCGCGGGGCGGCGAGCGTGTTCGCAGCCGAGACGAGGCTGCTGCGTCCGCGGCGCGCCGATTTCGACCTCGTGATCGTCGGCTATCCGGGGCACTTCGACGTGCCCCAGGCGCGGCGCCTGGCGCGGCGCAAGCCACTCGTCTTCGATGCCGTCCTCTCGCTCGAGGACGAGCTCGTCGTCGTCAGACGCCGGTTCAGGCCTCGCTCAACGGCGGCCACCTTGCTGCGCGCCGTCGACCTGCGCGCGTTCCGTCTCCCGGATCTCGTCGTCTGCGGGACCGACGCCGAGTCCCGCTACCTCCAGTCGCTCGGTGCGTCGAACGTCGCCTCGGTGTTCCTCGGCTCGGACGAGGCGCTGTATCGCCACCAGTGGACGCCGACCTATCCGTTCACCGCAGTCCACTTCGCGACGGGCATCGCGGGCGACGAATCGGCTGACGTCGTGCGGGCGGCCGCGGAGTTGACCGAAGTCCCGACGCGCGTCGTCGTCCGGGGCGAGGTTGCCCCCGACGACCTGGGAATCGCCCTCGCGCATGCCGGGATCGTGCTCGGCGGTTTTCGCGAGTCGCGGGCAATCCCGCCGGCCGTCTTCGACGGGCTCGCAACCGGCGCGCCCGTGATCACCGCGGACACCGAAGCTGCGCGTGAGCTGCTCCAGGACCGAGCATCGGCTCTCCTCGTGCCGCCGAACGACCCGGTCGCGGTCGCCGGGGCGATCACACGCCTGGCGGGCGATGACGACCTCCGAGGTGGGCTCGCAGAAACGGGCCGCGCGGTCTTCGAGGCGACGGCCAGCCGCAGCGTGCTCGGCGCCCGCTGGCGCGAGCTGCTCGACGCTCTAGTGTGAGCCGCCGGGTGGCCGCGAGCGCTTGCCCGGCTTCGCGGGGGGCGCCGCCGGCGTCGTTGCCGTCGTCGTCGTGGTCGGGGCCGCAACCGGCGGCGCGTAGTACTGGACGGGCCCGAAGTAGCCTTTGTGGAGGTACCGCCAGGACGGATAGCTGTTCGGCGTGGCGAAGTCGATCGCAGGCCGATTCCACAGTGCGGCGGCCATGTACTCGTGCCAGATCGGCACCGGGAACGTCGCGCCGGCGACGGACTCCCCGTGGACGCTCGTCATCGGGATCTCGCCCTGCTGGTAGCCCATCCAGACGACCGTGCTGAGCTGTCGTGTGTAGCCGTCGAACCATGCGTCGGCGTGGTTCTCGGTCGTGCCGGTCTTGCCCGCGTTCGGGTGTATACCGTCGCCGGACCCGGCACCCGTCCCGTACTGCGCGTTCTGACGGAGAACGTCGTTTACCTTCCAGGCAACGCCCTGCGACACTGTCCGCTTGGTCTGGGGCCTTCCCCAGCCGCTCGACGTGTCGACCTTGCCGCCGGGGAGAATCACCTTCGTGATCGCTCTCGGCTTCGCGTAGATGCCCATCGCCGGGAAGGTGGCGTAGGCGGCAGCCATGTCGAGCGGCGAAACGGCCAGCGAACCGAGCCCGATCGACGCCACCGGCTTGTTCGGCGACATGTGCACCCCGAGGCGCCGCGCGAAGTTCCAGACGTAGCTCGGGCCGACGTCGAGGGTGAGCTGCGCGTAGATGGTGTTGTCCGACTGGAGGGTCCCGCTCGTCACGGACTCGGTCCCCCGATAGCTCGAGTCGTACGTGTGCACGTCCCACGGCTTGACCTCGTTACACCAGGGCCGGACGACGCACGTGAACGGAGCCGACGTGTAGTACGTGGAGTCGGGGTCGACGCCCTTCTCGATCGCCGAGGCCAGGACGAACGTCTTGAAGGTCGACCCGGCCTGGCGAGCCGACTGCGCCGCGAGATTGAACTGGTTCTTCGCCTTTCGCACGACAGCTGTCATGGCGCGGATCGCGCCGGTCGCGGGCACGACCGAGACGATCGCCGCGGCTGGATCGGTGCGATACGGGAGGATGTCGTTGATCGCCTTGATCGCGTTCCGTTGGAGGCGCGGGTCGATCGTCGTGTAGACCTTGAGGCCGCCCTCGCGCACGGTGCTCGCGCCGTATTCGCGCTCGAGCTCGTCGATCACGTACGAG
Source organism: uncultured Thermoleophilia bacterium (assembly GCA_963846895.1). Lineage (GTDB taxonomy): Bacteria > Actinomycetota > Thermoleophilia > Gaiellales > Gaiellaceae > PALSA-600. The sequence goes on along the minus strand of CAWJXR010000015.1, from coordinate 368,198 downwards.
AAGAAGTACGGCTGCTTGATCCTCGAGTAGATCCGGCCGGCCTTGAGGTGCAAAGACCGTGTCCTGATGGCGGTTGCGTACTGCGCGGCGGTGATGTCGCCGTTTTGCAGCAGCGCCGCGAGGACTTCGTTGCGCCGGTCGACCGCCGCCTCGGGATTGTGGAAGGGGTCGTACACCGAGGGCGCCTGCGGCAGCCCCGCGAGCAAGGCCGACTCGGCCAGCGACAGCTGGCTGGCGTGCTTCGAGAAGTAGGTCTGGGCGGCCGCCTCGACGCCGTACGCGTGGTTGCCGTAGTAGACGGTGTTCAGGTACTCGGTCAGGATCTGCCGCTTCGTCTGCTTGCGTGACAGCTTGATCGCGAGGCACGCCTCTCTCAGCTTCCGGTTGAACGTCTTCTCCTGCCCGGTGTAGAGATTGCGCACGAGCTGCTGCGTGATCGTCGAACCGCCCTCGACGACCTTGCCGGCTGTGACGTCCTTCCACGCAGCCCGTGCGATGCCCTCGTAGTCGACCCCGCCGTGCTGGTAGAAGCGGCGGTCCTCGATCGCCACCGATGCGAGCGGCAGCCACTTCGACATGTGACGGAGCGTCACCGGCTCGCGGTTCCGCTCGGCCGGGATCGAGCCGAGCAGCGAGCCGTCGCGCGCATAGACGAACGAGTTCTGCCCGATTTCGGCCGCGCGCAGCGAATTCAGGTCACAGCCTTGCGACAACGCCGCGCCCGCGCCGATCCCGGCACCCGGCGACGATCACGATGAGGGCGATCAGGAGGGTGCCTGCGATCAGTCCTGCCCTGCGGCGGCGGCGGATCCGCGCCGAGCGCTTCCGCTTCCGGCCGCGCTGGCCGAGGATGAAGGAGAGGTCGTCGGCGCTCCGGCGGCGCGTCACGACGCCGCCTCGAGACGCTTCGCCAGCTCGACGCGCAGGTCGCTCGCCACGTGCTCGGTCGAGCGTTCCGTCACCCATCGGCGGACGACGATCGTCGCGCTGCCGTCCTTCAGGTCGGCGACGATCGCTTCGTCGCCGTTCGCCCGGAGCGACTCGAGAAGCGTCTGTAGGTCGAGCCGCGCGGGCACCTGAACCGTTACCTCCACGAGTCGTTCGCGGCTGCGAATCGTCGCGTTCCGGATGGTATCCGAGGCGAGCTTCTCGTTCGGGACGACGAGGCGGTCACCCGAGGGCGTGCGGATCCACGTATACGAGAGGCCGATCTCCTCGACGACGCCCCTGACGCCCTGGACCTCGACGTCGTCGCCGAGCCTCAGCGGCTGTGAGATCGCGATCAGGACGCCGGCGACGAGATTGCCGATCGTGCGCTGGGCGGCGAACCCGATCACCAAGCCGATGACGGCCGACGAGGCCAGAACGCCCCCGGCGACCGCGCGCACCTGCGGGATCACGAGCAGCGCCGACAGGACGCCGACGAAGACGATCACGACGACGACGATGCGGCCCAGGACGCGATAGCGCGTCTCGACCTCCGGAGCAAGATTGCGCCGGGAGATCCGCCAGTCGACGAACTTCGCGAGCCCGATCGTCAGCACGATCACCGCCGCGGCGACCAGTGCGTGCTGCCAGAACTCCGTCATGGCGACCACGAGCTACTCACCCCAATCGATCGGTTTCCGCCCGGCGTACCCCTCGCCGATTCGGTGCCAGTAGGCAACAGCCTCCTCGCCGAGGTGCCAGCAGAGCTCGATCTCCTCACCGCCGTGCCAGGCGGGGAAGTCGAGCAGCCCGATGTCCGGGTCCTTGACCCGCACACCGAGGTCGTCCAGCCGCTCGAGGCAGGCGTGGGCCGCGCCCGCGAGCCCGGCCAGCTCGTCCTGGGCCGCGCGCAGGTCGCCGGCGGCGTAGCCTGCCCCGTTTCCGCCGATCGAGGTCACGAGCGAGCCCTGTGTCCGCTCGAGCTCGCGCATCCGCTCCCGCACGGCGACCAGCCGCTCGGCGGCCGGGCGCACCTGGTCCAGGGCGCTGTTAGCCTCGGCGGGAGTGAAGAGACGATCGGGCACGGCGCCGGGACATCGTAGGGAGGGACCGGAGCGGCTCGCGGGATGGCTCGTGCTCGTCGGCGTGATGATCGCGCTCTCGTACATCGGGCGGGCGACGGCAGGGAAGCCCGATCCGCAGGTTCTCTACCAGTGGTCGACGGCGGCGCTGGGGCTGATCCAGGACGGGATCGTGCTCGCGATCGTGCTCGCCCTGGCTCGCGGGAACTTCGGCCTCCTCGCCCTGCGGCAGCCGGACTCGTGGCCGGCGGCGCTTCGCGTGCTCGGGATCGCGATCGTCGGGATCTACATCTTCGAGGTCGCCTACAGCGCCATCGTCCATCCCGGGAACGAGCAGGGACTGACGCCGACCCACTGGGAGCCGGCGCACGCCGCGGCCTACATCGTGAACGGCATCGTCATCTGCACGTTCATTCCCTTCGTCGAGGAGCTGACGTTCCGCGGGCTCGGCTACTCGTTGCTCGAGCGCTTCGGCCGCTGGCCGGCGATCCTGAGTGTCGGCGTGATCTTCGGGCTCGCGCACGGCCTGATCCTCTCCCTGCCGGTGATCGCCGTCCTCGGAGCATTGCTCGCGTGGATCAGGTCGAGAACGGACAGCGTCTACCCCGGGATGTTGCTGCACTCGGCGTTCAACCTGGTCGCGCTGATCGCCGCCGTGACGGTTGTCAACTGACCCGTCGTCTACATTCAGCCGGTGCGCCGCCTCGGGTTTCTCGCCGGACTCGCGGCGCTGGCGTTCGCACCCGGCGCACACGCGGCCGGCCCGTGCGGTGTCACGGTGACCCCTGTACGCGGGTCGGCGCCGCTCGCCGTCACGTTCACGGCGACCTGTAGCTCGACGGCCTATGCGTGGGACTTCGGCGACGGCGAGCAGGGAGTCGGCCCGTCGGTGCAGCACGTCTACCGGGCCGGAGCGTGGTACGCAAAGCTGACGAGCGATCTCGGAACCGAGCCTGCGGCGACGGTCACGGCGATCACGGTCTCGGTCACGGGACCGCGAACCGCGCGCTACGCGCAATGGGTGACCCTGCGTGCCGCCGTGACGCCTCGTGTTCCGGTGACGCTGCACGGCCGTCGCTTCGTGCACGGGAAGCTGCGGGTCAGGGTGCTCGGGACGGCGCCGTGGATCGCCTTCGCTCTCGGCACGCGCTCCCGGCCGTGGACGATTCTCGTCACCCCACGACTCGTCGTGCGCATGACCGGCAACCCGATCGTCGGCGGAAAGGTGCGTGTCGTCGCCTCACTGCACCCCGCGGCCGCGGGAAGAGTCGACGTCCCGACGGTCGACACTCGCACCGCCCACGTCGCGCACCTCACCGTGCGCTCGCTGCCGGCGCACGGGTGGGCCGCCGTCAGCAAGACGCTCTCGCTGTCGATCGTCCAGCCCGACCTCTCGCTCGGAGCGCGCGGCCCGAGCGTGCTCGCGCTGGAGCAGCGCCTGCGTGAGCTGCACTACGCGGTTCAGGTCGACGGTGTCTTCGGCGACGACGACGTCGAGGCGGTGTACGCCTTCCAGAAGGTCCTCGGCCTCGCCCGGACGGGACAGGTCGACGGCTCGCTGTGGAGTCGTCTTGCCGGCGCGCGTGTCCCCGCCGCACGCTTCGGCGGCGACCACGTCGAGATCGACAAGACGCGGCAGGTGCTGTTCGTCGTCCGCGGCGGCAAGGTGGCGCTCATCGTCGCCACCTCGACGGGCGCCACGGGGAACACGCCTCTCGGCGTGTGGCACGTCTACCGGAAGGTGACCGGCTTCGACTGGGTCCTCTACTACCCGAGCTATTTCCTACGCGGCTTCGCGATTCACGGCTACCCGGACGTGCCGCCGTATCCGGCTTCGCACGGGTGCTCGCGCATCCCCATGTGGGTCGCGCAGACCGTGTATGCCGACATCGCCTACGGCTCGACTGTTTATGTATATGCCTGATGAGTGACGTCGACCGCTTCCGGGAGGAGATTCGGGAAGTCGATCGCGCGCTCACCGCCGGCCTCAACCGCCGGCTGCAGCTCGTCACCGAGCTGAAGCGCTACAAGGACGCGCACGGGATCCCGTTCGTCGACCCCGAGCGCGAGGCGCAGCTGATCGCGGAGCGCCTGGGCGACAACGCCGGGCCCGATCAGCGACGAGGGCCTGCGGGCCTTCTACGTCGAGTTGCTCGCGCTGATCAAGCGCGAGCTGGAGGCTTGAGACGCTCAGTCCTCCTCGCGCTCGGCTTCCTCGCTGTCGCCGACCTCTTCGTCCGCCTCGACCTCGGCGAAGTCCTCCGCCGAGACCTTGTCGAGGAAGCGCCGGAACTCGTCGACGACCTCCTCCTCGTTCACTTCGTCGCCCTCCATCTCGATCGCCGATTCCTCGATCACGTCGTCGGCGGCGAAGATCGGCGCCGCGGCACGAACGGCGATCGCGATCGCGTCAGAGGAGCGCGAGTCGATCTCGAGCTCGTTCCCGTTCTGCACGATCGTGATCGACGCGTGGAACGTGTTGTCCCGCAACTCGGTCACGGTGACTCGCGTGATCTCGACGTCGAGCTCGCCGAGGATGTTGACGAGCAGATCGTGCGTGAGCGGCCGTGGCGCAGCGGCGCCCTGCAGCTTCATCAGGATCGCGGCGGCCTCGGGGTGCCCGATCCAGATCGGCAGGTAGCGGTTGCCGTCTGCCGTCTTGAGCAGCACGATCGGCTGCTTGCCGACGAGGTCGAAGGAGACCCCGTAGATCGACATCTCGACCATCACTCCTAGAGTACCCCCGTGGTCCTGCGCTGAACGCGGTCGCTACAATCGCGCCGCCCGGGCGATTAGCTCAGCTGGTTAGAGCGCCGCTCTGATAAGGCGGAGGTCCCTGGTTCGAATCCAGGATCGCCCATACCGGAGCTGCTCGTTCTCAGCGCGTGGACGCCGCCCGCTCGAGCGCCTCGGCGAGCTCCGCCAGTTCGCACCTCGCCGTCGACCGGGATGTGCACGCCGGCCGTGCCGACCTTGACCTCGAGCCCGGTCAGGGTCAGCAAGCTGTCCTTGACGCGCCGCGCCAGCTCGGGATCGACGAGGGTCGAGCGGCGGAGCTTCGTGCGGGCGCCTGCGCTGCGCGCCGCGCGTTCTGCCGCCCGGACCGACAGCCCGTCGCGCACGATGCGGCGGGCGAGTGCGCGGCGCCCGTCCTGGTCGGGTATCGCGAGCACCGCGCGCGCGTGGCCTTCGGTGAGCTCTCCGCGGTCGGCCATCGCCAGCAGGTCGTCGGGAAGCTCGAGCAGGCGCAGGCGATTGGAGACGGTCGGCTTCGACTTGCCGACGCGGTCCGCGATCTCGGGCAGGCCCAGGCCGAACTCGTCGAGCAGCAGCGCGTAGGCGCGGGCCTCCTCGACCGGCGAGAGATCCTCGCGCGCGACGTTCTCGACCAGCCCGATGAGCAGCGTGTCGCGGTCGTCCGCCTCGCGCACCACCGCGGGCACCGTCTCGAGGCCCGCCTCGCGGGCGGCCCGCCAGCGGCGCTCCCCGGCGATCAGCTCGTAGCCGCCCTCGAGCCGCGGCCGCACGATCACGGGTTGGATCAGCCCCTGCGACCGGATCGACTCGGCGAGCCCCGACACGGCCTCGCCGTCGAACTGCTGCCGCGGCTGGCGCGGGTTCGGGTGGATGTCGGTGACGCTGAGGTTCGCGAGCGACGGCGTGCCGCCGATCAGCACCTCGAAGCCGCGGCCCAGGCCTTTCCTAGGAACGCTCGACAAGCTCCATCGCCACCTTCCAGTAGGCCTCGGCGCCGCGGGAGCGCCGGTCGTAGTGGGTCACCGGGAGACCGTGGCTCGGCGCTTCGGCGAGGCGCACCGAGCGCGGGATCACCGCGGAGAAGACGAGGTCGCCGAAGTGCCTGCGCACCTCGGCCTCGACGTCTGCGGACAGCCGCGTTCTCGCGTCGGCCATCGTCAACAGGACGCCGGCGATCGTCAGCGCGGGATTCAGCCGCGCCTTGATCAGGTTGATCGACTGGACGAGCTGCGCGAGGCCCTCGAGCGCGTAGTACTCGGCCTGGACCGGCACGATCACACGGTCGGACGCACCGAGTGCGTTGATCGTCAGCGGCCCGAGCGAGGGCGGGCAGTCGAGCAGCACGAAGTCGAAGTCGTCGGTGTGGCGAAGGGCGTCCGCAAGGTACCGCTCGCCGTCCGGGCGCTGCGAAAGCTCGACGGCTGCGCCTGCGAGCTCCGGCTTCGACGGCACGAGAAAGAGATTGGCGAAGCGCGTCGGCTTCGCGAGCTCCGCGAGCGGCGCGCCGTCGAGCAGGTCGTACGTCGAGGTCCCGTTCGCGCGCATGCCGAGCCCCGATGTGGCATTCGCCTGCGGGTCGAGATCGACGACGAGCGCGCGCTCTCCTGCTTCGGCGAGACACGCTGCGAGGTTGATCGCGGTCGTCGTCTTGCCGACCCCGCCCTTCTGGTTCGCAAGCGCGTAGACCTTCCCGGGCACTTCGCCAATCTAGCCGCGCCGCCGGACGCGGATTTCGCTATCAGCCAGCGGCCGCTTCTTGGCGACGCCGGGACGCCTCGGAAACCCGTCCGGTGTCGGGCCGGCCTTGTGGATGACGAGGAAGCCGTCCGGCGATTCGCCGAGCTCGCCGGCGAGCCTGTCCGCGACCCTGGCGACACGGTCACGATCGGCCGAGGGACCGACCCAGAGAACGACGGCGCCGCCCTCACGGACGAGCGGCAGACACCACTCCGCAGCAGTCGGCGGGGCGGCGAGCGCCTTCGCGACCGCGACGCCGGCCCAATCGGTCGGCTGCTCCTCGGCGCGGCCCCAGACGACACGCACGTTCGGCGGCGCCCACTGTTCGAGAAAGGAGCACTTGCGCCGTTCCGCCTCGAGCAGCACGACCTCTTCGGCCGGCAGGTGCGCGGCGAGCGGGATGCCGGGCGCGCCTCCGCCCGAGCCCACGTCGACGATCGGCCCGGCGAACCCCGAGACGATGCCGAGCCCGCGCAGCGAGTCGTCGAGCAGCACGCGGCGCGCTTCGTCGAGGTCGCGCGAGCGAGGTCAGGCCGGGCGTCGCCACGACTGCGGCGAGCCACGCGTCGAGCAAGCTACTCGGCGGCGGGGAAGACGACGACGAACCGATTCGGCTCGGTCCCCTCGCTCGCGGTCGCCACGCCGGGAACGTCCTTGAGGCGCTCGTGCACGACCTTGCGCTCGACGGGCGTCATGGGCTCGAGCGATACGCGCTCGCCCTGCGCCGCGCGGTCGGCGCTTCGCACCGCGATCCCCTCGAGCACCTGGCGGCGGCGCTCGCGGTAACCCGAGGCGTCGACGGTCACCGGCTTGTGCCCGGCCGAGCGGTAGAGGGCGGCATTCGCGATGTATTGCAGTGCGTCGATCGTCTGGCCGTGCCGGCCGATCAAGACGCCCAGGTCACCTCCGGTACACGTCGCGACGATCTCTTCCTCGTCCTCGCGAACGTCCACCCTCGTCGAGACGCCGATCGCGCCGACGACCCGCTCGACGAGCTCGCGCACGAGGCGTGCGGCGTCCGACTCGTTCCGGGATACGTGGTCGTGCGCGGCTGCGCCGGCCGGCGCGGAGGCAACGACCCTCGCGGGCGTGAAGCCGACCCCGAGCAGGCCGCGCTCTCCTTCCGACACCACCTGGAAGCGAACGCCTGCCTTGTCGAACCCGGGCGCCGCCTGCTCCAGGTCGCGCAGCGCCTTCCACTTCGCCTCGCCGACGGTCTCGCCGGTCGCCTCGACCGAGATCTCGGACGGGTCCGGCTCGTCGCTCACCTGCGTGAGCCGCCCCGGTTCCGCTTGACGCGGCGGGGCTTCTGAGGCGCCTTGGGTTTGCTCTGCGCCGGCGGCGGCGCGGCGGCGCCGTTCACGGACTCCTTGGGCTCGGTGCGCGACGTGCGCTTCGGCGCCGCAGGCGTGGCCGGTGCGACGGCGCCCTTCGCGCCCGGCTTCGGCACGAGCCGGCGCGTGATCAGGCCCTGGCCGACGGTCCACAGGTTGGTCGTCATCCAGTAGAGGATCAGGCCGACGGGGAACCTCGCGACGACCGTGATGAAGAGCAGCGGCAGGACCATCATGATGTTGCGCTGCGTCTTGTCCATCGTCGAGCCCATGAAGTACGTCGAGGCGATCTGGGAGCCCGCGTAGATCGCAAGCAGGAGATAGCCCGACCAGTGGGCCGTCCCTTTCGCCGAGATGTCCGGCACGACGTACAGCCAGGAGCCGTTGATGTGGTGCGAGAAGTGCTTCAGCGTCAGGTAGAGCGCGAAGAAGACCGGAAGCTGCGCGAGCAGCGGAAGGCACGAGGCCGCCGGATTGATCTTGTTCTCGCGGTAGAACTTCATCAGCTCTTCGTTCAGGCGCGTCTTGTCGCCCTTGTACTTCTGCTGAATCGCCTTCATCTCCGGGGCGTGCGCCTGGAGCGCCTGCATCGAATGGATCTGGCGGACGGTCAGCGGGACGAGAACGATCCGCACGAGCACCGTCAGGGCGATGATCGACCACGCCCACGGCAGCCCGATCGGGCCGTGGAAGAAGTCGAGGATCGACTTCATCAGGTTCTCGAGCGGCGAGAGGATCGACGCGAAGATCACGGGTAGTCGACTCCTCCGTGCGACCACGGGTTACAGCGGAGCAAGCGCCACATCGCCAGGGGGACGCCGCGCAGCACGCCATGCTTCCGGATCGCGAGCGTCGCGTACTCGGAGCAGCTCGGGTGGTACTTGCACGTGTTCGCCGGCAGCAGCGGCGAGATCAGGAGCTGGTAGAGACGGATCGGGAGAATCGCAACCGACCGCATCAGGCGGCCGCCTTTCCGAGCACCTCGTCGACGCGCTCCTCGAGCCAGACATGGCCGTTCGCCTCGGCAGCCTCTGGTAGGCCGCGGCGCACGACGAGCACATAGTCGTTCGTCGCCGGCACGCGGTCGAGGCGGCCGCGGACGATCTCGCGGAGCTGGCGCTTGATGCGATTTCGGACGACTGCATTCCCGACCGCTTTCGGCACGGCGAAGCCGAGCCGCGGGTCGCCCAGCACTTCCGCGCGCTGGAACCAGTAGAGCGTCAGGAAGCGCGTCGAGACCGACCGGCCCTGCCGGTAGACGGCATCGAAGTCGCGAGAGCGTGAGAGGCGATTCCGGCGCTGCACCGGCTCACGCCGACAGGCGCTTGCGGCCCCGGGCGCGGCGCCGCTTCAAGATCGCGCGGCCGGCACGGGTCGCCATGCGGTTGCGAAAACCGTGCTTCCGCTTCCGCTTGCGTACGTTCGGCTGATAGGTCCGTTTCATGGCTCGACAAAGATCGGGCCGGCGGATGGCCGGCCGAAGGGGCGAGTATAGCGGGACCGTTTCCGACCCCTGTTGTCCACATCCCGGCCGGAGCCGAAAGCCGTGGAAAGGGCCACTGTGTGAAGATTCTGAGAGAGACTTTCCACAGGTGTGGAGAGGATGTGGAGCGGTGCGGAAACGCCCTGCAAAACAGCTCTTTTCTCCGCTGTGGACAGGGCGAGAAATCCTCATTGAGAGGGCGGCTGGACGCTGCTATGCTCGCCCACCCGTAGCCCCGACCAGAAGGAGCGTGCAGCAGGCGTGGAGCAGCAAATCGAGCTGACGGCGGAAGGGGTCTGGCCGGACGTCGCGGCTCGGCTGCGAGAAGCGCTGAACGACACGACGTTCCAAACCTGGTTCGGTGAAGTGGGGGGCGCGACGGTCGACGGCGACGCGCTCGTGATCACCGTCCCGAACGACTTCACCCGCGAGTGGATCGAAGGGCACTTCCTCGACCTGATCCGCGCGGCCGCCCGCGACGCAGCCGGCGTCGAGCGCCGGGTGCAGCTGTCGGTCGAGCCGCAGGCTCCCCCGGTGGCGCAGCAGGTCCCGGCCAGCGTGACGCCGCTGCCGCTCGAAGTGGTCGCGGCGAGGCCGGAGCTCGCGGGCCTGAACACGAAGTACACGTTCGACTCCTTCGTGATCGGCTCGTCGAATCGCTTCGCGCACGCAGCGGCGCTGGCGGTCGCAGAGGCGCCGGCGCAGGCCTACAACCCGCTCTTCATCTACGGCCACACCGGGCTCGGCAAGACGCACCTGCTTGCACGCGGTCGCGAACTTCGTCACCGATCACGGCGGCGGGCTCTCCTGCCGCTACGTCACGTCGGAGACGTTCATGAACGACTTCATCAACAGCCTGCGCGACAAGCGCATCGAGGGCTTCAAGCAGCGCTACCGGACCTACGACGTCCTGCTGATCGACGACGTGCAGTTCTTCGAGCACAAGGAGCGGATCCAGGAGGAGTTCTTCCACACCTTCAACTCGCTCTACGAGGCCGGCCGGCAGATCATCATGTCGAGCGACCGCCCGCCGCGCGAGATCTCGACGCTCGAGGAGCGGCTGCGGTCGCGGTTCGAGTGGGGGCTGATCACCGATATTCAGCCGCCTGATCTCGAGACCCGCATCGCGATCCTGCGGAAGAAGGTGAAGAGCGACCAGATCGAGATTCGCGATCCGGAGCTGCTGACGTTCATCGCCTCTCGTGTCTCGACGAACATCCGCGAGCTCGAAGGCGCCCTCACGCGCGTCGTTGCCTTCTCCTCGCTGACCGGACGCCCGCTGACGGCCGAGCTCGCCCAGGACGTGCTCAAGGACGTCTTCCCGCAGGGCGAGGGGACGCAGATCACGATCGAGCGGATCCAGGAGCTCGTCTGCGAGCGCTTCAGCGTCACGATCGACGAGCTGACGGGCGACCGCCGCTCGCAGAACATCGTCTACCCGCGGCAGGTCGCGATGTACCTCTCGCGTGAGCTGACCGATGCGTCGCTGCCGAAGATCGGCAAGGAGTTCGGCGGCCGCGATCACACGACCGTCATCCACGCAACGTCGAAGATCGCCCGCTTGATCCGTGAGGACAGGTCTGTGTACAACCTCATCCAGGAGCTCACAGCACGCGTGCGTCAAGCGCGCTAGCTGACGCCACCTGTGCGAAACACCTACTTGTCCCCCGTCCGCCCCCACAGGGAGAATGGCTGTAGCAGAGGTCTCGAGGCGGTTACCCCCGGACCCACAGGGCTTATGACTACAACGAGGTTTTCATTAAATGATTGACTCAGAAATAGTGGTTGGCACCGGTCTGAGGATGACGGTCGCGAGAGACGAGCTCGCGAGCAGGCTGGCGATCGTCGCGAGAGGAGTCTCGACGCGCACGACCGTGCTCGTGCTCGGCGGCATTCAGCTGCGGGCCGAGGCGGGCAAGCTTCATCTCGCTGCGACCGACATGGAGGTGTCGCTGCGCGCATCGCTCGATGCGATCGTCGACGGAGAGGGCACGGTCGTCGTCCCCGGCCGGCTGCTTCTCGACATCGCGCGCTCGCTGCCGGAGGGCGAGGTCACGGTCGAGCATCGCCCCGACGAGGCGGTTGTCGTCGTCACGTCGGGAACGGCGAACTACCGGCTTCACACGTACTCGTCGGAAGATTTCCCGCGTCTCCCCGACGTCGAGAACGTGGTGCTGCACACGGTCGACCGCGACGCTCTCGCAGAGACGATCGCCCGCGTCAGCCGGAGCGCGTCACGCGACGAGAGCCGCCCGGTGCTGACGGGGATCCTCGTGCGGTTCGAGCCGAACAAGCTCGTGATGGCGGCCACGGACTCGTACCGGCTCGCTGTCAAGGAGACGCCCGTCGAGGCGACGCTGCCGGAGCTCGAGGCGATCATCCCGGCCCGTGCGCTGCAGGAGCTGGCGCGAATCGCAGCCGGCGCCGACGACATCCAGCTCGGCATGCACGACAACCACGCCGTCTTCGGCGCCGAAGGAGTGTGGCTGACGACCCGCAGGATCGACGGGCAGTTCCCGAACTACCGCCAGCTCCTGCCCGAGCAGTTCGAGCACGAGGTGCTGCTGCCGCGGGACGAGGCACTCGAGGTCGTCCGCCGCGTGTCGCTGATGGCGCAGCGGAACTCGCCTCTCCGGCTCCGCTTCGCCGACGGCGAGCTCACGGTGTCCGCGATCACGCAGGACGTCGGCGAGGCTCGCGAGTCGCTGCCGGCCCCGTACACCGCGGACGCGCTCGAGATCGGCTTCAACGCGGAGTTCCTTCGGGACGGCCTCGAGTCGGTCACGTCGGACTCCGTCAAGTTCAAGCTGATCAGCCCGCTCAGGCCCGCAGTGCTCGAAGGCGAGTCGAACGACTACGTGTACCTGATCATGCCGATCCGTCTCGCCGGCTGATCACCCGCGAGCTAGCGCTTCGCAACTACCGCTCGTACGCGTCGCTCGAGCTCGCGCTCGAGCCCGGCATCGTGCTGGCGGTCGGCCCGAACGGCGTCGGCAAGACGAACCTGCTCGAGTCGCTGCACGTCGCGACGCAGGGGTTCTCACCGCGCACCCGGCACGACGCGCAGCTGATCAGGTTCGGCGAGAACGCGGCCCGCGTGGTCGTGACCGGAACGCGAGCAGCGGCGCCCGTCGAGGCCTCGGTGACGCTGCGCGCCGGCGAGGCGAAGGAGGCTCGCCTGAACGGCGCCCGCCTCCCGTCCGCGGAGTCGCTCCGCCGCGAGCTCTCGACGCTCGTCTTCACACCGGACCGCCTCGCGGTCGTCAAGGGCGGCCCGGCGGCGCGGCGGGCGTACTTCGACCGCGTCCTCGGGCGGCTGCTGCCGGCTCGCGCGGGCGTGCCGCAGGAGTATCTCGCGGCGCTCGCGCAGCGCAACGCAGCTCTGCGGCGGGTTCAGCTCGGACTGGCGGGAGCCGACGTGCTCGCACCGTGGACGGAACGCGTCGCCGTGTCCGGCGCCGCACTCGTCGCCGAGCGGCGAACGACGATCGATGAGCTGTCGCCCGCGTTCGCCGAGACCGCCGCCGAGCTCGGGCTGCCGGAGGTCGAGCTCGGATACGACGCGGAGCCGCCGACGGCCGCGGCGCTCGAGGAGCGCCTGCGCCGCGACATCGATCGCGGCAGCACCGGGCTCGGCCCTCACCTGGACGACGTCCTCGTCTCGAGCGCGGGCCGCGACCTGCGCCAGTTCGGCTCACAGGGCGAGCAGCGGCTCGCGGTGCTCTCGCTGCTGCTCGCCGAGGCGGCCCTGCTGCCCGAACCGCCGCTCCTGCTGCTCGACGACGTGCTGTCGGAGCTCGACCTTGGACGCCGGCGTGTCCTGGCCGACCGGGTCTCGGGCATGGGGCAGACGCTGATCACCTCGACGCACGCCGGAGCGCTGCCGCTCGAGCCCTCGCAACTGATAGAGGTGGAACGTGGATCTGCTCGGTGACGCAGTTCGGAGCACGCTCTCGCGGTTCGGCCCGCAGGCGGGAATGGCCGAGGTCGTCGAGCGCTGGCCCGAGGCTGTCGGCCCGGCGATCGCCCGCAACGCCTGGCCGGCGCGGATCGCGCGAGACGGAACCGTGCTCGTCTCGACGGCCGACTCGATCTGGTCGTTCGAGCTCGGGCACCGGTCGGCCGAGATCGCGGCTGCGCTCGGGGTGACGGCCGTCCGCTTCGCGCCGGGGGCGCTCCCGGAGGCGGATCCGGAGCCCCGGGAATCGGTGCTTGCGGTCGCGCCGGAGGACGTCGAACGGGCCTCGGCGATCGCCTCGTCGATCACGGACGAGGCCCTCCGTGAAAGTGTGCAAAAAGCGGTCAGTTTGGGCCTCGCCAGAGGGCGTTCCGACCCCCCGATCTGATACACTTCTCGTGCCTCGCAAAACCGTGGTTTTGCAGGCATTTCTTGCGAATGGCGAAGACCCAGGCAAAGGCCGGCTACTCGGCCAAGGACATCACCGTGCTCGAAGGCCTCGAGCCGGTCCGGCTGCGCCCCGGTATGTACATCGGCTCGACGGGCCCGCGGGGCCTGCATCACCTCGTCACCGAGGTGGTCGACAACGCGGTCGACGAGGCCCTTGCGGGCTACAACGAGTCGGTCGAGGTGACGATCCACCCCGACAACTCGGTCACCGTGCGAGACCGCGGGCGCGGCATCCCGGTCGAGATCATCCCCGAGCAGGGGATGTCGGCGATGACCGTCGTGCTGACGAAGCTCCATGCCGGCGGCAAGTTCGGCGGCGACGGCTACAAGGTGTCCGGCGGCCTGCACGGCGTCGGCGTCTCGGTCGTGAACGCGCTCTCGGAGTGGCTGGTCGCCGAGACCGCGCCGGGAGACGGGAAGCTCTACCGCCAGGAGTTCGCGCGCGGCGCCCCCCAGACGGAGCTGCAGGAGATCGGCGCGGCAGACGTCACCGGCACCACGATCTCGTTCCTGCCCGACGCCGAGATCTTCGACGAGACGGTGTTCGACTCGACGACGCTCCTCTCGCGGTTCCGCGAGATGGCGTTCCTGACCCGCGGCCTCCGGTTCACGTACGTCGACGAGCGCGCCGACGGCGGCGCGCCGGTCGAGTTCCACTACGAGGGCGGCATCAAGGACTTCGTCCAGTACATCAACGAGTCGAAGGACGTCGTCCATCGGCACACCGTGTACTTCGAGACCGCGAACGACCAGGGCGAGGTCGAAGTCGCCATGCAGTGGAACGCGTCCTACCAGGAGTCCGTCTTCACGTTCGCCAACAACATCAACACCCACGAGGGCGGCTCCCATCTCTCCGGTTTCCGCTCCGCGCTCACGTCGACGTTGAACAAGTACGCGCGCGACAAGGGCCTCCTGAAGGAGAAGGAGGACAATCTCGAGGGCGAGGACGTGCGCGAAGGGCTTGCTGCGGTCATCTCGGTCAAGCTCCAGGACCCGCAGTTCGAGGGCCAGACGAAGACGAAGCTGGGCAACCCGTGGGTCAGCGGGCTCGTCTCGACGGCCGTCAACCAGAAGCTGTCGGAGTTCTTCGAGGAGAACCCCACCGACGCGCGCCAGATCATCACCAAGGCGATCGCGGCGCAGCGCGCCCGGCAGGCGGCGCGGAAGGCACGCGAGCTCACGCGGCGCAAGTCGGCGCTCGAATCGATGTCGCTCCCGGGGAAGCTCGCCGACTGCTCGATCAAGGATCCCGAGTCCGCAGAGCTCTTCATCGTCGAGGGCGACAGCGCCGGCGGCTCGGCGAAGATGGGCCGCGACCGCACCTACCAGGCGATCCTGCCGCTGCGCGGGAAGATCATCAACTCCGAGAAGAACCGCATCAACAAGGTCCTCTCGAACAACGAGATCCAGGCGATGATCACGGCGATCGGGACGGGATCGGCGACGAGTTCGATCTCGAGAAGCTGCGGTACCACCGCGTGATCGTGATGACGGACGCCGACGTCGACGGCTCGCACATCCGCACGCTCATCCTCACGTTCCTCTACCGCCAGATGCCCGAGCTGATCGAGGGCGGGCACATCTACATCGCAGTGCCTCCGCTGTACAAGGTGAAGCTCGGCAACCAGGAGTTCTACTTCGAGAAGGATGCACAGCTCGAAGAGCTCCTCGGGCGCGAGCGCGTCCCGGGTGTCGCGGTCACGTCCCGCGGCGGAGAGCCCGTGAAGCTGACGGAGGCCAAGTGGCACCGCTTCGCCAAGGACCTGCAGCAGTACGAGGGGTACTACGCCCGCCTGCGCTCCGACTTCGGCAGCCCGGCGACCGAGCTGATGATCCTGCACCGGCTGGTCGAGCACGAGATCGAAGGGCCGAACGACCTGCCGCGCGCGATCTCCGAGATGTCGGAGAACGGCTACGCGCTCTCCGTGCTCGAGCACGCCGACGACGAGTTCCGCGTCCGGGTCGTCGAGACCGAGACGTCCGCCGGGCGCAACATCACCGTTCCGGTCGAGCTCCTCGCCTCGCCGATGTACCGCGGGCTGCGCGCCGCCTACCAGAAGCTCGTCGATCAGGTCGGGCCGCCGCCGTTCACCGTCACGGTCGGGAAGGAAGCCGTCGTCGCCGAGACGTTCGACCTGCTCAGGGAGCGCGTCCTCGACGCTGCCAAGCAGGGCATCCAGGTCTCGCGCTTCAAGGGCCTCGGCGAGATGAACGCCGAGCAGCTGTGGGAGACGACCATGGATCCCGCAAAGCGACTGCTCATGCGCGTCGACGTCGAGGATGCCTCGGCCGCCGACCGCGCGTTCTCGATGCTGATGGGCGACCAGGTCGAGCCCCGGCGCGTGTTCATCGAGCAGAACGCAAAAGACGTCAAGTTCTTGGACGTGTAGGCGACCGTGAGCGAGCTAGAGACCGGAGCACTCGGCCCGGGCCGGATCGAGTCGCGCGAGCTGGAGCAGGAGATGCGCTCGAGCTTCCTCGGCTACGCGATGCACGTCATCGTCTCGCGCGCGCTGCCCGACGTGCGCGACGGCCTGAAGCCGGTGCACCGCCGCGTCCTCTTCTCGATGTGGTCGAACGGCAACCGCCCGGGCCGGCCGTACGTGAAGAGCGCGAACATCGTCGGTTACGTGATGGGCAACCATCACCCGCACGGCGATGCGTCGATCTACGACACGCTGGTCCGGATGGCGCAGCCGTTCTCGCTGCGCTACCCGCTCGTCGACGGCCAGGGCAACTTCGGCTCGATCGACGACGACCCGCCGGCCGCCATGCGCTACACGGAGGCACGGCTCGCGAAGCTCGCCGAGGAGATGCTGCGCGAGCTCGACTCCGACACGGTCGACTTCGGCCCGAACTACGACGAGTCGAAGCGCGAGCCGCTCGTCCTGCCGGCGCGCTTCCCGAACCTGCTCGTCAACGGCAGCGCCGGGATCGCCGTCGGGATGGCGACGAACATCCCGCCGCACAACCTCGGCGAGGTCGTCGACGCGATCGTGACCCTCATCGACAAGCCGGACGCGAACGTCGAGGACCTGATGAAGCACGTCAAGGGCCCGGACTTCCCGACCGGCGCGATCATCGTCGGCCGCTCGGGCATTCGCGACGCGTACCGCTCGGGCCGCGGTCGCGTGGTCATGCGCGCGCGCGCCCACATCGAGGAGCTGCGCGGCGGGAAGAGCGCGATCATCGTCACCGAGCTGCCCTACGGCGTGAAGAAGGGCGGGGACACCGGCGTGATCGCGAAGATCGCCGAGCTCGTCAACGACAAGGTGCTCACCGAGATCTCGGATCTGCAGGACCACTCGGACCGCTCCGGCATGCGCATCCAGATCGAGCTCAAGCGCGAAGCGGTCCCGCAGGTCGCGCTCAACAAGCTCTTCAAGCACACGCCGCTCCAGTCGACCTTCGGCGTCAACACGGTGGCGCTCGTCAACGGCGTGCCGCGGACGCTCTCGCTGCTCGAGATCCTGACGCACTACCTCGACTTCCAGCGCGAGATCGTCTCCCGCCGCTCGAAGCACGAGCTGCGTCAGAAGGAGAAGCGCGCGCACATCCTGCAGGGCTATCTGATCGCGCTCGACAACCTCGACGCCGTGATCGCGCTGATCCGCGGCGCCGCCGACACCGAGGCGGCGAAGACCGGCCTGATGGACCGCTTCGAGCTCTCCGAGGTCCAGGCGCTCGCGATCCTCGAGCTTCGACTCCGCGCGCTCACCGCGCTCGAGCGGCAGGGGGTCGAGAACGAGTACAAGGACATCCAGGAGCGCATCGGCGAGCTGCGCGAGCTCCTCGGGTCGGAGGAGAAGATCGACGCGCTGATCAAGGACGAGCTGCTCGAGCTGCGCGCGATCTATTCCCGCCACGACGATCGCCGCACGGAGATCGTCGCCGCCGAGGAGGAGCTCGAGCTCGAGGATCTGATTGCGGAAGAGGACATGGTGATCGCGATCACCCGCTCCGGCTACATCAAGCGGCTGCCGGTGACGGCCTACCGCGAGCAGCGCCGCGGTGGGATCGGCGTCATGGGCATGGACATGAAGGACGAGGACTACATCGAGCATCTGTTCGTCGCGTCGACCCACGACTACATCCTCTTCATCACGAGCGTCGGGAAGGTCTACCGCCTCAAGGTGCACGAGCTGCCGCTCGGATCGCGCCAGTCGAAGGGCCGCGCGATCGTGAACCTGCTGCCCTTCCGCCAGGGCGAGAATGTGCGCGCCGTGATTCAGACCCGGTCGTTCGAAGAGGCGAAGTACCTGCTCTTCGCCACCAAGAAGGGCGTCGTCAAGAAGACGGAGCTGGCCGCGTACAACACGTCGCTGAAGGCCGACGGGATCATCGCCATCAAGATGCGCGAGGGCGACGAGCTGATCGGCGCCCGGCACAGCTCCGGCGAGGACGACGTGCTCATGGTCTCCCGCGGCGGTCAGGCGATCCGCTTCTCGGAGCAGGACGTGCGACCGATGGGCCGCGACGCCTCCGGCGTGCAGGGGATGCGGCTACGAGGGGACGACGAAGTCATCTCGGTCGCGATCGCGGCCGACGACGCGGACCTGCTCGTCGTCACCGAGAACGGCTACGGCAAGCGGACGCGGCTCGCCGACTACCCGAAGAAGGGCCGCGGAGGAATGGGCGTCAAGACCGTCCAGCTCACCGAGGCCCGCGGTCACCTCGCAGGCGCCCGCGTCGTCAAGGACGGCTATCAGGTGATGCTGATCTCGACGGGCGGAACGGTCATCCGCATGCCGGTCGACGACATTCGCCGCATGGGCCGCTCGACGCAGGGCGTGATCGTGATGCGGCTGCGTGAAGGCGAGCTCGTCTCGTCGCTCGCCCCGGTCGTCGACCCCGGCGACGACGCGGACGACGCGCCAGACACCGCCTGATCGCACCTCTGGCTTATCCACGCACTTCCCTTCCGCAAATAGCGGTTGTATAAGTGGAAACGGGGGCGGGAGCGGGAGCGGGGCGCGAGTAAAAGGACGGGCATTGATGATCTCTACGAAGCACGTCGAGTTGCTCGAACCGATCGACATGGCCGAGCATCTCGACAAGATGGAGCTGTATCTCGGCCAGGTCTGCGCGATCGCCGGCATCTCGAAGATGCAGCTCGACTACTGGACCAACAAGGCGCGGATCCCGACCAAGGGCAAGAAGCAGCGGATCTACGACATGGACGCGGTCGAGACCGTGATGCTCATCAAGCAGGCGAAGGACAAGGGCCTGAACCTCGGCGCGGCGATCGACGCGGCGCAGCGGTTCCGGGCCCAGAAGGAGGCTAGACGTCCCGCAGAGCGGCGGCCGAGTCTTCGGGCGCGAGCGTCGTCACGTAGACGTTTGCCCCGAGCTCGAGCCCTGCGAACCGCGTCGTCCGGGGGAGGAGCTCGATCCGCCAGTGCGTGCCGTCGAGCAGCCAAGCGTTGAGCGGCAGGTCGGCGCCCGCGAGCTCGTGGAGGCGGCGGATTGCCGCAGCGAGCAGGTGGAGCGCAGGGGCGAGGAGCTTGCTCGCCAGCCCGGACTCCTCGCGCTCGATCGGGGCGATGAAGAGCTCGTAGGGAGCGCGTCCCGCTTCCGGGCAGGCGAGCAGAAGGCCGTCCCGCTCGAGCACGGACACGCCCGGCGGCAGCTCTCCGGCCGGCCGCGCTTCGGGCAGCCAGGCGAGCTGGGAGTGGGAGTGGTGCTGGGAGGCCCCGGCGGCGTCCCCTTCGTTGACGAACGCGAAGCAGTTGCCGCCGACATCGCGCGCGCGGCGCTGCCAGGCCTCGGCGACGGCGGCAACCGTCGGGTCCGGGAGGTCACCGAACGACTCGACGTCCGTCGGCCCGTGGATAACCACCTCCTGCCGCTCGAGCGCCGGGTAGAGATTCGGGACGACGCGCACGTCCCAGCCCGTCGGGCCGTCACCGAGACGAAGCGTCTCGGGGGGCGTCAGGTGCTCGTTGCCGGCGCAGAACGGGCACACGCCGTCGCTCGTGTGCACTGCCCCGGGCCGCGAGCGCCGGCCGGGCGCGATCGCGGACCACCGGCCCGATCGCGGATCGTGCCGCAGGTCGGGTGTCAACTCTTGTCGATGAACGGCTCGAGCAGCTCGATCGGCATCGGGGAACACGATCGTGGTCGCAGGCGACGAGCCCACCTCGATCAGCGTCTGCAGATAGCGAAGCTGCAGCGCCACCGGGTGGTCGCTCGATCACGAGTGCCGCGTCCTTCAGGCGCTCGGAGGCCTGGAACTCGCCTTCCGCGCTGATCACCTTCGCGCGGCGCTCTCGCTCGGCCTCGGCCTGCCGGGCCATCGCGCGCTGCATCCCCTGCGGGATCTCGACGTCCTTGACCTCGACGATCGAGACCTTGATGCCCCACGGCGCCGTCGCCTCGTCGATGATCCCCTGCAGGATCGCGTTGATCTTCTCGCGCTCCGACAACAGCTCGTCGAGCGAGTGCTGGCCGAGGACGGAGCGAAGCGTCGTCTGGGCGATCTGCGACGTCGCGTTCATGAAGTTCTCGACCTGCACGATCGCGTCCTCGGGCTTGACGATCCGGAAGTACGCCACCGCGTTCACGCGCACCGGGACGTTGTCCTTGGTGATCACTTCCTGCGGCGGGACGTTCAGCGTGATCGTTCGCAGGTCGACCTTGACCATCCGGTCGACGATCGGAATGAGGATGAAGAGCCCCGGGCCCTTCGGGGCAGGCAGGAGCCTCCCAAGGCGGAAGACGATGCCTCGCTCGTACTCGCGCGCGACCTTGATCGCGGCGAATGCGAAGAGCACGACGAGAAAGACGACGACGACGAGGGCGATGAGCTGCCGCAGTCACGCTTCGATCCTATGCACCTTGAGGGTCAGGCCGTCGAGAGCGTCGACCTGCACGCGCTGGCCGGGTGGGACCGAATCGGCGTCCTGCGCCCGCCACAGCTCTCCACGCACGAAGACGAATCCGCCCGACCGCATTACCCCTTCCATCCCGACGATTTCCTGCGGCCCGACGCGCACCGGGCTGCGACGGACTGCGACCGCCTTCGTCAGCGCGAACGCCCAGAGGCTGCCTATCACCACCGTGAACAGGACGACGAACCAGACGGACGTGTGATACGGCGCGGGGCCTTGTGGAAGAGCGTCGCGAGGCCGATCGCCAGCGCGACGAGCCCCGCCGAGCGTCAGGGCGCCGTGGGAGGTGACGAACGCGTCCGTGACGAGCAGCGCGACTCCGAGCAGCACGAGGGTCAAGCCGGCCCACGAGAGCGGCAGGATGGAGAAGCCGAAGAGCGCGCAGACCATGCAGACGGCGCCGAACGCCCCCGGAATCACGACGCCCGGGTGGAACAGCTCGAATCCCAGCCCGGCGATCCCGGCCAGGAAGAGCAGCCCGACGATGTTCGGGTCGATCAGGGTCGAGAGGAACCGGGTCACGAAGCCGGGACGGACGACGTCGATCGTCGCGTTCGCCGTGTGCATCGTGAACTTGCGCGGGATCGTCTTCCGGCCGTCGATCGTCCGGAGGAGGGCGGGCAGCGACGGAGAGACCAGGTCGATGATGTTCAGTCGCAGTGCCTCTCCGACGGTCTTGTTCGATGCCCGGCGAACGGCGGCGTCCGCCCATGC
Source organism: uncultured Thermoleophilia bacterium (assembly GCA_963846895.1). Classification (GTDB taxonomy): domain Bacteria; phylum Actinomycetota; class Thermoleophilia; order Gaiellales; family Gaiellaceae; genus PALSA-600. The sequence continues at coordinate 346,866 of CAWJXR010000015.1, read as the reverse complement.
TGCGTTTCGGCCGTGTGACTGCGCGAGCGAGCGCAGTGAAGCGGCCGCGTCGTTGACGACCTTCCGGCGCAGGTCGCTGCTGATGTTCGTGCCGTTGCCGTTGATCGGAGTCGAAGAGCCGATGTTCGTCTGCGGCGCCATCGCGAGGACGTCGGCGGCCTGTGAGATCCAGACGCCCGCAGAGGCGGCGCGCGCTCCGCCCGGCGCGACGTAGACGACGACGGGTACGCGCACCGACAGCTCCTTGGCGACGATCTTCCGCATCGATTCCTCGAGGCCGCCGGGCGTGTCGAGGATGATCACGGCAGCCGAGTACCGGCCCGAGGCTGCCCGGTCGAGCTGATGGTTGAGCCAGTCCTGCGTCACCGGGTTCACATCGGTGTTGAAGTGGATCGCGAGGACGCGCGGCTGAGTCGCCGCCCGAGGAGCGTCCGCGACCCCTGCTGCGAGCAGCACGCCCAGCGCGACGGCGGCGAGCAGACGTCTCATCGACTGTAAGAATTCTATTCGCGACAGGGGGTCCGACCTTGAGCGCGAAGCCCGGCTCGGGCACGGTTGGCCGACGGCCGGGCCACGTCGATGAAGAAGCTCCTCCTTACAGCGGTCCTTGCGACCCTCGGCGCACCGGCGGCGGCCCACGCGGGCAATGTCTCGATGCGAGTGCAGGAGGTCCCGCTCGGCCGGTCGCTCGCAGCGGCGTCCGAGGCTGGCGAACTTCAACATGCTCGCTCTCCACTGGATCGGCTCCGGGCGAGGTCAACTATCGGACGCGGGCGCTGCACGGCCGCTGGCGCGACTGGCGGGTGGCGGACGCCGACAACAGCTCCGGCTCATGGCACGACGGCAATCTCGACTGGACCGGCGCCTCGTCGGCGGTGCAGTTCCGCGTCAGAGGGGAAGTTCGGCGGCTCCGCTCGTACGAGCTGTGGTCACGGGTGCTGCCTGCACCGACGCGTGCCGTCGCCTCGGCCGGCGAGCCGGCGATCGTCAGTCGTGCCGGCTGGGATGCGAACGAGGAGATCGTCCGCGCGGCTCCCGTGATCGCGCCGGTGCTGCGCTTGGCCGTCGTGCATCACACCGCCGGCTCGAATAGCTATTCGCGCGCGCAGGCGGCGGCGATCGTGCGCGGGATCGAGGTCTACCACGTTCAGGGCAACGGCTGGAACGACATCGGCTACAACTTCCTCGTCGACCGCTTCGGGACGATCTACGAAGGCCGCGGCGGCGGCATCGACCAGAACGTGATCGGGGCGCACGCGCAGGGATTCAACGCCGGCACGGTCGGAGTCGCGCTCGTCGGCAACTTCTCCTCCGCCACTCCGACGCAGGCGCAGCGAGCCGCGCTGGTGCGGCTGCTCGCGTGGCGCCTCGACGTCGCGCACATCGACCCGCTGTCGAAGGTCCTCTACACCTCCGGCGGGAACTTCAAGTTCCATGCCGGCAAGCTCGTGACGCTTCGCGCTGTCTCCGGCCACCGCGACACGGGCCCCAGCGAGTGCCCCGGCTCCGTCGCGTACGCTCTCTTGCCCGCGCTCACGAGGCGGATTGCGGCCACCGGGTTGCCGAAGCTGTACGGCCCCACGGTCGCCGGCTCCGTGGGCGGTCCTCGTCCGGTTCCAGGCGCGCCTCTCCTCCACGCTCGGCTGGACGGTCGCCGTCGTCGATCGCACCGGGAAGCCGGTTGCGTCCGGGCACGGCACGGGGAGTCTCGTCGACTGGACCTGGCGGTCGTCAGCCGCTCCACGTGGGGTCTACACCTGGACGATCAGCGCGCCAGGCCTTCGCGTTGCGACGGGCACGCTCGGCGGAGGGTCGCAGCCGCCACCGCCGTCGCCCAAGCTGTCCCTGACGAACCTCGCAGCGCGGCCGGGCGTGATCGGCCCCGCTTCCGACGGCAGCGGTGGGACGACAACGCTCAGCTTCACGCTGGGCGCGCCCGCGCACGTGACCGGCGTCGTCGTCGGCTCGAGCGGAGCGACCGTCGCATCGGTGCTCGACGAGGATGCAGTCAGCGGGCAACCAGACGTTTCTCTGGGACGCCGCCGCGCTTCCGGACGGGCGCTACCGGATCGACCTGACGGCAGTTGCGGCGGGCAAGCGGGTGACGAAGAGCGCCGACGTGGTCGTCGACCGGACGCTGACCGGCCTCCAGTCCTCCAGTGCGGCAATCTCGCCGAACGGCGACGGGCTGTCCGACACCCTGACCCTGTCCTACTCGCTCACCCAGGACGTCGCGGTTCGAGTCGACGTCGAGCAGGCGGGAGTCGTGCTCGCCAACCTCTTCCAGGGGCAGCCCGGCCTCGGCCAGCACGTCGTGAGCTGGGACGGAACCGCGAACGGCGCGCCTCTGCCCGAGGGCCGCTATCTCGTCGTCGTCACCGTGACCGACGCGCTGGGCGACGTGCAGATCCCGGTCCGGTGGCGATCGACGTCACGCCGCCTGGACTGGCGCTCCTCGACGCGAAGACCCTCCGCTTCAGCCTCGGCGAGCCGGCGACCGTGACCGTCCTCGTCAACCAGTCGACGCGCATCGTTAAGGTCGAGCCGAAGGGCGCTGTTCACGATCCCCTTCACCGGCACGGTCCTGCAGGTGTCGGCAGAGGCCGAGGACGCCGCCGGCAACGTCAGCACGCCCGTCAGCGGCTGAGCCACGAGTCGTAGTCACGCTCGAGCCGGTCGAGCACGTCGACGAGCAGCTCGAGCCGGTCACGGTCGACCCAGGCCGCACCGGGCCACGCCGCCCCGCCGACGTTGATCCCGATCCCGAGCGACGACGCGATCGCCCGCCTCGGCCAGAATGCCGGCGGCCTTGCGCCCGTCGATCATCACGTCGTTCGGGTACTTGATCCTGGCCGCGGGCCCGATCGCCTCCGCGACGGAACGCGCCGCCACGAGCGTCAACTCGGGCCACGTCGCAACGGGCGGCGGGGGATAGAGCGCGACCGAGAACATCAAGGCCGAGTCGACCCAGGTGCGCCCGAGCCGGCCGCGGCCGACGGTCTGCCGCTCGGCCAGCGCGACCGCGCCGTGTCCCGCAGTCCGAGGCAGCATTCGCTGAGTCGTCGCGGTCTCGGCCGCCCAGTAGTACTCACGTCCGTAGGCGCCGCGGAGGGCCGGTTGGACCACTGCCGGCTCGAGTGTGCGGGAGGAGCCGGGCGGCATCCACACTAGAGTAGGCGCGTGCAACCTCTGGCCCGGCGCTCCCGTCGAATAGTGCGTGACCTGCGGCCCTCCGGGCCGCTCGTCTACGACCGCCTGTCCGACCCCATTCTCGTGCGGAGAACGAAAGACGGAGATGAGCGCGCATTCGAGGAGCTCTGCAACCGGCATTTCGAGCGCATCCACAAGATCGCGCTGCACATTCTGCGCGACCCGGACGACGCAAACGACGCGGCCCAGGAGTCGCTCGTGAAGCTGATGCGAAAGGTGCACCAATTCCGCGGAGAATCGCTCTTCTCGACGTGGCTGCATCGGCTCGTCGTCAACACGTGCAAGGACGTCGCTCAGGCGCGCTGGTCGGCGGCACGCGGTACTGGAGCCCCTCGTCGACGACCTGCGGGTCGCGGCCGACGGGGACCCCGTCTCGTCGCTTGCCGCCTCCGAAGCACGGCGCGAGCTCGGCGCCTGCCTCGCGCAGCTCCCCAGGGCGCAGGCGACGGTCGTGGCGCTCAAGGACGCCTTCGACGTGCCGTTCGACGAGATCTCCGCCGCCACCGGCCTGCCCGTCGGCACGGCGAAGTGCTACGCCCACCGCGGGCGGAACGGCTTGCGGGAACGGCTCTCGGCGTGACGGAGGTCCTGCTCGACAGGGCGGCGATCGAGGCGGTCCTTCCCCACCGGGCCCCGATGCTCCTGATCGACGAGGTGCTCGAGCTCGTGCCCGGCGAACGGGTGCTCGCCCGCAAGACCGTCACGGAAGAGGATTGCGCCGGCCACTTTCCCGGCAACCCGATCATGCCCGGAGTCAAGATGGTTGAGGCGCTCGCCCAGTGCGGAGCCGTCGCGGTGCTGTCGCAGCCCGAGAACCAGGGCAAGCTCGCCCTCTTCGCCGGCATCGACGACGTGCGGTTCAAGCGCGTCGTGCGGCCTGGAGAGACGCTGACGCTGGAGTGCGTCGTGGAGGCGGTCCGCGGCCCCGTCGGCCGGGGGAAGGTCGAAGGCAACCGTCGACGGCGAGCTCGCCGTGCGCGGGACGCTGACGTTCGCGGTCGGAGCGGCAACGTGATCGGCCGCACGAACGGGAAGCCGATCTCGATCACGGGGCTCGGCTGCCACGTGCCCGAGCGCGTCCTGACGAACGACGAGCTCGCGACCATGGTCGACACCAACGACGAGTGGATCCGCGAGCGGACCGGCATCCGAGAGCGCCGGTTCGCAGCCGACGAGGAGGCGTTGACGGACGTCGCGCTTCCGGCGTGCAGGCGGGCGCTCGAGATGGCCGGCTGCGAGCCGTCGTCGATCGACCTGCTGATCGTCGCGACCGTTACGCCCGACATGTCGTTTCCGTCGTCTTCGGCGCTGCTGGCCGACACCCTCGGGATGCCGGATGCCGCCGCCTACGACCTGTCCGCCGGCTGCACCGGGTTCGTCTACGCGATCGCACAGGCCCACGCGATGCTCGCGGCGGGGCTGGCGAAGCGTGCGCTCGTCGTCGGGGGAGACGTCCTCTCCAAGATCCTGGACTGGACCGATCGCTCAACGCTCGTGCTGTTCGGCGACGGCGCCGGGGCGGTCGTCATGGAGGCTGTCGACTCTGGTGGGTTCCTCGGATTCGAACTCGGCGCCGACGGCGGCGGCGGCGCGAACCTCTGGCTGCCGGGGAGCGGCTCACGGAGGTTCGACGACCCCACCAAGTACGTGAAGATGAACGGCCGCGAGGTCTTCAGGTTCGCGACCCGCGTCATGGTCACCTCGGCAGACGCGATTCTCGCCGAGTGCGGGCTCGAGATCGAGGACATCGACGTCTACGTCCCGCACCAGGCGAACGTCCGCATCATCGATCACGCTGTGCGAAAACTGGGTGTCCCGGACGGGAGGACCGTGGTCAACGTGGACCGGTACGGGAACACTTCGTCGGGCTCGATCCCCCTCGCGCTCGCCGACGCGGCAGACGACGGGCGACTGAAGTCGGGCAAGCTGGTGCTTTTGACAGGCATGGGCGCTGGCCTCACCTGGGGCTCCGCGTTGATTCGCTGGACACACGACACGACTGGAGCACTCGTATGAGCAAGATCGCCTTCATGTTCCCTGGGCAGGGGTCATTCGAGGCAGGGATGGGCAAGGACGTCGCCGAGGCGATCCCCGAAGCGATGGCCGTCTACGACGAGGGCTCCGAGTCGTCGGGCATCGACCTGAAGGCTCTCTGCTTCCATTCGCCCGTCGAGGCGCTCGTCGAGACCGAGGTGCAGCAGCCTGCCCTCGTCGCGACGTCGCTGGCGCTCGACGCGGCGCTCCGCACCCGCGGCATCTCGCCCGACTTCGTCGTCGGCCACTCGGTGGGCGAATTCGCGGCGCTGGGTGCCGCCCGCTCGCTCGCGGCGCGAGATGCGATCGCACTCGTTCGGGAGCGCGGGCTTGCGATGGCCGCAGTCGCGCGCGAGCACCCGGGCTCGATGGCGGCGATTCTCGGACTCGCCGACGAGGCCGTCGAGAACCTCTGCCGCAAGATCACAAACGTGTGGCCCGCGAACTACAACTGCCCGGGCCAGCTCGTCATCTCCGGCGAGACGCTGTCGGTCGACGAGGCGTGTGTCGAGGCCGAGCGCGAGGGCGCGCGTCGGGCGGTTCGCCTCCGTGTCTCGGGCGCGTTCCACTCCCCGCTCGTCGCCCGCGCAGGCGACCGTCTTCGCCCGGCGATCGACAAGGTGCATTTCGGCGAGAGCCGCGCCGCATTCATGTCGACCGTGACGGCGAAGCTCGAGGACGCGCAGCACTACGGCGAGCTGCTCGTCGAGCAGCTGACCGCGCCGGTGAAGTTCACCCAGTCGGCGCGCGAGCTCATCAACCACGGCGTGACCACGTTCGTCGAGGTCGGCCCCGGCAATGTGCTCAGCGGTTTACTGAAGAGGATCGACCGCAGCGTACGGACGTTCTCGATTCGCGATCTGGAGTCGCTCGACGAGTTGGCGGAAGCGCTTGGCTAGTGATGCCGGCTTCGCGTCGCTCGAAGGGAAGCTCGCGCTCGTCACCGGCGCGTCGAAGGGAATCGGCCTCGCGATCGCCGAGGAGCTCGCCCGCGCCGGCGCCGAGGTCGTCGTCGGCTACCGCTCCGGACAGGCGGAAGCCGAGGAGCTCGCCGCGCGGATCGGCGGCCGCGCCGTCCAGGCTGACGTCTCGTCCGCCGATGACGCGAAGCGGCTCGTGGAAGAGGCAGGAGACGTCGACGTGCTCGTCAACAACGCCGGCCTGACGCGCGACGGCCTGCTCGCACGAATGCCCGACGACGACTGGCGCACCGTCATCGAGACCAACCTGAGCTCCGTCTTCTATACGTGCCGGGCCGTGACGCGACCGATGATGAAGAAGCGGCACGGCTCGATCGTCAATCTCAGCTCCATCGTCGGGGTGCACGGCAATTGGGGGCAGACGAACTACGCGGCCTCGAAGGCGGGCATCATCGGTTTCACGAAGTCCCTGGCGCGTGAGCTCGGCTCGCGGAACATACGGGCGAACGTCGTCGCGCCGGGTTACGTCAAGACGCAGCTCACCGACGTGCTGCCGGAGGCGGCGACGCAGGCGATGGTCGACGCGACTCCCCTGGGCCGCGTCGCCGAGCCGAGCGAGATCGCAGGCGCGGTACGCTTCCTGGCCTCCGACGAGGCGTCGTTCATCACGGGCGATGTGCTGCTCGTCGACGGCGGGCTGGGCATGTAGATGACTTCCAACGGCAGCAGATACGTGAACCATCGCCGTGTGGTCATCACCGGCCTGGGCATGGTGAGCCCGCTCGGAAACGACGTGCAGACGTCGTGGTCGAACCTGCTCGCTGGCGTCTCCGGCGCCGCCCCGATCACCGCGTTCGACCATACGGACTACAACGTTCACTTCGCGTGCGAGCTGAAGGAGTTCGACCCCACCGTGTGGATCGATCGCAAGTCGGCCCGCCGCATGGATCGCTTCGCCCAGATGATCCTGGCCGCTGCCCGCCAGGCGGAAGCCGACTCCGGGATCGAGGTCGCCGGGGAGCCGGATCGCGTGGGTGCGTCGATCGCCACCGGGATCGGCGGCCTTGCGGAGCTACCAGGACTGCTACCACCTGTTGCTGACCCGCGGCCCCGACCGGGTGAGCCCGTTCTCGATCCCGTCGATCATCCCGAACATGGGTGCCGGGTGGGTCTCGATCGAGTTGGGCACGAAGGGGCCCCTGATGAGCGAGTGCACCGCGTGCGCCGCGTCGAACATGGCGATCGGCGATGCGATGGACGAGATCCGCCTGGGGCGCGTCGACGTGATGTTCGCCGGAGGCACCGAAGCGCCCATCACCGAGGTCGGGATCGCCGGCTTCGACGCGATGCGTGCGCTCTCGCGCCGGAACGACGATCCGGCCGGCGCGTCGCGGCCGTTCGACGGCTCCCGGGACGGCCTCGTCATGGGCGAGGCGGCGGGCGTCCTGGTGCTCGAGGAGCTGGAGCATGCGAAGGCGCGCGGCGCGACGATCCATGCCGAGCTCGTCGGCTACGGCATGTCGTCGGACGCGTCGCACATGACCGAGCCCGACCCGACGGGTGAGAACCCGGCACGGGCGATGACGATGGCGCTCGCCGACGCGGGCGTCGAGCCGGAAGCGGTCGGGTACGTCAACGCCCACGCGACGTCGACTCCCCTCGGCGACGCGGCCGAGACGCGCGTGATCAAGCTCGCCTTCGGCGAGGAGCACGCGACGACCAAGCTCGCGGTGTCGTCGACGAAGGGCGCGACCGGCCACTGCTTCGGCGCGGCCGGTGCCGTCGAGGCGGTTTTCACGACGATGGCGATCGCCGACCGGAAGGCTCCGCCCACGATCAACTACGAGGTCGAGGATCCCGCCTGCGACCTCGACTACGTCCCGAACGTCGCTCGTGACCTTCCGGACCTCGAAGTCGCCGTGTCGAACTCCTTCGGGTTCGGCGGGCACAACGCATCGATCGTCGTCCGCCGCTTCCAGGAATAACGACCAGTCAGGGCGAATGACATGGGCCATGAGCGGCCGTGTCACGAATGTTGCCGTCCGGGACGACGCCTACCGTCGCACGATGCGCCTCGTCGACCTCGGCGGACGCGTCGTCGAGTTGCACATACGGCGGTCGCCGCGGGTGCGCTGGCACCGCATCACGTTCCGTCCCGGTGCCCCCGCCGAGCTGGTGGTTCGCCCCCGCGCGTCCGAGGCCGACATCCAGGCGGCGATCGACTACCACACTCCGTGGCTCGAGCGGCAGCTCGCAGACGCTCCCGAGCCGAGGCTCGGGCTCGAGCGTCTGACGCTGACCGAGGAGCAGGGCAGACGCGAGGCGCGCGCGCGGATCTCGCTGATCGCGCAATCCGAGGCCACGGCTCTCGATGTCACCTTCGGGCGAATCAGCCTGCGCGACCAACGGAGCCGCTGGGGCTCATGCTCGAATCGCGGGACGCTCAGCTTCAACTGGCGCCTCGTGCTCGCCCCACACGACGTTCTCGACTACGTCGTCGTGCACGAGGTCTGCCACCTCGTCGAGCTGCATCATGGGCCGGCCTTCTGGAAGCTCGTCGCCAAGAGGCGGCCGCAGTACGAGGAGTCGAAGCGCTGGCTCGACGAGCACGGCTGGGAGATCCTCGCGTACGCGCCTCCCGAATCGCTCGCGGCCTAGCCGCCAGCTTCTAAGCTCACGCCGTGGAGCGGTGGGCGACGTTCGACTGTTACGGCACCCTGATCGACTGGAACGGCGGGGTGCGCGCCGAGTTGGCGCGCGTCTTCGGCGACGACCGGGCCGACGCGCTGCTCGAGCGCTACCACGAGGTCGAGCCCGAGATCCAGCGCGATCCGTCGTTGAGCTACCGGCAGGTGATGACGGAGACGATGCGCAGCCTGGGGGCACCGCCTGCCGAGGAGCACGGCCTCGCCGAGGCGCTCCCTGGCTGGCGGGCGTTTCCCGAGGTGCACGGCGCGCTCGAGGAGCTGCGCCGGCGCGGCTGGAACCTCGGCGTGCTCTCGAACACCGACGACGACTACATCGCCGCCTCGCAGGTGCAGATCGGGATTCACTTCGACGAGGTCGTCGTCGCTCAGGAGATCGGGTCGTACAAGCCGTCGCACAACCACTGGGAGGAGTTCTTCGTCCGGAGCCGCGCGCCGCGGGAAGGGCACGTGCACGTCGCGGCCTCGCTCTATCACGATGTCAGGCCGTGCAACGAGCTGGGCCTGCGGAGCGTGTGGGTGAACCGGCTCGGGGAGTCGGCGCCCGCCGATGCGCAGCCGACGCGGGAGCTCACGGACCTCTTCGCGCTTCCAGAGACACTCGATGAGCTCGTCGCCGCTTAGGCAGCTTTCCGCAGACGACGCGGACGCGGTTGCTGCGCTCTTCGTCGCGAGCTACGGCGACGCACGGCAGATCGACGCCGAGGAGGTCCGCTCCTGGCTCGGGAACAAGGAGCTCGAGCCCGGCTGGCTGAAGGTGCTGGCCGAGTCCGGCGAGGTCGTCGGGTACGGCGACATCTGGGTACAGGAGGACGAACTCGCACTCGACGTCGCGGCTCCCGGTCGTTGGGACGCCTTCTTCGACTGGGCGGAAGCCGAGGCGCGTGCGCGCGCGGTCGGCAAGGTTCGGACGACTCCGCCGTCCGGGCACGAGGTCTGCGAGATCGCCGCAGCTCGCGGCTACCGGTACTGGCGCTCGTCCTTCACGATGGAGATCTCCCTCGGAGAGCCTCAGCCGACTGTGCTGCCGGACGGATTCGAGCTGCGCCCGTACACCGACGCCGACGCCGAGACGCTGCGCGCGGGCCTGAACGAGACGTTTGCGCTCGACCCGTTCTGGCACGAGGTGACACCGTGGAGCTTCCGCGAGTTCTACCTTCGTTCGCGCGGCTTCGACCCGGTGTTGTGGCTGCTCGCGTGGCGCGATGACGAGCTGGCGGGATTCGCGCTGGCCTATGCAGGCCAAGGCTCGGACGAGTCGCTCGGTTGGATCGGGACGCTCGGAGTGCGTGCGCCGTGGCGTCGGCGCGGGCTCGGCGAGGCACTGCTCCGGTCGGCGTTCCGGAGCCTCCACGCAAGAGGGTTCCGGCGCGCCGGTCTGGGCGTGGACGCGGAGAACGCCACCGGCGCGGTCGCGCTGTACGAACGAGCCGGGATGCACGTCGTGCGACAGACTGACAACTGGGTGCTGGAGCTGCGATGAGCACACTGCGCGCGCGCTGCCCCGACTGCCGCACGTTGACAGCGGTCGCGATCGGCTCGGAGTATCAGTGTCATTCCTGTGGGGGCGAGTTCGGGGCCGGGCTGGTGCGCGTCCCGCACGCGTGGGGCGTCGGCGGCGAGGTGATGGCCGCCGCTGCGGCGATGTCGGTTCCGTGGCCCGAGGCGGCGACCATCGACGAGGCGACGCTCGCGGAGCAGATCGAGGCTCAGGGTCGCAGCCTGCCGGTGCGGCCCCTCGTTCTCGGGGGCTGCTGCTGCTCGCATGTCGGGGCCGTGCGCGAGCTCGCCCGCCGTCACGGGCGTCTGGCCGTCGTCTGGCTCGATGCCCATGGCGACCTGAACACGCCCGAGTCGTCGCCGTCCGGCAACGAGTGGGGCATGCCGCTGCGAATGCTCATCGACGCCGGAGCCGTCGCGGCCGTGGACGTGACCTTGCTCGGTGCCCGGAACCTCGATCCACCCGAGGTTGCGTTCATCGAAGCCGCAGGCGTGCGGACCGAGCTCGGCACGCTCCCCGAGAACGTCTATGTCGCGGTCGACGGCGACGTCGGTGACCCCGCGGAGGTCGACGTCTTCATGCCGGAGCCGGACGGGCTGTCGCTCGCCGATCTCGAGCGCCTGCTCGCTGCGCTGCCGCGGCCCATCGGCGCGGGCCTGACGGGTTTTCAGGCCTCGGCGCGGAACGAACAGACGCTCGCGAGGCTGGGGCACGCGCTCGGCCTGTAACCCGGCGGCGTCCGGGTGGGGTCTAAGCTCTACCAATGGCCGAGACCCGGATCGACGTCCAGGTCGAGCACAAGCACGCTCCGCCCCCGTCAGACGAGAAACATCCGAACACTTGCCCCAGGTGCGGCTCGCATTACCGCGACGACGAGCTCGAGAGAGCTCTCTGGGTCTGCGCCCACTGCGGCCATCACTTTCCGATGCGGGCGCGCTCGCGCATCGATTGGTACGCCGATCGCGGGTCGTTCGTCGAGGAGTCGCAGGAGATCCGGTCCGACGACCCGCTCGACTTCTTCGATCTGCGGCCCTACGCCGAGCGCCTGTCCGAGGCGGAGCTGAACACCGGTCTCGGCGAGGCGATCGTGGTCGGCCAGGCGACGATCGACGCGCATCCAGTCGAGCTCGCGGTGATGGATTTCTCGTTCATGGGCGGCTCGATGGGAAGCGCGGTCGGCGAGAAGTTCTCGCGTGCGTGTGACTCGGCGATCGAGCGCGGCGCCCCACTCGTCTCGGTCACGAGCTCGGGCGGCGCGCGGATGCAGGAGGGGATCCTGTCGCTGATGCAGCTGCCGAAGACGGTCTGCGCCGTCGAGGACCTCCACGATGCGGGGGTGCCGATGTTGACCGTGATGGCGCATCCGACCACTGCGGGCGTGCTCGCGTCGTTCGCCTCGCTCGGCGATGTCACGATCGCGGAGCCCGGAGCATTGATCGCTTTCACGGGGCCCCGAGTCGTGCAGCAGACGACGAAGGAGAAGCTGCCCGACGACTTCGGGCTTGCCGAGCAGAACCTCCGCTTCGGCCACCTCGACGCAATCGTCCCCCGCGCCGATCAGCGCCTGTACCTGTCGCGGCTCCTCAGGCTGTTCGCGGGGCGCCGTTGAGCGAGCACGATCAGGAGGTCAACCTCCGTCAGCGGCTGTCCGGCTTGTCGCGGCTGCCGCTGCTCCGCGGGACACGTGTCGACGGTGAGGCCGACCGGCTGGCGCGCCAGCTCAAGCGTCTGCAGGAGGACGCAACCGACGAATCGATCTGGCACTCGGTCGAGCTCGCCCGCCACCAGGACCGGCCGTACACGCTCGACTACGTCGAACGGATCCTCGACGACTGGGTCGAGTTGCACGGGGACCGCGGCCGGGCCGACGACGGCGCCCTGGTCACCGGCCTCGGGTCGCTCGACGGCCGGACGATCGCGCTCGTCGGCCACCAGAAGGGCCGCGATGTGAAGGAGCGGATCGACCGCCAGTTCGGCATGGCGTACCCCGAGGGCTACCTGAAGGCGATGCGCGTGATGGAGATCGCGACACGGTTCGGCTTCCCGTTCGTGTCGCTCGTCGACACGCCGGGCGCGTATCCGGGCGTCGCCGCCGAGCAGCACGGACAGGGCGGGGCGATCGCCCGCTCCCAGGCCGAGATGGCGCGTCTGAAGGTCCCGACCGTCGCCTGCATCATCGGCGAGGGCGGGTCGGGCGGCGCTGTTGCGATCGCCGTCGCCGATCGCGTCCTGATGCAGGAGAACGCGATCTATTCCGTGATCACGCCGGAAGGGTGCGCGGCAATCCTCTGGCGGGACGCCGGCGAGGCCAAGCGGGCGGCCGCGGCCTTCAAGCCCGACGCCGCCCACTGCCTCGAGCTCGGCGTGATCGACGGGATCGTCCCCGAGCCCGAAGGCGGCGCCCAGCTCGACCACGACGCGGCGGCGGAGCTGCTCAGATCCGCGCTGACCGACGCTCTGGCCGACCTCGAGGACACCTCCGGGCGAGGAACTTGCGCGCCGTCGCCGCGCCAAGTTCCGCGGCATGGGCGTCTTCGCCTGATCTCCCGTCCTTTCCACACTCTCCACAGGGTTTTCAACCGGGGAAATCACAGTCCCGGACCGCGCCGAGGCCCGCTGCCAGAGCGGGCCCCGGATCGCCTAACCCCCGTCAGGCGAAGAAGTGTTCGGTGGATATCTGTCCGCCTTCGCGGCTGCCCAAACACGTAGAGGCCTGATGTGAAACGCCGCGCGCGAATTCCACATCAGGCCTCTCGTTCTAGGCTCTCGGCATGCCACTGGGCGAATACCGGCGCAAGCGCGACCCCGAGAAGACGCCGGAGCCGTTCTCCGGCCAGAAAACCCGTTCCGGGGGGCCGATCTTCGTCATTCAGCGCCACGACGCCCGCCGCCTGCACTACGACCTGAGGCTCGAGGAAGCCGGGGCGCTGGCGTCGTGGGCGGTCCCGAAAGGGGTGCCGCTCGAGCCGGGAGACCGTGCGCTCGCGGTGCACGTGGAGGACCACCCGCTCGACTACGCGTCGTTCGAGGGCGAGATCCCGGCAGGGGAGTACGGCGCCGGGACGGTCGAGGTGTGGGACACGGGGACGTACGAGCTCGTCGAGCGCAAGCCGAACGGCCAGCGCACGTTCGTCCTGCACGGCCGCCGGCTCCGAGGAAGCTGGTCGCTCGTCCCCGCAGCATCTCGACGGCAAGGAGCAGAACTGGCTGCTGATCAGGCGAAGCGACGGAGCGGCCACGGAGGAGGCTCGCGAGTACAGACCGATGCTCGCGACCGCGGTCGAGCAGCTTCCGCACGGCGGCGAGTGGCGCTATGAGGTGAAGTTCGACGGCTACCGCGCGCTCGCCTATATCCGGGGCGGCGATTGCCGGCTCGTCTCGCGCAACGGAAACGATCTGACAGAGCGTTTCGCGAAGGTGGCACAGGAGGTCGTCAAGGCGACCAAGAGCCCGCACGCCGTCCTCGACGGTGAGGTCTGTCGCGTCGATGACGACGGGCGCGCGAGCTTCAGCAACCTGCAGCAGAGCGGCGGCGCGCTCGCCTACTTCGTCTTCGACCTGCTCGAGCTGGACGGGGAGCCGCTCGTCGACGAGCCGTACGTCGAGCGCAAGCGAAGGCTCGCGGACGCTCTGGATTCGCGGAACCCGACCGTCAGCGTCTCCGCCGACTTCGAGGACGGCGATGCGCTGCTCGAGGTCGTCAAGCAGCAACGGTTCGAGGGAATCGTCGCCAAGCGTGCGTCGAGCGTGTACCGGCCGGGGAAGCGCACGCGTGACTGGCTCAAGCTGAAGATCGACTCGACAGGCGACTTCGTGATCGCGGGCTACACGCGCGGCTCGGGCCGGCGGGCACAGACGTTCGGCTCGCTCGTCCTCGGGGCGCAAGCCGACGGTGAGCTGCGGTACGTCGGCAACGTCGGCACGGGTTTCGACGACGCGGAGATCGAGCGCCTCCTCGGAACTGCTGGCGCCGCTGCAGCGCGATTTCGAGCCCGTTCCCGACCGTCCCTGCGATGCCGCGGGTGCGAAAGGACGCGGTGCAGTGGGTCGAGCCGCGGCTGCAGGCGCGGGTCCGGTTCGGCGAGTGGACGCACGAAGGCCACCTGCGGCAGCCCGCCTATCTCGGGCTTCGCGACGACCTGGCCGAGCCGCCGCCGGGCGAGCGTCCTGATGTGCTGCGCCGCGGCCGCCGCGAGCTGCGGCTTTCGAACCTCGACAAGGTCTTCTGGCCCGACGAGGGGATCACGAAGGGAGACCTGCTCGACTACTACCAGGCCGTCGCGCCGGTGCTCGTACCGCACCTTGCCCACCGGCCGGTGACGCTCCGCCGCTATCCCGACGGCGCCTTCGGGAAGGCGTTCTTCCAGAAGGATGCCCCGTCGCACATGCCGGAGTGGATCCCTCGCTTCCGCGCCGCCGTCTCGGCGCGCGACAAGGAGAGAACGAGGAAGGAGATCGACTTCCCGGTCGTCGACGACGAGCTCTCGCTGCTCTGGATGGTGAACATGGGCTGCATCGACCTGAACACGTGGTACTCCCGGATCGACCGGCCCGACCGGCCGGACTACGTGCTGTTCGATCTCGACCCCACGCCGGAAGTGCCGTGGACGCAGACGGTCGAGGTCGCGTTGATCGTGAAGGAGCTGCTCGACCAGCTCGGCCTGGCCTCGTTCCCCAAGACCTCGGGCGGGAAGGGGTTCCACGTGCTCGTGCCCCTCGACCGCCGGTCGACCTATGACGACACCCGGTCGTTCGCCGAGATCGTGGCCGGCGCGGTCGCACGTGCACACCCCAGGCTCGCGACGACCGAATGGGCGAAGACGCGGCGCCGCGGGGTCCTGATCGATGCAAACCAGAACGGCCAGGGCAAGACGATCGCGTCGGTGTACTCCGTCCGGCCCCATCCGAAGGCGCCGGTGTCGACGCCGCTCGGCTGGGACGAGGTCAACGAGAGCCTCGACCCCGAGTCGGTTCACGATGGCCGCGGTGCTCGACCGCGTGCGCGCGCACGGCGACGTCTACGCAGGGCTGTTGACGACCCGCCAGTCGCTCTCGAAGGCACTCAAGCTGTTGGCTTGACCGGGCGCGTGCGCGCAGCCTCCTTGGCGACCGCCAGCTCCCGGCCGTCGATCACGGCGTAGCGCAGCGCGATCGCACTCAACTCGTCGGACGCCTCCTTCGCTGCCTTGCCCAGCTCGGCGTTGAGCGTCTCGGGGTTGTCGAGATAGAGGAGCCGCGTCCAGAACGTCGTCAGCACGATCGAGACCCACGGCATGAAGATCGCGTTCCGTTCGAGCGCCGCCGAGGGCCGCTGGATGAAGAACGCGGCGAAGATCCCGACGGTCAACCCGGCGAGCCCGATCGCGGCGACGGCCTGTCCGACCGACGTCGCCTGGAGCCCCTTGACGAACGCGGCGATCACCGCGCCGAGCCCGAAGACGAGCATTGCGAGGTAACCGACGAAGACGGCTCGGTAAGAGCGGCGGAGATACGCCGTCGTTCGGGCGAGTGTCTGGACGTCGTCCTCGAGCACCGAAGCTGCGAGCTCGCGCAACTCGAGCGTCGTACGAACCGGATCCCCGTGCCGCGGGCGGGGCAGCCGCATCACCATGGTCTGCCCTCCTGTTCGCTTGGCTGGGCGAGCTTACGCCAGGCTGCGGGCGCCGTCCACCCGGATCACCGATCGCTCACCAGTCGAGCCCGAAGTACGAATCGAGGCCGTCGAGCCCATCGAGTGAGATGTCGAACTCCGGCCGCCGGAACTCGCTGCGCTCGAGGACGAGGTCGTGGTGGGCGACCGGCACGCCGCGGGGCGCGACCGTCGACATCCCGGTGGCCGCGTACCCGAGCTTGCGGGAGACACCGAGCGACGCGTCGTTCCCGAGGATCGCGCCCGACGCCGCCTCGCGCCCGCCGAGCCCGTCGAACAGGAGCGTCAGGATCCCGGCCCGCATCTCGGTGCCGAGCCCGCGCCCCTGCCAGGCGGCGCCCAGCCACGATCCGGTCGTCGCGCGCCGGTCCCGTCCGAACTGCTTCGCCGTCAGGCCCTGGGAGCCGACCGGGCGGCCGTCGTGGAACGCGATGAGCTCGAGGCGCCAGTCGTACGGGCGCCAGTCCCGCAGCGCACTGAGGTGCCAGTCGAGGAAGCTCTCGTCCGTGATCTCGTCGGTCCAGGGAATCCCGAACGGCATGAAGCCCGGGTCGTGGATCCCCGCCCGGGCGACCTGCGCGAGCAGTCGCAGCTCTGTCATGGTGGCCAGCCGCAGCTCGAGCCTGGGCGTCCGCACGCGCACGCGCGTGAGCGGATGCGGCGTGCGCAGGAACAGCTGGCGCCGGTCGACGACCTCGAAGCCGAGCTTCGCGTAGAGCTCCTTCGGCCAGTCGTCGGCGAGGGCCTCGAGGAAGACGAGGCCGCAGTCCAGCTTCGCCTCGTCGAGCGCACGCTGGACGACGGCCCGTCCAAGGCCGCGACCGCGATGTGCGTCGAGCGTGTTCACATCCTCGATCTGTGCGATCCGGCCGTCGTCGAAGAGCTGGCAATACGCGACGACCGCGCCCGCTTCGGTGGCGGCGAAGTACCGGGTTCGAATCGCGGCGCCGGTCCGGCGCTTGGCCCACAGGAGCTGCTCCGCCAGCTCGGTCGTTCCGTGTGACTCGCCGAGGGTCACCTGGTTGTGTGTGACTGCGATCTCGTCCAGCGACACCTCGCGGATGCGGCTCGTGTCCACGTACCGGTCGGGGTCGCGGACATGCGCCATCACGACGTGGCCGGTCTGTGTCCAGCCGAGCTCCTCGAACCCGGCGGCGAGGTGGTCGGCCGGCGCGTCGAACGTGACCCGCCGGTGCAAGAAGGGCTCCATCAGCGCGTCGGCTTCGCTCACGTGCACCTTCGCCGAGACTGGCTCGTCGATGCGGAGATAGTTCTCGTCGTACACGCTCGGGATCGAGTCGCAGAACAGCCCGACCCCGTGCGCGGAGGGCACGCGGCGCTCGGCGACGGCCTCCTCGATCGACCGCCTGAAGGCGCGGATCTGCTCGATCACGCGCTTATCTTGGCTGAGAGGTCAACTGCGCGAGCCGCCGCCTGAGGTGCCGCAGCTCCGGGCCTTCCGGCGTCAGCGCGATCGCCAGGTCGTACTCCGCCGCCGCCTCGGGCTCGCGGCCGGCACGCCGCAGGAGCTCGGCGCGCGCAGCGTGGAAGTAGCGGTAGCCGGAGAGGTCGACGCCTGCAAGAACGTCCAGTCCGTCGTCGGCTCCGCGCGCCTCGGCGACGGCGACAGCGCGGTTGACCTCGACCACCGGTGAGCCGGTGAGCCGCGCGAGCTCGCCGTAGAGGGCCGCAATCTCGGCGTGGTCGGGCTGGCCCTCGGTGTGCAGTGCTGCGATCGCGGCCTGGAGGACGCAGCTGCCGCGTCCGTGCAGCGCCAGGGCGCGGCCGAGAATATCTCGCCCTTCGGCGATCTGAGCTTCGTTCCAGAGACTTCGGTCCTGGTCGGACAGCAGCACGAGCTCACCCGCAGCGAACCTCGCCTCACGCCGTGCGTCGTGCAGCAGCATCAGCGACAGCAGCCCGTGCGCCTCGGGCTCGTCGGGCATCAGCTCCGCGAGCGCGCGTCCGAGCCGGATCGCCTCGGCCGCGAGGTCGACCCGGCCGCCGTAGCCTTCGTTGAAGATCAGGTACACGACGGCCAGGACCGCCTCGAGCCGGTCGGTAAGCAGGTGATCGGGCGGGACACGGAACGGGATGCCTGCGGTCTTGATCTTGCGTTTGGCACGCACGAGCCGCTGGGCCATCGCCGGTTCCGGGGTCAGGAACGCGTCGGCGATCTCGTCGGTCGTCAGCCCACCGAGCGTACGCAGCGTCAAGGCGACCTGGGCCTCGGGCGACAGGGCCGGGTGGCAGCAGGTGAAGATCAGCTCGAGCCGCTCGTCGGGGAACCGCTCGCCGTCGGCGTCGCCCTGGTCGGTCATCGTCTCGGGCACCTCGAGGAGCCTCGTTTTCGCCTGCAAGGTCTGCTCCCGCCTGATCCGGTCGATCGCCTTGTTGCGCGCCGTGGTGACGAGCCAGGCTCCTGGATTTGCCGGCAGGCCGTCCCTCGGCCAGCGTTCCGCTGCGATCGCGAAGGCCTCCTGGGCGGCCTCCTCGGCACGGTCGAAATCGCCGAGGAAGCCGATCAGGGTTGCGAGGACCCGCCCCCATTCGTCGCGGAAGACCGCGTCGAGGGTCAGCGCTCCACCACCGGGCGGACCTCGACTGCACCGCCTCGCCGGGCAGCGGGAATGCGCGCCGCGAGCTCGAGCGCCGCGTCGAGATTTTCGGCCTCGAACAGGAAGAACCCGCCGAGCATCTCCTTCGTCTCCACGAACGGGCCGTCGGTCGTCATCGTCTGCCCGTTGCGTACGCGAACCGTCGTCGCCATCGTCCCCGGCTGCAGCTCCTCGCCGCCGACGACGCCCGTGGTCTCAGAGACCGCGGCATATTCGCCGTAGATCGCCGACTTCTCGTCGTCGGACAGGCCGTCCCACTCGGGCTCGTTCGAGTAGATGAGCAGTGCGTACTTCACGCGTCGCCTCCCAGTGTGAGTGATGTCGTCGCTACGACGAACGAACAGCCGCGAAATCGACAAGGCGCGTGAGAAAGGTCAAAGCGCCGGCCTTGTCGAGCATCTCGTTGAGATTGCCGCATTTCGGGCTCTGGACGCACGACGGGCAGCCGGAGGAGCAGGGGCAGCCGCGCAGCATGGCCGCAGTGTCGCGAACCCAGCCCTCGAACTGCTCGAACCCGCGCTCGGTGATGCCGACGCCTCCGGCGTGGCCGTCGTAGATGAAGACCGTCGGCCGCCCCGTGTCGAGGTGGTAGTTCGTCGACAGGCCCCCGATGTCCCACCGGTCGCACATCGCCCAGAGCGGCAGCAGGGCGATCAGCGAGTGCTCTGCGGCATGGAGCGTGGCGAGAAGCGCCGGCATCTCCTCCAGGCCGCGGAGCTGGTGCGGCTCGGGCAGGAACCAGATCGCCTCCGTGGCGAAGGTCGTCTGCGGGAGCTCGAGCGGCACCAGCTCGATTCGCTCCTGTGAGCTGACCGTCCGCCGCTCGTACGCCACGACCTGCTCGGTCACCTCGACGACGCCGAACGTGAGCTCGAGCCCGAGGCGCCACTCCGTGCGCTTCGGCTCGACGATGTTGGTCGAGGTCTCCTTCTTGACCTGCGTGTACCAGTTGCCGTCGAACGGCTCGACGACGGCGACGAGGGAGGTCAGGTCGAGCTCGCGGACGAGGAACGACTCGCCTAGGTGGAGATAGACGGCGCCCGCGTGGACGGTCGAGTAGGCACGGCCGCGCTCGACGAGGCCCAGCACCGCCCCGGTTGACGCGTCGACGATCGAGACCGAGTCGCCGTCGGCCGACCGGAGCGGGACTCGGGCCGCCGGGTGATCGCGGCCGCCCCACACGTAGCCCGCGGGTGTCCGGCGCAACTCGGGGTCGACTGCGGCAAGCTCGAGCGCCTCCGGCCCGAGCAGCTCGGAGTCGGAGGGGCTGAGCGGCGCCTCGTACGCAGCGCTGCGCACGTGCCCTGCGAGAACCCGTGGGTTTGCGTGGTCGAGCAGTGCAGCCTCGACGCGCCGGCCGAGCAGCTTGTCGGGCTCCCGCATGAAGAACTGGTCGAGCCCGTCTTCGGACGCGACGAGCACGGCGAGCCCGCTCGCGCGCCGTCCAGCGCGTCCCCATTGTTGGCGCAGAGAGGCGACCGTGCCGGGAAAGCCGACCGAGATCACGCAGTCGAGGAGGCCGATGTCGATCCCCAGCTCGAGCGCGTTCGTCGCCGAGACGCCGAGCAGGTCGCCCTGCTGCAGCCGCCGTTCGATCTCGCGCCGCTGCGCAGGCGTGTAGCCCGCGCGGTACGGAGACAGAAGGCCGTCGTCGCCGAGGCGCTCGGCCGTGAACCGGTGCACGAGCTCGGCCGCCTTCCGGCTCTTCGTGAACGTGAGCGTCCTGAGGCCCCGCTCGACGAACATCGCCTGCAGCCGGGCGGCCTCGGCGAGCGCCGAGCCCCGAAGGCCGAGCTCGGCGTCCTGGAGCGGCGGGTTCCAGAGCACGATCGTCCGCTCGGTTCGCGGAGCGGCATCGTCGGCGACGACGGTCACGCTGTCGCCGAGCAGCAGGCTTCCGAGCTCGCCGGGGTTCGAGATCGTGGCCGACGCGAGCATGAACTGCGGGTCCGAGCCGTAGATCCGCGCGAGCCGCCGCAGCCGCCGCAGGACGTTTCCGACGTGCGACCCGAAGACTCCGCGATAGACGTGCGCCTCGTCGACGACGACATAGCGGAGATTGGCGAGCACGTCGCCCCAGCGGTCGTGGTTCGGCAGCAGGCCGATGTGGACGAGATCGGGATTCGTGAGGATCGCGTTCGCGGAGGCGCGGATCCCCCGCCGGTGCTCGGTCGGCGTGTCGCCGTCGTAGAGCGCCGGCCGGAGCCCCGGAAGGCGGTAGCCGGAAAGTGTCCGAAACTGGTCCTGCGCGAGCGCCTTCGTCGGATACAGGTACAGGACGCGGGTCTTCCGATCGCGTGCAATGGCGTCGAGAATCGGGAGGTTGAAGGCAAGCGTCTTGCCGGACGCCGTCCCGGTCGTGACGAGAACGTGCTCGCCGCGGCGCGAGGCCTCCCACGCCGCCGCCTGATGCGCGTAGAGGGACGACACACCGATGGCGTCGCGCGCGCCGTCGGCCAGCTCGTCGGGCAGCGGGACGTACCGCCCCTCGCGCTCGGCCTCCGTCCCCAGGTGGGCAAGCTCCTCGCCCTGGAGCAGCCCCTCCCAGCGGAGGACATCGACCGCCATCTACAGGGTTTTTCGCGGATAGCAGAAGTCGACGAGCCACTTGCCGTGCACGTCGTGCAGCTCGCAGGAGTACACCTGTTGGCCCGCGAGCTTGCCCGCGGCGTTCTCCTTGGGCAGCACGAGCACGTCGTACCCGAGCACCCCGCGGTACTGGTACTTGAGCGTGGCGCCGAACGTCCGGTACGCGGCGGCCGGGTACGGCACGACGGGGAGGTCGCCGGAGAGCCAGTCCGAGCGTGGCGTGCCGCTCTTCATCCCGGCCGTCGCGAGCGGCCACGACTCGTCGAGGCGCGTACGCGTGACCGTGCTCGGGATGAACACGGACAGCGTCTGCTCGGCCGCCTGCTTCTGCGCGGCGGTCGCGATCACGGTCTTCGGGACGCGATACCGCTGCGCCGGCTTCGTCACGTCGATCGGGGTCGCCGTCGTGTGCCCCGTGTTCGGGACGAAGACGACGAGAGCCGCGACAACGAGGACCACGACGGCCCCTGCCGATCCCCAGGCCAGGCGGACGCGCGACCGGTGAGACGAGGGCAGGCCGACCACGCGGCCAGGGTAGATGACGCCTTACGGGGTGGGGACGGCTCGGGCGACGCGCCAGGTCCCAGTCGTCTGCCAGACCGGGCCGCAGCGAATCGACCAGTGGGCGGCACCGAGAATCGCGTTTCGCGGAATCCGGATCGCGAACGACACCCGCCCTGCCGAGACCCGCTTGGCACTGGTCTGCTGCAGGGAATCGTCGAGGTACTGCACGGCGGCGACGCAGTACGTCGTCGTCGTCGGCGGGAATGTGTGCGAGAGCGAGACGAGCTGGCCGCGATGAACGACTCGCACGGTGCTCGTCGCGGCCGCCGACGCGCCTGCGAGCGCGCACGCGGCCACGATCGCAAGCAAGGCAACCGCCAGACGAGTATTCATCCAGGCTGGATCGGCTGTCGCGGCCCGACACTCGATCCCGCAAGCGAGGGATCAGAGGAAGGCGGCGAACGCCTTCGCGAAATGGCTCTTCCGCCTGGCGCCGTAGACCGTCTCCTGCGGGGCCCCGTTGGCGAACAGCATCACCGTCGGTAGGGAAAGCACTCCGAACCGGTCGGCGGTTCGCGGGTTCGCGTCGATGTCGAGCTTGACGAAGTCGACCGAGCCGCCACTCTCTGCGTGCAGCTCGTCGAGCGCGGGCTCGATCGCCTTGCACGGGCCGCACCACGGAGCCCAGAAGTCGACGACCACCGGGCGGTCGGCGTCGAGCACCTCCGCGTCGAACGTCTCGTCGGTGACGGCCCTCATCGGCCGCCGAACCTGAGGAGCGGGACTCGCCAGATCGCCTCGAGCACGATCCGACGGCTCATCTTCGACGTCCCCGTCGTGCGGTCGTCGAAGGTGATCGGCAGCTCGACCACGGAGAAACCTGCCCGCTTGGCAAGGTACGTCAGCTCGATCTGGAAGGCATATCCCTTCGACGTGATCCGGTCGAGGTCGAGTGCCTCGAGCACCGAGCGCCGCATGCACTTGAACCCCGCGGTCGGGTCCTTGACGCCCATCTGCAGGAACAGGGCCGCGTACAGGGATCCCCCCTTCGAGATGATTCGGCGCACGAGCCCCCAGTTGCCGACGCCGCCTCCGGCGACGTACCGGGAACCGATCGCGATGTCGGCGCCGCCCTCGACGGCCGCGATCAGGCGCGGCACGTCGGCCGGGTCGTGCGAGAAGTCGCAGTCCATCTCGACCACGAGCTCTGCGCCGTCGTCGAGCGCCCGCCGGAAGCCCGCGAGATAGGCAGGCCCGAGGCCCTCTTTGAGCGGCCGGTGCAGCACCGAGACGAACGGCAGCTCGACCGCGAGGCTGTCGGCGATCGCGCCGGTGCCGTCGGGTGAGTTGTCGTCGATCACGAGCACGCGGTCGCCCTCGCGCAGCACCGGCTGCAATGCGCGGATCATGCGCTCGAGGTTGGCGCGCTCGTCGTAGGTCGGCAGGCAAACGGTCGCGCGCATCGGGGTGCCTATGATCGCTGACGTGGCTGCACTCCCGCGAAACGACCAGCTCGCGGAGCAGTTCGAGCTTCTCGCCGATCTGCTCGAGCTCGATGCGGTCGATTCGTTCCGGGTCAACGCCTACCGCCGGGCAGCTGCGCGCATCCGTGAGACCCCCGCCTCGGTGGCGCAGCTGGCACTCGACGGGAAGGCAAAGGGCCTGCAGGGGATCGGGAAGACGATCGAGGGCAAGATCGTCGAGGTGATCGACGACGGCGAGATTCACGCGCTCACGAAGCGCAAGGCCGAGGTGCCGCCCGAGGTGGCGACCTTCATGCGGCTGCCGGGGCTCGGGCCGAAGACGGCCCGCCGGATCTGGCAGGAGCTCGGGATCACCACGGTGGCGACGCTCAAGGCCGCCGCCGAGGCGGGCGAGCTGCGGGGCCATGCAGGCATCGGCCCCGGCACCGAGCAGAAGATCGCGGAGGCACTCGCCAAGCCGCGGGCCGCCGAGGGCCCGCGCCGGGCCTTGCTCGGCACGACGCTCCCGAAGCTGCGCTCCGCGGTCGAAGAGCTCGACCGGCATCCGGCGTCGGTCAAGGTCTCGGCTGCAGGCTCCGCCCGGCGCATGCGCGAGACCGTGCGCGACCTCGACATCATCGCGACGGCCACCGACCCGCAGGAGCTCGTCGACCATTTCTGCTCGCTGCCGTGGGTCGTCGACGTGGCCGCCAAGGGCCCGACGAAGGCGACCGTCGTCTCGCACGACGGGCTTCGGTTCGACCTGCGCGTCGTCGAGCCGGCGAGCTACGGAAACCTGCTCCAGCACTTCACCGGATCCAAGCACCACAACGTCGCGCTCCGCGAGGATGCGGTTCGGCGCGGGCTCTCGATCTCCGAGTACTCCGTGACCGTTGTCGAGACCGGCGAGGAGCACAGCTTCGCGACGCGAGGACGAGGTCTACGAGTTCCTCGGGTACGCATGGATCCCGCCCGAGCTGAGGGAGAACGGCGGCGAGCTTGCGGCCGCACGCGCCGGCGAGCTGCCAGACCTCGTCTCGCTTGGCGACCTGCGCGGCGACCTCCACACCCACACGACGTGGTCGGACGGGAAGGACCCGCTCGAGGCGATGGTCGCCAGGGCGCGGGAACGCGGCTACGACTACTACGCGATCTGCGACCACTCCCATCGCCTGCGCGGCGATCTGCTCAAGCAGCAGTCGGAACAGATCGACGAGCTCAACGACGTGGTCGCGCCGTTCCGGATCCTCAAGGGGATCGAGGTCAACATCCGTCCCGACGCGACGCTCGACGTCTCCGACGAGGATCTCGCGACCCGCGACTGGGTCGTCGCATCCGTCCACAGCCGCTTCGACCACAACCCGACCGAACGGGTTCTGTCCGCGATGGAGAGCCCGTACGTCGACTGCATCGGGCACGTGACGAACCGGAAGATCGGCAAGCGGTCGCCGTCGGGCCTCGACCTCGACCGCGTGCTGGCCGGGGCGCTCGAGACGGGCACGTTCCTGGAGATCAACTCCCAGCCGGATCGGCTCGATCTCTCCGACGTGCACGCCCGCGCGGCCCGCGAGGCCGGGGTCAAGGTGGCGATCGACTCGGACGGGCATCAGTTGTCGGCGCTCGACTACGTCGAGCTGGGCGTGGGCCAGGCCCGGCGGGCGTGGCTGACGCGCGACGACGTGCTGAACACGCGAACGTGGAAGCAGATCGAGAAGCTCAGGAAGAAGAGGTGACCTTCCACGACGACCTCGCCGCGCGCCGCTGCGTGGGCCGAGGGCTACCTCGCCGGTGTCGGCGACCGCCCTGTTGCGCCCGAGATCGAGCCCGGGGAGCTGGCGCGGCTGCTGCCGGCGGCGGCGCCCGAGGGCGCAGAGCCGCTCGAGGCGATCCTGCGCGACCTCGACGAGCTCGTCGTGCCGCGGTTGGCGCAGTGGAACCATCCCCGCTTCTTCGCCTGGTTCGCCAACACGGGCTCCGAGCCGGGCATCATCGCCGAGCTGCTGATCGCGACGCTGAACGTGAACGCGATGACGTGGCTCTCGTCTCCGGCCGCCACGGAGCTGGAGCTCGTCGTGACTGATTGGCTGGCGCAGCTGCTCGGCCTGCCCGCCGGGCTGCACGGGCACATCGAGGACACGGCGTCGACCTCGACGATCGCGGCGCTGGCAGCAGCCCGCACCCTTCGTCCGGGCGGTGTCGTGTACGCCTCCGAGCAGGCGAACTTCGTCGTCGAGAAGTCGGCGCGGCTGGTCGGGCTTCCGTTTCGGACGGTCGAGGTCGACGACGCGTTTCGAATGCGGGCAGACGTCTCGTTCGACGATGCGGCCGCCGTCGTCGCGACCGTCGGGCACGACCGGCACGACGTCGGTCGACCCGGTGGCCGAGCTCGCGGCACGATGTGCCGAGGCCGGCGCGTGGCTGCACGTCGACGCGGCGTATGCCGGCGCCGCGGCCGTCTGTCCCGAGCTCCGCTGGTGCCTCGACGGCTGCGAGCTCGCAGACTCGATCGTCGTCAACCCGCACAAGTGGCTCTTCACGCCGCTCGACTGCTCCGTCTTGTGGACGCGGCGGCCCGAGGTGCTGCATGCGACGTTCGCGGCGCGGCCCGAGTACCTCGCCTCGACGGAAGGCGCCGTCGACCTGAAGGACTTCGGGCCGGCGCTCGGGCGCCGCTTCCGTGCGCTCAAGCTCTGGTTCGTCCTGCGGATGTACGGCGCCGAAGGACTGCGGACCGCGATTCGCGAGCACGTGCGGCTCGCACAGCTCTTCGCAGGCTGGGTCGCCGCCGAGCCCGGCTGGGAGGTCGTCGCGCCCCACCCCTTCTCGACCGTGTGCTTTCGTCACGCCGGCCGCGACAACTTCGAGCTGGCGCGTGCCGCGACTGCCACCGGCGAGGTGTTCGTCGCCGCGACGACGCTCCGCGGCGCGGATGCGATCCGCCTCGCGATCGGGAACGGCGCGACGACGGAGGACGACGTGCGCCGGGCGTGGGAGGTGCTGCTCGAATGCGCGCGGTGATCTTCGACCTGTGGGAGACCCTGATCGACTGGGACCAGGAGGCGGCCGCCCGCATGGTCGACCGCATCGATGCGCTGTCCGGCCCCGGCTTTCGCGAGCGTTGGTACGCGTCGCCCAATCGCTACACCGCTCCCGTGCGGACCGTGCTGGCCGAGGTCGGGGTTCCGGCCGAGGTGATGGACGAGGTGTGCGAGGTCCAGGCTCGACTTCGTGCGGCACTGTCTCGTCCCGCGCGCCGGTGCTGTCGAGACCCTGCGCGAGCTGCGCCGCCGCGGCCACCCGCTCGGGCTGATCACCGTCTGCACGCAGGACGTCGAGACCCTGTGGCCGGATTCGCTCTTCGCAGGGCTGTTCGATGCCGAGGTCTTCTCGTCTCGCATCGGGATCTCGAAGCCCGACCCGAGGATCTACCTCCACTGCTGCGAGCTGCTCGGCGTCGATCCGTCGACGGCGGTGTTCGTCGGCGACGGCGCCAACGACGAGCTCGGCGGCGCAGAGCGGGTCGGGATGGACGCGATCCTCATCCACAACCCGGGCGAGGAGCCTCCGTGGCCGGAGGCCCGCAGCTTCGCCGGGCCGCGGGTGACGTCGATCCCCGGCGTGCTCGAAGTGCTCGACCGGCTCTAGCGCTACCGTCGCCGATCCGACCTGGAG
Source organism: uncultured Thermoleophilia bacterium (assembly GCA_963846895.1). Taxonomy (GTDB): domain Bacteria; phylum Actinomycetota; class Thermoleophilia; order Gaiellales; family Gaiellaceae; genus PALSA-600. The sequence continues at coordinate 320,000 of CAWJXR010000015.1, read as the reverse complement.
GGCTGAGACGAAGCATGCTGATCACGACGATGAACGACGTCCCCGGCCACACGATCACGAACGTCTACGGCGAGGTGTTCGGGCTGACGGTGCGATCGCGAAACGCCTTCTCGCAGCTCGGCGCCGGCTTCAAGTCGATGCTCGGCGGCGAGTTGAAGGGCATGACGAAGGCTGCTCGTCGACAGCCGGGCACGAGGTCGTGCAGCGGATGGTCGAGGAGGCCGAGGCGAAGGGGGCGAACGCGATCGTCGCGATGCGCTTCGACACGTCCGAGATGGGCGACACCTGGACCGAGATCTGCGCCTACGGCACCGCCGTCACGATCAGCCGGAGTTGAGCTGCCGGAGCGCCGCGTCGTGCAGCGCGACTCGATAACGCCAGAAGGCATGGCCGGTCTCGAGCAGGCGTTCCCTCAGCGGGCCAGCCAGCTCGGCGAGCGTTCCCCAGCGCGCACCGGCGATCTCGTCCGCGTCCTGCGGCGCCAGCAGCGTGTTCGCCGTCCTGGCCGAGAACACATGTGTGCGCCACGCGATGTCTCCACCGGCGAAGAGGAAGGTCGCGTTCGCCGCGACGAGGTACCGGTCGAGCTCGACTCGCAGGCCGGTCTCCTCGAGCGCCTCGCGCACGGCCCCGGCCGAGAACTCCTCGCCGGGCTTGATCCCTCCGCCGGGCGGGCGCCACACCCCGTCCGCGAACTGCGGCTTGCGAATCAGCGCGAGGCGCTCGCCGGGATCGAGGATGAAGAGCGTCACGTCGTGCGTCCGCGACGGGTTGTACGTGGCGATGCGATGTTCGCGCTCGGTGATCGCGCCCGTCCACTCCAGCTCCTCGGGCTCGCCGTACCGGATGCGCAGCTCCCCCAGGATCTCCTCGGTGATGTGCACAATCCGATCATGCCCCGCGTGCGCAGGCCGAGGCGCCAGGCGCCGGTGCTCCAGCTCTTGCAGGCGACCCTGCCGGAACTCCGGCGTGGCCTCACCGAGAGTGCGGCGCGCACCGTCGCGTACGAGCTCTTCGAGAAGCTCGGCTACGGCGCGGTCGCTGTGACCGACACTCAGCACGTGCTCGCATTCGTCGGCGCGGGCGCGGACCATCACGCGGCCGGCGATCAGCCGATCCGTCCCGTCTACGAGGCGCTGGCCGAGGACCGTCCGCTACTGGCGCCGCTCGGGCTGCGCAGCGACTGCCGCCATCCGGCCTGCCCTCTCGGCGCCGCCGCCGTCGTGCCGCTGCGCATGAACGACGGTGCGGCCGGCGCGGTCGTCGCCTTCGCCACGGCCGGCTCACCGCTCGACGAGTCCGCTGTCGAGACGCTCGAGGCGCTCGGCGACCAGCTGTCGGCCCAGCTGCAGCTCTCGGAGCTGACCGAGGCAACCACGACCGCCCTGCAGGCGCAGATGGAGCCGCACTTCATCTTCAACGCGCTGAACACGATCGCGGCGTTCATCCGCACCGAGCCGGAGCGTGCGCGCCGGCTGGTGCTCGCGTTCGCCGATCACCTGCGAAGCCGGCTGGTGCAACCGGGTGAGTTCGTCACGCTCGCCGACGAGCTGCGTCACGTCCAGAGCTACCTGGAGCTCGAGCAGGCACGGTTCGGCTCGCAGCTCGAGGTCACGATCGTCGCGGATCGAGACGCGCTCGCGGTGAGGCTTCCTCCGCTGCTCGTGCAGCCGCTCGTCGAGAACGCGATCAAGCACGGCAAGACGGATCGTCCCCTGCACCTGCTCGTGCGCGCGCGCGTTCATCGTGGGCAGCTGCGTGTGACGGTGCGCGACGACGGCCGCGGGATCGCTCGCGACGTGATCGATCGCGTCCTCGAGCCCGGGGTCGGCGACGGGACCGGTGTCGGCCTGGCCAACGTCAACCGCCGCCTGCAGGGGCACTACGGCGCCGGGGTGCGCCTGCGCTCCTTCCCGTTCGGGACCGTTGTGCGTCTCGAGGTGCCCGCCGGGTGATCCGCGCGCTGCTCGTGGACGACGAGGACCCGGCCCGGTCGGAGCTTCGATTCCAACTCGACGCCTTCGACGATGTCGTCGTCGCCGGCGAGGCAGACAGCGCGGCCGACGCGATCAGGCTGGTCGGCACCACCGAGTGCGACGTGGTCTTTCTCGACGTCGAGATGCCGGGTCTGAGCGGCGTCGGCGCCGCGCCGCTCGTCCTCGACCGCGCTGACCCGCCGGCGGTCGTCTTCGTCACCGCGCACGCCGAGTACGCGGTCGAGGCGTTCGCTCTCGAGGCATTCGACTACCTGCTCAAGCCGGTCGACCCCGAACGGCTAGCGCGAGTCGTCGAGCGCCTGCGCGAGCGCACGGACGAGCGGCCCGGAGCGCCGGTGCGCATCCCGGTCGTCGCCGCCGCCGGCGGCACCGAGCTGCTCGACCTCGATCAGGTGTACTGCGTGCAGGCGGACGGTGACTACAGCCGCGTCTCGACCTACGACCGGTCGTACCTGAGCACGGCGTCGCTCGGTGAGCTCGAGGAGAAGCTCGGCCCGGGCTTTGCGCGTATCCATCGCTCGTACCTCGTGAACCTGGCGAAGGTGGCCGCCGTGCGCCGGCCGACTCCCGATCGGTTCCGGCTGCAGCTGTCCGACGCAGCGCGCACGGAGCTCGACGTCGCCCGCCGTCAATCGCGCCGGCTGCGAGAGCAGCTCGGGCTATAGCTGCCGCAGGAGCTCGAGGAGCTCGGCCGGCGAGGCGACGACGATGTCCGCCCGGGCGGCCAGCTCCGGCGGTCCTTCCGGCGAGGCGACGGCAACCCTGACGGCTGCATCGAGGGCGGCGAGCGCGTCGAACCCGTTCAGGTCGGTCGTGTCGTCGCCGGCGTAGAGCGCGCGGCGCAGGCCCGTCTCGGCCAGGAGCGCCCGGACAGCGGTGCCCTTCGACGCCTCCACGGGCGGCAGCACCTCGAGCACGAATCGGCCCCAGCGCGTCTTCAGTCCCTGAGCCGCTGCGGCCGCGGCGATGGGCTCGAGCTGCGCGCGTGCGGCGTCGGGGTCCGGAGCCGTGCGGTAGTGGAGCGCGACACTGAGCGGCTTCACCTCGACGTCGGTCCACGACGCCTCACGGGCGAACTCGCGGATCCGATCGACCCAGTCGTATGCGCTCGGCTCGAGCTCGAGGCCGTGCTCGCCCGCGTACCGAAGCTCGGGCACGCCGACGATCGTGCGTGCGACGTCGCTGGGCCTGCCGGTGACCGCGGCCACGAGCCCGTAGCGGCCCGCGAGACGCGCGAGCTCGAGGCGCGTCTCGTCGGGAACGCGAGCGTCTTCAGGCCGGTCGACGATCGGCGCGAGGACGCCGTCGACGTCGAGGAAGAGGGCCGCGGCCGAGGGGTCCGAGACGATCGAGGAAAGGCCGGCCACGTTCGTAGAGTACGACCGTGCGCGCGGCGCAGCTGATCGGTATCGGCCTCGTCTCGGGGTTCTTCTCGGCCCTCTTCGGTGTCGGCGGCGGGATCGTGATCGTGCCGTTGCTCGTGATCCTGCTCGGCTTCGGGCAGCGGCCCGCGTCGGGCACGTCACTCGCTGCGATCCTCGTCTCCGCGCTCGCGGGCGCCTCGACCTATGCGCTGCACGGCGAGGTCAGGCCCGGCGCGGCCGCGCTCGTCGGCGTGCCGGCGGTGGTCGGCGTCGTGCTCGGCACGTCGCTGCAGCAGCGAATCCCCGTCGACAAGCTGGCGTACGGGTTCGCGCTCGTGCTCGCGGCCGTCGGCGCAAGGCTGTTGCTCTGACGATCGCGCTCGTCGTCGGGATCGGCTTGCTCGGAGGAGTGCTGGCCGGGTTGTTCGGGGTCGGCGGCGGGATCATCTTCGTCCCGACGCTCGCGCTCGGGCTTGGCCTGACGCAGTTGCACGCGGAGGCCACGTCCCTGCTCGCGATCATCCCGACCGCCATCGTCGGCTCGTGGCGGCAGCACCGGTACGGAAACGTCGACGTGCGTGCTGCGGCTTTCATCGGTATCGCCTCGATCGCCGGCGTCCAGGTCGGCGTCCAGCTCGCCGAGTCGCTGTCGGAGTCGATCCTGCGGCGGCTCTTCGGCGTGCTGCTGCTGTTCACCGCCGGGCACCTCGTCTGGCGCACGCGGCCGCGGTCGTGAACACTCCAGCCGTGGATCCCGTCGACCCACGCTGGTACGAGTCGTTCTTCGAAGGCGACGACTGGCTGCTGCTCGCGACCACGCGTGATCCCGAGCGCACCGAGCTCGAGGTCGAGTTCGTCGCGTCCCAGATCCCGGCGGGCGCACGCGTGCTCGACGTGCCGTGTGGAACAGGACGGATCGCGGTGCCGCTCGCCGGGCGTGGCTTTCTCGTCTCGGGTCTTGACATCTCCGAGACCGTGCTCGCGCATGCGCGCGCGGCTGGGCCGGAGCTCGACTTCCGCCAGGGTGACATGCGCGAGCTCCCGTGGCCGGACGGTTCCTTCGACGCCGTCCTGAACCTCTGGACAGCGTTCGGGTACTTCGACTCGCAGGAGGAGGACGAGCGCGTGCTGGCCGAGGTCGCGCGCGTCCTCGCACCCGGAGGCGTCTTCGTCCTCGACACGGTGAATCAGACCGCGCTCCTTCGCGGCTTCAGACCGCAGGCGTTCGAGGACCTGGACGGGACGATCTTGCTGCAGGAGCACGCCTACGACGCCATTGCCGGCCGCAGCCAGGCTCGCTGGACGTTCTTGCGCGACGGCCGCCGCAGCGAGCTTTCGTTCGATCACAGGGTCTACACGACTCCCGAATACGTCGCCATGCTTGGCCGGGCAGGCCTGCAGCCGAGCGCATTCTTCGGTGGTTTCGACGGCCAGGAGCTCGGCTGGGACACCTGGCGGCAGATCATCGTCTCCGGGAAGCCGTAAGTAGGACGCCGCGAACGCTGGCAGAATCCAGGGTGGTGCGCCGTCTCGCCCTGCTCCTCGTGCTGCTTGCGCTGCTCACCCTCGGGTCCGCGGAAGCGCAGGGACCGGCCGCCAAGCCGGGCGCGGCCGCGACCGCGCTCGCGGTCCGCGTGACGACGCCGACGGGTGGAACGACGACTGCCGCGGTCACCTCGCCACCGAATGCCGCGCCGTTTGCCGGCGCTGCGTTCGCCTACCCGGCCGACGGCTCGATCGTGTCGGCGCAGTCCGCGACGGCCTCCGCGAGCACCGCCGTGCCGAAGAACGCATCCGCGAAGGCGGAGAGCACCGTGACCGGCCTCTCGCTCTTCGGCGGCGAGATCACCGCGGACGCCGTGGCCGCGAGTGCATCGGCGGGCACCGGCTACCTGGCCGCGGGCGGAAATGTGGTAGGCAGCGCCGTCACGAACCTCCGCGTCGCCGGCCAGCCGGTCACGGGCACGATGCCGCTCGGCGACTGGGGCACCCTCACCATCGGCGGCCAGTCCGTCGATCGCACCTCGCCGCCCGGAACGCGCGGCTACCACGGGACGGTCGTCGAGCTCGACATCAAGATCACGTCCGATCACGGCGGCCTGCCCGCGTCGAGCGAGATCCAGATCGCCACCGCCGACGTTAGCGTCCAGACCGCGCCTCCGGCCTCCTCGACGACCACGACGACCTCCACCACCGAGACGACGCCGGACTTCGCCGGCCCAAGCGTCGGCGATCTACCGAGCGATCGGCCCTCGCAGTCCGGCAAGAGCAAGCCGTCGCCGCTCAAGATCCAGCCCAAGCTGACCGCCGGCCGCTACGTCTTCCCGGTCTACGGCCCGACCTCGTACATCGACACGTTCGGGGCGGCGCGCGCGGATGTGACCTACCACCACGGCGACGACATCTTCGGCCAGCTCGGCCAGCCGCTCCTTGCGTGCGCCGACGGAACACTCTTCTCGATCGGCTGGAACAAGATCGGCGGCAATCGCCTCTGGCTCCTCGACGAGCAGGGCAACCAGTTCTACTACGCCCATCTCTCCGCGTTCGCAGCGACGTCGACGAACGGCGCGCGGGTCAAGGCGGGCCAGGTGATCGGGTTCATGGGTAAGACCGGCGACGCAGAGGGCACGCCGGTCCACCTGCACTTCGAGGTCCACCCGGTTTCGCTGCTCTATCTCGGCTACGACGGCGCGGTCGACCCGACGCCGTACCTCGACGCTTGGAGCCACCAGCAGGATCTCGCGTTCCCGATCGGGATCGGCTGGGCCCCCCTCGTCCCAGGCGGGCCGGGCTCGCCCGAGCCCGGCGCGATCCTGCTCGGCATGCGCGACATCTCGACCGCGGACGGCCTCGACCCCGGCTCGCTCGAGCGTGCCCTCGCGCCGCTCAAGCGGTCCGAGCTGATGCAGACACTGGTTCCGACCGCGGTCGCGCCGACGGGCGACCTCGGCCGCGGCTAGCCGAAGATCAGTCGGGGATGGTCGCGCCGCCGTTCGGGGCCGGCGGTGGGTAGTCGCCGCCGAACTCGTCGTCGCTGCCCGCCACGAGCTCCTTCAGCCAGCGCCGTGTCTCCGGTCCGGTCCACGGGTTGAAGAGGAGGCCGAGCGCGAGGCCCACGAACAACAGGCCGGTATGCCGCTTGGTCTCGGCCCGACCCTGCAGCCGGTCGGTGGCGCTGCGCAGATCGTCGATCGCGCTCTTCAGCTTCTCGCGGACATCCTCGTCGGTCGCGACGCGCGACGCGATCGTCACGGCGCTCCGGCTCCCGACGATCTCGTTGTACAGCTCTCGCGCAGTCCCGAACGCGCTCAGTACGTCCGCGCGTAGCTTCTCGTCCGAAATCGCGCGCTCCACGTACGGCTTGACGTTCTCAGCTGCGTCGTAGACCTTGTCCTTCGTCTTGATCATGGTCCTCAAATCCTTTCGTGTTGGTCTCTTACGCTTGCTGGCTGTCTGTCTCGCAGCCACTATCTTTGCAGGGTGCGGTGGGTCGGGCGCGTCGAAGGAGCCTCTTCAGACCGTCAGCGGGCTGGGATTCACCTTCTCGGCCCCCGCCGGGTGGCAGGTCCGCACCGGCCGCCGCCAGGCGTCTGCCTCGCACGACAACGAGCTCGTGCAGGTGGCGACATTCCCACTCCAGAAGCCCTATTCCGATGCGCTCTTCGCGAAAGTCGAGCGCGAGCTCGACGCGCGGATGAAGGAGGTCGCGAAGCAGACCGACGGCACCGTCTCGGGCAGCTCGACTGTGACCGCGGGTGGCGTCCGCTCGCATTCCTACGAGGTGACGGACGGCGATCTCGTCGACCAGTACACCTTCGTGCTCCGCAACATGCGGGAGTATCAGCTTCTGTGCCACCGGAAGACGTCGTCGGACGACGACGCCTGCAAGCTGCTGATCACGAGCTTCCGGCCCGCTTAGCGCTCGTCCCCCGGCCGTCGAAGGCGGCGGTGAAGACGTCCTGGATCGTGTCGGCGGGGACGAACTTCAGCGCGGCTCGGGTCTCGGGCGGCAGCTCGTCGAGATCGGGCTCGTTCTCCCGCGGGAAGATGACGCGCTTCAGCCCCGCCCGCTGCGCCGCCAGAGACTTCTCGCGGAGCCCTCCGATCGGGAGCACCTGGCCGGTCAGCGTGATCTCGCCGGTCATACCGACGTCGCTCGCAACCGGCTGCCCCCGAACGAGCGACGCCATCGCGGTCGCCATCGTCACACCGGCCGAAGGCCCGTCCTTGGGGACGGCCCCCGCAGGGACGTGCACGTGCACGTCGTGCTCGGAGAACCACTCCGGCTCGAGCCCGAGCTCGTCCGTGTGCGAGCGCACCCACGAGAGCGCCGCCTGTGCCGACTCCTGCATCACCTCGCCGAGCTGGCCGGTGATCGTCAGGCGGCCCTTGCCGGGATATGCGGTCGCCTCGATGAAGAGCACGTCGCCGCCGACCGCCGTGTAGGCGAGGCCGGTGGCCACGCCAGGCTCGGCGGTGCGCCGGCGCACCTCGCCGGAGAAGCGGCGCGGCCCGAGCCAGTCGCGCAGCTGCTCCTCGTCGGCCCGCACCTTCTCGGCGCGCCCGGTCGCGATCAGGGTCGCTGCCTTCCGGCACACGTCCGCGATCCGCCGCTCGAGGTTGCGCACCCCGGCCTCGCGTGTGTACTCGCGGATGATCGTGCGCAGCACCTTGGCCGGCAGCGTGAGCTGCGAGCGCTTCAGGCCGTTCTGCTTGAGCTGCTTCGGGACGAGGTAGCGCTGCGCAATGCCGAGCTTCTCGTCCTCTGTGTAGCCCGAGAGCTGGATCACGTCCATCCGGTCGAGCAGCGGGCCGGGGATCGTGTCGACCGCGTTGGCCGTGCAGATGAAGAGCGTCTTCGAGAGGTCGAACGGCAGGTCGAGGTAGTGGTCGCGGAACGTCCGGTTCTGCTCGGGATCGAGTACCTCGAGCATCGCGCTCGCGGGATCACCGCGCCAATCGGCGCCCATCTTGTCGATCTCGTCGATCAGCAGCACCGGGTTCGCCGATTCGGCGTCGCGAAGCGACCGCAGGATCGTTCCGGGCATCGAGCCGATGTAGGTGCGGCGATGGCCGCGGATCTCGGATTCGTCCCGGACGCCGCCGACCGAGAGCCGGACGAACTTGCGGCCGAGCGCGTTCGCGATCGAGTGGCCGAGCGAGGTCTTGCCGACGCCGGGGGGGCCGACGAAACACAGGATCTGACCCGAGACCTCCTGCCGAAGCTTGGCGACGGCGAGGTATTCGATGATGCGGTCCTTCACCTTGTCGAGGTCGAAATGGTCGGCGTCGAGGACCTCCCGTGCGTGCGCGAGGTCAAGGTTGTCCTGGGTGAACGTCCCCCACGGGAGCGTCAGGATCCACTCGAGGTAGGTGCGGATCACGCCGTACTCCGCAGCAGCCGGAGGCAGCTTCTCGAGCCGCCCGAGCTCACGCTCCGCCGCCTTGGCGACGTCCTCGGAGAGGGTCAACTCGCCGAGGCGCTCGCGCAGCTCGTTCACCTCCGCCTGCTCGGGGTCGGCCTCGCCGAGCTCCTGCTGGATCGCCTTGAGCTGCTGGCGCAGGAAGTACTCCCGCTGCCCTTTCTCCATCTCCGACTGCACCTGCGACTGGATCTTCGAGCCCAGCTCGAACACCTCGAGCTCGCGGCTCAGGATCGCGGACACCTTCCGCAGACGCTCCTCGACGTTGAGCGTCTCGAGCAGCTCCTGGCGCTCCTGCGTCTTGATCGTTCGCAGCGTCGAGGCGACGAGGTGGGCGAGCGCGCTCGGGTCGTCGACGTTCGCCGCAGCCAGCTGAAGCTCTTCCGGCAGATATGGAGCGAGACCGATGATGCGCGAGAAGAGACCCTGGACGTTGCGCGTCAACGCCTCGAGCTCCGGCGTCTCGACGACGATGTCCGGGAGCGCGCTGAACTCGCCGAGCAGGTAGGGGTCGGTGTCGATGCGCTGGTCGAGGCTGACACGCTCGAGCCCCTGCACGAGGATCCGGAGCGTCCCGTCGGGGACCTTGATCATCTTGTGGACGAGCGCGATCGTGCCGACGTCGTAGATGTCGTCCCAGCCCGGGGACTCGATCGCCTCGTCGCGCGACGTGATCAGCGTGAGCAGCCGGTCGCCGGCGACGACGTCGTCGATCAGCCTGACGGAGCGCTCCTGCCCGATCGCGAGCGGCGACATCGACTGCGGGAAGACGACCGTCTCCTTGAGCGGGAGCACGGGCAGTGCGGCCGGCAGCTCCGGCGTCTGATCCGCGGGCTCGGGCGCGTCGAACCCGAAGTCGCTCATCTCCGCTCCGGCACCGGCGGAGCCGCACCTGCGCTCCTGCTGAGCTCCGTCGAGCCTACGCTCATGCTCGCCAGACTTCGATCCTGACGCGGCCGGCGGGGGGCGCCTCGTCGGCGACCGGGAGCACGATCGTCAGGACGCCGTTCTCGAACGTCGCGGACGCCTCGGCGGGATCGACGTCCTCGGCCAGGCGCACCTGCCGCTGAAAGGCGCCGTACTCGATCTCCATCTGCTGGTAGATCCGGCCGGGGACGCGGGGTCGTGTGCGCTCGCCCGCGATCAGGAGCGCCCGCTCACCGGCGGCGATCTGCACGCTGCGCGGATCGACCCCGGGCAGCTCGACGACGATCGTCAGCGTGTGCGGGTCGTCGGTGTGAAAGCAGTCGACATTCGGCCGAAACCCGTGCCGCAGGCCGGCGAACCGCGGCACCTGCCACAAGTCGGCGAACAGCTCCTCGATCTCGCCCTGGAGCTTGTCGACGTCGCGGCGCGCCATGCCGGAAAACGTACAGTCCCGCCGTCCGACGGGGGCCCGAAGATCCGTCCGGATGCGCGCGATCCACCCGCGGTGGTTCCCCTGGTCGTATCTGCTCTATGCGGGCGGCCTGACGCTCCTCGGTGCCGCCGCCGCGCTCCTTGCCTGGTTCTCCACGCATTACGGCGCGTTCAAGTACACCGTGCTCTCGTTCGTGGTCCTGTTCGGCTTCGCGTTCGTGGCTCGCGCGTTGCGGCGGGACCGGAGGCACCCGATTGCGGCTGGTCTGTTCGCGTTCGTCAGCGTCAACCTGTTCGGCGCCTTCCTGCTCGCGCTCTACGCGTGGTTCGGCTGGCTCGACCTCGGCGGCTCGCCGTTCGGCGGGTTCAGCGTCGCCCGGTTGTCGCTGGTGCTCTTCACGCTGATCGCGGCGCTCGTTGCGCGCCAGATCTTCGCGTTCCCGTTCCTCATGCTGATCGTCGTCGGGCTGACGTGGTACTTCATCACCGATCTGATCTCCGGTGGCGGCGACTGGACTGCCGTCGTGACGTTCGCGATCGGCCTCGTGTTCCTGGGCTGGGCGCGGGGCGTGGACAGTGGGCCCGACCGGCCGTACGGGATGTGGCTGCACATCGGCGCCGGACTGACGATCGGCGGCAGCCTCCTGTGGTTCCTCCACCACGGCCACTTCGAGTGGGCTCTCATCGCCGTCGCAGGCTTCCTCTACGTGAAGCTCGCCGACGCGTTCGACCGGGCGAGCTGGGCGATCTTCGGGTCGCTCGGGATCCTGGCGTCGGCAGCGCACTTCGCGACGTCGTTCTCGCACGCCTCGGTCTCGACGAGCGGCGTCTCGGACGGCGGGTCCCGCGGCTGGGTCCCGTCGGTCGTCTTCGGGATCGCGGGAGGCGTCTTGATGCTGCTCGGTGGACTGCTCGCCAACCGGCGCCGCGCCGGTAGCGTCTAACCCAGCGGCGGCAGCCGCTAACGGCTGCGCCGCCGCTTCGCCATGGGTGTTTTCTCACGTGTTATCCGCCTGATCTGGGGCGACGACGTCGAGCGCGCCCTGCGACCCCTGCTGGCCGTCGAGCCTGACGGGGTCGATCGCCGGCTCGACGATCTATCCGTTCCTCGGCATCTGGGCGATCAAGGAGCTCCACGCCTCCCAGCAGGCCCTCGGTTTCACCTACCTGGCGGGCGCGGTCGGGGCCGGGCTCGTCGGCTACCTCGGCGGCCATGCGTCCGACCGGGTCGGCCGCCGCCCGATGATGCTGCTCGGCTGGGGGGCGAACGCGCTCGTCCCTGTCGGGCTGCTCTTCGTCGGCGACAACGTCGTCGCGGGCCTCGTGCTGCTCGGCCTGCTGCCCGTCTTCGGCTCGCTCGGCGGGGCGGCGAACCAGGCGATGGTCGCCGACCTCGCATCGCCCGAGCGGCGGGAGGCCGGGTACGCCGCGGTTCGCGTCGCCAGCAACCTCGGAGTGACGATCGGCCCGGTGCTCGGCGGCCTGCTCCTGCTCGGACAGCACTGGAACCATCTGTGGCTCGGCGTCCTGCCCCTTGCGGCCGCCTCGTTTGCGATCGCCTTCCGCTACATCCCGCGCACCGGAGCGTACGCGCCCTCGGGCCGCCCACGCGCGGCTCGTTCCGCGTGATCGTCCACGACCATCCGTTCCTGCTCTTCATGCTCTCGTCGGTCTTCGCGACGATGACCTACATCGCAACCGAGACCCTGCTGCCGATCTCGCTCACGACCACGCACAACCTCGCTCCGGCCGCCTGGGGGGCTCTGATGATCGTCAACCCGTTGCTGGTCACCCTCTTCCAGCTGCGGCTCACGCGGTGGACGGCCGCACATCGCGCCGTCGGTGAAGCTCGGCATCGCGATGCCGATGATGGGCCTTCCGTTCCTGCTCCTGAACTGGAACGGCTCGGCCCCCGTGATCGTGCTCGTGATCCTGATCTTCGTCTTCGGCGAGATGCTCTGGGTCCCGACGTCCCAGGCGGTCGTCGCGGCGCTCGCTCCTCCCGACATCCGCGGTGCCTACATGGGCGTGTTCAGCAGCACCTGGTCGGTCGGGTGGGCGCTGACGCCGTTCCTCGGGCTCCAGGTCCGCAGCGCCTACGGCGACGCGACCATGTGGATGTGTGTCGCCGTCCTCGGCGTCACGGCCGGGATCACCGGCCTCCTCGCCGCACGCGGTCACGACGGCCGCGCCGCTATAGCATCGCCCGCATGAAAGGTCTCATTGCCGCGGGCGGCACCGCGACGCGGCTCGAAGAGCTGACGCGCGTCACGAACAAGCATCTCCTCCCCGTCGGGCGGTGGCCGATGGTCTACTACCCGCTGCAGTTGCTGCAGCGGGCCGGCGTGCACGAGGTGCTGCTCGTCACCGGCCAGCAACACGCGGGCCAGTTCATCGACCTGCTCGGAAACGGCCATGTCCGCTCGCGGAACGGAGACGAGACGCTCTTCGACGTCGACCTGTCCTACAAGGTCCAGGTCGAGGCCGGCGGGATCGCCCAGGTCGTCGGCATGGCGCGTGACTTCGCCGGCGACGACCAGCTCGTTGTCTGCCTGGGCGACAACATCTTCGAGCATGCACAGGCCGACGCCATCAAGGCCTGGACGCAGGGTGCGCTCGTGTTCGTCAAGGACGTCCCGGATCCCGAGAACTTCGGCGTCGTGGCCTACGGCGACGGCGGCGCGGTCGTCGACATCGTCGAGAAGGCGGGCCGCGTCGACCTGCGCTTCGACGAGCCGCCGTCGACAGACGCCGTCGTCGGTCTCTACTGCTACCCGCCCGACGTCTTCGAGATCATCGACGGGCTGGCCCCGTCCAGTCGCGGCGAGCTCGAGATCACGGACGTCAACCGCGTCTATGCACAGCGCGGCGAGCTGGAAGTGCGCCGCGTCGACGGCTGGTGGCACGACGGCGGTAAGCACTGGGCCGACCTCGCCGACGTCGGCCGGCTGATCGACGAGACGGGCGCCAACAAGTGATCGTCGAGCGGTATCCCCTGACCCGCCATGAGGACGAGCGCGGCTGGTTCGCCGAGCTGATCCGGGCCTCGAGCCTGCCGAAGCCGATCCGCCAGCTGAACCTCGCACGGTCGAGGCAGGGCGTGATCCGCGCCCTGCACTACCACGAGCGCGGTCAGGACGACCTCTTCGTCTGCCTGCAGGGAACCGTGCGCGTCGTCGTGCTCGACCGCGAGAGCGGGGAGACGTTCTCGGAGGACATCGGCGAGGACAACCCGGTCGCGATCTACGTTCCCGGCCACCACGCCCACGGGTACGAGGCGCTCACGGACTGCCTGTTCTGTTACGCCGTCACCGAGGAGTACGACGCCTCCGACCCGGACGAGCACGGCGTGCCGTGGGACGACCCGCGCGTCGTCGACCTGTGGAGCACACGATCGCCGGTCCTCTCGGCGCGGGATCGGGCAGCGGCGTCCTGATCACGGGCGCGGCCGGCCAGCTTGGCCGCGCGCTCGCCGATCGCTATCCGGAAGCTCGTGCGCTGACGCGGGCCGACTGGGACGTCACCGCACCCTGCCCCGGCGGGGCTGTCGGCCGACCTCGTGCTGCACACGGCCGCGTGGACCGATGTCGACGGTGCCGAGGACGATCCGCAGAGCGCCGCAGCCGTCAACGTCGGCGGCGTCCAGCATGCGGCGGAGCTCGGCGCACCGCTCGTGGTCTGGTCGACCGACTACGTGTTCGACGGGACGAAGGGCGAGCCGTACGTCGAGTCGGACGCGGCGTCGCCGCTCGGCGCGTACGGGCGCACGAAGCTGCACGGCGAGGCCGCAGCCGGCGAGCAGGCGTGGATCGTCCGGACGTCGTGGCTCTTCGGCGCGACGTCGAAGAACTTCGTGCGGACGATGCTTCGTCTCGGAGCGGAGCGCGACGAGGTTGCGGTCGTCGACGACCAGCGTGGCTCTCCCACGTACGTCGGCCATCTCGCCGCTGCGACCGAGCAGGTGCTTCGCCTGCCGTACGGCCTGTATCACGTCGCCGCAGCCGGGCGATTGCACGTGGGCCGACTTCGCCGAGGCGATCTTCGAGGAGGCGGGGCTGCAGCGTTCGCGTCCGCAGGATCACGACCGCGGAGTTCGGCGCTCGTGCGCCGCGGCCGTCGTACTCGGTGCTCCGGAGCGAGCGAGGCGCGCCCGAGTTGCCGCACTGGCGCGCCGGTCTTCGCGACTGCCTCGATGCTCTACCCTGACGCGATGCGCGTGCTCGTCACCGGCGGCGCCGGCTTCATCGGCTCGCAGTTCGCCCGCCGCCTGGCTGCAGCGGCGACCAGGTCGCCGTCCTCGACAAGCTGACGTACGCCGGGAACCGCGCCAACCTGGAGGGTGTCGAGCATGATTTTCACGAGGGCGACGTCACCGATCCGGACGCGGTGGCGCGCGCCGCCGAGGGCTGCGATGCGATCGTCAACTTCGCGGCCGAGACGCACGTCGACCGCTCGATCCTGGGCCCGGCCGAGTTCATCCTCACCGACGTGCTCGGCACCGCAGGTGCTGCTCGACTACGCGCGGCACCACGGGATCCGCCATCTGCAGGTCTCGACGGACGAGGTGTACGGCGACATCCCCCTCGATGCCATGCCGTGCAGCGAGGACGCACCCGTCCGCGCCTCGAGCCCGTACTCGGCTTCGAAGGCAGGAGGAGATCTGCAGGTGCTCGCGTACGTCCGCACCTACGGTGTCGACGCGCTCATCACCCGTGGAGCAAACACGTACGGCGCGCGCCAGTACCCGGAGAAGTTCCTGCCGCTCTTCATCACGAACGCCCTCGACGGCGAGCACCTGCCCGTGTACGGCGACGGCCGCCAGCGCCGCGAGTGGCTGCATGTCGCCGATCACTGCGCCGGCATCGAGACCGCCCTCAAGCGAGGCGAAGGCGGCCACGTCTACAACGTCGGCGGCCAGGAGCGCGAGAACATGGACGTCGTACGCCGGATCCTCGACCTGACGGGCGCGTCGCCGGATCTCGTCCGGCATGTCGCCGACCGTCCGGGGCACGATCGCCGGTACTCGGTCGACTCGTCGAAGCTGCGCGAGTCTCGGCTGGCAGCCGGAGCACTCGTTCGAAGCGGGCGGGCTCGAGGAGACCGTCGACTGGTATCGCGAGAACCGCGAGTGGTGGGAGCCGATCAAGTCAGGCGACTACAAGCGGTACTACGAGCAGCAGTACGCGACGCGCCTCGCGGGCTAGGAGATCCCAGTGGCAGAGACCGGGAGTGCCGACGAGACGCGTGCCGAGCGCCGCAGGGCGCAGAAGCGTCGTTCTGCGGCGCGTCTCGCTGGCCGCTCGCGACCGTCGCGGTCGCCGTTGCGGCTGCCGTCGCGGCCGGTGTGAACGCTGCATCGGGCGAAGGCGATGCCGCACGCCTCGCACGGCGCCGGCCCGCCGGATCCCGGTCGTCGCGCGACATGTCGCGGCGCCGCCGCGCGGCGCGTCCAGTTCGCCGACGTCGGCGACATGACGTTCGGCCTGGCCGGGGTCGAGCCGCCGGGCGGAGCTCGCACGCTGATGACGGATGTGACGCGTGAGCTGCAAAGCGATCTGACCGTCGGCAACCTCGAGACCACCCTGGGCCAGGGAGGCTCGTCGAAGTGCTCGGCGGGATCGACCGACTGCTTCAGCTTCCAGGCGCCGGCGTCGACGGCCGTCGTGCTCAAGAGCGTCGGCTTCGACGCTGTCAACGTCGCCAACAACCACAGCAACGACTACGGCGCCTCGGGCCTGGCGCAGACGAACGCCGCGCTGCATTCGGCCGGGCTGCCGTACACGGGCCGGCCGGGCCAGACGACGTATCTCACCCGGCACGGGATCCGGATCGCCCTGCTCGGTTTCGCGCCGTACGACTACGACGAGAACCTCCTCGACATCCCGCAGGCGGTGGCGCTCGTCCGGCAGGCCTCGTCGCACGCCGACCTGGTCGTCGTCTTCATCCATGCGGGCGCCGAGGGTTCGGATCACCAGCACGTGACCCCCGGCATGGAGACGTTCCTCGGCGAGCAGCGTGGCGACCCGATCCGCTTCTCGCATGCCGTCGTCCGAGCGGGCGCCGACGTCGTGCTCGGCTCCGGCCCGCACGTCTTGCGCGCGATGGAGTGGTACCGCGGCCGGCTGATCGCCTACAGCCTCGGGAACTTCAGCGGCTACCACACCCTCGGGATCGGCAGCGTCACCGGGATCACCGGGATCCTGCGCCTGAAGCTGGGCGCCGACGGATCGTTCCGCGCGGGCACGCTCGTCCCGCTCCGGCTCGTCGGAAACGGGACGCCGACACTCGACCCGGGTGGCGCGGCGATCCGGGTCGTGAACGACCTGTCGCGCGCCGATTTCCCCGGCAACGGGAGCGCGATTGCGCGCGAACGGCGCGCTCGAGCCGCCAAAAAGCTAGGCGAGCCGCCGGAGCCGGGCGTTTGCCCGGACGCTCGGCTACCGTGACCGGCGTGAGTCGGCCTGCCCTCCGGCTCGGCGCCCTGTGCCTGCTTCTGCTCGCCGGCGCCGCGTCTTCGTTGCTCGCCGCCCGGCCGAGCGCCGTCAGCACGACGACGTCGACCACGAGCGCCACGACGACGACCTCGCCGGCGAAGGTCGTTCTGGCGGTCAGCGGCCACGGCTGGGGACACGGTCTCGGGATGAGCCAGTGGGGTGCGTACGGCTATGCGAAGCACGGCTGGACGTATGACGCGATCCTGGCGCACTACTACAAGGGCACGACGCATCGGGCCGGCGCCCGCTCTCGACCGTTCGAGTGCTGCTCGCCCAGAAGGCGAAGACGATGCTCGCGTCGACGGCACCGTGGAGCGTCACCGACGCGACCGGCACGAAGACCGTGCTCGACCCGGAGCCTTGACGCTCAAGCCGAAGCTCGCGCTCAAGGGGAAGGCGCTGCTCCCGCCGCTCACGTTCGTCGGCAAGCAGCCGCTCGCGGTCGACGGCAAGCCGTTTCGCGGCCGTCTCGTCGTCACCTCGGACGGCAAGCGCGTGCAGGTGGTCGACGTCGTCGCGCTCGAGTCGTACCTGAAGGGCGTCGTCCCTTCGGAGATGCCCTTCGACTGGCCCGCCCAGGCGCTGCAGGCGCAAGCGATAGCAGCGCGCTCGTACGCGCTCGCCAACCTGACGAAGAACCGCGACTTCGACCTGTACAGCGACACCCGCGACCAGGTCTACGGCGGCGTCGACGCCGAGTCTCCCGCAACCAGCGACGCGATCGTGGCGACGAAGGGCAAGGTCGTCCTCTACAAGGGCAAGGTCGCCGACACGTTGTTCTTCTCCACCTCGGGCGGCCGGACGGCCTCCTCGCTGGAGGCGACCGGGGACGCGGTTCCCTATCTCGTCTCGGTCGCGGATCCGTACGACAGCATCTCGCCGGTGCACGACTGGGGCCCCGTCCTGTACGACGGGACGAAGGTCGCCGCGCAGCTGAAGTCTTCCGGGCTCGCTCTCGGATCTGACGACCGTCGACGGCCCGTCCGGACGCGCGACGCGCGTCACTGCGGTCGGGGCCGGGGGCGCCCAGACGACGGTCACCGGGGCGCAGTTCCGTGCGCTGCTCGAGCTTCGGTCGACCTGGTTCACCGACGCGCTCTTCTCGCTCCTGCCGGCGGCCAAGACCGTGACGTACGGCGGAGCCCTGACGTTGAGCGGCTTTGCGAAGGGAGCCGAGGCCGTCGCGCTCGAGTCGAGGGCGCAGGGGAAGGACTGGCAGTCGGCCGGGGACCTGATCGTCGGCGCCGACGGCACCTTCTCGTCGGTCGTGAAGCCGGTCATCGGCGACGCAATACCGTCTCTCGTCCGGGCTCGATCAGGGCGGGCCTCGCGCAGATCGCGGTCGCGCCTCGGGTCGAGGCACAGGCGACCTCGGCCGGCATCTCCGGGTCGGAGCGACCCGCCGTCGCCGGCGCCCCTGTTCAGCTGCAGAAGCAGGCCGGCGCTCTCTGGACGACCATCTCGTCGACCGTGACGGCTGCCGGCGGCACGTTGGCCTTCAACGGGACGATTCAGCCGGGCAGCTACCGGGTTCGCTGCGCACCGCCGGGGCTTGCAGCCGGCGTGTCCGCGACGGTTCAGGTCGCGTGAGACGCGTCGCCGCCGCCGTGGCTCGCCGCGGTGGCTCTCGCCGTGCCCGCGGTGGCGTTCGGATTCGACAACACCGAGCCGCTCGCGTCGAATCAGTGGTACCTCGAACAGGACGAGGCGTGGTCGTTCTGGGCTGAGCGTCCCGCAAGCTCACGCCGGTCAAGGTCGCCGTGATCGACTCTGGCATCGACGGCTCGCATCCCGACCTCAGGGGCCGGGTTGTCGCGGCGAAGTCATTCGTCGGCGGAACGGCCTACCGTGACGACCAGGGACACGGAACGTTCGTGGCGGGAGAGATCGCCGCCAATCCGTTCAACGGGATCGGGATGGCGGGGCTTGCGTTCAACGCGCGCCTGATGATCGCGAAGGTCGTCGGCCCCGACGGAACCGTCTCGCTGCCGGCGGAGGTCGCGGCGATCCACTGGGCGGTGGACAACGGAGCGCGTGTCATCAATCTCAGCCTCGGCGGCGTCCGTGACCCGCTCAGCCCGCAACTCGACACCTACTCGGCGCTCGAGGAGGCCGCTGTCGAGTACGCCTACGCGCACGGGGTCGTCGTCGTCGCAGCCGTCGGCAACGGGCCGCAGTCCCCTGCCACACCGTGGGGCTTCGCCCACTATCCGGCGGCGCTGCCCCATGTGATCGGCGTCAGCGCCATGCGCCGCGACGGCTCGGTTCCCGACTACTCGAACCGGGACGCCGTCTATAACGACCTCGCGGCGCCGGGTGACGGGATCTTCTCGACGATTCCCGCGAACCTCGATCCAACGTCGTGCGGGTTGCGCAGGTCATGCCTACTCCGACTGCGGGTCGTTCGAGTTTCGCGATGCGATCGGCACGTCGTTCGCCGCGCCGCAGGTGTCGGCTGCGGCGGCGCTGCTGCTCGGCCAGGACCCTTCGCTCACCCCCGGGCAGGTCGCCTGGCTTCTCGAGCGCAGCGCCGACGACGCGAGCCCGGTCACCGGCTGCCCCGAGTGCCCTGTCGGCCGTGACAAGTACACGGGCTGGGGTCGACTGAATGTGCTCGCGGCGCTGACGCTGCTCGGCGACGGCGCCCAGTTGCCGGCACCCGACCGGTACGAGCCGAACGACGAGGCGGGCCCTTCGGCGCATGCGATCCCCCCGCTGCCGCGAACCGTCGATGCGACGCTCGACTTCTGGGACGACAACATCGACGTCTACCGCATCCACCTGAATCCAGGCTCGCGTCTCTTCGTCCGCGTGACGCCCGAGGGCGCCGCACACGTGTCGCTCGCGCTGTGGGCGCCGGGGACGACGGCGGTCGACGGCATCTCGGTCGACACCGCCGAGCGGCTGCTCGAGGGGCGGCGCGTGGGTGCGCAGTCGCGTCTCGCCTTCCGCGCGGCGTCGGCGGCACGTACTACGTGGAGCTGAAGCTCGTGACGAAGTCGCGCGGCACCGTCCCGTACCGGCTCGCGCTGGCGCGCGGGTAAGGGGCCCGTCTCTAGCCGCCGTTCGAGCGCAGTTCGTCGGGCGTGACGTCGCGGAGCACGCGCGCCGGGTTGCCCACGACGAGCTTGCCCGGAGCCACGTCCTTCGTGACGACCGCGCCTGCGCCGACGAACGCCTCGGCGCCGATCTCCACGCCGGGGCACAGGATCGCGCCTCCGCCGACACGGGCGCTGCGCCGGATCGTCGGCCCGCGCAGCTCGGCTTTCCGCCGCTCGGTCCGGCCCATGTAGTTGTCGTTCGTCGTGACGACGCACGGGGCGATGAAGACGTCCTCCTCGAGGGTCGAGTACGCCGTGATGTAGGCGCCTGCCTGGATTCTCGTCCCGGCGCCGACGGTCGTGTCGTTCTCGATCAGAGAGCCGCGCCCGAGCACGCAGTCCGCGCCCAGGTGCACGCGCTCGCGGATGCACGACTGGTCGCCGACGATGCTTCGCGCGCCGACGGTCGAGCCGGCGAACACGATCGCCCCCGTCGAGACGACGGCGCCGTCCCCGATCTCCGTCGGCGCGAGAGGCTCGCGCCTCGCCGTCGAAGAGGCGGCCAGAGAGGGTTGCTTCCCGATCACGGCGTTCTCGAGCACGCGGACCCCGTCGCCGAGCACGGTGCCCGGATACACGGTCGCGGACGGGTGGATCTCAGCTGCCAAGAGAGTTGGTCAGCATCTCGAGCGCGCGCACGACGCGGGCGCCGTCACGGGCCACCTTGTCGCGGTCGCCCTCGCCGGCGACCAGCCGCAAGAAGTGCGCACATTCGAGCCGCAGCGGCTCGTCGGTCGCGATCTTGGGGATCGAGATGTCGCCGGAGTACAGCTCGCCTGCGGGTCCGGCGCTCTTCTCGTACACCGTGACCTTGCGCTCCGGCTCCATGTCGTCGAAGACGACCATCTTCTCGCGGCCCACGACGGTCATCTTCCGCATCTTGTGCGGGTCGAGCCACGAGAGGTGCATGTGCGCGATCCGCCCGCTCGGAAAACGGAGGAAGCAGAAGACGACATCCTCGACGCCGGGGTGGATCGACGCGCTGCCCTGCGCCGTCACGAAGTCCGGATCCTCGTCGAGCAGGTAGAGGATCACCGACAGGTCGTGCACGCCGAGCGACCAGAGTGCGTTCTCGTTCGTGCGAACGATGCCGAGGTTGACGCGGTTTCCGTAGACGCAGAGCACGTCGCCGAGCTCGCCGTCGTCGATCAGCTGCTTCAGCTTCACGACGCCGGGGTGGTACAGAAGCAGGTGACCGGGCATCAGCACGCGGTCGCGCTTCGCCGCGAGGGTGACGAGCTCGTCCATCTCGGCCGCTCGCATCGCCGGCGGCTTCTCGACGAAGACGTGCTTGCCGGCCTCGAGCGCCCGCTTTGCAAGCGCGTAGTGCGTCGGCACCGGCGTCGCGATCACGACCGCGTCCAGTGTGTCGTCCTGCAGGAGGTCGTCGTACTCGGCCGTCACCTTCGCATTCGGGTATCTCGAGGCGAGGCGGGTGCGGAGCCCTTCGTCGAGGTCGCAGAGCCAGGCGAGCTCGGCGAGCCCGTCGAAGTTGCGTACGAGGTTCGGCCCCCAGTAGTTGAGGCCGACGACACCGACGGTGGTCGGAGCCACTAGAGCTTCCAGACCTTGCCGTCGACCTCGTGGCCCTTGGTGGCGTTCCGGAAGTCGACGATCACGTTGCCGCGGCGCACGAGCTCTCCATAGTCGATCGTCGAGTGGTTGGTCACGATCGCGACGCAGTCGTACGCCTCCGGCTCCAGCGGCACGGATTTCATGCCGTCGAACTCGGGCACGAACGGATCGTGGTACGAGACATCGGCTCCTGCGGTGACGAGTAGCTGAATGAGCTTCTCGGCGGGCGTCTCGCGCATGTCGCCGATGTCCGGCTTGTAGGCAACGCCGACGATGAGCACCTTCGAGCCGCTCACCGACTTGTTGGCGCCGTGGTTCAGGGCCTGTGAGATGAGGGAGCGGCAGAAGTACGGCATGTTGTTGTTGACCTCGCCGGCCAGCTCGATGAAGCGCGTCGAGAAGTCGAACTCCCGCGCCTTCCAGGTCAGGTAGAACGGGTCGATCGGGATGCAATGGCCGCCGAGCCCCGGCCCGGGCTTGAACGACGCGAAGCCGAACGGCTTCGTCGCCGCCGCGTCGACGACCTCCCACACGTCGATCCCCATGCGGTCGGTCAGCTGCGCGAGCTCGTTGACGAGCGCGATGTTGACCGCGCGGTAGATGTTCTCGAGCAGCTTGGTCAATTCGGCTGCTTCCGGCGTCGACACTTCGTGCACGGTGTCGACCGCGCCGCGATAGATGTCTGCCGCCGCGGACGTCGATGCCGCGTTGATTCCACCCACGACCTTCGGCGTGGTCTTCGTTGTCCAGTCCTCGCGGCCCGGGTCGACGCGCTCGGGTGACATCGCGAGATGGAAGTCCTCGCCGGCCTTCAGGCCCGAGCCTTCCTCGAGCAGCGGCTGCAGAACTTCACGCGTCGTGCCCGGCCACGTCGTCGACTCGAGGATGACGGTCTGGCCGCGCTGCAGCACCGGCGCGAGGCTCTTGGCGGCTCGCTCGATATAGGACAGGTCGGGCTCGCGCTGGCGTGAGAGCGGGGTCGGGAGCGCGATCAGTACCGCCTGGGCGTGCTTCAGCTGCTCGTAGTCCGTGGTCGCGACGATGAGCCCGGATTCGGTCAACGCAGCGAGCCGCTCGGAGCTGACATCTTCGATGTGGCTTTCGCCGCGGTTGAGCGCATCGACGACGTGCGGCTGAACGTCGACGAGCAGAACGCGGCGGCCGGCCTCCGCGAAGGTTGCGGCCAGCGGGACGCCGACGTAGCCCGCGCCGATGACGGCAACCTCGTACTTGGGGGGGCCTGGCACGGCGCTCAAGGGTACAGGGCGGCTGCGATCCGTTCAGCGGCGTGGCCGTCGCCGTACAGCGCGGGTGCACCGGCCGGGAATCGCGAGTCGGCGAGCGCCGCAGCGAGCTCCTCCGGCTCGGCAAGGCGGTTCGCGCCGGCCGCGAGGGTGTCGACCCACTCCGTGTTCGGGCGGAGTGTCACGCACGGCACGCCCAGCCAGTACGCCTCCTTCTGCAGGCCGCCCGAGTCGGTGACGACGGCCTCCGCGCCGGCGACGAGCGCGAGCATCTCGAGATACCCGAGCGGCTCGACCACGCGGACGTTCTCGCCCAGCGGAATGGCCCGCTCCTCGAGGACGTGACGCGTGCGCGGATGCGCGGGGAAGATGAACGTCCGTACGGCGCCGCTGACCGCCGCCGCGATGCGCCGAAGCCGCTCGGGCTGCACGTTCGCCTCGCGGTGGATCGTCAGCACCGAGTAGGCCTCGCGGTCCGAGCCCTTGTGCCAAGTTGGCACAAGCGTGGGTTCGAGGCGCCGGGCGATCGGCAGGAAGAGCCGCGTCGCGTCGGACATCACGTCGCCGACGACCTCCCGGCGGCCGCCGACGCCTTCGCTCTCGAGCTGCCTCGCCGAGCGCTCGTCCGGGCAGAACAGGACCGCCGACAGACGGTCGACCTCGATCCGGTTCAGCTCCTCGGGCATCGACAGGTCGAAGCTGCGGAGGCCCGCCTCGACATGCGCGACGGGAGTCTCGCCCACGGCCGCCCGCGCCCCGGCGACCGTCGAGTTCGTGTCGCCCATCACGACGACCCAGTCAGGCCGCTCGTTCGCAATCGCCGCGCGAATCGGCGCCGTCATCGACTGCGGGTCGGCCGTGCGCAGGTCGAGCCGGTACCGCGGCTCGGGCAGATCGAGCTCGTCGAAGAAGACCTGGGACAGCTCGGGGTCCCAGTGCTGCCCGGTGTGAACGACGACCTCCTCGATCCCCGCCTCCCGGAACGCGAGCGAGAGCGGCGCCGACTTGACGAACTGCGGACGGTTGCCGACGACAGTGACGACCTGGGGGCTCAAAGCAGCATCGGCGCTACGATACGCGGCGCTTTCCGGGCCGTTAGCTCAGCTGGTAGAGCAGGGGACTCTTAATCCCAAGGTCGAAGGTTCGATCCCTTCACGGCCCATAGCTGCGGTTCGGTACCCAGGCCGCCGCCGGCCTGACGATGCAGGCCGGCGGCGGGTTCCACTGGGGTGGGGTTGGGCTACGGCCATTTCTGACCGGCGAGCAGGGCGGCGATCGGGATGATCGTGCCGAGCAGGAGTGCGAGCCGTGCGGTCATTTCAGCCTCCTTCCGTTCTCTGGTCGTTGACTAGTGGATTTCGCGGGTTGTCGTAGTCGTGTGCGCGCGATTGCCGAGACGTGCGGTGATAGCGATGTGAAGCATTCGGCCGCGGGTTCCGTGCGGCAGCGAGGCGCTGCAGCGCGCCACGGTGCCCGTCTGGCTGAGTCGGCTGTGGAGTGTGTGGCCGTCGATGCTCAGTCGGCAGGCGATGGTCGGGCGTGTGGCGGCGGTGTGGATGGTGAGGGTGTAGGTGCGTCCGGCGATCGCCTGCCGTGGTGCGGCGACGTGGAGTGTCAGTGTCTTGTCGGTGGAAGCGGACTCTCCGTTGGCAGGTTGCGGCTTGGTCGGTTTCGAGTTCGCTGCTGTTTGGCCGGGCGTTTGGGGTTGGGCTGAAGCCGGGCCGGCGGGCGCTGAGCTCGGTGGCGGGAGTGAGGGCGGCGCAGTCGTGGTCGCGCCGCCGGTCGTCGTCGTCGTGGTTGTCCCGCCTGGGAGGTTGTAGCCCCACGCCGCGGTGTCGTCGGAACAGCAGGCGGGGTTCGAGTTCGCGACCCAGTTCCAGGCGCGTAGCCAGAAGTTGAAGCCGCTCGCACCACCGATGTCTGCCCGCCCTAGCCGGACCGTTTCAGGCTGCAGGGTGCTGGTGCCTTGGAGCAGGCTTGCGGTGAACGGTTGGAAACTGACGCCGTCGTTGCGGCTGATCTGGATCGACTGCTCCGCTCCGTTCAAACGGATCAGGTAGTCGGCGGTGTTGTCGCGGTCGGTGTCGAGGTAGAGGTCGAGAAAGAAGGTCGACGAGAAGGTTGCGCTGGGCATGTCGACCGCGAAGTCGAACTCGCCGCCGTTCCCGGTCGCTGAGACGGTGACAGTGGTGATGTCGGGTGCGCCTCCGGCGGCGTCGCCCGCGGGATCGGCAAATGTTGCTCCGCCGGCGAGCGCGCCGGCGGCCAGGATCAGCGCTGCCGCGATGGCGACCGTCGAGCCGAGCACCGGCAGTGCGACCTTGCGGAAGTTCTCGTTCATCGTCGTGCTCCCTTCTGCGGCTCGAGGGCCGAGTTGCGTTGACTTGTCTCGGCCCACAGCCTCGGGGTCGCTGCTTCGGCGCGGCTAGAGCGTCGCTAGATCGAGATCGAGGCCGGATCTAGCCGCGCGCTGGTGGCGCTCTAGCGGTGTGGATGAAGGTGCTGCGCATGAGGTCGCACTGGGCGATCTCGAAGCGAAAGGAGCTCGAGATGATCGGCACTCTCATCACCCGGCTGGTTGCAGTCGGCGGCGCGGTCTGCGCTCTGGCGTTGGCCGGGGTGGCCCAGGCCGATGCGGCGAGCTGGCCCTTCCACGGCGGCGCGTCAGCGAGCTGTGTCTCGCATTACGGACGCCACTTCATCCAGGGAACCATGCCGGCCGTCGGTCCACGTGACGAGGCGCTCGGCACGATCGACCTCTCCGATACGGGCGGCGGCAGCCAGGCGGCCGACGAATGGATCTTCTACCGGCTCGCAGTCGGCTACAACGACAGCAGCGGCCAGCTGCACTGGGATCGCAGCAACTGGGACGCCGTTCTGAATCGCTACCAGGGCGGGGGCATGATCTGGGAAGTCCTGAACGGTGCCTGGCAACAGGTGAACATCGGTGGCTACTACGGCGGCACCACCGACCCGGGGACAGTCCTCGAGGTTCCCGAAGACGGCGACTACGCGGTCTACAGCGAGTACTGGTGGAGCCCGATTCCCGGGTTCGGCTGGCTCGGGCCGCTGTACGAGTACATCGGCAGCGTTCATTGCTCGACCGACTGAGCAGCCACGAGAGACGCGAAAGGACAGACGATGATCCAGCTCTTCCTCAAGTCACTCGGGCTCACGCTCCCGGCGTCGCTCCTGACGTCGACGCTAGCGGCGACGGCACTCGCTGTACCGCCGCCGCCTCCGCCCTCGCCGCCGCCACCTGCGCCGGCGAGCACGGCCCTGACTGCCGGTGCGCTCAAGGTACGCACCGTCGGCCACCACCTCAGCGTCTCGATGCGGGTCACCGACCAACTGGGACACGCAGCCTCAGGCTCAGCCAAATGTGCCGCGCGGCTGTCCGGCAGAAAAGTCCCTGTTGCCTCACAAGCGCTGAGCGCCGACGGCACTGCTACGTGTGTCTTCGTACTCCCACGGCACATCACACACACGCGGGTCACGGGAACGATCGCAGTCAGCGCAGGTGCGGCGACGGTCACCAGACCATTCGCAACCGACCTGCACAGCTAGAAGCCGCGTGGGAGGCGAGGCCGTGTGGCCTCGCCTCCCTTCGGACGCGTGCTGCGGTCTAAGAAGCTGCCAGAATCGCGAGAAGGCTCGCATTCATGGCGAACACGAAACACCTCGACTATCGCCTACTGGGCTCGCTGGAGGTGTGGGCGGGCGGGGAGCAACGGATCGTGGCCCAGGCCAAGCCGAGGGCCGTGCTGGCACTGCTGGCGCTTGATCTCAACCGCCCCGTGCCGACCGACCGGCTGGTCGAGCATCTTTGGCCCGAGAAAGCGCCGGGACGCCCGAAAACAGCTGTCCAGGGCTACGTCTCCGGGCTACGGAAGCTGCTCGGAGACGCGACGATCGAGACGACCGCGGTGGGCTACGTGCTGCGTGGCAACGACGAATCGGTGGACGTGCGGCGCTTCGAGCGGCTGGCGCTTGAGGGAGCCGCCAGCCTCGCGGCCGGTGATATCGGGCGGGCTGCGCAGCTTCTGCGAGACGGCTTGAATCTCTGGCGCGGCCCAGCGCTCGCCGATTTCGCATACGAGGCGTGGGCGCAGCCGGAGATCGGGCGCTTGGAAGAGCTGCGGACGGTCGCACGGGAGGAAGAGGCCGACGCGCAGCTCGCGCTCGGCCGTCACGCAGAGCTCGTCGGCGAACTCGAGACACTCGTCAACGAGCACCCGCTCCGGGAACGGCCGCGTGGCCAGTTGATGACCGCCCTGTACCGATCCGGCCGGCAGGCAGAGGCCCTCGAGACCTATCGGCACGCACGCGAACAGTTGCTGAACGACCTCGGAATCGACCCCGGCCACGAGCTGCAAGTCCTCTACAGGCAGATCCTCAATCAAGACGAGGCGCTCACAGCAAGCGTGCAGGAAACGGTTTTGACCAATCTGGCGGTCCCGGCGAACGCGCTGATCGGTCGCGAGAAGCAGTTGGCGCAGGTCGAGGCACTCCTCGCGCAGCAGGACGTTCAACTCGTGACGCTGACCGGCGTCGGTGGGACAGGCAAGACCCGGCTTGCCCAGCAAGTCGCCTTCGATCTCCTCGATCACTTCCGCGACGGGGTGTTCTTCGTCTCGCTCGCCACGATCACCGATCCGAGTCTCGTCATGTCGACCGTGGCGCAGACGCTGGGCGTGGCGGAACAGCCAGGGCAGTCTCTGCTTGAGACGCTGCAGGCGCATCTGCGCAACAAGGACTCGCTACTCCTCCTGGACAACTTCGAACAGGTCAGTGACGCCGCGACCGATCTAGCCCTTCTACTTCGGGCGACAGGCAAGCCGAAGCTCCTGGTGACGAGCCGCTGGCCGTTGCATCTCGGCGGTGAGCGCGAATACCAGGTGCCGCCGCTGGCGCTCCCCGGTTTGAGCGATGTCGAGGATCTAGAGACGTTCGCGCGATTCGAGGCAGTGGCGTTGTTCCTCGAGCGCGCGCAAGCGGTCGAGCCCGATTTCGTCTTGAGCCGCGAGAGCGCTCTCGCTGTCGCGGAGATCTGCACCCGTCTCGATGGGCTACCGCTGGCGATCGAGCTTGCGGCCGCACGCACGCGGATCCTGTCCGTGCAGGCACTCCTACGACGCCTAGACGAGCGGCTGAAGCTCCTGACCGGAGGTGTGCGAGACGCGGAAAGGCGACAGAGAACGCTGCGGGACACCATCGAATGGAGTTACGACTTACTCGACGAACACGGACAGGCGCTGTTCGCGCGGCTCTCGGTGTTCAGAGGCGGCTGTCGACTCGAGGCAGCCGAGGCTGTCTGCGATCCGAATCACGAACTCACCGAGATTCTGCTCGACGCGCTCGAGTCGCTTGTCGAGCAGAACCTGGTTCGCCGACGGATGGACGCTGACCACGAGCCTCGATTCTGGATGCTGGAAACCATTCGCGAATACGCGCTCGCCGTCCTGGCGGAGACGGGCCGCGGCGAGGAGGTGGCAGGTCGACATTTCGAGCACTTCGTTGCGCTTGTCGCGCGCGCCGACGAGGAGTCACGACGAGGCGATCTGCCCTCGTGGTTCGGCCTCCTCGATGCGGACCGCGCGAACGTCCGCGACGCGCTCGAGTGGGCGAAGAACGGCGGTGACTGGCAGGCGGTGACGCGCCTGGCGACGGGCCTTTGGGGCTATTGGTCGGCCCGCGGCCATGTCTCGGAGGGCATCGAGTGGCTGGACGCAGCCCTCGCGCACGCGGAGGAGGAGCCGTCTGCGCGGACGTTGCTTGGTCTCTGCGCTCTGCGCCACCTCGCGGGTTGGGACAACGAGCTCCTGCTCGCGGACGCCAGGAGCGTCGTGCTCGCCGCCGAGCAGATCGAGGACGACTTCACCCTCGCGCAAGCCTGGAACCTGATTGGCAGGATCGAGGCGAGCGGACTTGGCGACCACGTGAGCGGTGAGCGATCGTGGCAGCGCGCGCTCGCGTACGCGGAGCGCGGCAACTACCGGTCAGAGCGATCAGAGAGCATGGGCTGGCTGATGGTCATGTCCGTCTTCGGGCTCCTGCCTACCGATCAAGGGATCAGTCGCTGCAAGGCCTTCGTCGAGAACGCACGTCAGGATACCGAAGGTACTGGCGTTCGCGCAGGTGGAGACGAGCGCCGCCTTGGAAGCGATGCGAGGCGAGTTCGACCTTGCCCGCCGCCTTCTGGCCGACGGCACGCGGCTCTTCGAGACGCTCGGACTGAACGTGTGGGTGGCGAACAACGCACAGGAAGCGTTCTACGTCGAGATGCTCACGGGGAACCCAGAGGGCGCATCCCGCGTCCTGCGCGAAAGCTATCGGGCGCTCGAGCAGATGGGGGAGCGCGGCTTCCTCTCGACGATCGCGGGGTTGCTGGCACATGCGCTCTTCTCAAGGAGGACACGACGACGAAGCCGAACGTTTCAGCCAGCTGAGCGAGGGCGCAGCCGCATCCGACGATCGCGTTCTCTCAGATCCTTTGGCGGTGTGCACGCGCGAAGCTCTATGCGCGGCGCGGGGAACTCGCACGTGCGGATGGACCTCTCACTGAAGCAGTGCGCATAGCCGATCACACCGACCTTCTGAACATGCAAGCTGACGCTCTTGTCGATCTCGCCGAAGTGCTCGTCGCAGGCGAGCGCCCAGTTGACGCCCACGCTTGCTTGACCGACGCGTTGCGTTACGAGAGAAAGGCGAACCTCATTGCGCTCCGGCAAGTTCACCAAAAGCACGAACGCGTTGACGACTCCTTTCTCCTAGACCTTGCGCGGTCCTACCACCCACTCGACAACCCTAACCCGCCAGCCGGCAGAAATCGGCTTCCGCGCCTCGCGGCGTCGCGATATGCGTAGGGGCCGCGGGCAACACGGGGGCAACCAGACCCACCGAGATCAGCCGAGACGCAAAGACGCCGAACGCGCAGGAATCCACGCGTGTTTCCCGGGTCGGCCGAGACCCGCCGAGAGACGGGACGGGTTCTCTTAATCCCAAGGTCGAAGGTTCGATCCCTTCACGGCCCATTCACTCCTGTCATCGCGCCGTCTTGAGAGTCGCGAGGCGTTCGCGGGTCCGGCGGGCGAGCGGGATCATGCCTTTTCGGTCGTAGACCACGAGTGCTTCCTGGAATGAAGCGGCGGCCGCCTCGCTGCAACCGGCCGCAGCGAGCACTTCACCGAGGTCGTAGAGCGTGTCCGCCTGCGACCAGGCTGCATCCGTCGTCTGCATGGTCGCGACGGCTTCGCGGGCGAGTCGCTCGGCCTCGGCGTGGTCTTGGCGCTGTACCTGGAGAAGAGCGGTCACCTGGAGCAGGAGTGCCTCCGTCAGTCGGTCATCCTCAAACACGATTCGACCTTCGGCAGCAAGCTGCTCGGCCTCTTCGAAGCGACCGAGCCGGCAGAGAGTGCGTCCAAGCGTCAGAAGTTCAGTGGAGAGCGCGGCACTCGGCTGACCTGTGCGGTGAGTTGCGCAGAAGAACTCGAGGTGCTCGGCGGCGGCCTCGTCGTCCCCTGCGATCAACTCGATCTCCGCCAGGCGGGCGCGGACTTCGCGCTCGATGCCGAGCTCGCTGAGGTGGTCGTGCGTGGCCTTCGCGACCGTGCGTGCCTCTTCGATCCTGTCGTCCATCGCCAGGAGAACGGCGTGATCGAGGAGCGTCCACGGATGTGGGTTGGCGGCAGCGAGTGCGGTGACGGTCGGAAGCGCTTCGGCGACGGGGCGAGGGCCGTAGATGAGCGCGAAGCCGAGCCTCGTCCGCTGCCGCGATCGTCCGGCCAGCTCCGAGTGCCGTCGCTGCTGCTCGGCGGCGTGCTCCACCTGCGCCCATTGGCAGCGGAACACGTAGACGCCGTTGGAGAGGCTGAACCACAAGTGGGCGAGCCCCTCGTGATCCTCGGCCGCTTCGAGGAGCCGCAGTGCTTCCAGCGCCAGGCGCTCCTGCTCGTCGGCGGTTCCCTCCATCGTCCAGAGCCGGCCGTAGGCAGCCATCGCCCGGGCCAACGCTGAGCCGGCGGCGTCGCCATCCGCGTCGGCCCGCACCGCCGCGCCGTCGAGGAGCGTCAGAAAGTCGCGAACGCGATCAAGCGTCCGTGCGAGGTCGGCCACGAGGTTGACGTCCAGACGGTCGCTGAGATCCAACGCGCGTTGGAGCAAGACCGCGCCGTCCGCTCGTCGCCGCGGTCCTTTGTCCGCCGGCCGGCGGCGGCGAGCCGAGCGGACGCCATTTCCGCCAGCCCGGAGTCGGGGCGTCCGAGGTCGGCGAGGTAACGGGCGGCCTGCTCCAGGTGGTAGCCGAGAATCTCGTCCAGCTCGACGAGCTCCGCACCGTTTCGCTTCGAGCCAGGCTGCGAAGCGTTCGATGGAGCTCGGCACGAGTCGCCTTCGGCAACGCCTCGTAGGCGGCGTCCCGGATGAGGAGATGGCGGAATCGGTAGCCGTCCTCGTCCGGCGAGCTGGGGCTGCTCCGGCCGGACCAGCTCCTTGCGGACGAGCGCGATGAGCGCGTCGTCGAGCCGTCGCCGTCGCCGCGACCGAGCGCCGCTACGGCGCCGCGGTGGAAGACCTCGCCCTCGACCGAGCCGCGCTCGAGCACGCGGCCGTTCGGCTGGGCCGAGCTGGTCGAGGCGCGCGGCCGAGCAGCGCCTGGATCGTCGGCCGGGACCTCCACCTCGCCGTCGGTCGATTGCGGACGAGCGCGAGCATCTCCTCGACGAAAGAGCGGATTTCCGTCGGCGGCCACGGCGGATCCGTGCCTGCAGCAGCGCGTCCCGCGGGAGCCTTGCCTGGAGCCTCGACGAGCAGCTCGTCGGTCTCCTGCTGCGGCGAGCGGCTCCAGCAGCACGCTGGTCGCGTTCCAGCTTGCCGCCACCCCAGTTCGGTCGCCTCTCGAGCAGCTCCGGCGGGCCATGCACAGGAGCAATATCGGTGCCCCGCGCGAGAGATCCGCGACATGCTCGACAAGCTCGAGAAAGCATCTCCTCGCCCCACTGGATGTCGTCGAACAGGCATAACGAGCGGCTCCTCCTGCGCCTCCTGGCCTCGAGCAGCTTGCGAAACGCCCATGCGATTTCCTCGGGCGTTGCCGCCGACGTCAGTCGGCTCTCGCCGAGCAGACCGAGCGCATGGCGTGCGGTCGCGTCGGATCGCCGCTCCGGCCCGCCCGGCTTGCTTCACGATCTCCACGACCGGCCAGTACGTGATGCCCTCGCCGTAGGAGAGGCATCGCCCCGTGAACAACGGGGACGTCATCGAGGCGTGCGCAGAAACTCCGAGACCAGACGGGACTTTCCGACGCCGGCCGAGCCGAGCACCGTGAACAGCTGGCACGACCGCGTCACTGGCGACGTTGTCGAACGCGTCGCGGAGCCTCTTCAGCTCGCCGCTTTCGGCCGACCATCGGCGTCGCGAGCCGGGCTGCGACAGCTCGCCGGTCGTCACTCGCACGAGATCAGCCGGTAGGCCTCGCACCGGCTCCGCCTTGCCCTTCAGCTCGAGCCGCTCGATGAGCTCGCACCAGTCAACCGCTCGACGACGTGCTGAAGCGTCGTCGGAGCCGATGAGGATGTCGTCCGGCTGCGCCGCCTGCTCCAGGCGAGCGGCGACGTTCACCGCGTCTCCCGTCGCGAGGCGCTCCTCCGGTTCCGGTAACGACCTCGCCGGTGTTGACTCCGATCCAACGCGAGCCTCGTCCCGAAGTCGCCTCGAGCTCCTCGTTCAGCATCGAGACCCCAGCGCAGCTCCGATCGCCGCTCGCACACGCGCGCAGAGCGTCGTCCTCGTGCACTTGCGGCACGCCGAAGACGGCCATCACCGCATCACCGATGAACTTCTCGACCACGCCGCCATGCCGTTCCACGATCTCGCGCATCCGATCGAAGTACCGCGCGAGCAACTCCCGAAAGCTCTCCGGGTCCAGTCTGCTCTCCCAGTGCGGTCGAGCCGCTGACGTCGCTGAAGAAAACGGTCACCGTCTTCCGCTGCTCGCGGGCGGTTGCGGCCGGCGCGGTCAGCGGAGCAGTGCAGAAGCCGCAGAACTGGAACCCGTCGGGGTTCTCCTTTCCGCACGCCGGGCAAACTGTCACGGCACGAGTCTGACCGGCGACTACCCGGCGGGCAACACGGGGGCAACCAGACCCACCGAGATCAGCCGCGACGCGACAGCCGAAGATCCGTCGGATCGCCCGCAGAGATGCGAGTTTCCACGCTCGGCCGAGACCCACCGAGATCGTGGGATGGTTCTCTTAATCCCATGGTCGACGGTTCGATCTCTTCACGGCCCATACGTGCGTGGCAGCAAGGCTTTCAACGCCGCCCTCCTGCGACGTGCAGCATCGACGCGAATGCCGTGGCGGTCGGCGGTCGCTGCGCCGGATCCTTCTCGAGCGCCTTCAACAGCGCCCAGGAGAGCGACGGTGTCACCTCGACTCGCGTCTCGCAGGGGTCGGGAGGCGGGAGATTCAGGTGCGCAGTTCCGATCTCGAACAGGCTCTTTCCGCCGAACGGCGGCGCCCCGGTGATGCACTCGTACACGACGCAGCCGAACGCGTAGATGTCGGTGGACGGCGTCGCGGCCTCGCCGCGGATCAGCTCCGGCGCGAGGTAGTCCAGCGTCCCCATCACCTGGCCGGGCTTTGTCAGGACCGTGTACGCCGGTCCTTTTGCGAGGCCGAAGTCGGTGATCGCCGCACGACCGTCCTCGTAGAGCATCAGATTCGAGGGCTTGACGTCGCGGTGCACCAACCCGCCGCGGTGGAGTGCGTCGAGCCCCGTCGCCACCTCCGCGCCGATCCGGAGCGCCTCGACGATCGGGAGTGCGCCCTCCTCGCCGAGTCGATCCTCGAGCGAGCCCCCCGCCACGTACTCCGCGACGAGGTAGCTCGTTCCGCCGGCTTCACCTGCGTCAAGCACCGGCACGACGTGGTCGTGCTCCACCTCCCGCGCCGCCCTGGCTTCGTGAACGAAACGAGCGCGGAACGTCTCGTCTTCGCCAAGGCGCTGTTTCAGCAGCTTCAGCGCGACCACCGCACCGTCGGGCTCGCGCCGGGCGCGGTAGACGACTCCCACCGCCCCCTCTCCCAACCGAGCATCGAGCCGGTAATGCCCGACCGTGTCGCCGGCGCCGGGCTCGGAGCGATCGACCATCGAGGCGAGCATACGGCTAGCAATTCGCCAGGCCCAGTGGTTAGGTAGCTCGTGATGAGGAGGCCGTGAGCGTCGTCGATACCCGCCTCGGCTCGGTGCTCGCCGGCTATCGGATCGAGCGGCTGCTCGGCCGCGGCGGGATGTCGAGCGTGTACCTCGCCGAGCACCTGCGCCTCCACCGCAAGGTGGCGCTGAAGCTGATGGCCCCCGAGCTCGCCCACGACGAGCGCTTCCGCGAGCGGTTCCTACGGGAGTCACAGCTGGCCGCCTCGCTCGACCACCCGAACGTCGTCCCCGTCTACGACGCCGATGAAGCCGCCGGCGTTCTCTACATCGCCATGCGGTACGTCGAAGGCACGGACCTGCGCGAGCTCCTTCGCCTCGACAGCCCGCTCCCACCTGCACGCGCGGTCGCCATCGTCGGGCAGTCGGCGGCAGGACTGGATGCGGCACATCGGCGGGGGCTCGTCCATCGCGATGTCAAGCCGGGCAACATCCTGATCGGTGAGGACGACCACGTCTACGTCTCCGACTTCGGCCTGACGAAGCAAGCGTCCTCGCAGTCCGGCCTCACCGCGACGGGGCAACTCGTCGGCACCGTCGACTACGTCGCGCCGGAGCAGATCCAGGGACAGCCCGTCGACGGCCGCGCCGACGTCTACGCGCTGACCTGCGTGCTCTACGAGACGCTGGTGGGCGGGAAGCCGTTCGAGAAGGACACTGAGGTGGCGACGATCTGGGCGCACATCCAGGATCCGCCTCCTGCGCCCTCGGACGCCCGTCCCGAGCTTCCGAAGGGCGTCGATGCCGTCATCGCAAGAGGCATGGCGAAACGCCCCGACGACCGTTACCCAACGTGCCGCGAGCTCGTTGACGCCGCGAGGCAGGAGCTCGGCGTCTCGAGCGGCGAGATCCCCAGACCGCCGTCCGCGACCGCCACGCGGTTCGACTGGCGACTGATCGCCGGGGCCGCTGCAGCAGTTGTCATTGCAGCCGCCGTAGTCGCGGTGTTCTTGACGCGCGGCGGGAATGGAATCTCCAAGCTGCCGCCGAACGCGGTCGGCGCGATCGACCCGAAGACGAACAAGCTCGTCGCCTCGGTCCCGGTCGGACAGAACCCGGCCGCGATCACGTCCGGTTTTGGCTCCATCTGGGTCGCCAACGAGGACGACAGCACGGTCACCCGTATCGACGCCAAGACGCGGAAGGCGACCGACGTGATCGGCGGCATTACCGGCACACCGGTAGACATCGCCGCCGGCAGCGGATTCGTATGGGTCACGACGCTCGAAGGCCTGCTGTTTCGGATCAATCCGGAGCTCAACTCCATCAGCCTGGTGCCACTATTTTCCATGGCCGCCTCCCCGGCGGCATGTCCGCGTCCTTGTTGACCATTGCCGGCGCGGCGCGCGGAAGTGTCTGGTTGCTCTGGATAGGCGGGAGCGAGATCCTGCGCTACGACCTGAACTCGCAGAAACTCGTCACTATCGACGACGACCACAGCCCGACTGACGCCGTCCTCGGCTCGCACGCGGTCTGGGTCTCCGAGGTCAGCACCGTCTCGCGTCTCGACACAACCACGAACATCATCACCGGCTCCACCGACATCGGCGCCATCACGATGCTTTGCTGCAGCACGACCGTCGCCGTGGGCGAGGGGTCCGTCTGGGTGAGCAAGAACGAGGCGGGCAACGTCTGGCGGGTCGATCCAGCAACCACGACAGCCCTCGGCTCCACTTCGGCCGGGCCGAATACCTCGCAGATCGCCGCGGGCGAGGGCGGGGTGTGGCTCACTCGCCCGAATGCCGGATCGGTTGTCCGGCTCGACCCCCGCGGCGGCCGCGCTGTCAAGTCGATCAAGGTCGGCCCCGGGGTGACCGCAATTACCGTCGGCTCAGGGCTCGTCTGGGTCTCGACGGTGCAACCGGGACACGCTCACATCGGCGGGTTCTAGACGACGCCTGCTCGCTCACGCAGCCGAGCCGCCTGCTCCGACGCCCCGAGTGCCTCCTGGCGCGCGGCGGCGCGCACGAGATACTCGATCGTCTTGGGCCGGTCTTCGGCCTGCGCGTAGTAGTGCGCGAGCCGTTCGAGGTGATCGTCGAGCGAGGCGTCGTAGAGTTCCTCGAAGGCGTCCGCCACTCGACCGTAGAGCTCGCGCCGTCGCCCCGCAGTGAGCGTCGACAGTGCGGCCTGCCGAAGGAGCGCATGACGGAATGCACACTCGAGCTCGGGATACCGCCTCACCTCGCGCACAACTTCGGCCCGCAGCAGCGTCGTCAGGTCGCCGTCCAGATCGTCCGTGTCCGCGGCCGTTTCCAGCACGCGGACTGGGAAGCTGCGCCCGACGACCGCCGCCACCTGGACGAGCCGGCGCGCTCCCTCCGGCAGCCGGTCGATCCGCGCGAGGAGGAGGCTCTCGAGCGCCGGCGGCATCAGTTCCGCCGATCCCACGGTCAACGTCCACGTGCGGCGACGATCGACGACGCTGCCCTCGACGATGGCGCGCAGCAGCTCCTCGAGGTAGAACGGATTCCCCGCGGCACGCGCGACGAGGGTCGCCGTCGTCGCCGTATCCACCCCGGGCAGGAAGGTGCGGGCAAGCGCCTCTGCGGCCTCGTCCGTCAGCGGCGTGAGCGTCAGCTCGCTCGCCCGGTGGCTGTACTCGCCGAGAACTGTCAGCCGTAGACGCATCGCCTCGGATGGCGTCGCCGGCGCGAAGCTGAAGACGAGCATGAGCGCCTCGCGTTCCGTCAGGGCAAGGAGACGCTCCGCGAGTTCACGCGTCGCTTCGTCGGCCCATTGCAGGTCTTCGACGACGAGCAGGACGGGGCCGCGGTGCGCGAGCGCGAGGACCCACTCCACGTAGGCCGCCCCGACGTCGACGGGTACGTCGATCTCCGCCTTGATGCCGAGCAGCCGTGCGAACGACGGCATGAGCTCGTCCAGCCGCGCCCCCAGCAGCGCGCCGAGGCGCGCACGAGCCTTGGTTCGGACGGCGATCTCCGCCTCACCTTCGACGACGCTGAGCCACTCCCGCAGGATCTCGACGAACGGCCGAAACAGCGTGTCGCCCGCGTATGACGGGCAGTGACCCTCGAGGCGCGTGACCTCTCCGGCCTCGCGCGTCAACTCGGCGACTAGGCGCGACTTACCGAGCCCGTCTTCCCCACTGATGAGGACGATCTGGCCGCGGCCGCGCGCAAGCTCCGCGAGCGCACTCCGTAGGCGTACAAGCTCGGCGTCGCGCCCGACCGTCGGCGTCGTCGTGCCGGACTGGTCAGTCGGGCGAGCGTGGAGGAGCCGCCACGCCCGCACCGGGCGAGCGCGTCCCTTGACGGCGAGCAGACCGCGCTCCTCCAGCACGAATCTGCGCTCGAGCAACCGAGCGGTGCCCTCGCCGACGAAGACGGTCCCGGGCTCGGCCATGCTCTCGAGACGAGCGGCGACGTTGGTCATATCGCCGAGAGCGACCGCCTGGGGCGCCGCCACACCCACAGTCCCGACAGCCGCCGTCCCCGAGTTGATCCCGACGCGAACGTTGAAGCGGTCGATCCCCCAGGCCGCGCGGATGTCCTCGGAGTACGAGCCGACGATCTCGAGGATGCGCAGCGCTGCGCGTGCCGCGCGCTCCGGGTCGTCGGCGTGCGCCGCCGGGACGCCGAACAACGCGCAGATGCCGTCGCCCTGGTACGCCTGCACGGTTCCACCGAACTCCTCGACGGCCCCGCTGACGCGCGTCACGCATTCGCCGACGAGCGCCTTCACCTCCTCTGGCAACAGACGCTCGCCGAGCGCCGTCGACCCCACAATGTCGGCGAACAGCGCCGTGACGGGCCTGACCTCGTCCTCCACGCCCTCATCCTCGCGCAGTCGGAGCGGTGCTTCTAGTCAACCCGCTCCGTCGTACGCCGCAGACCTCGCCGCGATTTCCGCCCAGGTGACGCCGGCACCGTTCAGGCCGCCCACCTGATCGGCGCCGGCCCCCAGCGGACGTGAGCTCGCCGGACGCTGTGTCGGCGCCCGGCGAGCTCAAGCAACGATGGAGACGCGTGCCGTCAGACCGCGATCACGGCGTGGCGCCTGCGGACTCCGACTGTGCCGGCGAACGCCGTCAGGATCACGCCGAGCGTCGCAACTGCGAACGCGACGGTGAGCCAGGGGAAGGAGCTCCCCGACGGGCCGGCGTACGCGCCGAGGTGGTAGGTCTGGTTGAGCGCCTGGCCGCGGATGGTGAGGGCGCGGAGCTCTTGCTTCGTCGGGCCGGCGTAGGCGCCGAGGTGGTAGGCCTGGTTGAGCGCCTGGCCGCGGATGGTCATCGCGCGGAGCTCTTGCTTCGACGGGCCGGCGTAGGCGCCGAGGTGGTAGGTCTGGTTGAGCGCCTGGCCGCGGATGGTCATCGCGCGAGTCTCTTGCTTCGACGGTCCGGCGTAGTTGCCGAGGTGGTAGGCCTGGTTGAGCGCCTGGCCGCGGATCTCGAGTGCGCGGATCGCTTGTTTCGTCGAGCCCGAGTCGGTCGACGCTCCGTTCGCGGCACCAGCGAGCGGCGCCGTGAGGAGCGCGACTGCGACGAGCACGAGCGAGGTTGAGCTGCGGGACATGTCGGTCTCCTTCGTCCAACTCGGCCGCCCTGTGCGACCGGCTGATACGAAGCTACGGCGTCGCTCGAGCACGGTCGTTTCGCGTGCCCACGCGGGGACTGTTGTCGCGGGAACAGATGCGAGCGCCTAGCGGCGCTGGACGAGCTGCGACACGTCGAGGATGCCGATGTGGCCTCGGGTCAGCTCGATCGTGCCCCGTTTCTCTTCGTCACGCAGCACCTGGTTGACGGTCGGTCGTGTCGCGCCGGCGAGCTCGGCGATGACCTCCTGTGTCAGCGGCACGTTGACCGGCCCGGCGCCTCCGTCTCCGTAGAGCTCGGCCAGCTCGATGAGGCGGCGACGCACACGCTGGTCGACCGGCAGGTACAGCGCTTCGAGCAGACGCTCGTTCAACCTTCTTACCTCGTTCACGAGAAATGCACACAGGTACCGATCCATGTCGTGATGCCTTGCACGCAGGTGATCGAAGTCGGTTCGGTAGACCGAATACGTCTCGCCCGGCTCGAGCGCCGCGACGGTGGACATTCGCTTGGCGGCGTCGACGAGCAGGGACATCTCGCCGAACGCGGCGCCAGGTCCTCGGATTGCGACGGTGACCGTGTCGCCGAGCGAGGTCATGTTCCGGACGGCAAATCGACCCTTGGCGATGAGATGGCAGCAGTCGGCGGGATCGCCGCGGTGACAGACGATCTCGTTTCTCGCGAAAGTGCGGCGACGTGCGATTTGCAGGATCCCGCGTAGTTCCTCCTCCGGCACGCCTGCAAGCAGTGCCCACTGCATTGCGTCAGCTTCTCACGGAGCCGCGCCGAATGCGAGTGCGCCGAAGCCATGGGCTGCGCAGGTCCGCGACCGCCTTGCC
This sequence comes from uncultured Thermoleophilia bacterium, assembly GCA_963846895.1. Taxonomy (GTDB): domain Bacteria; phylum Actinomycetota; class Thermoleophilia; order Gaiellales; family Gaiellaceae; genus PALSA-600. The sequence goes on along the minus strand of CAWJXR010000015.1, from coordinate 280,832 downwards.
GACGGCGCGGCACGACCGTAAGCGCTGGACGGAAAGTCCTTACGGAATGATTGCCGTCCGCTCTTCCCGGTGCCGTAAGTTCCCCCGGCATGCGTTGGCTCGGTCTGTTCGCGATCTCCATGACGCTGGCGCTCGGAAGCGCTGCGGCTGCGCCTGCGGGTTCGGCGAAGACGACGCTGTCCGGAATCCGCACACCCTCGGGAAACATCAAGTGCCTGGTGATTCCGGGTAAGCCGAACCTGCTCCACTGCACGCTTGGCAGAGCGTCCTACGCATCGCGTCTGCAGTCGCAGTGCATGACGCCCGGCGGCGGCGGCGTCGACTGGCACGGCTTCGAGTTGACTGCGACCGGCAAAGGCGGCATCAGCTGCTCCGGAGGCATCCTGTACAGCCCGGAGCGCTACCGGCCGAGCTACTCGACGCTCATCTACGGGCACTCCTGGCGTCACGGAGGCTTCAGCTGTCTCTCTCAGCGCAGCGGTCTGACCTGCCGCAGCGGTTCCGGCCACGGCCTCTTCTTGTCGCGGGCGAGCTTCCGCGTTTGGTAGCTGGTCGACGTGGGCCGAGGGTGCCCACACGACTTGCGACGCGCTGAAGTTCCGCCTGTGCCCCCGTAGACTCGGCCGGTGATCGCCTGTCTGATTTGCGGCAGAGAAAGCCCGGACGGGTTTGCCTTCTGCGGCTTCTGCGCGGCGGCGCTGAGCCCGGAGCCCGCTACCGCTGCTCGCGAGGAGCGGAAGGTCGTGACGTCGCTCTTCTGCGATCTCGTCGGCTTCACGGCGTCGTCGGAGCGAATGGACCCGGAGGATGTCGACAAGGTCCTGGCCGCCTACGCCGCGATGGCCCAGGCGAAGATCGAGAGCCACGGCGGACTGGTGGAGAAGTTCATCGGGGACGCGGTCGTCGGGATCTTCGGCGCGCCGACGGCGCACGAAGACGACCCCGAGCGAGCTGTGCGCGCGGGCCTTCGGATCGTCGAGGGCGCGGAAGCGCTGTGGGCGGCCGGCGAGACGCCGCTCCGGCTGCGCATCGGCATCAACACCGGCGAGGCGCTCGTCCGTCTGGCTGCGTCCGTCGCCCGGGGCGAGCGGCTCCTGGCCGGCGATTCGGTCAACACCGCCTCACGGCTGCAGTCGGTGGCGCCGGAGATGGGCGTCGCGGTCGGGCTGGCTACGTACGAGGCGACCCGAGCGGTCTTCGAGTACGAAGAGCTCGACATTGCGTCGCTGAAGGGAAAGTCCGATCCCGTGAGGGTCTTCCACGCCAAAGCGGCGCGCGCGCACTTCGGCACCGACCTCACGCGGACGCACGACGGTCCGTTCATCGGCCGGGAGATCGACCTGGCGCTCCTGAAGGGGAGCTTCGACAAGACCGTCGCGGCCGGCTCGGTCCAGCTCGTGACGGTCGTGGGAGAGCCAGGCTTGGGCAAGAGCCGGCTGGTCGCCGAGCTCTTCGCGTACATCGACGCGCGGCCGGAGCTGACCACGTGGCGCCAGGGTCGCTGCCTCCCCTACGGCGAAGGGATCACGTTCTGGGCGCTCGGCGAGATCGTCAAGGCGCAGGCCGGGATCCTCGAGTCCGATTCGCCCGCTCGCGCCGAGGCGAAGCTCGACGTGGTCCTCCCCGAGGGATCCGAGCGGGAATGGTTCCGGCAGCGCCTGCTGCCGCTGCTCGGGATCGACGCGTCCTCGTCGGCGGAGCGCGAAGAGCTGTTCACCGCCTGGCGGCGGTTCCTCGAGCACATCGCAGAGGAGCGGCCGACCGTGCTGGTGTTCGAAGACCTCCACTGGGCCGACGAGCCGATGCTCGCCTTCCTCGAGCACTTGGCCGATCTGGCCGAGGGCGTGCCGCTGTTGCTCGTCGGCACCGCGCGTCCCGAGTTGTTCGAGCGTCGCGCCGGTTACGCGGCCGGGCTGCGAAACGCAAACACCATCAACCTCGAGCCGCTGCTCCGGGAGGAGACCGCGCGTCTCGTCTCGGCCCTGCTCGACGCAACTGTCCTGCCCGTCGAGTTGCAGCAGCCGATCCTCGACCGGGCCGGCGGGAACCCGCTCTACGCCGAGGAGTTCGTGCGGTTGCTGAAAGATCGCGACCTGCTCGTCAGAAAAGGTGGAACCTGGGAGCTTGCGGAAGGCGCCGCGGTCCCGTTGCCCGAGTCCGTGCAGGCGCTGCTCACCGCTCGCCTCGACACGCTCGAGCCTGACGCGAAGTCGCTGCTCGGAGACGCTGCTGTGATCGGGAACGTGTTCTGGGCCGGCGCACTTGCCGAGATGGGCGGCCGCGACCTCCAGCAGGTCACCACCGCCTTGCGGGAGCTGTCGCGAAAGGAGCTCGTCCGCCCGGTCCGGCGATCGTCCATCGAGGGCGAGGCCGAGCACGCGTTCTGGCACATCCTGGCGCGCGACGTCGCGTACGGCCAGCTTCCGCGCGTCTCGCGGGCCTCGCGGCATGTCGCTGCGGCGAGATGGATCGAGTCGAAGGCCCCCGGGCGTGTCGAGGACCTCGCCGACGTGCTGGCCCATCACTACGCCACGGCCCTGGACCTCGCCCGGGCAGGCGGAGAGACGGAGCTCGCGACTGAGCTGGAGGAGCCTGCGCGGCGGTTCCTGGGTCTGGCAGGCGAGCGCGCGCTCGATCTGGACACCCCTGCGGCCCTCGCGCGGTTCGGGGAGGCGCTGACCCTCACGCCCATTGGGCACCCGGGACGAGCCAGGGCGCTTGCGCAGTTCGGCGCCGCGGCGCGCGACGCCGGGCGAAACGTGGAGGCGAAGGCAGCGCTCGAAACGGCGATCGAGGGTTTCAAGGCAGTCGGTGACGTGCCCGGAACCGCGCGTGCGATGCGCACGCTCAGCCACGTTCTGTCGCGAGTCGGCGATCCGAGCAGCTGGACGCTCACGCTCGAGGCTCTGGCACTCCTGGAGCCGCTGCCGCCGAGCGCCGACCTGGTCGAGGTGCTCAGCGACGCGGCCAGTGGAGAGGTCCTGATCCTCGATGGACGGCTGGAGGTGGGCCTGGACTACGCCGAACGGGCGCTGGCGCTGGCAGACGAGCTCGGTCTCGAGCCGCCCGCGCGTGCTCTCGGGTTCCGGGGTCTCGCGCGCGTCGATCTCGGCGATCCAGCCGGGCTCGAGGACATGCGCGAGTCGATCGTTCTCGCGACCGAGGCGGGGCAAGGGGTCGGCGTCACGTCGCTCAGCAACAACCTCGCCGTGTCGCTGATGGCGTTCGAAGGGCCGCTCGCGTCTCTCGAGGTGTTCGAAGGGGCCGTCGCCTTCGCAGAGTCGCGGGGCTTGGCTGGATGGGTAAGAACCGTGACGACGAGCATGCTCGATCCGCTGTTCGACAGCGGCCGGCTCGACGCAGCGCTCGAGCTGTCGGCCGAGTTGACCGTGCGCCTCGGCGGCGAGGAACGATGGGACCTCGGCTGGATTCGGGCCATCGAGGCTCGGGCTCTGACTTTGCGCGGGCACGCCGCCCAAGTGGCCGGCACGCTGGACTGGCTCGAATCGACGATCCGCGACACGGGATCTTCGCAGCACATCGTCTTCGGCCTCAGTGCCGCCGCGATCGCGCGTGCTGCGCTCGGCGAGAGTGCGTCCGCCGGGCTGCTGCTGGCCGAGATCGAGTCTGCCCCCGAAGCCCGCGAGAACCAGTACTACCCTGCGGCGCTGCCCGCGATGGTTCGTGCGGCACTCGTGATTGGCGACCTGTCGCTCGCAGAGCGACTCACGGCGGGGGTCGAACCGCACTCTCCCCAGGCCAGGCACGCGATGCTGACGGTGGGCGCCGCGCTGGCCGAAGCGGCCGGCGACCTGGTTGCCGCTGCCGATGGCTACACCGCGGCCGCCGAACGATGGCGGCGGTTCGACGCGGTTCCCGAGCAGGGCTTCGCGCTCCTGGGCCAGGGGCGCTGCCTCGCCGGGCTCGGGCGGCCTGCGGAGGCCACGATTGCGCTCCGACAGGCACGCGAGATCTTCGCAGCGCTCGAGGCGGCCCCCGCCCTGGCCGAGGCCGACGCGCTCCTGCGGCGAGTAAGCGCGCTCAGCGCGTAACGGCACTCCGTCTCCGGACTAGAGGGGAGCGGCCGGAGGCCGCTCCCCTGAGGTGGTCGCGGAGAACCGTCTGCTACTTCGTGCAAGGGTTGACGAGATCGCCGCTGTTGAAGTTCTCGAACCTCGTCACAGTGGTGAACCCCGTGGCCGGGAAGATCTGCGGCAGCAGTGTCGTCCCGTACTCCGTCACCGAGCTGCCCCCGAAGTCCCGGGTCGTGCCGGGGATGAACGGGCCGCCCTCCTGCCAGGCGCACGTCCCGTCGACGTTGCGGGTCGAGTAGAACGGGTAGAACTGCGATCCCGGCGGTGGGTTCACGCAGCCCACTCCCGTCGTGGTGTCGCAGGAGCTTTCGATCGCAGGCAGGTCGGCCTCGAACGCCATGGTCCGGAGTGGCTGCCCGCCGTTCGTCGTCGGGCTCGTGAAGATGACCGGCTCGGGATGCAGCCGTTGGTCGGTCTTCACGTCGGGGTTCGTTCCCGGCCAGTCCTTCTGGTACGAGGGCCCGTCGAAGTCGTCGTCACTGGCGAAGCACCCGTTGATGTGGACGAGCAGCGAGTCCGAGCCAGGCACACAGAAGACGTCGTCGTCGTCGAGGGTCTCGTCGTCGGAGCCCGCAACCGCGCAGTTGAAGTTCTCGTCGAGCTCGTTGCAGTGTTCGAAGTGGCCGATCTCGTCGGAGAACGCGACGTTGTAGGTGTGCGCCGACCACGTGTTGCCCCGCGGGTTGGCCGTGCTGTACTCCGGATGGAACGCATACGGCGCCGACGTGCAGTTCGTGCCGTCCGGCCTGAACAGGACGTGCGCGAAGCCGTTGTCGACCGACGCGGTCATCGATCCCGACTGATGGGTCGTCTCGTCGCTGAGATCGATCCGGAATCCGGCAGGTGTGTCGTGCATGTGGATCGTGACCCAGTCCCCCGGGTTCATCAGCAGATCCTTGGTCAGATCCGGGTTCACCGCGGCGAAGTTCGGGTTCGTGAACGTTCCGGTGAAGAGCGGGTCGGCGGGAGCCTGTGACTGGCCGCTCTTCGTGATGTACGCCCAGTTGATCGGCTCGATCCCGCCGAGGAGGTACTCGTTGCAGCCCGGTGCGGTGACCGCTCCGGTGTTCTGGTTGAGGCTGAGGCTGTCGATGGTCATCGCGGCGCAGTACTGCGTGGCCGTGCAGCCGAAGCCCTCGAACTGAGGCACGTAGCCCGGGCCGTAGAACTGCAGTTCCATGAACGCGTTGCCCGGGTGCTTCCCGATGTAATTCGCCTCCTTCGGGTTCGTCCCCACCAGGTTGTTCGCGTCCGAGTTGGGCGTGCACGTCTTCGTGTACTCGGGTGCCGACTCCGTGTCGCAGAGCGTGAGGCCGAACCAGAACGTCGGGCGGAGCTCGAAGTTCCAGGTCGGGCCCGAGCCGTCAGCTTTCGGCTGCTCCTTCGGATCCTTGGGCAGGCGGACGCGGTAGGTGATGTCGTTGCCGGAGCCGGGCATGTCGGACTTGAACTCGAGTGAAGGTTCGTCGTGCCCGACATAGCCACTGCCCAGCTTCGTGTAGACGTCCGTGCACAGAGACGCGTGACTCGAGCACAGCGGCTCGTTGTCCGATGCACGGACGACCTTCGCAAATGCGGTTGTCCGCGGGCTGGCGGACGCCGATTGCAACGCCACGAGGAGGCCCCCCGTCATTGCCAGCAAGGCGACCACAAACGGAAGCCTCCGCCGCCTCGCGACGCGTTTCGCTCTATGCATGCTCTCCTCCATTCCCCAATGGATTCGGGCGCGTGCCGAAGTAGACCTGGGCGCTCCGTGCACGCTGCGTTCTCACCGTCGGTGAGTGGGGGACCAGTGCGTCGTGAACGCGAGTCTGCTTTGCCGCTCCCCTGCTGCTCTCCCCTCGGTCGGCGCGAGTCTCCTGCGGCGCCGGGGCGTTGTCAAGCGCCTTCAGGGGACGACGACGCGGCGCGCGCTCGACCACCGCGCCAGGCAGTCGACTCGCCGGGGGACGCAGTCGGTGATCCCGACGGCCTCGACCGCCGACACCTCGACGTAGTACGTCCCGGCCGGCAGCGGCTTGCGCGTGCGCCAGCGCTCGACGCCCGTCGTCCCGGCCGGCGATGGATGCATTGCCTCGCGGAGCTTGACGCTCGAATTCGGAAGCGGCGCGGACAAGGCGGTGCGACTCGTCGCCACGAGAACGCTGCCGGCGACGGTGTCGCGTGGGAGTGTGAACAGCACGGTCAGGTGACCCTTGTCGTCGGTCACCGAACGAAGCGTCGGAGCTCCGGTCGAGGCCGCTCCGATGGTTGCGATCGAAGCAGCGACGGTCAGCGCAAGTCCCATGAGAACGATCGAGCGTCTCATTGCACCTGACGGGACCCTAGCACTGCTTCTCGGGCAGCCCACCCGGCCTCCGGAAGCTAGAACTTCAGAGGTGGCGAGGCGTGCGAGGCCCGTGTACTGGAAGCCCAAGTACGGGACGCGGGTGACGCGCGAGCGGGCCTGGGCGAGGCGCTCTGCGGCGCGCGAGGCGGCGATCAAGGCGAGTCCGCCGCAGCGCTCCGTGAGAGCGCGGCTGTGGGCGCTCTTTGCCCGGCGGGGGTCCTAGAGGCCCGATGTGAAATGCCGCGCGCCTGCGGCTGGTGGCTGAGACACGGCGCATCTCGCCCGGGTCGGTCTCGCCCGTAGCACCGCTACGGGCTTCACCCGCCCCGAACGAGCTGCTTGGTCTCAGCCATCCCCACAGGCACCCAATTCCACATCAAGCCTCTCGAACGACGAGAGGGCCCCGGAGGGCCCTCTCTCTGCACCGGCTCGAAGCCCCCTCGCTCAGAACGGTGCGATGCGCTGCGGCTTGTCCCACGCGACCCGGATCAGCTCGGCCTCGGCCTCGACGAGATCCTCGGGACGCGGGTTCGGTGACTGCCGCTTACCGGTCGGGCGACGCGGCGCCGTTGAGTCCCACGAGAGACGGTTCATGCGTGCACCTCCTGCCTGTCGGCGGGCGCGGGCGCCCGGGTGATGGTGATGTCGCCGCTCACGGTCTTGACCCGCAGTTCGACGAGCGGACCGTCGCCCGAAGGCGCGTCCGGCAGCATGTCGAGCTCCGAGCTCGTGTCGCCGCTCACGGTGTTGCAATCGAGGAAGACCTTCGAGCCGCGGCGGACGCCGACCGAGACATCGCCCGAGACGGCATGAGCGGCGACGTTGCCCTGGTAGACGGCGCCGTGCTGCTGGTCGCCGCTGACGGTGTTGACGCTGACGTTGTCCCACGCCTCGCCGACCATCACGTCACCCGACGCGCTCGCGACGTTGATCGGTCCGCGAACGACATCGAGCTCGACGTCACCGGAGGCTGTCTGGACGTTGACGCCGCCGGCGATCTCGCGGGCGCGGGTGTCGCCGCTCGCAGTCTTCACGTTCAGGCCGCCGGAGATGCTCTCGAGCTGCACGTCGCCCGAGGCGCTCGAGACGTTCGCCCCGCCGAGGGTGCCGCGGACGGACACGTCGGCGGATTTCGTACGGACGTTGAGCAGTGAGTCCTGCGGTGCGCGGACACGGCAGACGATTCCTTGGCGACCGAACAGGAAGCCGAAGTTGAACCCACCGCGCTTCTGCGGCACGTCGACGAGGACATGCGGGCGGCCGTGATTGTCGCGCAGCTCGACGCGCGCTTCGTCGACGAGCTGCTGTGACTCCTCGTCGTACGCGATCAGCTCGACGTCGACCGTCGTCGCGTCCTCGGCAGCCTCGATCTCGATCCCGCCGGAGGCGAGGCGCACCTCGAGCTCGGCCGGGCCCGTCACTTCGAAGCTCTTCTGCATGTGGATCGATCTCCTCTCTCAGCTCTGGGCGTAGCCCGACAGGCGCTTACCGCTCGAGTGGGTGGGACGCGACTCGGTCGCGCGCGCGATGGCGCGGACGAGCCAGGCGTTCGTGGACACGCCCTCACGGGCGGCGGCGGCCTCGGCGGCCGTCTTCAGCGACTCCGGCAGCCGCAGGCTGATCCGTGCCGACAGATCCTCGCCGACCGTCCCCGACGCCTCGCCGGGGGAGTCGACGAAGACCAGCTCCGGCTCCTGCCCCGCCAGCCGGACCTCGATGTGCCCTGACGGCAGCTTTGAGCTGAGCTCGACGGCCGCCTGCGACAGCAGATCGAACAGCTTCAGGCGAAGGCTCGAGCTGAGCACCTCGCCGATCCGGCGGGCGACCTGCGCCGAGCGCTCGTCACCGAGCTCCGACAGTCCGCGCAGATCCTCCTGCAGCCCTTCCAGGACAATGGTCAAATTCATCGTGACATCACTATGACATCAACTAAGGCGCCTGTCAAACATCACCGAGACATTGGAGCGCGGTCACCGTGCCCAGGCCGCTTCCAGACAGGCAAAACCACCCGTCGGCTTAACACGAAGACAAGAGCATCCTCGCGAAATCCAGGTCTAACCTCACGAAGTGGCGACAGCCGAGATAACGACGCCCGGCCCCGCTCCTGCGCTCGGCGAGCAGTGGCGCTCGCTGACGCGTACGGCCACGATCGTCGCGCTCCTCACGGCGCCGGCCGTCTTCGTCTGGCTGCACGCGCACAACGGCCTCGCGATCCGCTACGCGCTCGTGCTGACGCTGATCGAGGTGGCTGCGTTCCGCGGGCTCGTCGACGTGCTGTTCCGGCGCTTCATCGCCTCGCCGAGCCTGTTCGGCGAGGAGCGCGAGGAGCTCCGCGCGGAGGACATCGTCATGCGGCGCCGGCTCTCGTTCTGGCGGCTCATCTGGCGGTGGACCTGGCGCCTGATCGTGCTCATCACGGTCAGCTGGATCGTGCTCGACTTCTTCGGCCACGGCCTGAGCTGGGGCGAGACGGCCCACGGATTCGCGAATGCGTTCTCCAAGATCGGCAGCGGCGGGCTCCTCAGCCAGCTCCTGATCCTGCCGATCTTCTTCCTTGTCAACTTCGGGATCATCTTCGGGCCCATGCTCGCCATGGGCGTGTCGCAGATCCGCGGCTTCCAGCCGGGCGACGCCGAATGGGGCGTCAAGCTCGAGCACGTTCGCGGCCAGGCCGAGGCGAAGGAGGAGATCCGCCGCATCGTCTCCCTCTGGCAGTCGGGTGAGCGGTTCGAGAAGGCGGGCGGCAAGCGCGAGCGCGGCCTGCTCTTCCTGGGCGCGCCGGGAACCGGCAAGACGATGCTCGCGAAGGCGATCGCCACCGGCTTCAACTGCCCCTTCGTGACCATCCCCGGCTCGGGCTTCGCGCAGACGTTCGTCGGGATGGACTCGATCATCGTCCGCTATCTCGCGCGCAAGGCGAAGCGGCTCGCGCGTAAGTGGGGCGGCCAGTGCATCGTCTTCATCGACGAGATCGACGCCGTCGGGATGCGGCGAAACGCGCTCCAGGGGTCAGCATCGAGCCCGCCGAGGCCCGACCTTCGAGCAGTCAGGCGATCTCATTCTCGAGACCCGCGCATGGCGCGAGAGCGAGTTCGCCCGCCGCGCTCCCGAGCGGCCGAAGCCGCGGTTCGCCTCGATCGTCAACCAGGCGATCCCGGGCGGGGGCCTCTTCGGAGGCGGCGGCGGAGGCGGGATGGCCTTGAACCAGCTGCTCGTCGTCATGGACGGTCTCGACGCCCCGCCGCTCGGCCGCCGGATCGTCGTCAACACCGTCAACACGCTGCTGGACGCGCTCTACGTCATTCCGTCGTCCTGGCACGGCCACCGTCTCCGGCTGCCCGCCCCGAGGCCCCGCGACGAGCAGATCTACTTCATCGGCGCGACGAACGTGCCGATCGAACAGCTCGATCCCGCGCTCACGAGGCCCGGCCGGATGGGCCGCCACGTGTGGTTCAGGACGCCGACGAGGCATGACCGGAAGGACATCTTCGACCTCTACCTCGGCCGGGTGAACCACGTGCCCGAGCTCGACAGTGAGGCCCGGCGCGACGAGTTGGCCCGCATGACGATGGGCTACTCGCCGGCGATGATCGAGCAGGTCTGCTCGATGGCGCTCACGGTCGCCCACCACTCGGGCCGGGACGCATTCGGCTGGGAGGACCTCGTCGAGGCGATGACGACGGTCGAGTCGGGCACGGCGATCAACATCGACTACGTCCCTGAGGAGACCCGCGCCGTTGCGATCCACGAGGCCGGCCATGCCGTCGCCGCGCACGCGTACCTCAAGGGCGCGGAGTCGACGCGGCTCTCGATCCGCCGCCGGGGCGGATCGCTCGGCCATCACATGGCGCTGCAGAAGGAGGAGCGGTTCTCGTCGTGGCGGAGCGAGGAGATCTCGAACCTGATCTGGGCGCTGGGGGCGATGGCTGCCGAGCGTGTCTTCTACGGCGAGAACTCGACCGGCGTCGGCGGTGACGTCCGCGCGGCGACCGACCGCGCCGCCTGGATGGTCGGTGCCTGCGGGATGGGCCCCGAGTACGTCGAGCTTCGCTGCGACGACGAGTCCGAGGACGAGGCCCGCGAGCGCGTGATGAAGCGCTTCCAGAAGATCGGGTCGCAGATCGTCAACCGCTCGAGCAGCGGGCAGCTGGAAGCCGGCGTCCTGCGCGACCCGACGCAGCGCGTCATGGTCGAGCAGCTCCTCGGCCAGGCCTACCTCGCCGCCCACCACCTGGTGGCGGCGAACAAGGATGCGGTCGACCGGGTTGCCGAGGCGCTCGTGCAACGGCGCGAGCTGTACGGCGACGAGGTCGTCAGGCTGCTCGACGCCCAGGCGCTGCAGGTGCCCGAGGTCGACCTGACGGCCGACGAGGCCTGGCCGCACCTGTGATGGAGAAGCACCATTTCCGGCTCGCCTACGGGGTCCTCGCGCTCGCCTTCTGGATCTCGGTCGCCGGCTTCATCGTCCTCCTGACCAACCAACACAACGCCGCGAACGTCCGCTGGTCGTCCTGGAAGCCGACGGAGCAGGGCCTGCTCGGCGCCCATCAGATCGCACAGCGCGTCGGATCGTCGTACCGCTCGCCGCAGGGGACGCAGCTGGTCGCGGTGCAGGAGCATGCGCCGTACATCCAGGGGCTGCACCTCGAGGCGGTCGGCGTGCGGAGGCTTGGACAGAACGGCCAGATCGACCCGTACATCGGGCTGTTCGGCACGGACCGGACCCTGATCTACGCGTTCTGCGGCCTCGAATCGGCGTGCTCGCTCCCCGGGCCTACCACGTCGGTCGCGCAGCGGGTCCTGCGGCGCGAGGCGCTCGAGCTCTCTCTCTACGCCTTCAAGTACCTGAAGAACGTCGACCAGGTCGTGTCGCTCGTTCAGACCGTCAAGGACGGCGGCACGAGCGCGATCTTCCTCCGCAAGCACGACCTCCAGCCCGAGCTCGACCATCCGTTGCGGAACACGCTTCCACTGCGCACACCGCCCGTCAGCGGCGACCGGCGCGAGGCCGCGGTGATCGACGCACTGACGCTGCAGAACACCTTCCCGGCGCACTACGAGTCACTCCCCGACGGCGACGCGATTCTCGTGCTCGACGTCGCCGCGCAGGGCGGCGGATAGCCGCCGGATCCGACCCGCGATTCCTTTAGTCTTCGCGCGGGTGCGCCGCGGATCGCTCATTCAGCTCGCCGTGATCGCCGTGATCGCGGCCGCGGTCGCCACAGCCGTGGCGCTGTTCATCCCGTGGCTGCCGCCGGCGGCCGGCAAGGAAGCCGAACGGATCCACTTCGTCTTCTGGTTCACGACCGCGATCTGCATCGGCGTCTTCGCGGTCGTCGCGGCGGTCCTCACGTATTCGGTCTGGAAGTTCCGGGTCAAGCCCGATGACGAATCCGACGGCCCGCCCACGCATGGGCACACGAAGCTCGAGATCGTCTGGACTGCGGTTCCGGCGATTCTCGTCACGGCGATCTCGATCGTCAGTGCGATCGTCCTGGCTCAGAACGGCAATGCCGGGTCGAATCCGCTCGTCGTCAACGTCAGCGCGGAGCAGTTCGAGTGGACGTTCACGTACCCGAACGGCAAGACGTTCGGCCATCTGACGCTGCCCGAAGGGCGGCATACGAAGCTGCGCATCACGTCGAAGGACGTCATCCACTCGTTCTGGGTGCCCGAGCTCTCGCAGAAGCAGGACGCTGTGCCGGGCGAATACAACACGCTCGTCGTCACGCCCACGCGGACCGGGACGTTCCCGGTCATCTGCACGGAGCTCTGCGGCCTCGGCCACGCCATCATGCGCAGCCACGTCGACATCCTCACGGCTGCGAACTACGACGCTTGGGCCAAGGCCGGCGGAAAGCCCGCTGCGGGGCCGGCCGGGCTCGCCGTCTTCCAGCAGAACGGCTGTGGGAGCTGCCACACGTTCACGCCGGCCCACGCGACGGGCAAGGTCGGCCCGGATCTCGACAACCTGAAGCAGCTGTCCAAACAGGCGAATCGCGGCCTGCTCGCAGACTTCATCCGCGAGTCGATCGTGAAGCCTGGCGCCTACATCTCGCCGGGCTTCCAGAACGTGATGCCGCCGACATTCGGCACGCAGATCCCGCCCGCCCAGCTCCAGCAGCTCGTCAAGTATCTCGCCGCGGGAGCCAAGTAACGTGACCGCCGTGGCTCAGGCGCACGACTCGCACGCACACGGCTCCCCGCCGGTGACGGGCTTCCGGCGGCTGATGCAGCCGGGCTGGCTGCGCGTCCTGTGGGTGACGCCGGTCTTCATCGGCATCGGCTTCGCCCTGGTGGTGGGCATTCGCTGGCTGGCGGGCTGGGACCCGGTCTGGAAGGGGACGGTGATCGTGACTGTCCAGCTCGTGACCGCGCCGCTCGGGTTCCTCGTCGGCCTCGGCGGGTTCGACTACTGGATCCGCTACGCCAGCGGCCGTCCGACGCTGCCCGACGACCACTCGGGTCACGGTGCGAAGTCCTGGCGCGACTACTTCCGCGTCAACACCGACCACAAGGTGATCGGTGTTCAGTACGTGGTCACGACGATCATCTTCTTCTGCATCGGCGGGCTGTTCGCGATGCTCTTCCGCGCCGAGCTCGCGCAGCCGGGCGACCAGTTCTTCAGCCCGCAGACGTTCAACGTCCTGATTTCGAACCACGCGGCGTTGATGATCTTCCTGTTCGTGATCCCGGCCTTCGCCGGCCTCGGGAACTACGTCATCCCCCTCATGCTCGGCGCGGCCGACATGGCGTTCCCGCGCCTGAATGCGCTGTCGTTCTGGCTGCTGCCGGTCGCGGGGACGATGCTTCTCGCCGGGATGGCCGTTCCGGGAGGCGGGCCTTCCGCCGGGTGGACGTGCTACGCGCCGCTCTGCTCGCACCAGCCCTTCGGGCAGGTGTTCTTCAACATGGGCGTGCAGTGGGCGGGCGCGAGCTCGATCATGACTGCGCTCAACTTCCTGGTCACCATCATCACGATGCGGGCGCCGGGAATGACCTTCTGGCGCATGCCGCTGCTCGTGTGGGCGAACTTCACGACCTCGCTGCTCGTCGTGATCGCGACGCCATTCATCGCCGGGTCGCAGTTCTTCGTCATGTTCGACCGCGTCATGCACATGAACTTCTTCGAGCCCGCCGAGGGCGGATACGTGCTCGGCTACCAGCACATCTTCTGGTTCTACTCGCACCCCGCGGTGTACATCATGATCCTGCCCGGGTTCGGGATCATCAGCGAGATCATCTCCGTGATGAGCCGCAAGCCGATCTTCGGCTACCGGCTGATGGCTCTCTCGTTGATGGCGATCCTCATCCTCGGCTTCTCGGTCTGGGCACATCACATGTTCGTCGCCGGCATGGCGTCGTGGCTGCGTGTTCCGATGATGGTCACCTCGATGGTGATCGCGGTGCCAACGGGGGTGAAGGTGTTCTCCTGGCTCGCCACCATGTGGAACGGGAGGCTGCACTTCAACACGCCCATGCTGTTCGCGACGGGCTTCGTCTCGATGTTCGTCCTCGGCGGCCTGTCGGGCATCTACCTCGCCTCGGTGCCGATCGACATCCACGCGAGCGACACGTATTTCATCGTCGCGCACATCCACTACGTGCTCTTCGGCGGGTCCGTCTTCACGATTTTCGCGGGCATCTACTACTGGTTCCCGAAGATGACCGGCCGGATGTACGACGAGCGTCTCGGCAAGCTGCACTTCTGGCTCACCTTCATCGGCTTCAACCTGACGTTCTTCCCGATGCACTACATCGGCTTGCAGGGGATGCCGCGCCGCGTCGCCGACTACGCGCATCGCTTCGCCGACATCAACCTCTTCATCTCGATCGCCTCGTTCGGCCTCGGAGCGTCGACCCTCGTGTTCCTCTACAACATGGCGCGCTCGTGGGCTCACGGTCCGATCGCGCCGGCCAACCCGTGGCGGTCGCTGACGCTCGAGTGGCAGGTTTCGTCGCCGCCGCCGACGTTCAACTTCGACGAGATCCCGCAGGTGGTCGGCAATCCGTACGAGTACGGCGTTCCAGGCGCGAAGCACGCGATCTTCGCGTCGCGTGACCAGGAACCGGCGGCCGTGGATTGAGCCACATCCTCGTGATCGCGAACGAGACCGCGGCGTCCCAGACGCTTCGTGACGCGGTGCGCGGCGACGCTTCCGCCGCGGACGACCTGGTGACCGTGATCGCGCCGGTCAACGAGCCGAGCCAGGGCTACGTCGTCTACGAGGACACGCGGCGCGCTTCGGCGGGGCGGCGCCTCGAGAAGACCTTGCAGGGGCTTCGCGAACAGGGCGTGACCGCCCAGGGCTTCGTCGTCGAGACCGGGCCTGTCCAGGCGGTGAAGGACGCACTGGCGCAACTCGAGCCGAAAGTGGACGCAATCGTCGTCTCGACTCACGGTGCGGAGCGCTCCGGGTGGATGCGGCGGAACGTCGTCGAGGAGATCGAGCGCGCGGCGCCCGGTCTTCCGGTGCGGCACGTCGTCGTCTCGGGCGATTCCGACCAGAGCGAGGCGAACGTCCTCGTGATCGCAAACCAGACCGTCGTGTCGGACGAGTTGCTCGACCGCATCCGGAAGCGGGCCGCGCAAAGCCCGGCGAGTTTCCTGATCGTCTCCCCGCAGAGCGACGACGAGGACCACGTGGACGCCGACCGTCGCCTCCGTGGCGTCCTGAGCCTGCTGCGGGGCGAGGGGATCGACGCGCACGGACAGGTCGCCCATCCGGATCCCTACACAGCAGCCATGCAGATCGTGAACGACGAGCGCGTCGACGAGATCATCGTCTCGACGTTCCCGGGCGAGCGCAGCGGCTGGCTGCGCCGCGACCTCGTCGAGCGGCTCCGCAGTGACACGAAGCTGCCGGTCGAACACGTCATCTCGCCGGTGCCGCAGCGGCCGCAGGTGGTGAACCGATGAGCGCGGCCGCCGAAGCGCACGACCACCACGGCCCGCCGCCGATCCACTACAGCTCGCGCGTCTCTCCCGCGGTGCTCGGCATGTACCTGTTCATCGCGTCGGAGATCATGCTCTTCGGCTCGTTCTTCACCGTCTACTTCTTCGTGCGCGTCGTCAACAACGGCGTCGACGGCGTGTGGCCGCCGGAGCCCTACGTGCGGCCCGTCTACGTCGCGGGGATCAACACCCTCATCCTCGTCACGTCGAGCTTCACGATGCACTGGGCGGATACGTCGATCAAGAAGGGCAATCGCGCCGGCCTGAAGGCGGGCCTCTTCCTCACGTGGTGCCTCGGGCTGACCTTCCTGCTGACGCAGTTCATCGAGTACTCCCGGCTCGGCTTCAACACGAGCGACACCTCGTTCGCGGCCACGTTCTACAGCCTCACCGGACTTCACGGCGCCCACGTGTTCGTCGGCCTGACGATCCTCGGCGTGATGACCCTTCGCGCGTTCCGCGGCCATTTCACGCCGGAGCATCACCACGGTGTCGAGCTCGGCGGGATCTACTGGCACTTCGTCGACGTCATGTGGATCGTCGTCTACGTCACGGTCTACCTGCTCTGACGCATGCCGAACCCATTCCGGAGCGAAGAGTCTGCGTTCCGGTTCGTCTGGCTGACGATCGGATACTTCGCGCCGATCGTCGTTGCCGCGTGGATCAACAAGTGGCTGGGGTTTGCCGTCTTCGCCGTCCTGACCGTCGCCGTCGGCTTCTGGCTGTTTCGCCGCAGCGAGCGGGAGCGGCCGCCGAAGCAGGTACCGGCGTCGCACGCTCCGGACGAGCACCGGATCCTCGTCGTCGCGAACGAGACCGTCGGCGGGCCGGAGCTCCTGGCCGTGGTGCGGGGGCGCGCCGCCGGCTCCGCCCGTGTCCTCGTCGTGTGCCCGGCGCTCAACACCCCGGTCCGGCACTGGGTCTCCGACGAGGACGACGCGCGAGCGGCGGCGCAGGAGCGGCTCGACGCGAGCCTCGCCTCGATGCGCGCTGCGGGCCTCGAGGCCGACGGCGAGATCGGAGACGGCGATCCGATCCAGGCGATCGCCGATGCGATTCGAACGTTCCGGCCCGATGAGCTGATCCTCTCGACGCATCCCGAAGGCCGGTCCCACTGGCTCGAGCGAGGCGTCATCGAGAAGGCCCGCGAGCGCTTCGACATCAAGCTAACCCACGTTGTCGTCGATCTCGACTCCCAGCCGCGCTGACGATCGAGACCGTTGATCCGCTCCCCCTCGCAGAGACGCTGCGGGACGTGCATCGCGCCGCCCTCGGCGCGGGTGCGCTCTCCGACGAATGGGCGCGCAACAGGCTGCCCGTCCACATGGACCGGGCCGACTTCGTCTTCCTGATCGCGCGAGAGGCAGGAGAGACGATCGGCTTTGCGTACGGATTCACAGGCGCCTACGGGCAGTGGTGGACCGAGCAGGTCGCTGCGGCCCTCACCCCCGCGCAGCGAGAGCTGTGGCTCGATCCGCCGCACTTCGAGATCGTCGAGCTGCACGTGCTCCCCGCAGTTCAGCGGCGGGGGGTCGGCAGCGCGCTCCTGGCGCAGCTCCTGAGCCGTCAGCCGCACGACCGCGCGATCCTCTCGACCCAGCTCGGCTCGCGGAAGGCTCGTGGCTTCTACGCGAAGAACGGCTGGCAGGAGCTGGCCGAGATCGACTTCGGGCCGGGCTACCCGCCGTACGTCGCCATCGGCAAGCGACTGGCATAGATATTTACTTCCCGGCGACGGAGCTGACGTACTTCGCGACGGCCTTGATCTCGGCGTCCGTCAGCGTGCCCTTGAAGGCGGGCATCCCGCCGCCGCCGACCTCGACCTGGTGTTCCACGGTCGCCTCGGACGGCTTCAGCTGGTCGAGGTTCGGGCCGACAGTGCCGGTCGAGCCGGCGTCCTTGAGCGTGTGACAGCCTCCGCAGCCGGCCTTGGCGAAGACCGCCTTGCCGGCCGGCGCGGCGCCGCCTCCACCGCCTGCCGAGGGCGCCGTCGTGGTCGGCGGGCCCGGCCTCACGGTGTGGGCCGCGGTGACGCCGCAATGTGGGTTGCCGGAGCACTTCGCGACGTAGACGGCGATGTCGTCGGCGTCCTGCCCTTCGTAGAGGTTCGCCGGCATCGGGGCCTCCGGGTAGGCGATCTGCCCTCGCACGACGTCCGTGATCGTCTGCTCCGAGAAGCCCTGCTCCTTGTCCGACGCAAACGCGTCGTCGAGGTTGGGGCCGACCGTGCCGGTCGACCGCGCGTCGGCCAGCGTGTGGCACGAGCCGCACGACGGCTCGGTCGGCTTGGCTGCCTGCAGGAAGAGCTGCTTGCCACGGCTCGGGTCTCCGTGCGTGACGCGTCCGACGGCACCGCAGCCGCTCGCCCCGAATGCGAGCAGGAGAAGGGCGAGTACGAGGAGCGGCTTCAGGGCGCGGAAGGTTCGGAGATGGTGCCGAGGCTCGAGACAGCGCTCTCGCGGTCGCCGTAGATGTCGAACACCCGGTCGAGCCCGGTGATCTCGAAGATCTTCGTGATGTTCCGGTCGCTGCAGACCAGCGACAGGCGGCCGTCGTTCGGCCGCAGGCGCTTGACGCCTCCGACCAGCACGCCGAGCGTCGTCGAGTCGATGAAGGTCGTCGACGAGAGGTCGACGACCACCTCGGTCGCGCCCTGGCCGATCACCTCGAGCAGCTGCTGCTTGAACTCAGGCGCCGTGTACAGGTCGACCTCGCCTGCAAGCGAGATGATGTACGCACGGTCGGAGAGCTGTTCAGTCTTGAGGTCGAAGTTCATGGGGGCTTTGACCGGTTCCCGCCCGGCCGCGACTGAGTCTAACGACCGGCGGATTGAGAAGCGCTGGCAGCCGCCTGCGCGCGGACGGCCTTGAGCAGCTTCCTCACCTGCGGCGCGTCGACGTCGTTCGGCGACAGCTTCAGGAAGGTGACGTAGGCGTTCGCCGCGCCCCTGTAGTCGCCGGCCGCGGTCGCTGCCTGCCCGAGCTGGTACTGGACGGTGACGTCCTTGGGGCTCAGGTTCGCAAGCCGCTTGAACGTGGCCTCGGCGCTCGACATCGAGCTTTGATAGCCGGAGTAGGCGGTCTGCGCCTTCGTCGATGCCGCCGCGACGGCGACGCTGCCAATCGGATCCTGGAGGCCCTTCGGGTCGTTGAAGATCCTGCCGAAGATGGTGTTCGACGCCGGCGCGATGACGGACGACGGCGACGCGGCCGCTGCCTCTGCCTGGGCGGTCTGGTAGTCGGTCGCGTACGTCTGTGAGAGCGTCGTGTACTGCGAGGCGAGCTCGGAGAGCGCGTTCGAGTCGTTGGGGCGGAGCGCTGTGTAGCGCTCGAGCGCGTTGACCGCATCCTGCGGTTGCTGCTTCGCCTCGTAGGCCGTCGCCAGGTCGCGCCAGGCGGCGGCGTTCTGCGGCTGCTTGTCGACCTTGTGCTGGAGGCTGGAGATCGACGTGCCGCTGCTCGAGCCGAAGTTGAAGGCGTTCTGGAACATGTCCGAGAGGCCCGTCGACCCCGAGCCGACGCCGAGCAGGACGAAGCCCAGGACGAACGCGACGGCGAGCGTGACGTAGGCCCACTTGGCGTGGTTGCGGAGCCGCGAGAAGAACAGCTCCTCCTGCCACTGCGGCACCTTCTGCTTGCGCGGCGCTGCTACCGCGGCTGCGGCTTGAGCATTCTGCGCCGGGCGGCGCTTGCGGTGTTGCGTACCTCTCGCCACTGGTTCTCTCCGTCTGTCCTCGTGTAGCGGGTCTTGCCGTCGACGATCGTCTCCAGCACTCGGTCGGGCGACCCTCCGTAGACGACGGCTGCCGCCGGATCCTCCACCGGATGGTAGGGGCTTCCGGCGAGCGAGACGACCGTCACGTCGGCGCGCTTCCCGGGCGTCAGGGTACCCACCTGATCGTCGATTCGCAGCGCCCGGGCCGCCTCGATGGTCGCCAGGGCGAGAACATCGGTCGCCAGGAGGGCGTCGGGCCGGCGTTCTCGGGCACGCGCGGCATAGATCGCCGAGCGCATCTCCTCGAAGACGTCGAAGGAAGGAGCCGACGCCGGGGAGTCGGTCCCGAGCCCGATCTGCACTCCTGCAGCCCGCAGGTCCGAGAGCGGCGCGACACCGCAGCCGAGCAGGGCGTTCGACCGTGGGCAGTGCGCGACCGGCACCCGGCGGTCTGCGAGCAGCGCGATCTCCTGCGCGTCGACCTCGACGCAGTGCGCGCAGAGCAGGTCCGGGCCGAGCACCGGCTCGAGCGTGGCGACGGCGCGACGGCCCGTTGGCGCGACCCGCGCCGCGCCGCTCGCGCCGAGCGGGCCTGCGCCGTGCTCGAGCCAGGCGTTCTCGTCGGCCGACTCGGCGAGGTGGGTGCCGACGGGGATCCCAAGGCCGAGGCACCACCGGTAGACGTCGATCGAGCACGAGTAGGGCGCGTGCGGCGAGACCCCGATCCGGACGAGCGCCGTCTCGTCGAGGATGGCTCGCTTCCGTGTGTACTGCTCCTCTGCCTCGGCCGGGTCGACGGCGAAGACCTCGAGGTACACGATCGCGCGCAGGCCGAGCTCCGTCGCGGCCGTCGCAGCCGCGCCCGAGAAGCTGTAGTCGGCGGTCGTCGTGACGCCGGAGGAGAGCGAGTCGGCGACGCCCTGCCGGGCGAGGGCGAGCATCCCCTCGCCGTCGAGCGCGCGCTTGCGCGCCATGTGCGTCGCGATCCAGGGCCCGAAGGGTTGTCCGTCGCCGAAGCCCGCGTAGCGCGAGTACTCGAGGTGGGAATGCGCGTTGACGAAGCCGGGGACGATCGCTGACGCCTCGTAGTGGCGGTCTCCGCGGCCGGGCCCGACGTCGACCACGCGGCCGCCTTCGAACCGGACGCAGCCGTTCTCGATCGGCGGCCCGTCGAGGGGCAGCACCCACTCGGCCGAGACGGCCGTCATTCGGCGGTGGCGGCGGTGTTTCGGTGCGGGTGCCACCGACGCTCGAAGAACCCGGAGAGCGCCAGCGAGACGAGGTACAGCGTGAGCAGCGGGATCATCTCGAGCAGCGTCGTCACCGGGTCGATACCGGGCAGCGCGACGGCGAGCGCGGTCATCGCGACGATCCCGATACGCCAGTTCTTACGCAACTGCCGCGAGGTGAGCACGCCGATGCGCACGAGGCCGAGCAGGAAGAGCGGCACCTGGAAGACGATGCCGACGGCCAGCATCACGAGCGCGACGAACGAGTAGTAGTCCTTCGCGCGGATCTGGATGTTGTAGAGGTTGTTGTCGTAGCTCGTCAGGAACTTCAGGGCCGCCGGCAGCACGATGTAGTAGCCGAACATGATTCCGCCGACCGTCAGGATCGTCGCGAGGGCCACGAGCCAGCGAACGCCGCGCTGCGTCCGATCGTCGAAAGCCGGAGCGAGGAACGACCAGATCTGCCACAGGATCACCGGCAGGGCGATCAGCAACGCCGCATAGAACGACACCATGAGCGAGGTGAGGAACGGCTCGGCGACGCCGAACGTGATCGGGTGCCGCTTGGCCTCAGGGAGCGGCTGGTTCAGCCAGATGATGAGGCGGTGATGAAACGCGTAGGTCACCGCCAATGCGGCAACGACGGCGCCGATCATCACGAACAGGCGGCTCCGGAGCTCGTCGAGATGCTCGACGAGCGTTGCCTCCTCGCCATGCTGCAGACGGCGCGGCAGGCGCTTCACAGCGCGCTAGACGGTGGTCTCGTTCTCGCGCGACGGCGCCGGCACGGCGGTGGTCTCGCTTGCGGTCGGAAGCGCCGCAGGAGCCTCGTCGCGGTCCGAGCCGGTGACGGAGTCCTTGAACTCGCGCATCCCCTTGCCGAGCGACCGCCCCATCTCGGGCAGGCGCTTGGGCCCGAAGACGACGAGGACGACGAGCAACAGGATGAGGAGCTCTGGGAGTCCGATCCAACCTGGCATCGACCGAATCGTACCCGTTGGCCGGGCTCTCGCCCGGAAAAGCCTCCTGGGCTACGATAAGGCGTAACGAACTCCCGCGAGAAATCGCTTCAATGCTCGGCGTCAGGAGTCACAAGCTTTGGCAACGTTGGAACTCAAGGATCTCCATGTCGCGCTCGAAGACGGCACCGAGATCGTCAAGGGCGTCTCGCTCCGGGTCTCGTCCGGCGAGGTGCACGCGATCATGGGACCGAACGGGTCGGGCAAGTCGACGCTCGCGTACGCGATCGCCGGGCACCCCGCCTACGAGATCACGAGCGGCCAGATCCTGCTCGACGGCCGCGACATCACGGAGGCCGAGGCGGACGAGCGCGCGCAGGCCGGGCTCTTCCTGGCCTTCCAGTACCCGCACGCGATCCCGGGTGTCACCGTCACGAACTTCATGCGCCAGGCGATCAACGCCGTGCGCAAGGCGCGGAACGGCGGCGTCGACGATCCGATGCCCGTCCCCGCGTTCCGCAAGGCGTTCCTCGCGAAGATGGACGACCTGAAGGTGAGCCGCGAGCTCGCATCGCGCTATCTCAACGACGGGTTCTCCGGCGGGGAGAAGAAGCGCGTCGAGATCCTCCAGATGGCGATGCTCGAACCAAAGATCGCGGTCCTCGACGAGACGGACTCCGGGCTCGACATCGATGCCCTGAAGGTCGTCGCCGAAGGCGTGCAGCAGCTCGTCGGCCCGGACATGGGCGCCCTCGTGATCACGCACTATCAGCGGATCCTGAACTACATCAAGCCCGACTTCGTCCACGTCTTCGTCGGCGGCAGGATCGTCGAGGAAGGCGGCCCCGAGCTCGCCGAGAAGCTCGAGGTGTCCGGGTACGAAGAGTGGGAGACCGAGGGGGTGCTCGCCTGATGGCTCAAACCGAATCCGAGGTCGTGCAGGGGATCGGCTCGGACTACGAGGTCAAGTACGGCTTCAACGTTCCCGAGGACTACTTCTTCAAGTCCGGTCGCGGGCTCTCACACGAGCTCGTCGACGCGATCTCGTCGCACAAGAACGAGCCCGACTGGATGCGGAAGTTCCGGCACAAGTCCCTGGACTACTTCCTCGCGCGCCCGATGCCGACGTGGGGCGGCCAGCCGTCTCTGGGCGAGATCGATTTCGAGAACATCTACTACTACATCAAGCCGACCGAGAACCAGGCCGACTCGTGGGAGGACCTGCCGTCCGACATCAAGGACACCTGGGACAAGCTCGGCATCCCCGAGGCGGAGAAGAAGTACCTCGCGGGCGTGGGCGCGCAGTACGAGAGCGAGGTCGTCTACCACAAGCTGCAGGAGAGCCTCACCGCGCAGGGCGTGATCTTCCTCGACACCGACACGGCTCTCCGCGAGCACGAGGATCTCTTCAAGCAGTACTTCGGGACGATCATCCCGCAGAACGACAACAAGTTCGCGGCGCTCAACAGCGCCGTCTGGTCGGGCGGGTCCTTCATCTACGTGCCCCCCGGCGTCCGGATCGAGTTGCCGCTCCAGGCCTACTTCCGCATCAACGCGGAGAACATGGGCCAGTTCGAGCGCACGCTGATCCTCGTCGACGAGGACGCGTACGTCCACTACGTCGAGGGTTGCACCGCCCCGATCTACTCGACGGACTCGCTGCACTCGGCCGTGGTCGAGATCGTCGTCAAGAAGGGCGGCCGCTGCCGGTACACGACGATCCAGAACTGGTCGACCAACGTCTACAACCTCGTCACGAAGCGCGCGGTCGCCGAGGCGAACGCGACGATGGAGTGGGTCGACGGGAACCTCGGCTCGAAGCTGACCATGAAGTACCCGGCTATCTGGCTGCTCGGGGACGGCGCGCACGGCGAGGTGCTGTCGATCGCATTCGCGGGCAAGGGCCAGCACCAGGATGCGGGCGGCAAGTGCGTGCACGTCGCGCCGAACACCTCCAGCGTGATCACGTCGAAGTCGATCTCGAAGAACGGAGGCCGCGCCGGCTACCGCGGCCTGCTCGAGGTGGCCAAGGGCGCGCGCGGGTCGAAGTCGAAGGTGGTGTGCGACGCGCTGATCCTCGACGAGGAGTCGCGGTCGGACACATATCCGTACATCCGCATCGACGAGAACGACGTCGACATCGGCCACGAGGCGACCGTGTCGAAGATCGGCGAGGAGCAGCTCTTCTACCTCCGGTCGCGCGGGCTGAACGAGGCAGAGGCGTCGGCGATGATCGTCAGCGGCTTCGTCGAGCCGATCACGAAGGAGCTTCCGCTCGAGTACGCCGTCGAGATGAACAGACTGATCCAGCTGCAGATGGAAGGCAGTGTCGGTTAGCTCGAAGCTCGTACGCGGATTTCGAGGTGTCGGTTGATCGTCGAGCGGACCGACTTCATCTCGGTCCCCGTCACAGACATGGAGCGGTCGAAGCAGTTCTACCGCGACACGCTCGGCCTCGACCTGATCGACGAGCGGGGCTTCCCCGAGTTCCAGCTCGGCGAGAACCTCAGCCTCTACCTCATCGACCTGACGAGCGTCGGCAGCGAGTTCACCGCCCCGCACACGTCGTACATCGCGCTTCGGGTGCCGGACGTGCATGAGACGCGCGCGGAGCTCGAGTCGAAGGGCGTCGCCTTCGACGGCGAGACGCGTCGGACACCCGTGTGCCACATGGCCTTCTTCCGGGACCCGGACGGGAACTCGCTCATGCTGCATCGCCGGCACGACTCGTGACGACGCTGACCCGTTCCGAGGCCGCGAAGCGCTTCGCGGAGCTGCCCCTGCCGTCGACGAGTGACGAGCACTGGCGCTTCACCGACCTGCGCGGCTTCGCCCCCGATCAGGTGCCCGACGCCGCCTCGGTCTCGGAGAAGAAGCCGATGCTCGATCTCGACGTCGCCGGACGTGCGGTCGTGACCGAGTCGGGGATCGAGATCGTCTCGGCGCCTGACGGCATCACCTTCGAGCCGCTCCCGGCCGACTATCCCGTCGAAGCTGATCCCGGACGACGACAAGTTCGCGATGGAGAACCTGGCGCAGTGGCAGCACGGCCTGCTCGTCCGCGTACCCAAGGGCGTCGAGCTGGACCGCCCGCTGTACGTGCAGGTCACGTCGAACGGCGGATCGCTCTACTGGCGCATGGTCGTCGAGGCCGAGGAGGGCGCTCGTTTCACGTTGATCGAGGACCTCTCGTCGGCGGGCCCCGACACGCTGGCGTATACGAACGCCGTCGTCGAGTTGTTCGTGCGGCCGCAGGCCAAGATCGAGTACGTGTCGCTGCAGAACCTCTCGCGTGAGACGTGGCACTTCGGCCGGCACAAGGCTTGGCTGGAGCGCGACTCCGAGCTCGACTGGGTGATCGGCGGCTTCGGCTCGAAGCGCGGGAAGGTCTGGATCGAGAACGACCTCGCAGGTCCCGGCGCGACGTCCCGCGTGACCGGTGCGTACTTCGCCGACGGCGACCAGCATCTCGACTACGACACGTTTCAGGAGCACATCGCTCCGAACACGGAGAGCGACTTCGCCTTCAAGGGCGCTCTGCGCGAGCAGGCGAGCGCGGTGTGGCGCGGGATGATCCGCGTCGAGCCCGAGGCGCAACAGACGAACGCCTACCAGGAGAACCGCAACCTCCTGCTCTCCGACGAGGCGCATGCCGACTCGATCCCGGGCCTCGAGATCATGGCGAACGACGTGCGCTGCACACACGGCGCAACGCTCGGAAAGGTCAACCGCGAAGAGCTCTTCTATTTGATGGCACGCGGCCTGTCGCGCGCCGAGGCGGAGCGCCTGATCGTCCGTGGGTTCTTCCAGGATGTGCTCGACCGGATCGAACTTGTGCCGGTGCGCGAAGCGCTAGGCGCTGCGCTCGAGGCGCGCATCCCCCAATAGGGCGATTCACTCGTTCCAGGGATTGCGCATGGGGTCCTCGTGAGAGGACGATGTGTAGGCAAAGCAACGGACGCGGAGGCTTGAAATGACGCTTTTCAACCCCGCTGCGGCACTCATGTTGGGCTTCTTTGGCCTCGTGCTCATCGGCGCGGTCAGAGCGATGTTCCGCCGCTAACGGTCTGGGGGAGACCGTGCCTTGGTCTCCCCCAAACGCGTGTTTCCCGGATCGCGCCGCGCGGCGCCGCTTGTCGGCGGCACTCCCCGCAAGGAGGCTCGAGCCGGAAGCACTGAGCCAACGGGCGCCGCCGGCGCGATCCGATCTAGGAGAGCCGGGCGTTCGACCTCATCACGTCGTCCGGGTCGTAGTTGGCCTTGATCCGCTGCAGTCGGTCGAGCGCCTCGCCGAAGTGCGCCGAAGCAGCCCGCGTCGTCTGGCTGAAGTTCAGGTACGTGTGCGGCGCCTCCCACGGCTCGAGCCGCGCGCGCAGGTCCTGCGCCGTCGCGTGAACGGCCGACCTGAGCCTCCACCGTCGGCGCGATGCCGACGGCAAACCACGCGTACGGCGCCTCGAACGAGCCCACCGCGCCGTGGTGCGGCCTGGGACGGCCCACCGCTCCGCCGAGATGCCGGACTTCCATCGAGAGGAGCGGCGCACCGACGGTGCCCGCGATCGCAGCCTCGATCGCATCGTTGTCGAAGGCGTCGAGCAGCCCACCCTCGCCGACTCCGGGCACGGGGTGCTCCGGATCCATGTGGAGCGACGAGAGCGCGGGCATCGAGATCGTCGAGACCGTGTCCCGCACCGGACCGACAGCGCGCAGGGGCGCGACCCACTTCACGCCTTCGTCCTGCGGGCCGCACCAGATCGCCTCGATGACCACGAACGACTTGCCGCGGATCTCTTCCGGGAACTCCGGGACCGGCGGGAACTGGAGGATCCGGCCGACCGACGTCATCTCGTCCGGGACGTCCTCGGTCCAGTCGCGCCATCTCCGCAGCACCTCGTTCGCGCGGTCGACCGGGAACCAGAGGACTCCGGCATACACCTCGCTGTAGGCGAGGAGCCCGAACTCGAGTGCCGTGACGATGCCGAGGTTGCCGCCGCCGCCGCGGATCGCCCAGAAGAGGTCGGGATCGCTCTCCCGGTCGATCCTGCGTAGCGTGCCGTCCGCGGTCACGATCTCCGCCGCGGTGACGTGGTTCGCGCCGAGCCCGTGCTTGCGCGCGAGCCACGAGAGCCCGCCGCCGAGTGTGTAGCCCACGACGCCGACATCGGGCGACGAGCCTGCGAGTGCCGCCAGGCCGTGTGCGGCAGCGGCTTCGACCACGTCGATCCAGATCGCCCCGGCTTCGACGCGTGCAACCCGGCGCTCGGCGTCGACCGTGACGCCGCGCAGCCGGTGGAGCTTGACCAGGATCGTGTCGTCGAGGTCACCGAGCGTCGCGGCGCCGTGTCCGGTTCCCTGCGGCGCGACGCGCAGGCCCTCCGACCGGGCGAACTCGACGATCTCCGCCACGTCGGCCGCCGAGGCGGGGATCGCCACGGCCGCCGGCTGCTGGTCGACCGCCAGGTTCCAGGCCCGTCGCGCGTCGTCCCAGTCGTCATCGTCGGCTGTGTAGATGTCGCCGTCGATGAGCGCGCTGCAGTGGTGTCACATCGTGCGCCGCGCGTCTCGGAGCGGTCCGAACCGTGTTCATCGTCTCTGCCTCCAGCGAGTCGGGTTGCCGACATCATCGGAGCGGCTGGCCGCCGGGTCATCGGCCGGAACGGCGATCTGCAGTCGCCCGCCCGGACGATCCGCACTCGGCCGCGAGGACGAGTGTCAGGATCGGATCAGGGGCTTGTACTTGATGCGATGCGGCTCGAGCGCGTCAGGCCCGCGCGTCTCGCGGACCCAGTCCGCGTACTCGCCCCAGTCACCTTCGAACCACGTGACCTGCGAGTCGCCCTCGAACGCCAGGATGTGCGTCGCGACGCGGTCGAGGAACCAGCGGTCGTGGGTGATCACGACCGCGCAGCCCGCGAAGTCGAGCAGCGCCTCCTCGAGGGCCCGGAGCGTGTCGACGTCGAGGTCGTTCGTCGGCTCGTCGAGCAGCAGCACGTTGCCACCGCTCCGCAGGAGCTTCGCCAGGTGGACGCGGTTGCGCTCACCGCCGGAGAGCTGGCCGACCGGCTTCTGCTGATCGCCGCCTCTGAAGTTGAACCACGACGTGTACTGCCTGGAGTTGATCTCGCGCTTGCCGAGCAGCACGACGTCCTGCCCGCCGGAGATCTCCTTCCAGACGGTGTTCTTCGGATCGAGATCGGCGCGCGACTGGTCGACATAGGCGAGCTGGACGGTGTCGCCGACGCGAAGCTCGCCGTCGTCGGGCGTCTCCTCGCCGGCGATCATCCGGAACAGGGTCGTCTTGCCTGCGCCGTTCGGGCCGATCACGCCGACGATGCCGGCAGGCGGCAGCGAGAACTCGAGGCCCTCGAACAGGAGCCGGTCGCCGAAGCCCTTCGAGACGCCCTTGGCATCGATGACGACGTCGCCGAGGCGCGGGCCTGGCGGGATGTGGATCTCGACGCGGTCGAGCTTCACGTTCTGCTCGTCGGCGAGCAGCTTCTCGTAGGCGCCGAGGCGGGCTTTCGACTTGGCGTGGCGTGCGCGCGGCGCCAGGCGCACCCATTCGAGCTCGCGCGCGAGTGTGCGCCGGTGCGCAGATTCCGTCTTCTCCTCTACCGCCAGGCGCGCCTGCTTCTGCTCGAGCCAGCCCGAGTAGTTGCCCTGATAGGGGATGCCGCGGCCGCGGTCGAGCTCGAGGATCCAGCCGGCGACGTTGTCGAGGAAGTACCGATCGTGCGTGACCGCGACGACGGTTCCCTTGTAGTCGGCGAGGAAGCGCTCGAGCCAGAACACCGATTCCGCGTCGAGATGGTTCGTCGGCTCGTCGAGCAGCAACAGATCCGGCGCCGAGAGCAGCAGCCTGCAGAGCGCGACGCGCCGGCGCTCGCCGCCGGAGAGCGTGCTCACGTCCCGCTCTCCTTCCGGGAGCCGGAGGGCGTCCATCGCGTGGTCGAGCTGGGACTCCAGCTGCCATGCGTCGCGGCGGTCGATCTGGTCCTGGACCGCTGCCTGCTCGGCGAGCAGCGAGTCGAAGTCGGCGTCCGGCTCGGCGAAGCTCGCGGAGATCGCATTGAACCGGTCGAGCAGATCCCGGACCTCGCGAACGCCGTCCTCCACGTTCTCGCGCACCGTCTTCTCCGGGTCGAGCTCGGGCTCTTGCTCGAGCAGGCCGACCGTCGCGCCTGGAGCGAGCTCGGCGACACCCGACGACGTCTCCTCCCTCCCCGCCATGATCCGCAGGAGGGTCGACTTGCCCGCGCCGTTCGCACCCAGCACGCCGATCTTCGCGCCCGGGAGAAACGAGAGCGAGATCGATGCGAGCACCTGCCGGTCGGCGCCGTAGAACTTGTCGGCCCGGTACATCGTGAAGACGTAATCGCTCACAACCGCTGGACGATAGCGGCGGGACGCAGGCGCCCGGGTACAGTAAGTCCGTGGCCGTTCAAGCCCAACGGAAGCTCGATCCGCAGGCTCTGCGCGCCGATTTCGCGGTTTTCGACGAGCTCGTCAACGGCAAACCGGTCGCGTATCTGGACTCTGCCTCGTCGACGCAGAAGCCGCGCCAGGTGCTCGATGCGATGCGCGAGTTCTACGAGCACTCGTACGCGAATGTCCATCGCGGCGTCTACACGCTTGCCGAGCGCGCGACAGCCGGGTACGAGGGGGCACGGGAGAAGGTGCGCGCCTACGTGAACGCGCCGTCGAACCGCGAGGTGATCTTCACGCGCAGTGCGACCGAGGCGCTGAATCTCGTCGCGTACTCGTGGGGGCTCGAGAACCTCGGACCCGGCGACGTCGTCGTGATCACCGAGCTCGAGCACCACGCCAATTTCGTTCCGTGGCAGTTCGTCGCGAAGAAGACCGGCGCGGAGTTCGCCCATATCCCGATCGACGATCTCGGGGAACTGCAGCTCGACGCGCTCGACGGGCTTGCAGCCCGCGGCAGCGTGAAGGTCGTCGCGAACAATCTCGTCTCGAACACGCTCGGCACGATCAACCCCGTCGAGAAGCTCGCCGCCTGGGCGCACGAGCAGGGCGCGATCATGGTCGTCGACGCGGCGCAGGCCGCGCCGCACCGGCACATCGACGTGCAGGCCCTCGACTGCGACTTCCTCGCCTTCTCGTCGCACAAGCTGTGCGGCCCGAGCGGGGTCGGCGCGCTCTGGGGGCGCCGTGAGCTGCTCGAGGCGATGCAGCCGTTCAACCTCGGCGGCGAGATGATCCGCTCGGTCTCCCTCGAGCGGACGAGCTGGAACGAGCTGCCGTACAAGTTCGAAGCGGGCACGCCGGCGATCGCCGAGGCCTACGGCTTCGGCATCGCGCTCGACTACGTCGCGGCGGTCGGTCTCGACGCGATCGAGCACCACGAGCACGAGCTCGTCGTGCAGGCGATGGACAGCCTGGCCGAGGTCCCGGGTATCCGGGTCTTCGGCCCGCCGGCCGACCGACGCACCGGAATCGTCAGCTTCGAGCTCGAGGGCGTGCACCCGCACGACGTTGCGCAGATCCTCAACTGGGAGGGGATCGCCGTTCGCGCCGGCCATCACTGCACGCAACCGCTGATGACGCGACTCGGGGTCGCCGCGACGACGCGCGCGAGCTTCTACCTCTACTCGATCCCCGACGACGTCGACCGGCTGATCGCGGGCCTGCACAAGGTCAAGGAGACGTTCGGTGTCTGAGTGCGGGCGTAGGCTCGACGGAGCCCGCCAGGGAGCGGAGGTATCGGCTTGGCCGATGCCGGAGCGGGGAAGCGTGTTCGCGTGAGCGAACTGGAGCAGATGTACCGCGAGGTGATCCTCGATCACTACAAGAACCCGAGGGGGCACGGAGCGATCGAGGGCGCCGACGCGCACGCGGAGGGGCAGAACCCGCTGTGCGGCGACGAGGTGACGATCTACGTGCGGTTCGCCGAGGACGGCGAGACGATCGACGACGTCGGCTTCGAGGGTCGCGGGTGCGCGATCTCGCAGGCGGCGACCTCGATGCTCACCGAGATCGTCAAGGGCCGGAAGGCGGCCGAGGTCGCCGCGCTCCCCAAGGAGGAGCTGCTCGAGGAGATCGGCATCCCGCTCACGCCGATCCGCCTCAAGTGCGCCATCCTCGGGCTCGGTGTCCTGAAGGTTGCACTGCACCGCTCGAAGGGCACGCCGCTGCCCGACGAGTGGCAGGGCCTCGCTGACGAGCTTCAGCTCGGATGAGCGTAGGCTCGACGGAGCTCAACAAGGAGCGGAGGTGCCGGCTTGGCCGGTGCCGGAGCGGGGAGCTGAGCGTAGGCTCGACGGAGCTCAACAAGGAGCGGAGGTGCCGGCTTGGCCGGCGCCGTGAGCGGGACTAGTGGCTGCGAAGGTCGACGTCGCCAGGTTCGAGGAGTTCGGGCCGGGGTCGGCCAAGATCGTCACGCTCGGGTGGACGTCGATCGGCGTCTACAACTGCGGGGGCTCGCTCTATGCACTCGAGGATCGCTGCTCGCATGACGACGGCCCGCTCTGCGAAGGCGAGTGGGACGAAGAGCTCTGCCGTGTCATCTGCCCCCGGCACGGCTCGGCGTTCGACCTGGCGACCGGGCGGGCGCTCTCGCTCCCCGCGTATCTGCCGGTCGAGACGTATCCCGTGACGGTCGAGGACGGTGTCGTCCGCGTCGAGGTCGCCGATTGATCCGCTGTTGGGAGACGACCGATCCGCTCTACCTCGCCTACCACGATGACGAGTGGGGCAGGCCGGTCACCAGCGAGCGTGGGATCTACGAGCGCCTGTGCCTCGAGGGCTTCCAGTCGGGGCTCTCCTGGCTGACGATCCTGCGGAAACGTGAGTCATTCCGGGCCGCGTTCTCCGGGTTCGACCCGGACACGGTTGCGCGGTTCGGCGCGCGCGATGTCCGGCGTCTGGTTGCCGACGCCTCGATCGTCCGCCATCGCGGGAAGATCGAGGCGACGATCGCCAACGCCCGCGCGACGGTCGCCCTGCGGGAGACAGGCACGCCGCTCGTGCGCCTGTTCTGGGAGCACCGGCCGGCTCGTGCGCGCCGTCCCGGCACGCACCTCGACTGGCAGGCAACGACGCCGGAGTCGGCTGCTCTCTCCAAGGCGCTGCGCCGCGCGGGCTTCCGATTTGTCGGCCCGACGACCGCCTACGCCGCGATGCAGGCCTGCGGCGTCGTAAACGACCACATCCCCCGCTGCTTCGTCCGGAAAGCCGTCGAAGCCGAGCGTCGATCTGTCCTGACCGATCCGCTATGGTGAGTGGTATCCGCGGAAAGGAGGTGGTCCGGCGTTGGAGACTTCAAGTACGGGCAGTGGAGGTACCAGCTCGTAGAGGCGTGTCCCCGGAACCTGAACCGGGAATCGTCTAGCCAGCGTGGGGGACTCGCATAACGCGCCGCCTTTTCGGCCGGAAGCGCCTCTACGAAATCCCAGCTGGTCACCAGATCGAAGGGCCCCTGCATGCGGGGGCCCTTCATCGTTCTCGAGCCTCTAAGGCCGCAGCCGCCAGATGTCGTTGCCCTTCCAGCTCGGGATCCAGGCGTCGCCGCCGATCTCGGTGACCACGAACGGGCCGACGCCGACCTTGACTGTTCGCGCGAGGCTGTTCGACGCGGGGTCGATCACGGCGACCGAGTTCTGCCGGATCAGCGGCACCCAGACCTGTCCGCCGACAACCGCCGGGTCGCCGAGCGGGCCCGGCAGCGGCACCGTCGCCGTGATCGCGTTCGTCGCCGGATCGATCCGCGCGACGCCGCTCGCCGTGTCGACCCAGACGGCGCCCGCGGAGGCTGCCGTCCAGGTCGCGCCTCCTGACACCGGGATCGTCGCCAGCACTGCGTTCGTCGCGGGATCGACGCGGATGACGCCGTCGGATCCCGTCGCCCAGACGGAGCCCGAGGCTCCGACCACCCCGACCGCGCCGGGCAGCTTCAGCCGGTTGACGACGCGGTTCGTCGCCGGGTCGATGCGATCGAGCTCACTCCCGCTGTTGGCCGTCGCCCAGGCGGCGCCGAAGGCAAAGGTGGCGTCGTACGGCGTGGATCCGACGGAGATCGCCTTCAGCCTCTTCCCGGTGCGGGTCGACACGCGGCTGATCGTGTTCGAGCTCGTGTCCTCGATCCAAAGCGAGCCCGCGCCGAACCCGAGCCCGCAGGAGCCGAAGCCGATGTCGGAGCGAGAGACCACCTTGTTCGTCTTCGGGTTGATCTTCAGGAGATGGGGCGAGGCGTACTCGCTCACCCAGACGAAGCCGCCACCCGCGGCAGCGGCGCAGGGCGCCACGTTCGGCGAGACCTTGATCCTGGCGACGACGGTCGGCGCGCCCGCGGTGCCGGCGGCAGCCGACGCGAGCAGGCCGGCGCCGAGCAGAGCAAGGGCGAAGGTGCGCATGGGCGCGACGATAGTCCGGAATCGGAGCAAAAGCTCCGGTTTCGTATTAATCGTCCGTTAACGCGCCCGCGAAGGCATCCCCGAGGTCGGTCAGCGCGTCGCGCGCGCGAGGCAGGTTGCGGAGTCTCCGCTCGAGGCCGTCGTTGATGCGCTGCAACGCGCCCCAGCCGCGCCTCCACTCCCGGTCCCCCGTGGCCGACAGCTCGAAGAGGAACGAGCGGCCGTCGTCGGGGTTCTGGCGTCTCTTCACGTAGCGTCGCGACTCGAGCCGCCGCACGACATCCGACGCCGTGGTCAACGGCATACCCAGCTCACCCGCGATCTCGGTCAGGCGCAGCGAGCCGCGGACCCCGATCAGGCTGAGCGTCGCGTAGCCGTCGACCGCGACTCCGTCGGCCGCGAGCTCGCGTTCGACCAGCTGGCTCATCCGCTGGTTCGCGGCGACGAGCAGCAAGAGCAGCGAGAGGCGCCGTTCAGGCGGCCCTGCGGATTTGCTCTTCGAGTGAGACGAGAGGGAGGTTGAACGTGTCGGCGGCATCGGTGTTCGAAACGACGTTGTCGGCGCCCTGGAGCATCGCCACCTGGTCGGCGGTCAACGGCGCGCCCGGCAGCCACTGCGTCAGCCGGGCTCCGACCCGCGCGACTCCGAACGGCACGTGCACGAGCCGGCGCCGCTTGCCGAGGACGCGGGCGATCGTCTGGTAGAGGCCGTTCCAGTCGACGGTGTCCGGCCCGCCGAGCTCGAACGTCTCGCCCCCGGCGCGGGGATCGTCGACCGCGTGCGCGAAGTACGCCGCAACGTCCTCGACCCAGATCGGCTGCGAGCGCTGTGTCCCCGGGCCGATCACCGTGACGACCGGCGAGAGCTTCACCTGGCGCAGGAAGGTCGGCAGCGCGCCGCCGATGCCGAAGATGAAGCTCGGTCGCAGGACCGTGTACTCGAGCCCGGATGCCGCCACGGCCTGCTCCATCGCCCTCTTGGCTGCGTAGTACGGGACGGCGGCCGCGGACTCGGCACTCGTCCCGAGTGCGCTCATCAGCACGAACCGCGACACGCCGGCGTTCTGCGCGGCCGCGATGAGGTTCTCGGTTCCGACGGTCATCACCTCGTGGAACTCCTGCGGGCGCCCCTTGATGATCGCGACGAGCTGGACGACGTGAGTACAGCCGTCGAGCGCCGCCTCGAGGCTCGCCCGATCCGTGACGTCGCCCTGGACGACGTCCACCCCCCAGCTCGCAAGCTGCGTTGCCTGTTCCGGCCGCCGCGCAACGGCGCGCACGTCGTGGTTCGCCGCTCGGAAGGCGTGCACGATCTTCGGCCCGACGAACCCCGTGCCGCCTGTGACGAGGATCTTCATGTGAAGTTCTGCCAGTACCGGGACGGCGTCGGCCCGCGCTGGCCCTGGTACTTCGATCCGAGCGTGGAGCTGCCGTACGGCGTCGAGGTCGGTTCCGTGAGTTGCATGAACGAGATCTGCCCGATCTTCATCCCGTAGTAGATCGTGATCGGCAGGTTGGCGACGTTCGAGAGCTCGAGTGTCACGTGCCCGTCCCAGCCGGGGTCGATGAAGCCCGCGGTCGAGTGGATGAGCAGGCCGAGGCGGCCCAGCGAGCTCTTTCCCTCGAGGCGAGCGACGAGATCGTCGGGAAGCTTCACGCGCTCGAGTGTCGAGCCGAGCACGAACTCGCCGGGGTGGAGGATGAAGGCCCGGTCCTCCTCGATCTCGACCTGCTCGGTCAGCTCTTCCTGCGGTTCCTTGACGTCGATGTACGGATAGCGCGCGTTGTGGAAGACCCGGAAGTACCGGTCGACGCGCACGTCGACGCTCGACGGCTGGAGGAGCGACGGGTCATACGGGTCGATCTGGATGCTGCCGTCGGCGATGAGCCGCTCGATGGTGCGGTCGGAGAGAACCACAGGGTGATTCTTCCATCAGCGCCTCCGCGAGCGCCCGCAGTCCCTTCAGGAAGGCCGCGCGTTCGTCCGCTGTGAGCGTGGACAGGGCGGCCTCGAGCGGCTGGTCGCGCCGCACGAGCCACGCCTGCACGCGCGCTGCGGTCCCCGGCGCGAGGTCGACCACGGTGCGGCGGCGGTCCTCCGGGTCCTCGCGGCGGGTGACGAGCCGGTGGCTCTCGAGCTCGGTCGTCACCTTGCTGGCAGCGGGCAGCGACAGGCCGAGCGCGCGCGCGAGGTCGCCGACCGTCTGACCGGGGGCCGCTCCGACCTGCGCGAGCAGAGCGACGTGCCGCCGGCCGAGCTGCGGCTCGCCACGTACGAGGGCGGCCAGCTCCGGCGAGGGCCGCCGTCGAGCCCAGAGGCCGCGCATGACCCGCCGTAGCGAGCGGCGGAGCTCGGTCAGGTCGTCGGCTGAGCTCGCGCGGGGAATAACTCACTCACGATAAAGGTTATCTTGTGATAATAGTTAGGAAACGACAATAGTGAAGGGAGGTGAGCGTACATGTGTGGAGGACACCATGAGCAGCACGGTCGCGGCTTCCGCGGCTTCGGCCGCCGGGGCTTCCCGAACCGCGAGACCTGGGTCGAGCGCCTGCAGGCCTATCAGCAGCACCTCGAGCAGGAGCTCCAGAACGTCAAGGACGTGCTCGAGCGCCTCGGCGGCAACGAGGCCCCCGAGCAGCCGACCGAGGTCTAGCCGCTAGGGATTCGGCACGAACGTCACGACCTTCGAGACCGCGGTCGTGCCGTTCGTGCCCCGCGCGACGGCGACTCCTTCGACGCGTTCGCGCTTCCTGAACCTGGGCGGATCGACGAACGCGCGGTAGGGCGCCGAGTCGTCGATCGCGACCCGCTGCCACGCGCCGCCGCTGCGGCGGATCGCGAACGCGACGCTGACCGGCCCGCCCGGAACGGACGCCGCGAGCCGGTAGAAGCTCGTCAGGCTGTCGCTGCCCGCACTCAGCTTCGGGGTCTGCGGCGGCTGCGCCGGGATCGTCGCCGCCGGCGTGACGAGCTGAGCCGAGACCGGCGGGATCTGGAGCTCGACCGAGGTCCCGAGCGCCGTCGGGACGGTGAGGCTCGCGGTCTGTGCCGCCGTTGTTGAACCCGACGATCGCCTCGCGGTGCGTCGCCAGGTCGATGCGCGAGACGACGAGGACGGCATCCTTCGCATAGCGCACGACAGTGGCGCCCGTGGCGAGCTCCGGGTGCGCGTCGCGGATCGACGCGAGTAGCTTCAGCTGCGCCTCGATCGGGTTGTCCGTGATGCCGAGCGACGAGCCGGCGCCGATCGGCGGCCCGCCCACACGCGTCTGTGTCTTCCAGTCGCCCACCTGCGTCGGGAACATGTCCTGCCGGGCCTGCTGGTCGCCGCCCGAGCCGATCATCCCGACCTCGTCGCCGTAGAGCACCGCCGGCGCCCCACGGAGGAGATAGAGCAGGTCGTAGCCGAGCAGCACGTGCTGGAGCAGGGCTTGGCTGGAGAGCCCCGGCGCTTGCGAGAGGATCTGCTGGGCGGCGCGCCCCAGGTCGTGGTTGCCGAGGAAGGTGGTGAAGGCCGGGTCGACGCCGTTCGGTGTGCGGAAGTAGTCGTCGTCGAGCATGCGGTTGGCGATCCCCTTCGCGCCGGCGGCGCCGGAGGCGTAGCCGGTCGCGACCTCCTGGAACGGGAAGTCGAGCACCTGCGGGAGCCCGCGGTCGCGCACGTAGGCCGACAGATCGACGGCGTCGTTCAGCGTCACCTCTCCGAAGATCGGGAAGTCGGAGCTACCCGCCGCCCGCGCGGCCGCGCGGATCTTCGGCACCCAGAGGCGGAAGAAAGCCGCGTTCACGTGCTTCGCCGTGTCGACGCGGAAACCGTCGACCTTGAAGCGTGTGATCCAGGACGCGTAGATCTGGGCCAGGCCGTTCTGGACGTTCGGCTTCTCGGTGAACAGGTCGTCGAGCCCGAAGAAGTCGCCCTGCTCGAAGCAGGCCTGGCTGCACGAGCCGAAGTCGATGTTGCCGCGGTCGTGGTAGTTGAGCGGGTCGTTGAGCCAGGCCGGCTTCTTGCGCGCCCGGTCGCCCGCAAGGACGAACGGCACCCGCGGCATGAGCGACGCCTTCAGGCACGGGAACGTGCCGGTGACGAACCTCGCCGGGTTGAACTTCTTGCCGTGGCAGTCCGCGATAGGGGGCATCCGTGTACGACGTGCCCGTCAGCTGGACGATGTCCGCCGTGTGGTTGACGACGACGTCGAGGTAGACCTTCAGGCCGAGCCCGTGCGCCTTGGCGACGAGGTCGGCGAAGTCCTGATCCGACCCGAGATGCGGGTCGACCGTCGTGAAGTCGAGCCCCCAGTAGCCGTGATAGGCGGCGGATCCGTTCTCGACGGGATCCTGCTTGAGGACGGGCGTGAGCCAGAGCGCCGTGAAGCCGAGATCCTTGATGCGCTGCAGGTTCGCGCTCAGCCCGGCCAGGTCGCCGCCGTGGTAGTAGGCCGGGTCGGTCGGGTCGAAGCCGGTCCGGGCCCGCGGTCCGGACAGCCCTCCCTGGTCGTTCGCCGTCGAGCCGTTCGCGTACCGATCCGGCATGACGAAGTAGATGCGCTGAGAGGCGAGGGAGCTCTGCGCCGGCAGCTGTGAGAGGGACGCCGGCAGACCGGGCGTGGCCGACCCGGCCGCCTCCGGCCAGCGCAATCGCAGCGAGGGCCGCGATCGCGCAGCTAGCGAAGCGGCGCACCCGAGGCTTCGTCGAAGAAGTGCAGCGCCTTCGTGTTCACCGCGACGGGCACGTCGTCGCCGAGGCGGAGCTGAACATGCGGCGGGAACGACGCGACGAGGTTCGGCCGCGAGCCGACGACGGTCTCCTCGCTGTCGTCGGCCGCGGCGAGCGACTCGTCGACGATCGACGCCTCGCTCTGGATCTGCCGCGCGTCGACCTTGAAGTACGCCATCGACTCGCCACCGAGCGACTCGACGAGCTCGACCTTCGCGGTGAAGGTCGGCAGGTTCTCGTGCCCCTGTCCCGGGTGCAGGTCGCCGGCGCGCAGGCCGACGATCACGGAGCGTCCGCCGTACTCGCGGAGCCGCGGATAGTGGCGCAGCGCCTCGTCGTCGATCGGAAGCGTGTTGCCGCCGAGCTCGATGCTGACGCCGCCGTTCACCCTCGCGGTCGCCTCGAGCAGGTTCATGGGCGGCGTGCCGATGAAGCCGGCGACGAAGAGGTTCTCGGGACGGTCGTACAGCCGTTGCGGCGCGTCGACCTGCTGCAGGCGGCCTCGGCTCATCACGGCGACGCGGTCGCCCATCGTCATCGCCTCGACCTGGTCGTGGGTGACGTACAGCGTCGTGACGCCGAGCTCGCCCTGCAGCTTGGCGATGTCGGCGCGCATCTGCACACGCAGCTTCGCGTCGAGGTTCGAGAGCGGCTCGTCCATCAGGAACACCTGTGGATGGCGCACGATTGCGCGGCCCATGGCGACGCGCTGGCGCTGGCCGCCGGACAGCTCCTTCGGCCGGCGGTCGAGGTACGGCGTCAGGTCGAGCATCTTCGCCGCCCACACGACGCGCTCGTTGATCACCGACTTGTCCGTCTTGCGCAAACGGAGTCCGAACGCGATGTTCTCGGCCACGCTCAGGTGCGGATAGAGCGCGTAGTTCTGGAAGACCATCGCGATGTCGCGCTCCTTCGGCGTCAGGTCGTTCACGACCCGTCCGCCGATCGACAGCGTCCCGCCGCTGATGCTCTCGAGCCCAGCGACCATGCGCAGCGCTGTCGTCTTACCGCAGCCCGACGGCCCGACGAGCACGAGGAACTCGCCGTCGTGGGCGTCGAGCGTCAGCTCGAACACGGCCTGGACGCCGTTGTCGTAGACCTTGTCGACTTCGTCGAACGCGACGTCAGCCATGGATCCTCCAGACGTGGAAAGCGGGGCCGTCGGCTGGGAGCAGGCCATCGCGTGCGTCCTCGCCGTAGAGCGTCTCGAGCTCGGTGAAGGGGATGGAGATCGGAGAGTGCGCCGCGCGGGCCGCGAGGCAGAGGAGCGATTCCGAGGCCGACTCGCGCAGGTAGAGGACGGCGTCGGCCGAGACGTGCAGGTAGCGGATGCCGCCGCGCGCGAGCGCGTCGCTCGAGCGGCGGAGACCGAGCAGCCTGCGGTACGTCTCGAGCAGGCCGGTGTCCCAGGCGCCCGGATCCTCCCAGGGCATGGTGCGCCGGGCGTCCTCCCCCCAGGCGCCTTCGAGCCCGAGCTCGTCGCCGGCGAAGATCATCGGGACGCCGGGCGTCGTCGCGCTCAGCCCGACGCCGACCGCGTGTAGCGCCGTCGACCGTCCGACGACCGTCGCGAAGCGTGCCGTGTCGTGCGAATCGAGCAGCGTCCACGAGTGCGCGATCGCACTCCACGGAACGCCGGTCCGGTAGCGCTTCATCACGCTGACGAGCTCGGCGCCGTCGTAGCGCGGCGCCGGCGCGGACGAAAAGACGTCG
The DNA here is from genome assembly GCA_963846895.1 of uncultured Thermoleophilia bacterium. Classification (GTDB taxonomy): domain Bacteria; phylum Actinomycetota; class Thermoleophilia; order Gaiellales; family Gaiellaceae; genus PALSA-600. The sequence goes on along the minus strand of CAWJXR010000015.1, from coordinate 241,751 downwards.
GCGTCGAAGTCGTCGCTGCGGAGCCACCACCAGGTCGGCTTGAGGAAGCCCGCGTAGTTCATCACGCCATGCCAGCCGGTTCCGTCGAGATCCGGGCGGAAGTCGTGACCGTGCTCGGCAACGACGAGGGCGCCGTCGGCGGCGTTGCGAGCGAGCCGCGCCACTTCGTGGTTGAGATCGACCGCGTGGTGCCGGCCGGTCATGTTGGCCACGTCGACCCGCCAGCCGGCCAGCCCGGAGTGCAGCCAGCGTCCGATCACGGCGCGCATGCGCGCCTGGAGCTCGGTGTCGCGCCAGTCGAGCTTCGGCAGCGAGGGCACACCCATCCAGGACTCGTAGCCGTGTGGCACGGCCGGGTCGAAGTAGTAGAAGCCGTGCTCGGTCGCGTGCGCATCGGCCTGGCCAGCGAGGAACCATTCGTGCCGCTTGCCGGTGTGGTTCAGCGTCAGGTCGCCGACGAGCCGGATCCCCCGGGCCTCCGCGGCCCGCGCCAGCGACGCAAGCGCCTCGTCGCCACCGAGGATCGGGTCGATGTGGTCGAAGCTCGTCGCGTCGTAGCGGTGGTTGGAGCCGGCCGGGAAGATCGGCGTGAGGTAGACGACGTTCGCGCCGAGCGCCTCGATGTGGTCGAGGTGCCGCTCGATCCCGGGTAGGTCGCCGCCGTACCATTCGCGCGGAGTGGCGGGGCCGCGTCCGGTCGGCGGCTGGTTCCAGGCGGTCGGCTCGGCCCATTCGGGCCGGGCGACGTCGACGCCGGAGGAGGCGAACCGGTCCGGGAAGATCTCGTAGACCACCGACGAGAGGTGCCAGTCGGGCCCAACGTCGAGCCCGAGCACGAAGTCGTCCGCCGAGGGAACCTCGTGGGCGTAGACCCCGTTCCCGGTCAGCCAGCCGTAGCCGATCTTCCCGCCGGCCAGCAGCCAGCGGTAGCGGGTCGCCGGGTTGACGACCGGGAAGGAGGCCCGCCACCAGGTCTCGTGCTCGCTCTCCGCATCGATCATTGCCTCGGCGGTGTGCGGCTCGCCGTCCCGCGAGTAGCGCAGGAGCACGCGGTCGGCGGCACCGCGCGGCGTCCGCAGGCGCACCGTCGCCTCGCCGCCGAGCTCGTCGGGCCGGTCGACGACGTAGAGCTCCGAGCCGTCGTGATGAGGGCCGGTCGTGATCCGGCCCACCTGCTGCTCCGGAGCGACGCTCATCCTTTGACCGAACCGGCCGTCAGCCCGCCGATGATCCACTTCTGCAGGAAGAGGAAGAGCGCTGTGACCGGGATTGCCGCCATCAGCGCCCCCGCGGCGAACGGCCCCCAGGCCTTGCCGTACTGGTCGCTGATCAAGCCCCTCATCCCCACCGGCATCGTGAAATGGTCGTTCGTCTGGAGGAGCGCTGAGGCGATCACGTACTCGTTGAACGTGAAGATGAACGAGATCAGGGCGACGACGATCAGGACCGGTGTCGCGAGCGGCAGCACGACGCCCCAGAAGATCTGGGCGGGGGTCGCACCGTCCACCCGGGCGGATTCGTCGAGCTCCTGCGGGATCGTGTCGAAGAACCCCTTCATCAGCCAGGCCTGGACGCCGAGCGCGCCGCCGAGGTAGACGATCACCACTGCGAGCAGCGAGTTCAGGCCGAGCGGCGCGAAGATGTCGCCGAGGTTCAGCACGAGCAGGTAGATGGCCGCGATCGCAGCGAACTGCGGGAAGATCTGGATCAGCAGCAGCGTCACCATGCCCATCCGCCGTCCCTTGAACCTGAAGCGGCTGAAGGCGTATGCCGCGAACGCGCCGAGCAGGGTGGCGAGGATCGCCGTCGCGCCGGCGATGATCATCGAGTTGACGATCCAGTTGAGGTAGGGAGCGTCGGCCTTGCCACCGCTCGTCGTCGCGACGTTGTTGTGCAAAAGGTTGCCGAAGTTGTGGAGCGTCACGTGCGTCGGTATGAGGGACGCACCCTGTAGCGAGTTGTCGCGATTGAACGCCGACGAGAGCGTGTAGACGACCGGGAAGAGAGAGACGACGATCGCGACGATCCCGACGGCGTGCCGCCACCAGGTGTCCTTCAGCTTCGGACGGTGGTGAGGCGCGGCCTGGGCCTTGACGGCGGGGATCGTCGTCGCTTCTACGTGCTCGCTGGTACTCACGCGAGGTTCTCGAACGCCTTGGTCCGGTAGAAGGCGATGCCGGAGATGATCGCCAGGATGAAGAAGATGATGATGGAGACGGCGCTCGCCAGGGCGTAGTCATTGCCCTTGCCCGTCGCGATCGCGAGCTTGTACGTGTAGGTGATGAGGAGGTCCGTCGCCCCCGCGATGGAGGAGGCGTCGGTATACGGCCCACCACCGGTGAGCAGATAGACATTGCTGAAGTTGTTGAAGTTGAACGCGAACGACGCGATCAGGAGCGGCCCGACGGCGATGAGCAGCAGGGGAAGCGTCACGCGGCGGAAGACGGCGAACGCACCGCCGCCGTCGACACGCGCCGCCTCGGTCAGCTCCGCCGGGATCGATTGGAGCGCTCCGAGCGAGACGAGGAAGAAGTAGGGCGTTGTCAGCCAGACGCTGACGAGGATGACTGAGACTCGAGCCCAGTTTGCGTCGAAGAGCCAGGGAACACTGACCCCGACATGCGAGAGGATCGATCTGTTGACGACCCCGAAGTCGTCGTTCAGGAGCCCTGCCCAGATGAGCAGGCTCAGGAAGCCCGGGATCGCGTACGGGATGATGATCACCGAGCGGTACCAGCGCTGGAAGCGCAGGCCCTGCTTGTCGAGCGTGATCGCGAGGAAGAGCCCGGTCGCGAACGAGAGGAAGACCGTGAGCGTCGCGTAGGCGAAGGTCCAGATGAAGACCTTGATGAACGGCGTGCGGTAGAGCGGGTTGTTGACGAGCTTCCCGAAGTTGTGGAACCCGATGTAGGCCTTCCAGCCGGGCTCGAGCTCCTCCTTGCCGGAGACGAACGACCCCTTCCCGTTGTCCTTGAACACCTGCCCGTCGCTGATCCGCACGAAGACGTTCCGCTGCGGGTCGTAGCGGAGGGTCGGCTCGAGCTCGACCGCCTGGCTCACTCCCTGCGCCTGGATGGCCGCATCACCCGTCGTCGGGACCGTGAGCGCTCTCAGTTGGGCGTCCAGCGTGAAGAGCTCGGCGCGCTTGATCAGCGTGTAGCCCTTCGCGGCAGTGGGCTGGCCCGTGGCAGCAACCGTCACGTCCGACTTCGGGAGCGGCGTCAAGCCGCTCTTCGAGCCGACATACACGGCCCCGGACGCGTCGTCGTGGAGGATCAGGACGAGCCGGCCGTCCTGGTCGCGAGCCGGCGCCATCTCGTACTGCCGTCCGTTCGGAGGCGGCTGCAGCGAGTTGACCTTGATCACCTTGATCGCATCGCCCTTGCTGATCACGTGACCCGTCGAGTAGTTCGAGAACGCGATCTGAATCGTGTAGAGGAGCGGCACGATCTGGAACGCGAGCAGGAAGACGGTCCCCGGGACGATGAACTTCGCCGGCAGCCACCGCGCGCCGGGGGCGAGGTAGACGTAGTCGATGCCGAGCGTGGCGGCGACCAGGATCGCCAGCGAGATCCAGTGTTGGCGATCGGCGAGCACGACTGCGGCCCAGATGGCGAGCGCGTTCGTGACCGCCAGGAACGTGTACTTGAGGACGAGGCCGGGTGTTCCCGAGATCGACGCGATCGCCCGAGAGATCAGGCCGGGCTTGAACGGGGCGGCGGCCGGCGTCGGCGTGGGGGCGGCGGTGGCGCTCATGCGTGGTCGCGTTCGGAGAGATCCGGCGGGCGCCCGAGGGACGCCCGCCGGCAATTCAACCGACTAGCCGATCTTCGCAGCGATGCTGCGAGAGGCGGCCTTGAAGGACTTCGCGGCTGCCATCGAGCCGGAGCCCTTCGTTGAGCGGACCCACGCCTGGCCGAGATCCGACCAGACGGAGTTCATCTGCGGGATGTTCGGCATCGGCACTCCGCCCTTGGACGCGGCCGAGAACTGCGCCAGGACCGGGTCGCTCGACTTGGCGGCGAGGTTCGCCGGTGGGCGGCCGTTCGCAGCTGCGAGCTGCGTCTGGGCGCTCGGCGTGGCCATGTAGTTCGTCACCAGGTCCTTGGCGGCCGAGTCGACCCCATGGACGGTGGCGTACTTCGTGACCATGAAGCCCTGGACGCCGAGGAACGGCACCGACGGCTTCGCGATCGCGGGCATCTGGACGATCTTGAACTGCAGGCCGCTCTTCTTGAGCAGGTCCGAGTTCCACGGGCCCGTGATCCAGAACGCGGTCTGCTGCTTGAGGAACGCGTTCTGAGCGGCGGAGCCATCGACCTTCGAGCTGATCAGCCCCTCCTTGTTCCACTTGTCGATCAGCGGGGCGTTCTTCAGGAAGGTCGGGTTCGCGACGCCGATGTCCGACGGGTCGAGGTTGCCGGCCTTGTTCGTGCCGAAGACGTAGCCGCCGAGGCCGGAGAAGAACGGGTACATGTGGTACGCGTCTCCGCCGGAGCCCTGCTGCACCGCGATCCCGAAGGTCTGGTGCTTGGCCTTCTTCACCTTGAGCGCCTCGGTCTCGAGCTGCGAGAAGGTCGTGGGAACCTTCGCCAGCTTCGTGTTGACGACGAGGCCGATGTTCTCGACGGCCACGGGGACGCCGTACAGCTTCTTCACGGCGGTGCCGTAGGAGAAGGCGTTCGTGGTGTACGCCGGGAAGTGCGTCTTGTTGGCGTTGCTCATGAAGATCGGCTCGACGAGGCCGTTCGCGGCCAGCTGGCCGGTCCAGTCGTGAGCCGCCGTGATCACGTCGGGGGCGTCCGCAGCAGCGACGGTCCCGAGGTTGTCACGGATGTCAGGGAACTGCTTGGTTACGACCTGGATCGTCGCGCCGCTCGAGGCGGCCCAGGCATTGGCTACTTTCGTGACGGCGGCCGCGCGATCTGCATCCGTCCAGATCACGATCGTCGGCCCCGCCTTGTGGGACGCACCGGCCGACGTCGCGGCGACCGCAGCAATTGCGGCGACGACACCGACGAGCGCCCACATGCGCTTGAGCGAATTGTGCATTCACAGCCCTTCCGTACTTGGGGACACAACGGGCCAGCCGGGGGCAGGCACCTTTTTGCGGGGAGTGTAAGCCGCGTCCGGCCGAACGGCTCGGTGCGGCCTCGCCCAACACCTCCGACGACGAGTCCGCCGCAAAGTTGGCAGTGCGGCTGGAAACCTTTCCATTTCGGAGGATTTATGCTGGCAGAGCAGCCGTGATCTGTCAACGCCGATCTGGCACCATGCGCCGAGAGAAGATGGAAACGCTTCCAACGCTTCAGTGCTCCGCTGCCGCCGGCCCGGCGGCAGCGTGAGCGGCACCCGGCGCCTGCGGGCCGGCCGTCCGACCACGATCGCGGACGTCGCGCGCGTCGCACGGGTCGGCGTGGGGACCGTTTCCCGCGTCCTGAACGGCGGCAGGCTGGTCAGCAGCGCAACGCAGCTTCGCGTGCTGGCCGTGATCGATGAGCTCGGCTACCAGCCGACCGCAGCCGCGCAGTCGCTGCGGCGCGGGCGGACGAACACCATTGCGGTCATCGCACCCTTCTTCACCAGCGCCTCCGTCGTCGAGCGCCTGCGCGGTGTCGCGGCGGCGCTCCGGGAGAGCGAGTACGAGCTTGTGCTGCATGACGTCGAGACTCCCGAGCAGCGCCGCCATCAACTCGTCGATCTCACCGGTCGCGCACGCGCAGACGGTGCGATCGTCGTTTCCTTCCCGCTCGACGGCCCGGAGCCCGACCTGCTCGCTCGCGCCGGTGTGCCGGCCGTGCTGCTCGACAGCGAGCACCCGGCTCTGCCGAGCGTCGCGGTCGACAACACCGCGGGCGGCTACCTCGCCACACACCATCTGCTTCAGCTCGGCCATCGGAAGATCGCGTTCGTCGGCGATCCCGAGGTCAACCCCTTCGGGTTCACCTCGAGCGCGCAACGCCTCGAGGGGTATCGCCTTGCACTGGCCGACGCGGGGATCGAGCCGCCGGCGGAGCACATCAAGGAAGGGCCGCACGGCCGGCACGTGGCGCACCGGCTGCTGGACGAGCTGCTCGCTGCGGAGGTTCGTCCGACGGCCGTGTTCGCAGCATCCGACACGCAGGCGCTGGGGGTCATCGAGGGTGCGACGGCGGCCGGCGTCGCCATTCCCGACGAGCTGTCGGTCGTGGGCTTCGACGACGTCGAGATCGCCGCGTACGTCGGGCTGACGACGATCCGTCAACCGTTGTACGAAAGCGGCCGGCGCGCGGCAGACCTCCTGCTCGGGCTCCTCGAGGAGCCGCGCCGCGACGTACCCGCCGAGCGCCTGCCGCTGGAGCTCGTCGCGCGCCGCACCTCCGCCGCCGCCGCAGCTGACTGAACGCTATTCACATATGCAGACATCGGGCGGGTAGTGCGCTACGCTCGAAGAGATGGCTGCGACGCGGACGATCGAGCTTCGGACCACGATTCCCGGCCCCCTCTCGCGCGAGGTTCTGGATCGTCTCGCGGCGAGCGTCGCGGCGCCGCTGCAGGTGACGTTCCCGATTGTCGCCGCCGAGGGACGCGGTGCGACGATCACCGACGTCGACGGCAACACGTTCCTGGATTTCACCGGCGGGGTTGGCTGCCTGAACGTGGGCCACTCGCACCCGCAGGTGATCGCCGCGGCGACTGAGCAGCTCGAGCGGTTCTCGCACACCGACTACACGATCGTCCCGTACGAGATCTACGCGACGCTCTCCGAGCGGCTTCTGCGCCTGGCGCCGTTCTCCGGCCCTGCGAAGGCGGCGTTCTTCAACGCCGGCACCGAGGCGGTCGAGAACGCGGTCAAGTTCGCGCGCGCCTACACCGGCCGTCAGGCGGTGATCGGATTCGAGGGCGCCTTCCACGGCCGGACGTACCTCTCCCTGGCCCTGACGTCGAAGACGCATCCGTACAAAGGCGGCTTCGGGCCGTTCGCGCCCGAGGTCTACCGCGTTCCCTATCCGAACGCCTTCCGCGGCCCGACCGCGGCGGCGGCGCTCGCGGCGCTCAGGCGGGCCTTCTCGACGCTCGTCGCTGCGGAGGATGTCGCCGCGATCGTCTTCGAGCCGGTGCAGGGCGAGGGCGGGTTCATTCCCGCCACGACCGAGTTCGTGGCCGGCCTCCGCGAGATCTGCGACGAGCACGGCATCGTGCTCGTCTGCGACGAGGTGCAGACGGGGTTCGCGCGCACCGGCCGCTTCTTCGCGATCGAGCATTTCGGCGTCGAGCCGGACCTGATCACCGTCGCGAAGTCGATCGCGATGGGTCTGCCGCTCTCCGGCGTCCTCGGCAAGGCGGCGGTCATGGATGCACCGGTCGCGAACGGTGTCGGCGGGACCTACGTGGGCAACCCGGTCGCCCAGGCTGCCGCGGTCGCAGTGCTCGACGTGATCGAGGACGAAGGCCTCGTCGAACGTGCGGTTGCGATCGGCGACACGATCCGCGCGCGGATGGAGAGCTGGCAGGGGCGCTGGGCGCAGGTCGGAGACGTCCGCGGGCTCGGCGCCATGGTCGCGATCGAGCTCGTCGGCGCCGGGAACGAGCCGGCGGCCGACGTGGCCTCCAAGGTCGTCGACGAGGCACTCGCGCGTGGGCTCCTCCTGCTGAAGGCCGGGGTGGACGGGAACTGCATCCGCGTCCTCGTCCCGCTCGTCATCTCGGACGCCGAGCTCGACGAGGCGCTCCAGGTGTTCGAAGACGCTCTGTCGGCGTCGTTGTAGGCCTCCGGGCAGCAGCCGAACAGGGCTACCCTCACGTTCGCCATGGTGGGCGACGTGTTGGTCGACCGATACGAGCTCGAGGAGCTCGTCGGGACCGGGGGAATGTCCAGCGTCTACCGCGCTCACGACCGGCTGCTCGAGCGCAAGGTCGCGTTGAAGGTGCTGCACGACCACCACGGCGGCGACGAGGCGTCGGTCGAGCGGTTCCGACGAGAGGCGCGCGCTGTCGCAAGCCTTTCGCATCCCAACGTCGTCACGGTGATCGACCGAGGCGAGCATGCGGGACGGCAGTTCATCGTCTTCGAGTACGTCGAGGGCGAGAACCTGAAGCGGCTCGTTCAGCGGAGCGGGCCGCTGCCGGTCGAGCAGGCGCTCGAGCTCGTGATCCAGGTCGCACACGGCCTGTCCTTCGCGCATCGCGAGGGCCTCGTGCACCGCGACGTCAAGCCGCAGAACGTGCTCGTCGACGCCTCCGGCACCGCGAAGGTGACCGACTTCGGCATCGCGCGGTCGCTCGACATGCATCGGGGCATGACGCAGACGGGCACGGTCCTCGGCACCTCCGACTACATCGCGCCGGAGCAGGCACAGGGCCAGGTCGTCGACGAGCACAGCGATGTGTACTCGCTCGGCGTCGTGCTCTACGAGCTGCTGACCGGGAAGGTTCCATTCCCCGGCGAGAACTTCGTCGCCGTCGCGATGCGCCACATCAACGAGCCGCCGCCGAGCGTCCATGTCGAGCGCCCCGATGTACCGCCACGCGTGGACGCTGCGATCGAGCGGGCGATGGCGAAGCGGCCGTCGGACAGGTTCGCGTCGATGGCCGAGTTCGCCGCGGAGCTCGAGGCGTGCGTCGCGGATCTGCGCACCGGCTCCGAATGGACGCAGGTGATCCCTCCGCAGTCACCGACCCGGCGCCACCGGCGCCGCCGTGTCTCGCCCTGGCCGCTGATCGCGCTCGTCCTGGCGCTGCTCGCGATCGGCGCGGTCGGCGGCTACTTCGTCCTCCGTGGGCACGGCTCGTCGCCGGGCGGCGGCGGCGGCAGCGGGCCGGTCGCGCTGAGCGCCGTTGCGACGGACGACCCATTCGGGACGGGGCGAAAAGGCGAGAACGACAGGCAGATCCCCAACGCGACCGACGGAAACGCGACGACGGCCTGGACGACCGAGCGCTACTTCGACCATCCGTCGCTCGGCAAGCCCGGCGTGGGGCTCGTCCTGAAGGCGAGCGGCTCGCAGCCGAAGCAGCTCACGATCTCGACCTCGACTCCCGGCTTCGTCGCGGTGATCAGAGGCGGCGATGCGTCGAGCGGCTTCACGACCGACGTTTCCCCGTCGGAGACCGTCGACGACGGCACGACCTTCTCGATCTCCGGCAGGGCGTACCCGTACTACGAGATCTGGATCACTCGCCTCGGCGGCAGCTACGAGAACGCCGCGATCACCGAGGTGAAGGGAACCTGAGTGCGTGCAGGATCGAGACCTTCCGCACCGAGTCGCCGCGGCGATGGCCGCGTGTGCGGTTGCGCAGAGGGAAGTCGTCGGGCGCCACCGTCAGCCGTGCGCGGGGCATCACCGGCAGTTCGCTGACGAGCTCGCGGCTGGAAGGTGTCGCCCGAAACGTGTCGCGCGGCAGCAGGTAGATCGTCCCGGTCGTCCACGACTGCTCGTCTCGCGGATCGGAGCCGATCGAGAAGAGGTAGCGGGACGCACCGTCGACGTGCTCACACCAGTTGATGTAGCTCTGTGCGACGGGCCTGTTGACCACCGCGAAGTAGAGCGGCCAGATCGCGTCGTCGGACGCGAAGACCGCGCGGATCGGCAGGCCGTGCGCGTCGAAGTTGTCCCGGACGCGGAACTCCTCGATCGCGGGCTCGTTCGAGCCGTGGACGAGGTACCCGCGCTGAATCTGGCGGTGCAGGAACCACCACTTCGGCTGCGGCAGGTCGTAGTCGACGACGCCGCCGGGCTGCGTCGACTCCAGCAACTCGTCGAACGCCTGCTCGTCCGGCGCGCTCAACGCCGGGAACCGCACCGTGTGCAGGCGCCACGGGTTCCAGAGCCGTCTCAGAACTTGAGCGCGCTCCGCCGTTCGAACCGTTCGACGGCGAGGTCGGCCAGCCGCGCGAGCAGCTCGGCGTACGGGATGCCCGAGTCCTCGAACAATCGGGCATAGACGCTCGTCGAGGTGAAGCCCGGGATGGTGTTCAGCTCGTTGACGAGCACCTCGCCGTCCTCGCGGACGAACAGATCGGCCCGCGCCATGCCCTCGCAATCGGTGGCGATGAACGCGCGAACCGCAAGCTCCTGCGCGCGCTCGAGCTGTCGGTCGGTGATGCGCGCAGGGACGACGAGATCCATCTCGCCGTCGTCGTACTTCGCCTCGTAGTCGTACCACTCGTTGTGCGTGACGACGATCTCGCCCGGCAGGGATGCGATCGGCTCGAGGTTCCCGAGCACGCCGACTTCCACCTCCGTGCCTGCGACGAACCGCTCCACCAGCACCTTCTCGTCGTGCTCCAGCGCGAGCCGGACGCCGGCGCGCAGCTCCTCCTCGTCGTGTGCCTTCGAGATCCCCACGCTCGAGCCGAGCCGCGCCGGCTTGACGAAGCAGGGGTACCCGAATGGGTTCCGCGGCTCGTCGCCGGGGCGCAGCGTGATGTTCTCGGTCACGGGGATGCCATGGTCACGCAGCACCGACTTGAAGACGTCCTTGTCCATGCAGAGCGCCGAGGCCAGGACGCCCGCCCCGACATAGGGAACTCCGGCCAGCTCGAGCAGTCCCTGGACGGTCCCGTCCTCGCCGAAGGGCCCGTGGAGCACGGGGAAGACGACGTCGACGTCGGTGAGGGTCACCGCGACGTCGCGCGCCGGCAGCCGCGACCCCGGCTCGAGAGCCTTGCGGCCCGAGCCGAGCTGCCAGCTTCCCGCCCGGTCGATCTGAACGGTCACGACGTCGTTGCCGCTCGACTCGAGCGCCGCGATCACGCTCGACGCGGAGGCGACGGAGACCGGGTTCTCGCTCGAGCGGCCGCCCAGGATCACGGCGATGCGGCGGCTCACGGCGTCGTGAACGTCGTGGTCGTGCCAGTGCCGTCGCCGCCAGGGGTGGTAGCCGTGAGCTGGCCGACGTGAATCGTGATCGTCTCGCCCGAGGTTGCGTCCGCCCCCGGCGCGGGATCCGTCGAGATCACGATCCCATCCTGGCTCGGGTCGGTGACCGGGTCCATGATCACGGCGACGTTCAGCCCGGCCTGCTGGAGCGTGAGCGTCGCGTCGGCCTGGTTCTGGTTGAGCACATTCGGTACCTGGGTCGTCGCCGGGCCCTTCGAGACGGAGAGGGTTATCCTCGAGCCCTTGTCGACGCTCGAGCCGGCCGGAGGGTCGGACTGGACGACGACGCCCTTGGCCTGGTCCGACTGGATGTCGATGCGGACGACGATGAACCCCTGGCCCTGGAGCGCCGATCTCGCGTTCGCGAACGGCTGGCCGGTGACGTCGGGAACCTGGACGGGCTTCGCGCCGCGCGAGACGTTGATGCGCACGGTCTCGCCCTTCGGGATCAGGTCGCCCGAGGCGGGCTGCTGCGCGGTGACGGTGTCGATCTGAGCGGTGGAGAAGATCCTGACGATCTTCGGCTGGAGGCCCACCTGTGCCAGGGCCTGCACTGCCGAGGTGACGTCCTGCCCGACGACATTTGGCACGCGGACCTGCGGGATGCCGCTCGACACGGTCAGGGTGACGGTCGAGCCGCGGGCCACCTTCGAGCCGCCGCCGGGGTTCTGATCGGAGACCTGGCCGGACGGAACCGTGTCGCTCGGCGCCTTGATGACCCGCGGGATCAAGCCTGCGTTCTGGATCTGCGTGACCGCGAGAGGCCGGGCGAGCAGCCGGACATCCGGCACCGCGATCGGCTTGTTCTTGTTCAGCTGGTCCTGGATCTTCATGTACAGGAACCAGCCGCCGAGCCCCGCCGCGATGATGAGGCCGAGGGCGATCAGCCACGGCCAGATCGAGCGGCCCGGGGGCGGCTCCTCGTAGTACGAGCCGGGCGCGCGATAGACGGGTGGCGCCGGCGGGGAGACGGCGCGCGGGCGCGTGACCATCGTCTGCGCTGCCGCGATGCCGGCGCCCGAGAGCACCTGGGTCATCGCGTCCTCGGTCTCGCGCGACACGGCCACGCCGCGTGCGACACGCGCGAGGTCGGCGTCCATCTCCTCAGCCGACCCGTAGCGCTGGCCGGGATCCTTGGCCAGCGCGCGCATGACGACCGCGTCGAGGTCGTGTGGCACATCGGGCCGCAGCTCCGACGGCGGCGTCGGCACCTGCGACAGGTGCTTCATCGCTATCTCGACCGGAGTCTCGCCGGTGAACGGGACACTGCCCGTGAGCATCTCGTACAGCACCACGCCGAGCGAGTAGAGATCGGAGCGCGGGTCGACGGGCGCTCCGCGTGCCTGCTCCGGCGAGAGGTACTGCGCCGTTCCGACGATCGAGCCCACCTCCGTCATCTGCGACGCGCCGGACCGCGCGATGCCGAAGTCCGTCACCTTCAGCCGGCCGTCGCCGCCGACGACGATGTTGTGAGGCTTGATGTCGCGGTGAACGATCCCGTGGCGGTGCGCGAACGCGAGCGCGCTCAGGATCTGGCGCGCGTAGTCGATCGCGATCGGGATCGGGGTCGGGCCGTTGCGGACGAGCAGCTCCTTGAGCGTGCGCCCGTCGAGGTACTCCATCGCGATGTAGTAGGTGCCCTCGGCGCGACCGCGATCGAAGATCGAGACGATGTTCGGGTGGTTCAGTCCCGCGGCGCTCTGCGCCTCGCGCCGGAACCGCTCGACGAACTGCTCATCCGACGCGTGCCGGTCGTCGAGCAGCTTCAGCGCGACGCGGCGCCCGAGCTCCTGGTCCTCGGCGAGGTACACGTCGGCCATCCCGCCCGAGCCGAGCTTGCGCTTGATCACGTAGCGCTGGTCGAAAATGCGGTCGATCAGGGTGTCTGTGGTGGTCATGTGCGGCGGGCGTCTACTTCGACGCTGCGGGGAGGATCGCCTCCATCAGTTGCCTCGCGATCGGGGCGGCGACCGAGCCGCCGAACCCGTTCAGCTGGTGCTCCAGCACGACGGCGCCCGCGACCTGCGGATCGTCGGCCGGCGCGAAGAAGATGAACCATGCGGTGTAGACCCGATTCTGGCTTGTTTCGGCGGTTCCCGTCTTGCCGGCGACCTTGACCCCGGGGATCGCCGCCGCTCGTCCCGTGCCGCCGTTGACGACCGCCTGCATGAACTCGTTCATCGTCGCAGCCGTCTGCGGCTTCATCGCCCGCTGCCAGAGTTTCGGCTTCGTCTTGACCAGCGTCTTTCCGGTCGGTGAGGTCACCTTCGCGATCAGGTGGGGCTCCATCATCCTGCCGCCGTTGGCGACGGCGCCCGCGACGAGGGCCATCTGCAGAGGCGTCACGAGCAGATGCTCCTGCCCGAACGCGAGCCGGCCCGGGTCGACGATGCCCGCGTTGTCGTACAGCGAATGCGTATTCAGGTTGTAGAGCCCGCTCGCCGCCACCTCGCTCGCAGGCAGCTCGATCGGCGGTTTCGAGTAGAAGCCGAACTTCTTCGCCTGGTCGAGCACCTTCTTCGCCCCGAGCGTTTTGCCGATGTTGCAGAAGACGGCGTTGATCGAGTGCTCGTACGCCTGTAGGAAGTCGACGTTGCCGTAGCTCTCGGCGGTCTGGTCCGGGTTGAGGGCGTTCGAGACCTTTTGACCGTATTCGACGCAGTACCCGGGGTCGTCGAACCGCGAGTCGCGGTTGTAGACGCCGTTGTCGAGGGCCGCAGCCGCCGTGACGGTCTTGAAGGTCGAGCCCGGTGAGTACAGCCCTGCCGTCGCGCGATTGAGGAGGGGCGCCGCCGAGCCTGGACAGGCAGCCGGTGAGTGGATGATGTGCGCAAAGCCGCGCGGCGACTCGATGTTGTTCGGGTTGTACGTCGGCGACGACGCCATCACGTACACGGCACCGGTCTTCGGGTTGAGCACCACCGCGGCGCCGCAGTTGCCGCGCAGGGCGTTCTGGGCGATCTTCTGCGCGCCGACCCGGAGGTTGAGGACGAGATTGTTGCCGCGCACCGTCGTGCCCTTCAGCTCGTCGTTGAGCTTGCTCCAGATCGTGCCGAGGTTCGCGTTGGCGGCGGTCAGGTACGCATTCTGCGAGCGCTCGAGCCCCGCGCGGGCCCGGCCCTGGGTCGAGTAGCCGACGGTCTGCGACGCGAAGCCGTTCGTCGGGTAGTAGCGGAAGTACAGCGTCGTCGGACCGGCCTTCTTGGCGACGTTCCGCGCGAGCACCGTCTTGCCGGTGATGATCAACCCGCGCTTGATGCGGAACTGGGCGACGCGCTCGATCGCATTGTCCTGCCGGGCGGCGAGGCCGGGTGCGGCCCACACCTGCCAGTACGTCGTCGCCACGATCAGCCCCGTCAGCAGGAGCAGCGAGAGGATCGCAACGCGCGAGATCTGCTTGTTCATCTGTTCGCCCGATCCGAGACGAGGAGCAGCCCCGCGAGTAAGAGGAAGTTCGCGACCACCGACGAGCCCCCGTACGAGACAAAGGGCAGCGTGATCCCCGTCAACGGGATGATGCGCAGGACGCCGCCGACGATGATGAACGTCTGCAGGGCGAAGCCGAAGGTGAGCCCGGCGGCGAGGAGCTTCGAGAAGCCGTCATGGGCCTGCAGTGCGATCTTCATCCCTCGTGCGACGAACAGCATGAAGACGAGGAGGAGGGCGGCCGCGCCGATCAAGCCCAGTTCCTGCGCGAGGGCCGAGTAGATGAAGTCGCTCGAGACGTACGGGATCAGCGGCCTCCCGTCGGTCGTCGTGAACGTGCCCTTCCCGAGCCCCGCCCCGCCGAAGCCGCCGTTCGCGATCGAGTACAGCGATTTGACGAGCTGGTAGCTCTGACAGTCCTGGCGCAGGGTCAGCGTGCCCGAGGACGGGCAGTAGACCTTTGACGACGTCCACGGATGCAGCCAGATCGTCACGCGCTCGTTGACGTGCGGTATGCGGCGGTACGCCTCGTAGCCCCCCGCGAGGAACAGGCCGATCCCGACGAGGACGAACGAGAGCCGCGCCGTCGCGATGTAGAGCATCGCCAGGAAGATGCCGAAGTAGAGGAGCCCCGAGCCGAGGTCGTTCGACGAGACGAGCACGAGCATGCAGGCGCCCCAGATCAGGAGCAGAGGCCCGACGTCCTTCAGCCGCGCCTGTGCGAGCGTCTCCCGCTTCTCGCGCAGATACGCGGCGAGGAAGACGATCAGGAAGATCTTCGAGAACTCGCCGGGCTGAAACCTGAACGAGCCGAAGTGCACCCACAGGCGGGCGCCGTTCACGGTCGTCCCGACGCCCGGTACCCGCGGCAGGAAGAGCAGCACGATCGCTCCGATCCCGAACAGGTACTTGTACTGCTCGAGCACGCGGAAGTCGCGTCGCAGGCGGATGAGGGCAACGGCGAACAGCGCGACGCCGATCACGATCCAGAGGCCCTGCTTGAAGGCGTCGTCCGCGCCGAGGCGGTAGATCTCGGTCACGCCGATCGCGGTGAGCAGTCCGGCCATCGGCAGGAGATACGGGTCGGCATACGGGACGGTCGCGCGCGCGACGAGGTGCGCGGCGAGGTAGAGGCCGAAGAAGAAGAGGGCGTAGCTCAGCGAGCCCCAGCTGACGAGCGACTGCCGCGCGATGTACACCGACGCGAAGCCGATGCCGGTCAGGACGCCGACGACGCCCAGGAAGAGCAGTTCCCGGTTGCGGTAGGACAGCCCGGTCAGCGCGCGAGCCCCCACCAGACGAGCACGACGATGACGACGATGAGCGCCACGATCACCGCGAGCGCCAGGAGCCGTCTGCCGAGCCCTGCCTGCGGGGCCGACGTTTCCTCTGTCTGCGCGGGCGCCGCCGCCTCGACCTCGGCGATGGTGATGGCGGCGACTCCGTCCTCCGGGTGTAGCGTGTCTTCCTCGTCGGGCTCCCTCGCGTACTCGCGTGTCCGCTCGTCCGGCTCACCGGTGGCGACCGGCGCCTCGGTCAGCTCGAAGAGGATCGCCGTGATGTTGTCGTCGCCGCCTGCCCGGTTGGCCGCGTGCACCAGGCTGCGCGCCGCTTCGTCGAGGTTGTCGCGGTGCTCCCGCAGGATCGACTCGATCAGGACGCCGTCGACCATGTCGGAGAGCCCGTCCGAGCAGATGAGATACAGGTCACCCGCGGCGCCGTCGATGGCGAAGGCGTCGACGTCGACGTCGGGATCCGTTCCGAGCGCGCGCGTGATCACGGACTTCTGCGGGTGCACCTCGGCGGCCTCCACCGACAGCTCACCGCGGCGGACGAGCTCGGCGACGAGCGAGTGGTCGTCGGTGAGCTGCTCGAGCCGGTCGTCGCGCAGGAGGTAGGCGCGAGAATCGCCGACGTGGCCGAACGTCACGGTCCCGTCGTCCTCGACGAGCGCAACGGTGATCGTCGTTCCCATGCCGGTCGTCTCGGCGTCGACCTGCGCACGCTCGTGCACGCGCCGGTTCGCCTCCTGGATCAGCTCGACGACGCGCTTCGTGCCGCCGCCGTCGACGCCCGCCTCGTTCAACGCGCCCGCGGCGAGCGCCGAGGCCACCTCGCCGGCGCGCGCGCCGCCCATGCCGTCCGCGATCGCGAAGAGCGGCGGCTGGAAGACGTACGAATCCTCGTTGTGGTGCCGCTTGCGGCCCGGGTCGGTGCGGACCTGGTGCATGCCGATGCGAATCACGGCTCGAACCTCAGGTCGGTCTCGCCGACGCGCACGACGTCGCCGGGGGCGAGTCGCCGGTCGCGGGTCAGGCGGATGCCGTTGACGAACGTGCCGTTCGTCGAGCCGATGTCCTCGACGTACACGCCGTCGCGCCGCGCCTCGAAGCGCGCGTGGCGGCTCGACGCGTATTCGTCGGAGGCGAGCGGGACGTCGTTGTTGCCGCCGCGGCCGACGGTCAGCGGGCGCGCGTCGAGCGCGACGACGTCACCCTCGAGTAGCGCTGGGCTGGTGATCACGACGAGCTTGCCGAGGTCGAGCACCGACGCCTGCGGCACGAGACCGGCTGCGGCCGCCTGCTGCGGGCCGAGGATCATCGACTCCTGCGGCAGGCGTAGATCACGGGCGGCCGAACGGACGATCCGCCAGATGAAGAGGTAGAGAAGGATGAGAAACGCGATCTTCAGGAGGAGGAGCGTGCTCTCGACCTGAGCGGATCCGAGCAGCGTCACGCGCTCTCCCGCGAGAAGGCGATCTCCGTCGAGCCGATCGTGAACCGGATGCCGTCCTCCAGCTTCAGGCGCTTGACCCGTTTGCCCCCCACCTCGACACCGTTCGTCGAGTCGAGGTCGATCAGCCAGTAGGTCGCCCCTTCCTGGCGGAGCTCCGCGTGCCGTCGCGACACGTTCGGGTCGGCAACCTGCAGGTCGGCGTCCTTCGACCGCCCGAGGACGACCCGCCGCTTGGCGAGCTCGTGCCGCTCGCCGTCCCAGCTGAGGATCGCTACCTCGCGCTCGACGCCGAGCTCGACCGGCGAAGCCGCCTCGGTCGGCTGCGGGGCGGCGGCCGGCTTGTAGATCATCGTGTGGCTCGGCTCGGGCTCGCTCGGCGGGGCGGCGGCCGGTGGATCGGCCGGCTGCATCATGCGAGTCGCGATCCCGAAGACGCCGACG
Organism: uncultured Thermoleophilia bacterium; assembly: GCA_963846895.1. Lineage (GTDB taxonomy): Bacteria > Actinomycetota > Thermoleophilia > Gaiellales > Gaiellaceae > PALSA-600. The sequence goes on along the minus strand of CAWJXR010000015.1, from coordinate 224,286 downwards.
TCGAGGTCGGCGTCGGTCTGGAGCTGCACCTTCGGCGGTGTGAGCAGCGCGTACCCCTCGCGTCGTGCGTGCTCGGCGAGATAGTCGGAGAGCTCGCCTGCGAGCTGCTGCTCGTAGCTCGAGAACTGCTCGCGGTCGCCCGGCGAGAGATAGACGGTGTACTCGTTCGGGACGTAGACGCGGGAGACCGAGACGTTCTTGTGGTCGTCCATCTCCTTGACGAGCTTGCGCGCGAGCTCGACCGGTTGCACGTTCGTACGGAACGCGCGGCCGAAGACGCCCTCGAAGAGCGACTCGAGCTTCGATTCGATGGCGCGGAGCACGGACATGGCGGAGTGCCCGGAGCGTTCCCGGGAGCGGGAAGTCTACGGGGTTGATTCGGCCGTTCGGTGGGCCTCGAAGACCAGTACGCCTGCCGTCAGCCAGGCAGCGGCGACCAGCGGAAGGAGGGCGGCCGCCGGGGCCAGCAAGGCCGTCGCCGCGAGGAGCGCGGCTCCGAACCCGACCGCGGGCCACGGGCCGCGCCTGCGCACGTACGGGAGCGCTGCGGCCGCGACGGCCAGCACGACCGCCTCCGCCACGAGCGCTGGGTGTGCGCCGAGTTGCGAGGCCAGGGCCGATGCGACGGCGCTCGGCCGGTCCGAGCCGTCGACCCCGAGCCCGAGCGGCGGCGTCCGGCCGTCGAACGGGAGCCGCGCGCCCCTGAGGCCGGCCACGAGCCCGGCGAGCAGGACGGCGGCGCCTGCCTGGAGCGCGCGCCGGACGGTCCCGCGCGCGAACTGGGTCGCCACCGGCAGGAGGGTCAGGGCGGCGATCGGCGCGAGGAGCGGTCCGACCGCGAGCAGGAGGCCGGCCCGGGCGTCGCGCCAGTTGAGAACCGTCCAGGCCACGGCGAGGACGGCATAGACGGCCGCGAGCCCGAGTGAGATGTTCGCGAGGGGAAAGAAGCCGACTGCGAGGGCGAATGCGAGTCCCGCCCGTGGGGCGGCGAAGCCGAGCGCGGCGCCGGCCAACGCCAGGCCGGCCGGCCACTGCGCCGGGTAGAACGGGATCGTCGCCGAGACCCAGCCGGCTGCGATTCCCGCGAGCGCGGCGGGCAGCAGCCGGTCGGTGGCGAGCTCGGTCTTCGTGCGGGACGGCTTGGGCGGTCGTACGCCACGCCGGCGGCGGCGCTTCTTCGGGAGTGAACGCAGCTCCTGTGCCAGTTGCGCTGCGGACGGCCTTCTCTGCGGGCTCGCGGAGAGCGCGCCCGAGACCGTCTCGAGAACGTGCCGTGGGAGGTCGGGCCGGCGCGTCTCGAGCGGCGGGGCACCCTGCTGGATCAGCCTTGCCGTGTCCGTGAGGTCGCCGCCCCAGAACGGGTGCTCGCCGGCCAGTGCCTCCCAGAGCAGTACGCCCACCGCCCAGACATCCGCCGCGGCGGTGGCGGCCTCACCCTGGAGGCGCTCGGGGGAGATGTAGGCGAGCGTCCCCGGAATGTCGCCGAGCCCGGTCAGGGTGTCGAACTCGGCCATCTGGGCCAGGCCGAAGTCGAGGAGGCGCACGTCGATGTGGCCGGCCTCGGCGAGGAGCACGTTCGAGGGCTTGACGTCGCGATGGACGATCCCGCGGCCGTGCGCGTGGGCGAGCGCCTCCGCGATCTGGGCGCCGACCTCGAGCGCGCGCCTGTCGTCGAGCTCTCCGCTGCGAATCGCCTCCCGCAGCGTGCGGCCGGGAATGTACTCGTAGGCGATGTAGACGTGCGCCGGGTCGCGGGCGAGCGCAATGATCCGCTGGCAGCGGCTGTGCCTCAGGGAGGCGGCCGCACGGGCTTCGCGCTCGGCGCGATGCCCCGATTTTCCCTCGCGGGGGACGATCTTCAGCGCGACGTCGAGGCCGCTCTGGTCGTCGCGGGCCAGCCACACGTGCCCCATCCCGCCGGAGCCGAGCGGCCGAATCGGCCGGTACCGGCCCAGGAAGAGGTCGTGGGACTCTGCCGCCGAGGACACGCTGGGGAGTTACGGCCTGAGTGGGGCAAACCCTTCTCCGACCGGTCATCAGGGTAGATTCTGGCTCGGTGGACCCGCGCGACGACGACCTCCACTTCGATTTCTTCGAGGACGAGCCGGCGACCACGGAGTCGCAACAGCCGCGCACGCGCTTGCCGCGCCGGGGCGGTCGCGGAACCGGGACGGGCGGCGGAGACGGCGCGCCGCCGCACGGCCTGACGCCTGCCCTGCGCCTGCTCGCGCTGCTCGCGATCGTCGTTGCGCTGCTCGTCTTCTTCGGCCTGCTGCTGCAGTCGTGCGCGTCGACGTCGAAGCACTCCGCTGCCAAGAGCTACTCCGACAAGGCCGCAGTGATCGCCAAGAGCTCGGAGGACAACGGCACTGCCGTCGCGAACGCCCTGATCACTCCGGGCGCGAAGGCGACCGATCTGGCGGCGAAGCTCCGAAGCTACGCCGAGCAGGAGCGCCAGAACGTGACGTCGGCGGAGGATCTGAACGCGCCCGGCAAGCTGCGCGACGAGCACCAGCAGATGATCGAGGCACTGCAGTTGCGGGTCAGCGGAATCCAGGGGCTGGCCGATACGTTTGCCGCGAACCCCGACTCGAAGACCGACGGCGAGGCGACGGTGCTCTCCGAGCAAGCCGACCGGTTGATCGCGAGCGACATCGTCTGGGAGGACCTGTACCGCGTCCCGGCGACGGCCCAGCTGAAGAGCGAGGGGATCAGCGGCGTCACGATCCCGAGCTCTCAGTTCGTCGCCAACCGCGAGCTGATGACGGCGCGCTCGATGTCACTCCTCCTGACACGGCTGCGCGGCACGACGACCGGCGGCACGCCGACCGGCATCCATGGCACGAACATCGTCGACGTGAAGACATTGCCGGGCGGCCAGACGCTCTCCCAGACGGAGACGAACACCGTCGTCGCGACGACCGGGCTCGCGTTCGTCGTCACGATCCAGGACTCCGGTGACTCGCAGGAGGTCGGGATCAAGGTGACGCTGACGATCCAGAAGCCGCAGGGCGCCATCGTTCGCACGAAGACCCTCGCCCTGATCAACCCGGGTCAGACGAAGTCGGTCACGTTCGGCGATCTCGGCCAGGTTCCGTTTGCTCAGAAGACAACGGTCCACGTCGACGTCGCGACCGTGCCGGGCGAGCGCAACACGGACAACAACAAGGCCAGCTTCCCGGTCATCTTCTCGCTCGGCTAAGACGCGGAGAGGAACCTACGGTTCCCCTCCGCGGGCCCACCCCTCCCTCGGCACGCCTTGCCCTTCGGCGGTTCGCCTCCCGCCCGGCCAAGCCGAGCTTCGGCGGCGATCGGGTGTGCTCACTCGCCGGCTGCCGCGGTGACCTCTGGTTCGTTCGCCTGGGGGCGCTAACCTCGGCGCGTGCACGTGTCTGCCGGAGCAGCATTCGCGGTCGCCGTCGTCGGCGTCGCCGTGGGTGCGATCGGTCTTGGTGTCGCCTGGTGGGCCTGGGTGCGCGTGCGGCGCCTCCGGGAGGCGCAGCGAACCCTCGTCGGCGGCGGCCGCAAGGATCTCGTCGACTTCGCCGTCTCGCTGCAGGCGCGGATCGACGATCTCCATCGCGCGGTCGACGAGGTCGTCGCCGGCCTCGCGCGCGTCGACCGCCGCGTCGACGCGACAGTCACGAACACCGCCATCGTCAGGTACGACGCCTACGAGGACACGGGCGGCCATCAGTCGGCCTCCCTCGCACTGCTCGACTCCGGCCGGACCGGGCTCGTCCTGACGGCGATCCAGGGCCGCGACTACGCGCGGATCTACATGAAGGAGCTCGAACGCGGCCGCGCCTCGGTCGCCCTCTCACCAGAGGAGCAAGAGGCCGTCGAGCGCGCCATGGGCCGTTAAGTCGGGAGGGAAACCACGGGTTTCCCTCCCGAACCCTCCCTTCCGGGATCGCCTTGCCCGTTCGCGCTTCGCCTCCCGCCCGGCGAAGCCCGGCTCCGGCAGCGAGTCGTCAGCGCTCACTCGACGGTGAACATCTTGTGCCAACTTGGCACGAACCACTTCTTCGGGTCACCGCGGTTTCGCCGCCGGAGCCGGGCTTTGCCCGGCGGGAGGCGAAGCCACGTTCCACGGGCGGCGATCCCGGAAGGGAGGCCCACGGAGGGAAACCTGTGGTTTCCCTCCGTGACCGGTCGGTACAGTTCGCGCAAGGTGCAGCAGGTTCTCGTTCTCAATGCGAGTTACGAGCCGCTCAACGTGTGCTCGCTGCGGCGCGCGCACGTGCTCGTCTACAAGGGCAAGGCCGAGGTCGTCGAAGAGCTCGACCGGCCGCTGCGCTCCGCCACCGACACCTATCGATGGCCCCACGTCATCCGGCTCGTGCACTACGTGCGAGTGCCGCGCATGGTCCAGCGCAAGATCTCGCGCCGGGCGCTCTTTGCCCGTGACAACTGGCGCTGCGTCTACTGCGGCACGTCGGGCGGCCGGCTGACGCTCGACCACGTGATCCCGCGCTCCCGGGGCGGCGACTCGACGTGGGAGAACGTCGTCACCTCCTGCGCTCCGTGCAACCTGCGCAAGGGAAACCGGCTGCCGCACGAGATCCAGATGGTCCTGCCCGCGCGGCCGCGGCCTCCCGCACCGGTCCTCTTCATCCGGCTCTCGACGCCGAAGATCCCGCAGCGCTGGGAGCGGTACCTGGCGCCCTTCACCGGCGCGCACTCCACGAACACCTCTGCCGCTGCAGCTGCGGCCTAGCCCTAGTTTCCCCGCACTCGACCGGCAGCTCGGGGTGCTGCTCCCACTCCGACCACGAGCCGGGGAAGAGCAGGCCGTCCCGGCCGGCGAGGTGCAGCCGGTGCAGGACGACCGTCGCCGTCACCCCGGAGCCGCAGTACGCGACGAGCTCGCCGTCCGGCAGTGACGGCAGCGCCTCGTTCCAGGGTGCGTTCAGCGCGCCGGGGACGCGGCCCGGCACGCGGTCGACGGCGTTCGGCTCTCCGCGCCAGCGCTCGGCGACGCGTGCGTCGACGACGACGAGCGCATCCCGCTGCTCTGCAAGCTCCGCCAGCTCGATCGTGTCGTCGGTTCGCGGCCGGGCGACGAACGTCGCATGCTCGACCGTCTCGAAACCCCCGCGCAGCGGGCCGTGCCACGCCGCCAGGTCGAGCACGGCGCAGTCGTCGTGGCCGAAGTGGCGCAGGAGCCACCAGAGCCGCTCGGCCCCGCCGATCGAGCCGTAGGCGACGACGAAGACGCCTGCCTCGATCCCCGCGCGGGACATCGCCTCGGCGAACGCGGTCGCGGTCGGCAGCGGGTGCCGGCCGAGAGCTCCGGGCGGCGCCGAGAGCTCTCGCTCGACGTCGACGAAGACCGCGCCGGGGATGTGGCTCTCGAGGTACTCGCGCCGCCCCAGCTCGGCGTCGGTCATTGACCAGCGGCAGTCGACGAACCGGTAGCGCACGTGTGACAGGAAACCAGGTCGGCGGCGTAGGAAGGGCATGAGACGACTCGTGATCCTCCTTCTCGCGGCAGGCAGCGTCGCTGCCGCTGTAGCGTTCGCCGGTGTGGCGCGCCCTGAGGCCGCACACGGCGACAGCACCCAGACGAACCTCGTCACGACAAGCGGCCACGGTGTCGTCACGGCCGTACCCGACGAGGCGAGCGTGTCCGCCGGCGTGCGGACCAACGCCGCCACCGCGGCCTCGGCCCTCGCCGAGAACGCGCGCACGGCGAACGCCGTCGTCGACGCGCTCAAGCGGGCCGGCGGCAAGGAACTGCAGACCCAGCAGGTCTCGCTCTATCCGCAGACCGACCAGTCCGGCAACGTCACCGGCTACACGGCCCAGAACACGATCTCCGCGAAGGCGAAGATCGATGCGGCCGGCGCCCTGATCGATGCCGCGGTCGCCGCAGGCGCGAACACCGTCGACGGGCCGACGCTCGACGTGTCGGACAGCGACGCGCTCTACCGCCAGGCGCTCAAGAAGGCCGTCGACGATGCGCGCGCAAAGGCGCTCGCTCTCGCCGACGCCGGCGGCTTCGCGGTCGGGCCGATCACCACCGTGGTCGAGCAGGGCACAGCCTCCCCGCCGGTCTACCGGTCGATGGGGATCGCGGCGAAGGCCGCAGACTCGACGCCCGTCGAGGCCGGCACGCAGGACGTGACGGCGGACGTGACCGTCTCGTTCACGATCCGCTGAGCGGCAGCGAACGAACGGCAGCGAGGCCGCCCGCAGCGCTCTAGACGCCGCGGGCGGCCTCGCTCCTTCACGACCGGTTCGGCTGCCGGTGCTGCTGCAGCTGCGGCGACCGGCGCAGCGACATGCGGCCGATGGACGCCGAGATGCCCGTGCGACTCGGTGCCGTAGCCGCCCGGGACCGGGATGTAGAACTCGGGGTAGCCCCACATTCCGTGCTCGTGCACGTCGAGGCCCTGCGTCTCGACCGACGGCTCGACCCGGATGCCCCACACCTTGTTCATCACCCAGAGCGCGCCGTAGGACGTCGAGAACGCGAACGCGCCGACCGTGACGAGGCCGAGCAGTTGGACGCCGACCTGATGGAACGAGCCCGGTGTACACGAGACCGCCCTGGCCGGTCGCGAGGCGGTGCGCGAGAGCCGGCACCGCGAACAGGCCGGTCGCGATCGTGCCCCAGACACCCGACATGCCGTGCACCGCGACCGCGCCGATCGGGTCGTCGATCCCGATCCGCTCGACGAAGATGACACCGAAGACCGCGATCCCGCCGGAAACGACGCCGATCACGATCGCCGCCCACGGCGCGACGAACCCGGACGCCGCCGTGATCGCCACCAGAGCCCCGAGCGCGCCGTTCAGCATCATCGAGATGTCGGGCTTGCCGAGCTTCGCCCAGGCGACGCACATGCCGGAGACGGCGCCCGCCGCCGCGGCGATGTTCGTCGTGAGCGCGACGTACGCGAAGTAGCCGAAGCCTCCGAAGTCGACCGACAGCGTCGAGCCCGGGTTGAAGCCGAACCACCCGAACCAGAGGATGAGCGTGCCGAGCACCGCATACGGGATGTTGTGGCCGGGGATCGGGTTCGCCCGCCCATCCGTCCCGAACTTGCCGATCCGCGGGCCGAGGATCAGCGCGCCGGCGAGGCCGGCGAGCGCACCCTGATAGTGCACGACCGTCGATCCGGCGAAGTCCTGCATGCCCTTCGCGAAGAGCCAGCCGTGCGGGCTCCAGATCCAGTGCGAGACGATCGAGTACGTGATCGTGAACCAGATCCCGAACGCGAAGTAGACCCACAGCTTCGCCCGCTCGGCCATCGCCCCCCAGACGATCGCGAGCGAGACGCCCGCGAACACGACCTCGAACATGTAGCCCGCCGCCCCCGGTACCTCCGAGAACCATTCGAACGGCTTCTGGCCGACCGAGGTCAGCTCGCCGACCGACGGGAAGAACCCGGCGGTCCCGATCAGCCCGTTCCCGTCGCCGAACGCGAGGCCGAAGCCGACGGCCCAGTAGACGAGCGAGCAGAGGGCGAAGATCAGCACGTTCTTGCCGGCGATGTGGCCCGCGTTCTTCATCCGAGTCAGGCCTGCTTCGAGGAACGCGAAGCCCGCCTGCATGAACATGACGAGGATGGCGGTGACGACGACCCAGATCGTCGATGCCGCGATGAGCAGATCGTGGTTCTTAGGCATCGACTGTCGCCTCCTCCAGGCTCGTACCGGTCCGGTTGTGGATGACGTGGGAAACAGGGCAGGCCCAGACGAGGCCGTCGCCCGACTCGTTGCCGCTCCGGGCCGCGTCGACGATCGCTGCGGTGACCTCGTCGACGATCGAGTCGGGGACGATGAAGACGAGCAGCGCCTTCGGCAGGAACCGCGACTCGAAGATGCGGCCCCGGTACTCGTGGGTGACGCCGCGCTCCTGGCCGTGGCCGATTGCCTCGATCACGGTGACGCCGACGTGACCCGTGGCGTCCTCGACGGCGTCGATCACGGTCTCGACGCGCTCGCGGATGACGATCGCTTCGACCTTGTGCATCGCTACGCCGCCACTTCCTCGAGCACGAGTGCCGGTGCGCTCGCCGGGACGGTCTCGATCGTCTGCAGGATCCGCCCCGCGACGCGGTACGGATCGGCCATGGAGTTCGGGCGGCGATCCTCCAGGTAGCCCCTGAAGCCGTTCGCGACGAAGCGCGTGCGGGATCCGGATCGAGGCGCCGCGGTCGGCGACGCCGTAGCTGAACGTGTCCATCGCCTGCGTCTCGTGGAGCCCGGTCAGCCGCAGGTGGTTGTCGGGCCCGTAGACGGCGATGTGCTCGTCCTTGTACGCGTCGAATGCGCTCATCAACGACTCGAAGAACGCCTCTCCGCCGACCTCGCGCATCGCCTTGGTCGAGAAGTTCGTGTGCAGGCCGGAGCCGTTCCAGTCGTGCTCGATCCCGAGCGGCTTCGGGTGGAAGTTGACGTCGACGCCGTAGCGCTCGCAGACCCGCAGGAGCAGGTACCGCGCGATCCACAGCTCGTCGGCGGCCCGCTTCGAGCCCTTCCCGAAGATCTGGAACTCCCACTGGCCCTTCGCCACCTCGGCGTTGATGCCCTCGAGGTTGATGCCGGCCTCGAGGCACTGGTCGATGTGCGAATCGACGATCTCGCGTGCGACGTCCCCGACATTCTTGAAGCCGACGCCGGTGTAGTACTCGCCCTGCGGGGCCGGGAAGCCCTCCTGCGGGAACCCGAGCGGCGCCCCGTTCCGATAGAGGAAGTACTCCTGCTCGAACCCGAACCACGTGCCGGGGTCGTCCGTGATCGACGCGCGGCTGTTCGAGGGATGCGGGCGGCCGTCGGGCAGCAGGACCTCGCACATGACGAGCCGGCCGTTCGTCCGCGCCGGGTCGTCGAAGAGCGCCACCGGCTGGAGCACGCAGTCGGAGCTCGAGCCGTCGGCCTGGCGCGTCGAGCTGCCGTCGAAGTTCCACACCGGCAGGTCCTCGAGCGCCGGCTCGGAGGTGAACTCGACGATCTTCGTCTTGCTGCGCAGGTTCGGCACGGGCTCGTAGCCGTCGAGCCAGATGTATTCGAGCTTGAACTTCGTCATCGGTGCTCCTTCTCGTGTTGGACCAACAAAAAAGGCCCCACCACTCCTGCAGAGTGGTGAGGCCTCAATGCCTCCGCCGGCGCCGTCGTCGGCGCCAACTGGAACGAACGCTAGCGGTCCGGGCGGCCGTTTCGCAAGGGCCGGATCTCGAGCAGGCGGTCGGAGGTGTGCTCGACCTGGAGCGTCGTGTGGTCGAGCGAGAAGCGCTCGTGGAGCATCGATTCGAGCTCTCGCCGGATCGCGTGGCAGTCCTCGCCGCGGCCGACGAGCACGTGCGCGGAGAGAGCCGGAAAACCGCTCGAGATCTCCCAGACGTGCAGGTCGTGCACGCTCGTCACACCGGGATGGGCGGCGATCGCGTCGCCGACGGATTGCGGCGAGAGCCCTTCGGGCGCGGCCTCCAGGAGGATCTGCCCGCTGCGGCGCAGGAGCGGCCAGGCCGTCAGGAGCATCGACCCGGCCACGGCGAGCGATGCGATGGGATCGGCGCGCTCGAAGCCCGTGGTCCAGACGATGAGCCCTGCCGCCGCGGTCGCCGCGAAGGCGTAGAGATCCGTGAGCAGGTGGCGGTAGCTCCCCTCGACGTTCAGGTTGCGCCGGTTCGCGCGTGCGACCTGCCAGAGGGCGACGACGTTCACGGCCGCGCCGACGAGCGCGGTGCCGAAGACGAGCCCGCCGCGCACGTCGGGCGGCGATTCGAGCCGCCTGATCGCCTCGACGACGATCGCGATCCCGAGCAGGAGCAGCGTGATGCCGTTGGCCTGCGCGGCCAGGATCTCGGCCCGCCTGAACCCGAACGTCATCCGCCCCGAGGCGGGTCGCAGGGCCAGCCGCGCCGCCCAGACGCTCAGGCCGAGCGCCGCCGCGTCGACCAGCATGTGCGCCGCGTCCGAGAGCAGGGCGAGCGAATCGGCGACGACCGCCACCGCGACCTCGACGACCATGAATCCGAGAATCAGGAGAAGTGCGACCGTGAGCGGCCGGATGTCCGTCTCGGCTGAGGTGCCGTGGTCGTGATCGTGGTGGTCCACGGTCCGTAGTGTTACGACATGAGCGTAGGCTCGACGGAGCTCATCAGGAGCGAAGGCACCGGCTTCGCCGGCGCCGGAGCGGGGACATGAGCGTAGGCTCGACGGAGCTCATCAGGAGCGAAGGCACCGGCTTCGCCGGCGCCGGAGCGGGAAATGAGCGACGGCGTGGTCTTCGTCGAGATCCCCTCGGGGTCGAGGAACAAGTACGAGTTCGACGAAGGCCTCGGCGGGATCGTGCTCGACCGGCGCCTGTTCACGTCGATGAGCTATCCCGCCGACTACGGCTACATCGAGGGGACGCTCGCCGACGACGGCGACCCGCTCGATGCGCTCGTCCTCGTCGGCGAGCCCACGTTCCCGGGCTGCCGCATCCGCGTCCGCGCGGTCGGCGTGTTCCACATGACCGACAAGAAGGGCCTCGACGAGAAGATCATCTGCGTCCCGCTCAAGGATCCTGCGTGGATGCGGATCTCCGACATCCACGACGTCCCCGCCGAGCTCCGCAACGAGATCGAGCACTTCTTCCAGGTGTACAAGGATCTCGAGAACGAGAAGACCGAGACGCGCGGCTTCGGCAACCGGGCCGAGGCGGTCGCCGCGATCGAGGCGGCGCGCGCTTCAGCGGTCCGAAGCCAGTGACCGCTCGATCGCCCTGACGCGCTTCCGGCGGCGCCACCATCGCATTCCGACGATCGCCAGTGCCCCCGCGATCAGCGCGCCGATGAACGCGACCGGAATCGCGAGCACCCACGCGCCGAGGCGGCTTTCGTTCGCCGAAGCCGAGGTGGCACCCGCGGCGCCGAGATCGGCCGGCCCGTTCACCCGCTGTGTCTGCCCGGGCGGCGCGTACTCGGCGACCGGGTACCAGGTCGTGATCTTCCACCGGCCGCCGAGCTTCTGGGCCTCGGCCCGGAACGACCAGGCTCCCTGCCTCGGGTTCCTGGACTGGAGCAGGATGTCGAAGCCGACATCGCCCGGATAGGAGTAGTTGAGGATCCAGCCGTGGAAGGCGGTGCCCTTCGCCGGGTAGCTCTGAACCGACGTGTTGCCCGTGAGCCACTGCCGGTAGGAGACGACGCGCTCGACGCCGCCGACGAGCTGCCAGCCGCGCTTCAGGTCCTTCTGCTCGACGACGGCCGGGATGAACTCGTCGAGCAGCCGGTTGATCGCGGGGCGGTCCGGCTTGACGGCCCTCTGTCCGCCGAAGGCGCTCGGGACGGCCACGAGCGATGCGAGCACGATGACGAGACCCCTTCTGGTCATCCGCTGTTTGGACGTCGACCGAAGGGGAGAAGTTTGCGGCGGCGGGGCGCCTCGCGTATGCTGGTTGCCGCCATGACCGGGATCACCAACGCAGACGTGACACCTCGCCGCTGACAGCGGTCGAGGTGCGTCTTCGTTCGGTCTCTCTTTCTACGATCCCAAGGAGCATGGCGTGGTTCCAGAAGCAGTTGCAGTACGTGACCTGGAGAAGGTCTTCACACGGCGGAAGGGCCTCGGCCGCCGCCGGCGTACGGCCCTAGCCGGCGTCTCCTTCTCGATGGCTCGCGGCGAGTGCGTCGCGATCCTCGGCCAGAACGGCTCGGGCAAGTCGACCCTGGTCCGCCTGCTCTCGACGCTACTCCTGCCGGACGGCGGCGAGGCGCGCGTCTTCGGGCACGACGTGTTCAAGGAGGAGCGAGCCGTGCAGCGGCTCGTCAACCGCGTGTCGGTCGAGGCGAGCTTCTTCAAGAAGATGAGCGCTGCCGAGAACCTCGCCTACGCGGCGCGGTTCTACGGCATGGGCCCGCGCGAGACCCACGCGAAGATCCCGGTCATCCTCGAGCGGGTCGGGTTCCCGTCGGGGAGGCGCAACGAGGCGATGGAGAACCTTTCGCGTGGAATGCAGCAGAAGGTCGCGCTCGCGCGTGCGCTGCTGACGTCGCCGGTGCTCCTGCTGCTCGACGAGCCGACGACCGGCCTCGATCCTCGCTCGAAGCAGGAGGTGCAGAACTTCATCCGCGAGATTCGCCTCGCCCACGACGCGACGATCCTGCTCTGCACGCACGACATGAACGAAGCCGAGGAGCTCGCCGACCGGATCGGCCTGCTCGATCGCGGCGAGTTGCTGTTCCTCGAGCCGGTCGACGACGTGAAACGGCGCTACGGCGTCGAGACGCTCGAGGAGGCGTTCTTCGCTGCGACCGGCCGCACGTACGACGACGAGCACGCCGAAGAGGACGAGGAGAGAGAGGTGTTCGCATGACAACTCCAGAACTGACCTTCACGCGCCGGCGCGTGCTGCGCGGCGAGCTGATCGGCCTGTACGGCGTCGTCGAGCGCAACCTCTATCTGACCCGCCGTTACCTGCTGTGGGACCTCGCGTTCCTGATCTGGACGATCGCCAACACGCTGACGATCGTGTTCATCGCCCGCGGCGTCGACCTGTCGCCGGCGGCGCAGAACGAGCTCGAGACGCAGCTGCTCGTCGGCGGCGTCATCTGGGCATTCCTCGGGATCATCTTCGAGATCGTCACGGAGACGGTCGCATGGGAGCGGTGGGAAGGCACGATCGAGTACACGTTCATGGCGCCGTTGTCGCGCCCCGTGCACCTGATCGGCATGGGCGTGTACGCGGTGCTCTACGGCATGTTGCGCGCCGCGGCGATCTTCGTCGCCGTCGTCGCGTTCATCGGGATCGACCTGCCGAACGCGAACTATCCACCGGCGATCGCACTGCTCGCAATTGCGTCGGTGTCGTTCATCGGCGTCGGGATGATGACGGCCGTCCTGCCGCTGATCTCTCCGGAGAAGGGCACGCAGCTCGGGTTCGTCGCGCAGGGACTGATGCTCGTCGTCTCGGGCGTCTACTACCCGGTCAGCGTGCTCCCCGAGTGGATGCAGTGGATCGCGAAGATCTCGCCGGCGACGTACGCGCTGCGTGGGATCCGCGACTCGATCCTCAACGGCGCCGGCTTGCAGTGGGACGATGTCTGGCCGCTGCTCCTGATCGGCGCGTTCTCGATCCCGATCGGCCTCTTGATCTTCCGTTCGGGCGAGCGCTACGCGAAGCAGAACGGCAAACTGAAGAGGTCGGGATGATCGAGCTGGGCGTTCCGGAGACCGACGAGGAGCTCGAGGCGTGGCGCAGGGTGCGGCTCACCGTGCTTCCGAACGAACGCACGTCGAGCATCGAGGAGCTTCGCAGCGGGCCGCGCGAGCGGCTGATGCTGCTCGCGCACCTCGACGGCGAGCTGGCCGGAGCGGGCGTGACCTCGCGATCGGACACCGGCGGCGCGTTCGTACAGCCGCGCGTCCTGCCCTCCCACCGCGGTCGGGGCGTCGGCTCGGTGCTCCTGGCCGCGCTCGCCGATCACGCCCTCGCCGCGGGTCACGACGAGGCCGGCAGCCATGTCGAGGAACCGGGTGCGCTGGCGTTCGCCGAGCGGTTCGGGTTCAGCGAGACGGACCGCCAGGTGGAGCAGGTGCGGGCGATCCGCCCCGACGAGGCCGTCGCGCCGGCGCTCCCGGGGATCGACCTCGTCCCGCTCGCGGGCCGGCCGGAGCTCGCCGACCGGCTGTTCGTCGAGCTCGCGCGCGAGGCCGTGCAGGACTTCGCGGTCGACCGCCCGATCCAGGTCGACGAGGCCACGTGGAAGTCGGAGTGGCTCCGGGAGACTGACGGCTGTTTCGTTGCCCTCGAGGACGGGGCGATCATCGGCCTCGCGGGGTTCGAGGTCGACGCCGACCAGCCGCACCGCGGCGAGAACGCGCTCACCGCGGTGCGCCGCGATCGCCGCGGGCGCGGGATCGCGCGGGCGCTGAAGCAGGCCGCGATCAGGCTCGCCGCGGAGCAGGGGCTCTCCGAGCTGTACACCTGGACGCAGGACGGGAACGTCGCGATGCGCACCCTCAACTCGTCGCTCGGGTACACCGATCGGGGCGTCGCGATCACCGTCCGGGGCCGGCTGCCGCTGCCGTGATCACGGTCCGCCCGGTTCTCACCGACGACGACATCGACGCCTACGTCGCGGTGCGGACGCGCGTGCACCCGGACAACCCGATGCCGCGCGACGTCGTCGTCGAAGACCGGAAGAAGCCGGACCAGCTCGATCTGCTCGCCGAGCGCGACGGCGAGCCGGTCGGCGCTTCGTCCGTCGCGAAGTTCGGAGGTGCGCCGGACGGCGAGTTCGCGTACGTGACGATCCGGGTCGTCGCCGAGCACCGCCGGGCAGGCGTCGGGACGATGCTCCACCTCCGGGCCTCGGAGCACGCACGTCAGCTCGGCAAGTCCCGGTTCTACGCCGTCGTACGCGACGACGACGAGGGATCACGCGGCTACTACGTGGCGCGCGGGTTCGAGGAGCTCGGCCGGATGCAGGATGTCTTCCTCGACCTCGCCGAGGCCGGCGGCGAGCCGTCCGTGCCGGCCGGGATCGAGCTCGTGCCGGCCACACCCGAGCACGACCGCGGGGCGTACGAGGTCGCGCTCGAGGCCGATGCGGACATCCCGTCCGCGGAGCCGATTCGAAGCGGCTCGTTCGAGACGTGGCAGTCGCGCCACTTCGACCCGTTCACCTCGCGCGACCTGTCGTTCGTCGCGCTCGAGGACGGGCACGTGGTCGGCTTCGCCCTGCTGATGCGGCACACCGACGACACCTACCAGCACTCGATGACCGGCATCGCACGCAGCGCCCGCGGGCGCGGAATCGCGCTGGCGCTCAAGCAGGCGCAGATCCAGGCGGCCAGAGCGGCAGGGATCGCCCAGCTCCGAACGCAGAACGACCTCGCGAACGCGCCCATGCGCCGCGTCAACGAGAAGCTCGGCTACCGGAAGCGATTCGAGTGGCTCCACCTCGGAGGCCCCCTCCTCGCCTGATAGGCTCGCCGCGGATTTCGAGGCGACGAGGCCTCAGGCGCCCGAGCTTCCGCGGGGCACCTGAGGTCTTTTGATTTTCAGCGGAGTCGGAGAGGAGTAGGCGACGTGGCGATGATCGAAAGCAAGGACCGGGCGACGTCCGACCCCAAGGCCCGCAAGGCCGTGCTCGACCGGATCGAGCAGGAGGGCGTCGAGTACGTCCTCTTCTGGTTCACGGACATCGAAGGGCATCTGAAGAGCTTCGCGATCACGCCCTCGGAGATGGAGGGCGCGCTCGACGACGGCATGGGGTTCGACGGCTCGTCGATCACGGGCTTCAACGCGATCGAGGAGTCGGACATGGTCGCGATCCCGGACCCGACGTCGTTCCGGGTGATGCCGCGGCGCGAGGGCGAGGCGAAGGTCGCGCGGATGATCTGCGACGTCGTCAAGCCCGACGGCGAGCCGTACGAGGGCGACCCGAGGTACGTGCTTCGGCTGGCGCTCGAGCGGATGCAGTCACTCGGGTTCGACACGTTCAACATCGGCCCCGAGCTCGAGTACTTCCTCTTCAAGGACAACCAGGGGACGGAGACGCTCGACGAGGGCGGCTACTTCGCGATGACGGCGCTCGATGCGGCGACCGAGTTGCGGAACGAGACGATCAAGGCGCTCGAGGAAGTCGGGATCGGGATCGAGTACCACCACCACGAGGTGGCGCCGTCGCAGCACGAGATCGACATGCGGTACGCCTCGGCGCTCGACATGGCCGACCAGACCGTCACGTACCGGCTGATCGTCAAGGAGGTGGCGGCGAAGCACGGCGTCTACGCGACGTTCATGCCGAAGCCGCTCTTCGGCGAGAACGGCTCGGGCATGCACACGCACATGTCGCTCTTCAGCGACGGCCGCAACCGGTTCTTCGACGGCGACGATCCGCACCACCTGTCGACGGTCGGGAAGCAGTTCATCGCCGGCCTGCTCCGCCACGCCCGCGAGCTCGCGCCCGTGTTCGCCCAGTGGGTGAACTCCTACAAGCGGCTCGTGCCCGGCTTCGAGGCTCCGGTCTACGTCGCCTGGTCGCAGCGGAACCGCTCGGCGCTGATCAGGATCCCGCTCTACAAGCCCGGCTCGGAGCAGGCGACAAGGGCGGAGATCCGGTGCCCGGATCCGGCGTGCAACCCGTACCTGACGTTCGCAGCGCTGCTGCACGCCGGGCTCGAGGGGATCGAGAAGGGCTACGAGCTCGAGGATCCGATGGACTCGAACCTCTACCACCTGACGGCTGAGGAACGCCGCGAGCGCGGAATCGTGTCGCTGCCGGAGACCCTGGGCGAGGCGATCGACGAGTTCTCCGGATCGGAGCTGATGCGGCGCGCCTTCGGCGACCACATCTTCGACAACTACGTGAAGCTGAAGCGCAAGGAGTGGGACGAGTACCGCGTCCAGCTCACGCAGTGGGAGCTCGACCGCTACCTGACCGTGCTGTGAGGCGCGTCAGGCGTCCGACGGGGTGTCTGGCGCTTCTTCTTACAGGAAGGTGCGAATCGATTCGCGGTCGACCCGGAGGCCGATCACTTTCGAGCCGTTGTCGATCTGCTCGATCGACTCGGCCGGCACGAGGCGGCGCCTGCGTGCGAGCCAGCCCGAGCGAACCGCGAGCGCGTCCGGCGTCTCGGGCGAGGTGCCGTACATGGGGCATTCGACCCGCCCGACGAACCTACCCCGGGCATCAGCCACGAGGAAACCGGTCGTCCGGCGCAAATCGACAGCCACAGCACTCATCGCGGTGAACCTATTCCCCGTTTGCGAGGATTCTCCCTCTCTCGGAGTAAAGGTTCTGTTAGCCCGTGACGCCGCCCCACTTGCCCGACATCGCGAGCCACGCGATGGCGAGCAGCACGATGTAGAGGACGGCGAGGCCCGAGACGATTCGGCCGGCGAGAGGCTTCTGAGAGCGCTTCCACCAGAACGCGAGTCCCGTCATGAGCAGAAGGATCAGCAGGCCGCCGTCGGCGACGATGAGGCCGACGCCGATCCAGCTCGGGTCGCCGCCTGCGAAGAAGTCGTGCTTCTCCTTCGAGTAGGTCCACTCAGCGCCGATCCGCATCACGAGCCAGGCCGGGATCGCAGCGGCGAGCAATGCCCAGAACGACGAACGGGCGAGCGCCGTGACGTCCGGCAGGCGCCAGCTCGTGAGCGACAGGGTCGCGGTCGCGAGCGCCGCGCCGAAGAGCACCATCGCTCCGAAGACATGGAGGAAGAGCGGGAGATCCCACGCATGCGGGCGGAGCATGGCGATCACTGGCCGGGCTTCCAGATCATCAGGATCAGGATCAGGACGAGCGTCAGCCCCGAGCCGTACGAGAGCGCGTTCCCGACCGGGTCGCGAATGAGGGCTCGCAGCTCCGGAGTCATCGTGTCGCCCGCGGCGGCGAGCTTGCCGGCTTCGGCGCCGGCTTTGTTCTGGTACGTGCCGCCCCTGCCGCCGAGCGCTCCCGCGATCACCCAGAGCACGATTGCCGCCCAGACCCAGAACGCGCCGTAGGAGTAGCCCAGGTGCATGCACGAGCCAGATCCCGAACACCAGGCTCGTGATCGATCCGATGCCGATCGCCGGCACGGCCACCCGGGAGATCAGCCGGAGCAGCAGCGCGACCTCACTGGGCCGCTCCGCGTGCCAGGCACGGATGTTCAGGATCCCGGCCGCAGCGCCGCCGCCGAGGAAGAGAAACGCGCCGGTGACGTGGAGCATCAACAGCCAGTTGTAGGTGCTCACGTCCCGAAACTACCCTCTTGCGTGATGGAGACGCGCGACAGGCATCTGAAGCTCCTTACCGAGACGATCGAGGCCGTAAACTCGACGCTCGACCTGCAGGAGGTTCTCTCGCAGGTGGCGACGAATGTCGCCTCGGCGCTCGAGGCCGACGCGTGCTTCGTCTATCTCTACGACGAGCGGGCCGACGAGCTCGTCCTGCGCGCGACGCACGGCTCGCGGATCGACGAGCTGACACGGCGGCCGCGGATGCGGCCCGGCGAGGGGATCACGGGCTCCGCTGCGGCCTCCCGGGCGGCAGTGATGATCGAGTCGCAGGCGCATCTTGATCCGCGGTTCAAGCACTTTCCGAACCTGCCCGAGGACGAGTACGAGTCGATCCTCGCCGTTCCGATCCTGACCCGCGACGGCACGCTCGAGGGCGCGCTGAACGTGCGTACGAGGGAGGCGCGATCGTTCGTCGAGGACGAGGTCGACCTGCTGCTCGCGATCGCGGCGCAGGTCGCGCAGTCGATCGAGCACGCGAAGCTGTACGCGGAGGCGCAGCGCCGTGTCCACGAGCTCGAGGCGCTTGCGCGCATCTCCGAGGCGGTGTCGAACTCGCTCTACCTCGAGGAGTCGCTCGAGGCGATCGTCAAGACGACGATGGATGCGCTCAAGGCGACGGGGGCTGCGCTCGTGCTCGACGACGGCCGCATCGCGTGGCCCGAAGGCGTCGCTGCCACCTACGCGCTTCGCCAGCCGCTGCGCTGGCGCGGCAGGCAGATCGGCGAGCTCGTGGCCGACCGCGACACGGCCTTCACCGAAGCCGACGGCGAGCTGCTCGCCTCGATCGCGACCCATGCCGCGGTGGCGCTGGAGCACGGGCGCGCCGTGATGCGGGGCGTGCTCGCTCAGGAGATCCATCATCGCGTCAAGAACAACCTCCAGACGGTCGCCTCGCTGTTGCGCCTCCAGGCACGCGCGGAGGAGGCGACCGATCCACGTGAGGCGCTCGAGCACGCGGTGAACAGGATCCTGGCCATCGCAGCGGTGCACGAGCTCCTGACGGAGCGCCGCGACGAGGACGTCGACCTCGCCGACCTCCTCGACCGGCTTCGCGCCATGTTGGTTCAGGGCGTCGGCGGGAGCAAGGAGGTGACCGCCGAGCTGGAGCCGGTCGAGCTGCCGGGCGCTCGCGCGACGGCGCTTGCGCTCGTGTTCGCCGAGCTCTTGCAGAACGCACTCGAGCACGGCGGCTCGCAGGTGCGCGTCGAGCTCTCGCGGCGAGGCTCGGAGGTCGAGCTGGCGATCTCCGACGACGGAGCCGGGCTCCCGGACGGCGGGCCGACGGGCACCGGCCTCTCGATCGTCACCGCGCTCGTGCGCGACGAGCTGCGCGGCACGCTCGCGCTGCGCTCCGACGGCGGGACGCGCGCATCGGTCGTCTTCCCGGTCTAGAGCGCATCCTGCACGCGGCGGCCTCGGGACGTCGGGCGGTAGACGGTCGACGGCGGCCGCGTCGGCAGGACCTCGCGGCGCACGAGCTTCGCGTGCTCGAGCTGGCGCAGCGTCAGCGCGAGCGCGCGCGGTGTGACGCCGGACAGCGCCGCGTGCAGCTCGGAGAACCGCCGCTCGTCGCCCAGCTCCGCCAGCACCGGCACCGACCACTTGCGCAGCAGGAGATCCGGCTCGCCAGCAGCGAGCAGGCGCGTAGCCGTCTTGGCAGCCGCGCGCCCGCGCGGGGCGAGGACGTACTCAGGGCGGAGCGGGTGCCCGTAGCCCGGGTTGCGCCGCACCAGGCCGAGCTCGGTGAGCGCGTCGAGCGCGCGGCGCAGCGACTCCCGCCCGACGTCGAGGCGGCGTTGCAACTCGACGAACCGAGCTCCGCCGCGCTC
This sequence comes from uncultured Thermoleophilia bacterium, assembly GCA_963846895.1. Taxonomy (GTDB): domain Bacteria; phylum Actinomycetota; class Thermoleophilia; order Gaiellales; family Gaiellaceae; genus PALSA-600. Next base: position 204,725 of record CAWJXR010000015.1, on the reverse strand, counting down.
GCCGAGCAACGCCAGGGCCGGAGGTGCCCAACGATGATGAAAGAGCTCGATCAGTTCATCTGTTGACACGGAACAGTAGGAAGTATAAAAACATGCTGCGGACAGACAAGGAGGAGGGCAAATGGCTATCGACTACAACCCGGAGAACTGCGTCATCTCGGTCAACGTCAGCGACTACGGGCGATCGCTTGCCTGGTACCGCGACGTTCTCGGGTTCGAGCTCGAGTACGAGCTGCAGGAGTACGGCTGGTGCGAGCTCAAGACGCCGTTCGGGTTCAACATCGGGCTCGGGCAGTCCGAGACGGTCGCACAAGGGAACATCACGCCGACCTTCGGCGTTCGCGACATCGATGCGGCGATCGCAACGCTGCGGGAGCAGGAGGTGAAGGTGGAGGACTGGCACGAGATCCCGGGGATGGTGAGGCTGTCGACGTTCTACGACCCCGACGGCACGCCGTGGATGCTCGCCCAGTTGCTCGACCAGAAGGCGGCCTTCGCGCGCGGCGTGACGGAGCCGTCGCTCTGGCATGTCAGCGAGGACGGCGCGATCGAGCGCTTCGAGCCGCGGGCGAACGATTCGCACGACTCGCCCGAGCCGCTCGTGTGGGCGATCGACGATGCGCATGTGCCGGCCTACTGGTTCCCGCGGGAGTGCCCGCGCGGGACGTTCTGGGCGATCGAGTCGACGTCCGACGACGACGTCGAGCGATTCCTGACCGGCGATCGAGACCGCCGGGTGCACGCACTCCAGTCGAACTGGCTCGACCGCTTCCGCGCGGGCCGACGTGTTCGCCTACCGGCTTCCTCCGCAGACGTTCGAGCCGTATGAGCGGGCCGCGGGCTACTGGGTCTCGCGCGAGCCGGTCGAGCCGCTCGAGGTCGGCGAGCTGGGAGACCTCCTCGCCTGCCACGCGCGGGCGGGAATCGAGCTGCGTGTCGTCCCCGACCTCGGGAGCCTGTGGAACCGCGTGATCGCCTCGACCCTCGAGTTCAGCGGGATCCGTCTGCGGAACCTCTGACCCCCGGCGCCCGCCACCCGTGGAGAGCGCGTTGCACTTCGGTAACCCCGTGTCTGACACCGGTCATGTCCTGAGCGCCGCCAAGTGGTGGAGCGGGGCGCGCTCGCAGTCGTTGCACTTCCGTGACGCTTGCGTTGCACTTTCGTTTCGGTGTCTGACACCGGACGTGGCCCCGTCGGACGAGCCGCCTCGGAGGACCGCCTGCGCGAGGGTCGGCCGGCTACTCGGGCTGGTCTTCGAACGTGAGATGGAAGTGGTCGCCGTGGGCGTCGACGCCGATCACCTGGTCGGCGAGCGCTTCTGCGGCGACTGCGTCCAGGAAGACCCGGGCGCCGCCGCGCTCGACGACCTCGTCGCCGTCCGACGGCTCGGATGCGTCGTCGATCGCGAGCTCCACCTCGCCGTCGACCTCCTCGCCGCTGATCCTGATCGCGCCCATGCCCGCCAGTGCCTCCACTGCGTCTTCGTCGATCTGCAGCATCGTGCGAGTCTATGTGTCGTGCGCATCCTGATCGCGGAAGACGAGACGATCATCAGGCTCGACCTGCGCGACCTCCTCGAGCGCGCGGGCCACGAGGTCGTCGCCGAGGCGCGCGACGGTGCGGAGGCCGTCGAGCTCGCGCGGCGCCACGAGCCGGACCTCGCCGTGCTCGACGTGAAGATGCCGAAGCTCGACGGGATCGAGGCTGCGAAGTCGATCCTCGCCGACCGACCGATCCCGATCGTGATGCTGACCGCATACGGCCAGGAGGAGCTGGTCGCCCGGGCGGTCGAGGCCGGCGTCTTCGGCTACCTCGTCAAGCCGTTTCGCGAGCAGGACCTCGTGCCGGCGATCGCGACCGCCCGCGCCCGGCACGAAGAGCTCGCCGCAGTGCGCGAGGAGGCCGAGTCGCTGGCCGACGCTCTCGCGGCGCGCAAGGCGATCGAGCGCGCCAAGGGGCTGCTGATGGAGAAGGAAGGCCTCTCGGAGGACGATGCGTTCGCGCGTCTGCGCAAGGCGAGCCAGGTGTCGGGACGGCCGCTCCGGGTGATCGCGGAAGCGGTGATCGATACGCTCGCACCGTCATGAGCTCGACGCTCACACCTCCGAGGGAGCGTACGCGCCGTCGCACCGGGTCGGGCACGGGCGACGCCTGGCGCGTGATCGTGCTGAACGACAGCCACAACACGTTCGAGGGCGTCGCCTTCGCGCTCGCGCAGACGATTCCCGGTGTCGACTACGACCGCGGAATGGCGCTCGCGAACCGCATCCACACCTCCGGGCAGGCGGTCGTGTGGGCCGGGCACCGCGAGCTCGCCGAGCTGTATCACTCGCAGCTCGAGGGATATGGGCTGACGATGGCGCCCCTTGAACGCTGAGGCTCTCGCAGGAATCCGCCGGGTCTTCGACGCGTTCCGCGGCGGCGATCCGCGCGCGCTCTTCGAGGTGATCGCCGAGGACGCGGTCTGGGTGGTCAACGGCACCGTTCCGGTCGCGCAGCGCTACGACGGCCGCGCGCGGATCTTCGAGCTGTTCCGCGAGACTCGCCGCCTCACGGACGGCACGTACCTGAGCGAGCTCCGGTGGTCGCTCGCCGACGACGAACATGCCGTCGCGGTGTATCGGGCTCGCGGCAGTCGGCTCGGGCGCGAGCTCGACATCGACCAGGTGCTGCTGATCGCGCACTCGAACGGCGTCTGGCACGAGATCACGGCGATCCCGAGCGATCCGCCGGCGTTCGAGGCCTTCTGGGCGTGAGGGTCGGGCTCCAGCTGCCCGAGGTCGAGCGCGAGGTCCGCTGGCCCGAGCTGGCGGCGATCGCGCGAGCCGCCGAGGAGACGGGCTTCGACTCGCTCTGGGTCGGCGACCACCTGTTCTACCGGGGCGACGGCCGCTCCGAGCGTGGGCCGTGGGACTGCTGGACGGTGCTCGCGGCTCTTGCCGCCGTGACGTCGCGGGTCGAGCTCGGCCCGCTCGTCGCCTGCACGGCGTTCCGCGAACCGGCGCTGCTCGCCCGAACGGCTGCCGCCGTGGACGAAGTCAGCGGCGGCCGGTTGCGGGTCGCCCTGGGTGCCGGCTGGAACGAGGCCGAGTTCGAGGCGTTCGGGCTTCCGTTCGACCGCAGGATCGCGCGCTTCGAGGAGGCGGTCGAGATCATCCGCAGGCTGCTCGGCGGCGAGCGCGTCACGTACGACGGGACGTTCAACACGGTCACCGACGCAGTCCTCCTGCCGCCGCCGGCGCGAACACCGCCGCTGATGGTCGGCGGCGAGGGGCCGCGTCTGCTCGCAGCCACGTTGCCGCACGTCGACTGGTGGAACACCTGGTTCGAGCAGTTCGGCAACCGCGCCGACGGCTTCGCGAAGCTGAACGCACGGATCGACGAAGCCTGCGAGCGGGCCGGACGCGACCCGGGCGACGTGCGGCGCAGCGCGTGCCTGCTCGTCGCAGTCGACGGCGGCGCCGGCGAGCGCCGCGCGCAGCCGGAGGCACCACCGCTCGGTCCCGACGAGCTTCCGTCCGAGCTCGAGGCGCTGGCTCAGGCCGGCGCGGACGAGGCGATCCTCGTCCTCGACCCCATCACGGAGCCGGCGCTCCGCTCGCTTCGAACAGCGCTTCCCAGCGGCTGAGGAGCGCCTCGAGATCGCCGCGCGCATCACGGTGCGCCGCGACGAGCTCCGTGTCGCCCCAGTCGGAGGCCAGCTTCGACTCCAACTCGGCGACGCGGGCCTCGGCCCGCGCCACCTCCGCCTCGACGAGCTCGAGCGCGGTCGGCTTCGGCTTCGCCGGCCGCTTCGGCCGCTCGACTTTCGCCTTCGGCGGCGGAGGAGCAGGCGCCTCGGCCTCCTGCGCTCGGACGTAGTCGGCCCAGCCACCGGGGTAGGAGACGATCCGGCCCTCCTCGACCGAGAGGAGCCGGCCGGCGACCGCGTCGAGCAGCGCCCGGTCGTGCGACACGAGCAGGACGGTGCCGGGAAAGGCTTCCAGCGCGGCCTCGAGCGACTCGCGCGACTCGAGGTCCAGGTGGTTGGTGGGCTCGTCGAGGATCAGGAAGTTCGCGCCCGACGCGACGACGATCGCCAGCGCCAGCCGCCGGCGCTCGCCGCCCGAGAGCGCGACGACCCGCTTCTCGTGCTCGTCCCAGCCGGAGAAGAGAAACCGCCCCAGCAGCGCCTGGGCCTCGGGGCGCTTCAGCCCAGTGCCCGACATCGCCGCCTCGAGCACCGAGCCGCGCTCGTCGAGCTCGGCTTCGTGCTGTGAGAAGTACGCGGCCTCGACGCCGTGCCCGAGCCTGAGCTTGCCCGAGGTCGGCCGGCGGCGGTCGAGCACGGTCTCGAGCAGTGTCGTCTTGCCCGATCCATTCGGCCCGATGAGCGCGACGTGCTCACCGCGCTCGAGCGCGAACGTCGCCCCCTCGAACAGCGGCTTGTCGCCCGCCTGCAATGCGACGTCCTCGACGACGAGCACGTCGCGGCCGGAGCGCGGAGGCTTGAGGAACTCGAAGCCAAGCGTCCGTCGGCGTCCGTCAGGCGTCTGCACGCGCACAGCCTCGATGCGCTTGATCTGCTTCAGCTTCGACTGCGCCTGCCTGGCCTTCGACGCCTTGTACCGGAACCGCTCGACGAACCGTTCGAGCCGCGCCAGCTCCTCCGTCTGCCGCGCGGCCGTCTTCGCCTGGTGGATCGAACGGGCGGTCTGCTCGCGGCGCCAGACGTGCCACGCGCCCGGGAAGTACGTGGAACGACCCCCTTCGAGCTCGAGCACAGCCGTTGTGACCGCCTCCAGGAACCAGCGGTCGTGCGCGACGAGGATCACTGCGGCGTCGAGCGTCTTCAGCACTCCCTCGAGCCACTCGAGCGATTCGATGTCCAAATGGTTCGTCGGCTCGTCGAGCAGCAGCAGGTCCGGCTGCGACGCGAGCGCACGCGCCAGCGACGCGCGTGTCAGCTCGCCGCCCGAGAACGTGCGGAGCGGCCGGTCGAGATCGTCCTCCGTGAACCCGAGCCCGCGGACGACCGACGCCGCACGGTCGCGCCAGTCGTAGCCGCCGGCATGCTCGAGCCGGGCCTGCGCCGCGCCGTACCGGCTTATCGTCGCCGGTGTGTGGTCGCCTCCGGCCATCGCGCTCTCGAGCGCTCGCAGCTCGTCCTCGACCGCGGCGAGATCCGCAGTACCCGACAACACGTAGTCGCGCAGCGGGCGATCGCTCTCCGAAGGCGGGCGCTGGTCGTGCAGGGCGATGCGCGTCCCCTTCTCGAACGCCAGCTCGCCTCCCTCGAGCGTCAGCTCGCCTGCGAGCGCCCGCAGCAGCGTCGTCTTCCCGGCGCCGTTCGCGCCTGCGAGTGCGAGGCGGTCGGCCCGTTCGACCTTGAACGACACGCCGTCGAAGAGCACACCGCCGGACAGCTCCTTCCGGAGCGAGGACGCAATCAGAACCGCCACGACGCAATCACGGTATACAGACACCGGAATGATCGGAATCATCGGAGGGGGGTTGGCCGCAGCGAAGCTCGTCGAGAGCTATCGCGACGCGGGCGGCGAGGACGAGATCGCCATCTGGTCGCAGGACGATTACGCCCCGTACCACCGCCCTCCGCTCTCGAAGCGCCTGCTCCGGGGCGAGGCCGAGGTCGCCGACGCGCTCGTGCATCCGGCCGACTGGTACGCAGACCACGGCGTCGAGCTCCACCTCGACTACGTGATCGAGTCCCTCGACCACGTCGATGCCGGCACGATCGTGCTCGCGACGGGAGCCCGGCCGCGTCCGTTGCCCGGTGCGACCTCGTTCCGCACGCTCGACGACTCGCTCGCCCTCCGCGCGGCCGCACACGACGCCGAGACCGCCGTCGTGATCGGCGGCGGCTTCATCGGCTGTGAGATCACGGCCTCGCTGACGCAACTCGGCGTCAAGGTCACGCAGATCGTGCGCGACCCGATGGTCTTCGCGCCGCTACAGGCACCGCCCCTGTCCGAGGCGCTGCACGCCGTCTACCGCGAGCACGGCGTCGACCTGCGCCTCGAGGCGACGGAGATTCCGGCCGCCGACCTGACCGTCGCAGGCATCGGCGTCGTGCCGAACGTCGAGCTCGCGGTCGCCGCCGGCCTTCAGGTGCAGAGCGGCGTCGTCGTCGACGAGCGCTTCGCCACCGAGCGCCCCGGCGTCTACGCGATCGGGGACGTCGCCGAGTTCTTCGACCCGGTCTTCCATCGCTATCGCCGCATCGAGCACTGGTCGAACGCGGCGTACCACGGCACCACGCTGGGCCTGATCCTCGCCGGCGCCGACGAGCGCTACGACATCGTCTCCGCCTTCTTCTCCGAGGAGTTCGGCCGCAGCTTCAGGCTGCTCGGCGATGCGCACGGCCACGACTCCACGGCCCTCGAGGGCGACTTCGCCGAGGGCTCGGCCATCTTCCGGTTCTTCCACGGCTCCGCGCTCATCGCCGCGGTCATCGCCGGCCAGAGCGTCGAGACCGAGGCGGCGCTCAAGGAGGAGATCCGAGCGGGCGCGGCGACGTTCCGCTAGCGGTTACGCTCGACGGGAAGCGACCCAGGGAGGAAGCGCTTGCCCAACTCGGAGATCGAACAGCTCTCCATCGACACGATCCGCACGCTGTCGATGGACGCAGTGCAGCAGGCAAACGCAGGACATCCGGGTACGGCGATGGCGCTCGCACCGCTCGCCTACCTGCTCTACGCGGAGGTGCTGCGGCACAACCCAGCAAGCCCGCACTGGGAGAACCGCGACCGGTTCATCCTGAGCGCCGGCCACGCCTGCATCCTCCAGTACTCGTCCCTGCACCTGACGGGGTACGACCTGCCCATGTCGGAGCTGAAGCGGTTCCGGCAATGGCAGTCGACGACTCCCGGCCACCCCGAGCTCGGCCACACGGCGGGCGTCGAGGTGACGACGGGACCGCTCGGACAAGGTTTCGCGAACGGCGTCGGCATGGGGCTCGCCGAGCGCTTTCTCGCCGGGACGTTCAACCGGCCGCACCACGAGCTCGTCGACCACCGTGTCTACGTGATCTGCTCGGACGGCGACCTGATGGAGGGCGTGTCGTACGAAGCAGGGTCGATCGCCGGCACGAATGCGGTCGGCAAGCTCGTCTACTTCTACGACGACAACCACATCACGATCGACGGCACGACGGCGATCTCGTTCACAGAAGATCGCGCCGCGCGATTCGAGGCGCTCGGCTGGCACGTCCAGTCGGTCGAAGACGCGAACGATCTTGCCCTCCTGCGCACTGCGATCGAGCTGGCGGAGAACGAGACGACACGACCGTCGATCATCATCGTCCGCTCGCACATCGCCTACGGCGCACCCCATGCGGTCGATACCTCGAAGTCGCATGGCTCGCCGCTCGGCGCGGACGAGGTGGCTGCCACGAAGCGCGCACTCGGCTGGGACCCGGACAGGCATTTCTATGTCCCGGACGAGGTTTATGCGCACATGAACCGGGTGGAGCGCGGAACCAAGCTCGAGGCCGAGTGGGGCGAGACACTCTCTGCCTGGTCGGCTGCGTTTCCGGAGCTGCGGAAGACGTGGGATGCCGCCTGGGCCGGGAAGATCGGCGAGTGGACCCTGCCCGAGTTCGAGGCCGGCGAAGAGATCGCCACGCGCGCTGCCGGCAAGACCGTGATGCAGGCGTTCAAAGGAGCGGTCCCGACGATGATCGGCGGGGCTGCTGACCTGGTTGAGTCGACCTATACGGAGTTCGAAGGCGGCGGCCTCTTCTCCGACAGCTGGGTCGGTCGCAACATCCCGTTCGGGATCCGCGAACACGCGATGGGCTCGATCGTCAACGGGATTGCGGCGCACGGAGGCTGCATCAAGCCGTACGGGTCGACCTTCCTGATCTTCAGCGACTACATGCGTCCCGCGGTGCGCCTCTCGGCGCTCATGGGGCTTCCCGTCGTCTGGGCCTGGACGCACGACTCCGTCGGCCTCGGCGAGGACGGGCCGACCCACCAGCCGGTCGAGACGTACGCGGCGCTGCGGGCGATCCCGAACCTCTGGTTCGTGCGGCCGGCCGACGCAAACGAGACGGCCGTCGCCTGGAAGGTCGCGCTCGAGCGGACGGACGGCCCGGTTGCGCTCGCGCTGTCACGGCAGAAGGTGCCGACGCTCGACCGGAGCGAGCTTGCCCCGGCGGCAGGGCTCGAGCGTGGGGCGTACACGCTCTGGGAGTCGTCCGACTCGCCCGACCTGATCCTCATCGGCACCGGCGCCGAGGTGGGGCTCACGCTCGAGGCCGGTCGCAGCCTCGCGGCAGACGGGACCGCCGTCCGGGTCGTCTCGATGCCGTGCTGGGAGCTCTTCGAGCTGGAGTCGCAGGCCTACCGTGACGAGGTGCTGCCGCCCGACGTGAAGGCGCGGCTGTCGATCGAGCCTGGGGTGGCGCTCGGTTGGAAGGCGTGGGTCGGTGACGCCGGCGACTCGATCTCGATCGAGCACTTCGGAGCGTCGGCGCCGGGCGCGACCGTCCTGGAGCAGTTCGGTTACAACCTCGACAACGTCGTTGCCAGGGCGAGTGCCCTGCTGGAGCATGTCGCGTGATCGAGTCCCAGCAGATCAAGGAGTTCCTCGCGCTCGTCGCCCCCGGGTTCTGCATGGACGGGGAGCTGCCGGCCGTGCAGGTCGAGGCGATCGAGGTCCGGATGGACGGCCATGCGATCGCACGGGTCGAGGCCGACGGCCACCTGCTTCCGATCCGGTTCACGTTCGACGAGGGCAAGATCGCGCGGGTCGAGGTCCTGTGAAGCTTGCCGTCGCGTTCGACCACCGCGGCGTGCATCTGCGTGACGCGGTGCTCGAGTCCCTGGCCGGTCACGAGGTGGTCGACTTCGGCACCGACACAGACGCGGTCCGGATCGACTACCCCGACAAGGCGCGCGAGGTCGGCGAGGCGATCCAGCGCGGCCAGGCCGAACGCGCGGTGCTCGTCTGCGGCTCCGGCGTCGGGGCCTCCGTGGCCGCGTGCAAGATGACGGGGATCCGCGCGTCGGTCTGTCATGACAGCTACAGCGCCCATCAGGGCGTGGAGCACGACGACATGAATGTTCTCTGCCTGGGCTCGGAGGTCGTGGGCCCGTCGCTCGCGCGCGAGCTGGTCGAGGCGTTCCTCGGTGCGACCTTCAACGGCGGCGACCGCTACGTCGAGCGCCTGCAGAAGGTCGCGAAGCTGGAAAGGGAGATGAAAGATGGCTAAGAGCCGTTTGCACGAGCTATCCGCCCGGGGCCAGTCGGTCTGGTTCGACACGCTCTCGCGCGACCTCGTCCGCACGGGGGAGCTGAAGCGGATGATGGACGCGGACGCGGTGGTCGGGGTGACGTCGAACCCGACGATCTTCCAGAAGGCATTGTCGACGGGCGACGCCTACGACGACGACCTCAGGAAGCTCCTCGACAAGACCGACGACCCGAAGGAGATCTTCTTCTCGCTCGCGCTGCAGGACATCCGCGAAGCGTGCGATGTGCTGAAGCCGGCGTTCGACGCGTCGAGCGGCGTCGACGGCTTCGTCTCGATGGAGGTCGAGCCCGGCATCGCGTACGACACGGAAGCGACGTCCGAGCAGGTCAAGTGGATCTCGAAGCAGGTCGACCGGGCGAACCTCTACGTGAAGATCCCGGCGACGGCGCCGGGCCTGCCGGCGATCGAGGACTCGATCGCACACGGCATCCCGATCAACATCACGCTCATCTTCTCGCTCGACCGCTACAAGGCGGTCGTCGAGGCGTACCTGCGCGGGCTCGAGCGGCTCGTCGCCGCCGGCGGCGATCCCGCCAAGGTCGCGTCCGTCGCATCGTTCTTCGTCTCGCGCGTCGATACCGAGGCCGACAAGCGGCTCGCGCGCGCAGCCCGAGCTGCAGGGACAGCTGGCGGTTGCCAACGCCCGGCTCGCCTATCAGCACTACCTCGAGGCGTTCGCCGGCCCGCGCTGGGCGTTCCTCGAGGGCAAGGGTGCCGCGCAAGCAGCGCTGCCTCTGGGCGTCGACGTCGACGAAGAACCCCGCCTATCGCGACGTCATGTACGTCGAGGAGCTCATCGGCCCCGAGACCGTGAACACGATGCCGCTCGAGACGATCGAGGCGTTCCAGGATCACGGCGAGATCAGGGGCGACACCGTCCTCGACGGCATCGGCGACGCCCAGACGCTCATCGGCCGCCTCGCCGCCGCAGGGGTCGACTACGACGACGTGACAGCGACCCTCGAGGCGGAGGGCGTGCAGAAGTTCATCGATTCGTTCGACGAGATCGTCGAGAGCATCGGGGCGAAGCGGAGCGCCCTCGCCGCGGTGTGATGCCCGCCGGCGGCGTAGGCTCTGCCCGCGCCAAAGCGGAGATCGTCGAGCGGATCTGGGCTCGCGACCCGACGCTGTGGACGGGCGCGGACGAGGCGCAGTGGCTCGGCTGGCTCGATGAGCCCTGGCGGATGCGGGAGGACATCGATCTCCTGCTGCAGTTCGCGGAGTCCGTCGTCGACCGGATCGACGCGGTAGTGCTGTTCGGGATGGGCGGCTCTTCGCTCGCCCCCGAGGTGATCAAGCAGACGTTTCGGCAGGAGACCTTCAGCGTCCTCGACACCACGCATCCGCAGGCGATCCGCAGGCTCGAGTCGCAGCTCGATCTGAAGCGCACGCTGTTCATCTCCTCGTCCAAGTCGGGATCGACCCTCGAGACGCGTTCTCACACCGATTACTTCTGGGAGAAGACGAAGGACGGGCAGCAGTGGGTCGCCGTCACCGATCCCGGCTCGGAGCTCGAGCGGCTCGCCCAGGAACGCGAGTTCTCCGCCACGTTCGCGGGCGAGCCGACGATCGGCGGACGGTATTCGGCTCTGTCGCCGTTCGGCGTCGTGCCTGCCTCGCTGATGGGCATCGACCTGACCCGCCTGCTCGACCGTGCCATCGAGATGGCCGACGCCTGCCGGCAGGCCGAGGGCAACCCGGGTCTCGAGCTCGGGCTCGCGCTGGGCGCGGGGTGGGCCGACGGGCACGACAAGGTCTGCGTCAGCCCGAGCCCCGGCGAATTCGGCCTCTGGGTCGAGCAGCTCCTCGCGGAGTCGACCGGCAAGCAGGGCAAGGGACTCATACCGGCGCCCGGCGAGCCGGCCGACGGGCCCGACCGCCAGGCCCAGGAGGTGCGGGTCACCGGCCCGTACGAGCTCGGGCAGGAGTTCTTTCGCTGGGAGTTCGCGACGGCGGTTGCGGGATCGATCCTCGGGATCAACCCGTTCGACCAGCCCGACGTCCAGGCGGCGAAGGACAAGACGAAGGAGGTGCTGGCCGCGGGTGGCGAGCCCGACGTCTCGCCGCAGGGCTCGGCCGAGGAGCTGTTCGCCCAGGCGAAGCCCGGCGACTACGTGTGCATCCAGGCCTTCGTGGATCCGAGCGAGGAGTCTGCGCAGAAGGTGCTCGCGCTCGCCGACCGCGCGCGGCAGGCCACGGGCTGCGTCGTGACGCACGGCTTCGGACCGCGCTACCTGCACTCGACGGGCCAGCTGCACAAGGGCGGGCCCCCGACCGGGCTCTTCCTGCAGGTCGTCGACGACACCGGCGAGGAGCTCGCCATCCCGGGCCAGCCGTTCGGGTTCGGGAAGCTCATTCGCGCCCAAGCCGCCGGAGACTTCGCGTCGCTCGAAGAGCGCGGCCGCCGGGTCGCCCGTATCCGACTGGAGGACGTCTAGTGCAACTGGGAATGATCGGCCTTGGCCGGATGGGCGGGAACATGACGAAGCGCCTCGCCGACCGCGGTCACGACATGAAGACCTACGACCCGCAGGTCGAGTCGACGGCGAAGAGCCTCGAGGAGCTTGCGGGCCAGCTCACCGCGCCGCGCAGCTTCTGGATGATGGTGCCGGCGGGCAAGATCACCGAGGATACGTTCCAGACGCTGCTCACGGCAGCGGCGCCGGGCGACGTGATCGTCGACGGCGGCAACTCGAACTTCCACGATTCGCAACGCCGGTACGCCGACGGCAAGGCGAAGGGCATCAGGTTCGTCGACGCCGGAGTGTCCGGCGGCATCTGGGGCCTTCAGAACGGCTATTGCCTGATGGTCGGCGGCGACGACGACGCGGTCGCACAGATCGAGCCGGTCTTCCGCGACCTCGCGCCTACCGACGGATACGCCCACGTCGGCGCAGCAGGGGCAGGGCACTTCACGAAGATGGTCCACAACGGGATCGAGTACGGCCTGATGCAGGCCTACGCGGAGGGCTTCGAGGTGCTGAAGTCCTCCGAGTTCGACCTCGATCTGCAGGAGATCGCCGGCATCTGGCGGTACGGCTCGGTCGTGCGCTCCTGGCTCCTCGAGTTGTTGTTTGATGCCTTCGAGAAGGAGGGGCGCCATCTCGAGGCGATTCGCGGCTACGTCGAGGACTCCGGCGAAGGCCGTTGGACGATCGCCGAGGCGATCAACGAGGACGTGCCCGTCCCGGTGATCACGGCTGCGTTGTTCGCTCGGTTCGCCTCGCGGCAGGACGAGTCGTTCGCCGCCAAGGTGAGCGCGGCGCTGCGGAACGAGTTCGGCGGTCACGCCGTCAAGCTGTCGGAGCCCACGTGACGGCGCCTGCGCCGGAAGCCGAGGCGGCGTCGAACCCGCTTCTCGAGGGGCTGCGGCTGCGCCGCCGGCCCGACCCGTGCATTCTCGTCATCTTCGGCGCCTCCGGCGACCTCACGGCGAAGAAGCTCATCCCGGCGCTCTACGCGCTTTCGGTGCGGCGGCTCCTGCCCGAGAACTTTGCGATCGTCGGCGCGGCGCGCAGCGAGGAGAGCGACGACGAGTTCAAGGCCCGGATGAAGGAGGCCGTCAAGGCGCACGCACGTGATCCGTTCACCGACGATGCGTGGGAGCGCCTGGCGGAGGGCATGCACTACGTGACCCTCGACTTCGCCGACCAGCACGCCGAAGACGCGCTGCGCGACCGTTTGAACGCGCTCGACGCCGAGCGAAACACGCAGGGCAACCGCGTCTACTACTTCGCGGTACCCCCGAGCGCGATCGGCATGCTCGTCGCCGAGATCGCCCGGCGACGCGCGACCAGCGGCTGGATCAGGCTCATCATCGAGAAGCCGTTCGGGCATGACCTTGCCTCCGCCAAGGAGCTGAACGCCGAGATCCAGGCCCACTATTCAGAGAACGAGGTCTTCCGGATCGACCACTACCTGGGCAAGGAGACCGTCCAGAACATGCTGGCGCTGCGGTTCGCGAACGGCATCTTCGAGCCGATCTGGAACAGGCAGTTCATCGACCACGTGCAGATCACCGTCGCCGAGTCGATCGGGATCGAGGGCCGTGCCGGCTATTACGAGCACGCGGGCGCGATCCGGGACATCTTCCAGAACCACCTGCTCCAGCTCGTTGCGATCACGGCCATGGAGCCGCCGATCGACTTCACCGCCGACTCGGTGCGCAACGAGAAGGTGAAGGTGCTGAAGTCGATCCACACGCCGGGGCCTAAGCACGTCGTGCGCGGCCAGTACGGCGCCGGGTTCGTCGAGGGCGAGGAGGTCGTCGCGTATCGCGAGGAGGAGGGCGTCGCGCCGGGATCGACGACGGAGACTTTCGTCGCCGCCAAGTTGTTCGTCGACAACTGGCGCTGGGCCGACACGCCGTTCTACGTCCGCATGGGCAAGCGGCTCGCCCGCCGCGAGACGACGATCGCGATCCAGTTCAAGCGCGCTCCGCACCCGCCCTTCCAGGACGGCGCGTCCGACAGCCTGCGCCCGAACGTCCTGCTCATCCACGTGCAGCCGAACGAGGGCATCTCGCTCGCGATCGGCGCGAAGGTGCCGGGGCAGGGAATGACGATCCGGAGCGTCCACATGGACTTCCTCTACGGCGGCGCGTTCCGCGAGGGGCTGCCTGACGCGTACGAGCGGCTGATCCTGGATGCAATGCTCGGCGACGCGACGCTGTTCACGCGGTCGGACGAGATCGAGGAGCAATGGGCGCTCGTCGATGCGATCGTCGGCTTCTGGCAGCGCGACCGTCCGAACTTCCCCAACTACGAGGCCGGAACATGGGGGCCGTCCGCGTCGGACGACCTCGTGCACCGAGACGGACGGTCATGGCGTCGACACTGACGGGGGTCACCGAGGATCGGTGGACCGGCGACGACACGAGCATCGCCGAGATCGAGCGCGAGCTGGCCAGACTTCGGGAGGTTCGCGTGCGGGAGGGCGCGCAGCCGAATCTGCGCACGTCGGTGATGACGCACATCGCCTGGGCGCCGCCCGAGTGGCAGCACGCGGCGAGGGAGACCCTCGCCGGCATGGCCGAGCGCCATCCGTCCCGGACGCTGCTGCTGCTGCCGCAACCCTACGCTCCGAACGGTCTCGACGCCGACGTGTCGGTGCGATGCTTCCCGGTCGGGGACCGTGCGATCTGCAGCGAGGTGGTCGAGCTGACGCTGCGCGGCAACCGAGCCGTCGCTCCGGCGTCGATCGCGGTGCCACTGCTCATCTCGGACCTCCCGGTGTTCTGCCGCTGGCGCGGCAGGCCGCCGTTCGGCGACGCGCCGTTCGTGCAGCTCGTCGACGTCACCGATCGTCTGATCGTCGACTCGACCGAGTGGGACGGCCTGCCCGGGGCCTACGCGCCGTTGACCGAGGAGTTCGATCGGACGGCGGTCTCCGACATCGCCTGGGCGCGCACCGAGCGCTGGCGGTCGTTGCTCGCATCGCTCTGGCCGGGCATCGCCGACGTGCACACGCTGCGCGTCCACGGCACGCCGGCCCAGGGGTACCTCCTCGCGGGCTGGCTCCGCTCGCGTCTCGGCCGCGAGGTGGTCGTCGACATCGATGCGCATGAGCGCCTGGAGGGAATCGACGTCGACGGCGAGCATGCCCCGTTCCCGCCGGGCGACCCGCCGAATCCCAGCGACGTCCTCTCGGAAGAGCTCGACCGCCTCTCGCGCGACCCGGTCTACGAACAGGCTGTCCGCGCGGCCTCGGGTCTGTAGCCGGCGTTTGCGCTACCCGGTCGCGTCTGACTCGAGTCAGACTCGTGTCTGACACACGAAACCGTCACACAACCGTAGAGACTGTGTGACTTCCGACCGCCGGCCCTGGACGCGCCGGAGTCGACTCGCCATTCTCGATCGATGGCTCCCCCTCGCATCGAGACCGTCGACGCGACCTACCACGTGAACGGGAAGGCGGTCGACGGCGCGAAGCTGTTTCGCGACGACGTCGACCGGCTGTCGTTCGTGTCGCTGCTGGCCGACCAGGCCCGCCGAAGCGACTGGTGCCTCCTTGGCTACTCACTGATGACGACGCACTACCACCTGATTCTCAGGCTGAGAGATCTCACGCTCAGCAGCGGTTTTCAACGGCTGAACAGCATCTACGCGCGGACGTTCAACCTCCGCCACGAGCGCCGCGGCGCGTTGTGGCAGAGAAGGTTCTTCGACTCGATCGTCGAGACCGATTCGCATCTGTACGAGACCATCCGATACGTCGCGCTGAACGCGCCTCGTGCGAATGCGTGCCAGGCGCCGGAAGACTGGCCGTGGTCGAACTACGGCTCCTCGATCGGCGTTGCGTCGGGCGATCCGCTTGTGGACGAGGCCGAGCTCCTCCGTCTCTTCGACCCCCGTCCCGAAGTGGCGCGTCGCGTCCTCCGTGCGATGGTCGAAGAGCTCGATCCGAGAGCCCGCCGAGGTCAGACGTGAGTCTGACTCACGTCGGACGCGTGGTTTTACGCTCCGAGCAGCGCAACGACCTCGTCGTGCACCGCGCCGTTCGTCGCGACGAAGCTGCGGGCCGGTTGCGGGTCGGCGCCGTCGAAGGTCGAGCACCGGCCGCCCGCCTCCTCGACGATCAGCTGGACGCCGGCGTAGTCCCACAGCTGCAGGACCGGGTCGCAGGCGACGTCGAGCGCACCCTCGGCGACGAGGCAGTGCTGCCAGAAGTCGCCCAGGCCGCGGTTCGACCACGCCCGCTGGACGATCGCCCACCAGCCCCCCGGCATGCCTCGTGCCGAGGTCGTCGAGACGGCGCAGCCCTCGATCACCGACACGCCCGAGACGCGGATCGGCTCGCCGTCAGCGAAGGCGCCGCCGCCGCGGGTCGCCCACCAGCGCCGGCCGAGCGCCGGGGCGGAGGCCAGCCCGAGCAGCACCTCGCCCTCCCGCTCGAGCGCCAGCAGCGTCGCGAAGATCGGCACGCCGCGCACGTAGCTCGTCGTGCCGTCGATCGGATCGACGATCCACCGCGCCTCGTCGCCGCCGGTATCGCCGAACTCCTCCCCGAAGACGCCCTCGCCGCGCCCCGATGCGGCCACGTGGGCACGGATCGCCTCCTCCGCCGCGCGGTCGGCCTCCGACACCGGAGTGAGATCCGGCTTCGTCTCGACGCGTAGGTCGCCCGCCCGAAAGCGTCCTAGCGTGATCGCGTCGGCGAGGTCCGCCAACTCGTGGGCGAACTGCAGGTCGGCGTTCAGAGCGACGCCTCCAGCGCCAGGCCCGCGGCGAGGACGACGCCGTCGTCGCCGCGCCGGCCGACGATCTGCACCGATGCCGGCAAGCCCTCCTCCGCCGCTCCGACGGGGACCGCGAGCGCCGGCCAGCCGAGCGCGTTGAACGGAAACGTGAACTGGGTCAGCTGGGCGCGGATCTCGATCTCGGTGACGCCGGCCGGTTTCGGGACTGCCGCCAGTGTCGGCGCGAGCAGCAGGTCAAAGCCTCCGAGAGCCGCCTCGGCGGCTTCGCGGTGCCGTGCGCGCTCGTCGACAGCGTCGAGATACTCGCTCTCCGTGAGAGCAAGGCAGCGTTCGATCTTGCCCCGGATGTTCTCGCCGTACAGCTCGCTGTTCTCCGCGAACAGGTCGCGGTGCACATCTGCAACCTCGCGCATGAACGCCGGGACAACACTCTCGGCCAACGGGAACTCGACGTCGACGACGTCACCGAAGACGCGCGCGGCAGCGAGCACGCGCTCGCGCACGAGCGGGTCGCAGCGATCCGTCCACGCAATGCCCACTCGCGGGGCCCCGAGCTGAGCGACCTGAAACCCAGGAACGAGGTCGTGCATCAGGGCGACGCAGCCGGCGACATCGCGCGCCATCGGGCCCGCATGGTCGAAGCTCGCCGCGAGCGGGAAGACGCCGTCGATCGGCACGGTTCCGAAGCTCGGCTTGAAGCCCGTGATCCCGCAGCAGGCGGCCGGGATCCGGATCGACCCGCCGGTATCCGTCCCCAGCGCTCCCTCGACGAGCCCGAGCGCCAGGGCCGCCGCCGACCCGCCGCTCGAGCCGCCCGCGGTCCGGCCCGGATACGCAGGATTCGGCACGACGCCGTAGTGCAGGTTCTGCGACGTGACGCCGTAGGCGAACTCGTGCAGGTTCGCCTTGCCCGCGTTGACCCAGCCACGAGCCTCCAGCCGGGTCACGGCGCCGGCACTCGTCGCGGGGACGTGGTCCGAGAACACCGCCGAGCCGTAAGTCGTGCGGATCCCGGCCGTATCGAAGAGATCCTTGACCGCAAGCCGTTTTCCGGCCGTCGGCTCGAGCTCGGTGATCCAAATGCCGTCCATCGAACGAATGAGTCTACGAGCGGTCCGGTGTCCTGCTGGGGGCCGGCGCCGGACCGCGGACAATCCCGGTCGTCAGTCGAGCCAGAGGTAGGCGAGCGCCACGAGCACCGTCCCGCCGAAGAGCACGCAGAAGAGCCCGAAGAGCGCCCAGCCCCAGACCATGTTCTTGCGGGCGATCTCTCGCTCGAGGACGGCCGGGCTGACCGTCGGCTCCGGAGGCGTCTCGGTCATCTAGACCACCGTGTCGACTGCCATCGCGACGAAGAGCAGCGCCAGGTAGAGGAGGGAGTAATGGAAGAGCCGAACCGCCGCGGCCCGCTGCATCGTGCGGCGAAGCTCGAGCGCGTACCACGCAAACACAGCTCCCAGCACGGCGGCGGCGATGCCGTACGCGAGGCCGAAGACCCCGAAGGCGACCGGCGCGAGCGTCACGGCGATCAGGACCGCGGTGTACAGCACGATCTGACGGGCAGTCTCGCGATCGCCGCGCGTCACCGGCAGCATCGGTACACCCGCCTTCGCGTAGTGCTCCTTGATCATCAGTGCGAGCGCCCAGAAGTGCGGCGGCGTCCACACGAAGACGACGGCGAACATCACGAGGGCGGCCCAGCCGAGATGGCCGGTGGCGCCGGCGTAGCCGACGAGCGGCGGCACGGCTCCGGCTGCGCCGCCGATGACGATGTTCTGGGCCGTCGAGCGTTTCAGCCAGCGCGTGTAGACGAGGACGTAAAAGAGATTGCCCGCGAGCGCGAGCAGGGCGGTCGGCAGGTTGACGAGCGAGTCGAGCAGCACGAACGAGAATGCCGAGAGCGCGAGGCCGAACTCGAGGGCGCGCGCGGCCGGAACGCGACCCGAGGCGACCGGGCGCTGCTCGGTGCGCGACCCCATCAGCTTGTCGATGTCGCGATCGAGGTAGTGGTTCAGCGCCGAGGCGCCACCACACGCGAGGGCGAGGCCGATCATCGTCAGGGCGAATACGCCTGCCGCCGGCACGCCTCCGGCACCCACGAACGCGCCGGCGGCGCCCGTGAGCAGGAGGAGCGACATGATCCGCGGCTTCGTCAGCGTCACGTAGTCACGCAGCGGCCCCTGTACCGTCGAGCCGCGGAACGTCGCTGCGGCGAGGAGCGCGGTCGCGCCGAACGCGAGCGACGCGAACGCGAGATGCACGTCACGTCCCGTCAGGAGCGCCGCGAGCCCGAACAGGACGAGCGCCGTCAAGGCGAGCGGCAGCAGGCGGCGCGCACTGACCCAGGCCGTGGCGACGAGCGCCGCGAGTGGCGGCAGCGCGACGGCGGCGAGCACGCGGTGCGCCGTGCCCCAGCCGGCGGCGCCGGACACGACCGCGAGGCCCGTTCCGAGGACGGCGGCCACCGCGGTGAGGCGTGCCCACGTTCCCATCAGAACCCTCTCGTCTCGGCGAGGCGCCGTCGGAGATCGCGCAGCGGACGCGCGCTGGTCACGTAGGGCACGTGGTCGAAGTTCCAGGCGGGCGGCGGCGACGTCGTGTACCACTCGAGGGTGTCCGCCAGCCACGGGTCGTTGCCGGCCCGCGGCCCCGATCTCGTCGTCTTGATCACGTTCCAGACGAAGACGAGCATTCCGATGCCCATCACGTACGAGCCGATCGAGGACGCCATGTTGTACGCCTCCCAGAGCCCACCCTGCTGGTACGTGTAGACGCGGCGCGGCATGCCCAGTAGGCCGAGGAAGTGCTGCGGCATGAAGGTCAGGTTGAAGCCGAAGAAGACCAGCCAGAAGTGCCACTTCCCGAGGCGCTCGTCGAGGAGCCGTCCGAACATCTTCGGCCACCAGTAGTAGAGGCCGCTGAAGATGCCAAAGATCGAGCCGCCGAACAGGACGTAGTGGAGGTGGGCGACCACGAAGTAGGTGTCCGTCACCTGCCAGTTGATCGGAAATGCGGCCAGGAAGATCCCGGAGAGGCCGCCGATCGTGAACACGCCGATGAAGCCGAGCGCCCAGAGCATCGGCGTGTCGAATGAGATGCTGCCGCGCCAGATCGTCGCGAGCCAGTTGAAGATCTTCACGCCCGTCGGGATCGCGATCACCATCGAGCTGAGCATGAAGAAGATGTCGAGGCTCACCGGCAGGCCGACCGCGAACATGTGGTGCGCCCAGACGAGCAGCGAGTAGAACGCGATGCCGACAGTCGAGATCGCGACCGCCTTGTAGCCGAAGATCGGCTTGCGCGCGAAGACCGGCAGCACCTCCGAGATGATCCCCATCGCGGGCAGGATCATGATGTAGACCTCGGGGTGGCCGAAGAACCAAAAGACGTGCTGGTAGAGCAGCGGGCTGCCCCCGTGGGCCGGGTCGAAGAAGTGCGTTCCGGCCTGACGGTCGAGGAGCATCATCGTCAGCCCCGCCGACAGCACAGGCAGGACGATCACGAGCATCCAGCCGTAGGTGACCATCGTCCAGACGAAGAGCGGGATGCGCATCCAGGACATCCCCGGCGCGCGCATGTTGTGCACCGTGACGATGAAGTTGACCGCGCCGGCGAGCGAGCCGATCGAGAGGATGTGCAGCGCGAGGATCCACAGGTCCTGGCCGTTGCCCGGCGAGTGGTTCGTCGAGAGCGGGACATACGACGTCCACCCGTTCGGCGCAGCGCCGCCCTTCGCGAAGAAGCTCAGGTACAGGACGATCCCGCCCAGCAGGAACAGCCAGTACGAGAGCGCGTTCAGCCGGGGGAAGGCCATGTCGCGTGCCCCGATCTGAAGCGGCACAAGGAAGTTTCCAAAGCCCGCGAGGAGCGGGATGATGACGAGGAAGATCATCGTGGTGCCGTGAATCGTCACGACCTCGTTGTACGAGTTCTTCGTCAGGAACGACTCGTCGGGCGTCAGGAGCTGCGTGCGGATCAGCAGTGCCAGCACTCCGCCCATCGCGAAGAAGACGAGCGACGTGACGATGTAGAGGATCCCGATGCGCTTGTGGTCGACCGTTGTCAGCCACGACGCGATCTTCCCGCGGCGCCAGTCCGCACGGTACGGGCGGACGCTCTCGACGTTGACCGTCATCTATCCGGCCGCCCCGTTCGACGCGTATTGCTTCGTCCACGCGATGAGTGCGTCGATCTGGGCGTCGGTCCAGTTCTCCCCGACGGCCGGCATGTTGCCGCGGCCGTGCCGCAGCAGCGTCTCGATCCCGCGCCGGTCACCGAGGAGCGCGTTGCCTTGGAGGGCCGGCCCGACGTACGGATGGTCGAGCCGGTGGCACTTCTGGCACACGCCGACCCACTCCTCGTGGCCGAGGACGGCACTGCTCGCGTTCGCGGCGCGCCGGTCGATGAACGCCAGATACTCGTCGCGCGGCACCACGTCGACGACCCCGTCCATGAGTGCGTGCTGGAAGCCGCAGAGCTCGGCGCAGCGGGCGACGTACGAGCCGACCGGCGCCTGGAACCAGGTCTTGTTGACGCGCCCGGGGATCGCGTCGTACTTCCCGCCGAGATCCGGCACCCACCACGAGTGAATGACGTCGTAGTCCTCACTCTTGACGTTCTCGTGCACCACCTCGCCGGCCGGCGCGATCATGCGGTCGATCGAGACCGCGCCGTTCGGGTAGCGAAAGAGCCAGTAGAACTGATGGCCCTCGACGGTGATGGTCGTCTCGTCGGCCGCAGCAGCCTTCGGGGCGTCGACGATGCCGGGCAGCTCGTAGAAGACGAATCCCCCGATCGCCGCGAGCACCAAGACCGGGAGCACCGTCCAGATGATCTCGAGGCGAGTCGCGCCGTGGATCTGCGGTCCCTCGGTCGACCGAGGGTTCTTGCCGCGGCGGTACTTGATGATGAAGGCGATCAGCACGCCCTCGACGAGGACGAAGATCACCCCGGTGAAGACCGCGACGAAGATGAAGGAGTCCTGGATGCGCTGTGCGTTCGGCGAGTGCGGGTCGCCCGGCAGGAAGCCGCCGTTGCCCGCCATCGCGACGGTCGCCGTCGCCAGCGCGCAGACCGTCGAAACCAGTGTGAACAACGCGATCCTGCGCACGCCCCTGGCATCGTATAGAGCGTGGAAGCGAGGAGTCAGGTAGACCTGCCGGACGCAGTCGGCGACGCATTCGAGGTCTTCGTCAACGGCGTCCAGCAGTTTCCCGGCAGCGATTTCGATCGGGTCGGGCGCTCGCTCGTCTTCTCGCGCGAGTTGCGGCAGGAGGGTCGCCTCGGCTTCTGGCGGTGGCTCTCGCTCTTTCTCGGGGTTGCGGGGACCTACAGGCGAAACGACAACGTCGACATCGTCTTCACGGCAAACGGCCGGAAGGCGGTCGCAACGCTCGTTGCCAGAGAGCCTTCCGACGCTTAGCTGAGCCGGTCGCTGGTACGTTCCTCGCGGTTTGGCGAACGTCGGCGTCACGCGGAGGCCGCGACTCGGTCTGCTGCAAGCGGGCGTGTCGCTCGCCACGCTCGCCGGGATCGTGTTCTGGGCGGCGCGGCAGCGTCCGCCGCACATCCCGCTCGACGGGCAGGCACTTGCCGACCTCGCGGCTGCCCTCGGACTCTATGCGGCGGCGACGGCGATGCGCGCCGAGCGCTGGCATGCGATTCTCGGCGGGGCGGGCCTCGCGCGGCGGCGGAGCGAGACCTACGGGGTGACGCTCGTTGGCTACATGGGCAACAATGCGCTGCCGGCCCGCGCCGGCGACCTGCTGCGCGTCGTCCTCATCGGCGGCCCTCGCCGGACAGCTCTCGGCACGGTCGTCGCCGAGCGCGTTCTCGATGTGTGCGCCCTCGCCCTCGTCTTCGGCCTGGTGGTCGGCGAGCGGCGGCTCGATGTCGGCCCGCTTCCCTATCTGGCCGGCGCGGCGGCCGCGCTCGCCGTTGTGCTCGCAGTCGTCATCCGGCTTCGGGGGCTCGGGCGCTTTCGCGACTGGGTGCGCCCGGTCACCGTGTCCACGCGGTCGCTGGTCAGCCTGCAGGGTGCTGCGCTGCTCGCGCTCTCCGTCGCGCTCTGGCTCGTCGAGGCGTCGGTGTACCTGGTCGTCGGCAACGCCGTCGGGATTCACCTGGGCGTGACGGGCGCTCTGTACGTGATGGCGCTCACCAACCTTTCGGCGCTCGTCCCCGCCGGGCCGGGATACGTCGGCACGTACGACGCCGCGGTGCTGCTGGCGCTGCGCTCGCTCGGCCAGCCCGCGCTCGGCTATCTGCTCGTCCTCCGCTTCGTCCTGTTCGTCCCGATCACGATCGCGGGCTTCGCCGTGTTCCTCGGCCGCCAGTCGCGGAGGAGCACCTGACGGCACGCGCGCGGTGGACGACGCCGGCGATCCTCGCCGCCCTCGTCGTCCTGTCGCTCTACCTTCGCTCGCGTCAGCTCGGCGCGTGGTTCTGGATCGACGAAGGGATCTCCGTCGGGGTCGCCCACCATCACTGGTGGTCGATTCCACACGTGCTGCACCAGGACGGCTCCCCGCCCGCGTACTACATGCTGCTCGGCCTCTGGATCCGCGTCTTCGGCGACAGCGAGGCCGCGACCCACACGCTCTCGCTGTGCTTTGCGCTCGCCTCGATCCCCGTCGCGTACTTCGCCGGGCGCAGCATCTTCGATCGCCGGACCGGGCTGGTCGCGGCTCTCATCGTCGCGACCGTTCCGTACCTGACCTACTACGCGCAGGAGACGCGCATGTACGCCTTCGAGTCGTTCCTGTCGATCGTCTCCGTCTGGGCGTACGTCAACGGCGTCCTGCGCGGCCGCCATCGCTGGCTCGTCCTGCTCGTTCCGTCGCTCGCGCTCCAGGTGTACGGGCACAACTGGGCACTGTTCTTCTGCGGCGCGGCCGCTCTGGCGACGTTGCTCTACGCACGCGATCAGCTGAAGGCATTCGCGATTGCCGCCGCGGCCGTCGTCATCCTCTACCTGCCGTGGCTGCCCACCCTGCTCTCGCAGGCGAGGCACACCGGCGCTCCTTGGTCGACCAAGCCGAGCTTTCACGAGCTGTTCACCGCGTCGGGCGCGGTGCTCGGAGGCGATGCGCCGTTCATCGCCGTCGTCGTCGCCGCGGCGGCGGGGCTGGCCGTGCATCCCGGCCGCATCGAACGGGCGCTCGGAGTCCTCGTCGGAGCGACTGTTCTCCTCGCTTGGCTGTCGTCGCAGATCTCACCGGCGTGGACGACGCGCTACTTCGCCGTCGTCTTCGGCCCGGTCGTGCTGCTCGCCGCCGCAGCGGTCGTGCGTGGCCGCCGGGTCGGGGTCGTCGCGCTCGTGGCGATGCTCTTCGTCTGGTGGGGCTTCAGCGTCAGGAACGACAAGGAGAACGCCAAGCAGCTCGCCGGTCAACTCGCTCCTTCGCTGCACCGGGGTGAGCTCGTCATCTCGACGCACCCGGAGCAAGTGCCGGTCCTTCGCTACTACCTCGGCCCGGGGCTCCGGTGGGCGACGACGCTGGGGCCCGTTCCCGACTCACAGGTGTTCGACTGGCGCGACGCCGTCACCCGCCTGAATGCGGCAGAGCCGCGCGCGACGCTCGATCCGCTGCTGGCGACGGTGCCCAAGGGGGGCGAGTTCGTCGTGTTTGCGCCCGTCTTTCGCGATTACCGAGCGTGGCGCGCGACCTGGACGAACCTCGTCTGGCGGCGGTCTGTCGCCTGGACGACGCTGCTCCAGCACGACCCGCGTGTGAAACTCGAGCGGCACTTCACGAGCAACGAGATCGCCGCCCGGCGGAACTACTTCAAGCTGTTGCAGGCGTTCGTGTATCGGCGAGTCGGATAGATTGTCCGTTCCGGCTGCTGCGGGCCCGCCGGCCGACCTGATGACAGACGAGATCACCTCCACGACACTCGTCCTCGGCGCCGGCCCAGCAGGCCTGACCGCTGGCTACCTGCTCGGCCGCTCCGGGCGCGACGTCCTCGTGTTCGAGGCGGAGGACCAGGTCGGTGGGCTCGCGAAGACGGTCGAGCGCGACGGCTATCGGTTCGATCTGGGCGGCCACCGCTTCTTCACGAAGTCGGTCGAGGTCGACACGCTCTGGCACGAGATCCTCGGAGAGGAGTTTCTCCTCCGCCCGCGCATGTCCCGGATCTACTGGAACCACCGTTATCTCGACTACCCGTTGCGCGGGGCTGACGTGGTCAGGAAGCTCGGGCCCGTCGAGCTTTCACGCTGCATGGCCTCGTACCTGCGTGCTGCGGTTCGCCGCGACAAGAAGGACGAGTCGCTTGAGGACTGGGTGTCGAACCGGTTCGGCCGTCGGCTCTTCGAGCTGTTCTTCAAGTCCTACACCGAGAAGGTGTGGGGCGTGCCGACGTCCGAGATTCGCGCCGAGTGGGCCGCCCAGCGCATCAAGGGGCTGTCGTTCTTCTCGGCGGCCAGGGCGGCGTTCTTCGGCAACAAGGGGAACAAGGTCAAGAGCCTCATCTCCGAGTTCAACTATCCGCGCTTCGGGCCTGGCCAGATGTGGGACGCGATGACGACCGCGATCGAGGACCAGGACGGCGAGGTGAGGCTGGAGTCTCCGGTCTCGCGGATCGAGATCGCAGGCTCGCGCATCGTCGAGATCGAGGCGGGTGGCGTGTCGTATCCCTTCCCGGACTCGGTCATCTCGTCGCTCCCGCTCCGCAACGTCGTCGAGATGGTGAACCCGGCGCCGCCCGCCGAGGTGCTCGAGGCGGCGCGTGGTCTTCGGTATCGCGATTTCCTGACTGTCGCCCTCGTCGTCGACGGCTCCGACCTGTTCCCGGACAACTGGATCTACATCCACGAGCCGGATGTCCGGGTCGGGCGCATCCAGAACTACCGCTCCTGGTCGCCGTGGATGGTCCCCGACGCCGACAAGGCCTGTGTCGGTCTCGAGTACTTCTGCTTCGCCGGCGACGACCTGTGGACGATGGACGACGACCAGCTCGTCGAGCTCGCGGCGCGAGAGCTCGAGGAGCTTGACCTGGCACCGAGGTCGAAGGTCGAGCGCGGATTCGCGATCCGGGTGCCGAAGGCGTACCCGATCTACGACGCCGACTACGCCGAGCGCGTCGCGACGATCAGAGCCTGGCTCGACGGCATCGAGAACCTCCAGCAGGTCGGGCGCAACGGGCTGCACCGCTACAACAACTCGGATCACTCGATGCTCACCGCGATGCGTGCCGTCGACAACCTGCTGGCAGGCGCGCACCACGACATCTGGGAAGTCAACGCGGAGAGCGTCTATCACGAGGCCGACGTGGTCGAGGAGCATCCGTACCGCAGAGCCCCCGAGACGCCTGAAATGCAGGCGCTCGCCGCCTCCTCTGAGTAGGAGGGCTCTTCTTCCGGCCGCGACCGTCGCAGCGGCGGCGCTCGTCGTCCTGGCCTCCGTCCAGACCGTCTGGTGGTCGCCGCTGAATGTCGACGAGGAGCTGACGCTCCGCGTCTCCGACTTCTCGTTCCGGCACGTCTTCCACATCGTCTCGACACAGCGTGGTGGCGGCCCGATCCATTTCTGGCTCGAGCACTTCCTGCAGGGCTGGTGGCCGGGTCTCGCCTCTCTGCGCCTGCCGTCGCTCGTCTTCGCGTGCGTCGCCCTGCCGGCCGTGGCGCTGGTCGCTCGTGAGCTGATCGGCGACAAGGGTGCCGCCGGAGTCGTGCTGCTCACAGCGGTCGCGCCCATCCCGGTTCTCTATGCCACCTTCGGGCGTCCGCACACGCTGCTCTTCGCGTGGCTGCAGTGGGGGACCGTGCTCGCGCTGCGCGCCGTCCGTCGGGGGGAGCGGCGCTGGTGGATCGCCGCCGGGCTCGCACTCGGACTCTCGGTCTTCGTTCATCCGACCGCGCCGCTGTACGCACTCACGGCCTTTGCAGCCGTCGTCGTCTACGTGCCTCGGCCACCGCGGGTGGTGCTGCGGGAAGTGTGGCCGGGCGCGGTCGCGCTGCTCGTCGGCTTCGTTCCGTACTACGTGCGCACGCTGCACGTGCTCGGCGACCGCTACGGCGTGGGCACCGCGAAGTCGCACGGCCGGACCTTCACGGGCCGTCCGGTCTGGGAGGACGCGTTGCACTTCGTCGCACCGGGCAGCCACGATCTCAACTACTTCACGGTGCTCGCCATCCTCGGTGCGATCGCGCTCGTCGCCCGCCGCCGGGGCCGGGTGCTCGCGTTCTGCGCGATCACGGTTGCCTCGCCCGTCCTCTTCTTCACATTCGTTCCGGCGAACGGTGACTCGGCGCTGTTCTTCGACCGCTACATGATCCCCGCGACGCCCGCCTTCATGACGGTCGTCGTTGCCGGGTGTCTTGCGGTGAGCGGCTCGGCGCGAAGGCTTGCACCGGTTGCGCTCGTGCTGCTGGTCGCCGGCCTCGTGACGATCGAGCTGCGGTACGACCACAACCGGCTCGAGCACCAGCACGGGATCGGGCTCGACGCGGTCACACAGGTCGTTCGGCGCGAGCCGACGGGTACCGTCCTCTTCGGCTCGACGGGAACGACCGGCGTGCCCTTCGCATCATTCGATTACGGCCATCCGGCGAACCTGCTCGACCGCTATCTCTCGCTGCGCGTGCCGTCGCTCGAGTACGTCGACGACGACTCGTGCGTCCGCGCGCTTGGCTTCGTGCGAGGCTCGTTCCCGCGCCGCGGGCTCTGGGTCTTCTATGCAGCGGCGCCGGACGAGCGGGCCGCGGCCCGCAGGACCTTCGCGGCGCAGCGCAGCGTGACGACCGACATCGTCGACGGCGGCTACTTCGTCGTCCGCTCACGGGACGCGCTTCGGCCCAGAGCGCTCGTCGCGCTCGGTCAGCGGCTTCGGCTCGCGTGGCGTGCGGCGGCCCCGCAGAACAAGCGGGTGAACGAGCTGCTGCAAGCCGACCGGCAGCTGCTGCACACGCCTCCGGTCTGCAGGCCCTACGGCGAGCTCGACGACCCGGGCATCTCGCCGCACTGGCCGCCGGTCGCGACGACGCACCAGTAGTCCGCCGTTAGGCGCGCGGCAGCACGAAGAACGCGATCGCGACGTACTGGCATGCGGCGGCGGCGATCGTGCACAGATGGAACAGCTCGTGGTAGCCGAAGATCCTCGGGCTGGGATCCGGACGGCGGAGCGCATAGATCACCGCGCCGGTCGTGTAGAACACGCCGCCGATGATGACCAGCGTGAAGCCCACCGCTCCGACCTTGACGAGCTGGGTGACGGCTGCGACAGCGACCCACCCGAGCAGGAGGGCGATCCCGGCGGAGAACGGCTTCGGCGCCCGGTACCAGAAGAGCTTCGTCAGGATCGCGAGCGCGGCTCCGGTATAGACGACCGCGAGGACGGGGATCGCCCAGTTCCGCGAGAGGACGAGCAGCCCGAACGGCGTGTACGTGCCGGCGATCAGGAGATAGATCCCGGCGTGGTCGACCCGCCCGAGCCACGATCGAACGTTGGGTGACCAGGTCGGCCGGTGGTAGAGGGCGCTGGCGCCGAAGCACGCCGCGAGACAGGCCGAGAAGACGATCGCGGAGGCGCGCGCCTTGGTGGTTTCGGCCGAGAGCACGAGCGGCAGCGAGAGGGCCACGACCAGGAAGAACCCGGCCTCGTGGAACACTCCTCGCAGCACAGGTTTGACACGCGGTTCCACGAGTCGGAAGCTACACTGCCGCGCGAGAACTTGAGCGAGTCTGGATGGTGCAGGTCACCTTCTTGCCCGTTCACGAAGTTGGCAAGGAGGTGAAGGAAAAAATGGCAACCGGAACCGTCAAGTGGTTCAACTCTGAGAAGGGGTACGGCTTCATTACGCCCGACGAGGGTGGGAAGGACCTCTTCGTGCACTTCAGCGCGATTCAGGGCAGCGGGTACAAGACGCTCGACGAAGGTGCGAAGGTCTCGTACGAAGCTCAGGATGGCGACAAGGGCCCTCAGGCCGCGAACGTCGCGGTCGTCGGCTAGTTCAGTTCAGGCGCTGGCGGCGGGCTTCACGGCCCGCCGCCACCCACATCCATCGAGAGGAGGCGGCGATAGCTCAGAAAGAAGAGAAGGTCGAGATGACCGGCGAGATCGTCGAGGCGCTCCGGAACGGCATGTTCCGGATCAAGCTCGACAACGGTCATGAGACGCTCGGCTACACCGCAGGAAAGATGCGCAGGTTCCGGATTCGGATGAACCCGGGCGACCGTGTGCGTATCGAGCTCAGCGCGTACGATCTCGGCCGCGGCCGCATCGTCTACCGCATGCGGCCGGGCGACGAGCGCTCGGAGTAGGAAGCCGCCGCGCTGCCTACGCGGCGGCCTCCGATCCGGCCGCGCGGGCGCGCTGGCCGGCGATGAAATCGCGGTACCAGTAGAAGCTGCCCTTCGGGACGCGCTCGAGCGTGGCGTAGTCGATGTACACGAGCCCGAAGCGCTTCCAGTACCCCCAGGCCCACTCGAAGTTGTCGAGGAGCGACCAGGCGAAGTACCCGCGCAGCGGGACGCCTTGCGAGATCGCCCGCGACGCCGCCGCGAGGTGATCGTCGAGGTAGGCCTGCCGCTCCGGGTCGCGCACCTGGCCGTCGTGGCCGCGTACGTCGGGGAAGGCGGCGCCGTTCTCGGTCACGAAGATCGCCTTCGGCGCGTAATCGCGCTCGAGGCGGATCAGCAGGTCGTACAGACCCTGCGGAACGACCTCCCAGCCCATGTCCGTCCGGTCGACGTCGGTCCGCCGCACGATGCGCGAGCGCCCACCGTTCTCGTCGGCCGCCACGAGCGGTGACGTGTAGTTGTTGACCCCGAGGAAGTCGATCGGCGTCGCGATCACGTCGGCGTCGCCCTCGCTGATTTCTGGAAGATCGTCACTCCACGCCTCCGCCATGTCCTCGGGATAGGAACCGCGGAACAGCGGATCGAGGAACCAGCGGTTGTGCAGGCCGTCGACCCACCTGGCGGCACGGACGTCGCCCGGCTCCTCGGTCACCGGATACGGCATGTCGAGGTTGAGGGTGATACCGACCTCGGACTTCGGCGACAGCTCCCGCAGGATCTCCACCGCGCGCCCGTGCGAGAGCAGCAGGTGGTGCGCGGTCGCGAGCGCGTCGGAGTCGGAGGTCCGGCCCGGCGCGTGGTGGCCCCAGCCGTGGCCGACCCACGAGACGACCCAGGGCTCGTTGTGCGTGATCCAGTGGCCGACCCGGTCACCGAGCCGGCCCGCGACGGCCTCGACGTACTCCGCGAATGCGTCGACGGTGTCCCGCGAGGGCCAGCCGCCTGCGTTCTCGATCGCCTGCGGCGTGTCCCAGTGGAAGAGCGTCACATACGGTGCGATGCCGTTGCCGAGGAGCTCGTCGACCAGCCGGTCGTAGAAGTCGAGACCCTGCTCGTTCACCTTGCCGCGTCCGTCGGGGATCACGCGCGGCCAGGCGATCGAGAACCGGAACGCGTCGAGGCCGAGCTCGCGCATCAACGCGATGTCGTCGCGATAGCGATGGTAGAAGTCGCACGCAACCGCGCCCGTGTCCCCGTTTCGCACCTTGCCGGGCGTCGCGCAGAAGCGATCCCACACGCTTTCTCCGCGGCCGTCCTCGTTGGCAGCGCCCTCGATCTGATACGAGGCGGTCGCCGCGCCCCAGACGAAGTCGCGGGGAAACGACCTAGTGAACTCGTTCGACATGGTTGTCCTCTCGGCTGGCTGATGACGGGGCTGTGACGTGGCAGCGGGCGCTGTGCCCGGGGGTGGGAGCGACGAGCTCCGGCGTCACCTCGGTGCAGGTGGCGATGCGGAGCGGGCAGCGCTCGGCGAACCGGCAACCTGGGGGTGGGTCGACGGCGGCAGCCGCGAGGCCCTTGTGCACCTCGATCACGTCGCGGTTGGCCGCCGCCGGATCAGGCACCGCCGACAGCAGCAGCTGCGTGTAGGGGTGAAGGGGCTCCTGCAGCACGCGCTCGGCCGGCCCCTGCTCGACAATCTGGCCGGCGTACATGACGAGCACGGTGTCAGCGACGTAGCGCGCGCTCGCCAGGTCATGCGTGACGTACAGGAACGCAAGGTCGTGCTGTTCCTTCAGGTCGAGCATCAGGTTGAGAATCCCGATGCGGATCGAGACGTCCAGCATCGACGTCGGCTCGTCGGCGATCAGGACCTTCGGCACGACCGCGAGCGCGCGGGCGATCGCGACGCGCTGGCGCTGGCCGCCCGACAGCTCGTGCGGGTACTTCGAGGCGTACTTCTCCGGAGGCACGAGTCCGACCGTCTCGAGGAGTGTCCTCACCTGCGCGTCCATGCCGGCGGTCGGAACGCGCTTGTGGATCCGGAGCGGCCGCTCGATGTGGTGCCGAACCGTCTTGACCGGGTTCAGCGAGCCAAACGGGTCCTGGAAGATCATCTGCACCTCTGAGCGATAACGCAGCAGGTCCTTCCGGCGTTTGTCATCGGCGACGCTCCGGCCCTCCCACAGCAGGCCACCGGCGGTCGGTTCGTACAGCCGCGCGAGCAACCGCGCGACCGTGCTCTTGCCGCTGCCGCTCTCTCCGACGAGCGCGGTGATCGTGCCCGGGCGAAGTGCGAACGTGACGTCGTCGACGGCGTGGATCTGGCTGCGGTTGCGCAGGCCGTTGCCGGCCGGGAACCACTTCGTCAAGCCGCGCGCCTCGAGCGGCGCCGAGATCGTGGTCGTGGACGTCATCCGCGCCGCTCCACGAGGTGGCACGCGACGCGCCGGCCTGGGCCGTGCTCGCGCAGCACCGGCCGAACCGAGGTCTGGAGGCGGTAGAGCGCCGCGTCCTCCGTGCTGCAATGCGGGCAGCGCGGGTTGAAGCGGCAGCCGGCGGGCGGCGAGACGAGGTCGGGCGGCGCACCGGGGATGCCGGTCAGGCGCGTCATCTCTCCATGCAGCGGCGGGAAGGAATGCAGCAGACCGTCCGTGTACGGATGCAGCGGCGAGCTGAGCAGCTCCACGGCCGGAGCTTCCTCGACGATCTCGCCGGCGTACATGATCGCGATCCGGTGGGCGAACTCGAGCAGCAGCGACAGGTCGTGGGTGATGAAGAGCACCGCGAACTGCAACTCGCGCTGCAGGTCGCGAACCTGCTGCAGGATCTCGCGCTGCACGACCACGTCGAGGGCGGTCGTCGGCTCGTCCATGATCACCAGCTCGGGCTCGAGCGCGAGTGCCATCGCGATGATCACGCGCTGGCGCATCCCGCCCGAGAGCTCGTGCGGGTACGCGCGCAGCCGACGCGGGTCGATGCCGACGAGGTCGAGCAGCTCGGCGGCGCGCGCGGTCGCAGCACTGCGGGAGATGCGCTCGTGGGCGCGCATCATGTCGATGAACTGGTCGCTGACGCGCGTGACCGGGTTGAGTGCGTTCATCGCGCTCTGGAAGACCATCGACACGTTGCGCCAGCGAAAGCGGCGCAGCTCTTCTTGCGATTTGCCGGTCAAGTCCTCACCGCGGAAGAGGATGCGGCCGGCAGCGATTCGGGCCGGCGGCCGCAGAATCTGCATGACCGCGTTCGCGACGGTGCTCTTGCCACAGCCCGACTCGCCCGCGAGCCCGACGATCTCTCCCGGTGAGATCGTCAGGTCGATCCCGTCGACCGCCCGCACGTCGCCGTACGAGACTGCGAGCCCGCTCAGTTGGATGAGGCCGGCCGGCGAGCTTGTCGCAGGCAGGCCGTGCTCGCGAGCGGCCGCGGTCATCTCTTGCCTCCGGTGCGGAGGCGCGGGTTCGAGACTTCGTCGATGCCGGCGAGCAGGAACGTCAGTCCGACGACGGTGATCACGAGCGCGAGGCCGGGGAAGAGGAACGGCCACCATTCGCCTTGCAGAACCGTCGAGTTCGTCTGTGCCCAGTAGAGCGTCATGCCCCAGCTCACGTGCGTCGTGTCGCCGAGGCCGAGAAACTCCAGGCCCGCATCGACCAGCAGCGCGATGTAGAACACCAGCACGAACGCGGCTGCGATCCGGCTGATCATGTTCGGCATGATCTCGCCGAAGACGATGCGCGAGGTCGATTCGCCGGCCACCTTGGCCGACTGGACGAAGTCACGGCTGCGCAGGGACAGAGCCTGCCCGCGCAGGATGCGCGCCTCGAATGCCCAGAGCGTCAATCCGAGGACGAGGATCATCGTCGTCATGCCGCGGGACTTCAGATACGCCGAGATCACGATCAGCAGCGGGATCGTCGGGACGACGAGGAAGATGTTCGTCGTGAAGTTGATGATGTCGTCGACGACCCCGCCCGAGTACGCGGCGAGAATGCCCAGGGTGGTAGCGAGGACGGTCGCGAGGATGGCCGCGGAGAGGCCGAGGATCAGCGACCGCCGCGCGCCGAGCACGACCTGGGAGAAGATGTCGCTTCCCTGGTCGGTCGTGCCGAAGAGGTGATTCCATGACGGCGCCTGCCGCGCGGCGAGCACGTTGAAGTCGGTCGGGTTCTTGACCGAGATCAGCGGCGCGATCAGTGCGACGACGAAGACGAAGGTGACGAGCAGCAGGCCGAAGCGCGCCTTCGGGTTCGCGAGCAGAATCTGGAGCCAACCTGGCAGGTGCAGCCGTCCCCCGCGCGAGCGAGCGTTGGCCGACAGCGGCAGCGGGGCGGGCTCGGTGATGGTGGGCTGCAGCTGGGACATCTACTCGGCGCGCACGCGTGGATCGAGGGCGAAGTTGGCGAGGTCCATGATGAAGTTGGCGGAGATGACGCAGAGCGCGAACACGAGCAGGAGCCCCTGGGTCAACGGGTAGTCGTTGCCGAGCGCAGCTTGCTGTAGCGTCAGGCCCGCTCCCGGGTAGCTGAAGACGAACTCGATGAAGACGAGACCGCCGACGGCGCTTGCGAACTGCGCTGCGAACCCGTTCAACGGCGGCAGGATCGCGTTGCGCCCGGCATAGCGTGTCATCACTCGCCGGTCGCGCAGGCCTTTCGCCTGGGCCATCGCGACGTAGTCCTCGCTGATCGTGTTGATCATGACCGTGCGCATGTTCAGCACCCAGCCGCCGGTAAACGCCGCGATGATCACGAGCGCCGGCAACTGGGCGTGTCGGAACGCGCTCGAGAGGAACGTCCAGTTGAAGCCGGGGACGAGGCCGCTGTCGTAGGCGTGCTGGATGGGGAACCACTGCAGCTGCAGCCCGAGGAAGTAGACCCCGAGCAGCGCGGTGAAGAAGGCCGGGAAGGCGGAAAGCGCCATCAGCGACGGGACGGCGAAGGAGTCGAGCTTGCCGCCGCGCCGCCAGGCGGCGACCATCCCGACGCCGGTTCCGATCACGAAGGCGAGGAGGAACGAGAAGCCGACGAGGAAGATCGACCAGGGCAGCGTCCGGCCGATCACCTCGGAGACGGGGGCCGGATAGTTGGATGTCGAGATGCCGAAGTCGAGGTGCACCAGCCGGTGCAGATAGACGACGTAGTCGTGCCAGACCGACGTCTTACCGCCGCCGAGCAGCGCCTGGTACGTCTGGACGATGCCGGGATTCGCCGCGATCTGCGCCGGCGAGAGACGTTGCAGTATGCCGTCGACCGGATCGCCCGGCATCAGGCGCGGCAGCAGGAAGTTCAGCGTCAGCGCAACCCAGGTTGCGAAGCCGTAGAAGATGATTCTGCGAATGAGCCAGCGCATGGTCGTCGGCGAGCGGTGGGGTGAGTATTGCGCCGGGCGGGACTGTGTCGTCCCGCCCGGCGCCCCCGGGGGGCCCGCGTTATGCGCCTGATTTGCCGCCCGGACAGATGCGGGTGAACGAGAGGAGGTTGTCCGGGTACGTCGTGAAGATCGGGTCGCCGTAGAAGTTCTTCGGCGAGTTGAAGCAGTGGAAGTACTTGGTGCTGTACGTCGACCAGCGGGGGCCGATGAACAGCGGGACGATCGGCAGGTCCTGCAGGAAGAGCTTCTCGAGTTGCGTCGCAGCGGACTGCTGCTGCTTCTCGTCGAGCGTGGTCTTCCAGGAATTGAGCAGGGGAGCCGCCTTCGCATTGAACGTGTGCGACCAGTTACCGGTCGACGACGAGTCCGTGCCCGGAGGGAACACAGCGTTCTGCGACAGGTTCGAGAAGAAGAAGCCGTACGGCGAGCCCTGCGAGCCGGTCTGCCAGAGCAGCGTCGGGTTCTTCGTTGCGTACGCGTTCGGGAACCACGAGCCCCAGTCCGGCTCGAGCTTGACCTGCGAGTCGATCCCGATCGCCTGCAGGTTCTTCGTGAGGATCTGGTTCGAGGCGACCCAGTCCGACCAACCCGAGATCACGTGCGGGTCGAGGGAGACGGGGTTGCCCTTCGGGTCGAGGAGCTGGCTGCCCTTGTAGGTGAAGCCGGTGTCGGTGAGGAGCTTCTTCGCCGCCGTCGGGCTGTAGGTGGCCATTGCCTTCGCCTGCGCCTTGACCGCCGGGTCGACGACCCACTGCGGGAAGAGGCCGTTCAGGCCCAGTGCGTCGGTCGGCGGTGCATAGCCGTACTCACCGAGCTTCGAGATGGTGGTCCGGTCGATCGCCAGCGACAGCGCCTTGCGGAACGCCGGGATGCTGTACGGGTAGACGGTGTTGTCGAAGACGAGCGAGACCGGGTAGGCGGTCGTCGCGTAGAAGGAATGGAAATGCGCCTTGTCCTTCGACTCGTAGGCCTTCTCGACGTTCGGGACGAAGTTGTGCGTCCAGTCGACCTGGCCGCTCTGGGCGAGTGCGAGCGCCGCGTCGTTCGACGCCGCCTGCACGTACTCGAGGCAGCTGATGAGCGGCTTGCCCGACTGCCAGTAGTGCGGGTTCTTGCTGAACACGTAGTCCTGTGACGTGAACCGCGTGATCTTCGTGAACGGCCCGGTGCCGACCGGGTTCGGGTTGGTGAACGTCGCGGGATCCTTGACATGCGACCAGATGTGCCGCGGCACGATCATCGCGAGGTTCAGGTTGGCGGCGATGAACTGCGAGTCCGCCGTCTTCAGGTTGATGACGACGGCGTTGGCGCCCTTGGCCTTGATCGAGGCGATGTTCGTGTCGGGCCGCGTGTAGCCGATGATGTCCATCACCTTGTTCTGCCGGCCGGCGGTGAGGCTGTAGACGACGTCGACCGACGTGAGCGGCTTACCGTCCGACCACTTGACGCCCTTGGCGAGGTTGAGGGTGAGGGTCTTGTTGCCGTTCGACCACTTCCATGACTGGGCGAGCCACGGCAGCGTCGGCTTGCCGCCCTCGGGCGAGACGGTCAGTCCCTCGTACATTGCGCCCTTGATGAACTGGCCGCTGGGGAGACCGGTCGAGGTGAACGGGTTGAAGTTCTTCGTGAAGGCCGGATCACCGGATCCGGTCATGACGAGGCACGAATGGGCCTGGGCCGCCGAGACGGCCGCCGGCGATGACTGCGAGGCGGGCCTTGCTGCCGCCATCGCGACTACGATCAGCGCCGCGAGTGCGGCGACGCCTGCGCCCACCATGACGTGCCGGAAGCGGGTGGAACGCGTCGTACGTGACATCTGCCTTCCTTTCTGGGCCCCGGCGGGGCGCGTGTTCGGAAACCGTGTTCCGGAAATTACCGGTAACGCCTACCACGATCGTTACCATCCTGTCAAGCCCGGTCGCTCCAGAACCCTGTAAATTCAGGGATGAAGCTTCCGAGAATTGCCGGAAACGGTTCCGAGTGGTTGAATAGACGAGATGGCACAGGCCGACACCCACACCGACGCCCCGTTCAAGCCGACGATCCGGGACATCGCCGACCTCGCCGGCGTCTCGATCGCGACCGTCTCCCGCGTGCTGAACGACCGGCCCGACGTGGCGCCGGGGACGCGCGAGACGGTGTTGCAGGTCGTCCGGGAGCACGGCTTCTCGACGAATCGCGGCGCGCGGGCCCTTTCCGGCGGGCGCACCGGGATGATCGGCCTGATGCTACCGCTGGTCGGCGACGCGTACTTCGGGCCGCTGCTCGAGGGGGCCGCCGAGGCGCTCTACGAGAGCGACATGCGGATCGTCCTCGCCCCGACGCTGCACAAGCACGACCGTGAGGTCTCGGTGATCGAGCGCCTTGCCCGCGGGACGACCGACGGCGCCATCCTGATGCTGCCCGAGGAGTCCGCCGAAGAACTGCTCGCGCTGCAGCGCCAGGGATTCCCGTTCGTCGTCGTCGACCCGCGTGAGCAGCCGCCCGAGGGGATCGCCTGCGTCTCCGCGATGCATGCGTCCGGTGCGAAGCAGGCGACCGAGCACCTCCTTGCGCTCGGGCATCGCCGGATCGGCGCGATCGCCGGCACGAAGGGTTGGTATGCGACCGAGGAACGGCTCGCGGGCTTTCGCGCCGCGCTGGCCGGCGCGGGGATCCTCCTCGACCCGGAGCTCGTCGTCTATTCCGACTGGCGGATCCCCCGGGGTACGGAGGCCGCACGCGAGTTGCTGTCGCTCGACGATCCGCCGACGGCGATCTTCGGGTTCAACGACAACGTCGCGATCGGCGCTCTGCATGCTGCGCGCGAGCGCGGCCTCACGGTGCCGTACGACCTATCTGTTGTCGGATTCGACGACACCGAGCAGGCGGTGATCGTGACTCCGAGGTTGACGTCCGTCAGCCAGCCGCTCGCCGAGCTCGGACGCATGGGCGTGTCGCTGCTGATCCGCATCCTCGAGGGCCAGCGGGTCGACGCCCTGCGGGTCGAGCTCGCGACGCGGCTCGTCGTGCGCGACTCGACGGCGCCACCGCACAGCTGATCGTGCGTGTCGCGGTCGCAGCCGCGCTCGTGCTCGCGTGCCTCGGCGCGGCCGCCGCGGCTGTCTCGTCGGGCAAGCCGGCGGACACCTATGTGGTGCAGCGTCTCGTCTCCGATCGCCCCGGGCGCGCCGCCCACGCCGATCCCAAGCTCGTCAACGCCTGGGGCATCGCCGCGAGCCCGACGGGTCCGTGGTGGACGGCGAACGAAGCGCGGAGCTCGAGCACCCTGTACGCCGGCAACGGTCGCAAGCAGCTCCTCGACGTGACCGTCGACGGAGGGCCCACCGGCGTTGCCTTCTACGCGGGGAAGGGCTTCGTCGTGCGGGCCGGCAAGACCTCCGGCCCGGCGCGGTTCATCTACGCCTGCGAGGACGGGAAGCTGCGGGCGTGGACGCCGACCGTGCCGACTGCCTGGTCGACGAGGGCCGAGGTCGTTGTCGACGCCGGCTCGGCGGCAGCCGTGTTCCGCGGTGTGACCCTCGCCGGTGAACGCGTCTACGCGACGGACTTCCACAACGGGCGCGTCGCGGTCTACGACCGCGCCTGGCGGCGAGTCGACCGGCGCGGCGCGTTCCACGATCCGGCGATCCCCGACTGGTACGCGCCGTTCGGCATCCAGGCGATCGGAGACCACATCTTCGTCACGTACATCTGGCGTGCGCCGGTGAACGGCAACGACGCGCCCACCGGCGGCTACGTCGACGAGTACGACCTCGCCGGGCGGCTCGTCGCGCGCGTGGGGCGGATGGGCACGCTGAACGCACCCTGGGGCGTTGCGCTCGCTCCGCGCGGCTTCGGCCGGTTCGGAGGCGACCTGCTCGTCGGCAACTTCGGCGACGGGCGCATCAACGCGTTCCGGCGGACCGCGCACGGCTGGGCCCACGACGGCGTGCTGCGCGACCGGCACTCGCATCCGCTCGTCGTCAACGGGCTCTGGGGGATCGCGTTCGGAAACGGGGGGCTCGCCGGCCCGAAGACCACGCTCTTCTTCGCGTCGGGACCGCATGTCTGGCGCGGCGACACCGAGCTCGCGGTGCACGGCCTGCTCGGTGCGATCAGGCCTTCCTAGCGCGCGGTGATGTACTCGGTCAGGTAGCGCACCTGGAAGCTGTGCTCCAGCGACTGCTGGCGAACGAGGTCCCCGATCGAGACCATGCCGACCAGCTTCTCGCCGTCGACGACCGGTGCGTGCCGGATCCGGCGGTCCGTCATCAGCGCCATGCCCTCCTCGACCGTTGTCTCCGGAGCGACGACGAGCACGGGCGAGGTCATCACCTCCCGCACGAGCGTCTCGCGCGACGTCCGCCCCTCGACTGCGATCCGGCGCAGATAGTCGCGCTCGGTGAAGATGCCTTCGATCGCGTTCGGGTCATCGTCGCCGGTGACGAGGATCGCCCCGACGTTGGCGTCGACCATCGCCTTGACCGCGTCGAACACGGTCGCGTCTCCCGCGATCCGGATCACGTCCCCCGATTTCTCGGCGAGGATCTTGGCGACGTCCGCCACCCCACGACTCTGCCGACG
Source organism: uncultured Thermoleophilia bacterium (assembly GCA_963846895.1). Classification (GTDB taxonomy): domain Bacteria; phylum Actinomycetota; class Thermoleophilia; order Gaiellales; family Gaiellaceae; genus PALSA-600. The sequence continues at coordinate 166,089 of CAWJXR010000015.1, read as the reverse complement.
TGGAGGCGGTTCTGTCAAGGGTGTTTGCGCCTCTGCGGCCGGTCCGGGAGAATCGCGCCGTTCAGCGGCCAGGGGAGCGTCGATGAAGGACTTCAAGGAGTTCCTGCTCAGGGGCAATCTCGTCGAGACTGCCGTCGGCATCGTCATCGGCCTCGCGTTCGCGGCCGTCATCGCCGCCCTCGTCGCAGATCTGATCACGCCTTGATCGCCGCGATCCTCGGCAAGCCGAGCTTCAGCGACCTTCAATTCACGGTGAACGGCAGCGTCTTCAAGTACGGCGACTTCCTGAACGCCCTGTTCACGTTCGTGACCGTCGCGGCCGTCGTGTTCTTCCTGGTCGTCAAGCCGGTCAACGCGCTCGTGAACCGGCGGAAGGCCCATCCGGAACCGGACCCGTCGATCAAGACGTGCCCGCACTGCCTGAGCGACATCCCGGCCGCCGCCGCTGTGTGCTCCCACTGCACGCGCGACGTCGGCGCAGCACCTGCCCTCGCGTAGACGGCCCGGTCACAACCCGGCGCCGCTGTGGCCCCAACGGCCACGTCCGGTGTCAGACACCGTTACAGAAGTGTGACGTCTGCCCCGCGAGCGCGCTGCCAGGCCGCATCGCTGCAGGCTCCCGGCCGCGGACATGTCCGGTGTCAGACACCGGTTGAGGGGTGGAGCAGCGGCACCGCGGCCGAGGCCCACCCCGCGCCCAGGACGCCGACGAGTGTCGGCGGGGTGACCACCGCCGCCCGGCCGGGATGTTGCGCGCGGCGCTCGGTATAGCCACGCGGCGTCCAGCGGAGGAGCTCCGCGCCGAGGACGAGCCACGGCTCGTCGTCGACCAGGACGAACGTTCCGTCCGGCAGCGCCGAGAGCTCGCTTCGGCCGAAGGCCGCGGCCAGGCGCTCGGCGTGCAGCCGCTCGTCGATCTCGTCGGCGCCACGCGCGCCGGTGAGCGCGAGGAACGCGTTGTAGTCCTCGCGGCGGCAGAGCGCGCACGGGCGATGTCCCGCGGCGAACGCCGTCGCCTCGTCGAGGAAGAACAGCTCGGTGAAACGCCCCGGCTGCAGCAGCGGGTGGCGGTGCCAGCCGCGGAACTGAAGCCGGCACGAGATCCACCGCTTGCCTGCGTAGCGCCTCCGGATGCGTCCGGTGTCGTCGTGGAGGCACCCGCGGTTGCCGTAGACGAGGCCGCGGCCGGAGTCGGCGACGAGCTCGCCGAGCGGGGTCACGCGGTTCTGCAGCGGCACCGCGTCAGCGTACGGCGAAGGTGCTGCCGCCGAGCAGCTTGCCGTAGCGCGCCTTGGCGCGCGGCCCGATGCCCGGCCAGACGTACCACTTGTACGAGCCGCGCTGCAGCCGGTAGTGGCGGCCGGCGAACGTCCAGCTGCCCGGAAGCCGGAACCGCGCTCGCACCGGCCAGGTGCTGAGGACCTTCGTGCCGTTGCGGAAGAGCTGCACGTTGTAGTAGGTCGCCCCGGCGCTGGCCGTCCAGGCGAGCATCGCGCCGGGTTTGACCCGGGCGCCCGGCGCAGGCGCATAGAGCGACTGCAGGCTCGCCGCCACCTTGACGCGAGCGTCGTTGCCCGCCGCGTCCGTGGTCGCCACCGTGTAGTGGTACGTCACGCCGGGCTTGACGCTTGCATCCCGGAACCGCGTCGCGGGACCGCGATACACCGCGCTGACCTTCTGCTTTCCCCGGCCGGGAGAGCGGAGCACGGTGGCGATGGTCGTGTCCTTCGACCGCTGCCAGCTGACGGTGACGGCGTCGCCGGCAACCGACGTCGCCACGTCGCTGACGTGCGGCGGCGTCGAGTCGTACTTGAGCGCGAACGTCGCGGTCGCCGTGTTTCCGGCCTGGTCGGTGCACGAGCCCGTCAGCGTCGCCGCGCCGTTGTCCGGGCCCTTGTACCGCACGGGCGGCGTGCACGATGCGATGCCCGACGTCGGGTCCGTGCCCGCGAACGCGACCGAGACCGGCTTGCTGTACCAGCCCTGCGCGTTGGGCGCTCGCGCGGCAGTAGGCGTGATCGTCGGAGGAGTCGCGTCGTACTTGAGCGGGAACGAGCCCGATGCACTCACGTTGCCCGCCTTGTCGCGGCACGTTCCGGTCGCGGCGGCCGTCGCGCCGTCGGGCCCGGCGAACGAGCCCGTCGTACACGATGCGATCCCGGAATTCCCGTCGGTCCCGCTGAACGCGACGTTGACCGGATGCGTGTACCAGCCGTTCTGATCCGGCGCCCGGTCGGGCGCTGCCCCGTTGACGACCGGCGCATCGGTGTCGATCTTGAACTGCAGATGAAACGGAGCGCTGCCGGAGCCACACGTGCAGTCGACGTACGAGCTGCTGCCGTGAACGTCGCGGTGGTCGGGCAGGTCGTCGGCGAGCTCGGCGGTGATCTGGACGACGACGGTCGAGCGGTACCAGCCGTTGTCGCCCTGGACGCCGCTCGTGATGGTGTACGAGATGCTGTCGGCGCCTGCCGTCGGGACGATGAGCAGCGAGAAGCGCCACGGCAACGGCGAGCGCGAGCTTCATGTCGACCTACGCGCCAGGAGCGTCAGCGCCGTCCCCGAGGCGGCAGCGAACGCCGCTGCCAGGAGCGCGGCCGCTGCGAGGGCGAGGAACCGGCTGTTTCGCACCTGCGAGGTGATCGCGCCGAGCCCGCGGTGCACGTCGACGCGCAGCGGGACGACGTCGACGACGTGAACGGCTGCGCGCGTGCTTCTTCGCGCGGGGCTTCGGCGGGGCCGCCTTGCGGACCGCCGACAGCGGCGGAGGTGTCGCCTGCGACAGGACCGGCTCCACCACCTGCACGGACCTGCGCGGCGCCGGCCGAGTCGGTGCGACCCGCGCCGGTGTAGTCGGCACCGGATCGGGCGACAGGGCGGCGGTGCCGGATCCGGCCGGTGGCGCGTCGGGCGCCGGCGAGGCCGCCAGGGCCGCTCCGGGACCGAGGAGAACCAGAACCGTGGCCAACGGTGCCATGCGGTGCATGGACGACTTCACCGGATGTTGGCCGCTCATCCGCGACCGCCCCCCTTCTGACCTTCCTGCCCTAGCTTGCTCAGACTACGCCTGCAAATGGCCTGGAACAAGAGGCGGGAGGGCCGCCGTCGCGGCCCTCCCTGCCCATCTCTCCCCTCTCTCCCCGATCAGCTCGACTGGCCTACCCCCTGCCCGGTCGACGCCCGGTTCAGGGCATCGCCGCGGGAAGCGGCGCCGTTGGCCTGTGTCAGCGCGCCGGAAACGCCGGGGCTGTACACGGACGTGGGCGAGCTGTCGTTCTGTCCATGGAGCTGCAGCGCCGCCGAGAACGCCGGAGCGAGCTGGGCTGTACCGGCCCACTGGCCCGCGGCCTGAATCGGCAGCTGCTGGCAGCCGCACTCGCGGCCGGCGATCGTCTGCCGTCCGCTCTGGTACGTGCGCGCATCGTTGCCGGCCGAGGCCGACGACGCAGCGTTGTTCGACTGGGTGACGCTGCCGCCCCCACCCGGGCTCCAGACCCGGACGGGCGAGGCGTTGTTCGAGGCGCCGATCTGAGCTGCCAGCGAGGCCGCCAGCGACTCCTGTTCGGTCAGCGACTGCTGGCCGAGCGCCTGGATCGCGAGGCCGCCGCCGGCCGCGCTCTGCGTCCCGTTCTGCGTGGTCGACGCCGAGTTGCCCGACGTCGCCGACGAAGCGGCGTTGTTCGACTGCGTGACGCTGCCGTCCGAGCCCGGGCTCCAGACCCGAACCGGCGAAGCGTTGTTGCCCGACGAGCTACCGCCGCACCCGCAGCGCGAGTGGTCGCCGAAGAGCTGGAATGCCCCCGACAGTGCGGTCGACGACTGGCCGGTCGCGGCCTCCTGGCCGAGCACCTGGATGGCCTGGCCGCCGCATGCGCAGTCCGACCCGCCCGCGTACTGCGAGCCGTTCTGGGTCGTCGAGGCTGCGTTGCCCGACGTCGCCGACGAGGCGGCGTTGTTCGACTGGGTGACGCTGCCGTCCGAGCCCGGGCTCCAGACCCGAACCGGCGAGGCGTCGTTCGACGGATCCTTCTGCAGAACTGTCGACAGTGCGCCGGAGTCCTGCTCGGTCTCCGCCGACTGCTTGGCGATCTGGATCGGGTCGCCGCCGCAGCTGCACTTGCCGAGTGCATGCGACTGCGAATCGTTCTGGTTCGTCTCGGCCTTGTTGCCCGCCGCAGCGGACGACGCAGCGTTGTTCGACTGGGTGACCGAGCCGCCGTCGCCGGGGCTCAGCACGCGGACCGACACGGCCGTGTTGGTCGGGTCGATCTGCGTTGCATCCGAGAGCGCAGCCGCCGACTGGCCGGTCCCCGCCGACTGGTCGGACGTCTGGATCCCGGAGCCGGATCCGTCGCAACCGCACGACGAGCCGCCCTGGCTCTGCGAGCCGTTCTGGTTCGTCGTGGCCGCGTTACCGGCGTCGGCACGCGAAGCGGCCGTGTTGGATTGCGTCACGGCACCGTCGCTGCCGGGGCTCAGGACGCGGATCGGCACGTTGGTGTTCGACGGGTTGTACTGCTGCGCCGCCGAGAGGGCGAGCGCGAGCTGGTCGGTTCCCGCCGACTGCTGCGACGTCTGGATCCCGCCGCCACCCGCTGCCGACTGGTTGGCGTTCTGGTTCGTCGAGCTCGAGTTGCCCGCGGCTGCTGAGGAAGCGGCCGTGTTCGACTGCGTGACCGGCCCGTCGTTGCCCGGGCTGAGAACCCGGATGGAGATGTTCGTGTTCGACGGGTTGATCTGCGTCGCGCTCGAGGCGGCAGCCGCCTGTTGCGATGTCGTCGCCGATTGCCCGGAGACCTGAATCGGTCCCGGATCGGCTGCGGCAACCGCGGCTAGTGCCAGGCACATGGTCGTTGCGACCACGAGCGCGGTGATGATCTTCCGCATTGCTCCTCCCTGTTTCTGGAAACGTCTTGGCTGCGGCGGCTTCCGCAGCCGGGTCACATGTCGGACAGGGGGGCGTCACCCGGGTGGGTGTGGATGCGCCTGCGCCGGTCGCGGCCGCGCGGTCTGGAGTCCTGGGGCCGCGTAGGCGAGGAAGCGTGAGCAAGAAGATGCCGACTACGCCGCTGCGAGGGCGGTCGGGGCGAAGCTGCCCGCGCCGTGCCCCTCGCTGCTCGCTGCTGCGAGCGCGATCGGCAGCGTCGGCGCCGAAGGGGCCGGGCGGGAAGCGGAGCGGCGCTTTGCGGGCCGGCGATGCGGCCCGCTCGATGCGAGCGCACGACCGTGTGCACATGCACGACCGAGATCGAGCGCACGACCGTCGTCAGACTCGACCTTGTGGACGCGGATCACCTGCGCCGCCTCGACCGCCCCGTGCGGGGGCGCTCGCCGGGCCTGCGCCGAAGTCGGGCGCACCGTGGCGCGGCGTGTCTTCGGTGAGCGAGTCGGAAGCAGGTGGGAGAGCCACTGCGGGCGCCGCGACGGCGAGGGCCGTCACGGCCGGCGGGGTCGGCGCGGCCGGTGCAGCGGCCGCCGCGAGTGTCGTGACCGCGGGGGACTGAGGCGGCGCAGACGGCGCCACGACCGGCGGTTGGGGCGGCACGACCGTTTGTGACGCCGCCTGCGTCGCCTCTGCCACACCGGACGCAATCGCGGCTGCGTCGACCTGGGTTGACTGCGTGACTCCCGCGGAGTCGCCCGGGCTGGCGATGCGCACGGAGATCGAGATGTTGCAGCCGACGCACGTCGTCACGGACGCGATGTCGACGGGGGGCGGGACGACGTCCGGGCAGTCCCACGTCCAGTTCAGGACGATCGTCGTCGTGTCCGGCGTGGTCTGGGGAAGATCCGCTGAAGTCGGATCGTCCTTGCAGTTCCACGTCCAGTTCCAAACGATGGTCGTCGGTGCATTCTGCGTCGATGGAACGGTAATACCACTCGAATTATCACTCGTAGTATTACCGCCGCTCGGTCGTCACCGGCGCCGTGGCCGGCGGAGCGGCCGTGGGCTGGCGTCTGGCTCTGCGCCGGATCCGTCTGGCTCTGCGCCGGATCCGACGAGGTTGCGGCCGTTGGGCCCGAGTTTGCCGGTACTACCGGTGGTATCTCGGGCGAAACTACTGGTACTACCGGCGTTTGCGACTGATCGGGAACCTGCGGCTGCGCCGGCGCCACGGTGCCCGGATCGATCGGTGCCGGAGTGCCGTCGTCGCCCAGCGCAGCCGGTGCGGCGACCAGTCCGAGGACCACGGCCAGCGCACAGAAGCAAACGCGATGAGTGTGACGAGAGCGCCCAGGCATGCTCGATCGGAGAGATAGGTACCCGGTGCTCTGGTCGCGTGTATTCGAAAACTTTCTTGAAATGTGTTCCGAATTTCGCGTATGGTGGAGATGTGTTGGGGGAGCAGGGGGCGCTTGCGGCCGACCGCAGCAGGATGATCGAGGGCTACTTGCCGCTTGCCCGGAAGCTGGCGCGCCGCTTCGCGCAGACACCGGACCGGCGCGAGGACCTGGTCCAGGTCGCCGCGCTCGCGGTCGTCCGCGCGGTCGACCGGCGCGACCCTGCGCGGGCAGCGGAGTTTCCCGCCTACGTCGTTCGCTGCGTCGAGGGGGAGTTGCTGCGCCATCTCCGCGACCGGGGCTCGCTGATCCGTGTCCCCCGCACGCAGCCGAGGCCCGTCGTCGAGCCGGTGACGCTGACCGACGCCGAGCCGTGTGACGCAGCCCAGTCTCTCGAGGAGCTGAGCCTCGACCGCGCGCTCGTCGCGCGCGCAGCGCGTGCCCTCGATCCGCGGGAGCGGCAGATCGTCCTCGAACGGTTCTTCCTCGAGCGGACGCAGGCGGAGGTAGCGGCCTCGCTCGGCGTGTCACAGGCGCACGTCTCGCGCCTGCTCGAGACGGCTCTCGGCAAGATGCGGCGCCGCCTCGGGCGGGACGAATCTTTGTACCAGGCGAAACGAATCGCTACCCTCGGGGCGGATGAGCTCGAACGCCCAGCGCGAGGCGGACCGCGAGCCGTCGCACAGCGGCCGGCTGCTCCTTCGGATGCCGAAGACCCTGCACGCCGAGTTGGCGGCCCGGTCCGACGCCGAGGGTGTGAGCCTGAACCAGTACATCGTGTCGGCGCTCGCGCGCGCGGTCTCCGGTGAGCAGCAGGCACGCGGCGCCCGAGGCTCAGCGCGACCGGTCGCTCCGAACCGCGCTCGTCGTCAACGCCGTCGTCGTCGCGCTCGCCGCGGCGACCGCGATCGTCGTTCTGATCGCCGCCTGGCGCTAGACGGCGGCCGCCGGGCTGCGCGCGTCCTCGCGCCCGAGCCAGGCCGGGATCGGGTCGGGTAGGCGTGCCTCGAGCGCTGCTGCCTCGGCACCGCGATCACGTGACCGCAGGAAGTCGGCGAGCGCCACGAGCGGCGTGATCTCGAGCAGGCGGAAGTCGGTCCCCTCGAGCAGCGCGAGACCCTCGCGCAGCAGCTCTTCGGCCTCGGCGGGCCTCCCCTGTGCGCTGCGGACGAGGGCAAGCGTCGTCAGCGTCGAGGAGCGCGACGTCAGATCGTTCGGGCTCACGAGCGCGGTCGCGGCGAGCGCGTGGCGCTCGGCTTCGTCGACGTCGCCCTCTGCGAGCAGCACTTCGGCCACCGCGCGCTGCGCCTCGCAGAGATGGCCGTGATCCTCGATCGTCGCGAACACGCGGATCGCCTCGCGGAATGCCCGCGCTGCCGGGCCGAGCTCTCCCTCGACGACGTCGATCCAGCCGATGATGAGGCCGGCCCACGCAGCGTCGCCGGCCGCTCCGGCGTCGAGGTAGAGCTTGCGCGCATCTTCGAGTGCCGCGCGCGCCTCGTCGAGGCGACCCTGCATCCGGCGGAGCGACCCCGTCGCGAAGCGTGCCCGTGCCTGGGCGATGACGCCTTCCTCGGTGCGCTCGAGGGCCGCAACGAGGGCAATCTCGGCGCCGTCGAGGTCGAGTTGCACCTCGAGCAGCCACTGCAAGGTCGCCATGCCGCGCACCCACAGGTCGTGTCGTCCGCACTCCTCGGCCAGCGAGATCGCCGCTCTCGTATGACGCTCGGCGGTGCGCAGGTCGCCGCGCCACCAAGCCGCCGCAGCGAGCCGCCGTAGCGCGTCGGTCCGTGCGTCGGTCTCAGTCTCGGTCAGCAGCTCGAGCCCGGCGCTTGCGAGCCGGTCGGCTTCGGCCGGATCCCCGTCGCGGAGCATTGCCACCTCGGCGAGCGCCGTCAGTGCGCGGCCCTCGAACACGGCGTTGCCGGAGTCGACTGCCTCGGCGCGGACACGCTCCATCTCGGAGGCGACGGCGGTGAACTCGTTCAGCCCCCGGGCTGCCGCGGCGGTCAGATAGCGGCGCTCGAGCGTCGGCTCGAGCTCGAGTGACCGGTGGAAGAGGCGGCGGGCCGCCGCGAAGGCGTCGCGCCGAAGCGCGAGCTCGCCCGCCTGCTGCAGCGCCGCCGCCGTTCGTGTTGCGAGCTCTCCCGCGACGGTGCCGTCGAGCTCCTCGAGCAGGGCGGCCGCGTGGTCGAGGTGGTGTGCGCGGATCTCGACCAGATCGTCGCCGCTGCGGCTCTCGAGCCAGTCGGCGAACAGCCGGTGCTTCTCTGCGCGCTCGGCCTTCGTCATGCCGGCGTAGGCCACATCGCGGATAAGCACGTGCGTGAACTGATAGGCCCTGTCGCCCGGAATGGCCGAGCGCTCGGTCACCGAGACGAAGTCCCGGTCGCAGAGAGCGCCGAGCAGGTCGTCCCCGACGAGGTCCGGTGCCAGGTGGTCGAGCGCCCCGCGCCAGAACACGCGCCCCATCACCGCGGCGTGTTGCAGCAGCCGCTTCTCGCGCGTCGGGAGCAGGTCGATGCGTGCCGCGATCAGGGCCTGGACGCTGTCCGGGATGCGGTCGGTGTGCCCGTTGCCGTCGACTCGAGCAGCATGCGCGCTGTCTCCTCGAGGAAGAGAGGGTTGCCCTCGGCGCGCTCGAGGACGAGTGCGCGAAGCGCTGCGGGTGTCTCGCCGGCCGGCAGCAGGTCGTCAGCCAGCTCCGCGCTCTCGGGCTCGGGCAGCGCTGCGAGCTCGATCGCCGAGGCGCGCGGGTTCCCGCCGCCCCACGTGGCGCGCTCCTCGAGCAGCTCGATCCGGGCGAGGCAGACGATCAGGACCGGCACGTCGCGGAGCGACCGAGCCAGGTGCTCGATCACGTCGAGCATGCGCTCGTCGGCCCACTGGACGTCCTCGAACACGAGCACGAGCGGCTGCGCGTCGGCCAGCTGCTCGGCCCAGCGCAGGGCCGCCCAGCTCGTCTCGGTCGACGCGTCCGCGTCGTCGGCGGCGCCGAGGACACCGAGCGCGACGCCGAGCAGGTCGGCGACGGCCTCGCTCTCGCAGCACATCCGTAGCTTCTCGAACGCCTCGGCGGCCGGGTCGTCGTCGGTGATCCCCGCCGAGGCCTTGACCATCGAGGCGATCGGCCAGAACGCGATCCCCTCGCCGTACGGAAGCGCCCGGCCGGTCAGCACCGTCGCGCGCTCGACCCCTGCGGTGAACTCGTCGACGAGCCTGGACTTCCCGACGCCGGGATCGCCGAAGACGGTGACCAGCGTCGTGCGGCGGTCGCGCACGGCAGCGGTCGTATGAGTTGTGGAGCAGCTCGAGTTCGTGCTCGCGACCGACGAAGCGAGCCTTTGGCCGGCGCCTCCGCATGTCGAGCACGCGGAGCACGCGCCAGGACCAGCTCTGCTCCCCGGGGCGGATCTCGACTGCGCCCGCGTCCTCGACGTCGATCGCGCCGACGGTCAGCCGCCGCGCAACCGGGCCGAGAGCGATCGTGCCGGCCGTGGCCGACTGCTGGAGCCGCGCCGCCACATTCACGGCCTCGCCGGTGGCGAACGTCGAATCGACGTCGTCCACCACGAGCTCGCCCGATTCGATCCCGGCGCGGGCCTCGAGCCCGAGCTCGTGCACCGCGTCGAGCACGTCGAAGGCCGCGCGAACGGCCCGCTCCGCGTCATCCTCGTGCGCCTGCGGTACGCCGAAGGCCGCCATGACGGCGTCTCCCGCGAACTTCTCGACCGTTCCGCCGTGGAGGCGGATGCGCTCCGAGGCGCACTCGAAGTACCGCGTCACCTGCCGGCGCACGATCTCGGGGTCGCTGCCCGCGAGCAGCGACGTCGAGTCGACGAGATCGACGAACAGGACCGTCGCAAGCTTGCGCTCCATGATGGGATTGTAGGAAGCGGGCCGCGGTTGCCGAGGGCCGCGCAATCCGGTGGCACGAGGCTTGCGCTCCGACCGGGCAATGCTTTAGAGTTTGAAGTGATGAGCGCGCGCCTCGCGATTCCGGTTCTCGACGCCAAGTTCGCGCGCCCTCGACAGGGCTAGCCGGCTTCCCACCTTCCTCGCCCCGCCGGACTAGCCCACTACCAGGCGAGGAGCACGCTTCATGAGCCCCGACGGTCTTTACGACCCGGCATTCGAGCACGACGCGTGCGGCGTCGCCTTCGTCGCCCGCCTCGACGGGACCCGAAGCCACGAGACGGTCGAGCGCGGCCTGGCCGCGCTCGCGCACCTCGAGCACCGCGGCGCCGAAGGAGCAGATGCCGGAACGGGTGACGGAGCGGGGATCCTGGTCCAGCTGCCCGATGCGTTTCTCCGGGCGACGGTCCCGTTCGAGCTGCCGCCGGCCGGCCGCTACGGCGTCGCGGTCTGTTTCCTGCCACAGGAGCCGGCCCGCCGGGCCGAGCTCGAGCGCTTACTCGAGCAGGCGGTCGTGTCGGAAGGCCACACGGTGCTCGGTTGGCGCGACGTGCCGGTCGAGCTCGCTGTCCCCGGCGAGCAGGCGCTCCGTTCGGCGCCTGCGATCCGCCAGCTCTTCGTCGGCGCGCCGGATTCCTTCGGCGGCGACGCGCTCGCACTCGACCGGAAGCTGTACGTGATCCGGCGGGTCGCCGAGCGGGCGTCCGGGCCGGAGCTCGTCCTGCCGAGCTTCTCGGCGAGAACGCTCGTCTACAAGGGAATGTTGACAGCGCCGCAGCTCGAGCGGTTCTACCCCGACCTGGGCGACGAGCGGTTCGCGAGCGCGCTCGCACTCGTGCACTCACGGTTCAGCACCAACACCTTCCCGAGCTGGGAGCTCGCGCACCCCTATCGGCTGATCGCGCACAACGGCGAGATCAACACCCTGCGCGGCAACGTCAACTGGCTGCGAGCCCGCGAGTCGCAGCTTGCATCCGATCTGTTCGGCGACGACCTGCAGAAGGTACTGCCGGTGATCAGGCCGAGTGGCTCCGACACCGCTGCATTCGACAACGTGCTCGAGCTGCTCGTGCTGGCCGGCCGCTCGTTGCCACACGCGCTGATGATGATGGTTCCCGAGGCCTACGGTGGCCGGTCGGACGTGAGCGACGAGCTGCGTGGCTTCTACCGCTTCCACGAGTGCCTGACGGAGGGGTGGGACGGGCCGGCCGCGATCGCGTTCACCGACGGAACGTTGATCGGCGCGACACTCGACCGGAACGGCCTCCGGCCCGGCCGCTGGCTCGAGACGAGTGACGGCTGGGTAGTGCTGGCCTCGGAGGCAGGCGTCCTCGATGTGCCGCCGGAGCTCGTCGTCCGCAAAGGCCGGTTGCAGCCCGGCAAGTTGTTCCTCGTCGACCTCGACCGCGGGCGGATCGTCCCGGATGAAGAGGCCAAGCTCGAGGTGGCAGCGCGCCGTCCGTACGGCGAGTGGTTCGAGCGAGAGCACGTGCGACTCGCCGACCTGCCGAAGCGAGAGGCGGCGCTGCGCCGCTTCGAGCCGCTACGGCACCTTCAGCTCGCATTCGGATACACGCAGGAGGACCTGAAGGTGATGCTCGCGCCGCTCGCGGTGAATGGCGAGGAAGCGATCGGCTCGATGGGGAACGACACGCCGCTTGCCGTTCTGTCCGATCGCAGCCCGCTGCTCTACTCGTACTTCAAGCAGCTCTTCGCACAGGTCACCAACCCGCCGATCGATCCCATCCGCGAGGCAGTCGTGATGAGCGCGCAGTCCCGCGTCGGGTCGGAGCGCAACCTGCTCGACGAGACGCCGGCGCATGCGCGACAGCTCGTGATCGACAACCCGATGCTGCGTGACGACGAGCTCGAGTCGCTCCGCCAGGTCGACTCCGGGATCTTCAAGGCGCAGACGATCGACTTCACCTGGCCGGCCGAGGAGGGCGCGGACGGGCTCGACCGTGCGCTCGAGCGCATCTGCCGTGAGGCGGATGCCGCGCTCGCAGACGGCGCGAACATCCTCGTGCTCTCGGACCGGGCCGTCGGGCCGGATCGCGCGCCGATGCCGTCGCTGCTCGCGGTGGGCGCAGTCCACCACCACCTCGTCCGGGCGGGCACGCGCCTGCAGGCGGGTCTCATCGTCGAGTCCGGCGAGCCGCGCAGCGTCCAGAGCGTCGCCGTCCTGATCGGCTACGGCGCGGCCGCTGTCAACCCGTACCTGATGCTCGCCACGATCGGCCGGCTGGCCGACGAGGGCCGGCTCGACCTCCACCGGGCGGAGGCCGAGGAGCGCGCGCTCGATGCGGTCCGGAAGGGCCTCTTGAAGACGATCTCGAAGATGGGCATCTCGACGCTGTCGTCGTACTGCGGCGCGCAGGTGTTCGAGGCCGTCGGGCTCTCGACCGATCTGTGCGCGCGGCACTTCACAGGCACCCCGTCGCGCATCGGCGGCATCGGCACGCGCGAGCTGGCCGAGGCGGCGCTTCGGCGTCACGCGCGCGCCTACCCGGGCACCGGCGACGAGTTGCTGCCGGTAATCGGCCTGTACGCCTGGCGAGACGGCGGCGAGCACCACCAGTGGAACCCGGAGACGATCGCCCTGCTGCAGCACGCGGTCCGGGGCGGCGGCCGGCCGACGTACGACGAGTATGCGGCCGCCGTGCAGGCCGACGACGCGCGCCGCTCGACGCTCCGCGGACTGCTCCGTTTTCGCGACGCCGGCGCGCCGATCCCGCTCGACGACGTCGAGCCGGCCGCCGAGATCATCAGGCGGTTCTCGACGGGCGCCATGTCGCTCGGGTCGCTGTCGCGGGAGGCGCACGAGACGCTCGCCGTCGCGATGAACCGTCTCGGCGGCCGGTCGAACACCGGCGAGGGAGGCGAGGATCCGGAACGCTACGGCGACGAGCGCCGATCGAGGATCAAGCAGGTTGCGTCCGGCCGCTTCGGAGTCGACATCGACTACCTCACGAACGCCGACGAGCTGCAGATCAAGATGGCGCAGGGCGCGAAGCCCGGCGAGGGCGGACAGCTCCCCGGCCACAAGGTCGACTCCTACATCGCCGGTGTCCGCCTGACGACGCCGGGGGTCGGCCTCATCTCGCCGCCGCCGCACCACGACATCTACTCGATCGAGGACCTGAAGCAGTTGATCTACGACCTGCGGTGCGCGAACCCCGAGGCGCGCATCTCGGTGAAGCTCGTCGCCGAGGTCGGCGTCGGCACGATCGCCGCCGGCGTCGCCAAGTGCAATGCCGACCACATCCTCATCTCCGGCCACGACGGCGGGACGGGTGCGTCGCCCATCTCCTCGATCCTGCATGCGGGCGTCCCCTGGGAGATCGGGCTCGCCGAGACACAGCAGACGCTCGTGCGGAACGAGCTCCGGTCTCGCGTCTGGGTGCAGACCGACGGGCAGCTGAAGACCGGCCGCGACGTCGTGGTCGCCGCCCTGCTCGGCGCGGACGAGATGGGCTTCGCGACTGCGCCGTTGATCGCGACGGGTTGCGTGATGATGCGCGCCTGCCATCTGAACACCTGCCCGGTCGGGATCGCGACCCAGGATCCCGAGCTGCGGCAGCGGTTCGCCGGCCGCCCCGAGCATGTGATCGAGTTCTTCTTCCACGTCGCCGAGGACGTGCGGCGGATCATGGCCTCGCTCGGGATCGCCCGGTTCGAGGATCTCATCGGCCGCGTCGACCTGCTCGAGCCCGACGAGGCGATCGCCGAGTGGCGGGCGCGGGGCGTCGACCTGTCGAACCTGCTGTGCCCGCCGGCGGCCCCGCCCGGCACCGCGCTGCGCCGCACGGAGCCGCAGCGCTCCCCGGTCGCAGACGCCTTCGACCACCGGTTGCTCGGAGCCGTGACCGGGACGTTCGCGGTCCGGAACGTCGACCGTGCCGTCGGCGCGCTGCTCTCCCACCAGATCGCCAAGAAGCACGGACGCGCGGGACTGCCCGAGGGCACGATTCGCTTCACGCTCCACGGCTCGGCCGGGCAGTCCTTCGGAGCGTGGCTCGCACGCGGGATCGAGCTCACACTCGTCGGAGAGGCGAACGACTACGCAGGCAAGGGCCTCTCCGGGGGCGTGCTCGCGCTCCGGCCTCCGGACGGAGCCGGTTTCGTCGCCGAGGAGAACGTGATCGTCGGCAATACCGTGCTCTACGGCGCGACGGCCGGCAGAGCGTTCTTCCGCGGTCTCGCCGGCGAGCGATTCGCCGTGCGGAACTCGGGCGCGTCCGCCGTCGTCGAGGGTGTCGGCGACCACGGCTGCGAGTACATGACGGGCGGTCGCGTGGCCGTGATCGGGCCGACCGGCCGCAATTTCGCGGCCGGCATGAGCGGAGGCATCGCGTACGTCCTCGATCGAGACGGCCGGTTTGCCGACCGCTGCAACCAGTCGCTCGTAGCCCTCGACCCGGTGGGGTCCGACGACGAGGCCGAGCTGCAGGCGCTGCTCGAGGAGCACGCGGCGCGCACGGGCTCGCCGGTCGCGCGGAGGCTGCTCGACGGTTGGGACCCGCAGCTCTTCGTCAAGGTGATCCCGCACGACTACCGGCGTGCGCTGGCCGAGGCGGACGACGCGCGGCTCGAACGGCAGGCCGCCTGAATGGGCCGCAACGGGGCGTTCATCCGGATCGGGCGCAGCGAGGCACCCGAGCGCCCCGCCTCGGAGCGCGTCGGCGACTTCCGCGAGTTCGTCGGGACGCTGCCTCTGACTGAGCTGCGTGAGCAGGCCGCCCGCTGCATGGACTGCGGCGTCCCGTTCTGCAACCACGGCTGCCCGGTCGGCAATCTCATCCCCGACTGGAACGACCTCGTCTACCGCGACGGGTGGCGTGAGGCGATCGACCAGCTGCACCGGACGAACAACTTCCCCGAGTTCACGGGGCGTCTCTGCCCCGCTCCCTGCGAGGCCGCCTGCGTGCTGGAGATCCAGGAGGGGAACGCCGTCTCGATCAAGCAGATCGAGCGTGCGATCGTCGACCGTGCCTGGGACGAAGGATGGATCGTGCCGCAGCCGGCGCGGCTCGAGACCGGACGCCGGGTCGCCGTCGTCGGAGCCGGGCCCGCGGGCCTGGCCTGCGCGCAGCAGCTTGCGCGCGCCGGCGAGGCAGTGGTCGTGTACGAGCGCGACGAGGCCGCCGGCGGGCTCATTCGCTTCGGCGTGCCGGAGTTCAAGATCGAGAAGCGCCTTGTCGAGCGTCGCGTCGAGCAGTTGCGCGCGGAGGGCGTCGAGTTTCGGTTCGGCGTCGATGTCGGCACTGACGTGGAGGCCGAGACGCTCCGCCGCGAGTACGACGCCGTCGTGCTCACCGTCGGGTCGCGCGTGCCGCGCGATCTGCCCGTCCCGGGCCGCGAGCTCGACGGTGTCCGGTTTGCGATGGAGTACCTGTACGACCGCGCCCGTGCGATCGCCGGCGGCGCGACCGGAGGCATCAGCGCGGCGGGGAAGCACGTCGTCGTGATCGGCGGCGGCGACACCGGAGCTGATTGCGTCGCGCACGCGCATCGCGAGCACGCGGCGTCCGTGCTCCAGATCGAGCTCCTCGGAGAGCCGCCGCTCCAGCGGCCCGACGACGTCACGCCGTGGCCGCGGTGGCCGATGAAGCTCCGCACGTCGTACGCCTTGCGCGAGGGGGGCGACCGCGAGTTCTCGCTGACGACGACGGCGCTGGCCGGAGCCGACGGGCGCGTCGAGGAGATCCGCTGGCAGCGCAACACCGGGGTACCGCCGTTCGACCTGGTTTCGGGCACCGACGAGTCCAGGCCAGCCGAGCTCGTGCTCCTCGCGCTCGGCTTCGTCGGGCCGGAGCCGGCGCTGCTCGAGGCGTTCGGCGTCGAGCGCGACTCGCGCGGAAACGCGGCCGGGAGCTTCGCGACGTCGGCCGACGGGGTCTTCGCCGCCGGTGACGCACGTCGCGGGCAGTCGCTCATCGTCTGGGCAATCCGCGAGGGCCGCGATTGCGCGGCTGCCGTGCGCCGCTGGCTCGACTTTCCTTTGCATAGCGAGTCCACCGAGCCAGGAGTACGATCCGCAGCATGAAGAGAACCATGAATGACGTTCACGATGTGCAGTGCGCGGTTGCGGCGACCGCGGAGATCATCGCCGCCAAGTGGACGCCGCTGATCGTCCACGACCTGTCCGAAGGCCCCCGCCGCTTCATGCAGCTCGAGCACGCCTGCCCGGGGATCAGCCCGCGGACGCTGTCGGAGCGCCTCGACCTCCTCGAACGCCACGGTGTCCTGATCCGGCGGAGCTATCCGGAGTCGCCGCCCCGCGTGGAGTACGAGCTGACCGAGAAGGGGCTGGCGCTGCTCCCGATCGTCCGTGAGATGCGGAAGTTCGGGCACGCATGGCTCGTGACGCCGCCGACGCGGCGCCGGGCTGCGGTCGCGCGCCGCTGATGATCGCGATTCTCGGTGCGGGCCGGCTCGGCGAGTCGCTCGTCCGGGCACTCATCAGCTCCGGGTGGCGGCCACCGGAGCAGCTGGCGGTGACCACGAGGCATCCCGAGCGCGCGGCCGAGGTCGGGGAGCGCTACGGGGTCACGGCGGGCACGGACAACGCGGCCGCCGTCACGGGTGCTGCTCTGGTCGTGATCGCCGTCAAGCCGCAGGACATCGCCGAGGTGCTGGCCGAGATCGCCCCGGTCGTCTCGCACGACCAGGTGATCCTGTCCGTCGCAGCCGGCGTCACGACCTCCTTCATCGAGTCGCATCTCGGCAAGGAGGCGAAGGTGGTCCGGGCGATGCCGAACGCCCCGGCGCTGGTGCACGAGGGGATCGCGGCCATCGCGGCCGGGCATTCCGCCGGCGAGGCGGATCTCGCGCTGGCCGAGGAAGCGCTCTCCCATGTCGGGGCTGTCGTTCGGGTCGCCGAGTACGACCTCGACGCGGTCACCGCGCTCTCCGGCTCGGGCCCCGCCTACTTCGCGCTGCTCGCGGAGGCGATGATCGAGGCCGGACTGCTGCTCGGCCTGAGCCGCGACATCTCGACGAGGCTCGTCGTCCAGACGATGTTCGGAAGCGCGAAGCTGCTGCGCGACGAGAACATTCACCCGGTCGAGCTGCGGGAGACGGTGACGTCTCCGGGCGGCACGACGACACGGGCGATCGGCGAGCTCGAGCGCGCAGGCGTGCGCGCAGCCTTCCTGAACGCGATCAGTGCTGCGGCCGAACGTTCGCGGCAGCTCGCGCAGCAGGACTGACTTCAGATCGCAAAGTAACTTTTACTTCTGAAGCTTGACAACTCATCTATTCGCCTGCAGACTGCGATGAGGATGAGTGCCGCCGATCGCATGCGCATGACCTCGCCGTCTTCGGCGACGACGCTGCGCGGCTTCGTTCTTACGCTTATCTCGATTCTCCCCCACTAGGGGGAGGACGCGCTCACGCGGCCGTAGTTGCCGCACACACCGACGTCAGACGGAAGTAGTGCGCCCGCGGTGCGGGCCCGGACGAGGAGTGAAGAGTGCGCAGGATCGAGATCTTCGACACGACTTTGAGAGACGGCGAGCAGTCGCCGGGCATCGCACTGCGGCCGGAAGAGAAGGCCGAGATCGCCCTCACGCTCGAACGCCTCGGCGTCGACGTGATCGAAGCAGGCTTCGCCGCCGCCTCGCCGGGCGACTTCGAGGGAGTGACCGCTGCTGCAACCGTCGCCTCATCGGCGACCGTTGCGTCACTGGCCAGGACGAACGGCGAGGACATCGACGCCGCGGTCGCCTCGCTCCGCCGCGCGCCTCGGAACCGCGTGCACGTGTTCATCGCGACCAGCGCCCTGCACATGGAGCGCAAGCTCGGCCTCGAGCCCGACGAGGTGCTCGAGCGCATCGCCTGGTCCGTCGCCTACGCGGCAGAACGGTGCGACGAAGTGGAGTTCTCGGCCGAGGACGCGACCCGGTCCGACCGCGGGTTCCTCGCGGAAGCATGTGCCGCGGCGGTCGCTGCCGGCGCGAGCGTGGTCAACCTGCCCGACACGGTCGGCTACGCCTCTCCCGCCGAGTACGAGGACCTGTTCCGCGATCTCGTAGCGCGCTGTCCGGAGCTTTCGTCCGTCACGCTCTCGGTGCACTGCCACAACGACCTCGGGCTGGCCGTTGCGAATTCCCTCGCCGGCGTCGGAGCGGGAGCGACGCAGGTCGAGTGCACGGTCAACGGCATCGGCGAGCGCGCGGGCAATGCGTCGCTCGAAGAGGTCGTGATGGCGCTGCGCGTCCGCGCAGATGCGTTCGGCGCCGAGACCGGCGTCGATCCGTCGTGTATCCGCGAGGCTTCGTCGCTCGTTGCCCAGCTGACCGGCTATCCCGTCGGCCCGAACAAGCCGATCGTCGGCGCAAACGCGTTTGCGCACGAGGCCGGGATCCACCAGGACGGGATGCTCAAGGACTCGGGCACCTACCAGATCATCGATCCGGCCGTCCTCGGGACGCGGATGACGCTGCCGCTCGGCAAGCACTCCGGCCGTCACGCGTTCGCGCGGGCCTGTGCCGACTCGGGGCGAAAGCTCCGCCGTGAAGAGCTCGATACCGCCTTCCGGCGGTTCAAGCGGCTCGCCGACCTCGGCGTGCCGGTTTCCCTCGACGACGTCTTTCAGGAGGTCCGCGCATGACTGCAACAGTTGCCTGCCTTGCGGGCGACGGCGTGGGCCCGGAGCTGATGGCTGCCGTGTCCCGCGCTCTCAACCGCGTTGCCAAGCTCCACTCGCTCGAGCTCGACGACGTGCATCTGCCGTTCGCGGGTGAGGCCGTGACGCGGTCCGGCCACGCACTGCCACCCGCCACCCGGACGGGCTACCGCGACGCGGATGCGATCCTCGTCGCCTCACCCGGTGCGCCCGCCCTCGACGGTGTCAAGGCCGATCTGCAGCTCGCCTGGCGGGTCGTGCGCATCCAACTCGGCGAAGGCCGCGACGTCGTCGTGGTCGGCCCCGTCGGAGACTGGGCGAACGAGGTCGCGGTCCGCCATGCGTTCAAGAGCGCCGCCGGACGTCGCGGTCGCGTCCTCGCCGTGGGGGACTCGCCGGCCTGGCACGAGGCCGTCTCTCTCGAGTCGGAGAAGTGGAGCGCGCTCGAGGTCGAGGAGATGTCGCTCGGCGGAGCGCTCGAACGCGTGCGGGCGCGGCCGGAGACGGTCGACCTCGTCGCCACCGAGAGCCACCTGATGACGGCGCTCGTCGATGCGACAGCGCACGTGGCGGGTTCGCGCTCGTCGGTGGCGCAGGCGTGGCTTCCCGACGAAGGGCCGGGGCTGTTCGTCCCCGGGGCCTCGGAGCCCCACGACGACGCAGGCTTCGGCGTCGTCGATCCGAAAGCGATGCTGTTGACCGCGTCCCTGATGCTGGCCGAGGGCCTGAAGCGACGCTCTGCGTCGCGAACGCTCGAGCGTGCCGTCAATGCCGCCTCTCAGCGCGACGAGACGACGACACGCGACACGCGTTCGTTCACCGACGCGGTGATTGAGCTCTTGCCCGCGGCCCGGACCGATGTCGAGCACTTCGACGAGGCGTGGCATTGAGCGCACCTCGCCGCATGCTCGGCTCCGACGCGATCTTGCGTTCCCTCGAAGAGGAAGGAGTCGACGTCGCGTTCGGGATCCCCGGCGGGGCGATCCTTCCGACCTACGACGCGATCGCCCGCGGCACGTCGGTGCGGCATGTGCTCGCGCGCCATGAGCAGGGCGCGGGTCACATGGCCGAGGGCTACGCACGCGCCTCGGGCAAGGTTGGGGTGGCGATCGCCACGTCGGGCCCGGGCGCGACCAACCTGGTGACGCCCATCGCCGACGCGTGGATGGATTCGACGCCGCTCGTGTGCATCACCGGGCAGGTGCGTTCGTCGCTGATCGGCACCGATGCATTTCAGGAGATCGACGCCACCGGCATCACCATGCCGATCGTCAAGCACTCCTGGCTCGTGCAGGACGTCGAGGAGCTGCCCGGTGTGCTCAAGGCGGCGTTCCACGTCGCCCGTACCGGGCGGCAGGGCCCCGTGCTCGTCGACATCGCGAAAGACGTCCAGGAAGCAGAGTTCGATTTCGTCTATCCCGACGAGGTCGACCTGCCGGGCTGGAAACCGCCGCGGAAAGTTCATCCGCGGCAGCTCCGGGAAGCGGCTCGTGCGATTGCCGTGGCGCAGCGGCCGATCGTCTACGCCGGCGGAGGCGTTCTCAACGCCGACGCATGCGCCGAGCTCCGCGAACTCGTGGACTCGGCGCGGCTTCCCGTGGTCGTGACCCTGATGGGCAAGGGCTGTCTCCCGGACTCGCATCCGCTCAATTACGGCGCGCCCGGGATGCACGGCTCGAAGTACGCGAACTGGGCGCTCAACAAGGCCGACCTCGTGATCGCGGTCGGGTCGCGGTTCGACGACCGGGTCACGGGCAAGGTGTCGGCGTTCGCGCCCGGCGCCCAGGTGATCCATTTCGATGTCGACGCAGCCGAAGTCGGAAAGATCCGCCACGCGGAGATCCCGGTGGTCGGCCCGCTGAAGCTCGCGCTCTCACAGCTCACCGGCGAGGTGCAGGCCGCGCGGGCCGAGGTGGGGGTCGATCACGAGCCGTGGCTCCGGCGCCTGGAGGACTGGCGGCGGCAGTTCCCGTTCCGCTATTCGAAGTCCGAAGGAGTCCTCAAGCCGCAGACGGCGATCGAGGCTCTACGCGATCTCGCTGCCGGCCTCGACAACGACGTGATCTGGACGACGGGCGTCGGCCAGCACCAGATGTGGGCCATGCAGTACATCGTCAGCGACCGCCCGCGGTCGTTCATCACGTCGGGCGGGCTCGGGACGATGGGCTACGGCATCCCGGCCGCGATCGGCGCCAAGGCCGCGCGCCCGGACGCGACTGTCGTCTGCATCGACGGAGACGGCTGCTTCCAGATGACCTGCCAGGAGCTCGCGACGGCGGCGCTCGAGCGGCTGCCGATCGTGGCGGTCGTCATCAACAACGGCTGGCTCGGGATGGTGCGGCAGTGGCAGGAGATGTTCTACGACGAGCGGTTTGCGCAAACTCACCTGACGCAGGCCGTGCCCGACTACGCCCAGCTCGCCGAGGCATACGGCTGCGCCGGGTTCACCGTCGAGAGCGAGGACGACCTCGAAGACGCCCTGGCTGGTGCGTTCATCGCAGGCAGGACCGCAGTCGTCGACGTCCGCTGCGACCCGGAGGAGAAGTGCTTCCCGATGGTCCCGGCAGGCGCCGCCGCCGTCGACGTGATCGAGGCACCCGGCGAAGAGGCAGTACCTGCATGAGCGTAGGCTCGACGGAGCTCATCGCGGAGCGGAGGTGGCGGCTTTGCCGCCGCCGGGAGCGGGTATGAGCAGTCATACGATCAGCGTCCGGCTGGAGAACAGCCCGGGGGCGCTCGCGCGTGTCTCTCAGCTCTTCTCGCGGCGCGGCTACAACATCCAGAGCCTCGCCGTCGGCCCGACCGAACGCCCCGACATCTCGCGACTGACGCTGCGCGTCGACTGCAGCGAGCACTCGTTCGAGCAGATCTCGAAGCAGATGCACAAGCTCGTCAACGTGCTCCGCGTCACGGAGCTGCGTTCCGACGAGGCGGTCGAGCGTGAGCTCGCGCTCATCACCGTCGCCGTCTCGCCCGACCGGCGCGCAGATCTCGTCGCCCTGAGCCAGGCCGCGGGGGCGCGCGTCGCCGACATCGGGCGCGATGCAATGACCTTCGAGCTCGCCGGCCGCCCCGAGCAGATCGAGGCGTTCGAGGAGCTCGTTCGGCCCTACGGCGTCCGTGAGCTCGTGCGCACGGGCCGGATCGGGCTTCGCCGGCCGAGCGCCGGCGTCCGCCCGGCAACCGCCTCCATCGTCTGACCGAAAGGAACTTCACATGGCCGAGATCGTCAAACGTGGCAACCTCGAGCTGCTCGCCGGCAAAGTCGCCGTGCTCGGATACGGCAGCCAGGGTCACGCGCACGCCCTGAACCTGCACGACTCGGGCGTCGAGGTCGAAGTCGGCCTGCGCCCTGGGAGCCCGTCGGCAGAGTCCGCCGAGGAGGTGGGCCTGACCGTCCGGACGGTCGCCGACGCCGTCCGGGGCGCGCAGCTCGTCGCCTTCCTCGTGCCCGACGGCGCGCAGCCGAAGCTCTACGAGGACGAGGTCGCGCCGAACCTCGAGCCGGGTGCGGCGCTGCTCTTTGCGCACGGCTTCAACGTCCACTACGACCGGATCGCCCCGCCGCCGGGGCACGACGTGATCATGGTCGCGCCGAAAGGCCCCGGGCACGTCGTCCGCAGGCTCTACACGGAGGGTTACGGCACCCCGGCCGTGGTCGCAGTCGCCCAGGATGCGAGCGGGAATGCGCTCGAGCTCGCGCTCGCGTACGGCGCGGCTCTCGGAGCCGCCCGGGCGGGCATGGTCGAGACGTCGTTCGCCGAGGAGACCGAGACCGACCTGTTCGGCGAGCAGACCGTTCTCTGCGGTGGCGTCACCCAGCTGATCCAGCTCGGCTTCGAGACGCTCGTCGAGGCCGGCTACCAGCCCGAGGTCGCGTATTACGAGTGCCTGCACGAACTGAAGCTCATCACCGACCTGATCTGGGAAGGTGGGATCGAGCGCATGCACTTCTCGATCTCCGACACTGCCGAGTACGGATCGCACGCGGTTGGCCCGAAGGTCGTCGACGAGCATGTGCGCGAGAACATGCGGGCCGTCCTGGCCGCAATCCGCGACGGGTCGTTCGCCAGCGAGTGGATCGCCGAGATGGACCGTGGGCAGCCGTCCCTCGCCGACTACCGCCGTGAGCTTGCGGGCCGCCAGATCGAGACGGTCGGTGCGCGCCTGCGCGCGCTCAATGTGCGCGAGGAGGAAGCGGAGGTACATGGCGTCGATTGACGTCCCGGTTGCGCTTCTCGGGTACGGAACAGTCGGCGCCGCTGTCGACAGGCTGCTTCACGAGTCGGCCGACGACATCGAGCGGGCAACGGGTCATCGACTTCGCGTCGTCAAGGCGCTCGTCCGCGACCCGGGCAAGGAACGCGCCTACCCGGCCGCCCCCGGCGTCCTGACGTCCGATTTCGCCGAGATCGCCGACGATCCGTCGATTGCCGTCTGTGCGGAGGTGATCGGCGGGCTCGAGCCGGCGGGTGAGCACGTGCTCGAGCTGCTGCGGCGCGGCAAGCACGTCGTCACGGCCAACAAGCAGCTCGTCGCGAGCCGCGGCGCCGAGCTCTTCGCCGCCGCTTCCCAGGCCGGCGTCCAGCTGCGGTTCGAGGCGACGGTCTGCGGCGCGATCCCGGTTATCAAGGTCCTGCGCGAGTCGCTCGTCGTGACGAACGTCCACCGGGTGCTCGGGATCGTGAACGGGACGACCAATTTCGTCCTCACGGAGATGGAGAGCGGCTCGAGCTACGACGACGCGCTCGCCTCGGCGCAGGCGCGCGGCTACGCCGAGGCGGACCCGACCGACGACGTCTCCGGCGCCGACGCGGCGGCGAAGATGGCGATCCTCGCGACCGTCGCGTTCAACTCCCGGGTGACACTCGACGACGTCCGGTACTCGGGGATCACGACGATCGACCCGGCGGACGTCGCCGCGGCGCGCCGCCTCGACATGTCGATCCGGCTCGTCGGCGCGGCGAGGCTCGTGGATGGGCAGGTCGACGTCAGCGTCCACCCGGCGCTCGTCGACAACCAGCATCCGCTGGCCAAGGTCGACGGAGCGTTCAATGCCGTCATGCTGCAGGGCGATGCGATCAGGGAGATCACGCTCGAGGGGCCGGGGGCCGGCGGCGTCGAGACCGCGTCGGCGGTGATCGCCGACATCACCAGCGTGATCGGGACGATGGGGACCGGGTTTCTCGAGAATGACGCCGCCTGGCGCGACCTGCCCACGCTGCCGGAGGGCGACAGCCGCTCTCCGTTCTATTTCCGCCTGCACGTCGAGGACCGGCCGGGCGCGCTCGCGCGTGTCGCCGAGGGCCTCGCCGAGCGCGAGATCTCCGTCGCCCGGCTCCTGCAGCACGCCAACGGCAGCGGGGCGGCGCTGCACGTCGTGACGCACGAGGCGCGTGCCGGTGGGCTCGAGGATGCGTTGCGCGCGATCGGACAGCTTGCGGACGTCCACAGCAGCTCGGTGCCGTTGCCCGTCATCTCCGACCGCGGCGTCGCGGAGCTCGGATGGACGTAGGAGCCTTCTCGCTGGGGGAAGGCTCGACCCCGCTCGTTCGCGCGCAACGCGCGACGACGCGCCTCGGTCGCGACGTCTTCCTGAAGTGCGAGGGCGTGAATCCCACGGGCAGTTTCAAGGACCGCGGGATGGTCCGCGCGGTTGCCGGGGCGTTCGGCGAAGGCGCCCGGGCGGTCTGCTGCGCCTCGACGGGCAACACGGCGGCTTCGGCGGCCGCGTACGCCGCACGCGCCGGTCTCGGCGCGATCGTGCTGACACCGGCCGGCGCCGCCGCGACCGCGAAACGCGCTCAGGCGCGTGCCTGCGGCGCGCGGGTGGTCGAGATCCGGGGGAGCTTCGACGATGCCCTCCGGTTGGCGCGGGAGCTCGGTCAACAGGAGGGCTACGTGCTCGTCAACTCGCTCAACCCGCTGCGCATCGAAGGACAGAAGACCGTCGTCACGGAGCTGCTCGACGAGCTGCAGTCGGTTCCGCAGGTGATCGCGCTGCCGTACGGCGGCGGCGGCAATGTCAGCGCGGTCGCAGCCGCAGTCGGCGCCGCGGGGGTCAAGACGCGAATCGTCGTCGGCCAGGCAGCAGAGCGAACGACCACGTGGGCGTCGGCGATCAGGATCGGCGAGCCGGCACATCGCGCGAATGTCGAGGCACTCGTGGCGGCGGGCCGGGTCGAGGTCGTGACCCTCACCGAGGACGATCTACGGCGTGCATGGGAGCGCCTCGGCCGCGAGGAGGGCGTCTTCTGCGAGCCGGCGTCCGCTGCCGGCCTGGCCGCGCTCGAGCAGGCGTCGGCGGGAACAGGTCACGCCGTCTGCATCGTCACGGGGCACGGGCTGAAAGACGCGGGCGCCGTCACGGAGGACACGAATGAGACCGTCGAGCCGAGCCTCGACGCCGTGCTCGAGGCGGTCGCATGATCAGCGCGCTCGCGCCTGCCACGACGGCGAATCTCGGGCCGGGCTTCGACGCGGTCGGCGTCGCGCTCGATCTCTGGAACGAGCTGCAGGCGGAGGAGTCCGCGACGTTCGTCGTCGAGGTGCTCGGTGAGGGAGCCGGCGAGGTCCCGCTCGACCGCAGTCATCTCGCACTCCGCGCATTCGAGCTCTTCGCCCCGCCCGAGCGCTTCCGCTTCACGCTGCACAACCGCATCCCGCTCGAGCGCGGGCTCGGATCGAGCGCCGCGACGATCGCACTCGGGCTGGTCGCCGGTGCGGCCGCCGCCGGCCGGGAGACCGACGCGCAGAGCCTGCTCGCGGCGGGAGCGCCGCTCGAGGGGCACGTCGACAACCTCGCCGCGGCGCTCTGCGGCGGCGCCTGCCTCGCGTGGAACCGAAACGGCGCGCCGCACGCGACGCGAGTTGCCACCGTGCTCCCGTTCGTGCCGGTGGTCGTCATCCCGGAGACGCGCACCAACACCGCGGCTTCGCGGTCCGCGCTTCCTGCGAGCGTCAGCCACGGCGACGCGGTCGCGACCGCCGGCGCAGCGGCGATGCTCGGCGCGGCGCTGGCGTCCGGGGACGGGGCGCTGCTACGCGACGCGTTCTACGACCGGCTCCACGAGCCCTACCGCCTCGAGGCCGCGCCGCTCCTGGGCGTCCTGCGCGCGACCCTGCCCGAGGGCGCTGCCGGTGTGACGCTCTCCGGCTCCGGCCCCTCGATCGTCGTCTGGGCCGAGCCCGACCGGGTCTCCGATGTCGTGTCCGGCGTCGAAGCCGTGCTCCTCGAAGCGGCTCAGGTCCTGCCGCTCACCGTGACCGGCCGGGGAGCGCACCTCGCATGAGCGTCTACGGCGAGAGCAATCCCGCCAAGCGGCAGAGCGCCGCGCTCACGGACGGCGTCGAGCGCGCTCCTGCACGCGCGATGCTCAAGGGCGTCGGCCTGAGCGACGCGGACCTCGCGCGTCCGCTGGTCGGTGTCGTGACGAACTGGATCGAGACGATGCCGTGCAACCTGAACCATCGCCGGCTCGCCGGCTACGTCAAGCAGGGCGTTCGGCGCGCCGGAGGAACCCCGCTCGAGTTCAACACCGTTGCCGTCTCGGACGGCGTCAGCATGGGCACGACCGGCATGCGCGCCTCGCTCATCTCCCGCGAGGTGATCGCGGACTCGATTGAGCTCGTCGCACGCGGTCACCTGTTCGACGGTCTCGTCTGCATCGTCGGCTGCGACAAGACGATTCCCGCCGCCGTGATGGCTCTGGCGCGGCTCGACCTGCCGGGGCTCGTGCTCTACAGCGGGTCGATCGCGGCCGGGCGGTACCGCGGGCGCGACGTCACCGTGCAGGACGTGTTCGAGGCCGTCGGCGCGCACGCCGCCGGCTCGATGACCGAGGCTGAGGTACACGCGCTCGAGAGCGTCGCCTGCCCGGGCGCCGGCGCCTGCGGCGGGCACTTCACCGCGAACACGATGGCGACGGCGCTCGACTTCCTCGGCGTCAGCGCACCGGGGTTGAACGAGATCCCGGCCAACCACCCGGGCAAGCCGCAGGCGGCCGTGCTCGCGGGCGAGCTCGCGATGAAGCTCGTCGTCGACGACACGCGTCCCTCGTCGGTGCTCACGCGCGACGCCTTCGAGAACGCGATCTCCGCGATCGCCGCGACGGGAGGCTCGACCAACGGCGTCCTGCACCTGCTGGCGATCGCCGCCGAAGCCGGGGTGCCGCTCACGATCGACGACTTCGACACGATCTCGGCGCGCACGCCGATCGTCGCCGACATCAAGCCGGGCGGCCGCTACGTCGCGACGGATCTCTTCGAGGCTGGCGGCGTCGCGCTCGTCGCCAGGGAGCTCGTGCGCGCAGGCCTGGCGCACGAGGATGCCGTTGCGGTCGACGGCCGCTCGCTTCGCGAGGTCGCCGCGGGCGTCCACGAGCGCCCCGGGCAAGACGTCGTCGTCTCGTGGGACGACCCGCTCAAGCCGACAGGCGGGCTCGCGATTCTGCGCGGCAACCTGGCGCCCGACGGCGCTGTCGTCAAGCTTGCGGGGCACGAACGGCTGTACCACAGCGGCCCGGCCCGCGTCTTCGACTCCGAGGAGGATTGCTTCGCTGCCGTCAAGACGCGGACGATCGAGCCGGGCGACGTCGTCGTCATCCGCTACGAGGGCCCCGCCGGCGGTCCGGGAATGCGCGAGATGCTGCACGTCACGGCGGCACTGGTCGGCGAAGGGCTCGGCGACGAGGTGGCGTTGATCACGGACGGCCGTTTCTCCGGCGCCACCCATGGGCTGATGGTCGGGCACATCGCACCCGAGGCTTTTCATGGCGGTCCGCTTGCCTTCGTCCGCGACGGCGACACAGTGGTCCTCGATGTCGCCAAGCGACGGCTCGACGTCGAGGTGCCGGAGGACGAGCTCGCGCGGCGCCGGGAGGAATGGTCGCAACCAGAGCCTCGTTACGACCACGGAGTGTTCGCGAAGTACGCCGCGTCGGTTGGCTCGGCCGCCATGGGGGCGAGGACTGAATGAGTGTCGACAGTCTGCGTTGCCGGATCTGCGAGTCGGAGTATCCGGCGGTGGCGAGCGGGGTCTGCGTGCGCTGCTTCGGGCCGCTCGAGCCGGTCTATGACTGGGAACGCATCGCAGCAACCGTCTCGCGGGAGCAGATCGAAGCCGGGCCGCGCTCGCTCTGGCGGTACCAGGCGCTGCTGCCCGCCGACCCGCCCCCGGACGCCGCGAGCGGCCCTGGGTGGACGCCGCTCGTGCCGGCGCCGCGCCTCGCTGAGGCAGTCGGCGTCGGCGAGGTCTGGTTGAAGCTCGACCACGCGAACCCGACGCACTCCTTCAAGGACCGTGTGGTGGCAGTCGCCGCCGCGAAGGCGCGCGAGCTCGGCAGCGACACGCTCGCGTGCGCCTCGACCGGCAATCTCGGCAACGCGGTTGCCGCTCGCGCCGCAGCCAGCGGTCTGCGTTCGGTCGTCCTGTATCCGGAGGGGGTCGAGCCGGAGAAGCTCGTCGCCACGGCGGTCTACGGCGGCGAGCTGTTCTCGGTGCGAGGCACGTACGACGACTGCAGCCGGCTGATCGTCGAGCTCGCGGGTGAGCTCGACTGGGCGTTCGTCAACGTCAACCTGCGCGCGTACTACGCAGAGGGCTCGAAGACGCTCGCGTTCGAGATCGCCGAGCAGCTCGGCTGGGAGCTTCCCGACGCGGTCGTCTCGCCCGTGGCTTCGGGGTCGCTGCTGACCAAGCTCTGGCAAGGCTTCGGCCAGCTGGCACGGCTGGAGCTCGTCGAAGACCGCCTGCCGCGCATTTTCGGCGGTCAGGCTGCCGGGTGCGCGCCCGTCGCGGACGCGTTCGCCGAGGAGCGTGCGGTCACGCCCGTGCGTCCGGCGACGGTCGCGCGGTCGCTCGCGATCGGGGCGCCGGCAGACGGCGACCTCGCGGTCGCGACGGCGCGTGCCTCGGGCGGCGCGATCTATTCCGTCGCCGAGGACGGAGTCGGGCCGTGCATGGCGCTGCTCGCTGCGACGTCCGGTGTGTTCGGCGAGACGGCAGCGGGCGTCACCGTCGGCGCCCTGCAGGCGGCGGTCTCGAACGGCCGGCTCGGCGCCGGCGACCGCGTCGTCCTGCTCGTCACCGGCAGCGGGCTGAAGACGCCGGACGCGGTCGAGACGGCCGCCGGGATCCCGATCGACGCCGACGTCGACGAGTTGCTGGCCGAGCTCGGAGTCGCAGCATGACCGCGGTCGTCGCGTGCCTCCCGGGTGACGGGATCGGCCCCGAGGTGCTGCAGGAGGCTTTGCGCGTCCTGGCCGTGTTGCCCGTCGAGGTCGAGACGGTCGAGCTGCCGTTCGGCGGCGCGGCCATCGACGAGCTCGGCGAGCCGCTGCCGGAGCAGACGCTCGAGACGTGCCGCTCCGCCGCGGCGGTGCTGCTTGGTGCGGTCGGCGGCCCCCGCTGGGACGGCGGCTCCGTCAGGCCGGAGGCCGGTCTCCTCGGACTCCGCCAGGCGCTCGACGTGTACGCGAATCTTCGGCCGGCGAAGCAGGGCGACGTCGACCTCATCGTCGTCCGGGAGCTCGTCGGCGGCCTCTATTTCGGTGCGCGCGGGCTCCGCGAAGACGGGTCGGCCTTCGATACGTGTGAGTACACGCCCGCGCAGGTCGAGCGCATCGTCCGCCGCGGGTTCGAGCTCGCGGGGAGCCGCAGCGGCCGGCTCGTCTCGGTCGACAAGGCCAACGTCCTCGAGACCTCGCGGCTCTGGCGGCGCGTTGCCACCGAGGTCGCCGCCGAGTACCCGGACATCGAGTTGCGGCACGCGCTCGTCGACAGCTTCGCGATGGAGCTCGTGCAGTCGCCCGAGACCGTCGACGTCGTCGTGACGGAGAACATGTTCGGCGACATCCTCTCGGACATCGCGGCGGCGGTGACAGGGGGCCTCGGACTGGCCGCCTCGGCGAGTCTCGGAGACGCCGGGCCCGGGATCTTCGAGCCCGTCCACGGCTCTGCGCCCGATCTTGTCGGGACACATGCGGCCAACCCGGCTGCGATGCTCCGCTCGCTGGCGCTGCTGCTCGAGCACGCGCTCGGGCGCCCCGACCTCGCTGCGGCGGTCGTGACAGCGGTCGACCGCGCGCTGACGACCGCGCCGACGCCCGACCTCGGCGGGACCGCGACCACGCGCGAGCTCGGCGACGCGGTGATCGAGACGATCAAGGAGGAGGCGTGGGCGGCGCGGTGAGCCTCTCCGTCGGGTATCCAGGCCCTCGCGGCAGCCACAGCGATGCCGCCGCCGTGGTCCTCGCGCCGGGCGCGCGGACGGTCGACCTGCCGTCATTCTCGGCGGTCGTCGAAGCCGCCGGCGAGGCGCGCGTCGACCTCGGCGTGCTGCCGATCGAGAGCTCGTTGATCGGCCCGATCGCAGAGACACATGATCTGCTCTACGAGGCGCCCCTCTCGATCATCCGCGAGGCGACGCTGCCGATCCGGCACTGCGTCCTCGGGATCGCCGGCGCGTCGTTCGACCGTGCCAGGACGGTGCGCTCGCACCAGGCGGCGTTCGACCAGTGCCGTGACCTGCTGCGCGCGAGCGAGGTGCAGCTGATCGGGGCGGCGACGACGGCGGATGCTGCGCGCGAGGTCGCCGAGCGAGGCGATCCCGCCGAGGTCGCGATCGCCAGCGCCGAGGCGGCCGAGGAGTATGGGCTCGAGGTTCTGCTCGACGACGTCGGTGATGCGCCGGGTGCGTTCACACGGTTCGTCGCGCTCGCGCCGTACACGCAGGTCGCGGCCGGAGAGGGGTGGCGTACCGCGCTCTCGTTCGTGACCGACCACCGACCCGGTGCGCTGCATGCCGCACTCGGCGCGTTCGCCCGGAGCGGCGTCAACCTCGTGCAACTCGTCTCGCGGCCGCTCCCACGGTCTCCCTGGCGGTACCGTTTCGACGTCGTGCTCGACGGCCACGTGCGTGACACGAGCGTCGGCCCGGCCCTCGGCGAGCTGCGGTCGCTCACGCGTGAGATTCGCCTCTTCGGCTCCTACCAGGCGGAGCGACGGTGAGCACGCTCTTCCGCAGGGTCTGGGACGCCCACCTCGTCTCCGAGGATGCGGACGCGCGGCCACTGCTCTACGTCGACCTGCACCTCGTGCACGAGGTGACGAGCCCGCAGGCGTTCGAGGCGCTCCGCACGGCCGGCCGGCGCGTTCGGCGTCCGGACCTGACGGTCGCGACGATGGACCACAACGTCCCGACGACGCCGGGGCCGGTCTCGGACCCGCTGGCGCGCGGTCAGCTCGAGGCGCTTCGCGCGAACTGCGAGGAGTTCGGCGTGCGCCTGTTCGCGACGGGCAGCGGTCGCGAGGGGATCGTGCACGTGATCGGGCCGGAGCTCGGGCTCACGCAGCCGGGGCTGATGATCGTGTGCGGCGACAGCCATACGTCGACGCACGGGGCGTTCGGCGCGCTGGCGATCGGCGTCGGCACATCCGAGGTGGAGCACGTGCTCGCGACGCAGACGCTCTCGCAGTCGCTCCCGAGGACGATGCGCGTCGAGTTCGCGGGCGACCTTCCGTTCGGGCTCACGCCCAAGGACATGGTGCTCGCAGCGATCGGTCAGATCGGCGTCGCGGGCGCGCAGGGGCATGTCGTCGAGTACACGGGCGCAGCGGTCCGCGCGCTCTCGATGGAAGGCCGGATGACCGTCTGCAACATGTCGATCGAGGCAGGTGCCCGCGCCGGGATGATCGCGCCCGACGAGTGCACGTTCGAGTACGTCGAGGGCCGGCCGGGCGCACCGGCGGACTGGGAGCGTGCGCTCGACGAGTGGCGCTTGCTGCGCAGCGACGACGATGCGGTGTTCGATCGCGATGTCGTCGTCGACCTGAACGGGCTCAAGCCGCAGGTGACGTGGGGCACGAACCCGGCAATGGTCGCGCCGGTCGACGGCGTCGTACCCGACCCGGACGACTATGCCGGCGACGAGCGCGAGTCGGTTACGCGCGCGCTTCGCTACATGGGCCTCGAGCCCGGAACGCCGCTCGTCGACATCAAGATTGACAAGGTCTTCATCGGCTCGTGCACGAACGCGCGCATCGAGGATCTCCGCGCGGCCGCGCAGGTTGCGGCCGGTCGCAAGGTTGCAGACGGCGTGCACGCGATCGTCGTTCCCGGCTCAGCGCAAGTGAAGCGCCAGGCCGAGGACGAGGGTCTCCGTGAGGTGTTCGAGTCGGCGGGCTTCGAGTGGCGCCGGGCCGGGTGCTCGATGTGCCTCGGCATGAACCCCGACGTGCTCGAGCCGGGCGAGCGGTGTGCCTCGACGTCGAACCGGAACTTCGAGGGCCGACAGGGAGCAGGCGGGCGGACGCACCTGTTGAGCCCGGCGATGGCCGTGGCGGCCGCGGTTCGCGGGCGGTTCGCCGACGTGCGGGAGCTCGCGTGAGGCCGTTGCCGTCGGTCACCGGACGGGTGGCGGTGCTCGACCGTTCCGACGTCGACACCGATCAGATCATCCCGAAGCAGTTTCTCAAGCGCATCGAGCGTGCCGGGTACGGCGAGTTTCTCTTCTTCGACTGGATGAAGGACCCGGACTTCGAGTTGCATGCGACGCCGGGCGCCTCGATCCTGATCGCGGGCCGCAACTTCGGCTGCGGCTCGTCGCGCGAGCACGCTGTCTGGGCACTCGACGACTACGGCTTTCGCGCCGTGCTCGCGCCGTCGTTCGGCGACATCTTCCGCTCGAACGCCGTCAACGCGGGACTGGCGCCGATCGCGGTCGCTGCCGACGAGCTGGCGGCGCTCAGAGACGCGGTCGCGCGCGAGAACGAGCTGACGGTCGACCTCGAGCACCTCGTCATCACGCATCCCGACGGGCTTCGCGTCCCATTCGACCTCGACGCGCACGCGCAGGAGACGCTCGTCCACGGCCTCGACGCAGTGGCGCGCACGCTGCAGCGCGCAGACGAGATCGCGGCGTACGAGTCGACGAACGCCCCGCGGCTCGACGTTCTGGCTCTCTAGACGAACCGCCCTCGTCTGACTCGAGTCAGACTCGTGTCTGACACACGTCTTTGCGTCAAGAGTGCCGCGAAAGTGTGACGAGCCCTGCTGCGATCGGCGATTGCGCGACACCGGCCGCCTGGCCCGCTTGGACAGCCGACCGCCCACTGCGTTTCGCCTGCCTGGAACACGGTCACGTCTGACACGAGTCAGACTCGAGTCAGACGCGTACCCGTGTTGCTACGCGGTATTGCTACCCCGTGTTGCGGAGGGCGGCGGCGATCGCCGCGATCGAGCGGAGCAGGGGCACCCGCGCGCTTTCGTCCCCGCCGCGGTAGCGCCTCAGCAGCTCGACCTGAACGGCGTTCATCGGGTCGACGTACGGGTTCCTGAGCTCGATCGACCGGCGCAGCACCGGTTGGCGCTCGAGGAGCCGCGAGACTCCCGCCGCGGCGAGGACGCCCGCGACCGCCTTCGCGTGCTCCTCCTCGATCGCGGCGTACAGCCGGTCGTCGCCGACGAGCGTCAGGTACCCGCGCGAGATCGGCAGGCTCGACTTCGCGAGCGTCATCTCCAGGTTGTCGATGATCGTGCGGAAGAACGGCAGCCGTTGGTAGAGGTCGCGCAGGCTGTCATCGCTCGCTTCGGCGAACGCGGTGCCCGCTCCGAACCACGCGGGGAGAAGCACCCGGTTCTGCGTCCACGCGAACACCCACGGGATCGCCCGCAGCGAGGCGAGGTATTCGGCATCGCCCGGCCTGCGCGCCGGCCGGGAGGCAAGCTCGAGCATCGCCAGCTCGTCGACCGGTGTGAAGGCCCGGAAGAACTCGGCGAACGACGGCTCCTCCCAGACGAACGCGCGGTAGGCGCCCCGGGCGGAGTCGGCGAGCCGGTCGAGCAGCGCGCGATCGTCGGCTGTCGGCGGCGGCGGAAGCCGCTCCGGGAACGCAGCCAGGAGCGTGCCGGCGAGCGCCGCCTCGAGGTTGCGGCGCGCCAGCCCCGGCAGGCCGTACTTGAACGAGATCGTCTCGCCCTGCTCCGTCACCTTCAGCGTCCCCGGTGGGTGCCCGGCCGGCTGCGAAGTGATCGCGGCATGGGTCGGACCGCCGCCGCGGCCGGCACTACCACCGCGGCCGTGGAAGATCGTCAGCGCAACGCCGTGAGCGCGAGCTGCCGCCGCGAGCTCCTCCTGCGCGCGATAGATCGCCCATTGCGCGGCGAGATAGCCGGCGTCCTTGCCCGAGTCGGAGTAGCCGACCATCACCTCGGCGCGACCGTCGCGCGCGAAGCGCGGGTCGTCGAGCAGCTCTCCGACGATCGTGGACGCCGCGGCGAGGTCGTCGACCGTCTCGAACAGCGGAACAACCGCGAGCTCGCCGTCCGCCAGGTCGAGAGCCTGTCGCACGTGCTCGACCGTCGACGTGCCGGAGACGATCAGCGTGTCGAGCGCCTCCGGCCCGTGTCGCTCGCGCGCCGCGCGTGCGGCCGCGACGGCGTTCATCGCACGCTCCGAGTCGAGCTCCCGCGCGTGTACGCGCACGTCGAGTTTCGCGAGGTGGAATCCGAACACCTCGACCATTCGCTCGAGCCGCGCGACGCGGCCGTCTGCGACCCGCGCGCCGGCGTGAGCGCGAAGGCTGTCGCGAATCACGCGCAGGTCGTCCAGCAGCTCGGCGGGACGGTCGTAGCCGTTGTTGCCGAGCCGCCACCACATGAACGAAAGCTTCCTGCGGTACGGCTCGACGGTGTTGCGCGCCCCGATCTCGGCTGCGTACTCGGGCAGCTCGCGTTCGTCGCGCACCAGTGACGACTCGAGCTCGGCGCTCACGTCGACGAGCCCCCGCGACGCGGACAGCTCGACCGCGAGCGCCCGAACCTCGCTGCGATACCGGTCGAGAGCCACGGATCTCGATCGCGCCATCGCCGCGGCGATCGTCTCGGGGCCTGTGTTCGGGTTGCCGTCGAGGTCGCCGCCGATCCACGTGCCGAACAGGAGCGGCGGCGGCGCGTCCGGCCAGTGCTCGCGCCAGTCGCCCAGCAGCTCGACCGCGGCCGCCATGAGGCTGAACTCGAAGAACCAGAGCCCGTGCCGGATCTCGTCGGCGACCCGCAGGCTGTCGTGGCGCACCTCGTCGGTCTGCCACAGGAGCGTCACCTCTTCGGCGATCCGGAGCTCCGCCTCGCGCGCCTCGGCCGGGGCGACGCGTGGATCGTCGAGAACCTGAAGCTGCTCGGCGATGCGGATGTGTGCGAGCAGCACCGTGCGCCGCGTTGCCTCGGTCGGGTGCGCCGTCAGGACGAGGCGAATCGAGATCGGGACGGCGCGTGTTCGTAGCTCGCTGTCGGACAGCTCCGACAGCTGCGCGAACGCGTCGGCCAGTGACTCGCGGGTCCGGCGACCCGTGTGCTCGTCCTCGCGGCGCCGTCGTACGCGATGGTGCTGCTCGGCGAGATTCGCGAGCTGAAAGTAGAGGCCGAAGGCGCGCAGGACGAGGGTCTGCTCGCGCGAGCTCCAGCTCGGATCGACCGAGGCGACATCTCCGGCACGCCGCGCGGCGCGCGAGTCGAGCCGGATCTGTTCGACGAGATCCAGCAGCCACTGGCCCTCCTGCTCGACGAGCACCCGGCCGAGGAGAGTCCCGAGCAGGCGGACGTCGCGGCGGAGCGGCGCCGCACCGTCGGCGTCCGGGGCGGCGCTCATCGCAGTTGTCAGGACTGCAGCCCGAGCGCTCGCAGAACGTGGCGTGCTTCGGCGTCGACCTCGGTCACGCGTGCCTTCTGGTCGTCGGCCGGCTCCGGCCGGGCGCCCGTGACGACGAGCACCACGCGCGAGCCTGCCGGAACCGTTCCGTCCTTGATCGTCGCCA
The DNA here is from genome assembly GCA_963846895.1 of uncultured Thermoleophilia bacterium. GTDB lineage: Bacteria > Actinomycetota > Thermoleophilia > Gaiellales > Gaiellaceae > PALSA-600. Next base: position 130,450 of record CAWJXR010000015.1, on the reverse strand, counting down.
TCAGGGCGCCGAGCGCAGCCCCTCCGGCGCAGTCGGCTGCCACACCCGTCGTCTCGGTGAGGAGGTCCGTGAGGTCGCTGATCTCGTCGTCGTCGACGGCGACGATCGAGCCACCCGTCGATCGCGCGGCACCGAGCGCGAGATCGCCGTACGACGGATTCCCGACGGCGAGGGACTGCACGGTCGTCGCCGCCTGCACGCGCGAGATGCGTCGGTCGTCTGCGAAGGCCTGAGCGATCGGGCTCGACCCGCGGGCCTGGCCGGCGATGAGCCTCGGGGCTGCCCCGGCTGCGAGCCCCGTGCGCCTGGCCTCGGCGAAGCCCTGAGCCAACTTGGCGACGAGCGTGCCCGACGCGGCCGGGCAGACCACCGCGTCCGGAAGCTCCCAGTCGAGCTGCTCGGCGATCTCGAACGAGATCGTCTTCGCCCCCTCGCTCGCATACGGGTGAAGATTTCCGCTCACGAAGCCCCAGGGGAAGAGCGCGCCGAGCTCGAGCTCGAGCCGCCGGCAGTCGTCGTACGTCCCTCGAACGGCGAACACGCGTGCGCCGGGGTGCCGCGATGCGACCGCGGCCGACTCGCCACCTTCGGGAGCGAGGACGATCGCCTCGAGCCCTGTCGCCGCGGCTGCCGCGGCGACCGCATCGCCGAGGTTCCCCGTCGACGAGCAGCAGAGAGTCGTGACGCTGTGGTCGAGCGCGGCGGAGGCTGCGAGCGCTGCGACGCGATCCTTGTACGACCCCGTCGGGTTCGCGCCCTCGAGCTTCAACCGCAGATCGATGCCGAGGGCCGCTCCCAGCCGCGGAGCTTCGACCAGCGGCGTCCAACCCGCTCCGTAATCGACGTGCGCGCCCGCCGGGAGCAAGCCCTCGTACCGCCAGAGCGACCGGGGCCGGCCGGCGACGGACTCGCGCGTGACCGCGACGCGGTCCCAGTCGTAGCTCACGTCCGTGGGCCCGTCGCAGCGCCTGCACGAGTCGAGAGGCTCCGCGACCGCGACCTCTTCGCACACCCGGCAGCGCAACGAGTACTCGCTCATCGCGGCCACCGCCCCGTCCCTTTTCTGGAACCTAACCGGGGGGACGGGGGTGTCCGGCTAGGCCAGTCGCGCGCAGGCGATAACCGGAAGAAGGAAAATCGGCTTCTCGGCCAGCATGCGCATGGGCGAAAGTGTACTGCCGCCGGCCACCGCTGGCAAAAGCAGGATCTTGGCTGCCGGGGCGACGGCCGTCTCGAGTCCCTCGAGCAGCCGGATGTCCTCGCCCTCGACGAACACGTTGAGGAACGACGGCACTGCCCCGTCGTCGTCGAGGACTCGCGACCGCAGGCCCGGGTAGCGCTCGACGAGCGTCTGGAGCGCCTCGGCCACGGTTTGCGCGCCGTCGACGTCGACCAGGCGCTCGCCTCCGGTGTCGGGCCGGAGGACGGGCGGAATGCGGATCTCCGGCATCGCTTCAAAAGATAAAGCATCGGCACCGCTACCGGAAGAATGCGCGGCCGACGATGGCTGCCTCGACGCCGGCGGCCGCAAGGTCCTCGACGTCGGCCGGAGAGCGGATGCCTCCTGCGGCGAGCACGCTGAGACCCGCGGCGGCCGCCTCGGCGACGAGGCGCACGTCGGGCCCCTTGAGCGTGCCGTCGCGGTCGATCGCGGTCACGAGCACGCGCGACCCCTGCGCGCGCACGATCGCCTCGGCGAACGAGACGCCGGTGCCGGCTGTCCAACCCGACGTCCTCAGTTCGCCGTCCCGTACGTCGAGCGCAAGCACGAGTGCCTCGCCCAGCACGAGCCACGGTGATGGGTCCGGCCACGCCGCGGTGCCGACGACGACGCGGTCGGCGCCCTCGTCGAGCAGTGTCCACGCGTCGGCCAGACTGCGAATCCCGCCCGAGGCCTGCACCGGCACCCCCGCCGCCCTTGCCACCTCGCGGACGAGTGCGGGTCGAACGACTCCCGAGCGGGCTCCGTCGAGGTCGACCAGATGGATGCGCCGTGCGCCGGCTGCCGACAGACGGCGTGCCGCGTCGGCCGGGCCGCCGCCTCGCTTGACGACGCTCTCGAAGTCGCCTTGCTTCAGACGGACGGTCTCGGCCCCCAGCACGTCGACCGCGGGGATCACCTCGATCGGACAGTCGAACCACATATCAACATGTTAGCGTGCTAACATGAGAGCACGATGGCCGAACGGAGCCGACACCCATGGGAGACCAGAGAGATGCGAGAGCTCTTCAACGCGATGCTCGCGTTGGAGACCCGGGCGGAGCTGGAACGATTCTTCCGGGATCTGTGCACGCTGTCGGAACTCGAGGCGATGGCCCACCGCTGGCAGGTAGCCCAGCTGGTCGATCGGGGCCTTCCGTATCTGGAGATCTCGGAGCGGACCGGAGCATCGACGACAACGGTCACGCGCGTGGCTCACTGGTTGAAGCACGGAGAGGGCGGCTACCGGCTGGCGCTCGACCGCGCTCCCTCCTGAGAGTCGCGGTTCCCGTCAAGGGCCGGCTGCGGGAGCCGTCGTTCCGCCTGCTCGAGGATGCTGGCCTCGGTCCGGAGCAGCCGGGTGACCGGGCGCTCGCCTTTCCGTGCCGGAATGCGCCCGTCGAGGTGCTGCTCGTCCGGGCGGCCGACGTGCCCGAGTACGTGCAGGACGGAGTCGTCGACTGTGGGATCACCGGCCTCGATCTCGTCCGGGAGCGAGGGGCGAAGGTGCACGAGCTGCTTCGCCTCGGCTTTGGCTCGTGCCGGCTCGAGGTCGCCGTGCCCGAAGAGTCGGCGGCTCGGTCGATCGAAGAGCTCGCGGGGGTGGCGGTCGCCACGGTTTACCCGCGTCTGGCGCGTGAGCTGCTACCCGTCGAGGTCAGCCTCGTCGACGTGACCGGCTCGGTGGAGGTTGCGCCGCGGCTCGGACTCGCCGACGCGATCGTCGACCTCGTCTCGTCCGGCAACACGCTGCGGACGAACGGGCTCCGGTCGCTCGGGGCCTTGCTCGAGTCCGAGGCAGTTCTCGTCGCGCGTGACGACGCCGCTGCAGCCACCTTCACGTCGATGCTGCGCGCGGTCGTCGAGGCGCGACGGCATCGCTACCTGATGCTGAACGTCCCCGAAACGTCTCTGCCGGCTGTCTGCAAGCTCGTCGCACCGCGCGCGCCGAGTGTGCTGCCGCTCGCCGAGCCGGGGTTCGTCGCCGTGCATGCGCTCGTCCCGTCCGAGGACGTCTGGCAGCTGCTGCCGAAGCTCGAGGCGGCGGGCGGCTCGTCGATCCTCGTCCTGCCCGTCGAGCGGATGGTCGCGTGAGGGCGCTCCCCGCCGGTTTCGCGCCGTACGCCTGGGCGGCACCGACCGACGAGGTCGCGCGCCTCGCAGGGATCGACCCGTCGCAGGTTCTGCGGTTCGACCAGAACACGCCTCCTCTCCCCGCTTCCACGTCGCGGCCGGGCGCGATCGCCGGAGCGCTCGCACGCGTCAGCGGCTATCCCGCCGGCGGGTATCGGTCGCTGCGGCGCGCGATCGCCGACTACGCGGGCGTCGAGCCCGAGAACGTCGTGCTCGGCGCGGGCGCCGACGACCTGATCCTGCTCGCCGCCCGAGCGTTCGCGGGCCCGGGTGACCGGGTGGCGATCCCGGCCGACCCCACCTATCCGCTCTACCGGATCGCTGTCGACCTGGCCGGCGCCGAGGCCTCCGACGACGGGGCGGTCGTCACGTTCGACTGCCGGCCCGAACAACCCGACCGGCGAGCTCGGCGAGCTGGCGAAGGCGCGCCCCCTCGTCGTCGACGAGGCGTACTTCGAGTACAGCGGCGCGACCGCGGTGCCGCTGCTCGACGACGGGGTGATCGTGCTGCGAACGTTCTCGAAGCTCTTCGGGCTTGCCGGTGCGAGAGTCGGCTACGCACTCGCGGCCACCGAGGCCGCCGCCGAGCTGAACGCACGGCAGGCGCCGGCGCCTATCTCGACTCTCTCGACTGCGCTGGCGGTTGCTGCGCTCGCGGACCCGCCGGACGCGTCGCCGGTGATCGACGAGCGGGAGCGTCTCGCGGCGGCCCTGCGCACTCTGGGCCTGATGCCACTCGATTCGCACACGAACTTCCTGTACGTCCCGGAGGTCGACGGAGAGGAACTGGCGGCCGCGCTCCTCCGTCAAGGCCTCGTCGTGCGCGGCTACCCCGATGCGATTCGCATGTCGGTGCGCGACCGCGAGGACGACGATCTGCTGGTCGAGGCGCTCGCCCGGCTGCTCGACCGGCCTGCTCCCGTTGCGGCAGGCGGCAACCGGAGCGCACGAGTGCTTCGCGCGACCGCCGAGACGCGGATCGCCGTCCGGCTGGCACTCGACGGTGCCTCGCGGGTTCGGGTCGCGACCGGCATCGGCCTGTACGACCACCTGCTCGAGCAGCTTGCGTTTCACGCGGGCTTCGACCTCGTGCTCGAGGGCGCCGTCGATCTGGAGACGGGGCCGCACCACGGCGCCGAGGACGCGGCGCTCGCACTCGGGCAGGCGCTCGACGACGCCCTGGGCGTCCGTCGCGGGATCGCTCGCTATGGCGATGCGGTTGTGCCGATGGACGACGCGCTGGCGCGGGCGGCCGTCGACCTCGGCGGGAGGCCCCACGCCGAGCTCCGCCTCGAACGCGATCCAGGCCTCGCCGGTCACATGCTCGCCAGCCTGGCCCAGGCGGGGCGCGCCGCGATCCACGTCGAGGCAACGGGTCGCGACGACCACCATGTCGCGGAAGCCGCATTCAAAGCAGTCGGGCGTGCATTGCGCGCGGCCGTGCGCGCGGAGGGAACGGGATTGCCGACGACCAAGGGCCTACTGTGAACGTCGCGATCTGCGGGTACGGCGCAGGGAACGTGCGCTCGGTCGAGCTGGCATTCCGCCGCCTTGGCGCCGACATCGTCGCCGACGCAGCAGCCGCCGATCTCGCAGTCCTGCCCGGCGTGGGCTCCGCCGCCGCGGCGATGGGAGGGTTGCGTGAGCGCGGGTACGACGCTGTGCTCCGTGCCCGCTTCGAGGCCGGTCGTCCGATTCTCGGCATCTGCCTGGGGCTGCAGCTCGCGCTCGAGTCGACGGAGGAAGGCGGCGGTGTGGCCGGCCTCGGCCTGCTGCCCGGCCGCGCCATTCGTCTGCGCGAGCGCCGGGTGCCGCGGATGGGCTGGGCGCAGGTCGACGGGCGAGGCACGTACTACTTTGCCCACTCCTACGAGGCCGAGACCGACTTCGCCACCGCCTGGTCCGAAGGGGTCGTCGCCGAAGCCCGGCTCGGCTCGTTCGTCGGCTGTCAGTTCCACCCGGAGAAGAGTGGGCCTGAGGGCGCGCGCTACCTGGAGGACGTGCTGTGCCGCTTCCGCGTCTGATCCCGTGCCTCGACGTGGCGGGCGGCCGGGTGGTCAAGGGCGTTCGCTTCCAGGGGCTGCGCGACGTCGGCGATCCGGTCGAGCTGGCGGCGGCGTACTCGGACTCCGGAGCCGACGAGCTCGTCTTTCTCGACGTCAAGGCCACGCTCGAATCGCGCGGCACGCTCGTCTCGCTCGTTCGTGCGGTCTCGGAGCGGCTGGCGATCCCGTTCACCGTCGGGGGCGGCGTTCGCTCGGTGGCCGACGGAGAGGCGCTGCTTGCGGCAGGCGCCGACAAGGTCGCGGTCAACTCCGCCGCGCTCGAACGTCCGCAGTTGATCGGCGAGCTCGCAGACGCGCTCGGATCGCAGGCGGTCGTCGCCGCGATCGACGCCGAGCGAGGTCGAGTTCGAACGCGGGCGGCAACCGCCGCGACGGGCCGCGCTGCCGTCGGCTGGGCGCGCGAGGTCGCCGAGCGGGGCGCCGGCGAGATCCTGCTCACCTCCATCGACGCCGACGGCACGCGCAGCGGCTATGACCTCGACCTTTCGGAAGCCGTCGCCGATGCCGTCGACCTGCCGGTGATCGCCTCGGGCGGCGCGGGCAATGCGGATCACATCGCCGCGGCTCTCCGGGTCGTACAGGCGGCGCTCCTTGCGTCGATTCTCCACGAGGCGCCCGCGCGGCTCGTCTCGCTGCGCGACGAGGTTCGCGCGCTCGGAGTCCAGGTCCGTTGAAGCCGGCGATCGTCCAGGATGCCGCGACGGGCCGTGTGCTGATGCTCGCGTGGGTGAACGACGAGGCGGAGCGGCTGACCCGTGAGACCGGCGAGGCGTGGTTCTGGAGCCGGTCGCGCGACCAGCTCTGGCACAAGGGTGCGACGTCGGGCAGCACGCTGCGGGTCGTCGAGCTGCGCGATGACTGCGACGGGGACGCGCTCCTGCTGCGTGTGGAGCCAGCAGGGCCGGCGTGTCACACGGGCTCGGTCTCGTGCTTCGCGCCGGACCTCTGGCAGACGATCGCCGACCGCGCCGCGAATCGTCCGCGAGGCTCGTACACGACGGAACTGCTCGACGCGGGTGTCGGTGCGTGCGCGCGCAAGGTCGGCGAGGAGGCCGTCGAGCTCGCCGTCGCTGCGCTCGACGAGAGCGACGACCGCGTGCTCGAGGAGGCGGCCGATCTCGTCTATCACCTCTATGTTCTGCTTGCTGCACGGGGGCTCGATGCGGCCCAGATCGACGACGTGCTACGCGCCCGTGCGCTCAGTTGATCTGCATCCTCTCGACTCCGGGCTCGGGCTTCGGCACCTTCGGGTCGAGCTGCTCGAGCACCGCGATCAGGATCTCCGAGACCGCGAGATTGCGCGACCAGTTGTGATCGGCTGGAACGACGTACCAGGGCGCCCAGTCGGTCGACGTCTCGCGCAGCGCGTCCTCGTAGGCGGCGGCGAACTCGTCCCATCTGGCGCGGTCGTCGAGATCGCTCGCCCGGAACTTCCATCGCTTCTCGGGATCGTCGAGCCGCTCTTGCAGCCGCGTGCGCTGCTCGTCGGGAGACAGGTGCAGGAAGACCTTGACGATCGTCGTGCCTTCGTCCGTGAGCGTCTTCTCGAACGTGCGAATCTGGTCGTACCGGCGCCGCCACACCGCGTCCGCGGCGAGCTTGCGGACACGCACGGCGACGATGTCCTCGTAGTGCGAGCGGTTGAAGATCACGATCTCGCCGCGGGCGGGACAGACGTTGTGAATCCGCCAGAGGTAGTCGTGCGCGAGCTCGTTGACCGTCGGCGCCTTGAACGACTGCACCCGGCAGCCCTGCGGGTTGACTCCGCTGAAGACGCTCCGGATCGTGCCGTCCTTCCCCGACGCATCCATTCCCTGGAGCACGAGCAGCACCGCCCGCGTCGACTCGGCGTACAGGCGGTTGTGCAGGACGCCGAGACGCGCGACGTGCTGCTCGAGCCGTTCGACGCCTTCCTTCTTGCCCGGTGCGCCGACGCGGGCTCCGGGGTCGCGCTTTGCGAGGTGGGGATGTGAGCCGGGCTCGACGCGGAGCTCGTCGACCAGCGAGTGTGAACCGGGCATGCCGTGATTCTGACGAAGCGCCGCGTGCGGCGAGGAAGGCTTGAATGAAGCGCCCCGAAGCTTCAAGATGTAAAGTCAACTCAGGGGAGAGATCGTGCAACTTGCAGTCGTGAAGGTGGGGGGAGCGGCGCTCGCGGGACGCGCGCCGCATCCGGATGTGCTTCTGCGCCGCACCGGACGTGTGGTCGTCGTGCACGGTGCCGGCCCGAGGATCTCCTCCGCGCTGGCCGCGGCGGGCATCGCCTCGCGGTTCGTCGACGGGCGCCGCGTGACGAGCGAGGAGGCGATGCCCTACGTCAGGCAGGCGTTCGAAGAGGAGAACGTCGCGCTCTGCAGGCTGATCGGCGACCGCGCGCTCGGGCTGATCGGCGACGAGCTCGGGCTCGAGGCCGAGCCGGTGCCGGAGCTCGGCTGCGTCGGTGCGCTCAAGCCGTTCGTCCCGTCGGCCCTCTGGGGCGCTCTGGCGGCCGACCGTATTCCGGTGATCGCGCCGATCGCGCGGGGGCCATTGAACGTGAACGCAGACGACGCCGCATCGGTGCTCGCCGTGGCGCTCGGAGCGGACCGGCTGGCGTTCGTCTCGGACGTCCCCGGGGTTCGTGTGGGTCGGCGAGTGGCGCGCCTTCTGTCGGCGGACGATGTCGACGATCTCGGCGCACACGTCTCCGCCGGGATGGTCGCGAAGCTGCAGGCGGCGGTCGCGGCGGCGCGTGAGGGAGTCGAGGTTCACGTCGGAACGACCGTCGTGACGGCTTAACTTTACTTTTTGAAGTATCACCGCTAGCGTCTCGGCTGTGAGCGTCCGTACTCGGCTGATTCCGATGTGTTGTCCGTCCCGGCTGATTGCCGGCTGACGGGCCGCGTCCTCGACCGCTCCTTCCTCGACCCGTTCCGCCCTTGGCAGCCAAAGCCACCGATACCCCATCTCTCGAACTCGTCCTCAAGCGCAATTCGGTCGAGCGGCTCAAGCGCGAGAAGAGCCCGCTCGGGATGCTCGACGAGCTGCCGGCGCTGATCGCGACCGGGTACGAGCGGGTGCCCGAGGAGGACATCGTGCGCCTGAAGTGGTGGGGGCTCTACCACGACAAGCCGAAGATCGGGACGTTCATGCTCCGCGTGAAGATCCCGGGCGGGGTCGTCTCGCCCGCCCAGCTGCGGGCGATCGGAGAGATCTCGAACGTCCACGGTCGCGGCGAGGGCGAGTTGACGACGCGGCAGAACGTCCAGCTCCACTACCTCGCCCTCGAGGCGCTCCCGGACGTCTTCAACCGGCTGCACGCAGCGGGCCTAACCTCGGCCGGCGCGTGCGGGGACACGGTGCGCAACATCACCGGCTGCCCGGTCGCCGGTCTCGCCCACGACGAGCTCTTCGACCCGACACCGGTGCTCGAAGAGGCGGCGGCACGCTTCTACGGCAACCCCGACTACTCGGACCTCCCGCGGAAGCACAAGATCGCAATCACGGCATGCGCGGACAGTTGCGCGGCGCCCGAGATCAACTGCGTCGGCCTCGTCGGTGCGATGCGCGAGGGCGAGGAGGGGTTCGGCGTGCTCGTCGGCGGTGGGCTCTCCTCGGTGCCGCGGATCGCCCGCGAGCTCGGGATCTGGGTGCCGAAGGACGACGCCGTGACCGTGCTCGCAGCGATCCTCGACGTCTGGCGTGACGATCTCCGCTACCGCGTCTCCCGCGTCAAGGCGCGGCTCAAGTTCATGGTCGACGACCTCGGGCCCGAAGGCGTGCGCGAACGGGTCGAACAACGGCTCGGCCGCACCTTCGACGACTTCCGGCTCCCGCCGGCCCCGCCGCCGGGCAACCACCTCGGCGTGCACGAGCAGCGCGACGGCCGCTCCTACGTCGGCGTGCCGGTGCACCTCGGGCTCGTCACCGGCGACCAGCTGATCGCCCTCGGCGAGCTCGGGCACGAGGTGCGGATCACGCGCCAGCAGAACCTCGTCCTGACGAATGTCGGCGATGTGCCCGCAGTCGAGCGGTCGCTCGCCGAGATCGGCCTGCCGCTCGATGCCGGCACCCTGCGCGGAGACGCGATTGCCTGCACCGGCGAGCCGCACTGCAACTTCTCGGTCACCGAGACGAAGACACGCATGGACGTCCTCGTCCGGCTGCTCGAGGACCGGTTCGGCAAGACGATCGACGGCCTGCGCCTGCATCTCGACGGCTGCCCACATGCCTGCGCGCAGCATTGGGTCGGCGACCTCGGCTTCCAGGGCACCACGGTCCGCGACGTAGCAGGCCGCCGCCGCCAGGCGTACGACGTCTATCTCCGCGGCAGTCTCGACCGTCCGGCGGCGATCGCGCGGCCCGTGTTCCGGCGCGTGGCGACCGAGGAGCTGGACGACGTCGTGCTCGCGCTCGTCGGCGGCTGGGTCGACGCGCGCGAGCCGGCCGAGACATTTCGCTCGTACTGCGACCGCACAACCGACGACGAGCTCGCTCGTCTCGCAGGAAGGGAGGCGCATGTCGGTCGATCTGCTCGATGACCTCGAGGCCGGAGAGCTCGCCGTCGAGTTCGAAGGTGAGGAGCCCGAGGTGCTCCTCGAGTGGGCGCTCGAGCGGTTCGCGCCGAGAATCTCGATCTCGACCGCGTTCCAGACGGACGGCGCGGTGCTGTTGCACATGGCGTACGAGCTCGATCCGTCGATCCGCGTGTTCAGCGTGGACACCGGACGGCTGCCGCAGGAGACATTCGAGCTGATCGAACGGATGCGCGAGCGCTACCCGAATCTCCAGCTCGATCTGCTCTCGCCCGACGCGCCGTCGGTGAATGCTCTGGTGCGGAAGCACGGGCCGAACCTCTTCTACCGCTCGGTCGAGAACCGACTGCTCTGCTGCCAGGTGCGCAAAGTGCTGCCGCTCCAGCGTCACCTGGCCGGTCTCGATGCCTGGATCACGGGCCTCCGGCGCGACCAGTGGGCGACCCGCAGCGACATCCGCAAGGTCGAGATCGACCACGACCACGGTGCGATCGTCAAGCTCAATCCACTTGCCGAGTGGTCCGAAGACGAGGTCCGGGACTACGTGCGAGGGCACGAGCTTCCGTACAACGCGCTTTACGACAAGGGCTATACGTCGATCGGCTGCGCGCCGTGCACGCGCCCGACGAACGAGGGCGAAGACCTCCGCGCCGGCCGCTGGTGGTGGGAGACGAACGCGCCCAAGGAGTGCGGGATCCACTGCGCCATCGAGACGGGCGGCCTCGAGCACGAGCTGCGGGCGCTGATCGGCGATGACTGAGCTCGCGCTGAAGGGCGAGGCGCGCGAGGTGCTGCTGGCCGAGGTGGAGGCCGTCCGCGAGCACGCTCGGGACGACGGCATGCGGGCGCGGCTGGCCGAGCTCGTCTCGTCCGTCGACGACTGCGATCTCTCAGAGGACTCCGCCGAGCTGCTCGAGTCGGTACTCGAGCTTGGCCTGCAGACCGGGCGCATCAGGGCGTACTACGGTCCGGGCGGCGAACAGGCCGCGCTGGCGACGCTGCGCCGTCTGCCGCGGGGACGTGAGCGCGGTGAGAGCGCCGCCGGCGTGACCGAGGCGCTGGCGACTCTGGCCGGTGCACCGCTTGACGCGGTGCGGATCACGGCCGTTGCACCCGGCGCGTTCACGTTGTCGATCGAGGCGGGCGGGGTCGAGGCGAACGTGCGCCTCGACGCGGCGGGCGTCCGGCTGACGAGTCTCGGGACATGAGCACCGGCCCGTACTACATGGCCTGCCTCGACGTTCGCGGTCGGGACTGCCTCGTCGTCGGCGGCGGACGTGTGGCCGCGGAGAAGGCGCAAGGCCTACTCGAGTGCGGCGCTGCCGTGACTGTCGTCGCGCCGGAGATCGACGTGGAGTTGGGCGACTCGGGGGCCGCGATCCACAGGCGGCCGTTCACCGACTCGGATGTTGTCGGGCGGTTCCTCGTGATCGCGGCGACGAGCGATCGGCGCGTCAACTCTGCGGTGTCGGCGGCGGCCGACCGGCGGCAGACGCTCTGCAACGTCGCCGACGATCCGGAGCTCTGCAACTTCATCCTGCCTGCGGTCGTCCGGCAGGGTGCAATCGTGATCGGCGTCTCGACAGGCGGCGCGTCACCGGCGCTGGCGCAGCGGCTTCGGGACGACGTCGCAGAGCTTGTCGGCCCGGAGCACGCCGAGCTCGCCGAGCGGCTCGCGGCCCTGCGGCCATGGGCGCGCGAGGCGCTCCCGTCCTACGAAGCCCGGCGCGACTACTTCCGCCGGCTCGTCGGGGAGGCGCTGGCGTGAGCGTCGCGATCGTCGGCGCAGGCCCGGGTAACCCGGGGCTGGTCACGGTCCGGGCGCTCGAGCTCGTTCGGGAGTGCCGGATCCTCGTCTACGACCGGCTCGTCTCCGCGGAGCTGTGCGCGGAGGCGACCCAGGCGATCCGGATTCCGCGCGACGGCCTCTCGCAGGAGCGGGTGAACGAGATCCTGGTCCGGCACGGCCGCCGCGGCCGGCGGGTCGTTCGGCTGAAGGGCGGAGACCCGTTCGTGTTCGGACGCGGCGCAGAGGAGGTCGCTGCGCTCGAAGCGGCCGGCGTGCCGTATGAGGTCGTCCCGGGTGTCTCGACGCTGACTGCGCTGCCCGGGCTGGCCGGCATTCCACTGACCACGCGCGGCGTTGCCGACCAGGTGACCGTCGTGACCGGTACGCACGCGGACGGCGCCGGCCTCGATTACGGCCGGCTCGCTGCGACGCCCGGGACGCTGATCGTCTTCATGGGGCTGCACCGGCTCGAGGAGATCACGGCCGGCCTGATCGGAGCGGGACGCCCGGCAACGGAGGAGGCGGCGGTCGCGTCGCGGCTGTCGCTGCCGGACTACGAGCTGCGGGTCGGCACGCTCGGCACGATCGCCGCTCTCGGCAGCGAGCTGCCGGGGCCCGCGCTGGTCATCGTCGGCGAGGTGGTTCGTCGGGCCATTTCGCCTCAGAGCCTCCAGGCGATAGGGTCCGGCGCATGACTATGCCTGGGCAGGCACTCCACCTGAAGAACGTCGGCGAGTTCGTCGATGCGTTCCGTCAGGCGCGGCTGCGGCGCCATCGAGGTTTGCGCAGGAACCGCCTGAGAGCACTACCGATCGATCGGCACCACGCCGACGAGCGGCGCACGACGACCTGACGTCAATCGAGGTTGATCGTCACCTCGACGCCTGCCTTGCGCAGGAGCGTCGAGAACGGGCAGCCTGCATCGGCACGCTCGAGGGCGGCAGCGATGGCGGTCCGGTCGGCGCCCTCGGCTGTCGCCCGCAACGTGACCTGTGACCCGACGATCTGGTGCCCTTCGCCCGGCACCTCGTCCATGACGATTTGGCAGGTCGACTCGATCCGCCCGGGCGGCGTGCCCGCCTGCGTCAGCTCGGTTGCGAGCGACATCGTCAGGCAGCCTCCATGGGCCGACGCGAGCAGCTCCTCGGGGCTCGTCTTGCCGCCCGGGTCGCCGACACGGCTCGGGAGTGAGAACGGGAGAGCCTGGAACGCGCCGCTGCCGGCGGTGATCGTCCCGCCTCCTCGGGCGACGTTCCCTTCCCAGACGAGCTCGGCGGTGCGCTCGATGCGTGGCACCTACTCCTCCTCGGTGACGACGGCCGGCGTGCCGTCTGGGTAGTAGGCCTCGGCCGGCGAGCCGGCGGGGCGAAAGACCCCGAGCAGGCGAAGCTCGGTCGGGCTCGTGTTGGCGAGACAATGCACGAGCCGGGCGGGCAGATGCACGCACGTGCCCGGGCCGACCGACTCCTCGCGGCCGTCGATTGCGAGCACGCCTTCGCCCTCGAGCACGTAGATCACCTCGTCGTAGGGATGGAAGTGGTCCGGTGCCCGGCCCGGGGGGACGAGCCCGATGAACTGGGTCACGGACCTGCAGCCGACCTCGGGCGTCGCGCCGAGGAGGAAGTGGCGCCCAGCGGTCGCCGTGCCCTCCTCGACCCCGGTCACGTCGATCACGGCGTGAGGGGCGCCGGCGGGATCGGGATCATGGACGAGCACCGAGACCGCCTGGGCGCCGCCGCTGCCGCTCCAGGACGTTCCCGCCGCCGCAAAGATGGCCGTGCCGGGCCGGACGTCGTACGTCTCGGCTCCGATCGTCACGCGCCCCGAGCCCGACAACACGTAGAGCACCTCGTCGCAGGCGTCGTCGCGATGGTCGCCGTCGACCGAGGCGAGTCGCTGCGTGAAGACCGAGCAGCCGCGGGAGGAATCGAACAGGCGGCCGCCCGAAATCGCCGCCGGTTGAAGTGCGAACTCCATTGCGGCCTACCCTACGGGCATGACATCGGTAGAGATCGTGAAGCGGTCGTACGAGGCCTTTGCCCGCGACGATATGGACGGCGTGCTCGGCGACATGCACCCGGAGATCGAATGGCACCAGGCCCAGGGGCTGCCCCACGGCGGCTACTACCGGGGCCTCGACGAGGTCAAGCACAATATTTTCGATCCGCTCGACGACGAGTGGTGGGACGACTTCTCGGCCGTTCCGGACGAGTTTCTCGACGCCGGCGACCAGGTCGTCGTGGTGGGGCGCTACAGGGGTGTCGGCAAGCAGACGCGCAAACAACTTGACGTTCCCTTCGTCCATATCTGGACTCTGCAGGGCGAGAAGGCGATCCGGTTCCGCCAGTTCCTGGACACGGCGGGCTGGGTCGAGGCGCTGCAGATTTGATCATTGACATCGCCTGGTGGAGCGAGGAAACTCGCTCCTCAGCGCCACACCCCCGTTTTGACGGCCCGGATGGGCCAAGGAGGATTTCTAGATGAAGAAGGCCATAGGTCTCGCCTTCGCCGTTGTCACCACTGCGGCGGTGGCGACGAGCGCACAGGGAGGCCAGAAGGTTGCAACGACGACTCTGGCGTCGTTCAACTGCAAGAGCACGATTACGCTGCCGTTCATCACCCCGCTGACCGGCGGTGCCGGGTTCCTCGGGGCCGAGCAGGCGAGTTGGGCCAAGTACGCGGTGAAGACGCTCGCCCTCGCAGTACGGCCTGAAGGTCAAGCTCGCGCTTGGCGACACCCCCGTCGAGGCCGGACCTGCACCCGCGCTCGCGTTGGCGCAGAAGTACATCGCCGACAAGAGCGTGGTCGCGATCCTCGGACCGTCGACGTCGGGCAATGCGGGCGCGACTGCGAAGCCGTTCTTCCAGGCCGGCCTCGCCGCGGTCTCCCCGTCGGCGACGCACACCGACCTGACGATCGGCACCGCGTCCGATCCGCTGATCGGCTCACCCGCGTTCTTCCGTGATGTTCCGGGCGACTACATCCAGGGCCCGACGGATGCGCGGTTCATGGTTGACAAGCTCAAGGCGAAGAAGGTCGTCCTGATCGACTTCCAGGAGCCCTACTCGGTCGGTCTGGCCGACGCGGCGACCGTCGTCCTGAAGAAGGCCGGCGTCTCGACGACCCGTCTCTCCGCTCCGAACACGACGACCGATTACTCGGCCTACGTGACCAAGGTGCCGAGCGACGCCGACGTCGTGTTCTTCCCGACGCAGAAGCCAGGCGACGCGCAGACGTTCGCCCAGCAGATGCTCGAGCAGGGCAAGAAGGCGAAGGTCTTCGGCGGCGACGGTTCGAACGACCCGTCGCAGTTCAAGGTGCCGGGCTCGTACGTTTCGAACTTCGCTGCTCCGATCAGCCTCTTCCAGTACGACGAGGCGATCATCGCAGGGTGGCTCAAGGACAACCCCGGGAAGTCGGTCGGCTCGTTCGGGCCGCCCACCTATGGGGCAATTCAGATCCTGTTCAAGGCGATCAAGCAGACCTGCGCCGACGAGCACGGCGTCATCAAGAACCGGCGTGACGTGATCAGCCGGGTGAAGCACGTGAAGATCAAGAACTTCATCCTCGGCGGCAACTTCGCCTTCTCGACGAAGACGAACGACCCGCTGAACGCGAGGTTCTACATCTTCCAGATCCAGCCCAACGGCTCGTACAAGCTCGTCCAGTAACGGACCGGCTGAGACGTTGACAGCGGAGGGGCGGCCCGAGATGACGGGCCGCCCCTCGACGCTGTAGAAGAGACCCGTGGACACCTTCATCCAGCTCACCGTCGACGCTCTGACACTCGGGAGCGTCTACGCGTTGATCGCGCTCGGCTACACGTTGGTCTACGGCGTCCTGAAGCTGCTGAACTTCGCTCATGGCGACGTCTTCATGGTCGGCAGCTTCATCGGCTTCGGTGTCCTGCAGTTGCTCGGCGGCTCCTCGAACCCTTCCGTCCCGGTGTGGCTGTTGCTCCCGATCCTGGTCGTCGCGGCCATGGCGGGGTGCGCCGTGCTGGGCGTCGTGATCGAGCGGTTTGCCTACCGACCGCTGCGGGATGCGCCCCGCATCGCGCCCCTGATCAGTGCACTCGGCGTGTCGTTCTTCCTGGCGAACTCGATGCAGTTGCTGTTCGGAGCCCAGCCCCGGAACTACGACACCTTCTCGCTGTCGAACGGTGCGCTCTACCTGAGAGGGATCGACATCGGCAACGTGCGGGTGCCGCTCCTTCGGATCATCACCATCGTGTCCGCGTTCGTCCTGATGTTCGTTCTGTGGTTCCTGGTCAGTCGAACGCGCACCGGCAAGGCGATGCGCGCGACCTCGTTCGATCGCGAGGCCGCTGCGATGATGGGGATCGACATCGACCGCGTCATCGTCTTCACGTTCATCCTCAGCTCCGCGCTGGCCGGCGCAGCTGGGGTGATGTTCGCGCTGCGGGTGCCGACGACCGTCTCGATCGGATTTGTCTCCGGGCTCAAAGGGTTCACAGCGGCTGTGATCGGGGGTATCGGGTCGATTCCCGGCGCCATGGCGGGGGGATTGCTCCTGGGCTTCGCTGAGGCGTACACGGCGGGCTACATCTCGACGAAGTGGTCCGACCTCGTCGTCTTCTCGATCCTGATCGGGTTCATGATCTTCCGCCCGCAAGGCCTGCTCGGGCGCGCAGACATCCGGAAGGTGTGATCGGCTGACATGACCGACTCGACGCCTCCCGACCCGCAGACCCCCGCCGACGGCCCGGCCGTCGGGCGCGACGAATGGGTGGCGCGGCACGCCGACCGGCGCTTCGCGCGCGGCGGCATCCTCGGCACGATCGAGGAACGGATCCGCGACGCTCCGTGGTGGGCGTGGCTCGCGCTCTTCGTCGCAGGGTTCTCGTTACTGCCCGTCGTCGAGTCGAGCGGCTACGTCCGTTTCGTCGCATTCCAGACCGTGCTCTACATGCTGCTGGCGCTCGGCCTGAACGTCGTCGTCGGCTGGGGTGGATTGCTCGATCTCGGCTTCGTCGGCTTCTACGGGATCGGCGCGTATCTCTACGCCTTCCTGGACTCGGACCAGTTCGGGATCCACCTGCCGACGATCGTTTCCGTGCCATTGATCGTCGCGATCGGGGCCGTCGTCGGGATCTTGCTCGGGCTCCCGTCCCGCCGCCTGACGGGCGACTACCTCGCCATCGTGACGTTGTTCTTCCTGCAGCTCTTCCAGACGCTGACGACGAACGGCGACAACGTCTTCGGGCACAACATCACCGGCGGGCCGTTCGGTCTGCTGAACGTCGATCCGTACAGCTTCTTCGGCCACCAGCTGACGATTCAGCACCAGGGCGTCTTTGCTGTTTCCTACCTCTACCTCGCACTCGCGTGCTTCGTCGTCGTGTACGTCGCGCTGCGCTTTGTCAACCGCTCACGCACGGGTCGCGCCTGGCGGTCGCAGAGAGAAGATCCGCTCGCAGCCGAAGCGATGGGGATGCCCGTCCGTTGGCTGAAGCTGTTGAGCTTCGCATTCGGCGCTGCGGTCGCGTCCTTCACCGGAACTCTGTTCGCAGCCCAATCGGCCAGCGTCTTCCCGCTGGCGTTCTACTTCGTGCTGTTGATCACCGTCTACACAATGGTGATTCTCGGCGGGTCGGGCAGCCAGCCCGGCGTCGTGCTCGGCGCGGTGATCATCGGGCCGCTCCTCGAACTGCTACGCGACCCCGGCAAGTCCCGGGTGCTGTTCGTCCTCGCGCTCGTCGGTGGGCTGCTCCTGGCGTTCCGTCTGTCGCGGCGCTTCGGGCTCGTAGCGGGCGCGACGCTGCTCTTCGGATTCGCGGTGCACGGGTTCGCCGGTGCGATCGACAGCAGCTGGGTCGCGGGCGACAACGCCGGTGGGTTCCGGGGCGTCATCGACCACTGGGTGGTCGCGCCGGAGCAGATGGCCCGGTGGATCGCGCCGGTCTCCTACATCGGCGTGATCGCCGCCGCGCTGCTCCTGACCGTCGTCAGCGGCTGGGTGCGTCTCGTCCTGCTCCCGCCGACGCTCTATCTCGCCGCCTTCGTCTGGGAGAACGTGATGCTTGCGAAGCCCGAGCCGGCGCGCTACATCGTGCTCGGGTTGGTCCTGATCTGCCTGATGATCCTCCGACCGAACGGCCTGCTCGGTGAGCGCCGGGTGGAGATCGTCTGATGCCCCTGCTCGAGCTGAAGGGTGTGTCGCTTGCCTTCGGCGGACTGACCGTCGTCGACCAGCTCGACCTCCACGTCGACGAGAACGAGATCGTCTCGGTGATCGGCCCGAACGGTGCCGGGAAGACGACGCTTTTCAACCTGATCACCGGGATCTATCGACCCGACGCTCGGCGACATCACCCTCGACGGCGCCAGCATCGTCGGGCTCCAGCCGCACCAGATCTGTGGACGAGGCATCTCGCGGACATTCCAGACGCTGCGTCTCTTCCTGAACATGTCGGTCAAGGAGAACGTGATGGCCGCCGCGTACAGCCACACGAAGGCGGGCGTGTTCCGCTCGATGCTGCGAACGCCGGGGATGCGTCGCGAGGAGCGCGAGATCGAGGAGCTCGCGCGGACGCGGCTCGCGTTCTTCGGTGAGCGGCTGATGGGCTATCGCTGGGATCAGCCCGCGTACTCGCTTTCGTACGCGAACCGCCGCCGCCTCGAGATCGCGCGCGCGACGGCGACGAACCCGCGCCTTCTGCTCCTCGACGAGCCCGCGGCCGGAATGAACCCGACCGAGACCCACGAGATCAGCGAGCTGATCGAGCAACTTCGCAGCGACGGCGGCTACACGATCCTGGTGATCGAGCACGACATGCACGTCGTCGAAGGCATCTCCGACCGCGTCATCGCTCTCGATCACGGCATCAAGATCGCCGAGGGGTCGTTCGAGCAGGTCGCGACCAACGAGAAGGTCATCGAGGCGTATCTCGGCCTGCAGACGGCCTCGCGCAAATGAGCCTGCTCCAGCTCGACGCGGTCGACACGTACTACGGCCCGATCCACATCTTGCAGGGGCTGTCGCTGTCGGTCGAGCCGGGTGAGCTCGTCTGCCTGCTCGGGGGCAACGCATCCGGCAAGTCGACGACGTTGAAGACGATCCTCGGAATCGTTCGACCGCGAAAAGGGACCGTGAGCGTCAACGGCGAGGACGTCACCTCCCGGCCGACGAGTTACCGCATCGGCCTCGGCCTGGCGATCGTGCCGGAGAACCGTCGTCTGTTCGCGCCGATGACGGTGCTCGAGAACCTCCAGATGGGCGCCTACCTGCGCGGCGGCGGAGCGAAGGAGGACTTCGACCGGGTCTACGAGCTCTTCCCGCTCCTCCATCAACGGCGGACGCAGT
The DNA here is from genome assembly GCA_963846895.1 of uncultured Thermoleophilia bacterium. GTDB lineage: Bacteria > Actinomycetota > Thermoleophilia > Gaiellales > Gaiellaceae > PALSA-600. The sequence continues at coordinate 111,420 of CAWJXR010000015.1, read as the reverse complement.
TGGCAGGGACGCTCTCCGGCGGGGAACAGCAGATGGTCGCGATGGGGCGTGCGCTGATGTCACGGCCGACGCTGCTGCTGATGGACGAGCCGTCGATGGGCCTCGCGCCGATCCTCGTCGAGCGGAACTTCGAGATCATCCAGCAGGTGCACGCCGCCGGCGTCGCGATGCTCGATCGTCGAGCAGAATGCAAACGTGTCGCTCTCGATCGCCGATCGTGGCTACGTCCTCTCGACCGGCCGGCTGGTCCTCGAGGGCAAGGCCGCGGATCTCCGCGAGAACGAAGACCTGCGAAAGGCCTACCTTGGCCGTTAGCACCGTCGCCGCTTGCCGCTCGCGCTTCCCGATCTTCGAGCGGCTCGTCTACATCAACTCCTGCTCGCAGGGGGCCCTCTCGGATTCCGTGCGGGCTGCGTACGAGGACTATCTCGACGGGTGGGACGACCGCGGGGCGCCGTGGGACTACTGGGTCGAGCGGGCGCGAGACGGCGCGCTCGACCTTTGCGCGGCTCGTCGGCGCCGAGGCCGACGATGTCGCCGTTACCACCTCGCTCTCCGCCGGCGTGAGCGCGTTCGTCGAGCGCGCTCGACTTCGCCGGCCGGCCGAAGATCGTCGTCAGCGACCTCGAGTTCCCGACGATCGGCCAGATCACGCATGCCCAGGAGCTGCGCGGTGCGGAGGTCGTGCACGTCCCGGCGGACGGAGCCGAGGTGCCGGTCGAGCGGTTCGACGAGGCGATCGACGAGCGGACGCAGCTCGTGGCGATCACGTCGGTCTGCTACCGGAACGGCGCGCGGCTCGACGTCGAGGAGATCGCGCGTATCGCACACGAGCGGGGCGCGCTCGTCCTGCTTGATGCCTACCAGGCGATCGGGACCTTTCCGCTGGACGTGCGCGAGCTGGGAGTCGACGCGCTCGGCGCCGGCGTCCTGAAGTACCTGCTGGGCTCCGCGGGGCTCGGCTTCCTGTGGACCCGGCCGGGGCTGGCGGCCGAGCTGCTGCCGACGCAGACGGGCTGGTTCGCCGACCGCAACATCTTCGAGATGGACATCAGCGACTACTCGCCCTCCGAGACGGCGCGGCGGTTCCAGTCCGGAACGCCTCCGGTCCCTGCGATCTACGGCGGCGTCGCCGGCATGGAGTTGATGCTGGAGATCGGGATCGCAGAGACGCGCGAGCACGTCAACGCGCTCAACGAGCGCCTGATCGCCGGGGTCGACGAGCTCGGCGGCACCGTCGTCACGCCTCGCTCCGCCGAGCATCGCGGCGCGCTCGTGTGTATTGCCTCGACCGATGCGCCGGCGCTGGTCTCGGCTCTCGCTGGCGACGGGATCGTCACCTCGGAGCGCGACGGCAACCTCCGCATCTCGGCCCATGCCTATAACGTCGAGGAGGATGTCGACGCCGTCCTCGCCTCGCTCGCGCGTCACCGGGCCCTGCTTGCGTAGGACCACGAGTCTGACTCGAGTCAGACTCGTGTCTGACGCGGCGGCCCACCGCGCGGCGGCTCGCGACGGTTCGGTCGCGTCGTCCGCGGGCGACGGGTGTGGATGATTCGTCACGGTTCGCGTGGGCGCCGTCCGGGAGCCGGATTGCGGGAACCCCGTCACGAAGTCGTCGCAAAGTCGTTGCCACTTCGTGTGTCAGACACGAGTCTGACTCCTGTCAGACTCTTCCGACTTGCGGAGAGCGGCCCTGACATTTTATAAAACCCACTGAGATGCTTCTCCGCGAGGTCGCCTATGCACGCCCGTCATCCCTCGCCGAGGCGATCCGGCTCCTGGAGGAGAACGACGGCGCCCGCGCCCTAGCCGGCGGCCAGACCCTGATCAACGTCATGAAGGCGCGCGCGGGCTCGCCGGACGCGCTGATCGATCTGAGCGCACTCGAGGAGCTGAAGGGGATCGAGCTCGGCGCCGACGGCACGCTCGAGCTCGGCGCGATGACGACCTATTCGGAGATCGTCGCCTCGACCGAGGCGCGCGCCCGGCCGATTCTCGGCGAGGTCTGCGCGCAGATCGCCGACGTCCAGGTCCGGAACCGCGGCACGATCGGCGGCAACATCTGCACGAACGACCCGACGAACCACCTGCCGCCGCTCCTCGCAGCTCTCGGTGCCCGGATGACGATTGCCGGCTCCGGCGGCGAGCGCACCGTCGACTCCGCCGACTTCTTCCTCGGCGTCTACCTCACGGCGGTCGGGCCCGGCGAGGTCCTCACCAAGGTGACGATCCCGGCCGGGCGGCAGGACGGCTTTGCCGCAGTGACGCTCGGCGTCGAAGGCACGTGCATCGTCAGCGCGGCCGCAGCGATCAACGGCGCCGTGACGGTCGCGCTCGGGTGTGTCGACGCCGTCCCGGTGGTGGTGAAGCCGGCGTCCGCCGAAGCCGACGTGGTGCGCGAGGTCGTTCGCGGCGCCGGGTTCCACGCGCCGTCCGACGTCCACGCCTCCGCCGAGTACCGCGCCCATCTCGCCGAGGTGCTCGCGGTCAGGGCGGTCGAGCCAAGCTTCCCAGCGAGCGAAGGGACACTAGTGGCCACGAGCGCTCTCGAGACGTCGCGGACGATCTCCGTCACGATCAACGGAACGACATACGAGCGCGAGGTCGAGGTGCGCAAGTTGCTGATCCACTTCGTGCGCGACGACCTCGACCTGACGGGCAGCCACATCGGCTGCGACACAGGCAACTGCGGAGCCTGCTCGATGATCGTCGACGGCGCGCTCGTCAAGAGCTGCATGCTGCTCGCCGTCCAAGCCGACGGCTCCGCGATCGAGACCGTCGAAGGCCTCTCGGACGACGACGAGCTGACCAAGCTGCAGCAGGCGTTTCGCACGCACCACGCGCTGCAGTGCGGCTATTGCACGCCCGGAATGCTGATGAGCGCGACGGCGCTGCTGCGCGAGAACCCGCATCCGTCGGACGACGAGATTCGCAAGGGCCTGCAGGGCAACATCTGCCGCTGCACCGGCTACTGGAACATCTTCGAGGCCGTGAAGGCGGCGGCCGAGTGAGCAGCACGACCGTCGCCCCGGAGCAGGTCGAGGTCGCCGAGCAGACGTGGTCGGGCCAGAGCGTCCCCCGTAAGGAGGACCGCCGGCTCGTGCAGGGCCAGGGAGTGTTCGTCGACGACATCAAGCGCCATGGCATGGGGTACCTGCACTTCGTCCGCTCGCCGTTCGCGCACGCGCACATCACCTCGATCGACGTGTCGGCCGCCGAGGCTCTGCCGGGCGTCTACGGGACCCTGACCGGAGAGGAAGTCGCGTCGCTGACCGACCCGTTCTTCCAGATCGCATCCGTTCCGGGCGGCAACATCAAGGACTTCGCGCTCGCGCTCGGCAAGGTCCGCTTCGTCGGCGAGTCGGTCGTCGCCGTCGTGGCAGAGACGCGCGAGCTGGCCCGCGACGCCTCCGAGCTCGTCGAGGTCGAATACGAGCCGATCGATCCGGTCACGGACGCGCGCGTCGCGCAGGAGACGGACACGCCCGTTCTGCACGACGAGGCTGGCGGCAACCTGATGTGGCACGGCATCTACGAGTGGGGCGACCTGGACGCCGCGTTCGCCGAAGCCGACAAGATCGTGAAGATCGACGAGCTCCACTTCCACCGCTTCAACTCGACGCCGCTCGAGTGCGACGGCGCCCTCGTCGAGTACAACCGAGGCACCGGGCAGTGGACGATCCATACGAACAACCAGTTCCCCGGGTTTCGCGGCGATCATGATGGGGCCTGCGATGCGGTGCGGGCTCGACAAGCTCCGCTTCGTCACGCAGGACATCGGCGGCGGATTCGGCAACAAGATCACCTCGCACCCGCAGCTCGTCGTGTGCTGCCTGCTCGCCCGCAAGCTCCGGCGGCCCGTGCAGTGGACCGAATGGCGCACCGACTTCCACCTCTCGATGTCGCACGGCAACGAGCGCTGGTTCCAGGACACCGAGGTCGCGGTGAAGAGCGACGGCACCCTGCTCGGCTTCCGCACGAAGGCGCTCGACGACGCGGGGGCCTGGCTGCGCTACGAGCCTCTCGGCGGCGTCATCTGGGCGCAGGTGACCCCAGGGTTGTACAAGTGGCGCAACATCCGCGTCGAGTTCACGCAGGTCGCGACGAACAAGGCGCCGGTCTCGCCGAACCGCGGCTATTCACGCATGCAGCACCTGTGGTTCACGGAGCGCGTGATCGACATCGTCGCCCACGAGCTCGGCCTCGACCCGGTCGAGGTGCGCAAGCGCAACTACATCAAGACCGAGGACATGCCGTACGAGACGCCGAACGGCTGCGTCTACGACTCGGGCGACTACGCGCAGATGCTCGACATCGCGCTCGACCTCATCGGCCACGACGGGATCGAGGAGCGCCGCACGGAGGCGGCGTCGCGCGGGAAGCTGCTCGGGCTCGGCATCGGCTCGACGCTCGACTCGGGCACGAACAACTTCGGGCAGTCGCGCCTGATCAACCCGGAGCTGCAGTTCTCGGGCAACAACGAGGTCGCGACGGTCAAGCTCGACATCTTCGGCGAGATCGTCGTCACGCTCGGGACGACGCCGCAGGGACAGGGCCACGAGACGACGGCGGCCCAGGTCGTCGCCGACATCCTCAAGTGCTCGGTCGACGACGTGCACGTACGCGCAGGACACGATTCGTACTGGAACTCGCACGCCGGCTTCTCGGGTACGTACGCGTCGCAGTTCGCGGTCACGGGTCTCTCGGCCGTCAAGGGTGCGACGGACATGCTGGCCGCGGAGATCAAGAAGCTCGCAGGCGCCGTGTTCGGCGGTGTGCCCGAGGAGGCGCTCGAGCTCGCCGAAGGGACGGTTCGCATCAAGGACAACCACGAGGCTGCGCTTCCGTTCTTCGCCTGCGGCGCGATCATCAACGCGAACAACGCCGGCCTGCCCGAGGATCTCGGCGTGACGCTGAACTGCCGCTACGTCTACCGGCCGCCGTTCCAGGTTCCGGACGTCGAGCGCAAGTTCGGAAACCTGACGCTGACCTACGCCGCGCAGGTGCACGCCGCGGTGATCGAGGTCGATCCCGAGACCGGCTACTACGACATCGTCGACTACGCCGCCGTCGACGACTGCGGGAAGCGCATCAATCCTCAGATCGTCGAAGGCCAGGTGATGGGCGCGACCGCACAGGCGCTCGGCGCGGCGGTCCACGAGAACTTCGTCTACGACGAGGACGGGAACCTGCTGACGCCCAACTTCTACGACTACCACGTGCCCCATGCGCTCGACATGCCGCCGCTCAAGACCGGTTTCGTCGAGAGTGCGTCTCCGTTCACGCCGCTCGGCACGAAGGGAATGGGCGAGGGCGGCGGTGCCGGCATCCATGCGATCTGCTCCGCGGTGCAGGACGCGCTTCGAGCGAGCGGGGGAGCAATGGTCTGGGACAGCTGCAATCCGTACCACCGCGTCTGGGAGATGCTCGAGGGCTCCGATCCAGGCGCGCGCGTCTCGGTGACGGAAGCGTGAACGTCTCGGGCGAGCGGATGTTCGCCGCGCCGCGCGAGGCGGTGTGGAAGATCTTGAACGATCCGGAGTCGATGGCGAAGACGATGCCCGGCGTCGAGAGCTTCGACGTCCACGACGAGCTGAACTGGACCGCGAACGTGAAGATCCCGCTCGGGCTCGGCGGCCTGAAGATGAAGGTCGACATGGAGAAGATCGAGGAGCGCGCAGCCGGAGTTCGCGAAGCTGAAGATCAAGGGAAAGGGTGTCGGCGCGATGATGAGGATGGAGACGTCGTTCGACCTCTCCGATGTCGACGGCGACGGCACTGCGATGAAGTGGGCCGCGGACGTCCGCATCGCAGGGCCGGTGGGCTCGATGGGGCAGCGCGTGCTGCAGCCGATCGTCAATCAGCAGGTGCAGAACGTGCTGACGGCGCTCGACCGCGAAGTGCAGAACGCCGTCAGCGGCGCGGCCTGACCCTCGTGCCGGTTCCGTTCAGGGTCGGGGTGATGCAGCTCACCATGGAGCCGCTCGACGAGATGCTCGCGTCGGCTCGTGCGATGGACGACGCGGGGCTCGACACGATCTGGCTCGCCGAGGCGTATCCGTGGTGGCGGAAGCATGGAATGGAGGCCCGCTCGTCGACCGTTGCCTCGGCGTTGATCGCGCGGGAGACGAAACGGCTCACCGTGGGCTGGGGGATCATCGCCGCGTCGACGCGCCATCCGGTGCAGGTTGCGATGGATGCCCGCGTCGTGCAGGAGGCTGCGGGCCCCGGCCGGTTCATCCTCGGCTACGGCACGTCCAAGATCTTCCTCGAACAACACGAAGACGCAGACACGGAAGACGCTCGGGCCGATGCGCGATGCGGTGACGATCGTGCGCGGCGTCCTGTCGGGCAAGGAGTTCGATTACGACGGCGACACGTGGAGCGCCGACGTGCCGCCGCTGCAACCGGGTGCGCACACACCGCGCGAGGTGCCGCCCGTCTATGTCGCCGCCACGGCGCCGAAGATGCAGGCGCTGGCGGGCGAGATCGCCGACGGGTGCCTGACGCCGTCGATCACGACACCTGCGTTCGTGCGCTACACCTGCGAGAACGTCGGCGCGCCTATCGACATCGGCTGCACCGTCGTCGCGTCGATTCACGCGTCCGATCGCGACCAGGGACGTGACGGCGCCCGCGAGATCGCCGGGATGTATCTCGCCAACAAGGTGCAGAACATCCAGGGCGCGGCCGATACGCTCCTCGACCTGGCGGGGCTCGAGCAGGACGAGATCCGCCCCGTTGCCGAGGCGATGGAGCGCGGCGGCCGGCTCGCTGCGAAGGAGCAGGTGACGGATGCGATCCTCGACAAGTGCAAGCCGATCGCCGGCACGCCCGAGGACTGCATCGCCGCGATCGAGGAGTACAAGGAGGCTGGCTGCACGCACGTCATGCTCGAGCTGTGGGGCGAAGACCGGCTCGAGCAGATCCGGCTGTTCGGCGAGCGTGTGCTGCCGCACGTGCGGTGATCGAGACGGTGCTCGCCGAGGCTCGCGCGCGGATCACGCGCTACACGCCTGCGGAAGCGGCTGCGGCCGATGTGCTACTCGTCGACACCCGATCGGGCGACGAGCGCCTGCGCGCCGGCATCATCCCCGGCTCGATCCACGTGCCGCGCTCGGTGCTCGAGTGGCGCTGTGACCAGAGCTCGGGTTACGCGAACCCGCAGCTCGCGGACCGGCCGCTCGTGCTCGTCTGCGCGCACGGCTACTCGTCGAGTCTCGCGGCTGCGTCGCTCACCGAGCTCGGTGTCGATGCAGGGGATCTCGACGGCGGCTTCGAAGCATGGTGCAAGGCCGGGCTCCCAGTCGCCGCGCCCCCGACGCCGGCGGGCGTGCCCGGGATGGGCGGGCCGGAGTGACCGTTGATCGGGACCGCCTCGTCGAGACCGCGTCGCGCATGATCGGTGTGCACAGCTTCACGGGCGACGAGCAGGCGATGGCGGAGTTGATGGTCGAGCTCTATGACGAGCTTGGCCTGCAGGTGCAGTGGCAGCAGGTCGAGGACGGCCGCGCCAACGCCCTCGCTACATGGGCCGGGACCGGCGGCGGGAAGTCGCTGATGTTCAACGGCCACATGGACACCTCGTACTCGGGCCGCGAGCCCTGGCTCCGGGACGTCCCGGGCTTCCAGCCAAAGCCCTTCGAGCAGGAAGGCAGGCTGTACGGGCTCGGGATCTCGAACATGAAGGGTGCGCTTGCGTGCTACGTCGAGGCCGTGCATGCGCTCAAAGACGCCGGGGCCCGCTTGCGCGGGGACGTGCTGATCGCCGCGGTCTGCGGCGAGATCGAGAAGACCCAGTACGGCGATGCGCAGGGCGCTGAGTACCGCGGCTATGCGGCCGGGTCGCGCTACCTCGTCTCGCACGGCGGCGTGGCCGACATGTGCCTGCTCGGCGAGCCGACGGAAGGCCGGGTCGTGCTCGGGCATTTCGGCACGCTTTGGCTCCGCATCCGCGTCCACGGCAACTTCATCCATACGGCCTTCAGCGAGGGGAAGCGCGATCAGAACGCGATCCTGCGCATGCACGAGGTGACCTCCGCGGTGCTCGAATGGATCCCGGCGTGGGAGGACGACCCTTCGAACTCCTACCGGGGCGCGAAGGCGATCGTCAACGTGGGCGCAGTCGACGGCGGCTTCGGCTGGCGCGTCTCGCGGACGCCGCACCATGCAGATCTCTTCCTCGACATCCGTGTGCCGCCGACGAAACCGATGGGCACCGCCCGCCGCGAGGTCCTCGAGTTCGTGCGCTCGATCGCCGCGCGCTTCCCGGACTATGGGGTCGAAGGCGAGGTCTACGTGACGGCGCCGGGCGCCGAGATCGAGGAGGGCCATGAGCTCGTACAGGCAATCGATGGGGCACACGCCGAGGTGTTCGGCGAGACGCCCGGGCGCGACGTGACGCGCTGGTTCAGCGACGCGTCTGCGCTGACGCGCTACGGCATCCCGACCGTCAACTACGGCACGTCGACAGGGCTGATGGACGTCGAGTTGGGCGAGAATCTCGAGATCGACGCGCTCGTCAAGACAGCCGAGACCTACGCGCTCGTCGCGCAGAGGATCTGCGGATGAAGCTCGTCACCTACGACGACGGCAAGGTGGGGTACGTCGACGGCGACGAGATCGTCGGTCTCGACGCCGCGAGTATGCGCGAGTACTTCGAGCGTCTCGGCGCCGCGGAGACGGGCGAGCGCCGGCCGCTCTCCGGGGTGAGGCTCCGGGCCCCGATCATCCCGAAGAAGTTCTTCCACACAGCCGGCAACTTCCGCGAGCACGAAGAGGAGTCGAAGAACGTCGATTGGTCGCACGCGATCGCGCCCTGGATCAACTTCTTCCAGAACGTCGATGCGATCGTCGGCCCGGACGAGCCGATTGTCTATCCAGAGCACCTGACCGAGGAGCTCGACTACGAGCTCGAGCTCGCGGTCGTGCTGAAGAAGGCGGGCAAGTGGTTCTCGCCCGAGGAGGCGGCCGACTACATCGGCGGGTACGTGATCTTCAATGACATCACGGCCCGTGACATCCAGCGCGGCGAGATGCGCTCGGGGGTCTTCAGCTTCTGCAAGGCGATCGACACCTTCTGCCCGCTCGGCCCCTGGATCGTCACGCCGGACGAGCTCGGCGACCCGCACGACCTCGCGATGGAGCTGCGCGTGAATGGGGAGGTGCGCCAGGAATCGCACTCGGGGCGGATGAGCGTGACGATTCCGGAGATCCTCTCGAACTTCTCCGCACTCGGCTACTCGGCCGGCGACGTCCTCTCGACCGGGACCGTCTCCGGCGTCGCGGGCTTCAAGTCGAAGGAAGAGCGGATGCGGCTGTACCTGAAGCCCGGTGACGTGATCGAGGCCGAGATCGAGCGGATCGGCATCCTGCGCAACCCGGTCGTCGGCTGGCAGGAGGCGCATGGCACGCCGCCGCCGCCGCGGGTGCGCCCGTGGGGCGAGGAGGCATGAGACGTAGGCTCGACGGAGTCTCCAGGGAGCGAGGTGCCGGCTTGGCCGGCGCCGGAGCGGGACCATGACCGTGTGGGCCCGAGACGACGCGAAGCTCGAGCGCGTCCAGGCGCTGATGGCGGAGCACGACCTCGATGCACTCGTCGTCCGAGCTCCCGACGACGTCTTCTACCTGACCAACTTCTGGGGGATGAAAGGCTACGACGCGTGTGTCTTCCCGCGCGACGGCGAGGCGGTGCTGATCACCATCGAAGCGTCGGAGGAAGACGCTTCCCGCACCGCGTGGACGAGCGACGTCCGCTACATCCGCGGCTACGCGGACGACGATCCGCGGCCGGTCCCAGCGCGCACGCTCGACGCCGCGCTTCAGGCAGCGAAGGAGTACGGCCCCGTCGGCCTCGAGCTCTCGCTGGGCACGCAGGCCTCCGACCGCATGGTCGGCGAGCCGACGACCTTCACGAAGGCCTGGTTCGACGCCTGGCCGGCAGCGGGCGATGCGATGCCGGTCCTCAACGCCGCCCGGGCGATCAAGACCGAGCAGGAGCTGGAGCGGATCCGGCTGGCGAACGACATCTGCGCCGCTGCGATGGAGCACGTCCGGGGTCTGCTGCGGCCCGGCATGAAGGAGAGTGAGGCCGCTGCGATCTGGCAGGGCTTCGTGCACGGCGAGGGCACGGGCTGGCAGGGCAAAGTCGAGCTCGCGCTCGGCTACTCGCTGGTCTGGTCCGGTCCCGGCATCAAGACGTTCACCGCGACCGGCGACCTGCCGGTGCAGGAGGGCCAGCCGACGCTGTTCGAGATCTGGGTCTGCGCCGACGGGTACTGGTGCGATCACACGAAGCTGCTCTGCATCGGGGAGCTGCGCGAGGACTACCGCGTGCTCGAGGCGGGCCTGCTCGGCGTCTACGAACGCGCGATCGCGCACTGCGAGCCGGGCGCGAGCTTCGCGGAGCTCGACCGGCTGGTGCGGGCTGGAATCACCGAGCTTGGCTATCCGGGCCAGCCGACGCATCCCATCTGCCACGGGGTCGGCGCGCGGGCGCATGAGCCGCCGTATGCGCACCAGGCAGGCGGCGGCGAGATTGCAGAGGGGATGGTGCTCGCGATCGAGCCGGGCTGCTACTGGCCCGGCGGTGGAGGACTGCGTGTCGAGGACAATTTCCTGATCACAGCGACCGGCGCCGAGAAGCTGTCGCCGTTTCCGGATGGGGTGGTGTCTTGTCGAACGAATTGATCTGGACGGGATCGCTGAACGACCGCTACGCGATCCGAGGCAGCGTCGGTCTCTACGACACGACGCTCCGGGACGGTGAGCAGACCGTCGGCGTCGTGCTCAACCCTGAGGAGAAGCTCGAGATCGCGAAGCTCCTGGACGAGCTCGGGATCGAGCGGATCGAGGCCGGCTTCCCCCGCGTCTCCGACGACGACTGGCGCGCCGTCGAGCTGATCGCGCAGGCGGGCCTGGACGCACAGGTCTGGGGCTTCTCGCGCGCCGTGCCCGCGGATCTCGAGGCGCTCGTCGAGCTCGGCGTCCGCTACTCGGTGATCGAGTCGCCCATCTCCGATCTGAAGCTCGATGCGATCGGCGTCTCCCGCGAGAAGATGCTCGAGCGAATCGCAGCTGCGATGCGCTTCGCCGCCGAGCACGACATCCACGCTGCGTTCTTCGGCGTCGACTCGACCCGCGCCGAGCCCGAGTTCTTCCGGCGCGTGTACGAGACGGCGGTCGAAGCGGGCGCGCGCGAGGTCGTCGTCGTCGACACGCTCGGGATCGCCTCGCCCGAGGCGGTCGCCGATCTCGTCGGCGCGACGATCCAGTGGCTCGACGGGACGCCCGTGCACTTCCACGGCCACAACGACTTCGGGCTGGCGACGGCGAGCGCGGTTGCCGCCGTCCGCGCAGGAGCGACGTGGGTGCAGGGAACGATCAACGGCATGGGCGAGCGCGCCGGCAATGCGAACCTGGGCGAGGTCGCGCTGACCCTGCGTGCCCTGTACGGAGTCGAGACGAACCTCCGGCTCGACCGGATCCGCGCAGTTGCGGAACGCGTGCGCGAGCTCTCGGGCTACGCGCTCGAGCCGTGGAAGCCGGTGACGGGCGAGACGCTCTACCGGCGCGAGTCCGGCGCCGTGGCGAGCCAGTTCCACGACCCGCCGTCGATCGAGCCGTATTCCTCCGAGCTCGTGGCGACCGAGCGGTCGATCGTGCTCGGCAAGAAGAGCGGGCTCGACTCCATCCGCATCAAGGCCGACGAGCTCGGGCTCGACGTGCCCGAAGACCGGCGGGCGGAGCTGCTCGCGGCGGTCAAGAAGCTCGGCACCGAGAAGCGCGGGCTCGTCACGGACGACGAGTTCCGCCGGCTCGTCCGTGGCTGAGTACGACGCGGTCGTCGTCGGCAGCGGGATCAACGGTCTCGCGTGTGGAGCGCTGCTCGCGAAGTCCGGCTGGAGCGTCTGCGTGCTCGAGCGGAACGACTGGTTCGGCGGAGCGATCAAGACGGCCGAGATCACCGCGCCCGGCTACCGGCACGACGTCTTCAGCGCGTGGCACCCGCTCTGGGTCGGCGGCCCAGTGCACCCCCAGCTCGCCGACGACCTGGCGCGTCACGGGCTGGAGTACCTGAACACGGAGCTCCCGACGGCGACCTGCTTCCCCGACGGCGAGAGCGCATTCCTGCTCCGCACGGCCGAAGGGAACGCGGCCGAGCTCGGCGAGGAGTGGCACGCCGTGCTCGGGTCGTTCTTCCCGACCGCGGACCTCGCGTTCGGCGTGCTCGGGACGGAGTTGTGGTCGCGGCACGGCGCCGCCCTGCTGGCGCGGCTGTACCGGCGCCTCGGGCGGCGCGGCGCGGTCGAGTTCAGCGGCAACCTGCTCATCTCGGCGCGCGACTGGCTCGAGACGACGTTCGCATCCGAGCGCGCGCACGGGCTGCTCGCGCCGTGGGTGCTGCACACCGGGCTCGGCCCCGACGCCGCGGCGTCGGGGTACATGGCGCAGGTGATCGCCGTCGCGGTGCAGGAAGGCGGAATGCCGATCCCGCGCGGCGGCGGCGCAGTGCTCGCCGAGTCCCTCGTGGCGTGCATCCGCGAATGGGGCGGCACCTGCGAGACGGGCGTGCACGTCTCGCGCGTGTTCTCCGGCGGCGTCCAGACCACTGACGGCGAGCGGATCGGAGCGCGGCGCGCGGTGGTCTGCAACGTGACTCCGACCCAGCTCTACGGCGAGCTGCTCGCGGGCTTCGAGCGCAAGGCCGAGCGCTTTCGCTACGGGCGCTCCGAGATGCAGATCCACTTCGCGCTCTCCGAGCCGCCGCGCTGGGAAGGCGACGAACGGCTCGCGCAGACGGCGATCGTGCACCTGACGCCGGGGCTCGACGGTGTCTCGCGCGCCGTCAACGAGGCGGACCGCGGGCTCCTGCCGGCCGAGGCCACGGTCGTCGTCGGCCAGCCGCTGACGATCGACCCGTCCCGCGCTCCTGCCGGCGCCGGGCTCCTGTGGATCCAGCTGCAGGAGCTTCCCTGGCGCATCAAGGGTGACGCGGCCGGAGAGCTCGACGTCGGCGACGGCGGCTGGACGGACGATCTGCGCGAGCGCTACGCGGATCGCATCCAGGCGCGTATCGCCAGGCACGTGCCGAACCTCGACTCGGCGATCGTCGCGCGCACGGTCCTGTCACCGGCCGACCTGCAGGCGTCGAACATCAACCTGCACCACGGCGATCCGTACGGCGGGTCGCTCGCGCTCGACCAGAACTTCCTCTGGCGGCCGCTCGGCTCCCAACCGGGGCATCGCACCCCGGTCGACGGTGTCTGGCACGTCGGAGCCTCCACGCATCCGGGGCCTGGGCTCGGCGGCGGCTCCGGGGCGCTCGTCGCGCAGCAGCTGCTGACACCGCCGCTGCGGCAGCGGCTCTTCGCGCGTCGCTAGGCGCGAGCCAGGAGATCCACGTGGCGATGCTCGTCTCACACGATCCCACCTAGTCCGACCGTTCGGGTAAGCGAAGAGGCCGCCTGCGCGACCTCTTCGCTCCCGGCGAGGGTCGGTACGGCTGAGCGGCTACTCGATCGGGATCTCGAAGCGGGCGATGATGCCGGGGTCGCCGCCCCGCGCGAGCAGCTCCGGATCGGGATCGCGAGTCGCCACCCATGCATATCCCTGTTCGGGATAGGCGACGACGTCGGGGAAGCTCCCGGCGCTGATCGCGAGAATCTGAGCCGGCTCTTCGCTGGGGTTGCTGAACGCGTGGAGCCCGGCACGTCCCTCGGGGCAGAAGACGAAGTCGCCCGGAGCCAACTCCTCTTCGCCGTGTTGGTTCCGGAAGAGGGGACGACCGCTCAGGACGAAGAACATCTCTTCGGCTCCGAAGTGCATGTGCAACCGCGGGTCGGGTGCGCCAGGGGCGAGGTCGTACAGCGTTGCCCCCAACCTGGCGTCGTCCGGCCGCCAGAAGACTCGCTGCCGAGTCCCGCCTTCTTCGTCCTCTCCGTCCCATGCGTCGGAGAAGAGGTTCTGACGATTCATTCGTGGTACCTCCGAGTCGTAGCGGTGGACGCGCAGCGCCCGAGCACCCGGGGTGCGGGCCTCGGCAGCACTGCGCCGAAAACGCGCGGCGGGCTCGCCACGCCAACCGCTACCTCGCCGGATCCACGGCTGCATCATGCCTGCTCGAGATTGCTCCCGGCGCTCGCTCTTCGTTTGCGTGTTCCCAGACGATCGCGTCTCCGGAGTCGGAGAGCCTCACCGTGCCGGCCCGAACCGCGCCGAGGCGCTCTGCAACTCGCTGGGAGGCGACGTTGTCGGGTGCGATGAGTGAGATGAGTCGACCGACGCTCTGGTCACTTCGCGCCCAGTCACGCACAGCGCCTGCGGCCTCGGTTGCGTAGCCGTTTCCCCACTCCGCCCGGACGAGGGCCCAGCCGAGCTCCGGTTGGGCGAAGGAGCCGGCTTCGGCGATGGTGGCGTGCGTCCAGGTTCGGGAGTCCCAGACGAGGATGCCGGTGCGTCCGAGGAACCGACCGTCGCGACGTCTCTCGATCACGAACGGCCCCATGCCGTTTCTCTCCCAGCGTTCCTGCCATTTCTCGACAACCGCTGCGTGGTGTTCGGATGGAACGGTGCCGCCACCCAGGAAACGCATGACTGCTGGGTCGCTGAGAAGCTCTGCGGCCGTGGCCGCGTCGGCCGCGACGGGCGGACGAAGAACAAGCCGTTCGGTGCGCAGACAGGGCCCCACTGCGCCGTGTGACCGTGCCGGCACCCAGCGACTCTAACGTCAGGCTCGATGCGTCTCGGCTGCGACAGTGATGCGGAATGACGCCGGAGCCCGCGGGGTATTGCGGGTACCTGGATCAGCAGGGTCGGTCACGTGACGTAGTGCGCTGCTTGAGTAGCGCTACGCCGGCAGGCGGCTACTCAAAGGAGAGTCAAAGTGCAGAAGCGATCATTCGGCAGCCTTGAAGTGTCAGCGATCGGCCTTGGGTGTATGGGCATGAGCGGCACGTACGGGGAGCGGCCCGACAAGGAGGCGATGGTCGCTCTGATCCGGGCAGCCGTCGAGCGCGGCGTCACGCTCTTCGATACCGCTGAGGTGTATGGCCCGTTCGCGAACGAGGAACTCGTCGGCGAAGCGCTTGAACCGGTTCGTGATCAGGTCGTTGTCGCGACGAAGTTCGGGTGGGACATTCAGGACGGACAACGCACCGGTCGGGTCAACAGTCGTCCCGACAACATCAAGCGTGCGGTCGAAGGTTCGTTGAAGCGACTGCGGACGGACACGATCGACCTCCTCTACCAGCACCGCGTCGATCCCGACGTGCCGATGGAAGATGTAGCCGGAACGGTCAAGGAACTGATCCGGCAAGGGAAGGTTCGTGAGTTCGGGATGTCCGAGGCGGGCGTGGCGAACATCCGCCGGGCGCACGCAGTGCAGCCGGTTGCCGCGCTGCAGAGCGAGTACTCGTTGTGGTGGCGTGAGCCGGAAGACGCCGTTCTTCCGACACTGGAAGAACTCGGGATCGGCTTCGTCGCGTTCACGCCTCTCGGGGCTGGTTTCCTGACCGGCACGATCAACGCGAGCACCCAATTCGACGAAACCGACTACCGGAACACCGTCCCGCGATTCACATCTGAGGCGCGTGAGGCGAATCAGGCGCTCGTCGATCTCGTGCGCGACATCGCAGAGCGCAAGAAGTGTGACCGCTGCGCAGATCGCACTCGCTTGGCTGCTCGCCCAGAGGCCGTGGATCGTTCCGATCCCGGGGACGACGAAGCTGCACCGTGTCGAAGAGAACATCGCTGCCGCTGACGTCGAGTTGACCCCAGAAGAGCTCGACGAGATCGAGCACCACGCTTCACGGATCACACTCGAAGGCGAGCGCTATAGCGAAGCGAACCAGCGCACAATCGACCGTTGAGCCGGTGCACCAACGACCATCGTGGGCCAGGCTAGGTTCGGAGTGACAGGACGATCGCGCCGTCCGCTCCCGCGAGCGCCTCGCGCAGCGCTTGTGCCGCCTGGTCGAGCGGACGGACGGATGCGATCGGCACGCTCAGGGTGCCGTCGGCCAGCAGCTCCGCCAGGGCTGAAAGCTGCCGGCCGTCGGGCCGGACGTAGACGTCGGCTATGGCGACGCCCCGTTCCTCCCGCGGGGGGTCGCCCGTGATCGTGGCGAGGTGGCCGCCGTCAGCGACCGCCTGCAGCGTGGTCGTCGCCTGCCCGGGGGCGGCGTTGACGGCCTTGGGCGCGCCGCCGCCGGTGATCTCGCGGACGAGCGCCGGCCAGTCGCCGTGATAGTCGAGCACCTCCGATGCGCCGTAGCCGCGGATGCGCTCCGCCTTCTTCGCGCTCACTGTCGCGATCACGCGGGCGCCCCGAGCCGCGGCGAGCTGAACGAGCAGGCCGCCCGTAACTCCGCCGGCTCCGTTGACGACGACCCAGCCGCCGCTCTCGATCCCGAGAGCCTCGTCGAGCGCCTGAGCCGCAGTGAGCGCCGGAATAGGAAAGGCTCCGCCGGCTTCCCATGACGCCTCCGGCGGCCGGGCCGCGACGGTCGCCGCCGGCGCGAGCACCCTCCCCGCCCACGTTCCGTGACGCCGGAGCGGCAGCGGATGTGTCATCACCTCGTCGCCCTCGCGTAGGTCGGCCACGCCGGAGCCGACCGCTGCGACCGTCCCGGCAGCCTCCGTCCCGAGCGCCATCGGAGCCGGGCCGCCGATCTGCCAGCTGCCGATCCTGACAAGCTCTTCCCAGTTGCCGATGCCGGCGGCAACGACGTCGATGAGGACCTCGCCTGCAGCAGGCGTCACAAGCTCGTCCACCTCGAAGATTTCGACGGGCTCGCCGAGTGCTGTGATCCCAGCCACTCGCATCCTGTTCGGCGCACCTTACTCGTGTCCGTGGTGCGGCGCGCGCCGCTTTGGCACCTCGCCGGACGGAAGTGAGCTGATGGCGCTTCTATGCCCGCCGCGGCCAGGCTGCGTGCTTATCGACGGGCCACGAAGATGTACTCCCGGCTGTCGTCGTCGAGCGGTTCCCCGTCGAATCCACCGTAGAGAGCTTCGAGGTGCAGGCCCGCGACGTCGAGGAGTCCCAGCCATTCGTTCTTGGTTGCCCACCAGAGCGAGCCGGTTCCACCGTCGTCCAACGTGATGTCGACTCGGTTGTCGCTGACGCTGTAGTGGTTCGTGTGTGGCACAGGCATTCCCGGGTTAGCATCGGCGTGCTGCCCGTCTATCGCGCATGCAATGTGATGGTCGAAGGCGAACGCGTTCCAGGCGAAGCGACCGTTAGGCAGTAGCGACGCCGCGACGCGTTCGAAGCAGCGGCGACGATCGGCCCAGGTGGGCAGATGCAGCAGAGACCGGCCGGGGCAGTAGATCAACGCCGCGGGTTCCTCGAGTTCAAGCGCCCGTATGTCGCCTTCGCGCAGGTCGAGCTCGACTCCCTGCTCAGCCGCGCGCAGTCGTGCCTGCGCGAGCATCCCGCGCGAGGAGTCAATCCCGACCACGAGCCTGCCCGTTGCCTGAGCGACCGGAATCGCGACTCGCCCGGTACCAACGGCAAGCTCGACCAGCGGCCCGTCAGCCTCACGGGCAAGCCCGACGTAGAACGGAACGTCAGCGCTGTCGCCATTCGACGACTCCGCGTATCGGTCCGCCCATGCGTCGTACCAACTCGACATGGCAACACAATCTACGCGCAAAGGAGCCGGCAGTCCGCTGCGCCAGCAGGCTCGCGCCTGCGCAGCCAGAACGCCCGCGCGCCCGCTAAGAGAGCGCTGGCTCGGTCGGCTCGAGGTTCGCGAAGATCCCCTTGCCGCCGAGCTCGGTCTCGAAGATGACGCTCGCAAGCTCGAGATGCTTCAGGAGCGCATCGGCGGCCGCCGTCGGATCGTGCGCGACGCATGCCTGCAGCAGGCGCTCGTCGAGCTCGCGGTGAAGTTCCTGCGGGCCGCCCTCGGACGCGAGCAGTGCCGGCCGGTAGCGCTCCGACCGGACCCACGGTGGACGGATGAGCGCGACGAGCCACTGCGATTGCGACGCCTCGTAGAGCGTGAAATGGAAGTCCGAATGCGCCCGCATCGTCCGTCGTACGTCACCCTTGCCGCGAGTCTCGTCGAAGCGCGCGAGATGACGCCGGGCGTTGGCGGTGTCCTCGTCGGTGAACCGCTCGGCTGCTCGGCGCACCGCGAGCGACTCGAGAGCCAGGCGAACCTGGAAGAGGTCGCGCAGCTCGTCGATGTCGAAGTCGAGGACGCGGGCACCCTGGTGCGGCACGTGCTTGGCGAGCCCGAGCGCCTCGAGTTGCCGCACCGCCTCACGGATCGGGGAGATGCTCATCCCGAGCGACCGGGCGAGCTCGTCGAGCCGGAGCGGGGTTCCGGCCGGCAGCTCGCCGAGGATGATCGACTCGCGCAGCTGCTCGAGGGCGTATTCCGCCATCGTCCGGTGGCGCATCGGGCCGTCGCTCGGGCGCTCTTCGACGTACGACATCGTGCGGACCGTCCCAAACCCTTGATCAGATGTCAAACGCATGGGAGGATCGCCGGGTGGTGCCACGCCTTTCCGTCTCCCAGATCTCGACACTGAACTCCAGCTTCGCGGACGATATCCGCACCTACCGGGCTGCCGGATTCGACGGAATCGGGGTCTGGGAGCTGAAGCTGCCCGCCGACGGGTCGGACGCCGAGCCGCTCGAGCTCCTGGCGGAGAGCGGGCTCGAGTCGGCAGCGGCGGTGCCGGCCGTTCCGTCGATCCTGCCCTTGCCGCTCCTGGGCGGCCCGGAGGATCCGGCCGAGCGGATCGACGCCTATTGCCGCTCGGTCGAGCGGCTGGCGGCGTTCCGGCCGACGGGGCTCGTGCTTCTGACCGGCACCGGCGGCGGCCGGGAGCCCGACACGGCGCGTTCGGTCGTCGTCGAGGGCCTTCGGACGATCGCCGGCGTCGCGGAACGAAGCCGGTGTCCGGGTCGGGATCGAGCCGTACCAGCGCGCCGGCGGCGACGACTGGACGATCGTCAGCTCGATTCCGGAGGCGGTTCAGTTGATCCACGAGGCCGGCGATCCTCCGGCGCTCGGGATCCAGTTCGACATCTGGCACCTATGGAACACCGAGACGCTCTATGAGGACATCGAGCAGGAGATCGACCGCTTCGTGGGCGTCCATGTGTCTGACGTCCGCGAGCCGACCCGCGGCTGGGCCGACCGCGTGTTTCCGGGGGAGGGCCAGGCCGACGTGCCCCGGATCCTCGGCGCTCTCGACGCCGCGGGCTGGGACGGTTTCTACGACATCGAGATCTTCTCCGACGACGGTACGTTCGGATCGGCACATGCCAACTCGATCTGGGCTCTGCCGTCTAACGAGTCGCTCGGGCGTGCACGCGAGGCGTTCGAGCAGTGCTGGTCAGCCATGCCCCCGTCCGCCGCGTCGCGGCGGCAGACAGTGAAGGAGTGGAAATGAGAAGACTGAGTTCCCGTGCGGGGCTCATGCTGGTTGTCGCCGCGTTCGCGCTCGTCGCGCTCGCCGCGACGGCTGCGGCGCACACGACGGCGAAGTCGGCCTCACCGATCGTGATCGGGTGGGCGTACGACAGCAAGGGAGCGATGGCGCCGTTCGACAATCCGGCCCTTGCGGCTGCCCAGCTTCGTGTGCAGCAGTGGAACAAGAAGGGCGGCGTCGATGGGCGCCAGCTGCAGATCCGGACGTGTGACACCCAGGGCAACAAGCCTGTTGTCGCAAAGGCGTGTGCACTCAAGCTGCTGAGCGGTGGCGCGAACATCATCTTCACGACGTGTGACGTCGAGCTCGCGGCGCCGGTCGTGCAGGAAGCGATCAACCGGGGCGTTCTGGCGGTTGCGTCATGCATCGGCACCGACCAGATGGGCCCGAAGCGGTTCGGCCCAAGGGCAGGCTCGCGTTCAGCTTCGGCAACGTCGCTCAGGACGAAGGGTCCGCGATGGCGCAGTACGCATGGGGTAAGGGTTGGCGCACCGCCGCGCTCGCCACGGACGGCGTGATCGTCTACTTCAAGGACGTCGTCGCAGCGTTCAAGGCCCGCTGGCAGCAGCTCGGCGGCAAGGTCGTCGACCAGGAGACGTACCACTCTCTCGGTGGCACCGACGTCAACAACGCTGTCAGCCGCCTGAACGGCGTCAAGGCCGACGTGATCGTCACGTCGACCGCAGGAGCGTTCGGCGCGCTCTCGACGCTGATCTCCGGCCTGCGGAGTGCGGACAACAACACGCCGGTCCTGAACTCCTGGGCAGGTGACGGCACCTACTGGCTCCCGAAGAGCCCGCAGGTGACGAACTACTGGTTCGTCACGTTCGCGTCGTCGTTCGGCGACGACCCGGTTCCGGCCGTCAACAAGCTCGCCAAGCAGATCCACGCGGGCACCGGCGGCTTCGTGACCGGCTCTGCCGCGGTTGACGGTGTCGTGACCGCGATCAGGCGCGCCGGAGGCTCGACGTCCGGCGTGGCGCTCGCCGCGCAGATGGAGAAGTTCCACAAGGTGCCGACGCTGTCGGGCCTCGTGAGCTTCTCGCCGAGCCTGCACACCGTGTTCGGACGCCAGTACCGGGTGATCCGGATTCAGGACAACAAGCCGAAGGTGGTCGGGTCCGTCGTCGCGAAGGTCGTCCCGAAGATCTAGGGGCTTGTCGGAGCAACCACAGACGGATGCAGAGAGGAGGCCCGGAGAGACGCTCCGGGCCTCCTCCGTGATGCGCTCGTTCGAAGGCGTTCGCGCGCTTGCGGGCGTCTCGCTCGAGGTCGGCCGCGGCGAGGTCGTCGGGCTGATCGGGCCGAACGGTGCGGGCAAGTCGACGCTCGTCAACATCCTCACGGGCTTCGATCGCGCCGACGAAGGCACGGTGCACCTCGGCGCGGACGACGTGACGCGCTGGTCGCCCCACCGGCGTGGGAGGCGCGGGCTCGCCCGCACGTTCCAGCACAGCCACGCGTTCAGGTCGCTCTCTGTTCGCGAGAACGTCGAGGTCGCTGCACTCGGGGTCGGCGCGGGGCCGCGCGAAGCGACCCGCCGGGCCGACCGGCAGCTCGAACGGCTCGGTCTCGATCGCTACGCCGGTGGTCCCGCGAATGCCCTCAGCCACGGCGACGAGCGGCGGCTCGGAGTCGCCCGAGCGCTCGCGACCGAGCCGCGGTTCCTGCTGCTCGACGAGCCGGCTGCCGGCCTCCCCGAGGCCGAGGTGCCGGACTTCGCAGCGATGGTGCGTTCGGTCGGGGGCGAGGATCAGGTCGGAGTCCTCCTGATCGATCACAACATGGCGCTGATCATGGATGTGTGCGACCGCATCTGCGTGCTCGACCAGGGTACGACCCTGGCCGAAGGAACGCCGGTCGAGATCCGCGCCAATCTCGACGTCGCGGCCGCCTACCTTGGTGAGGCGCCGGTGGCGGAGGAATGACGCCCACCGATGGCGGAGCAATCGAGCGCGAGCCTGCGCTCGTCGTCGACGACCTGAGCGTCCGCTACGGCGGCGTGCACGCGGTTCAGGGCCTTTCTTTCGAGGTCGCCCCCGGCGAGATCGTCGGCTTGATCGGCGCCAACGGCGCCGGGAAGTCGTCGACCCTGCACGCGATCATGGGCGTGGCACCGGTCACCGGCGGGGACGTTCGGCTGGGCGGGCGGTCGCTGCGTGGGTTCGCTCCGGAGGACATCGCGCGTGCCGGGATCGCGCTCGTGCCCGAGGGTCGCCGGATCTTCGCCGAGCTGACGGTCGAGGAGAACGTCAGGCTCGGTCTTGCCGCCCGAAGGTCGCGCGGCGGGGAGAAACAGATTCTCGCCACGGTGTACGAGCTCTTCCCGATCGTCGGGGAGTTTCGCCGGCGGCAGGCAGGCGCGCTGTCGGGCGGCCAGCAGCAGCAGCTTGCGATCGCTCGCGCGCTCGTCGCGGAGCCGGACGTCCTGCTGCTCGACGAGCCTTCTCTCGGGCTCGCACCGACCGTCGTCGACGTCGTCTTCGAAGCGCTGGTGGCGATCAGGCAGCGCGGGCTCGCCGTGCTGCTCGTCGAGCAGCGCGCACAGCGAACCGTTGCGGCCGCCGACCGGTGCTACGTGCTCGGAAACGGCGAGCTGCGGCTGACTCTCGGCCCCGGCGACGCCGCCGACACGGACGCCCTCGTCGCCGCCTACTTCTCATGATCGTCGGGGTCCTCAACATCGACTGGCAGACGCTCGCCGACGGCGTTGCGCTCGGTTCGATCTACGCCCTCATGGCCGTGGGGATCGGGCTCGTCTTCGGCGTCTTGCGGCTCGTCAACTTCGCCTACGGGCAGTTGGTCATGGCGGGTGCGTTCGCGCTTGCGCTCGCGTCCGACTGGGGCTGGCCCGTCTGGGCCGGGATCGCCCTCTGCGTCGCCGTCGTGCTCGTGCTCTCGGGGCTCATGGACCTGCTCGTCTTCCGGCCACTGCGCGGGCAGTCGCCGGCGGTGATGCTCGTCGCGACGTTCGCCGTCGCGTTTCTGCTGGAGAACATCGCGTTGATCTGGTTCGGGTCGCTGGGGAAGATCGCGTCGTCGCTCGCGTACCTCAACCGGCCCGTGACGATCGGGCACGTCGACATCCGCAAGATCACCATCGTCGCCGTGATCGTCGCCGTGGTTTGCCTGGCGTCCCTCTTCTTCCTGCTCGAGCGGACGACGATCGGACTACACATGCGTGCGTCGTCGATGGACTCCGAGACCGCACGGCTGCTCGGCGTGCGAGCCAACCGCGTGATCGCCGTCGCGGTGCTCATCTCCGGCGTGCTGGCGGCGATCGTGGCGGTGATGCTGACGGTGCAGACGCCGCTCGTGACGCCGGACTTCGCACTCAACAACACGATCGTGGTGCTCGCCGGCGTCGTGCTCGGCGGGATGAACCGGCTGATTCCCGCGACACTCGGCGGCTTCCTCATCGGATTCGCGAGCGGCATTCTCGGGGGCGCGCTCCCGACGAATCAGAGCCAGTACCTCCCGACCTTCCTCTTCGTCGCCGTCATCCTCGTCCTGCTCGCCCGGCCTCGCGGCCTCTTCGACTTCAGTCGCACGGTCGAGCGCGTATGAAGTTCCTCGTCGCCGTGCAGGAGGTCGTCGCGCCCGCGGTGCTCGTCATCGGTGCGGCGCTACTCGGGACGGTCGTCTCGCAGTCGACCCAGACGTACTTCACGGACGCGCTCGTCAAGGTTGCGATCGTCGTCGCCCTCTACGTCTTCATCGGTAACTCGGGTGTCGTCTCGTTCGGCCACATCAGCTTCGTCGCGGTCGGCGCGTGGACCGCAGGCGTGCTCTCCGTCCCGGTGAGCGAGAAACCCGCGATCATGCCGAATCTCGCGCACTTCCTCGCCCATCGCACGGTCGGGAACGTCCCCTCGCTCGTGCTCGCGGCGCTCGTCGGCGGCATCTTCGCCCTCGTCGTCGGCACGCCGCTCATGCGTCTGTCCGGGCTCGCTGCGGGAATCGCCACCTTCGGCGTGCTCGAGATCACGCACAACCTCCTGCGGTACGAGGAGACGATCGGGCCCGGCCTGAACGCGTTCTCCTCCGTCCCCGAGACGACCGGCCTCGGGCAGGCGGCGATCGGCGCGCTCGTGGCAGTGCTCATCGCCTTCGTCTATGCCCGCAGCCGCTTCGGCCGCCTGCTGCGCGCGACGCGGGAGGACGCCGCCGCCGCGCGTGCGATCGGAGCGTCCGTTCATGTTCAGCGCCTGATCGCGTTCACGCTGTCGGGCGTCATCGCCGGGCTCGCAGGCGGGCTGTACGTTCACCTGCTTCCCATCCAGACGGAGTCTGTCTATCTCGATCTCACGTTCATCACGCTCGCGATGCTTGTCGTCGGCGGCGCTTCGAGTCTCTTCGGCGCCGTCGTCGGAGCGCTCTCCGTGAGTGCTCTCGACTCGTATCTCGCAGTCGCCGAGAACGGCTCCTCCTTCCTCGGCTGGCACATCGACCTGCCGACAGGCACGAGCGAGCTCGTCGTCGGCGTGCTGATGGCCGCGATCCTGATCCTGAAGCCGTCGGGCATCACCGGGGGACGTGAGTTCCGGTTCATCCGCCGGAGCGGCGCCTGATGCGGGTCTGCATCGCCGGCGTCGGCGCGATCGGCAGCCTGTTCGCCGCCCATCTCGCGCGGGTGGCCGAGGTCTCGGCGCTCGTCCGCCGCGAGCAGCATGCACGCGGCCTGCGTCAGCAAGGACTGCGCGTCAGCGGCCGTAGCGACTTCACCGCGAGACTCGACGCTGCGACCTCGCCGGATGCGCTCGAGGTGCCCGACCTCGTGATCGTCGCGTGCAAGGGCACCGACCTCGATGCGGTCGGCACCCAGCTCGAGGGCCGCTGGCCGGACGCGCTCCTGATGACCGTGCAGAACGGCATCGGAGCGGACGAGGTGATCGGCCGCCACGGCGACTGGCGCCAGCTGGCGGCCGTCACGTTCATGAGCGGCACGCGCCACTCCGACACCAACATCGAGTACGTGCTCGACACCGCGACCTGGATCGGGCCGGCGCGCGGCGCCACGCCCGCCGACGCGCACGAGATCGCCGCTCTGATCGTCGCGGCCGGGCTCAAGGCCGAGGCGTTCGACGACCTGCGGCCCGCCCAGTGGTCGAAGCTCATCTTCAACGCGACGGTGAACACCGTCGCGGCGGTGACCGGCCTGCCGCACGACGCGCATTTTGCGGCGCTCGACGACCCCGACGATCTCGGTCACCTCGTGCGAGCGCTGATGGACGAAGGCAAGGCCGTCGCGGCGGCCGCCGGCATCGAGCTGGGCGAAGACCCCTGGGAGATGAACGTCCTGGCGACGAAACGAGGGAGTGCCCATTACCCGTCGATGCTCGAAGACGTCGAGGCGCATCGGCGCACCGAGATCGACCTGATCACGGGTGCGCTCGTTCGCGAGGCGCGGCGCCTCGGCGTACCCGTACCGTTGCACGAGACGATGGAGCGGCTGGTCAAGGCGAAGGAGGAGTCCTGGGCATGAAGGTGTGTGTCGTCGGTTGCGGCGCCGTCGGGTCGCTGTTCGCCGCGAATCTGGCCACGCTGGACGACGTCGAGGTCTGGGCCTTCGATCTGGCCCGCGAGCACGTCGACGCGATCAACCGCAACGGGCTCCGGCTGAGCGGCGCGGGCGAGGTCGTGGGCGTGCTGTCCGCGACGAGCGACGCTGCCGAGCTGCCGCCTTGCGACTTCGGGATCGTCGCCACGAAGGCGATGCACACCGAGTCCGCGCTGGCCGCGACGGCGCATGTGTTCGCGAGCGGGAGTGTCGCGACCGTGCAGAACGGCATCGGGAACGAGGAGGTGCTCGCGCACCACGTCGAGCGCGTGATCCGCGGCACGACGTTCCCGGCCGGGAAGGTCGTCGAGCCGGGCGTCGTGCAATGGGACGTCAAGGGCGACACGACCTTCGGCCCGTTCGAGGAGCGGCCGGCGCCGTTCGACGAGGTCGAGCGGCTTGCCGACGCCTGCACGCGCGGCGGGATGCCCGCGACCGCCGTCCACGACGCGCGCGGGCCACAGTGGCGCAAGGTGATCTTCAACGCGGCCACGAATCCCCTCGGCGCGCTCACAGGGCTGACGCACGGCCGGGTGTGCGAGCGCCCCGATCTGCGTGCGCTCGCCTCGCGGCTGGTCGACGAGGGCAAGGCGGTCGCGGCGGCGCAGGGGATCGAGCTCGACTCCGATCCCGAGGATCTGATCGACTACGCAGCTCGGCCCGAGGTCGCGTACGGCCACAAGGCGTCGATGCTGCAGGACGTCGAGGCGCGGCGCGCGACCGAGGTCGACTTCCTGAACGGCGGCATCTCCGAATTCGGGCGAAGGCTCGGTGTCCCAACGCCGACGCACGACGCGATCTGGGCACTTGTGAAAGGGGTGGAGGCAGCGTGGCAGCAGTGATGTCGAGGGACGAGACCGATCGTCGGTACGGGCTCGTGCGGGAAGCGATGGCGCGGGACGGGCTCGACGCCGTCATCGTCTCCGGGAACGAGTATTCGGGCTTCGAGGGCGCGGTCACCTACATGTCCGGCTTCGTGATCGTGCATCGCTACGCCTACGTGCTGTTGCCGCTCGAGGGCGACCCGGCGATCGTGTTCCCGCGCGAGGCGCGGTACGTCGGCGAGCACGGCACGACGTGGATCGACGAGCAGGTGTTCGTCGACCGCCCCGGCGACTGGCTCGCCGACCAGGTTCGGGGGCAGCGAGTTGGCGTCTACGGCCGCGAGTACGTGATGACGGTGCGCGACTTCGAGTCGCTGAACGCCGCCGCGGGCGAGCTCGTCTCGTGGGACGAGGGCTTCGACCATGCGCGGGCCGTCAAGAGCGAGCTCGAGCTCGAGTCCGTGCGGGAGAGCGTGCGCATCAACACCGAGGGCTTCTGGATTTTCCTCGAGGAGTTCGCGCCGGGGAAGACCGAGCGCGAGATCCTCGCGCCGTGCGAGGAGTACTTCGTCCGTGAAGGCTGCGGCCGGTTGACGATGGACATGGTCCTCACCGGCCCGAACGGCTCCGCGCTGCCCGAGTTCAAGATCGCGGGCGACTACCGGATCCAGGCCACGGACATGGTTCTGCCGTCCCTCGAGATCGCCGGCCCCGGCGGCCACTGGGTCGAGGTGTCGCGCGCCATCTGCCCCGGTACGCCGAGCGCCGAGTCGCAGCAGATGCTCGACGCCTACGAGGAGTACTACGCCGCCGCGAAGACGGCGCTCCGGGACGGCGCCACGGCGCACGACGTGCATCGCGCTGTCGCGAAAGGGTTTGTCGAGCGAGATTTCGTCCTCGGCCACGTCACGGGCCATTCGATCGGGATGACCATGATCGAGTGGCCGAAGATCGGCGAGGGCGACGAGACTGAGCTCCGCGAAGGGATGGTGTTCTCCATGCACCCGCACGCGATCTCGCAGGACGGGCAGGCGTGCCTGTACATGCAGGACACGTGGCTCGTCACGAAGGACGGCGGCGTGCCGCTCGCCGACCTGCCGATGCGCATCTTCGACGGAACGGAAATGCGATGAGCGAGCTCGCGAAACCGATTCTCGAAGGGGCGGGCAACTCGGACTACGAGCGGTACCTGCGCACCGATGAGCTGCTGGCACTGCAGAAGACCGAGGACGAGTGGATCCACCGCGACGAGCTGCTCTTCCAGTCGGTGCACCAGACGTCGGAGATCTGGCTCAAGCTCGCCTGGCACGAGGTCGAAGAGGCGACGCGGCTCGTCGAGTCGGGCGACATCGGCGGCGCGCTGCGCCTGCTCCGCCGCGCCACAGACTGCTACAAGCTCGTCACGTCGGCGCTCGACATGCTCGAGCACATGTCGCCGTGGGAGTACACCGAGATCCGCAAGGTGCTCGGCCACGGCAGCGGCTTCGACTCGCCGGGGTTCAAGGAGCTGCGACGCGTCGCGAAGCCGCTCGGCGAGGCGTTCCACTCGGCGCACGAGCGCGCCGGGCTCTCGCTGCTCGAGGTCTACACCCGCGGGCGCGAGTTCGAGGATCTCTACCAGCTCGCCGAAGCGCTGATCGAGCTCGACGAGCGCGTGATCAACTGGCGCGTCCGCCACTTCAAGGTCGTGCAGCGCACGATCGGCGGCGACGTCATCGGCACGCAGGGAACGCCCGTCGAGGTGATGGGCAGGCTGATCCACCACTCGTTCTACCCCGAGCTCTGGGACGTTCGGAACGACCTGACGAAGATGAACCTCCCGGAGTCGTAGGCTTGACGGAGACTCAAACGAAGCGGAGGTGCCGGCTTTGCCGGCGCCGGAGCGAACAGTGAGCTTTACCGGGATTTCGCTGGGGTGCGGGAACTTCGGGGGAGTCGGATCCGCCCCCGAGTTCTTCGGCCAGGGCATTCCCGAGGACGAGGCCTTCGCGATCATGGACCGCGCCTGGGCCGGCGGGATCCACTGGTTCGACACCGGCGATGCCTACGGCGGCGGCACCAGCGAGAAGTGGATCGGTCGCTGGCGCGCGGACCATTCGGCCAGGGATCTCGCGATCACGACGAAGGTCTTCCACTCGACGACCGGCGACCCGGCCGACACCGGCCTTGCCCCGGACCGCATCCGAAGACAGCTCGAGTCGAGCCTCGGCAGGCTCGGCGTCGACCGCGTCGATCTCTATCTCGCGCACGAGCCCGATCCGGACACTCCGCTTGCGGAGACGGTCGCGTGCTTCGAGCAGCTCGCCGGGGAGGGCCTCGTCGGCGCCTGGGGCCTCTCGAACTACGACGCGGACGGAATCGAGGAGGCGCTTCGCCACGGCCGCCCGTCGCTGATCCAGAACACGTACTCGCTGCTCCACCGTGCGGACGAGGAGCGAGTTCTTCCACTGTGCGCCGAGGAGGGGCTCGCGTACGTCCCCTTCGGGCCGCTCTCGGGCGGCTGGCTGACCGGCAAGTACCGGCGCGGCGAGGCGTATCCCGAAGGTTCGCGGATGACCCAGCGTCCCGGCCCGTACGAACGCCTCGCGACCGAGGCCGTCTTCGACGGGCTCGAGCAGCTCGACGACTCAGCCCGGTCGCGCGGCGTCGACATGGCTACGCTCGCCCTCGCCTGGGTGCTATCCGGTGCCGACGTGAGCGGCGCGGTTTGCGGCCCGAACCGCGCCTCGCACCTCGACCCCGTGCTGGCCGCGCGCGGTCTGCACCTGACTCCCGACGAACGAGATGAAATCGGAGGCTTCTTCACATGACGCAGGTCCGCATCCTCGACCACGAAGCCGTCACCCGTCTGCTGCCGATGCACGAGTGCATCGACGTGATGGCCGACGCGCTCGCGTCGCTCGCACGCGGTGAGGTGCACAACCCGCTGCGTTTCGTCGTGCGCCCACCCGACGAGCCGAGCCTGCTCGGTCTGATGCCCGCCCACCGCGGCGGCTCGGAGAAGCTGTGGGGCCTGAAGACTGTTGCGATCTTCCCCGGCAACAGCGCGCGCGGCCTGGACTCGCACCAGGGCTTCGTCGCGCTCTTCGACGGCGAGACGGGTGAGCCGCGAACCGTCATGAATGCAGGTGCGATCACGTCGATCCGGACCGCCGCCGTCTCCGGCGTCGCCACGCGCCTGCTGGCCCGAGACGATGCGAAGGTGCTCGCGATCCTCGGCGCCGGGATCCAGGGATCGTCCCATCTCGAGGCGATGCGCGCGGTGCACGACTTCGAACGCGTCGTCGTCTGGAGCCGCACGCCGGGGCGCATCGCCGGCGTCGACGAGGCAGCCAGCGCCGAGGACGCCGTTCGTGCTGCGGACGTGATCGTCACCGCGACGTCGGCCGCCGAGCCGATCATCGACCGCGCCTGGCTGAAGCCCGGTGTGCACATCAACGCGGTGGGCTCGAGCATCCCGACGACCCGCGAGCTGGACACCGCGACGATGCGCGACGCGGCCCTGTTCGTCGACAGGCGGGAGTCGACGGTCAACGAGGCCGGC
Organism: uncultured Thermoleophilia bacterium; assembly: GCA_963846895.1. Taxonomy (GTDB): domain Bacteria; phylum Actinomycetota; class Thermoleophilia; order Gaiellales; family Gaiellaceae; genus PALSA-600. Next base: position 82,037 of record CAWJXR010000015.1, on the reverse strand, counting down.
GACTTCCTGTTCCCGCAGCGCGAAGGTGCGATCGGCCCGGAGAGCATCCGCGCCGAGATCGGCGAGCTGCTGATCGGCTCCGGTGAGGGACGCCGGTCGAACGACGAGGTGACGGTCTTCAAGTCGCTCGGCCTCGCGGTCGAGGACCTGGCCGCGGCCGAGTACGTGCTGGAGCGCGCCGAGGCCGAGGACGCCGGGACCGTGGTCTCGCTGTGATCGCGATCGGCGAGATTCAGCGGGCTCGCCAGGTGCTCGACGGGATCGCGATCCGCACGCCGCTCGTCCGGCTCGACGTCGAGAGCGATGCAGAGATCTGGCTGAAGCTCGAGCTCCTCCAGCCCGTCCGCTCCTTCAAGATCCGCGGCGCCGGCAATGCGATCCTGCAGGCGACCGATACAGAGCTCGCCGACGGGGTGCTGACGGCGAGCGCGGGGAACATGGCGCAAGGGGTCGCCTATGCGGCGCGCCTTCGTGGCGTGTCCGCGACGATCGTGGTCCCGGAGCACGCGCCGCAGACGAAGATCGACGCGATCGAGCGGTACGGCGGACGCGTCATTCGCGTGCCGTACGAGGAGTGGTGGCAGGTGCTCGTGACCGGCCGCTACGAAGGCGTCGACGGCCTGTTCGTCCACCCCGTCGCGGATCAGCGCGTGATGGCGGGGAACGGGACGATCGGGCTCGAGCTGCTCGAGCAGCTCGACGACTTCGACACGGTGATCGTCCCCTACGGCGGCGGCGGCCTCGTGACCGGGATCGCGAGCGCGGTGAAGGCCGACCGTCCGGAGGTGCGATTCTTCTCGGCGGAGCCGGAGACGGGAGCGCCGGCCGCCGCGAGTTACGCCGCCGGCGAGGCGACCCTCGTCGAGTACACACCGTCGTTCGTCGACGGCTCCGGCAGCCGTGAGCTGATCCCGGCCGTCTGGGCGCACGCCGCCGAGCTTCTCGACGGCGCGTTCGCGATTCCACTGGCCGACGCCGCCGATGCGATCCGCACGATCGCCGAGCGCATGCGCGTGATCCCGGAAGGTGCCGGGGCACTCGCAACCGCCGCCGCTCTGGGCGGACGGGTCGCGGGTGCGCGCAAGATCGTCTGCATCGTCTCGGGCGGCAACATCGATGCCGCCGTCTTCGCTCGAATCCTGCAAGGGGAGGCTCCGTGAACGTCGACGCTGTTCGCTCTCGTTTTTCGTCGTTGCAGAACGGCTTCGCGTTCTTCGACGCGCCCGGCGGCACACAGGTACCCGACGAGGTCGGCGACGCGATCGCCAATGCGCTGCGGGAGGCGTCCGGGAATCTCGGAGCTCCGTACGCGACGGGACGGGCGGTCGAGGGGATCCTCGAGCGCGCGAAGGCCGACGCGGGGCGGTTTCTCGGCTGCACTCCCGACGAGATCTCCTTCGGGATGAACATGACGACGCTCGACTTCGCGATCTCGCGGGCGGCCGGCCGCGACTTCAAGGCCGGGGACGAGGTGCTGACGACGGAGCTCGACCACGACGGGGGCGTCGCGCCCTGGGTCGAGCTGGCCGCCGACAGGGCGATGACGGTGCGTGTTGCGCGGGCGACGGAGCAGCTGACGATCGACTACGACGACCTCGAGCGTCAGCTGGGCGACCGGACGCGGGTCGTCGCATTCGCGCTGGCCTCGAACGCGACGGGCTCGCTCGCCGATGCGAAACGCATCTGTGCGCTTGCACGCGAGACGGGGGCGATCTCCTGGATCGACGCCGTCCACTACGCCGCACACGAGCCGATCGATGTGGCGGACATCGGCTGCGACGTCCTGCTGTGCTCGCCGTACAAGTTCTGCGGGCCGCACCTCGGCATCGCATATGTCCGCCAGGATCTGGCGGAGACCTGGCGCCCCTACAAGGCCCGGCCGTCGTCATCGACCCCGGTCGGACGGCGCTTCGAGACCGGCACGCTGCCGTACGAGCTGCTCGCCGGGTTCAGCGCGACGATCGCGTACCTCGAGACGATCGGGGGGATGGCGGCGATCAAGGAGTACGAGCGTGCCCTCGGCTCGCGGCTCGTCGAGCAGCTGCCGGAGAAGGTGACGCTCTACGGCCCGCCGACGATGGAGGGCCGCGTGCCCACGTTCCTCTTCAACGTCGACGGGGTCGAGGCGGTCGATGCGGCGCATCGGCTCGCCGAACGCGGGATCGGCCTCTGGTATGCCGACAACTGGTACTGCGTTGCGCTCGGCCCGCGGCTGCCGGAGACGTCACTCCGCGCAGGGATCGCGCACTACAACACCGAGGCCGAGGTCGACAGCCTCCTCGTCGAGTTGGCCGCTATGTGAGCGGCTGCAAGATCTGCTCGACGAGCAGTCTGTCGCTGAGCGCGTGGGCGTCGGGTCGGCCGAAGTTCGCCGTCGTGATCACCGCAACGACGCCGAGCTCGGGGAAGACGTGGACGCGGTTTCCGCCGGTGCCGGTCATGTAGAACGATCGGTGCCCGTCGAACTCACGGAGCCACCACAGGTAGCCGTACTCGGTCTGCTCGTCGATCGCTGCGTGAGGTTGTGTCGAGAGGCCAATCCAGTCGGCGGGCACAAGACCGTCGCCGCCTCGCAGGTAGAGCCCGCCGAGTGCGAGCAGCGACCGACTCGAGAGCATCAGCCCGCCCGCCGTCGACGTCTGGCCGAGCGGCGTCCGCTGCCACTCGGCGTGACCGATCCCGAGCGGCTCGAAGAGCTCACGTGACGCGTACGCCGGCAGCGGCTCGGCGATCGCGCGCTCGAGCGCGATCCCCAACAACACGACGCCGGCCGTGCAGTAGCTGAAGCTCCGGCCGTACGGCGACTCCTCCGGCCGCCGTGTCCAGCTCGCGAATCCGCGAACGGGAAGATCGAGCGCGAACTGCGCCCAGTCCTCGACCAGATACATGCGCTCCTCGTTGCCTGCCGAGAAGATGTTCCAGTCGTCGCACTCGAGGCAGGAGCTCATCGTCAGGACGTCCTCGACGGTGATCTGCTCCTTGCGCGCGTCCACGTGGCGCCCGGGCCGATTGCCGTCGAGTAGGTCGCCGATCCGCGTTGTCACGGAATCGATCCGACCCTGACCGATCGCGATCCCGACGAGCATCCCGAGAACGGTCTTGGTGCACGACCGCGTGTTGCGCAATGTGGAGGCATCGCCGTCGAAGTACTGCTCGACGACGAGCTCGTCCGATCGTGCGACGAGGGCGCTCGTGATCGCTCCGTACGCGCCGACGTCCATTCGGTGAGGCTATGCCACTGCTGAGCTGGTCGCCGGGCGCGAGATCCCTAGGACCGCAGCGGTTCGGCGGGTGACATCGTCACCTCGCCGTTGACGTCGACCTCGATGACCTGGCGCGAGGGCGCGCTCGATCCGCGGAACCGATCGAGGAATGCCCAGCGCCGGGGGGCGGGGACGATGATCGCGTGTGTGTCGGTCCGCGTCTCGACACGGAATCCCTCGTCGGTCCGCGCCTCGAGGAAGGCGCTGAGCGCGTTCTTCCGGAGCTCGACCTGGGACTCGTCCTCCGGCACCGCTATTTGCCGCGAGAAGTCTTCTTGACCTTCGAGGTCTTCTTCGCGGCTTTCGTGCTCGGGCTGACCGGCGTTCCGGCCGCCGCGGCCCTCAGTTTCTGCTTCCTCGTCGCCATGGTGCGTCGCCTCTCTCTCTGGAGATAAATGCCCGCGCGAGCCACAGATCGTAGTCCAGGCGGCGGCGAGCCCACCGAGCCGTCGCGCTCAGGCGACGGCGCCCGTGCTGGTCGACTCGCCGAACACGGCGATTCGGTTGCTGCCCCGATGCTTGGCGCTGTACATCGCAGCGTCCGCCTTGCGGACGAGATCCTCGTCTGCCTCGTCGGGATCGAACGAGGAGGTGACGCCGAAGCTGGCCGTGACGCTGAACGACTCGTCGGCGACGGTGAACGGCGCTCGGAGCGCACTCGCCAGCCGCCAGGCCAACTGCGCTGCGTCCCGGGCTGCGTTCAGGCCCTCGGCCAGCACGAGGAACTCGTCGCCGCCGAACCGCGCGACGAGGTCGGTGGGCCGTACGGCCGAGCGCAGACGTTCTGCGAACGCGACCAGCAGCTCGTCGCCGGCCTCGTGGCCGAACGAGTCGTTCACGTGCTTGAACGTGTCGATGTCGATGAACAGGACACCGACGCCGAGTTCCAGCTTCGACATCTGCCGGCGCGTTTCCGTCAGCTGCTCGAGGAAGTGCTGCCGGTTGGGAAGCATCGTCAGCGGGTCGTGGGTCGTGCGATGCACGAGATCCGCCTCGGCGAGCTTTCGCTCGTCGATGTTCTCGATCATCGCGGTGACGTGATCGGGGCGTCCCGCTCCGTCCCGCACCAGTGCCATCACCGTGCGACACCAGACCGGGGAGCCGTCGTGCCGGCGCAGCCGGTGCTCGAGCTCGCAACGATCGTCGATCCCCGCCGCAAGCGACTTGACGTGGTCGACGGCGACATCGTCGCCGCCCAGTCCGCAGTTCAGCGTCACTCCGTGGAGCGCGCCCGCGGGATAGCCGAGCACTTGCTCGACGACGTGATTTGCCTCGAGCACGCGACCTTCGAGATCGAGCGTCATCAGGCCGATGGTCGCGGCGTCGAAGACGGAGCGGTACTGGCGCTCGCTCGCCTCGAGGGCCGCCTCGGCGTGCTTGCGGTCTGTGATGTCCACCATGACGCCCTGCCAGTAGAGCGTGCCCGTCGCCGCGTCGGTCACGACGGCGGCCTTCTCGCTGACCCAGACAACCCGGCCGTCGCGCGCCAGCATCCTGTACTCGGCGAAGAGCGACGACAGCGCGGCTCGTGCGGATGCGTCGGCTTCGATCATGCGTTCTCGGTCGTCGGGGTGCAGGACGTCCAGCCAGAGCTCCTCGTCGGTCAGCCACTTCGCGCGCTCGTATCCGAGCAACTGCTCGACCTGAGGGCTGATGTAGACGGGCAGCGAGCAGCTTGCGTCGTCCCGCTGCACGACATCGAGGTACACGACGATCCCCGGGATGTTCTCAACCAGGTCTTGAAAGCGGCGCTCGAACTCTGAGCCCGCCGCAGATGCAGGGCCGTCAGTCATGAGCTCTGCATGTCACTATCGGCACGGAGCGCCTCCGCCTTGATCGCCTACGACGGCGGATAAGGCGCGCTGCGAGACTGTCCCAGTGGGTGAAGCTCCGCTCCGTCTGAGCAAGAACGGCCTCGTCGTGGACGGCGAGGGCTGGTTCGTCGTCAACGCGCGCGAATCGCGCTGGCGCAGCGAGGGCCCGCTCGGCTCCTACTGCACGTTCGAGGGCAAGAAGCGATTCCCGCACTTCGGGATCAACGTCAGCGTTCTGGCGCCCGGCGAGCGGATCGGGATGTATCACCGGGAAAACGCGCAGGAGGCGTTCCTCGTCCTCGCCGGCGAGTGCACGTTGATCGTCGAGGGCCAGGAACGGCAGCTGCGCGAGTGGGACTTCTTCTACTGCGCCCCGGGAACCGAGCACATCATCGTCGCGGGGCCCGCGCAGTCGGCGGTCGTCCTGGCGGCCGGCGCCCGCGGGCGGGGGGTCGGTGGCGGAATCGTCTACACCGTGTGCAAGGCGGCGGCCCGGTATGGGGCGAGCGTGCTGCGCGAGACCACGAACCCGGCCGACGCCTACGCGAAGATCTACGCAGCTCTGCCACGGTCCAGGTTCGTCAAGTACCGGCGCGGCTGGCTGCGGGAAGGCGGCTGAGTCCATGATGCTCTTCTCGCCGGAATCGCACGAGCCGCTCGTGTCGCGCCCCTGGAGTCCCCACGTCGCTGCCGCCGCGATTCGCGAGATCGCCGCCGACTGCGAGGCGGCGTTCGCGTCGCTGTACTGGCCGGTGCATCCACAGGACGACGACGGCGATGGGCCATTCACGACGGTCTATCTCGGCTCGGCGGGCGTGATCTACGCGCTCGACGTGCTCGTGCGCCGCGGCCTCATTGATGAAACACGCGACTACGCGCCGGTCCTCGAACGGGCGGCCGAGACCTACCGCGCACAGCCCGACTTCGAGCAGTGGGCCCACCCGCCGAGCCTGTGGATGGGGGAGACGGGGATCCTGCTCGCCTTACAGAGGCTGGCGCCGTCGGCCGCGACCGTCGGCCGTATCGCCGAGCTGGTCGCGGCGAACGCCGACGACCTGCGCCTCGAGTTCATGTGGGGCAGCCCGGGCACGATGCTCGCCGCTCGGGCGATCGGCCGGCTCGATCTGTGGCAGGAGAGCGCGGAGCACCTGCGCGCCGCCTGGGAGGACTCGGGCGTCTGGACGCAGGACATCTATGGGAGAAGAAGGCAGTACATTGGCCCGGCGCATGGGTTTGCGGGTTGCGTGGCGGCGCTTGCGTATGAGCCGGACGAAGACCTGCATCGGCGCGCGAGCGAGACGTTCAAGCGACTCGCGGTCGAAGCTGATGGTCTGGCGAACTGGCCCCCGCTAGGCGACGGGGAGTTGATCGCCGGCAGCGGGGGGATTCGCGTGCAGTGGTGCCATGGTGCGCCTGGGATGGTTGCGTGCCTGGCCGAGATCGCGCCGGGCGACGACGAGCACGAGCGCCTGCTGGTTGCAGGAGGCGAGCTGACCTGGCGCGCCGGGCCGCTCGCGAAAGGCGCGAACCTCTGTCACGGCACGGCGGGAAACGGGCTCGCGTTCCTGAAGCTGTTCCGGCGGACCGGTGACGAGCTGTGGCTCGAGCGCGCTCGGGCGTTTGCGATGCATGCGGTCGCCCAGGTCGAGCGGGAGCGGACCGAGGTCGGCCGCGGCCGCTACTCGCTCTGGACGGGCGACCCGGGCACGGCCCTGTATCTCGCGCTCTGTCTCGACGGCAGCGCCTCGCTGCCGGGGTTCGACGAGAACGACTTCGTCTAGCGCGGCGCTCCACCCGCCAGCTCCGCGAGGCGGCGCGCGAGGAACCGCCGCTCGGGCTCGGTGCCGACCAGCTCGAGGGCGCTCCGGTAGCCGGCTGCGGCCTCCTCCGTGCGGCCGAGCCGCCGCAGCAGGTCGGCTCGAGTTGCGTGGAGGAGGTAGTAGCTGTCGAGCGTCGGCTCGAGAGCCTCGAGGCGTGCGAGCCCGACGGCCGGGCCGTCGGCCATCGCGACCGCGACTGCGAGGTTCAGCTCGACGACAGGCGACGGCACGATCTCGACGAGTTGCTCGTAGAGCGCCACGATGGCCGGCCAGTCGGTCTCAGACGCATCCGCGGCGGCCGCGTGGCAGCTCGCGATCGCCGCCTGCAACTGGTACGGGCCGGCTCGATGGTGCGAGCGCGCGTCGTCGAGCAGCGCCCGAGCCTCCTCGATCGCGGCGCCGTCCCAGAGACGGCGGTCCTGCTCGTCGAGGGTGACGAGATCGCCGTGACCGTCGACGCGGGCCAGACGGCGTGACGACTGGAACAGCAGCAGCGCGAGCAGGCCGGAGATCTCCGGCTCGTCAGGCATCAGCTCGGCGAGCGCCCGTGCGAGCCGGATCGCGTCGTCGCACAGGTTCTGGCGGACGAGGTCCGCGCCGGCGGAGGCCGAGTAGCCCTCGTTGAAGAGCAGGTAGAGGACGGCGAGCACGCCCGGGCGTGCGCACCGGGAGCAGGTCGGGCGGCGGGACGCGATAGGGGATGCCGGTGTTGCGGATCTTCTGCTTCGCACGCACCAGGCGCTTCGCCATCGTCTGCTCCGGCACGAGGAAGGCCCGCGCGATCTCGGCCGTCGTCAGCCCGGTCAGCGAGCGCAGTGTCAGTGCGACGCGCGCGTCGAACGGGAGGGCCGGATGGCAGCACGTAAAGATCAGGCGCAGACGATCGTCCGGGAACTCGCCGGTCTCCGGCATCTCCTCCTCCTCAGCGACGAGCGGCTCGGCGCCGACGATCCGCAGCTTCGTCTCCTCGACCGCGCCGCGGCGCAGGCGATCGAGTGCCCGGTTGCGCGCGACCGTCGTCAGCCACGCACCCGGACGCTCCGGGACACCGTCGCGCGCCCACGTCCTGAGTGCCTGCTCGAACGCGTCCTGTGCGCACTCCTCCGCGACATCCCAGTCACCGACGACCCGGATCAGCGTGGCGACGACGCGGCCCCACTCATCGCGAAACGCGGCGGCGACTGCTGCGTCCGTCGTTGTTGTCAGTCCTGCCAGAAGGCCCTGACCTCGATGAATCCGATCCGTGCGACGGGATGCTTCGATGCCACCTCGATCGCCTCGTCCAGATCCGCGCACTCGAGGATGTCGTATCCGCCGATCTGCTCCTTCGTCTCGGCGAACGGCCCGTCGGCGATCAGCACCTCGTCGTTGCGGACGCGGACCGTCGTCGCGTCGCTCGTGCGTCCGAGTCGGTTGCCCTGCAGGCGCACGCCGCGCCCGTCCATCTCGCGGACCCAGGATTCAGTGCTCTCTCCCATCCACGTTAGTTCCTCGTCGCTGAGTTGCAGGGTCTCGTCTCCGCCGACGAACAGCAGGTATTTCATCGTTTGCTCTCCTCCTTGGGTCGGTGCCACGGTAGACAGAAGGTGAACCGGACGGCCATGAGACCCGAACGCCGATCGATCTCCCGCTCTTCGGCGGGCGATGTCCGGCGCTCGGCCTCGGCGAGCATGTAGCCGTAGAACGGTCCCATCGTCGAGACGACGAACGGTCGTGGACGAGAAGGACATGTTTCGTTCTTCTAATCGGCGAGCGCCTCGGCCAGCCAGCGCCGGGCCTGCTGCACGATCACCGGGTAGGTGTGGAGGTAGTAGGGCAGCGCGATCATCGCCTGCGAGAGCGCCCACCCGCGCCCCCGCGTCCAGGTCGCGTCGTCGATCTCGAGCAGGTCGCGGAAGATCGGGCGTGTCTCGGCGTCGAGGACGGCCCAGGCGACCTTCACGTCGCAGGCCGGATCGCCGACGCACGTGGAGCCCCAGTCCAGGACCCCGGTAATGCGTCCGCGCTGGACGAGGAGGTTTCGCGCATCGAGGTCGCCGTGGATCCAGACCGGCGGCCTGTGCCAGTCCGGCTCGCCAAGCGCCGCCTCCCAGACCGCCGTGACTCGGTCTACGTCGATCGAGTCCGCCAGTGCGGCGATCCCGGCGCGCGTTGCGCGGTCGCGCGGCCCGAGCGGCCCGCCACGGCCCCCCGGCGGCGGTCCTCCCGCCGGCTCGATACGTCGCAGGGACTCCAGGAGCCCGGCGAGCTCGACCGCCGCGCCGCGTAGGTCGAGGCTTGCGCTTGCCGCGTCCTCGCCGTCGAGCCAGCTGAAGACGGCCCACTCGTGCGGATACCCCTCACCCGGTACGCCGCGCGCGACCGGCGTGGGGACCTCCGGCCGGAGGCGCGGCGCCAGCTTGGGCAGCCATTCGAACTCCTTGTTCAGCGAGCCGGCCGACCAGTCGAGCCGCCGCGGCAGCCGGACGCAGAGCGCGGCGCCGAGCCGGTAGATCGCGTTGTCCGTGCCTCCCACAGGCAGCGCGTCGATCGGGAGCTCGGCCCACTGCGGGAACTGCGACTCGAGCAGTCGACGGACGAGTGCTTCGTCCGTGGCGATCTCGTCCGGGTGCATCCTCGGCGACGGCAAGCCCTAGACGGTCAAGGGATGCGAACGTCTCTGTGTTCGCTCGCCGACCGTCTCTCCTCGGTGGTGAGCTCCGACTCCCTCACCGGTGTCACGATCGACCAGTGCTTGCCGACTGGGCACCACTGAAGCCTCCACCAGCCCAGCCGGATCGACTTCAGCGACACTCCCGGTAGCCAGATCGTCGTGAAGAGATGACCCTGCCGGCACCGCACGACGAGCATCCCTCCGACCCGGTAGCCCCGCAGCCACATCGTGATCGGCTCGAGGAGCAGAAGAGCGAGCACGATCAACCAGCGGCGGCGGGCACGCAAGCTCCTGCTCATCGTTCCCAGGGTACGCCTCGGCAGCCTACGACTCGTTCGTTACTGGACGCCGTGACCCCGTCGTGTGCTGAGATGTCCCTCATGAGGTCACAACCTGAGGTCAGCGGATGAGCGTCGGCGGTAGAGCCGGCGCACGCCAGCGCATGTTGCGGCGAGCGGGTCTGATCGCAGGCGCTCTCACGCTCGTGGCTCTGCTGCTGCTGTTCAGCGGCCACTGGGTGTTCGGGATCGTCTTCGGCATCGCGGCCGCCGCCGCCATCTGGGTGTTCCTGCAGGCGCGCACCGTGCGGTAGGCCCGCTCGGCCGGCACTCGCCCAACCGATGAGTTTCCCCTGCCGTGACCGTCTACACCGGCAAACGACTGTGACGACTGGGAGAGGTGCATGAAGCTCCTTCTGACTTCCGCCGGCATCAAGAACACGAGCATCCACGAGGCGCTGGTCGGCCTCTTGGGCAAACCGATCGCCGAGGCCAGCGCCCTGTGCATCCCCACTGCGGGGTATGGACACCCCCAGGGCAGCCCCGGTGGGGCCTGGCGGTTCATCAGCGGACGAGAACCTCGCTGCCCGATGTGCGAGCTGGGGTGGAAGTCCCTGGGAGTGCTGGAGCTCACTGCGCTGCCCAGCATCGACGAAGAGCGCTGGGTCCCCTGGGTCCGAGAGACAGACGTCCTGCTGGTGAACGGCGGCGACGCCCTGTACCTGTCCCACTGGATGCGGCAGTCCGGGCTGGCGGGCCTCTTGCCGTCGCTGCCCGAGACGGTCTGGGTGGGGCTGAGCGCTGGGAGCATGGTGATGAGCCCTCGTATCGGGGAGGACTTCGTCGGCTGGAAGCCGCCCACCGGCGGCGACAGCACGCTGGGGATCGTCGACTTCTCGATCTTCCCGCACCTGGATCACGAGGACCTGCCGGAGAACACCATGGCGAACGCAGAGAAATGGGCGGCTGAGCTCCCAAATCCGGCATACGCGATCGACGATCAGACGGCCATCAAAGTGACCGACGGCACCGTCGAAGTCGTCTCCGAAGGGCACTGGAAGCTGTTCACCGCGAACGAGCCGCTCAGTCCTCGCTCGCGCGAGCGCTCCGGAATGACGCCATAGGATTACGCGGTGCCGTTCACGCTCAGCAACATCAAGGAGGATCTCGAGGACATCGGCCCGAGGTTCGACGGCGCGCCGGACCTGGAGTTTCGCGCGGCGACCAAGGCGCTCGAGCTCGAGAACTCCGCCCTGAGCTACCAGCGCATCCCGCCCGGCTATCGCTTTCCGTACGGCCACACGCACATGAAGCAAGAGGAGGTGTACGTAGTCCTGCGCGGGAGCGGAAGGATGAAAGTCGACGACGAGATCGTCGAGCTCAAAGAATGGGACGCCGTGCGGGTCCCGCCCGGCTCGTGGCGAGGGTACGAGGCGGGGCCTGAGGGCCTCGAGATCCTCGTCGTCGGCTCGCCCAACCTCGGCGAGGATCCGCGCGAGGACGTCGATGGCCGGCGCGACTGGTGGGCCGGCAACTAGCGGAGTTGTCCGGACCTTGATCGTCGCCGTCGCCGGCGTTCCCGGATGGCGTGCGAGCCGACGGCCACGGCGCTGAGATACTCCTCGCCGATGTGGTCCCACGAGCCGGCCGAGTATGCGTGTCCAATCTGCGCAGTCGTGGCCGGTAAGGACACCGCCTTGAACGTTCAGACGGACGTCGTCTTCCGCGACTCTCAGACGACCGCTTTCGTGTGCCCGAAATGGTGGGTGGCCGCGCCGGCACACATTCTCGTGGTCCCGAACGATCACCACGAGAACGTCTATGTGATCCCTGAGGCTGCCCTCGCCGCGGTGTACCGAACGGCGAAGCTGGTCGCTGCGGGGATCAGGTCAGCGTACGACTGCGAAGGAACGTCCATGCGCCAGCACAACGAGCCCGGAGGCGGTCAGGATGCCTGGCACTTTCACGTCCACGTCTTCCCGCGCTGCATCGATGATCGCTTGTATGAGCGCAACGCAGAGGCGCGGCTCAGCTCTGCGGAGGAGCGAGCTCCGTATGCGAAGCGACTTCGCACAGCGCTTCGATCTTGAGCCTCGCCGTCGTTGGCGGCCTCGGTCTCGTGTGCCAGCCCTGAACTGCGCCAGTGCTCGGGAGTGACGCTGCGGGTAGTCGTTAGTGTCTCGGCCGTGTTGACCAATCGTTCTGCTCCGCCTGCGACGGTGACTCCCGTGTTGAACTACCCGGACGTCCGAGCGGCTGTGGCGTGGCTGGAAGCCGCGTTCGGTTTCGGGGAGCGGGTGCGGATCGGAGATTCGCACCGTGCTCAGTTGCGGGTTGGAACAGACGGTGCCGTTGTGGTCGCGGAAGTCGGTGGCGACCGAGCCGCGCCGAGTGAGGGTGTCGCGACGCATGTGATCAAGGTGCGTGTGGAGGACGTTGACGCGGCCTTCGCTCGCGCGCGCGACTGTGGTGCGGGTGTGCTCGAGGAGTTGAGGACGTATGAGTACGGAGAGCGCTCGGGCGTCCTCGAGGACCCAGCCGGTCACCGCTGGGAACTCACGCAGACGGTGCGCGACTGTGCGCCTGAGGAGTGGGGCGGAACAACGATCGCGCCTTGGTGACGTCGGCTGCGCCACTTTCAGCCCCGCTGCGGCATCCCGAAATCGGCGCCGGCGCCGCACCGCGACACTCAGCTCGTGGCGCGTCAACGGCTCCATGGCCACGGCTTCCCGGACGGTCTCACGGAACGTTGGCCAGTCACCCGGCGCCAGCCCATAGGCCTCCTGCCAGCTCCGCAGCTCCCATTGCCGACCCGACGCACGGAGTGCAAGGTAGGCGCCGCCTTCCTGCGGCGTGAGTAGGTGGGTCGCGCCGCGGAACGCGTAGGTCTTGACGACTTCGCCGGCGTCCAACGCACGGGCGACGTCACCGACGCCGGAACCTCTACGACGGAGACCTACCGCGAGCTCGGGCGTGGTTTCAGGATGGGCGGGGACAGCGCCGAGCCGGCTGACCACGTCCCCGACCGAGCAGGTGCCGACAGGATCCAGCAGGTGCCGGCGCAGCCTCCACGCCAGAGCCTGATCCCAATTCAGCACCACCACCGCAGGCTAAACACTCGCCGGCCCCGCCAAGAGGCGCGGCGGCGCCCGTGAAGCTGGAAAGTGGCAGCGTAAAGACTCCCCACGGCCAAACCGGGCTCACGAACCGTCTAGCCCGAACGTCCCCTGGCCCGGCCCAGGCTCCTTACGCCCAACCGGAGGGCGCGAACTGTCCCGGTCTCCTCGAAGAGTCGCGCCCCAAGCCCTTGTGGTTCGAGCGGCGCGTGGATCGTGCTGCGATCAGGTTGAACGGAGGATGCGGCGGAGCATCTTGGCGTATTCATCGAGTCCGTCGCGGTACAGTCGTGCCTCGGGGCCGGCGGCGATGCCGACGCGCTCCGGAACGACGGCCCAGATCGGGACGCTCTCACCTCTCCACCAGTCGATCGTCTCCTGAAGATCGTTCGTCCCGAGGCGAGCGGCCGTGATCGCGATCCCGCGAGGCGTCTTCGACGGAATCATCCCGAGCGTGTACGTGACGCGGGCGAACTCAACGCCGCCGGCCCTCGTCGGGATCACGACAGCGTCGGCTGCAGCGATCGCCGATTCCACGAGCCGCTCGTCTCCGGGCGGAAGATCGACCACCACCGTCCCTTCGTCGGCGTTCATCGCGCGCGTGAGCGTTCGTTCCGACGGAGCCTCTATCACCTCGACCCCGTCGATCGGCCGCTCCTCGAGCCACTCGGCGGCCGAGGCCTGCCGGTCGGCATCGACGACCACCACGGGCAGGTATCCGCGCGACGCGGCCACGGCAGCCAGGTAGACCGTGGTCGTTGTCTTCCCGACGCCGCCTTTGAGATTCGCAACCGCGATCTTCATGCCGCGACCGAGTCTAGTGAGCCTTGCGCGCCGTCAGGCATGGTTGGGAGAGCACGTACCGGCCATGGCGCCCGAACTAGGATCGACCGGGTGAAGATCAAGGCAGCCGTGCTCGAGCAGTTCGGGGCGCCGCTCGAGGTGCAGGAGCTCGACCTCGCGGAGCCACGTGAGGGAGAAGCGCTGGTCCGGCTGGCCGCCTGCGGCGTCTGCCATACGGATCTCTACACCGCGTCGGGAGCAGATCCGTCGGGGTACGCGCCGACCGTGCTCGGCCATGAGGGAGCGGGCGTCGTCGAACAGGTCGGGGCGGGCGTCACGACGCTCGCGCCGGGCGATCACGTCGTCACGCTGTTCTCGCCGCAGTGCCGCGAGTGTGTTCACTGCCTGAGCGACCGGACGAACCTGTGCCTGGCGATCCGGGAGCAGCAGAACCTCGGCTACCTGCCAGACGGGACGAGCCGGCTCTCACGGGACGGCGAGCCGCTGCGGCACTTCATGGGCACCTCGACGCTTCGCCGAGTACACCGTGATGCCCGAGATCGCCCTCGCCAAGATCTCGCCGGAGGCTCCGTTCGCAGGAGCGTGCCTCTTTGCCTGTGGCCTGTCGACGGGCCTCGGCGCGGCGATCAACACCGCCCGTGTCGAGCCGGGATCGACATGCGTCGTCTTCGGCGCGGGGATGGTCGGGCTCGGCGCCGTGATCGGCTGCCGCCTGCAAGGCGCGGCGCGGATCGTGTGTGTCGATCTCTCACCCGAGCGGCTCGCGCTCGCGACGAGGCACGGCGCAACCGACGCACTGATCGGCGGCCCCGGCGCCGTCGAACAGATCGTCGAGCTGACGGGAGGCTTCGGCGCCGACTACACCTTCGAGGCGACCGGCAACGTCGCCGTGATGCGGCAGGCGGTCGAAGCGGCGCGTATGGGCTGGGGGCTGTGCACGGTCGCCGGCGTCGCCGGCAAGGGGGAGACGCTCGACATCGTTCCACGGTTCCTGATCACGGGCCGGCGTGTCGCCGGCTCGTCGTTCGGCGGCGTCAAGGGCCGTGACGGCGTTCCTGTGCTCGTCGATCGCTGGTTGGCCGGCGACATCGACGTCGATTCGTTCATCTCGCACCGGCTCACGCTCAACGATGTGAACCGCGGGTTCGAGCTGATGGAGCAGCAGGATGGGATCCGGAGCGTGATCAGCTTCTCGTGAGCCGAGATGTGTGACTTCCACGAGCACTCGACGCTCGAGCCGCTCGAGCACGACGAGTACGTCCTCGATACCCCCGTCGTCCGCGAGCTCGTCGCGACGGTGAAAACGGAGATCGAAACGGCCGCATCACCCGAGGACGCGGTGGCGGCAATCGAGCCCCACTTCGTCGAGCTGCTCGCGCCCACGGACTGGCTTCCAGAGCAGTACCAGCAGGACGCACCGTTCAGCGGCATGGGCGGCGGCATCGGCCAGTGGCTGCTCTACCGGTCGGCCGACCGGTCGCTCTGCCTCTTCAGCCTCGTCGTGCCGCCCGGAGCGCAGACACCGGTGCACGACCACGGCGCGTGGGGCCTCGTCGGCCTCTATCGCGGCAACCAGGACGAGGAGTTCTACCGCCCGGAGGCCGGGCGGCTCGAGCCGCTGCGGCAGCGTCCGCTCGAGACCGGCGACTGGTACGCGCTCTTACCGCCGGCACACGACGTCCATCGCGTGCGCACGACCTCCGCAATGACCTCGGTCTCGATCCACCTGCTCGCGAACGACACCGGCTGTGTGCTCCGTCACCTGTACGACGAGGCGACGGGAGACGCGCACCCGTTCCGTTCGGGCTACGTCAACGCTGCGTGCCCGGAAGGGGAGCCGATCGTCCGAGCCTAGCCTGTCGCGCCCAGAGCGACGCCCGGCACGTCGACGACCTCGACGAGGTCACCGGTGCGGATGTGGCCCGGCTCGAGGACCCAGCAGTCCAGCGCGATCGTTCCGTCGAACTCGCGGACGATGCGATAGAGGACCGAGGGATCCTGCTCCAGCGTGTCGGGGTCGAACGTGGTCATCACGCAGCGCGAGCGTGCCTTGCGGACGCCGATCAGCGTCGACCCGATCCTCAGCGCGCGGCCGACCCACTCGCGCTCACCGAGGCCCGGAACACCGGCGATCAGGATGTTCGGACGGAACCGGCGGTAGTCGACGTCGATCGCGCCGACCATGCCGTCCGTCAGGACCGTCAACGGAAGGACGTCGTACCGCTGACCGCGATCCGGTGCCGTGAAGCGGACGAGCTCGACGTCCGGAGCCGATGCCGACCGGACGATCGCGAGCGACGAAGCGTCCCGCCAGGGACGACCTTCGATCAGCGGCTCTCCGTCGGCGTCGAGCGTGGCACGAAGACCGAGCAGGCCCGGCCGGTAGCGCGAGGTGACCACCCGCCCGCTCGGTTCGCGTACGTGCACGAGCCGATCGCCGGCGAATCCATCAAGACCCACTTCGATCTCCGGGATCGTCTCGCCACGCAAGGACTTGACGGGGTATCGCCAGAGTGCGGCAACGAAAGGCAGCACGTCAGGCAAGTAACGATGCGGGTTCGACAGATGTTCCGCCCGATCTCGCGCGGGGGAAAGATCGTTCTCGAGGACGACGCGAAATCATCCTCGTCCCCGATACCGCAGCGAGAAGCCGTACTTAGCCTCAGCAGCATGAGAGTCGCGAAGACTGTGCTGGGGGTCGTGGGCCCGTGAGCCCTCAGAAGCGCGCTCGATCAGCGGCGGTCATCGCCGCCTGGGTGCTCGCTGCCGCACTGCCGCTGATCGGCCTTGTCTCGCTCCTGCTTCGGTCGCGGCTCGATCCGCACTTCGAGAACTACCGGGCTCATTTCGTCATCTTCGGGATCGTGGGCGGCGTTGCGTTCGTGCTCGGCTACGCGGCCGGCGAGGCGGCCAAGCGCCGAGGCGATGCACGTGTCCTGCTGCTCTCGCTTGCATTCATGGCCACCGGCGGCTTCATGGGGCTGCATGCACTCGGGACGACAGGCGTGCTGTTCCAGAAGGAATACGGCGGGTTTCAGGTCGCCATCCCGGTCGGCCTGCTGCTGAGCGCCGTCTTCGCCGGCGGATCGGCATTCGTCGATCTACGTCCCGAGTTCGCTCCCTGGGTGATCCAGTATCGAACGCTGCTGCGCTCATCGGTGCTGTTCGCCATGGCCGTGTGGTTCGTCTGGACGGTTGCGACCCTGCCGCCGCTCCGGAACGCCGAGAGCGAGGCCGCGAGGGGAAGCCTTCTGACAGTGATGGCGATCGTGGGCACCGTCATCTACGCGGCCAGCGCCCTCCGGTACTGGACCTTGTTCCGCAGCAGCCGCAAGTTGCTGCCTGCGGCCGTCATCGCCTGTTTCCTCTTGATGTCCGAGGCACTGATCGGCGTCGCCTTCACCGGCGAACGCAGGTGGCACGCAAGCTGGTGGGAATGGCACGGGCTGATCGTCATCGCCTACCTGTGTCGTCGGCTTTGCAGCGCGCCGGGAATGGCGCGACGAACGCTTCCGGGATCTCTATCTCTCGTCGACGCGTGAACGCAGTCAGGAGATCAGCGTGCTCTTTGGTGACCTCGTCGGGTTCACGGCGTTCGCCGAGCGAGCGAAGCCGGCCGAGGTGGCCGAGGTGCTCAACGCCTACTGGGGCATCGCCGCGCCGTTGCTCTCGCGCCAGTTCGGTGGCGAGATCGAGAAGTTCATCGGCGACGCCGTCATGGCCGCGTTCAACAGCCGTGGCGACCAGCCCGATCATGCGGAGAGAGCGTCGCGCGCCGCCCTGGCGCTGCAGGAGCGGCTGGCCGTTCTGACCGACCGCCATCCGGACTGGCCGCGCATGCGCGTCGGCGTCAACAGCGGCGAGGCGGTGCTGCGCGAGATCGGAGGCGCGGGCCACGTGGCCTATCCTCTGGTCGGCGACACGGTCAACACCGGCGCCCGCCTCGAGGGTCTCGCCCCGGTCGGCGGCATCCTGATCGGCGAGGAGACCTACGAGCAGCTGCCCGACGGCGCGGTCGTCCAGGAGAAGACGGGCCTGCGGATCAAGGGCAAGGACCAGGCGGTCACCGCGTACGTACTGCTCGCGCTGCCCTAGATGATTGATCGGCGATTCAACGTCGCCGCGGCGAGGCAATTACCGATCAACCATCTAGCCTCCGCGTTTTCGGGTTAGCTGTCCGACATGATCGAGCGTCGCACGATCGTCTTCGAGCACGAGCTGCTGGCCGGCGTCGAACACCCCGTCTTCGAGGCGCGCGGTGCGAAAGACGGGCCGCTGCTCTGCCTCATCGGCGGCATCCACGGCTGCGAGTACTCGTCGATCGCCGCGGTGACGCGCTTCATGAACGAGCTCGACACGGCCGAGCTCGCCGGCAGGATCGTCGCGGTCCCGGTCGTCAGCATGCAGTCGTTCGAGCGCCGCTCACCATTCGTCGTGCCTGCCGACGGCAAGAATCTCAATCGCTGCTTCCCCGGATCGCTCGACGGGACGTACACGGACGTGTTGGCGCGGTCGATCTTCGACGAGCTGATTGCCCCCGCCGACGTGCTCGTCGACCTGCACGGCGGCGACCTAGTGGAGGCTCTCGAGCCATTTGCCCTCTACACGGACTCCGCTGTCGGAGAGCGAGCTCGTGCTGTTGCGGTCGCGTTCGGGCTGCCGTATGTCATCCGTCAGGACGCGCAGCAACAGGCGCTCGGCGGCATGACTGCGGATGCTGCGGCCGCGGCCGGCATTCCGGCGATCATCGCCGAGGCGGGCGGCCGCGGTCAGCTGGAGGAGAGCGCAGTCGCGCTGCTCGTCGCGGGTGTCCGCAATGTGCTCGGGCAGCTCGAGATGCTGCCGGGTGCTCCCGCGGCGCCGCGCGCCGACATGCGCCTCGTCGGGAGATTCGTCTGGCTCCGTTCCGACCAGGCCGGCTGGTGGGACACGCTCGTCGTCTCAGGGGACGAGGTATTGGAAGGAGCAGTGGTCGGCCGCATCCGCGATCTCTGGGGCGAGGTGCACGACGAGATCCGCGCGCCGTGCGACGGCGTCGTTCTCTTCGTTACGACCAGCCCTGCCGTCGCCGAGGACGGAATCCTGCTCGGCCTCGGCGCGGATCTGACTCTGGTCTAGGCAGGCGCTGAGGTTGCCGTACCGGGCGGCGCGATCGCGCCTTCGACGCTGCGCATCCCCGGGAGGAACAACGCGCTGAGGGTCGCAGCGGCCCCGATCAGCCCCGCGCCGACAAGCGTTGCGCGTACGCCGACGAGACCGGCGACAGGGCCGGTGATGGCGAACGAGACCGGCAGGAGGCTGATCGAGATCAGCCAGTCGAGGCTGGAGACGCGGCCGAGAAGCCCCGAAGGCACGTGCCGCTGCTTCACCGTCGACCACATGATCGTCCCGGCGGCCTCGAGCGCGTTGAACGTGAGACAGGCGACCATCAACTGCGGGATGGTGCGCGAAACCCCGTAGCCGACGACCGCGAGCGTGGCCACCGTCCAGCAGACGTACATGAACGTCATGTCCCGCCTGGGCTGACCACGCTGGCCCATGAAGACCGCTGCTCCGACGGCGCCGATGCCGCCCGCTGCGAAGACGAGCCCGAGGTCGGTTGCCGAGCCATGCAAGGTGTTCTTGACGACGAACGGGAGGAGTGCCTCGGTCGGCCCCAGGAAGGCGAGATACGAGACCGCCGCCGACAGGAGGGTTCCCCACAGCCAGACGTTGCGGCGCACGAACCGGAGGCCGTCGGTGACAGCTGCGATCGTCGAGCCGGTCGCCGGGTGCGCAACGCCGGCCGGGCGCAGTCCCAGGACGGTGATCCCGGAGACGAGGAACGACGCGGCGTCCAAGGCGAATGCGCCTCCGACGCCGACGAGGCTGATGAGCAGACCTCCGAGCGCAGGGCCGACAAGCCGAAACGCGATAGGCCGGACGAACTGGTCGAGCGCGTTTGCCTGCGCGAGATCGTCCGGATCGACGATCGTGGGCACGATCGACTCGAATGCAGGGGTGAAGAACGCAGCACCGACCCCGTAGGCCGCGACGATCACCACCAGCCAGGCGAAGGTGAGGGCGTCCGCCAGCGCGAGCGCCGCGAGCAGCGCGACGACGAGACCGCGCCCCAGGTCGGCATACAGCAAGATGCGCCGCCGGTCGAACCGGTCGCTGATGACGCCGCCGAACAGCAGGCACGCGATCATCGGCACGGTCATCGCGATCCCGACGATCGAGAGCGCAGCGGGCGTGTTCCAGAGCGAGTACGCGGTCCACGCGATCGCCACGAGGAACACACCGTCCCCGACGAGCGACACGGTCATCCCCGCCCAGAGCAGGCGGAAGTCGCGCGACTTCAGGGGGCGGAGTAAGCCGACGCGGGCGACGCCGCCCGGGCGGTCCAGCCCCTCGAAGTTATGCTGCATCGGAGTCGAACTGCGCGGCGATCGACTCTGTGTGGTTCGTCAGGTACTCGTCGAGCGGGCCATGAGGCATCGGCCGTCCGAAGACGAAGCCCTGGCCGAGGGCGAAGCCGAGCCGTTGGAGTGCGTCGATCTGGTGTCGCTCTTCGATTCCCTCGGCGATGACTTCCAGTCCGAGCCGATCGCCGATCGCCATGATCGCGGCAGCCAGCCCGTTGTCGTCGACACCGCCGCCGAGGAACGAGCGATCCATCTTGATGATGTCGACGGGAAGCCGGCTGAGATAGCTGAGCGAGGAATAGCCGGTCCCGAAGTCGTCCATCGCGATCCGGACGCCGAGGTCCTTGAGACTGTGCAGGCGCGTGACGGCACCATCTGCGTCGGCGAGCATCACGGTCTCGGTGATCTCGAGCACGAGTGAGGCGGGGGGCAAGCCGGTCGATTCCAGGATCCCGCGGATGTCGTCGACGATCGAGTCCGACTGCATCTGCTTGACGGAGAGATTCACGCTCATGCGGAGCTGTTCGGGAAGCGGGAAGCGGCTCTGCAGCTCGACTGCCTTGAGGCAGGCTTCCTCGATCACCCACCTTCCGATCGGGATGATCAGGCCGGTCTCCTCGGCGAGCGGAATGAACTGCGCCGGCTGGATCAGGCCGCGGGTCGGGTGGTGCCAGCGCAGCAGCGCTTCGACGCCGTAGTCCGCTCCGGTGCTGAGGTGGACGACCGGCTGGTAGTAGACCTCGAGCTGCTCGAGCTTGAGCGCGCGCTGGAGCTCGGCCCGCAGCTCGAGGCGTTCGACGACGCGCTCGTGCATCGCAGGCTCGAACAGGCGGTACCTGCCCTTGCTGTCGCGCTTGGCCATGTACATGGCGACGTCGGCATTCCGGAGCAGCTCCTCGGCATCCTGCGAGAGGAGATCTTCGTCGCTCATGCAGATGCCGACGCTCGCGCGCGGGTAGACCTGCTTGCCGTCGATCTCGGTCGGCACCTCGAGCTCGGCCAGCAACCGCTCGGCGATCAGCGCCGCCTCGTCGGAGTCGGAGACGCCGTCGAGGAGGATCGCGAACTCGTCGCCACCGAAGCGCGCGACCGTGTCGGCCGGACGGATTGCCCGTTCGAGCCGACGCGCGACCTCGGTGAGGATCACATCTCCGGCCTGGTGGCCGAGGCTGTCGTTGACCGTCTTGAAGTCGTCGAGGTCGATGAACATGACCGCGATCAGCGAGCCGCTGCGGACGGTCGAACGGAGGGCGTGCGAAACGCGGTCGGCGAAGAGCGCGCGGTTGGCGAGATCGGTGACCGGGTCGTGGAAGGCCTGGTGTGCGAGCTGGTCTTCGAAGGCCTTGCGCTCGCTGACGTCGCGGCTGTTGAGGACGATCCCGCGGATGTGCTCGTCCTGCAGCAGCTGGGTGTGCTGCACCTCGAACTGCAGCCAGCGGCCGTCATGGTGCTGGAGCGAGCAGTCGAACGTATGTGACTCCGCGTCGGCGGAGCCGCCACCGTTGATGATCGGAAGCAGGCGCGAGCGGTCCGCCTCGGCGAGGAGGCGGTCGAAGCGCTGGCCTTCGACGTCCTCGACGGCGTAGCCGAGGACGCGCTCGATGGACGGGCTCTGGTACGTAACGGTGCCGCTGCCGTCGAGCACGGTGATCAGGTCGCTCGAGTGGGCGACCAGCGACCGGAAGCGTGCCTCGCTCTTCTGCCGGTGCAGGTCCTCGGCCAGCGAAGCCGCCTCGACCGCGAGTGAGACCTGCGACGCGAACATCTCGAGCGAGTCGACGATGTCGGGCGGGACGACGAACGGCGACTGGACGATGAGTGCGCCCTGGTTCTCGTCGCGAACCGAGAGCCGCACGACGAGGGTGTTGAGCGCATCGCCGAGCCCGAGTGCGGCCAGCGCCTGCTCGGACGGCGAGACAACCGCCACATGCTCGTGCGGCGCCAGCTGGCGTTCGATCCAGTTGACGGCCTGGCGCGAGACGTCCCAGCTGCCGGCGCCGTTCGACGCGGCGACTTCTGCGCTGTCGTCGGTCCAGAGGATGAGCCGGACCTTGGCCGCGTTCCCGACGATGTCGGCGGCCGAGGTTGCGATTGCGTCGTTGACGGTTGCCCGCCCCACCGCCTCGACCAGATCGAAGCCCGCACGCCGCAGCGCGAGCTCACGCGCCGTCGCACGTTCCTCTTGCCGGACGAGCCCGGCCACGCGCAGCACGACGAGCAGGAAGAGGATCGCCGAGGCGCCGATGATGACGAGCAGATCCGGGTTCTGGATCTCCTCGGCGAAGTGGATGCCAGGCCCGATCAGGCAGGCGAGCGCCAGCAACCCGAGACGCGCAGGGCTGAGCCGCACGCGCTTCTCGGGGGCGGGCTCTTCGAGGGTCTTCATGGAGGGGTGGAGTGCTGCAGCGCCCCACAGGACGAGATAGGCGATCCACCCGACGTCGTAGATCACCTGGTGGTTGTAGGTGCCGGCGAGGAGCGCGTAGTTGTAGGCGCAGTCCGTCACGAGCAGCGCGAGGGTGCTCGCGCCGAGGAAGTAGAAGGCCGGGCTCCTCGAGCCCGCCTGGACCGCGTAGCGGATCAGCGCGGCCAGCAGCAGGACGTCCCCGAGCGGATAGGCCACCGAGACCAGCTTCGCGCCGACAGTGAGGCCGGACAGATGGAGGTTCGGGGCGACGAGGAAGACCCAGGAGAGCAGCGCGAAGCCGACCGTGAGGATCATGGAGTCGACGATCGCCGCCCGGTCGCGGCGATGAGGATCGCGCCGCCGGACGAGCAGCATCAAGCCGGTGAACAGGAGCGGATACACGCCGAGGTACATGGCGTCGCCGGCCGATGGGAAACCGACGGTGCCACCGAGGAGGTCGGGGTAGGTGTACGTGTAGAAGTCGCCCGCGACGTAGAGAAGCTGCCCGGCGAGCAGCAGCGACCAGGCAAGCCGCGCCTGCGGGCGGTGCAGCCGCATGCCGATCGCGATCGCGAGCGGTGACGACAGCCCGATCACGTTGATGACGAGCGCGTAGCCCTCGAACGGAGGCACGAAGACATACGCGACAGCCAGGATGGTCATCGCAGCGAGGTACCAGGCCCAGATGGTTCGCCGTCCGGGGCGCAGACGTTGGATGAGTGTCATGCGGCGGCCTGTCCGAGCGCGGGCTGCAGGTCGAACGCGTTGGCCAGCCGTCCGAGCACGTCGATCAGCTCGTCGACCTCTGCCTCCGCGTTCGCCGTGGTCAACTGGATCCGGAAGCCCACCTCGCTCCGCGGCACGAGCGGATACGCGGCCAGCGTGACGTAGATGCCGTTCTCGAACAGGAACTTGCCGACATCTCCGACCTGCTCGGGCTGTGCGAGCGGCACCTCGATGATCGGGAGCCCGTGCATGTTCGGAGTCAGCACGCCGAGCTTGTCGAGCGACTCGAGCACGCGCTGGGTCTTCGCCCACAGATCGGTGCGCAATGCGTCTCCGCGCCGGTCGTTCACCTCGAGCCCCGTGAGGGTCGTCGCGAGGGAGGCAACCGGAGACGGGCCGGAGTAGAGGTACGGCGGCGCGGCCGTCTTGAGCAGCCGCTTCATCTCCGGCGGGCACGCGATGAAGGCAGCCAGCGACGAGTAGGCCTTGGAGAAGCCGGCGACGAAGACGATGTTCTCGTAGCTCTCGCCGAAGTGGCGCACGATGCTGTTTCCGCGCAGCCCGTACGGCGTCGATTCACTCTGGCTTCGCTCGCCGATCACACCGAAGCCGTGCGCGTCGTCGACGTAGAGGATCGCGTCGTACTCGCGCGCGAGCGCCGCGTAGCCGGGGAGGTCGGCGACGTTCCCGGTCATGCTGTTCACTCCGTCGATGCAGATCAGCCGCGCCGTAGACGTGTCGCTCCGCAGGAGGCGCTCGAGCTCGTCGAGATCTCCGTGCTCGAAGCGCTTCAGTGTCGCGCCGCGAAGGGTCGCAAGCTCGGCGCCTTCGTAGATCGTCTTGTGGGCGCGCCGGTCGACGAACACGGTTCCGCTCGCGGCCAGCAGCGGGATCACCGAAAGATGAATCAGGGTGATCGTCGGAAAGACGAGCGCGTCGGGCGCGCCGAGCAGCTCGGCGAGGTGCTCTTCGATCTGCTCGTAGAGCACAGGGCTCCCGAGCAGACGCGACCAGCTCGGATGCGTGCCCCACTTGTCGAGGTAGCCGGGGACGGCGTCGATGATCTCGCGATCGAGGTCGAAGCCGAGGTAGTTGCAGGAGGCGAAATCGGCGAGCCAGCGGTCGCCGATCCGGATCATGCGGCCGTCGATCTCGTCGATCACAGCGTCCGTCATCGGGTTCGAGCGCTCGAGCTCGGCCAGATCCGAGCACGCCGCAAGCCAGCGAGCGACCCAGTCGTCACTCGCCCTCCGACGGCCTTCACGCCGAGAGCCCACCGCAGACATCGACCCCTTATCGGCGCTGTGCAGGCAAACCTTTACGTGGATCGACGGCTTTTCTACAGCCGTCCTGGGGCTCAGCGATGATGCGGGCCGTTGGACGAACATCTGCCGACAGCGGAGGCTCGGGACCGGCCCAGGTGGCGGCTTCCCTCGGTGCGCATCGGCGCGGTCTTCGCGGTCGCGGCGTTGATCGGGTTCGTCGTGTGGCTGCTCCTGCGCGGCAGCGGGTCGCCGGCCGCGCAGTCACCGAATCCACAGGCCGGTGACGGCGCGGTTCGGGCACCGGTCGCATTGCTGCGGACACTGGCCGCGTCGTCGGCGCTGCCGATGTACTGGGCAGGACAGCGGGCCGGTGACCGGTACGAGCTCACGAGGACGACCGGCGGCCGCGTCTACATCCGTTATCTGCCGTCCGGCGCTTCGGTCGGCTCGGGCCGGCCGTACCTGACGATCGGGACGTATCCCGTACAGGGCGCCTTTCGCGTGACGAACGAGCTTGCGAACCGCAGCGGGTCGATCAAGGTGCAGGCGGCCGATCGTCGGGCGATCGCCTTCTACGACAGCGCGAAGCCGCTGAGCGTCTTCTTCGCGTACCCGGGCTCGGACGCCCAGATCGAGGTCTTCTCGCCCGTCGCACACGAGGCCGCATTGCTCGTTTCCTCAGGAGCGATCGCCCCGGTTCGGGCAGCCGGAGGACCTGCGGCTGCGCCGCCGGCCGCTGTCTCGCCCGCCGATCTGAAGAGCGTGGCGGTCCAGGTCCACCACGACGTGTTCTGGACCGGTGACCGTGCGGGAGTGAGGTACGAGCTCACCCGCGGAGTGGACGGTCGAATCTTCGTTCGCTACCTCCCGTCCGGGGTCGCGGTCGGCAGCAAGCGGCCGTACCTGACTGTCGGCACATATCCCGTTGCGGGCGCGTACGCGGCGACTGCGGCTCAGAGCCGCGACAGCGGCGCCGTCGCGCTGCGGATCCGCGGCCGTGGGATCGCGTTCTATCGATCGAGCCGCCCGACCAACGTGTTCCTCGCGTTCCCGGGCCGAAACGTGCAGGTCGAGGTGTACGACCCGAAGCCTGGCAGGGCCCGCGCGCTCGTGACTGCCAACGCAATCGCGCCGGTCGGCTGAGAGTCCCGGCGCGCGGCGATGCTGCTCGCCTGGCTGGTCTTTCCGCTCGTTCTCGCCGCGCTGTCGCTCGGGTGCGGTCTCCTCGTCGCGCGGGCCGTGCCGCTCGAGATCCCGGCCCCCCTGCTCATGCCGCTCGGCTTCGCGGCCGTCTCGCTGGTCGGGCAGTTCGCGCTGCTCGGCGGTGGCCCGATCGTCACGTTCGCGGCACCCGTCGTCGTCGCGCTCGCCGTCGCCGGGATCGGTCTCTCGATCCCGCCACGCTCGCCTCGCCGGCACGTGGGCCTGGCGATCGCGGTGGTCGGCGCATTCGCGGTCTTCGCGGCTCCGTTCGTTCTGTCGGGTCTGGCGACCTTCGGCGGGTACATCAAGCTGGACGACACGGCGACGTACCTCGCGATGCTCGACCGCGCGATGCGCCATGGGTACGACGTTGGAGGCCTGCCGCCGTCGACGTACCAGGCGACGCTCGCGACCAGCCTCGCCTACGGCTACCCGCTGGGCTCCCTCGTGCCGCTCGGGATCGGCCGCGAGCTCGTCGGGCAGGATCTCGCCTGGCTCTGGCAGCCGTACCTGGCCTTCCTGGCGGCGTTGCTCGCGTCCGGCCTGTACCAGCTCGCCGCCGGGATCGTCAGAGCGGCGCGTCTCCGGGCGCTCGTGGCGATCGTCGGCGCTCAGGCAGCGCTCCTCTACGGCTATGCACTCTGGGGCGGCGTGAAGGAGCTGGCCGTGGCAGTACTGGTCGTGCTGCTCGCGTGTCTTGTCAAGCCGACCGCCGAGGCCGAACGTCACGCCGCGGTCGTTCCGCTGGCCCTCGCCTCGGCGGCAGTGGTGGGCACCCTGAGCGTCGGCGGGAGCGTCTGGATCGCCGTCCCCCTGGCCGCGACCGCTGTCCTGACCGTTCGCAGGCTCGGGTGGGAGGTCGCGCTCCTCAGGTCGGTCGGCTTCGTCGCGTGCGCACTGATTCTCGCCGTTCCGTCCGCCGTTCTCGCGGTCGAGTGGCTGCACCGCTCGGGCGCCTTCACGAGCTCCGGCGAGCTCGGCAATCTCATCGGCCGGCTCAGCTGGCTGCAGGTGTTCGGCATCTGGCCGGAGGGCGACTTCAGGGTCGTGCCGCACAACCTCGACGTCGTGCACGTTCTCGCCCTGCTCGTCGGAGCGGCCGCGTTGCTCGCGTCCGTGGCCGCGCTCCGGCGCGGGGCCTGGGGGCTGCCGGTCGCGCTCGCGTCGGCCGGGATCGCCTGCGTCGCGTACGTCGGCGCCGGATCACCGTGGATCGGGGGCAAGACGCTCGCCTCCGCCTCTCCGATCGTGCTTGCCGCCGCTCTTGCGGGTGCCGCCGCCACCTTCGAAGGCGGCCGCCGTGTCGAGGGCGCGATCGTCGCCGGTGTGATCATCACCGGTGTCGGCTGGTCGAACGTGCTTGCAGTACCGGGCCGTCGATCTCGCGCCGGCGGCCCGCTTGTCGGAACTCGCCGGGATCGGGAATCGGTTCGCCGGGCAGGGGCCGACGTTGATGACGGAGTACGAGCCCTACGGCGCGCGCCACTTCCTGCGCAAGATGGATGCCGAGGCGGCCTCTGAGCTTCGACGGCGGTTCGTGCGACTGCGAAACGGCGGCGAAGCGGCGACGGGCGAGTCGCCCGACATCGACGAGATCGCGCTCTCCGAGATCCTTCCGTACCGAACTCTCGTGCTGCGCCGGTCGGGTCTCGCCAGCCGTCCGCCGTCCGTCTACTCGCCGATCTGGAGCGGTCGCGTCTACCAGATCTGGCAACGAGCAGACGGTCCGAGCCCGATCATCGAGCACCTCTCGCTCGGAAGCAGGCTCCAACCGGCCGCTGTGCCCGCGGTGCAGCGACGTTCTGCGGCTCGCCCGACGTGCGGCGGGCGCGCACGGCGTCCTGGCGACGGTCGTTCGCGCACCTGCGATCGTGATCGAGACCGACGGCACGGCCGGCCCGCCGACCGCCTTCGGCGCCTACGGGGAAGACCCGGACGCGCCGTACCTGACGACGAGCCTGGAGATGACCACGTCGTTCGTCGTCCGGTCGGCGGCTTCCTATGGCGCGTCGATCGGGGGCTCGTTCAAGGCGCCGGTCGAGATCGACGTCGACGGGCAGCGCGTCGGCCGTGCGACCGGCGAGCTGAACTGGCCCGGGACGTTCGCGTCGATCGGTTCGATTCGACTTGGGCCGGGATCGCACGTGCTTGCGATTCCGGTACAGCGGCCCGAGTCTTCGGCCGGGCAGCGGTGGGACGCCGCCGTTCGGCACCGGCCCGATCGGGATCAGCCCGTCGACCGGCGACACTCAGGTCACGTTCGTTCGCCCCGAGAGCGCCCGCACGCTCTGCGGCAAGAGCCTCGACTGGATCGAGGCGCTGCGCGGCTGATCGCCGCGTACGTCTGCGTCAGCCGCAGATGACGTAAGCGGTCACGGTCATCGTGTTCGCCGCAGTCAGGTTCGCGATGACCGTGCCGACCGCAGTCCAGACCGTCGCCGTGCTGGGTACGACTGAGCCAGGGTCATCCTCTGAACCTGGGCAGCGTTCGCCGAAGTCACCTGAGCACCGCCGCCCAGCGCCTTGCCGGTCGAGCAGGTCGCTGTTGCGGTCACCGTCACCCCCGCGTTCGCGTTCGCCGCGCTGGCGGCCGGCGGCGCCGACGACGCGCGTCGCGCCGGACGTCCCGCTCGGGCCCGTCACACCCTTGGCGCCGGTCACGCCTTTCGCGCCGGTGACGCCCTTGACGCCCTGCGGCCCTTGCGTCCCGGTCGGGCCCTTCGCGCCGGTCGCGCCCTTGGCGCCCGTCACGCCCTTGGCGCCGTTCGACCCGGTCGTGCCCTTCGCGCCGGTCACGCCCTTCGCGCCGGTCACGCCTTTCACGCCCTGCGGGCCCTGCGTCCCGGTCGGCCCCTTCGCGCCCGTTGCGCCTTTCGCGCCGGTTGTCCCTTGGCGCCGGTTGTGCCTTTGGCGCCGGTTGTGCCCTTGGCGCCGTTTGCCCCGGTCGCGCCCTTCGCGCCGGTCACGCCCTTGGCCTGGCCGGTCGACGCCCTGCGGCCTTGCACCCTTCGCGGTCCCCGTCGGTCGCCCTTTGCGCCGGTTGCGCCCTTCGCCCCCGTTGCTCCCTTGGCACCTGTCGCGCCGTTTGCTCCGCGCCGCTCCGGTCGTGCCTTTCGCTCCGGTCGTACCCTTCTCCGCGCCGTTTGGCCCCGGTCGCACCTTCTCCGTGGCCGGTTGCGCCCTTTGCCCCGTCGCCCGTCGCGCCGTTCGCTCCGGTAGCGCCCTTGTTCCGTCGCCCTTTGTCCCGGTCGCGCCCTTTGCACCGCTAGCTCCGGCCGCGCCGCTTGCTCCACTCGCTCCGGTGGTGCCCTTGGCGCCCTGGATCCCCTGCGGTCCCTGCGTTCCGGTCGGGCCTTTGACGCCCGTCGCGCCCGTCGCCCCAGTCGCACCGGCGGCCCCAGCCGCGCCGGTTGCACCCTTCGCACCGGCCGTCCCTGCCGGCCCCTGCGCTCCGGTCGCACCCTTGGTGCCCGCGGCGCCGGCTGCGCCGGTCGACCCCTTCGGCCCCTGAGCCCCTGTTGCGCCCGTCGGCCCCGGCGTCCCGCTGCCCGACCCCGGCGCTCCGGTCGGGCCGCGTGCGCCCGCGGACCCGCCCGCTCCCGTCGGACCGCGCGCGCCTGTCGGACCGCGCGCTCCGGTCGGCCCCGCCGGTCCGGTCGGCCCGGAGCCCTCGGCGACGAGGGGGATCCGGTACACCTTCCCGCCCTTGCAGGATCCGAGCTTCACGTTCAGGTCGCCGACGCTCTCGGCGGAGCCCTTGGCCTGGACGCAGACGACGAGGAACTGATCGGCCTGCCCCGTGTTTCCCTGTGCGCCCTGGTGGGATGCTGCCGATGCGCCGCCGACGACGACGAGACCGGCGACCGCCGGCAGAACGGCCAGATAGCTCCGCACGGAGTTCGGTGCCGCAGTCACCTGACGCGCACCTTAGACCCTCCGGATGTCGGCGCTCTGCTCAGCAAGGCTCGGGAACGGCGAGATCGCTCGTCCGCAGGCCCAGTTCGCGACGGTGAAACCGACTCCTCGCCTCGAGCGTACTTATCCCTGTTAGCAGGTTCGAAAATGGGGAGGATTTGTGATGTCCAGCAGGCTCTTGAAATCGCTCGTGCTCGCGAGTCGCGGCCGTCGTGGTCGCCGTTGTCGCAGGCGCAGCGCACGGCCGTTCGGCGGCCAACATCTACACCGTCCATCCGCTCGTGTCCGACAGTAGTGCCACTCCGGCTGCTGCAACGGATGCGGCGCTCGTCAACGGCTGGGGCCTGAGCGCCGGGCCGACGACGCCTTGGTGGGCGGCGAACAACGGCTCGAACACATCGACGCTCTACAGCGGTACCGGGGTGAAGGCGGCGCTCACCGTCACGGTCGCCGGGGCGCCGACCGGAACCGTCTTCAACGGCAACGCCGCCGACTTCGTCGTCACAGACAGCGGGAAGAGCGGCGCAGCACGCTTCCTGTTCTCGACCGAGGCGGGCAAGGTCCTCGGCTGGACGCCGGCTGTCAACGGCACCGTTGCCGTCGTCGGCGCAGACCGGTCGAGTGTGGGTGCGGTCTACAAGGGACTCGCAGTCGCTTCGGACCGTCTCTACGCGACCGACTTCCACAACGGCCGAGTCGACGTCTTCGACGCGTCGTTCAAGCTGATCACGACCACGGGCGGCTTCAAGAACTCGAAGATCCCCAAGGGGTTCGCGCCGTTCGGGATCCAGGCGCTCGGCGGAAACATCTTCGTGACGTACGCCAAGCAGGACGCTGCGAAGAAGGACGACGTGGCAGTGCCGGGGCAGGCCTACGTGGACGAGTTCACGCCGGACGGCCAGCTCATCGCGAGTGTCGTGAACAGCGGCAAGAAGAATGCGCCGCTGAACGCCCCGTGGGGGCTCGCGCTGGCACCGGCGGACTTCAGCGTCTTCGGTGGGTATCTGCTGGTCGGGAACTTCGGCAACGGCAGGATCAGCGCGTACACCCAGAGCGGCACCAAGTGGGTCTACAAGGGCCAGCTGCGTGTCGCCAACGGAGCGCCGATCGCGATCGACGGCCTCTGGGCGATCGCGTTCGGAAACGGCGCAGCCGCCGGACCGACGAACACCCTCTACTTCCTGTCCGGTCCTTCGGGCGAGAAGCACGGGCTCTACGGCTCGATCACCGCAGGCTGACAAGAGAGGCGGGGTCGCGGCGGACGGCACAATCCCGCCGCGACCCCGCCAAGGCGGCGGCGACCGAGCCGTGTTCGGCCGCTGTTAGCATGCCCGCCCCTCTTTACCCCGACGCCTCGTCGACCAACGATGAGAGCGTCGGATTCCCCTCGAGTAACTCACACAAGGAGACGTGGCATGCCCAAGCCGAAGAATTCGTCGGTCATCGCGATGGCGCTCGCAGCGGCCCTCGGTACGGTCGGATTCTTCGCCGCCACCCTGCCCGCCAAGAAGCGCCGTCAACTCGGCCGCCACGGTCTCGCTGCGCAGCACCCCGCTCGGCCGGATTCTCGTGACCTCGCAGGGCCACACGCTGTATCTCTTTGCGAAGGATCCGAGCAGGCAGGAGCGCCTGCTCGGCGGGTTGCGCGAACGTCTGGCGGCCGCTCGTCGACGTCACCAAGCCGACCGCCGGGGCCGGGATCAAGGCCGCGCTCCTCGGCAGGGCGAAGCGCGGCGACGGCCGGATGCAGGTGACCTACCACGGGCATCCGCTCTACACCTACGCCCGCGATACCGCTGCCGGCCAGACGAAGGGCGAGGCCGTCTCGGCCTTCGGCGCCAGGTGGTACGCGGTCTCGGGCACCGGGACCGGCCGTTCACGGCACTTCGTCCTCGACGACAACGACCGCGACGACCACCACGACCTCGACCACGACGACGACCACGACGACGACCGCTCCGCCTCCGGCCACGGCCCGTCGCCGGCCGCTACTGCGGCTTCACGGGCAACGGCTCCGGCATCTGCTTCGACGTCACGGCGGGCGGGCAGTTCTGGGCGAACGGCCACTTCGGCGTCCTCAACGCCACGTGCCAGCCCGGGTCGACAGGCTTCGACATCACGTTCGACACGACCGGAAGCGCTCCGATTGCCGCCGACCTCTCGTTCAACTTCACGGCCGTCGCGGGATCCGCCGCGGGGACAGCCGTCACCGGAACGTTCGACACGGGCGGCCACAGCCAGCGGGCATCTGCACGTAGCGGACACCTTCACGTACAGCGACGGGACGCAGTACAGCTGCGGGCTCGACACGGACTGGACCGCCCAGCTCCAGTCGTAGAACGTCCAGCTAGCCTCGCAGGCATGGGCACGCTGTACGAGCTCGCCGGCGGTGACGCCGCATTTCTCGCCCTCGCACGCGCGCACCACGCGCGCTGCCTCGCGGATCCCGTGCTCAATCATCCGTTCTCGCGCGACGACCAGCATCCGCAGCACGTCGAGCGCCTGGCCGCGTACTGGGCCGAGGTCATGGGAGGTCCGGCCGTGCCTACTCGCAGTCGTGCGGCGACGAATCGGGCGTGCTGCAGCTGCACGCAGGCAACGGCGACATGAGCGACCTCGGCGAGGCGGTTTCTCGCTTGTTTCCTGCGTGCGCTCGACGATGCCGACCTTCCCGACGACCCGGCGTTTCGAGCGGCGCTGGGGACTACATGCGGTGGGCCGTCGACAACGTGCTGTCGTACTCGAGCGAGGACGCCGTCGTCCCTCCGGGCGCGGCGATGCCGCGGTGGGGCTGGGACGGCCTGCAGGTCAGCCGCTAGCTCAGCGCCGGCTTGGGCGTGAACTTCGCCTGCTCGTCGGCGATCCGGCGCGTGCGCTCGGAGTCGATCCGAACCTCGTCCACGTCCACGTCGGCTCGAGCCTCTTCGGTGATCCGCTTGCGGAGGACCGCCGTCTCCTCGCGCAGCCGATGCGCCTGCAGCCGGTCCCGCTCCCGCAACTCGGCCGCCACCTCTTCGTAGACGGCGCCGCCGATCAAGAGGTGCGACAGCTTCATGACCAGGGCGACGAGGTCGAGACAGACGAAGAGCCCGAGCACGAACAGGACGTAACGCCTGACCTCCGGATGCTGCTTCTCGATCGTCGACAGCGCCTGTGCCCGCGCGAGCAGGTCCTGGTCCTGGGCGATGGCGGTGACACGCGTCCGGGTCTCGAGCGCCTCGTTCTTCTGCCACGTCGCCGATCTTCGCCCGCAGTCCCGCGATCTTCCTCTGGTTGACGGGGTGGTTGCGGTCGAGGGTCGCACGGGCGCTGCTCGCCTGATGCGCGTAGAAGTGGCACCAGTGCCCGCAGCCGGTGCGATGCGTGTGTGAGCACGACGCCTCGTTGTTCTCGCAGCCCGACAGTCGGGTGAACTTGTCGACGCGATTCTGGAGCGTGGTCTCCTGGCCCTGGATCGCGGCGATCTGTGCGTTCGCGTCCTTGATCTTCGGCTCGTAGAAGGTGAGCGCAGATTTCTGCGCGACCTTCTGCTCGACGGCGCTCGAGTGCGACAGCTGGTTCGAGATCGAGGGCTTGAAGATGAACTGCACCATCGGCAGACCGAGGACGAGCGCCAGCATCAGAGACAGCGCGGCGCGCGGAACAGCGAGCGCCAGGTTGGCCTTGCGGCTCGTCCCGAAGCTCTTGTAGATCAGACGGTCGACGATGCAGATGACGGCGGTCCAGATCACTCCGAGCCACAGGAGGTGGGTGATCGGGACGTTCCACCAGCCGCTGCCCGCGACCGTGACCGCGAAGCCGGTCACGACGGCCATCGCGACGATCACGAGCCCCTGTGCGTCGAGGAAGCTCCGTTCGCTCGGGACGAGCTCGAGGACGCGCTGGTCGGCGCCCGCGAACCAGGCCCACCCGAGCCTGCGCCGGCGCTCCCTCCGCGAGGAAGGGGCCTGTTCCAGCGTCGTCGCTGTCTGCGTCGTGCTCATCTCGCTCCCCTGTGTGTGTCGCTGGCCGCGGCGCGGCCAATCGGCCGGCTGTGACTGCCGACAGGACTTTCTAGCCCGGGAAGCGCTCCGTCCGACCGACCCAAATGGGTCATTCGGCTTGATTTCCGTACCTAGGTACGGGCTTATAGTCAGCGGCGTGAGAGTCGGCGAGGTCGCGGAACGCGCGGGAGTGAACGTCGAGACGCTGCGCTACTACGAGCGGAGGGGGCTGTTGCCGGCGCCGGAGCGGACGCCGAGCGGGCATCGCCGCTACGACGAGGAGACGGTGCGCTTCCTTGGCGCGATCAAGGAGGCACAGGCGGTCGGCTTCACGCTGGCAGAGATCGCCGAGTACCTGCGCGCGGCACGTCGTTCGGGTGCGCCGTCGGAGGCGCTGCGGGTGCGGATGGCGGCGAAGATCGACCAGATCGACGCGCGCATCGCGGCGTTGCAGCGCATGCGGGATGAGCTCGCGCGCGTCGTCGGCTGCGCCTGCGCGTCGCTCGACCACTGCACGCTGCGGCGCCGCCTACCTCGCCCGCCGCGGCGGCGCGCCGATGTCACGGCCTTCGCTCCTGCACATCACGAACGGCGAGAGCGCCGGCAACACGCTGCGGCAGACCGCGCTCGGCGGCGCCGTGCTGCCCTGGCAGGACGTGCTCCACGAGGGGCCGGTGCCGGCGCTGCCGCGACAGAAGCTGCTGCGGACGCGCGCCCGTTTCCTCGCGGACTGCGGCTGGGGTCGCCGGCAGGCGCTGCTCTCCTCGCTCGAGCGGCGCGACCGGCAGCTGCTCGAATCGCTCCGCGACGGCCTCCAGGTGGTGCTCTGGTTCGAGCACGACCTCTACGACCAGCTCCAACTCCTCGACGCGCTCGCGCTCGCCCACGCGGAGGAGGCCGCGCCCGAGCTGATCGTCATCGGCTCCTTCCCCGGCAGGCCGTCGTTCGCCGGTCTCGGCGAGTTGACGGCGAGCGAGCTCGAGACGCTCTGGCCCTCCCGGCGGCGGGCGGCACCGGCCGCGCTCGAGGCGGCCGCGAGCGCCTGGGCCGCCCTCCAGGCGACGGAGCCCACGGCACTCGCCGGGTGGGCGACGCGGGAGACCGCGGAGCTGCCGTATCTCGGCTCCGCGCTGCGGCGGTTGCTCGAGGAGCTGCCCGCGCCGGCAGACGGGCTCTCGGGGACCGAACGACGAGCGCTCCAGGCGGTCGCCGCCGGCGCGCGCACGCCTCCCGCCGCCTTCGTCGCGGCGCAGCGACTGGAGGAGGCGCCCGTTCCTCGGCGACGCCTGGTTCTACCGAGCTCTGGCAGCACTCGGGCAGGGGCAGACACGGCTCCTCGAAACCGACGACGGCACCCCGCTTCCTCCTCCGCCTCCGCTCGGCGACAGCCTGCTCTTCGCACGGCTCCAGCTGCGTCTTACGGCAACGGGAGAACGCACGCTGCGCGGCGAAGCCGACCGAGTCGAGCTTCTCGGCATCGACCGCTGGATCGGCGGCACGCACATCACGGCCGACAACACCTGGCGCTGGGACACCGCCGAACTGAAGCTCGTTCGGCCTCCGCGATCGCTCAGGACTTCATGCGCATTGCGACGTCGTACCTCGTGACCGACGAGCGCGAGCCGGGCGTCTCTCCGGTCGGCATTGCCTCCAGAATCGCGTCGGCGCGGCGGTAGTCGTCCTCGGTCTCGAAGAAGAAGATCACGACCGACTTCTCCGCCTCGGGGTCGTGAAGCGTCACGAACTCGGCCGGTGGAAATCCCTCGGGCGGCTGAGAATCGGGCGCGCCCATCTCGCGCTTCATCTCCTCCATCCGCTCCTTGCTGACTCCATCGAAGGTCACGACGCGTGCGACTGCCATCTCACCCTCCTGCTCGATTGAGGCAACCCTACGCCTCCTGCTTCGGCTCGCACGAAGGAACGGCGACGCCGCTCAGTCGAGTCGGAACACCTCCTGAAGCGGCGGCGGGCCGCTGTCGGGGACGCGTTCCTCGAGCAGGTCGGCCATGTGATCCTGCCAGCGGCTGTTCACCTCCTGCGCATCGAGGTAGCGCCCTGCCGCCTCGAGGTCGTCGGACTCGAAGTAGCCGAACACCTCGTTGCCCGAGCGGAAGATCGAGTAGTTCCGGATGCCCGCTGCCCGTAGCGCGTCGAGCATCTCCGGCCAGACTGCGCGATGCGCTTCGACGTATTCGTCGATTCTCTCCGGACGCACCTTCAGGACGAACGCCGATCGCTGGGTCATGAGGCCTCCTTGGCGACGAGAACGAACAGATTGCGCGGCCCGTGCACGCCTTCGACGCGGCTGAGCTCGATGTCCGAGGTCGCCGACGGGCCTGAGATGAACGTGATCGGGCAGTGCGCGCGCCCTTCGGCTTCGATCCTCGCGAGCGCCTCGGGGAGCAGCTCGCAGATCTGCGTCTCGAGGACGAGGCAGATGTGGAGATCCGGAACGAGCGTCAGCGCACGGCGTCCCTCCTGCGGTCCACCCGTGAGGATGATCGTGCCGGTCTCGGCGACCGCAGCCGTGCAGCACGTGAAGGCGCCGTCGACGCGGTCCAGCTCGTGTGCGCTCAGCCCGTGATCTTCGACGAGGTCGACGCCGGCGGGCCGCAAGCGTCAGTTGCGGCGGGATCGCAAGCCGGCGAACGCCGCGGTTGGCGCAGATGCCGCCGACCGCGGTCTCGATGCTCCGAGATCTCGATCCGCGAGACCACGGCGCGGTAGTCGCCGACGCGGTCGCAGAAGAGCTGTGTCCTCGACTCGGCGTCGAGCGAGCCCTCGCGTCGATAGGAGCGGCTTGTTTCTGCAGCAGGCCGCGCCGTCGATCGCTCTCCGCACGCGGTCGAGCAGCTCGGTCCGCGAATCGGTCACCGCCGCCTCCACCAGTCGCGAAAGCTCCGCTGCGCCGGCCACTTCAGATCACGCGTCCGCGCCCAGCCCGACAAGGGGAACGGCAGCTTGCGGAGCGAGCCGGTCTGAGAGCGGAGACGGGTCGGCGGCGGCGCGAGCCGCTGCGCCAATGCGTATCGGCGCTCGCTCCGGAAAGCCCAGCCGGCGAGACCCATCGCGATTCCCTCGGCGAATCCGCCCTTGGCCTCGACTGCCTGCTCGCGGAGGTGCAGCAGCACCCGCGGAATATCGATCTTGACGGGGCAGACCTCGTAGCACGCACCGCAGAGACTCGATGCGTACGGCAACGACGAATGCTTGTCGATGCCTTCGAGCTGTGGTGTGAGGATCGCGCCGATCGGCCCGGGGTAGACCGACCCGTATGCGTGCCCGCCCGTGCGGGAATAGACCGGGCAGACGTTGAGGCACGCGCTGCAGCGGATGCAGTGGAGGGCCTGGCGGCCGATTTCGTCGGCCAGGACGCGCGTTCGGCCGTTGTCGAGCAGCACGACGTGCACTTCCTCCGGCCCGTCGCCTTCGCTCACACCGGTCCAGAGCGACGTGTACGGGTTCATTCGCTCGCCCGTCGACGAACGCGGCAGCAGTTGCAGGAAGACCTCGAGGTCCGCGAACGTCGGGAGGAGCTTCTCGATCCCGAGGATGGAGACGAGGACGGGCGGCAGCGTGGTGCACATGCGGCCATTCCCTTCGGACTCGACGACGCAGATCGTCCCGGTCTCCGCGATCCCGAAGTTCGCGCCGCTGACGCCGACCCGGGCGTCGAGGAACTTCTCCCGCAGGTGCACGCGCGAGGCCTCGGCGAGGTCGGCCGGGTCGTTCGACTCGAGGCCGGGTGCGATCGTCCGGGCGAAGAGGTCGCGAATCTCGGTCCTGTTCCGATGGATCGCCGGGACGAGGATGTGCGAGGACCAGTCTCCGTCGAGCTGCAGGATGAGCTCCGCAAAATCGGTCTCGAGTGCCTGGATGCCGGCCTCGGCCAAAGCCTGGTTCAGCTTGATCTCGTCGGTCGTCAACGACTTGACCTTGACCACCTCGGTCGCACCGTGAGCCCGTGCGATCTCGACCACGATCGCGTTCGCCTCGGCTGCGTCGCGGGCCCAGTGCACGTGCCCTCCGGCCGCCACGACCGCGCTCTCGAACTCGACGAGGTAACGGTCGAGATTCGCGAGCACGTCCTCCTTGATCGCCTTGCCGGCGTCGCGCAGCTCCTCCCAGTCGGGCAGCTCGGCGACGACGCGTGAACGCTTCGCCCGGATCGTCTCGGTCGCGTGACGGAGGTTCGACCGCAGCTGTGTGTTCGCGAGCTCGATCCGAGCTGCTTCGGGAAAGGTCGTCACGTCGCGGCGAGGATCTCGGCCAGATGGATGGCGCCGGTCGGCGAACGTCGACGCGCGAGCCCGCCGCCGATGTGCAGCAGGCAGGAGCTGTCGAGTGCCGTGCACCACTTGGCTCCGGACGCCTCGAGCGCAGCGCACTTGTCGTCGAGCATCGCGCTCGACGTGTCTGCGTTCTTGAGCGCGAACGTTCCGCCGAAGCCGCAGCACTCGTCCGGGTCGGCGTGCTCGACGAGCTCGAGGCCTCGGACGTTTCGGAGCAGTCGCATGGGCGCGTCACCGACCCGGGTGACGCGGAGTGAATGGCAGGTCGGGTGATAGGCAACCTTGGCCGGGAACCTCGCCCCGACGTTCTCGACGCCGAGCTTCTGCACGAGCAGCTCGGAGAGCTCGAAGACGTTCGTCATCCCCCATTCACCTCGCACGGTCCCGACGCAGGACGACGACGGCGAGACAACGGCGTCGAACTCGCCGAAGACCGACCGGAAGCGACGGCCGAGTTGCTCCGCGTCCTTGCGGTACCCGCTGTTCAGGTGCATCTGTCCGCAGCACGTCTGCTCTGACGGAAAGACGACCTCGTGCCCGAGCCGTTCCAGGACGCGAACCGTGGCCTGCCCGACCTCGGGGAACAGAGTGTCCGCTATGCAGGTGATGAAGAGCGCGATCTGCACTCAGCCGCTACAGCTGTTCGTACGCGCTCTCGACGGAACTGACGCCGCGCTCGCGGGTTCGTGCCTCGGCGTAGCCTCCTGCGCGAAATGCCTCGACCGGGTCGTCCTCGAGCTCCAGCTGCCGGCGGAGCCGCGCGAGCAGCGGCCGCACGTCGGTCTCGAACGCGTCGAGGAGGATCCGATGCCCGCCGAGCACGTCCCCCTCCGACTGTGCCGCCGCGAGACGAGGCTCGTCGACCAGCAGCGCCTTCGCATATGCGGTCTGGATGTTCAGCACCGACTGGATCATCGCGTCGATCTTTCCCTCGATGTTGTGGGACTGGTCGATCATGAAGGCGATCTGCCCGACGTCGCCCGCACGTGCGATCTCTCGCATGATCCGGAAGAGCTCGAAGGGGTCGATCGAGCCGACGATCAGGTCGTCGTCCGCGTACTTGCGGTTGTTGAAGTGGAAGCCGCCGAGCAGCCCCTCGCCGAGCAGCAGTGCCACGATCTGCTCGACGTTCGTGCCCTGCGCGTGGTGGCCCGTGTCGACCAGGACCTGCGCCTGCGGCCCGAGCCGCCGGCAGGCGAGCGCTGCCGTCCCCCAGTCGGGGAGATCCGTGCTGTAGAAGCCGGGCTCGAAGAACTTGTACTCGATGAGCAGTCGCATCCCAGGCGGGAGCGCCGCGTACACTTGCTCGAGGCCGTCGAGCAGCCGTCTGTGCCGTTCGGTGAGGTCGTCCTGGCCCGGGTAGTTCGTGCCGTCGGCCAGCCACAGGCTGATCAGATCCGATCCAACTTCGGTCGCGATCGCGATGCACTCGAGGCAATGGTCGAGCGCGCGTGCGCGGACGGACGCATCCGGATTGCACAGGCTGCCGAGCCTGTACTCGTCCGAGCCGAAGAGATTGGGATTGATCGCGCCGATCCGAAGACCGAGGTCGGCCGCGTACCGATGGAGCGCGCCGTAGTCGTCCGTCGCGTCCCAGGGAATGTGCAGGGCGACCGAGGGGCAGCAGCCGGTCAGGCGGTGGACGAGCGCCGCGTCGGTGACGCGCTCGTGGACGGTGCGCGCAGCTCCGGGCCACGGGTAGACGTGGAACCGCGTGCCGGAATTTCCGTAGCCCCAGGACGGCGTCTCGATCGCGAGTTCGCGCAGGCGCTCGAGAACGTGCTGCTCGTCCATCGCTCGGGAGTTTGCACGATCGGCGTCCAATTTACGAACCGACTTTCGATTCGGCACATTTCGAAAGCCAGTGCAGTTGAACTATTGACACATCTCGGCCCGGGGCGTAGGGTCGGCGGCATCGAAGACCGACGTGACTTTCCTGGTTTATCGCAGGATGGGCGGATGCGGCAGGTGCTGCAGATGCTCGAGAGCCGCGATTCGGTTGCGGTTACGGAACTTGCGGAAGCGTTTTCGGTTTCGGAGGTAACGGTTCGGAGCGATCTCACGCTGCTCGCGCAGCAAGGGCTCGTCTCACGGGTGCGGGGCGGCGTGCGTGCGCTCGGCGACGGGCAATCGGAGGTCGGTTTCGACTTCCGGCTCCGGCTCGAGGTCGAGCGGAAGCGTGCGATCGCGCGCGCAGCCGCTGCGATGGTCGCTGAGGGCGAGGCCGTCGCGCTCGACGCGAGCACCACGGCGTACTACCTCGCGCTCGAGCTGCGTGCGAAACGGGAGCTGGTCGTCGTCACGAACGGCCTCCTCGTCGCGACTGCGCTGGCCGACGCCGCCGGGATCACGGTGCTCGTCACCGGCGGGACGCTGAGGCTGTTCGCGATGTCGCTGGTCGGCGACCTCGGCACCGACGTTCTCCGAACGACACGGATCAACAAGGGTTTCCTGGGAGCACGCGGCCTGAGCCTCGAGCGCGGCCTGATGGACCTGAATCCCGACGAGGTTCGCATCAAGCAGGAGATGGCCGATGCGTGCGAGCAGGTCTACGGCATCGTCGACAGCAGCAAGTGGCATCGCAGCGCGCTGCTCGCGTTCGTCCCGACGAGCGAGCTCACCGGAATCGTGACCGACTCGAGCGCGCCCGAGGAAGAGGTGCAGGCGTGGCGCGCCGAGGGGGTGGACGTGATCACCGTCGATCCGGGTCCGCGGGAGCTGTTGGCCGTGCGGCCCCGAGACCTCCGGCGCGCCGTGCACAACGACGGAGACGCAAGCTGATGGCGACGATGGCGGCGGTCGATCTCGGCGCCCAGAGCGGTCGCGTGGCACTCGGCCGGTTCGACGGCGAGACGCTGACCGTGACCGAGACCCACCGGTTCGCGAACGAGCCGGTCCGCTCCGCGGGCGCGCTGCGCTGGAACGTCGGAGAGCTCCGCCGGAACGTCCTCGACGGACTGCGCGCGTCCGCACGAGACGCAGCGGTCGACTCGGTCGCCGTCGACTCCTGGGGGGTCGACTTCGGGTTGGTCGACGCAGACAATCGCCTGCTCGAAGATCCCGTTCACTATCGCGACGCGCGTCGCGCCGAGGCCTTCGCGACGGCGTTCGAACGCGTTCCGGCGCGCGAGCTCTACGACCGCACGGGGATCCAGCTCCTGCCGATCAACACGATCTTCGAGCTCGCCGCGATGGCGTCCGAGCACAGTCCGGCACTCGCGGCCGCCGACAGGCTCCTGTTGATGCCCGACCTGTTCCATCACTGGCTGTGCGGCAGCAGGACGACCGAGCTGACGAACGCCACGACCACCCAGTGCTACGACCCGGTGGAAGGTCGCTGGGCCGGCGATCTGCTCGAGCGCCTGGACATCCCGACCGAGGTTTTCC
This sequence comes from uncultured Thermoleophilia bacterium, assembly GCA_963846895.1. Classification (GTDB taxonomy): domain Bacteria; phylum Actinomycetota; class Thermoleophilia; order Gaiellales; family Gaiellaceae; genus PALSA-600. Next base: position 40,704 of record CAWJXR010000015.1, on the reverse strand, counting down.
CGGAGGTCGTCGCGCCCGGCACGCTGCTCGGCGGCGTCACCGCCGAGGCCGCCGACCAGACTGGGCTCGGCCAGGCCAGCGTCGTTGCGGGAGCGACCCACGACACCGGTTCCGCCGTCGCCGCTGCGCCGTTCGCACAGCCGGGGTCGATCTTCCTCAGTGTCGGCACCTGGTCGCTCGTCGGCGTGGAGCTCGACGAGCCGCTCATCAACGACGACACCTTCGCCGCCAACCTCACGAACGAGGGCGGGGTCGCCGGAACGACGCGCCTGCTGCGCAACGTCATCGGCCTCTGGCATCTCCACGAATGCCGCCGGGCTTGGGCCGAACAGGGGCAGACGTTCTCGTTCGACGAGCTCGTCGAGCTCGCACGGTCGGCGCCGCCGTTCGGGTCGTTCATCGACCCGAATGCGGATCTCTTCCTCGAGCCGGGCGACATGCCGCGGCGAATCGGCGACTACTGCACGGCGACGGGTCAGAGCCGCCCGGCGGACGTCGGCGAGACCGTCAGGTGCGTGCTGGAGAGCCTCGCGCTCAAGCACGCGGAGACGGTCGACATGTTGCGGCGGGTCGCGGGTGTCGACCCGGGCGAGCTGTACGTGCTCGGCGGCGGAGCGCGCAACGCGCTCCTGTGTCAATGGACGGCAGATGCGGCGGGCCTGCCCGTCCTCGCTGGGCCAGAGGAAGCGACGCTGCTCGGCAACCTGCTCGTGCAGACGATGGCGCTCGGTGAGATCGGGTCGATCGATGAGGCGCGGTCGATCGTCCGTAGCTCGTTCGCGCCCGACGGTCTACGAACCGCGCGCGGACGACGCCTGGGCCGCGGCCCGCGAGCGGTTCTCGGCCCTTGCGGCCGTTTCCGAGGTGACGGCGTGAGCGAAACGATCGGCGCTCTGCGCGGCATCGCCGCCCCGGTAGACCGGTGGGACGACGCCGCGGGATCGGGTCTCTCGGTCCTCGACGGGCTCGTCTACCGGTCGCGTCTGCTCGGCGCCGACCGCGCGCTTGCGAACATCGGCGGCGGGAACACGTCCTCCAAGGAGACGGCCGCCGACCACACGGGTCGCGAGATCAGGGTTCTCTGGGTCAAGGGCTCTGGCACCGACCTCGCCTCCATCTCCCCCGGCGGCTTCGCCGGCCTGCGGCTCGACGAGCTGCTGCCGCTCCGCGAGCGGGCCGAGATGGACGACGCCGCGATGGTCGACTACCTCCGCGCGTCCGCCGTGCGGGCCGATCAGCCGCGCCCGTCGATCGAGACTCTCCTCCACGCCTTCATCCCGGCCACGCACGTCGACCACACGCATCCCGACGCCGTGATCGCACTGACGTCGAACCCCAACGGGCGCACGCTCGCCGAGCAGGCGTTCGGGGACGAGATCGTCTGGCTCGACTACCAGCGTCCGGGCTTCGACATGTCGCGGCGCATCGCTCTGCTGCTGGAAGAGACGCCGAGCGCCCGTGCCGTGCTGCTCGAGAAGCACGGGCTCGTGACGTGGGGCGAGACCGGCGAAGAGAGCTACGAGTCGACGATCGAATTCGTGTCGCGCGCCGCCCGCGCGATCGACGACGCTGCCCAGGGCGGCTTCGGGCTGGGGGGCAGGCAAGCTGCGGAGCTCCAGGACGGGGTGGTCGCCGCGCTTCTGTCGCAGTCCCTGCCCGCGCTCCGTGGCGCTCTGCTGGCAGACGCCGACGGGCTCGTGCTGGAGGTCGACCGAAGCACGGAAGCACTCGCGTTCGCCTCCGCAGCCCGGACGCGCGAGGTGAGCCAGACGGGAGCGCCCTGTCCCGACCACCTGATCAACACGAAGCACAAGCCGCTGGTCGTGGACTTCGATCCGCGCACCGGCACGGCCACCGAGCTGGCAGACGCATTTCGTGCAGGTGTCGGCGGCTACGCGCAGTGGTACCGCGACTACTACGACCGCAACGTCGACGACGAGACGGGGCAGTTCCCGATCGACCCGGCGGGTCCCCGTGTCATCCTCGTCCCGGGCGTCGGGATCGTGACCAGCGGAGGCGACGCCGGCCGTGCCCGCGTCTCGCGCGATCTCTACCACCGGGCGATCGCCGTCGAAGACGCGGCCGACGCCCTCGGCGGGTTCCGTTCGCTGACGGAGGCCGAGGCGTTCGCGATCGAGTACTGGCCGCTCGAGCGCTACAAGCTCGCCCAGGCGCCGCCGCGCGGAGACCTGGCCGGCAAGGTCGCGGTGATCACGGGCGGGGCGAGCGGCATCGGCCGCGCCACGGCCCAGGTCCTCGCGGCGCGCGGCGCGCACGTCGTCGTGGGCGATCTGAACCTCGAGGGCGCCGAGGAGCTCGCCGATCAGATCCGCTCGGAGTTCGGGCTTCGGCGGGCGCTCGCGATCCGCACCGACGTGACGAGCGAGGATGCCGTGGCAGACTTGATCCGGAGCACGGTGCTCGAGTACGGAGGCCTCGACATTCTCGTCGCCTCCGCAGGCCTCGCAACGAGTGCGTCGATCACCGAGACGACACTGGAGGACTGGGAGCTCAGTTTCGCGGTGCTCGCACGCGGCTACTTCCTCGCGGCGCGGGAGAGCTTCCGCGTGTTGACTCAGCAGGCGACAGGCGGCTCGATCGTCTTCGTCGCATCGAAGAACGCGCTCGTTGCGGGGAGCAACGCAGCTGCGTATTCCTCTGCGAAGGCGGCATCGCTGCACCTTGCACGCTGCCTCGCGGAAGAGGGCGGCCCGCACGGGATCCGCGTCAACACGGTCAATCCGGACGCGGTCATCCAGGGCTCGAGCATCTGGTCGTCCGACTGGAAGGCCGAGCGGGCCAGCACGTACGGCGTCAGCGAGGACGAGCTGCAGACGTTCTACAAGAGCCGCACCAAGCTTGGCGTCGCCGTCTATCCCGAAGACGTCGCGGAAGCGATCGCGTTCTTCGCCGGACCGCAATCCAACAAATCGACCGGAAATGTCGTCAACGTCGACGGCGGCGTCACAGCCGCATACCCCCGGTAGTGCGTAGGAGGCGCACGGTGCACCGGTACGTCAGCCATTCCCCTTACGCGAAAGGAGCCCACCGAATGCATGGGCGCAGATTGATGGTTGTGCTCGCGGCGATCATCACCGCAGGTGTCGCCGTCACAGCCGGGCTTGCCGCATCGAGTCACTCGACGGCGGGCAAGACCTTCTACTTCATTCCGAAGGACACGCTCAACCCGTACGAGGTGATCGCCGACCACGGAGGCGGCCTCGCGACCAAGGAGCTCGGTGACAAGCAGGTCGTGTCGTCGGGAACCGAGGACACCGCAGCGGCCCAGCAACCGGCCATCCAGGCCGCGATCCAGGCGCACGCCGACGGGATCGTGATCGCCGGCAACGACCCGCAGGCCGTTTGCCCGGCACTCCAGCAAGCCCAGGCGCAAGGCACGAAGATCGTCGCGTTCGACTCGGACGTCAACTGCCGCCAGCTGTTCATCAACCAGGCGGACACCCCGACGATCGGCCGGAGCCAGATCAAGCTGCTCGGGAAGCTGATGAACTACACGGGTCAGTTCGCGATCCTGTCGGCCGCTTCGACGGCGACGAACCAGAACGCATGGATCAAGTACATGAAGCTCGAGCTGAAGAAGCCCGCGTACAAGAACATGAAGCTCGTGAAGATCTACTACGGCAACGACAACCCTGCCCAGTCGCGGCAGGCGACAGTCAGCATGCTGCAGGCGTACCCCAACCTGAAGGGGATCGAGTCGCCGACGACGGTCGGGATCTCCTCGGCCGCGCAGTACCTCTCGCACTCGAAGTACAAGAAGAAGGTCGTGCTGACGGGTCTCGGCCTGCCGAGCCAGATGAAGACGTACGTGCACAACGGCACGGTGACGGCGTTCCAGCTCTGGAACCCCGAGGACCTCGGGTACCTGGCGGGTTACGCGGTCGCCGCGCTCGCCAACGGCGAGATCACCGGCAAGGTCGGTGAGACCTTCAAGGCCGGCAAGCTCGGCCACTACGTGATCATCCAGGGGCCGGACGGAAAGCCGCAGGTCGTTCTCGGACCTCCGTACACGTTCACCATCAAGAACGTCGACAAGTTCAAGTTCTAGGACGAACCACCGGGGGCGCCGCGTCCGCGCGGCGCCCCCAATCTCAGCGGACGATCGTGAGCGAGACTCAGCATCCCCAGGCACTCCTCTCCCTCGAGCACGCCGAGAAGAGCTTCGGTGCCGTGCACGCGCTCGAGGACGGCGACATCGAACTCGTCGGGGGAGAGGTCCACGGCCTCGTCGGCGAGAACGGTGCCGGCAAGTCGACGCTGGTCAAGATCCTCGCGGGCGTCCACCGGCCGGACGCCGGGCGCCTGCTCGTCTCCGGGGAGGAGGCGATCTTCGACACGGCCAAGCAATCGCAGGCGGCCGGGATCGCGATCATCTTCCAGGAGCCGACGCTCTTCCCCGATCTGACCGTTGCCGAGAACATCTTCGTCGGCGTGCAGCCGCTCAAGCGGTTCCGTCGCATCGACACGAGGCGAATGCGGCGGGAAGCGGCGGCGGTCTTCGAGCGGCTCGGCGTTCGCCTCGACCCTGACCGGCTCGCTCGCGGGCTCTCGATCGCCGACCAGCAGCTCGTCGAGATCGCGAAGGCGCTGACGTCGAACGCGCAAGTGATCGTGATGGACGAGCCGACGGCGGCGCTGACGACGACCGAGGTGGCGCGTTTGTTCGGCATCGTCGAGACGCTGCGTTCCCACGGCAACGCGATCCTCTTCGTCTCGCACCGGCTCGAGGAGATCTTCGCGATCTGCCAGCGCGTCACGGTCATGCGCGACGGGCGGCACGTGTTGACGAAGCCGGTCGAGGAGCTGACGACGCAGTCGATCATCCGCGCGATGGTCGGCCGCGACATGGACGCCCTGTTCCCGAAGCTGGCCGTCGACCCCGGTCACGTCGTGCTGAAGGTCGACCGGCTGACGAGCGAGGGCGTGTTCACCGATATCTCGTTCCAGGTGCGCAGCGGCGAGATCGTCGCGCTCGCAGGACTCGTCGGTGCCGGCAGGACGGAGGTCGCGCGCGCGATCTTCGGCATCGACCGCCGGGATGCGGGCTCGGTCGAGGTCGAAGGGCGCTCGCTGCCTCCTGGCTCGCCGACCGCCGCGATGTCCGCCGGGGTCGGGCTCGTCCCCGAGGACCGCCGCCAGCAGGGTCTGATCATGGACTTCTCGATCGAGCGGAACATCGCGCTCGCCTCGCTCGACGGCATCCAGCGCGCCGGACTGATCCCGCGCGGCGCCGAGCGGCGCTTCGCGAAGGACTGGGCTCTTCGGCTGCAGCTGAAGTACGGCAAGCTGACGAGCCCGGTGTGGACGCTCTCCGGAGGCAACCAGCAGAAGGCGGTGCTGGCGAAGTGGCTTGCGCGGCGACCGAAGCTTCTGATCGTGGACGAGCCGACGCGCGGCATCGATGTCGGCACGAAGGCCGAGGTGCACCGCCTGCTCTCGGAGCTCGCATCGCAAGGCGTCGCGGTGCTGATGATCTCGTCCGAGCTTCCCGAGGTGCTGGGCATGGCCGATCGCGTCGTCGTGCTCTTCGAGGGCCAGGTCATGCGCGAGTTCGCGCGCGCAGAGGCGACCGAGGACGCGATCATGCACGCGGCGACCGGACTGGTCGAGGACGCGGCGTGACGGCCGTGGCCGAGGAACGGACGGCTGTGGGTCGGGGCGGGAGCTCGCGCGCGTTCGCCGAGTTGCTCCTGCGCTTCCGTGAGCTCGGAATCGTCCTCGCGCTCATCCTCGTCGTCGGCGCGACGACCATCGACAATCCCAACTTTCTCAGCGCCACGAGCGTGCAGCAACTGCTCGCGAGCGCGGCGATCATCGCGCTCCTCTCGATCGGCGAGACGATCGTGATCATCACCCGGAACGTCGACCTGTCGATCGGGTCGGTGCTCGGCATCTCGGCCTACGCCACGGGCGTCCTCTTCCGCGACCACCCGCACATCCCACTCGTGCTCGTCTTCGTCGTGGCGGCCGGCATCGGAGTCACCTGCGGAATCGTGAACGGCCTCGTCGTCACCGTCGCCCGCGTGCCGAGCCTTGTCGTGACGCTCGGAACGCTGTACATCATCCGCGGGATCGACGGCGCGTGGGCCGGCGGCAACCAGGTGAACGCGTCGATGCTGCCGAACAGCTTCAACAAGATCGGCTACGGCACGCTCGCCGGCGTTCCCTATCTCGGGATCATTGCCATCGTCGCCGTCGCGGTCGCGACCTACGCCATGCGCAGTTTCCGCACTGCGCGGGACTTCTATGCGATCGGGTCGGACCCCGCCGCTGCGCGCCTGGCCGGGATTCCGACCGGCAGCCGCGTCTTCCTCGCTTTCGTGCTCAGCGGTGGCATCGCAGGCGTGACGGGCGCCTTCTGGCTCTCGTACTACGGCTCGGTCGATGCGATCGCCGGCGTCGGCTACGAGTTCCAGGTGATCGCTGCGGTGGTGGTCGGCGGCGTCGCGATCTTCGGCGGCAGCGGCACCGTTCTCGGCGCGGCCCTCGGCGCTCTCCTTCTCAACACGATCAACAGCGCGCTCGTCGTCGTGAACGTGTCCTCATTCTGGAGCCAGGCTCTTGCCGGCGCTTTGCTGCTCGCCGCGATCGCGTTCGACCGCCTGATTGCGATTCGCGTTGCACCCGCCCTGCGCACGCGGCGGAGGGCGCGTGGCTGACGTCCATCATCCCGAGCCGCCCGTAGAGGACGCGAACGGCTCAGCGAGCTGGAAGGGCTTCGCGTTCCTCGTTCGCTGGGAGGCGCTGCTCGTGGTGCTGCTCGGGGCGACGATCGCCTACGGCGCATCCGTGTCGCCGTACTTCCTCCAGTCGTCGAACCTCTTCTTCATCTGCCTGAACGTCGGTGAGGTCGCGATCATGGCGCTCCCGCTGACCCTGATCGTGATCACCGGCGAGATCGACCTCTCGGTCGCGTCGATCCTCGGGCTGACCGGTGTCCTGATGGCCGAGTTGTTCAAGCACGGGTGGCCGATCTGGCCGGCGATGGTGGCCGCGGTCGTCCTCGGCGCCTTCCTCGGAGCGTTCAACGGCTTCCTGATCACGCGGCTCGGGTTGCCGTCCCTCGCCGTCACGATCGGCACGTTGACGCTGTACCGCGGGATCGCGCAGGGCATCCTGCCCACCGACACGATCGGCGGTTTCCCGACGTCCCTGACGAACATCGGGGTCGTGCCGATCCCGGGAACGCACATCCCGTACTCGATCGCCTTCTTCGGGGTGCTCGCAGTCATCTTCGCGGTCGTGCTCCACGCGACGCCCCTCGGACGTGCGATCTTCGCAATCGGCGCAGGCAAGGAGGCAGCGTTCTTCGCCGGGATCCGGGTTCGGCGGATCAAATTCTGGCTGTTCGTCCTCTCGGGAACGATGAGCGGCTTCGCCGGCGTGCTCTGGTCGCTCCGCTTTGCGTCGGCGCGCTACGACTCGGGGGTGGGTCTGGAGCTGCTCGTCGTGACGATCGTCCTACTCGGCGGCGTGTCGATCTTCGGCGGACGCGGCACGATCGCAGGCGTCGTCCTCGCGGTTGCCGTCCTCGGCTGCCTGCAGACCGCGCTGACCGCGGACCAGATACCGGCGCAGGATCAGAACATCGTCGTCGGCGCGCTCTTGATCGCCAGTGTCATCCTCCCGAACAGCGGCGACCTCTATCGGCGCGCACGCGAGCGGTGGCGCTCGGCGGCGGCCCGGCGGCAGGCCGCGGCGGTCGCGGCGCCGGGGCAGACACGGTGAGCAGAGGAACCGCGCCGCGAGTCGGCATCTTCGGGATCGGCCTCGCTGCGTACTGGCCGCAGTTCGCCGGGCTGCGCGAGCGGCTCGAGCGCTACCAGCGCGGAATCGAAGAGCGACTCCGTGAGCTCGGTGCCGAGGTCGTCTCGGCAGGGCTCGTCGACAACGCTCCCGCCGCGCGTGCAGCCGGCGCGAAGCTCGCCGCGGCGGATCTCGATCTCGTGCTGCTCTACACGGCGACGTACGCGACCTCGTCCCAGGTGCTTCCGGTCGTACAGGCCGTCGACGCGCCGGCCGTCGTTCTCAACCTCCAGCCCACACGGACGCTCGACTACGAGGGGATGACGACTGCGGAGTGGCTGGCGAACTGTTCCGCCTGTTGCGTTCCCGAGATCGCCGGCGCCTTCACCCGGGCGCGCATCCCGGTAAGAACTGTCACCGGGACGCTCCTCGCGGACGACCCGGCCTGGGCTGTCCTCGGCGCGTGGATCGACGCGGCGCGTGCGGTTCGCTCCCTGCGGTCGGCGCGCATCGGCTTCCTCGGCCACACGTACCCGGGGATGCTCGACATGTACTCGGACTTCACCCAGGTGCACGCGCAGACCGGCGCGCACGTCGAGGTGCTCGAGATCGACGAGCTCGTCGCGCTCGTCGAGTCGGCGGACGCCGCTGCGGTCGAGGAGAAGGGTGCAGAGATTCGGGCGACGTTCGACCTCGCCGACGCGGGTGTCGACCCGATCGCCGCCGAGATCACGCCCGAGATTTTCGACTGGTCGTCGCGCGTGGCGGTCGGGCTCGACCGCCTGGTCGCGGAGTTCGACCTCGATGGGCTCACCTACTACTACCGCGGCGTCGACGGGAACATCGCGGAACGCGTCACGGCCGGGCTCATCGTCGGCAACTCGCTCCTGACCGCCCGCGGCGTCCCGGCCGCCGGCGAAGGCGACCTGAAGACGAACCTCGCCATGCTCCTGCTCGACCGTCTCGGCGCGGGCGGCTCGTACACCGAGTTCTACGCACTCGACTTCGACGACCAGTTCATCCTGATGGGCCACGACGGCCCCGGACATCTCGCGATCGCCGAAGGACGGCCGGTCGCGCGGGCGTTGAAGCTCTACCACGGCAAGTCCGGTGCAGGCCTTTCCATCGAGATGAAGGTGCAGCTCGGACCGGTCACGATCCTCGGGCTGACGCAGACGGCAGACGGGAACCTGAAGCTGATCGCGGCCGAGGGCGAATCGATCGCCGGCCCGACGTTCCGCATCGGGAACACGAACTCGCGCATCAAGTTCTCCTCCGGCCCGACCGCGTTCTTCGACGCCTGGTGCGCCGTCGGCCCGACCCACCACGTCGCACTCGGCGTCGGACACCAGCTTGCGCGGATCAGCAAGGTCGCCGACCTCCTCGGCCTCGATCTCGCCGTTGTCGAGTGACATGACGTTCCGCGACCTGAACGGCAACGGCCGTCTCGACGTCTACGAGGATCCGTCGCGCCCGGTCGAGGAGCGCATCGAGGATCTGCTCGCGCAGATGACGCTGGAGGAGAAGGCGGGGTTGATGTTCCACCCACCGATCCTCATGAACGCCGACGGGACCTTGATCGAGGAGAGCACCGATTTCTTCCAGGGCGACACGCGTGACCTGGTCGAGAGCAGGAACCTGAATCACTTCAACATCTACTACGCACCGGAGCCGCGGCTGCAGGCGGAGTGGCACAACCGCCTCCAGCGGCTGGCAGAGTCGACGCGGCTCGGGATCCCGGTCACGATCTCGTCGGATCCCCGCCACAGCTTCGTCGGGATCGGGCCGAGCTGGTCGGCCGGTGGGTTCTCCCACTGGCCGGAGCCGATCGGCTTCGGGGCGCTTCGCGACGAAGGCGCCATGCGGGAGTTCGGCGACATCGCGCGCCAGGAGTACCGCGCCGTCGGTATCCACGTCGCGCTTCATCCGATGGCCGATCTCGCGACCGAGCCGCGCTGGGCTCGGATCATGCACACCTTCGGAGAGGACGCGGAGCTGGCCGCGCGGCTCGTCGCCGCCTACATCCGCGGGTTTCAGGGAGAGGCGCTCGGGCCGGCGTCGGTCGCGTGCATGACGAAGCACTTTCCCGGCGGCGGCCCGCAGAAGGACGGCGAAGATCCGCACTTCCCGTACGGCAAGGACCAGGTCTACCCGGGAGGCATGTTCGAGCACCACCTGCTGACCTTCGAGGCGGCGCTCGACGCCGGGACGGCGCAGATCATGCCGTACTACGGCCGGCCCGTCGGGACGGCCGCCGAGGAGGTCGGCTTCGGCTTCAACCGCGACGTGATCACCGGACTCCTGCGCGAGCGCTACGGCTTCGACGGTGTCGTCTGCACGGACTGGGCGCTGATCACCGACGTACCGTTCCCGGACGGCTCTGTGTGGGGGGCGAAGAGCTGGGGGGTCGAGACGCTCAGCAGCGACGAAAAGCTCGTGAAGATCATCGAGGCAGGCTGCGACCAGCTCGGCGGCGAGTCGCTCCCCGAGCTGCTCGTCGAGCTCGTCCGCGACGGACGGATCGCCGAAGAGCGGATCGACGAATCCGTGCGGCGGCTGCTGGGCGACAAGTTCCGGCTCGGGCTCTTCGACGATCCGTACGTCGACCCGGAAGCCGCCGAGCGGCTCTGCGGCTCCGCCGAGTTCCGGGCTGCAGGTGACCGGGTGCAGCGGCGGTCCGCAGTTCTCGTCACGAACGACGGCCGCCTGCCGCTCGCAGGGACACCGCGCCTCTATCTCGACGGGGTTGCGCTGACAGCAGCTGCTGCCTACGGCGAGGTGGTCGAGCGACCCGAGGATGCCGACGTGGCCGTGGTCCGCCGGGTCGCCCCGTTCGAGCCCCGGAGCGGCGGTTTTCTCGAGACGCAGTTCCACGCCGGTGATCTCGATTTCAAGGAGCCCGAGCTCGGTGAGCTGCTGGCTCTTGCCCGGCAGGTCCCGACGATCCTCGTGCTGCACCTCGAGCGGCCGGCGGTCGTCCCGGAGCTGGTCGAGGCCTGTGCGGCGGTCGTCGGCACGTTCGGCGCCTCGGACGAAGCCGTCCTCGACGTTCTGTTCGGCCGGGCCGTGCCCGCGGGCCGGCTGCCGTTCGAGCTCCCGTCCTCCATGGCTGCCGTCCGCGCGCAGAAGCCCGACGTTCCCTTCGACTCGAAAGATCCGCTCTTCCCGTTCGGGCACGGGCTCGCGTATAGCTAGGCGGGCTGGCTCACTTCCCCACGGTGTTCCGGTACCGCCAGACGGCTAGCACGCTGAACACGGCGGCGATGCCGAGAGTCCAGAGTGCCGCCAGCCAGATCGAGTCGCCGGCGGGGGTCCCGATGAAGAGCGCCCGCGCCGCATTCACCATGTAGGTGAACGGATTGTGCTCGGCGATCGGCTGCAGCCAGCTGGGCATCGAGTCCACCGGCACGAAGGCGGACGAGACGAACGTGACCGGGAACAGGATCGTGAAGCCGTAGGCGTTCGCAGCTTCGGGCGACGACGCCACCAGCCCGATCAAGGCGAACACCCAGGAGAATGCGTAGCCGACGAAGAGGGCCAGCGCGATCCCGGCTATGACTTCCAGCGCCGAGGTGCCGAATCGGAACCCGACGGCGAAACCGACCACGAGCATGACCACGAGCTGGAAGGAGTTCGTGACGAGGTCGGCGAGCGTCCGGCCGGTGAGGACCGCGGCGCGTGACATCGGCAGTGACCGGAAGCGGTCGATCAGGCCCTTCTTCAGGTCCTCCGCCAACCCGAGCGCGGTCACGAACCCACCGAAGCACATCGACTGGATGATGATTCCGGGGATCAGGTAGTCGACGTAGCTGACGCCGGGCGTGGAGATCGCTCCGCCGAAGACGTAGACGAAGAGCAGCACGAACATGATGGGCTGCACCGTGAACCCGACGAGCAGGTCGGGCTGGCGCGGGATCCGCAGCAGGCTGCGCCGCGCGAGCACCAGCGTGTCGGCGACGGACTGGGACGTCGTCATTCCGGTTCCTCTCCCTCGGCCGCGTGACCGGTCAGCGTCAGGAAGACGTCGTCGAGCGTGGCGGTGACGACAGCGAGGTCGTCGACCGCGACGCCGGCCTGGTCGAGGCGCCGCACGGCTTCGACCACGGCGCCTGCGCGTTGGCGGAGGGGGACGATGAGCACCGCGCCTTCCGTGCGCGGGGATCCGTCGGTGAGCGGGGCGAGCGCCTCGAGCGCTGCGGGGCCGCTCGTTCGATCGGCCAGGCGAAGCTCGAGCCGCTCGCCGCCCGTCTCGGCCTTCAGCTCGGCCGGCGTGCCTTCGGCGATTACGCGGCCGTGGTCGATCACCGCGAGCTGGTCGGCAAGCCGGTCGGCCTCGTCGAGATACTGGGTCGTCAGGAGCACGGTCGCCCCACCGGAGACCAGGCTTTCGATGGTCGCCCAGAGGGCGATCCGGCTCCGGGGGTCGATCCCGGTCGTCGGCTCGTCGAGAAAGAGCACCGCAGGCCGTGCGACCATCGCCGCAGCAAGGTCGAGGCGCCGCCGCATCCCGCCCGAGTAGGTGCGCACGAGCCTGCCGCCGGCGTCCGTGAGGCCGAACTCGTCGAGCAGCTCCCGCGCGCGGTCGCGCGCGACGGCACCGCCGAGGTGGTAGAGACGTCCGACCATCTCCAGGTTCTCGGCGCCGGTCAGGTTCTCGTCGACGGCCGCGTACTGGCCCGCGAGGCCGATCCGCTCCCGAATCTGGCCTGGGTTTCGGCGCACGTCCAGCCCCGCGACGCTCGCGGTTCCCTCGTCGGCCTTCAACAACGTCGTCAGGATCCTCACCGCCGTCGTCTTCCCGGCTCCGTTCGGGCCGAGCAGGCCGTAGACGATGCCCGTCTCGACGCGTAGATCGACGCCGTCGAGAGCGACGACGCTGCCGTATCGCTTCCGAAGCCCGGTGGCCTCGATTGCGAGCCCTGTTCCCCCCGCCACGCGACGACGTTTATCAGCTGGCCTCGCGCAGGCGTCGCAGCAAGGCGCTTGACAGGCGCCGCGAGTTTCGCTAGAAAACGGTTTATCTAGACAACTAGAGAAAGCAGACGCAGTGATCGAGTTCCACCTCGACAGTCGCTCCGGGATCCCGACGTATCTCCAGCTCGTCCAGCAGGTGCGGCAGGCCGTGCGGCTCGGGATTCTCGGCCCTGGAGATCAGCTGCCGACCGTGAAGGACGTCGTCGGCACTCTGGCGATCAACCCGAACACGGTGCTCAAGGCCTACCGCGAGCTGGATCGCGAGGGCCTGGTCGAGGGGCGCCGGGGGGTCGGGACGTTCGTGTCCAGCGAGCCGCCCGCACCCCCGCCCGAAGGCGTGAAGGAGCTGCGGCTTGGGCTCCTGCGGTGGATCGGCCGCGCTCGCGCGGCCGGCCTCGACGACGAGAACATGGCGGCGCTCTTCGCCGACACCGTACGACCTCCCGCGGCGAGGAGGGTGGCATGAGCGCGCTGCGCGCCGACGGGCTCGGGAAGCGGTACGGCTCGAAGTGGGCATTGCGCGACTGCACGCTCGAGGTGCCGTCGGGCTCCGTCACCGCGCTCATCGGCCCGAACGGTGCCGGGAAGACGACGCTGCTTCAGCTCGCTGTCGGTCTGAGCAGACCGAGCGCAGGCAGTGTTCGCGTTCTTGGCAGTTCGCCCAGGCAGGCCGCGGCCTCGGTACTCCCGCGCGTCGCCTTCGTGGCGCAGGAGCATCCGCTCTATCGCACGCTGACGGTCGAGGAAACGATGACGTTCGGTCGCAAGCTCAATCCGAGCTGGAACGACGACGTCGCGCTACGGCGCCTGGAGCAGCTCGACCTACCGCTCGGACAGAAGGTCGGCCAGCTCTCCGGCGGGCAACAGGCTCAGGTCGCGCTCACGCTCGCCCTGGCGAAGCGTCCGGAGTTGCTCATCCTCGATGAGCCGATTGCGTCGCTCGATCCGCTCGCGCGTCGCGAATTTCTCCAGTCGGTGATGGAGGCCGTGGCCGAGACGGGGCTGACCGTCGTCCTCTCGTCCCACATCCTCACCGACCTCGAACGAATCTGCGACCACCTCGTGATCCTCTCCGAAGGGCGCACTCAGCTGGTGGGGCAGATCGAGGAGATCGTCTCGAGCCATCGCATCCTGACGGGCCCGCGAAGCGATCGCCCGACGCTGGCGCGCGTGCACGACGTGATCCGGGAGAGTCACACCGAGCGGCAGACCACGCTGCTCGTCCGATCGAACGGGCATCTCTACGACTCGTCCTGGCAGCAGTTCGAGGTCGACCTGGAAGAGATCGTGCTCGCCTATCTCGGACAGCGGTCCAACAAGCCGCGTGCTCAGGTCCAGCGGCACGAGCAGGTGGCGCGATGACCTGGGTCAGCTGGCGTCTGCAGCGCACGGAGACGCTGATCGCCGCGGCGATCCTCACGCTACTTGCATTGCTGCTCGTTCCGACGGGCATCCAGATGGCGGGCGCGTATCACCACGACGGGCTCGCTGCGTGCCTCGGACAGAATCCGACGGACTCGTGCAGCGCCGCGATCGGCTCGTTCACCTCACGATTCGGGAAGCTAGGCAGCGTCGCCGACTGGTTTACCCTCGTCCCGGGTCTCGTCGGGGCGATCCTGGCGGCGCCGTTCGTGCTCGAGCTCGAGAACGGCACGTATCGGCTCGCGTGGACGCAGAGTGTGACCCGGCGCCGCTGGATCGCGAACAAGCTCGGTCTTGCGATCGGTACGGCATTGCTCTTCTCGCTTGGACTGGCGTTGCTCGTCACCTGGTGGCGAACGCCTTTCGTCCACCTGCAAGGCCGGATGGAGAACAGCGTCTACGACTCCGAGGGCACCGTCGTCTTCGGCTACACGCTCTTCGCACTCGGCCTCGTCCTCGCCATCGGCGTTCTGTGGCGTCACGCGGTGACGGCGCTCATGGCCGGCCTCGCGGCCTACGTCGTCGCTCGGATCTTCGTCGACACGTGGCTTCGCGAGCGCTTGACCACGCCCGTGACAGGCAGCTGGCCGCTCGGGCACGCACCCGCGAACTTCAACCACGCCTGGCTCCTCAGCCAGACCAACTCACTCACACGTGGGGCTGCGGCGGGGCTCGGCCCTTGTCAGCGTTTCGGCGGCAACAAGCCTTCGCTGGATTGTCTCGGCCGGCACGGCGCCGTCGCGCATGCCGTCTACATCCCCGACGGTCGCTTCTGGTTGCTCCAGGGAATCGAGACGAGCGTCTTCGTCGGGGTCGCGGTGCTCCTGATCGTCGGCGCAGCCTGGTGGACGCACCAGCGCGCGAGTTGAAGTGCATCAGTTGCCGAGCCGGAACGGCGGGTACTCGTCGGTGACGAGGATGAACGCGTAGGCGACCACGCGGTTCGTCCACCGGAAGACGCCGAGCACGAACTCGAACAAGCCGCTGGGATAGCGGCCGGTGAAGAGAATGGCGAACCAGGCGACGATCACCGAGACGACGGCTGCGATCCAGAGAAAGACGAGCAGGATGTAGTGCGGGATCGCCAGGATCCACTTCACGAGCGGGAGCCAGCGGTTGAGGCCCTCCTTGGCGTCCGGGTAGGGGAAGTCGAGCGCGACCCCCTGCTCCTCGTCGGTCGATGGGTAGCGGTCGTCCATCAGGGCGAGATAGACGCCGACCCGGTTCGAGAACCGGAGCAGCTCGAGATTCCAGTCGAACCACCAGCGTGGGTATTTCTGGCGGAACAGGATCAGCAGGAACGGGGGCAGGAAGAGCAGGGCGCCCGTCCCGCCGGCCATCCGCGCGCCGTGTTCTCCGGAGGCGTAGGTGCTCTGTGTGCCGCCGATGCTTGCGGCGACGATGAGGATCGGAATGGCGACGAACGCTCGAAACGCCGTCGTCAGCCGATTCAGCGCGCGTTCCGGGTACTCGACCGCAAACCGCACCGGATAGGCCGGCTCGCTCGTCATCTGGCTGCCTGACTCCATGACGTGCCCTCCTTCAGTCGCTCAAACTCCGGGTGAACCTAACCACGACCGGAACGACTGGTCAGCGTCGCCAGATGCCGGTGAGCGGCCGAGCCGTCTGTGCCTGGCCGAGCGGGTCGAGCCTAAGGGAGTCCTCGATCGTTCGGAGCAGCCCGTAGTGGGTGGTCTTGCCGGTGAACGTGCTGTGCGGCCGAACGGCCTGTCCGGCGACGATCAGAGGGACATTGCCTCCTCCGCCGACGTCGGACGTTCCTTCGTCGAAGACCACGAAGACGGCTGTCCTCTTCAGTTTCAGCAGTGGCGGGATGAACGAAGCGAGCCACGAATCGCCTGTCGCGATCGAACAGTCATGCATGTCGTGACAGAGATCCGGGACGACGAATGAATACGCCGGAAGCTTTGCGGGATTGAACCGGCCGAGCCCGAGAACGTGGCGTTGCCCGCCCGGAAAGTAGAGGAACGGGACGTGCTTCTTCGCGAAGCCTGAGGAGGCGGGAAAGCCTTCGGCGTACGCCGCCCACGTCCGGTGGGCGGCCGTGAGCTGCGTTCCGATCGTCGCACCGGTCTGCGCGCAGTCGGTGCAGTCGTCCGTGACGCCGTGGGTCGACCCGGAGACGAGCGCCAGATAGTTGGGAAGACTCGGATGCGCGACCGCCTGATACGCCGTCGCCTGGGCGTAGGCGCCAGCCAGGTGGCGGAACGTTGGCGCCTCGCGACTCGTGAGGATGTCGCTCCGCTCGTGGTTCTCGAAGACGATCACGACGACATGTGCGAGCGGCGGGACCGAAAACGCTGCGGACGATCCGTCAGCCAGGCTCCTCGCGGATCTCGACCACGCGGTTGCGCTTCCGACCAGGCCGATCGCCGCCGCCGCCAGCAGCAGTCCGACGAGCGGGCGCGCGACACTCAAGGATCGTGACTGCCGCATGACACCGGCATTGTGGCCAACTCGCGACCTGCCGTTCGGCCGGTTCTACGACTGACTCGTCGTCGATTCAGTTACTTCTCCGTTCGCGATCTCGCCGCGCCAGGCTCCTGATTCGGCCTCGCGGCTCTCGATCAGATCCCGGAAGCGCTCGAGGTCACCGCGTACGCGTCGATCGTCGAGTCCGAGCGCGGCGCCGGCCCTCTCGGCCGGCCCGTCGACCGCATACGACATGGCCAACCTGATCCGTGTCCTCTCAGCTCCGCCGTCAATTGACTCGAAGGTGACGACTCCACGCACGTGTCTGCCGTCGACCGATTCCCACGCGATGCTCCGATCGGGCTCTTGCTGTGTGATCTTCGCGTCCCATTCGGTCTTGCGGCCGGCAACCGTAACGGCCCAGTGCAACAGTGTGTCGTCGAGCTGCTTCACCTCGTCGACGCCTTCCATGAACCGCGGGAACTCGTCGAATTGCGTCCACTGGTTGTATGCGGTGCTGATCGGCACGTCGACGTCGATGTACTGCCAGTCGCTCGAACACTCCGGGCCCCTCAAGGGCCGGGGTCACGCCTGAGCCTAACCACGACCGCAACGGGGTGATCGGCGGGGCGCGTACGCTCGCCGCGCAAGGCGCCGACGTCGCGAAGCGCCGAGTCGCGGGCCTTGTCGTCGCACGTCTCAGTGGCCCGGCGGATCTCAGCGCGAGCTCGCGCTCAGCTCCGTCACCGTCGCGCGGCGACTCGAGCGCAACGACCAGCCTCCGGGAAGCCGCCAGTCTCTGCTTGAGCGAATTCCGTGGTCAGACCAGGGTTGGAGAGCGGTGACTTATCCACAGGCGATTTCCAGGAACCAAGCGCTCTTGCCGCTCATTGACGGCTCCGGCCCCGGCCGCGCGGGACGCGACCCGTGGTCAGACCAGGTTTCGGCGCGGGGCGCGCCGACACGACCACCGACGTGGCGCCGGTTGCGGCGTTCAGCCGCGCTGTTCGAGCCGGAGGGTCACGAGAGCGCCTGCGTGACGGACGTGCTCGACCATCAGCGCGCGAGCCTCGGCGGCGTCCCGGCGTTCGATCGCGCCGAGGATCGCTTCGTGCTCGCGCACGTTGTGCTCGAGCAGCGTCGAGCTCTCGGAGAGAACGGTGCGCGACAGATCGCGCGGATAGCTGCGGTGCAGGTGCAGCAGCATCGACACGAGGACGTCGTTCGCGGCGGCTGCCTGAACGCCCTGATGGAACCGGTCGTTCGCGCGCCCCCAACGCTCCGTCTCCTCGGCTGGATCGAAGTCGCCGTCGCCCGCCCGCACCTCGAGCGTGCGCGCCAGCGCCTCGCGGAACTCCGACTGGACCCCGTGAAGGAACTCGAGCTGCTCCTGGTGGATCCGCGCCGCGGCGAGCTCTGCAGCGAGGCCCTCCAGCTCGGCCCGAACCTCGTATGCGTCACGAATCTCGCGAGCCGAGGGAGCCCGGACGAGCGCTCCTCGATGCGGGCGGACCTCGACGAGGCCGCTCGCCTGCAGCTTCCGCAGGGCCTCGCGGATCGGTGTCCGGCTGACGCCGAACTCGTCGGCCAGCGCCGACTGCCGGAGCCGCGTCCCCGACACGAGCTCGCCGCTCAGCACGCGCGCCTGCAGCGTGGCCGCGAGCTTGTCGACAAGCGCCCGCCGATCGTCGAGGACCTGCGTCATGCCGGCACTCGCCACGAAACCACGGCGTCGCGGATCAGCTTCAGGCCGACGAGTCCCGCGAACACCGCGAAGACGATACGGAGCGTCGCGGCCGGCAAGGCAAGTGCGAGCAGCGCTCCGCCGACCGCTCCGACCGCTCCGACCGCTCCGAAGCGGAGGGCGACATCCGCGTTCCCGACACCATGGCGGCGCAGCGTCAGCGTGCCGGCGACCGCGGTCGGCAGGATCACCAGCAGCGACGTCGCTTCGGCGGCGTGCTGCGACAGGCCTGCGACCAGGGTCAGGAACGGCACCATCAGCGTCCCGCCGCCGACCCCCAGCAGCCCGGAAAGCACGCCTGCGAGCACGCCGAACGCGACCAGCGCGATGTACAGCGTCGTCCCGCTCATCCGTGAACGGCCATCAGCACGGCAACAACGACGAGAAAGAGGCCGAAGACGGACTTGAGGATCCGCTCGTCGAGCCGGGCGAGCATCCCGGCACCGACGCGCGCGCCGCACACCGAGCCGATCGTCAGCGCGATCGCAGGCCCGACCTTCACCTCGCCGGCAATGCCGTACGTGACGATTCCGGCGATGCTGATCGGGATGATCGCGCCGAGCGACGCGGCGTGCGCGTCACGCTGCCCGTAATGGGCCCACAGCACGAGGAGCGGCACCATCACGATCCCGCCGCCGACCCCGAGCAGGCCCGAAAGGGCGCCGCCGAGCAGTCCGATCGCGACGAGCTCGCGGTCGATCCGCAGAAGCCCGACTCGTGACCGCCCGGCCCCGGAAGAGGAGGCGAGAACGCGCATAGCCGGACCGACGTTAGCCTATCTGTATCCACTTGACAAGAAAGTGGATCCAACATATCGTTTTGAGTCGCCCAGTGGCCAAGCCGAATCGTCGAAAGGACGTACTGCGATGAGCCGCACTCGCTTTCGGACCGCCGTGCTCGTAGGGGCGGCCGGCGCACTCCTCCTCGCCGCTGCGGCCACGGCCGCCGTCGGCATCCATCGATCCGCGGTCAAGAACGGGGGAACGCTGGTCATCGGCCTGTCGGCCGGCGAGCCCGATGCGCTCGACCCGACCCTCGCGCGCACGTTCTCGGGACGCGAAGTCTTCCTGACCTTCTGCCAGAAGCTCTACGACCTGAATGCCAAGGCGCAGATCGTCCCGCAGCTCGCAACCGCGCTGCCCACGATCTCGAAGGACAAGCTGACCGTCACGATCCACGTCCGCACGGGGATCAAGTTCAACGACGGCACGCCGTTCAACGCGGCAGCGGTCGTGACGTCGCTCAACCGCGACCTCACGCTGAAAGGCTCGGCGCGGGCGAGCGAGATCTCGCCGATCTCGAGCGTCGACGCGTCCGGCGCCTCTACCGTCGTCATCCACTTGAAGACCCCCTACTCCCCGCTGACGGCGCAGCTCGCCGACCGCGCGGGCATGGTGATGTCACCCGCGCAGCTGGACAAGCTCGGCGCCGGCTTCGCCAGCAACCCCATCTGCGTCGGCCCGTTCGAGTACCAGAACCGTGTCGCCGGCGACAGCATCACGGTGGTCAAGTCGCCCGACTACTACGACAAGAAGAACGTCCACCTCGACAAGATCGTCTTCAAGGTCGAGAACAACGCCGCTGCAGCCGCGGCGGCGCTGAAGGCCGGCGACCTCCAGGCTCTCGACGGCATCGACTCGACGCAGCTGCAGAGCATCAAGAGCGACTCGAGCCTCGGGATCATCAAGCAGACGTCGCTCGGGTACCAGGGACTCACGCTGAACATCGGCAACAAGAGAGGGCTCGGGAAGCTGCCGTACACCAATGTCGGCACGCCGCTCGCGTCGAGCTCCGACCTGCGGAAGGCGTTCGAGGAGGCGATCGACCGCAAGACGATGAACAAGGTCGTCTTCGGCGGAACCGTCCTGCCCGGGTGCACGCCGATCTCGCCGGCGAGCGCCTGGTTCGACAAGTCGATCAAGTGCACCGGCTACAACCCGAGCGACGCCAAGAAGCTGGTCGAGGCGTCGAAGATCTCGGACCCCACCGTGCACCTGATGGTGCCGACCGCAACCGCCGGGCTTCGCCTCGCGCAGTTCATTCAGGCCCAGGAGAAGGCGGTTGGCATCAACGTGGTCATCCAGTCGACCGACTTCGTGAGCTCGTTGGCCGCCGCCGACGCGGGCAATTACGACGCCTTCCTCATCGGCTGGTCGGGTCGCGTCGACCCCGATGGCAACATCTACTCGTTCGTCGCGACGCCCGGCTCGCAGAACGACAGCGGCTACTCGAACCCGAAGCTCGACTACGTGCTGAACGGCGCGCGGAAGTCGGCCACGACCCAGTCGCGGTCGACGCTCTATCACGCCGCCGAGCAGACAATCCTCAACGACCGCCCGCTCATCTACCTCTACTACCCGGTGACCCGCGCCGGTGTCGAGACACAGTTGGCGGGCGTGACGATGTACCCGGACACGCTGCTTCGCGTGGCGAACGCCTCGTTCAAGTAAGACCACGGCATTGCTGATCGACTGACGATGGGCGGCTTTCTCCTTCGCAAGGTGGGAGCCGCCCTCGTCGTCCTCCTGCTGGCGAGCATGCTCGTGTTCCTCGGCGTTCGGGCGATCCCGGGCGACCCGGCGATCGCGCTCGGCGCCGAAAACCGCGACCCGGCAGTGCTCGCGGCCGTCCGGCACAAGTACATGCTCGACCGGCCGCTGCCGGTGCAGTACGGGCACTGGCTCTGGCTCGCCGTGCACGGCGACCTCGGCGTCGACCAGCGCGAGCTCTCCGTCTCGCACACGATCGTCTCGCGCCTTCCGATCTCGCTCGAGCTGGCCTTCCTCAGTATGTTCCTGGCGGTCGCGATCGGCATCCCGGCGGGGGTGATCGCCGCGGTCCGGCGCGGCAAAGTGAGCGACTACACGGTGACGACGAGCGCGCTCATCGGCCTCTCGGTGCCGCACTTCTGGCTCGGCCTGCTGTTCATCATCTGGTTCGCCGTCGACCTGCACTGGCTCCCGGCGAGCGGCTACGTGAGCGTCTTCCAGCACCCTGTGGCCAACCTCGAGCACCTGGTGATGCCGTGCATCGTGCTCGCCCTCGGGGTCGCCGCGGTCCTGATGCGGCAGATGCGGGCGGCAATGTTGATGTCCCTCAGCGCCGACTACATCCGTACCGCGCGGGCGAAGGGCCTCAACGAGCGGACGGTGATCGTGCGGCACGCGCTGCGCAACAGCCTCATCACCGTCACCACCGTGATCGGACTGCAGCTCGGCGCTCTGATCTCCGGCGTCGTCATCACGGAGACGATCTTCGGGATCGCCGGCTTCGGCGCGCTCACCGTCGAGGCCGTCAACCAGCGTGACTACACGCTGATCCAGGGGGTGGTGCTCGTCGCCGCGGCCGGTTACGTGATCGTCAACCTCATGGTCGACGTCGTCTACGCACTGCTGAATCCGCGCATCCGCGCGTCCGGAGCCGGGTCATGAGCGTCGTCGAAGCCACGCCGATCATGAGTCCGCGCGCGCGCCGGCGCATGCTGCTGCGCAAGCGGTTCATGCGACGGCCGATGGCGGTGGCCGGCCTCGTCATCGTCCTCGTCTTCGTGACCGCGGCGATCTTCGCGCCGCTGCTCGCGCCCTACGGAGCAGGCGCGACCGACTTCAATGCGCTGCAGGCGCACTCGTCGTCGAAGCACCTGCTCGGGACCGACGAGCTCGGCCGCGACGAGCTCTCGCGGCTGATCTGGGGAGCGCGCGCGTCGATCCAGGCAGGTTTCTTCGCCACGGTGCTCGCGATGGTGGTCGCCGTCCCGATCGGCCTGGTCGCCGGCTACTACCGCGGCTGGGTCGACACGGTGATCGCGCGCATCACCGACGTGCTGCTCGCCTTCCCGTTCATCATCCTCGCGGTCGGGCTCGCGGCCATCCTCGGGCCGTCGCTCAAGAACGCGACGATCGCGCTGGGAGTGGCGGCGATGCCGGGTGTGATCCGCATCGCCCGCGGCGAGACGTTCGCGCTGCGCGAGGAGGACTACGTCCCGGCGGCTGTCGCGAACGGCGCCAACGACTTCACGATCATCTTCCGCCACATCCTTCCGAACATGACGAGCACGCTGCTCGTACAGGCGACCTTGATCATCCCGGGCGCGATCATCGGCGAGGCGGTGCTGTCGTTCCTCGGGCTTGGCGTCCAGCCGCCGACGCCGTCGTGGGGCGTGATGCTGCAGGACGCCCAGTCGTACCTCAGCCAGGCGCCGCGGCTGGCCGTCTACCCCGGCCTCGCGATCGTGTTCGCGTCGATCGCGTTCAACGTCCTCGGCGACGGCCTCCGCGACATCTTCGATCCGCGGACCACGCGCTGATGGCCGAGCCGCTGCTGGACGTCACCGATCTCTCGGTCCGTTTTGACACCGACGACGGGCCGGTGCACGCAGTCGACAAGCTTTCGTTCACGCTCGGCCGCGGCGAGGTGCTCGGGATCGTCGGCGAGTCGGGCTGCGGCAAGAGCGTCACCTGCATGTCCCTGCTGCGGCTGCTCCCCGACACGGCGGTGATCAGCGGCCGCGCGGTGTTCGAAGGGACCGACCTGCTCGCGCTGTCGCCGCGCGCGCTGCGCGCGATCCGCGGGCGTGACATCTCCTTCGTCTTTCAGGAGCCGATGACGTCGCTGAACCCGGTGCTGAAGGTCGGGCGACAGGTCGGCGAGGTCCTGACCAAGCATCTCGGCGCCTCGCGGCGCGAGGCGCGGGCGCGGACGATCGAGCTGCTGGAGCTCGTGCGTATCCCTGCGCCCGAGCGCCGCCTCGACGAGTACCCGCACCAGCTGTCCGGCGGCATGCGGCAGCGCGTGATGATCGCGATGGCGCTCGCGTGCAATCCGAAGGTGTTGATCGCCGACGAGCCGACGACGGCGCTCGACGTGACCATCCAGGCGGGCGTGCTCGACCTGATGCGCGACGTGCGCGAGCGGCTCGGGACCTCGATCGTGCTGATCACTCACAATCTCGGAGTGGTTGCCGACATCGCAGACCGCGTGCTCGTGATGTATGCCGGGCGCAAGGCGGAGGAGGCGCCGGTGCGCGACCTCTACGCGGAGCCGCAGCACCCGTACACGATCGGTCTGCTGGGCTCGATCCCACTGCCGTTCGAAACAGAGGGCGACGACAGCGAGCGCCCGCCCCTGCGCGAGATCCCCGGTCGAGTTCCGTCGTTGCGGGAGCTGCCGACGATGTGCTCCTTCGCCGACCGCTGTCCGCGAGCCGACGAGCTCTCGCGTTCGAGTGTGCCGGAGCTCCGCTATGTGCGCCCGGACCATCTTGTCGCCTGCTTCCATCCCGGGCCTGAATGAGCGCGACAGCGAGCCCGTACGCCCTCGAGGTCCGCAACCTCGTCAAGGAGTATCGCGTCGGCGGCGGGATCACAGGCGGCGGATCGATCGTGCACGCGGTCGACGACGTCTCGTTCGTGCTGCAGCACGGCGAACTCCTCGGGCTCGTCGGCGAGTCGGGCAGCGGAAAGTCGACGGTCGCGAACTGCGTCATGCGACTGACTGAGCCGACCGCCGGCGAGATCCGCCTGCGCGGCGTGGACATCACGCACCTCTCGCGGCGTGAGATGAGGCCATTGCGCCGCGAGCTGCACATGGTCTTCCAGGACCCGTACTCGTCGCTCAACCCGCAGATGAGCTGCGGCGACATCGTCGGCGAGCCGCTGCGGATACACCGGATCGCGAAGGGACGTGAGCTGCGCGCGCGCGTCGACCGGATCTTCGACGCGGTCGGGCTGCGCACCGAGCTGCGCTACCGCTACCCGCACGAGCTGTCCGGCGGGCAGCGGCAGCGTGTCGGCCTCGCACGAGCGTTGATCCTCGAGCCCAGCGTCCTGATCGCGGACGAGCCGGTGTCGGCCCTCGACGTGTCGGTGCAGGCATCGATCCTCAATCTTCTGCGCGACCTCCAGCGCAACATGGGCTTCAGCTGCCTGTTCATCACGCACGACCTCGGGACGGTCGAGTTCCTCTGCGACCGCGTCGCAGTGATGTACCTCGGCAAGGTCGTCGAGCTGGCACCGCGCGCGGAGCTCTTCCGCAGCCCCCAGCACCCGTACACCCAGGCGCTGCTGTCGGCCGCGGTCGTCCCCGATCCCGACGCACAGCGCCGGCGGCAGCGCACGGTGCTCGAGGGCGACATCCCGAGCCCGCTCGATCCGCCCTCCGGCTGCCGCTTCCGTACGCGGTGCCCGCTCGAGCCGCGCTCGGCGCCGCAGTCGACCGAGGAGGAGCCGCCGCTGATCGAGTTTGCGCGCGACCACCTCGTCGCCTGTCATCTGGTCGCGCCGAACCGCCCGGCGCCGCGGCTCGTTGCCGAGACCGTCAAGATCGCCAAATGAGCTTCACCACTCGTCCCGAGCTGCGCGGCACCTTCGGCATGGTCGCCTCGACGCACTGGCTCGCGTCGGCGGCCGGCATGGCCGTGCTCGAGCAGGGCGGGAACGCTTTCGATGCCGCGGTCGCGACCGGCCTCACGCTGCAGGTGGTCGAGCCGCACCTGAACGGCCCTGGCGGTGACCTGCCCGTCCTGCTCTGGCCGGCGGGCCGCGAGGAACCCGTCGTGCTCTGCGCGCAGGGCCCGGCGCCGCGGCGCGCCACCATCGCCCATTGCCGCGACGAGCTCGGGCTAAGGGTCATCCCCGGCACGGGACCGCTCTCGGCCGTCGTCCCGGGTGCGTTCGGCGGGTGGATGGCGATGCTCCGGGACCACGGCACGCTGCGACTGCGCGACGTCGTTCGCTTCGCGATCGGCTATGCGGAAGACGGCTATCCGATGCTGCCGCAGGTCGCCGGAGCGATCCGCAGCGTCGAGGCGCTGTTCCGCGACGAGTGGACGACCTCAGCCGAGGTGTACCTGCCGGCCGTGAGCCCGGGCTCGCTCGCGCGAAACGCGACACTCGCCGCGACGTATCGGCGGGTGCTCGAGGAGGCCGAGTCAGCCACGGGCGATCGCGACGGGCAGATCGACGCCGCGCACGACACGTGGTACAGCGGCTTCGTCGCGGAGGCGTTCGTCGAGTTCTCCGAGCAGTCGTGGCTGGACAGCTCCGGGGAGCGGCATGCCGGCCTGCTGGCCGAGGACGACCTGCGCAACTGGCGCCCGCGTTACGAGACGCCGCTCGCCGTCGACTACCACGGCGTCACGGTGCTGAAGGCCGGGCCGTGGAGCCAGGCGCCCGTCTTCCTGCAGCAGTTGCGCCTGCTCGAGGGATTCGACCTGCCCGCGCTCGGGCAGGGGTCGGCCGGGTACGTGCACACGGTGACCGAGTGCGCGAAGCTGGCCTTCGCGGACCGGGAAGCCTGGTACGGCGACCCGGACTTCGTCGACGTCCCGCTTGACGTGCTGCTCTCACGCGCGTATGCGGACGAGCGGCGGCAGCTCGTGGCGGACGAATGCTCGCCCGCGCTTCGCCCCGGCGCTCCCGACGGCCGCGTGCCCCGGCTACCGAGCCTCGACTTCGATTCCGAGACCGCGGAGGCGGCGGGAGTCGGCGAGCCGACACGCGCGGGGACGAAGGGCGACACGGTCCACCTCGACGTCGTCGACCGGTTCGGGAACATGGTCGCGGCGACGCCGAGCGGCGGCTGGCTGTGGGGCGCGCCGGTCATCCCCGAGCTCGGCTTCTGCCTGGGCACGCGCGCGCAGATGTTCTGGCTCGAGGAGGGGCTCGCCAATTCGCTCGAGCCGGGCAAGCGCCCGCGGACGACGCTCTCGCCGACGCTCGTCGCGCGCGACGGCGAGCCGTATCTCGCGCTCGGCACGCCCGGCGGCGACCAGCAGGACCAGTGGACGCTGCACACGCTCCTCGGCCACTTGCACTCCGGCCTCGACCTACAGGCCGCGATCGACGCGCCGAACCACCACACGGACGCGTTCCCGAGCTCGTTCTACCCGCGCGCATCCGTGCCACGCCATCTCGCCGTCGAGGAGCGCGTCGGCGAGGAGACGGTGGCCGGCTTGCAGGACCGCGGCCACGAGGTCGAGGTTTCGGCGCCGTGGTCGCTCGGCCGCGTCAGCGCGGTGGGACGCGAGCGCGACGGCGTGCTGAAGGCAGCGGCGAACCCGCGCGGCGCGCAGGGTTACGCCGTCGGCCGCTAGCGTCCGAGAGGCCTGTTGCTCCCGCGAGGCGCCTATGCTCCGAATCATGGTGCGGGAGGGCAGGAGCGAGGACTTCGGGTCCGCGACCGACCTGCTGAACCGCGTCTGGCCGCACCGCGTCGGATCTGAGCGAGGTTTCCGGCACGCGGCCGCCGCGGCGCCACCGTACGCGCACCGGCGCTACTGGGCCGCTGAAAACGACGGCAAGCTCGTCGGCTGGGCGACGGCGGCAATCGAGTATCAGAGCGCCGAGCGCCCGGGATTCCTGCAGGTCAGCGTCGCGCCGGAATCTCGCAACGCCGGCTTGGGGACTGCCCTCCTCGACCGCTGCGAAGCCCACCTGGCTGTCCTCGGTGTCGCGACGGTGCTTTCGTCCACCACCCCCGAGGAGACGTCGCAGAGGCTCGCCACCGCACGCGGGTTCCGTCACACCAACACGACTCGAATCTCCGGCGTCGACCCGCGGACGATCGAGCCCGGGAGCGCACCGCCCGGCGTCGATCTGCGCCCACTCGCATCGCTCGATCCACGCAAGGTGTACGAGCTCGACGCCGAGGCGATGCGGGACGTACCCGGTGAGGTTGCGATGGACGACGTGTCATACGACCAGTGGCTCGAGGACTATTGGCGTCATCCGGATACAGACCTCGATGCGAGCATTGCGGCCGTCATCGATGGCAGACCGGTCGCCTTCTCGCATCTGCGCATCGCCCCGGGCGGTCGGGCGGTCACGGACATGACCGGGACGCTGCGTGACTATCGCGGCCGCGGCCTCGCCCTGCTGGTGAAGCGCGCGACCCTGGTGAACGCTGCCAGCAGTGGAGTCGAACTCGTCTCCACAGACAACGACGAGACGAACGGGCCGATGCTCAGGGTCAACGAGAAGCTCGGCTATCGGCCCATCGGCAGCACGCTCACGTGGTCGCGGCCCTGAGCTAGAACGCCGGTCTGCGCCGAACATCACTTGCCGGACTGCAGCTCCCAGGCGCCGATGACGGCATCTTCTATTGCATCGGCATTGCCGTTCTCGAGGTCTGCGACGACCATCATGTGTTTCGCGAAACGGTCTGGCACCGAGAATGTGTCGGGGAACGAGTGCAGTAGGAAGTCTCGGAAGTCGAACGACGCGCGGATGACAACGTGTTTGTCGTCGAGCTGCCGGGCGATCAGGCGGCCGCGATACCGCCAGTCGAGCAGCCCGTCGCGGCTGCGCTCGGCGACACCGTCGAGCTGAGCTGCGAGGCGGCTGACCTCGGCGAATTTCATCGGGGTCATGCTCGCATGCCCTCCCGGTTTCAGCGTGTCCGGTGGGATCTCCGGCCATACGAAGGTCAGCCGACGAGCGCCGCGGCACAGCATGGCGCCCATCTGGTGGCGAGACGGCATCGTTCTGGTGAACACCGCCAGGTCCGTTGACAGGCGACGCTCGTTGCCGCAAGGATCCGCGGGTCGAGTCGTTGGGGGGTCGTCGAGATGGAGTCGCCGAAGGTCGTTCTCGTTCACCGGGTGGTCACGCCGCCGCGCGTTGCGGCGGACGATCGGTGAATGGTCGAGCATCCCTTCATCTACGAGATCAGCACCTGGGTCTGGCTCGACGAGTTGAGCCGCCGCGAAGGATCTGCCGTCGGCCTCGGAGGCGTTCCCGGACGCGAGTGGGATGCGATCGCCGAGCTCGGGTTCGACACGGTCTGGTTGATGGGCGTCTGGGAGCGCAGCCCGGCGGGGATCGCGATCGCGCTCGAGAACGAGGGGCTGATCGAGAGCTTTCGCGGTGCGTTGCCCGACTTCGTCACTGCGGATGTCGTCGGGTCGCCCTACTGCATCCGCGATTACCGGGTGGACGCACGTCTGGGTGGGCCCGATGGGCTCGCCGCAGCGCGGGCCGCGCTCGCGGAGCGCGGCCTCGGATTGATTCTCGACTTCGTGCCGAACCACGTCGCACCCGACCACCCCTGGACACGCGCGCACCCCGAGTACTTCGTGCGCGGCAGCGACGAGGATCTGGAGCGCGACCCGGCCTCGTTCGTGCGGACCGAAGGCGGTGTGCTCGCAAACGGCCGCGATCCGTACTTTCCCGCCTGGCCGGATGTCGTGCAGCTGAACGCGTTCTCGCCCGAGTTGCGGGCTGCCGCGACGGAGACGCTCGGCGCGATCGCCGGGCAGTGCAACGGCGTGCGCTGCGACATGGCGATGCTGATGATGAACGACGTCTTCGAACGAACCTGGGGCGAGCGGGCTGGGCCGCGCCCCGCCGACGAGTACTGGCCGGGCGTGATCCGCGCCGTCAAGAGTGGCCGGCCCGAGTTCGTCTTTCTGGCCGAGGCCTACTGGGATCTCGAGTGGGCGCTCCAGCAGCAGGGCTTCGACTACTGCTACGACAAGCGGCTCTACGACCGCCTCGTCGCGGGCGACGCCGACGCGGTGCACGGCCATCTGACCGGGGACGTCGCCTTCCAACAGCGGCTCGTCCGCTTCATCGAGAACCACGACGAGCCGCGGGCCGCGGCCACCTTCCCGGCCGAGCAGGCGCGCGCCGCGGCCGTGACCGCGCTCAGCCAGACCGGCGCGCGCCTCGTCCACGAAGGCCAGCTCGAGGGTCGGACTGTGCACGTGCCGGTTTTCCTGGGCCGCCGGCCCGACGAGCCCGCCGACCTCGAGCTGCGGGCGTTCTACGAGCGGCTGCTGGCCGGGCTCGCCGACCGCGTCTTCCGCGACGGCGACTGGCAGCTCGGCGAGCGCAGCGGCTGGGACGGGAACGACAGCTGGCGGAGTCTCGTCGCCTGGGGCTGGCGCGGCGAGTCCCGGAAGCTCGTGGTCGTGAACCTCGGCGGCGACGCCGCGTCCGGCCACGTCTCGCTGCCGTGGGACGACCTGCGCGGCCGGGTCTGGCGGCTCGACGACGCGGCCGGCGGCGAGCGGTACGAGCGGAGCGGCGACGATCTCCGCGACGGGCTCTATGTCGCTCTCGATCCGTGGGCGTGGAGCCTCTTCGACCTGACACCCGTCGACCCCGGGGAGGATTGAGCAACGATGCCGACGACGACCCAGAGCGCGACGACCGTGGAACGGGCTCGGCTGGACGAGGCCACCGGCCGCGCCGAGGACGACCTGTTCTCCGCGAACCCGTGGTACGAGTGGGGCCCCTATCTGAGCGAGCGCGCCTGGGGCACCGTCCGCGAGGACTACTCCGCGAGCGGGGATGCCTGGGACTCCTTCCCGCACGATCACGCGCGCTCCCGCGCCTATCGCTGGAACGAGGACGGGATGGCCGGGATCTCGGACATCCGGCACGAGCTCTGTCTCGCCCTCGCCCTCTGGAACGGCCGCGACCCGATTCTCAAGGAGCGCATGTTCGGGCTCACCGGGCCGCAGGGCAACCACGGTGAGGACGTCAAGGAGTACTGGTGGTACCTCGAAGGGCTGCCGAGCCACGCTCTGCTGCAGTGGCGCTACCACTATCCGCAGGTCGCGTTTCCCTACGACCAGCTCGTCCACCATGGCCGGGGCCTGCACGACCCCGAGCTCGAGTTGCTCGACACCGGCGCGTTCGACGACGACAGGTACTGGTCGGTGGACGTCGTGTACGCGAAGGCCTCGCCGACCGAGGTCCTCATGCGGATCGTGGTCGAGAACAAAGGCCCGGAGGAGGCGACCCTCGAGGTGCTGCCGACACTCTGGTTCCGGAACACCTGGTCGTGGAGCGACGGCGGCTCGCGCCCCCGGATCGAAGGGGATGGTTCCGCGCTCGTGGTCGACGACCACGCGCTCGCCGGCTACCGACTCGAGTCCGCTCCCGGCCCCGGCGGCGCGATCCCCGAGGCGCTCTTCTGCGACAACGAGACGAACGCGCCGCGCATCTTCGGGACCGACCCCAGCACGCCGTACCCGAAGGACGGCATCAACGACCACGTCGTCTCCGGCTCGGCAACGGTCAACCCGGACGGGTTCGGCACGAAGGCCGCGTTGCGCTATCGGTTGGCAGTCCCCGCCAAGGGGACGGCCGAGCTACGGCTTCGGCTGCACCGCCCCGCGGACGCCGACGGGACTGCCGCTGCGGAGTGGTCGGGCGCCGCCTTCGACGCCGTGGTCGCCGCGCGCGAAGCGGACGCCCTCGAGTTCTACGAAGCGCTCGCGCCGGCGGGCACCACGCCCGAGGCCATGCAAATCCTTCGCCAGTCCTGCGCCGGGCTCGTCTGGAGCAAGCAGATGTACCCCTACAACGTGCGGCGCTGGCTCGACGGCGACCCCGGCGAGCCGGCGCCACCGGAGGCACATCGGCACGGGCGCAACAGCAACTGGCGGCACCTCGAAGCGTTCGACGTGCTCGCAATGCCGGACCCGTGGGAGTATCCGTGGTTCGCTGCCTGGGACCTCGGGTTCCACGCGATCCCGTGGGCGCACCTCGATCCCGCCTTCGCCAAGTACCAGCTGATCGTGCTGCTCCGCGAATGGTTCCTGCACCCGAACGGCGCGCTCCCCGCATACGAGTGGAACTTCGACGACGTCAATCCGCCGGTGCACGTCATGTCGGCGCTCCGCGTGTTCCGGCTCGACGACGGCCGCGACCGCGAGTTCCTCGAGCGCATCTTCCAGAAGCTCCTCGTCAACTTCACGTGGTGGCTCAACCGTGAGGACGTCGACGGGAACAACGTCTTCAGCGGCGGCTTCCTCGGCCTCGACAACATCAGCCCGATCGACCGTTCGAACCTCCCCGAGGGCGTCCGACTCGAGCAGGCGGACGGCACCGCCTGGATGGCCTACTACGCCCTCACGATGCTCGTGATCGCGATCGAGCTCGCGGAGGAGAACGACGTCTACCTGGACATGGTGATCAAGTTCCTCGAGCAGTTCGTGCAAATCGCGAGGGCGCTCGACCGGCAGGGCCTCTACGACTCGGAGGACAGCTTCTTCTACGACCGGCTCGTCTTCCCGTCGGGCGAGACCAGCCAGGTGAAGGTGCGGACGATCTCGGGACTGATCCCGCTGCTGCCCGCCGTCGGCCTGCCGGCCGACGCAGCCGACGCAGCGAAGCTCCTCGGCAAGCGGTTCGCGCGCTTCCGCGACAGCTGGGCGGAGACGGGCGGAAGCCTGGTCGGCCGCGTACGCCAGCTCGGCGATCGGAGATCGGTGCTCGTCTCGGTGATCAACCCGGACGACCTCCGGCTGACGCTCAAGGAGTTCTTCGACGAGGCGGCGTTCCTCTCGCCGCACGGGCTCCGTGCGGTCTCGAAGCGCTACGAAGGCAACCCGTACACCCTCGACGGCGTGCCCGGCGCGACGATCGACTACGAGCCGGCCGAGTCGACCACCAGCATGTTCGGCGGGAACTCGAACTGGCGCGGCCCGGTTTGGCTGCCGGTCAACTACCTGGCGATCCGCCAGTTCGTGATCTACCAGCGGTTCTTCGGCGACGACTTCAAGCTCGAGTACCCGACCGGCTCGGGACAGCAGCACACGTTCGGGGAGATCGCGCAGGACCTGGCCGACCGGATCGTCGCGATCTGGCTGCCGGGCCCTGACGGCCGCCGGCCGCTCAATGGGGGGACCGAGCGGCTCCAGACCGATCCGGCCTGGAAGGAGAACCTCACGTTCAACGAGTACTTCCACGGCGACAACGGCGCCGGCCTGGGTGCCACGCACCAGACGGGCTGGACGGCCCTCGTCGCCGACCTGATCCTCGACCCGCCCGGGTCGAGCACGAACTCGAGCTAGAGAGCGGGCGTCAGCCGGTGGTGAGCCGGGCAGCGGCCGCCAGCGCCGACGGCTCGGATGGGCCGTGCTCGACCCCTGCGGCAGCGTAGGCATCGTCCTCGTCGAGCGTCTCGTGCTCGAGCAGGGCCGCTGCGAGCCCGTCGAGCTGAGTGCGCCGCTCGGTCAGTAGGTCGATCACCTCTTTGTAGGCGTCCGCGACGATCCGCTGCACTTCCTCGTCGACGAGCTCTTGTGTCCGCGGCGAGACCTCCGATGCACCCGGGAGCAACGGTCCTTGACCTTCGGCGGGGAGGACTGCGAGCGGCCCGACTGCGTCGCTCATCCCCCAGCGACCGACCATCTGGCGCGCGATCGCTGTCAGCTGCTGGATGTCCGACTCGGCACCCGTGGTCGGCTCGCCGTAGACGACTTCCTCGGCGGCGCGGCCGCCGAGCGCGACCTTGATCTTGGCGAGGAGCTCGCGGCGTTCGTAGCTGAACCGGTCTGTATCCGGTGCGGAGAACGTGACGCCGAGCGAGAGCCCGCGCGGGATGATCGAGATCTTGCGCACGGGGTCTGCCCCATCGGTGAGCATCCCGACCAGCGCGTGCCCTCCCTCGTGGTAGGCGGTGCGGCGCTTGTCCTCGATGCTCATCATCACCTTGCGCTCCGCGCCGAGCACGACACGCTCGAGCGCGTCGGTGAAGTCGGCCTCGAGCACCTGGTCGTGGCTGCGACGCGCTGCGAGCAGCGCCGCCTCGTTGACGAGGTTGGCGAGGTCGGCTCCGACCATGCCGGGCGTGCCAGAGGCAATCCGACCGAGGTCGACGTCCGGCCCAAGTGGCACCCCTCGCGTGTGCACCTCGAGGATCTTCTGGCGCCCGGCACGGTCCGGTGGCTGTACGGCGACCCGCCGGTCGAACCTGCCGGGCCGGAGCAGCGCGGCGTCGAGCACGTCGGGACGGTTGGTGGCCCCGATCACGATCACGCCGGTCGATGCATCGAAGCCGTCCATCTGGGTCAGGATCTGGTTGAGCGTCTGCTCGCGCTCGTCGTTCCCGCCGCTGAATCCGGCCACGCCCGACGTGCGCGAGCGGCCGATCGCGTCGAGCTCGTCGATGAAGACGATCGACGGCGCTGCCTCCTTCGCCTGCGCGAACAGGTCGCGCACGCGAGCCGCGCCGATGCCGACGATCGCCTCGACGAATTCCGACGCCGAGATCGAGAAGAACGGGACGTTCGCCTCACCGGCGACAGCGCGTGCGAGCAATGTCTTGCCGGTCCCCGGTGGCCCGCTCAGAAGGACGCCGTGGGGAATCCGCGCTCCGAGCTTGCGGTACCGGTCGGGGCTGCGGAGAAAGTCGACCACCTCGCTCAGCTCTGCCTTCGCCTCGTCGATTCCCGCGACGTCGGCGAACGTGACCTTGGTCTCGGACGCCTGGAAACGGCGCGCCCGCGACCGCCCGAACGCACCGAGCATTCCCTGGACATTCCCAGCGCGGCGCGTCAGGAGGACGAGGAGGCCGATGAGCAGGATCGTCGGGCCGAACCCGACGAGGAGCGTCTCCCACCACGGGCCGCTCGTCGAGAGCGGCTGAGCGTTGACGACGACCCGCTTTCGCTCGAGCAGCTGCGACAACGCCTTCGTGTCGGCAAACGCCGGGATCTCCGTCTTGAAGAGCGTGGTCGGCTTCGAGCCTTGGTAGCTCTCCTTCTTGGCGAAGGTCCCCTGGATCGCGGTTCCCTTCGAGCTGATCGTCGTCACCTTTCCGGCAGTGACCTGCTGCAGGAAGAACGGGCTGTACGGCACGCGCACGCGTGCCGCCGGCCGCGTCGCTTTCGAGCCTGCCCAGACGTTGACCGCGAGCAACACCCCGATGAAGGCGAGCACACGCCAGCTCACCCGGAAACGGGGCCGTCCGCCCGGAGCGGTCGGCTGCGGAGGAGGAGAGACCGCCACGCTGAGACGATGCTACTCCGGCCCCCGTCGGCCCCAGCGAGACGTCAGCGCAGTCGGACGTCGGGTGCACCTCCGGTCGGTTCGAGCGGGCCGGTCTAGGATCGTGTATGGATCTCGATGAGGTCGTCGCGCAGCTCTGGCCCGGCCGCTCTGCAGTCGTCACCCCGCTGGACGGCGGGATTACGAATCACAACTACAAGGCGGAAGTCGGTGTCGAGACGTTCGTCCTCAGGATCGGGGGCCAGGGCACCGAGCTCCTCGGGATCGATCGTGAGCACGAGCACGCTGCGTCACTCGCAGCGGCATCGCTCGAGATTGGGCCCGAGGTCGTTGCATTCGTCGGCGGCTGTCTCGTCACACGTTTCATCGAGGGCCAGATAGCACCGCCCGAGCAATTGGCGCCGGCGGTCGTCGCGAAGACGCTGCGCCATATCCATCACGGGCCCCCGATCCCAGCTCGCTTCGACTCGTTTCGCGTCGTCGAGGCATACCGTCGAACGGTGGAAGACCACGGCGCCGCGATGCCGACCGCCTACGCCGACGCCGCGCGCCGCGCCGCGGCGGTCGAGCCGAGGAATCGCGGCCGGAGGCTGTGCCTGTGCCACAACGACTTGCTGAGCGCGAACTTCATCTACGACGGCTCGCGTCTGCGGATCGTCGACTGGG
Source organism: uncultured Thermoleophilia bacterium (assembly GCA_963846895.1). GTDB lineage: Bacteria > Actinomycetota > Thermoleophilia > Gaiellales > Gaiellaceae > PALSA-600. The sequence goes on along the minus strand of CAWJXR010000015.1, from coordinate 5,955 downwards.
AATACGCAGGGATGGGAGACCCACTGTTCGACCTCGGCAACTTCGCCGCGAACCACGGGCTCGACGAGCCGGGTGAGAAAGCTCTACTGGAGGCCTACTCGGGCGACGCCGGCCACGAGGCTCTGGCCGGCCTGCGCGACATGCGGTTCATGTCGGACTTCCGGGAAGCGATGTGGGGCCTCGTTCAGAGGTCGATCTCCGACGTGGACTTCGACTTCGCGGCGTACGCCGACGAGCATTTCGAGCGCGCGCTCGCATGAACGAGCGTGCGAGAGCGGTCGTCATCGGCGGCGGCGTGGGGGGCTGCTCGATCCTGTACTGGTTGGCCCGACTGGGCTGGGACGACGTCGTCCTGGTCGAGCGGGCAGACCTGACGAGCGGCTCGACCTTCCACTCGGCCGGGCTCGTCGGCCAGCTGCGCGGCTCGCTCAGCCTGACGAAGATGATGATGAGCTCGGTCGACCTCTACAGGACGCTGGGCGACGAGGTCGGCCTCGAGACCGGCTGGCACGAGGTCGGCTCGCTCCGGCTCGCCTCATCGGAGGAGCGCATGGAGGAGCTTCGCCGCCAGGCTGGCTGGGCGAAGACGTTCGGGCTGCCGCTCGAGCTGATCTCGGCCGAAGAGTCGCAGCGGTTGTTCCCGCCGATGTCGACCGAGGGCGTCCACGGTGCCGCATACCTCCCGACGGATGGCTACATCGATCCCTCGCAGCTCACGTTTGCGCTGGCCGCGGGTGCGCGGAGGCACGGCGCCGAGCTCTTCACGAAGACGCGTGTGACCGGCATCGGCGTCGAACGTGGCCGCGTGACCGGGGTCGAGACCGACCAGGGCTCGATCGAGACCGACGTCGTCGTCAACGCCGGCGGCATGTTTGCCGCTGAGATCGGGCGGCTTGCCGGCGTCGTCGTGCCGGTGATCCCGATGGCCCACGAGTACCTGATCACGAAGCCGAGCGGCGTGCCGCTCGACGTGCCGACGATGCGCGATCCCTCGCTGCTCGTCTACTTCCGCGGCGAGTCGGGTGGACTGGTGATGGGCGGCTATGAGCGCCGCCCGGCGCCGTGGGGGCTCGATGGGATTCCGGCCGACTTCAACGGGCGATTGCTGCCCGAGGACTGGGAGCGCTTCGAGGAGCTGATGGAGAACGCGGTTGTCCGCGTGCCCGGGCTCGCCGATGCCGAGGTGGTCCGGCTCGTCAATGGTCCGGAGGCGTTCACGCCGGATGGCGAGTTCATCCTTGGGCCAAGTGCCGTGCGGGGCCTCTGGACGGCGGCAGGTTTCTGCGCCCACGGGCTGGCGGGGGCGGGAGGAATGGGGAAGCTCGTTGCCGAGTGGATCGTCGACGGGCAGCCGGGCCTCGACGTCTGGGAGATGGACTCGCGCCGTTTCGGCGCCCACTATTCCGGGCGCGAGTACACGTTGGCTCGGACCCTCGAGGTCTACTCGACCTACTACGACGTCAAGTACCCCGGCCATGAGCGCCAGGCAGGCCGGCCCCTGCGGCTGTCGCCGACATTCGAACGCGTCCGCGAGCTGGGAGCTTCGTTCGGCGAGAAGTCCGGCTGGGAGCGCGTGAACTGGTTCGAGTCGAACACCGCCACGGGGGACGAGGCGCTGCGGCCTCACGGCTGGGCCGGGCGGCTCTGGTCGCCTGCGATCGGCGCGGAGCACCGCGCCTGTCGGGAGTCGGCTGCGATCTTCGACGAGACCTCGTTCGGCAAGATCGAGGTCTCGGGAGACGGCGCTGGGGAGTTCCTCGAGCATCTCTGCGACAACCGAGTCGCGCGCGGGGTCGGGCAGATCACCTATACCCAGATGCTGAATCCCCGCGGCGGGATCGAGTGCGACTTCACGGTGACGCGGCTGGCGGAGGATCGGTTCCGCATCGTCACCGGCACCGCCTTCGGGCAGCACGACCTCGCGTGGATCCGCTCGCACGCTCCGGACGACGGGTCGATCGCCGTGGACGACGTCACGTCGCGCTTCGCCTGCCTCGGCGTCTGGGGACCGGCTGCGCGAGAGATCCTGGCGTCGACGACGACCGACGATCTCTCCTTCGGGTACATGCATGCGGCGCCGATCTCCGTCGGCCCCGTTCCGTGCCTGGCCCTGCGCGTGACGTACGTGGGCGAGCTCGGTTGGGAGCTCTACTGCCCGACCGAGTTCGGATTGCGGCTGTGGGACACGCTCTCGGAGGCGGGCCGCCCTCACGGTCTCGTCGCCGGCGGGTACAAGGCGATCGACTCGCTTCGCCTGGAAAAGGGGTATCGCGTCTGGGGCGCCGACATCACACCCGAGGACACGCCGTACGAGGCCGGGGTCGGCTTCGCAGTCAAGCTCGAGAAGGGCGAGTTCATCGGGCGCGACGCCCTTCTCGCCGCGCAGGAGCCCGAGCGCCGCCTCACCTGCCTCGTCCTGTCGGATCCACGCGCAGTCGCGCTCGGCTCGGAGCCGGTGCGGATCGCGGGCGACCTCGTCGGGCGCGTCACGAGCGGCGGCTACGGCTACACGGTCGGCCGCTCGATCGCCTATGCCTACGTGCCGGCCGGGAAGACGCTGCCCGGCGAACGCGTCGAGGTCGAGATCTTCGGTGAGTGGGTCGGAGGCGAGGTCGCCCCCGAGCCGCTCTTCGATCCTGCCGGAGAGCGGCTCAGGGGCTGAAGCCCGCTAGGAACCGTAGGCCGTGTCGGCCGGGAGCAGGAACTGCTTCTCCTGCGCGGCCTCGAGCTGCTCGAGCTCCTCGTCGGTGCCCATTCGCACCGGTCCCTTGAACCACTTTCGCGCCGAGATGAGGTACCAGCCGCCGAACAACACGAACGCCCCGCCGATCGTGAGTGGGGCGTAGTTCGCGAGGTTCCAGTCCCAGGCGTCATTCCAGGGGATGCCCCCGGGGCCCGTCGGGAGCATGAAGACGATCGAGATGAAGAGCACCCAGATCATCGCGATCGGGTTGATCCACTTGTAGTGCTTCCCGAGGCTCCAGGCGCCGTGCTCGAAGCTCGCACCCATCCTGAAGCGCAGGATCACGGGGAGGATGAACGCGATGTAGAGCGCGGTCGTCCCGACCGATGTGCCGACGTAGTAGCCGGCGAGGTTGTTCCACCAGGTCGGCAGCAACAGCAGGAAGCCCAGCCCGCCGACAGCCAGGCACGACCAGACCGGGACGCGATGACGCGAGACGGTCCGCCAGATCTGGTGGCCGGGGACTGCGCGGTCACGGGAGAACGCGAACAACATGCGCGAGCCCGAGGTCAGACACGCAGTCAGGCAGTAGAACTGGGCCATGACGACGATGAAGAGCAGCACCTCGGCCCAGTGCGTGCTCATCGACGTCTGCCAGATGTACGTGGTGATGTAGGTGAACTGCTCCTGCACCGCCTGTTGATTCGGGATCGCAAAGGTGATCGCTGTGAGGAGGACGAACCCGGCGATCACCGAGACGATGACGGCCCAGATCATTCCGAGTGCCGCCGACCGTGATGCCTTGTGCGTTTCCTCGGCCATGTGCGCCGAGGCGTCGTAGCCGGTCAGCGTGTACTGGGCCATCCCGATCGAGCCGATCGCGAACACCATCCAGAAAACGCCGCTGCTCCACCCGTGTCCGGAGTAGCCGGAGTTGTTGACCGTCTGGGTGAAGACGTAGCCGACCGACTGGTGATGGTCCGGGACGAAGATCAGCGCGAAGACGATGATCAGGACGCCAATGACGTGCCAGTAGGCCGAGATCGCGTTGATGAGCGAGGTGATCCGGACGTCGAGGATGTTCACCAACGTCGCCAGGACGATGAACGCGGCGAAGAGATAGAAGATGTGGTGCCGGTCGTTCGGGTAGTCCCAGAGGAGGTTGAAGAACGCCGTTGCGTAGATCGCAAGGCCGTATCCGACCGCTCCGATGATCCCGATCAGCCCGATGAGGTTGAACCAGCCCGTGAACCAGCCCCCGCGTGGCGCTGCCGAGCTTCGAGGACCAGTAGTAGAGGCCGCCGGCAGTCGGGTAGGCCGACGCGATCTCGGCCATCGACAGCGCGACGAACGTCGTGAAGACGCCGACGATGATCCATCCCCACTCGACGGAAACGGGGCCACCCCACTGGAACGCGAGGTAGTACGACGTCAGGCAACCCGCGAGGATCGAGATGATCGTGAACGAGATCGCGAAATTGCGGAACGCTCCCATCGCCCGGAGAAGTTCCTGGGCGTAGCCGAGCTTGTGCAGGATCTTCTCGTCCTCCGAGGTGCGATACGGAGGCGCTTGTTCGGTGCTCAATCGCCCTCCCTTGAGTTGCCAGGAGTGGCTATTAACCTCTGACCCACTCGTCGTGTCAAGGCTCCCCTGGCGGAGGGACGATGGTGCGCCGGAAGCGTCGAGGCGGCTTCTCAGCGCCACGCCGTCTTGGCACTGGGCGAGCGGGACGAGCTGGGCGTTCCCCAACTCGTCCGCGCTCGCCGGCACGGCCTCACGCCGCGATCTTCTCCAGCAGCGCGTCGATGCGGGCGAAGCCCGACTTCGCACCCTCCTCGACGCCGTACTGCATGGTGGTATCTCGCTGCTCGGTCGTCTCGAAGCGCATCGTCTGCGTCAGCTTCGTCCGCTCACCGAGATCCTCGAACTCGAGGGTCTGCAGGTGGTTCTGGAACGTCTGCACGAGGCGCTCGGGCGGCTCGACCTCGTGGAACTCGCCCTCGACGACGCCGAAGGCGGTTCGGAACCGGTAGGTGCCGCCGGGACGAACGTCCATCTCCTCGACGACGGTGCCGTCGCCCCACCACTCGGGATCAGGTCCGGATCCGTCCAGACGGAGTACACGTGCGCGCGCGGTGCGTCGAAGACCCGCTCGACGCGGATCTCGAGCTCGCTCGGGGTGGTGACGGTGGTGCTCATCGTGCTCCTTTCGTACGTTGGACAACCTGCGCGAAGCGGTCGAGCCGCTGCAGCCAGGTGCTGATGCCCTCGAAGGCGTAAGGCACGAGGACGCAGGTGCGGGTGCGGCCGACCTTCTCCGTGGCGACGAGGTTCGCGTCCTCGAGCAGCCGGATGTGCTTCTTCATCCCGGTCAGCGACATGCCGAATGGCTCGGCGAGCTCGGTGATCGTGGCGCTGCCGGCGCCGAGCCGTTCGAGCACCGCCCGCCGGGTCGGGTCGGCGAGAGCTGTGAACGCGCGGTCGACGGTCGTCGGATACTGAACCATTGAGTTCAGATCTACAGACCTGTCCGGAAAGGGCAAGGCGGCCGCGCGGCGACCTGCAGCGCATCGACCGCGCAGGGAGTCACGCGTTTGTTTAGATAGCTGACCGAGTCTTCCCCCAGTGGTTGGACTCGAACGTGGCTGGCGGCAGCTCTTCCTCTCTCCCCGAAGCGCTGCCGCCGGCCCGCCAGACCCTGGCAGGACGCGCCGGACGAGTCGGGGTTGTGACACGTTGGAGTCAGACCGGTTGCGACCGAGCCGTCGTGCGAGGAATCGTCTTCAAGTTGCGGTACATCGAGTGGAGTGCTACCCGTTCGGTCCGATCTGCACGTCCACTCGCGGTTCTCGACCGACAGCGGGAACTTCGCTCTCCGCCGCGCGAGACTTGGCGAGTCGCACACCGACCCAGAGCGGGTCTACCGCGTCGCCAAGGAACGCGGGATGCGCTTTGTCACCATCACCGACCCAACACCTCGAAGGCGCGCTGCGAATCGCGCATCTCCCGGACTCATTCGTGTCGGTCGAGGTGACGACCCGGTTCGCCGAGGACGACGTGCCGCTCCACGTGCTCGTCTGGAACCTCACCGAGGAGGATCACCGCGACCTTCAGCCGTGTCGGCCCTCGGTCGTCGAGTTGACGGCCTTCCTGCACGAGCGGGCACTTCCGCATGCACTGGCCCATCCGCTCTACCGGATGGGGCCGCCGCTCACACCGGCGCATGTCGAGCGCCTGCTGCTGCTCTTCGGCGTCTGGGAGGGCGGAACGG
>CAWJXR010000014.1:0-46398 GCA_963846895.1 uncultured Thermoleophilia bacterium | reverse complement strand
TCTACGGGAAGACGAACTGGACGATGCGCTTTCAGTCCCGGCCAGCCGAACGAGATATGCAGCGACGTGCCGTCCCAGGTCACGTCGGTCATGACGACCACCGCGACGACGATCGCGACCGTGCGCAGGCGAGGCATGCGAAGATCCTCCCAGATTTCCGACGACGGGGAGACTCGAGTCCGCGCCTGGTCACAGCGGGCGCACGGCCACGCCGGCCTCGGACAGTTCGTCACGTTCGGCGGGTGTGATCTCGAATGGTGCGCCAGGTTCTGCGCCGATGACGAGCACGACCGTGTTGTCCTCTACGGCGACGGCCGATCACCATGTAGGCGACGTCCGTGGCGCTGACGAACGTGCCGGCCGGTGCATCGACGACCGTGCCGTCGATCTCGAATCGCGCTCGGCCGGCGTGCACGAAGTACAGCTCCTGATGCTGCTCATCGTTGGGATCGGCGTGGTCGTGCTCTCCGATGAGCCGGTCGCCGGCGAGCTCGGCCGTGTAGCCGTTGATCCCGAACGCGGTGATCCCGAAGTAGTTGCGGACCGGCTTCCGTGAGCGTGGCGTTATGTGAGACCGCGGCCGTCGGAATCTCGGCGAGCCAGCCGGAAGCTGGGGGTTCGGTCACGATGAACCTCGGCGGTCGTCGGTTTGGCTCTACGAAAGAAGCCGACGGGGAGACTCGAACTCCCGACCCCTTCATTACGAGTGAAGTGCTCTACCAGCTGAGCTACGTCGGCATCGCTCGTGGAGCGCGCCCAGTGTAGCCGCGGGGACGCTTCTTCTTGAGGCTTTGGACGGCGGCGTTAGGGTGCTCGCGTGGAGCTGGGCTGGACGGCAGAGTGATTCTGATCACCGGCGGCACCGCCGGCATCGGCCTTGCGACGGCGCGGGCGATGGTCCAGAGCGGGGCGACCGTCGTCACGGTGAGCCGCAGCGGAGCGCCCCGGCGTCGGAGAGGCCTTGCATTCGTCGCGGATCTCGAGAGGCCGGCGAGCCGCAACGCGCGGTCGCCGAGACGCACGGACAGGTCGGTGCGATCGACGTCCTGGTCAACAACGTCGGGCTCGCGGTCATCCGCCGGCTGGAGGACGTGACCGAAGCGGAGTGGGACCTGTCGGTGCGGTTGAACCTGATGAGCGCGATTCGCGCGACGAGCGCCGCTGCTGCCCCGAATGCGCGAGCGGCAAGCAGGGTCGATCGTGAACGTCGCGTCGACGGCGGGGCGTCGTCCGAGCCGGAGCATGCCCGACTATTCGGTCGCGAAGGCTGCGTTGCTCGCCTACTCGCGCCAGGTCGCCGAGACATACGCCTCCGACGGCGTCCGGTGCAACGCCGTCATTCCCGGCCCGACTCTGACTCCCGCGTGGACCGGGCCGGCAGGCCTCGCGGCACAGCAAGGAGACCGGGAGGCGGTTCTGGAGCAGGCCGCGGCGGCCAGGCCGCTCGGAAGGTTCGCGACCGCCGAGGAGATCGCAAACGTGATCGTGTTCCTCGCCTCCGACGCGGCGTCCTACGTCACGGGCGCCGAGTGGAGCGTCAGCGGCGGCACGGTGCCCTAGCGGCCCTGCCCGGGTCATCCACTTCGGAGGATGCGACCACGCCGGTCTCGCGCGCATAGTCGGTGGCCACTCGGACGAAGAGGAGCACCCATGTGCCGCTGGCTCGCCTACTCGGGAACACCGGTCCTGATCGAACACCTGCTGTACGAGGGCGATCACTCGCTGATCGATCAGAGCCTCCATTCGAGGTTCGGTGCGGAGACGACGAACGGTGACGGCTTCGGGCTCGGCTGGTACGGCGTCGGCGACGGTGCCGGTGTCTTCCACAGCGTCGAGCCCGCATGGAACGACCAGAACCTGCGCGAACTGGCCGCCCATGTCCGCTCGCCGCTCGTGTTCGCGCACATCCGCGCGTCCAGCGGCGCGCCCGTGCAGCAGACCAACTGCCATCCGTTTCGGCGTGGCCGTTTCCTGTGGATGCACAACGGGTTGATCCACGACTTTCATCGCATCAAGCGTGACCTTCTCCTCGCGGTCGACCCGGTGCTCTTCGCCGAGATCCGGGGCACGACCGACTCCGAGACGCTGTTCTTCCTCGCGCTGAGCTTCGGGCTCGAGGACGATCCACCCACCGCCGTTGCGCGAGCGATCGGCCTCGTCGAGGAGATCGGCCGTCGGCATGGCATCGAGCACCCGTTCCAGGGGACGATCGCCACCACGGACGGCACACGGCTCTGGGCGTTCCGCTACTCGAGCAAAGGCGCATCGCGATCGCTCTACTTCAGCACCAACGTCGAGGTGCTGCGTGCCCTGTATCCCGACAGTCCGCGGCTCGAGGGCATCGGGGACGAGTCACGGCTCGTCGTCTCCGAGCCGCTCGGCGACCTGCCGGGCGTCTGGAACGAGGTCCCGGAGGCGACCTACGGCGTGATCCAGCCCGGCCGCGACGAAATGCATTCGTTCGCGCCGCTCGCTCCCGGTCGGCGTAAGCCGCAGCGGCTACGGAACCGAGACCACGCGTGCGCCGGCGCGGCGTTCGACTTCCGCACCGACGTCGTTGCCGAACACGCGGCCGAGGAAACCGTGGTGGTGCTCTCCGAGCACGATCAGGTCTGCACCGTTGTCACGCGCGGCGTCGACGATCGTCGACGCCGCCGACCCTGCGGCCCACACTACTCGGCGTCGAGCCCGGCCGCCTCGATCACGGTACGCGCGCGCCCGAGCACGCCCTGAATGTCCGCCGGCGGGCCGAGCGCCGTGGCATCCGGCGGGCTGTAGTCGAGCGAGCCGAAGTTCTGCAGCCCCGTCGGGTCGAGCGGCAGTTCCTCCACCGCGACGACCACGAGCTTCGCGCCGGACTCCTGCGCCTCGACGATCGCGCGGTCGAGCGCACGCCCTGCGGCCGGGCTGTCGTCGTACCCCACCACCACGGCTTTCTTCGGCTCGGTCATCGCCCGAGACGGTACGCGATCGGTGAGCCGTCGGGCGTCACCCGCTTCGGGTGAACCCGAGCTCAGTCCGCGAGCGCGTCGTCGACCGTGTCGTGGACCGGCAGGTGCCGGTCGAGACCGCTCACCTGAAGCGCACGGCGGGTCTCGAGCTGCGGTGCAGCCAGGCGGAAGCTCTCTTGGCCGAGCCGGGAGCGAGCCTCGATCAGGACGCCGAGCGCGGTCGAATCGACGAACTCCACCTCGGCCAGGTCGATCACGACGCGGCTGGGGCCGGACGCGATCGCCTCGCCCAGGGCGGTGCGGATCTCCTCGGCGTTGTAGAGGTCGAGCTCCCCGCCCAGGGAGACGATGACCGCCCCGTTCCTGGACTCGACGCTCCGGACCGGCGGTTCGCGGAGCGGCGAAAGAGAGTCATCTCCCATCTCCAGCGATTGAAGCAGTATTCGTGCCGCCCCGGAAGATTCTCGGGGTGGAGTCCAGGGGGTATGATCGAGCGACGATGCATGCGCGGCTCCTTCCCCGGCGTGGGTTGGCGGCGTTCGCGCTCCTCGTCGTCGTCGCCGAGGTCGCCGGACGCAGCTTGACGGCGCATGTCGATCGGCTCTTCCACGTCGAGCCGCTCGCCCCGACCGGTGCGAGCTACTACCCATTCCTGCTCGTCGCGTTGAAGATCGTGACGGCGCTCGCGTGCGCCGCCCTGCTTGCCCGGTTGACCCGCGCCTGGGCGGCCGCCGACGCGGGTGAGCGGCTGCTGGCCGCCGTCGGCCACCGACACGAGCGGCGCGCGCCACGCTTCCGGCCCGGCCTCTCACCGCGGATCTGGCTGGCCGCGTTCGCCGCGACCTCGCTCGTCTACCTCGTCCACGCAGACGCCGAGGAGGCGGCAGCCGGCCGTTGGCCGCTGCTCGCGCCGTGGCTCCACACCTATGCGCTGCCCACGTTCGCGGTCCTGGCGGTCGGCGTCGCCGCGCTCTGGCGGGTTGCCGGCTGGCTCTACGAAGTCGAGGACTACGCCGCCAGCACGATGGCGCATGCCCGCCGCATTCTCACCGCCGCATTCCGCGCCCTGGTCCCGCCGCAGCCCCACGCCGCCGACGCGGACGCAGGCGCCGCGGCGCCGGTTCGGGCTCGCGTTCGAATCGCGTCCTCCTCCGCTCGGCGTCTGACCCGCGGCTCAGCCCCAGCCCCCGCGGGCCACCCGACGTCCCGTCCCTTTAGGACACGGAGGAGGACATGGAAACACCGTTGGTCTCTCGCCTACCGGCGACCGTCGCCCGTACGGCACGAATGCGAATCGTCTCGTCGATCGGCCCCACCGTCGTGGCGGCGGGCTTCGTCTGGGCGATCCTGCAGCCCTACCGCGTCACCCTGCTGCATCCGCGCGGCCAGGGGCTCTGGTGGCTTCTGATCGAGCCGCCGCTCCTCGTCGTCGGCGCGGGGATCGTCTTCGCGCTGCTCGTCGCGCGGCCGCTCCTCTCCGACCTCGAGGAGCACGATGCTGCCGCACGCTGAGATGGTGCACTGGGCGTTCGCGGCGGGGATCCTGCTCGTCGGGCTCTGCCTGCTCTGTGAGGCGATCGTCGGCGAGGAGGTCTGGCGCATGCGCCCCTGGCGCAGATATCTCTGGCCGGGGCTCGCATTTTCGCTCGGCGTGCTGCTCTGGCCCGTGATGGCGTTCTTCACGAACTCGTCGATCCACATGTACGCACACGGCTCCTGGGCCGAGGTGGTGATGCTCGCCGGAGGCGCCGAGCTGGGGCTCGTGCACGGTCGACTTCACTCGCCCCTCTGGCGGCTGACCTGGCCGCTCGCGTTCGTCGTCACCGGGACGGCGTTCATCGTGCACGAGCAGAACACGTGGTTCTTCGCACGGTCTGCGTTCCTGCATCATCTGCTCGGCTGGACGTTCATCGTCGCGGCGATCTTCCCGTTGCTGCTCGTCTGGCGACCGCGTTCCACCGTGCTCCAGGCGGGCTTCGCGCTGATGATCGTGACCGTGTCGGTGATGCTCTTCTCAGACCGGGACGTCGCACCGATCTTCGGCCACCTCTCGTCGCTCGCAGGGACGCCACATCGATGAGACGGGCACTGCCGATCGCGCTCGCCGCAGCGCTGGCGTTTCCGGTGGCGGCTTCCGCACACGCGACTCTCCAGTCGACGACGCCGAGATTCGGCAAGGAAGTGCAGCGGGGGCCGGCGCTGATCCGCCTCCACTTCGACCAGCACGTGCAGCGTGCTGCCCGGCGCGGTCAAGGTGCTGAACGGCGTCGGCAGGAACTTCGCCGGCACATCGAGCGCCGAGGGACCGACGTGGTCGCGTCTGTGCGCCCGCTGAAGCTCGGCGTCTACACGGTGCGCTGGCAGGCGGTCTCCGCCGATTCGCATGTCGTCTCGGGTGTCTGGACGTTCGGCGTCCGCGTGCCCGCACCGTCGATCAACGACGCCTACGGCGCCGGCGGGCCTACCCGCACCGAGGATGTCGTGCGCTGGCTGTGGTTCCTCGGCATCGCGCTGACGATCGGCGCGCTCGGCCTGCGGCTGATCGTCCTGCGGGGGCTCGCGGTGCCGCGCGAGCTCGACCGGAAGATCGCCGTGGCGGCCGGACTCGGTGCGGTCGTCGCACTGCAGTCGGGGATCGCGGCGTTCTCCCTGCGGGCCGAGGATGCGTTGCAGTTGCCGTTCGGCAAGTTCCTCTACGGAGACCTATCCCCGATGGCGGCCACCCGCTTCGGCTCGGCGTTCGTCGCGATGACGCTCGGATTCGCACTCGTCCTCGCCCTCGTCTTCCTGGCGTGGCTCCTCGACCGTGACGCGTTCCTCGTGCCCGCCTTCGGTCTGTCACTGCTCTTCGCAGGCGGGCTTTCGCTCGTCGGGCCACGATGCAGTCGACTCCGGCTCCAGCTGGAAGACGGAGCTCGCCGACTGGGTGCACATCTCCGCGGCGTCGCTCTGGATCGGCGCGCTCGCGACGATGGCCGCGTTGCTCTGGTTCGGGGCGCCGCAGTTGCGGCGGCAGGCGTTCATGCGGTTCTCGAAGCTCGCAACGGTGCTGATCGTGCTCGTCCTCTCCGCGGGCATCTACCTCAGCATCGTCAGGCTGCCGCACCTGCACGATCTGTGGACCGAGCGCTACGGCCAGGTGCTGCTCGTGAAGATCGGGCTCGTGTGCTTCGCACTGCTCTGGGGTGCGTTCCACCACTTCGTCGTCCGGCCGGCGCTCGACCGGGCCGACGACGGTTTCCTGTCGCGCATCGGGAGGAGCCTCGTCGGCGAGAGCCTGGTCGGCGTCGCCGTGCTGCTCGTCGCGGCGGTCCTCGTCGACTCGCGGCCACCGGCGAAGCCGATCGGAACTTCGAATACGTCGGCCCTGACAGGAGGATCTGCAGCGACACTCCAGCCGTGAAGATTCTCGTCGCGACCATCGTCGCCGTGCTTGCAGCAGCGCCGGCGATGAAGGTCGATGCGGGCGAACCGACCTATGGGCTCGCCTCGAGCGGCGGCAGTGTCTGGGTGGGCGGTCTCGGCAGCGGCAACGTGCTGCGCATCGATCCGGCCACCGGCAAGATCATCGACCCGCATCTCGATCGGCGCGCGCGTGTTCAATCTCGCCGCCGCGCCTGGCGCCGTCTGGGGGATCGCCAACCTGACGAACACCGCTGCGCGCATCGATACCGCGCACCGGAAAGGTGACCGCGTCGGTGCCGGTCGGCAACGGCCCGTACGACATCGAGTGGGGATTCGGCTCCGCCTGGGTCTCCAACTCGCTCGACGGCACGGTGTCGCGGATCACCGGCAAGAAGGTCGTGAAGACGATCAAGGTCGGTGTCGAGCCGAACGGCCTCTCGGCGATCGGCGGCAACCTGTGGGTGACCGATCACACCGCGGGCAAGCTGCTGCGCATCGACCCACACACGAACCGGGTCACCGGCACGGTGCCTCTTCCCGGTGCCGACTGGGTCACCGGTCTGGGCGGCTCGCTCTACGTCTCGCAGGAGACGAACGTCGTCACGCGGGTCGACGCGCGCACGCTGAAGGTGCTCGGCCGGGTCAAGGTGCATCGCAACCCGCTCGGCTCGGCGATCGTCTCCGGCGAGCTGTGGGTGCCGTGCATCGACTCGAACGACATCGTCGTCGTCGACCCGTCGACGATGAAGGTCGTGAAGACGATCGCCGCAGGGCCGGGCCCGATCGTCGTGCTGCCCGTTGCGGGCCATGTGTGGGTCTCGCACACGACCGGTACCGCGATCTGGCGTTTGTAGATACTTCCCGCGTGGATCTGACCGGCTATCGGGATCGCTTCCCGATCCTCGAGTCGACGACGTACCTGATCAACCACTCGCTCGGCGCGATGCCGGCCGAGGCCGAGCGACGATTGCAGCAGTTCGCGCGCGAGTGGGCGACCCGCGGCGCGCGAGCCTGGGGAGAAGGCTGGTGGAACTCGGTCTTCACGACCGGCGACCTGATCGGCGGCATCATCGGCGCGCCGCCCGGTTCGACCGTCATGCACCAGAACGTGACCGTCGCCGAGGCGATCGTGCTCTCGTGCTTCGACCTGGAGCCGCCGCGCAACCGCATCGTCTTCGAAGCGGGCCTGTTCCCATCGGTGCGCTACGTGCAGCAGGCGTGGCGGCGGTTCGGTGCCGAGGTCGTCGTCTGCCCCGACGCCGACGCGGTGATCGACGCGATCGACGAGCGCACGCTGCTCGTGCCGATCTCGCACGTGCTCTACAAGTCGGCGGAGATCCAGCCGATCGAGCGCATCGTCGAGCGCGCGCACGCCTTCGGGGCCCATGTCTGCCTCGACGCGTACCAGTCGGCGGGCGCCGTCCCGCTCGACGTGACCGCGCTCGGGATCGCCTTCTGCGTCGGCGGGTCGGTGAAGTGGCTGTGCGGCGGGCCCGGTGCGGGCTGGCTGTACGTGCGCCCCGATCTCGCCGACGCAGCTCGAGCCGGCGTTCGCCGGCTGGCAGGGACACGCGCGTCCGTTCGCATTCGAGACGGAGATGGATCCCGCGCCGGGCGTCGCGCGGTTCCTCACCGGCACCCCCAACGTGGCCGCGAACTACGCGGCGAGCGCGGGCTACGAGATCATCGCCGAGATCGGTGTCGACCGGATCCGCGCGAACTCGATGCGGCAGACCGCGCTGCTCGTCGAGCTCGTCGACGCGGCCGGGTTCGAGCTCACCTCACCGCGCGAGCCCGAGAAGCGCGGCGGGTCGGTCGTCTTCCGCGTGCCCGACTTCCAGGCCGTGCACGCAGAGCTCGCCGCGCGCGAGATCATCTGCGACACCCGTCCCGACGCGGGCATCCGCTTCGGGCCGCACTTCTTCACGACCGACGACGAGCTGCGCTTCGCGGTCGACCAGGTGAGCGAGATCCTCGCCTCGGGTGCGCATCTCGAGCGCGCGCACGCCGCGGCCGGTTACTAGAGAACCGCGATCCCGATCACGATCAGCACGAGGCCGCTGCAGAAGAACGTGGCGCCGGGTGCCAGCGACGGGTCCTCAGGATGGCGCCGCACGGCGTCGAAGCCGGGGATGTTCCCCCAGGCGACCTGCTGCACGCTCGTATCCATGAACCGCTCGATGTTGGAGCCGCTGCCGACGCCCGGCCATCGCGAGCAGCCCGCAGCCGATGACGATGAAGAGGATGCGCGCGCTCGAGTGGAAGCTGCCTGCGCTGACCAGCGCGAGGAGTCCCGCGATCGCGGCGGCGACCGCGGCGGCCACGACGATCCGCACGATCAGCCGAACGAGCTCGCGGACGACCCACACGCTTCGACTATAGGAACGCGCGCAGACGCTCGGCGGCGGCCGGTGCGGTCGGCTCGTCCTCGTGGCGGAGGTAGACGTACGCCGGGTCGCGGATCGTCGCCGCGATCGCCCGCAGATCGTCGTCGGAGTACGGCGGCTCGCGCAGCCGCAGGTAGCGGAACGGCTCGGCGCCGGGGTCGTTCACGCGCAGCACGCCGTCGACGCCGGCCCACGACTCGTCGCGGAGGTCCCAGGCGAGCCGGACGTCCTCCGGCGCCGATCCGTGCGACGAACGAGACGGTGCCGTCGTCGCGCGGCCCCTCGTAGACGACGCGCACCGGGCCGAGCCGGTCGCCGAGCGCCAGCACGCGCTCCAGGAACGTCGTGACGCGGTCGAGCCGGACGAGCGAGAACTTGACCGCGAACTCGAAGCCGTCCGGCACGGTGTCCGCCCAGCGGCGGAACTGGTCGGCGCTCGGCAGGCGGTAGCCGGTCGAGTTGAGCTCGACCGTGTCGAAGTGCTGTGCGTAGAAGCGGAGGAACTCGGCCGGCTGCAGATCGGCCGGATAGAAGCCCGGCCGCCACGACGGGTACGACCAGCCGGAGGTGCCGATCTTGATCGCCATGTCCAAAACGTACCCCCGCGTCTGAGCCGGCTCAGAGCAAGCTCAGAGGAAGATCAGAGCCGGCTCAGAGGAAGCTCAGAGGAAGTTTCCCGGAGAGTGTCCGAGTGGGACGTGTCCTGGGGACAGTCCCCGGGCCATGTCCAAAAGGGCGCTGTGCGGCAGTACGGTACGTCCGGGGACCGAAGTAGGGTCCGCCGTCCGTGACCGTGACCGAGGTGATCCCAGACCACACGATTCAGGTCCTCGACCACGGCTTCGTGCGGCTCGACGGCGCGATGGCCGACGACCTCTCGGTGGTCAACGGGGCCCGCGTCAGCTTCGCCCGCCGCAAGACCGAGATGGACGAGTCGGACGAGGGCCTGATCCGCTTCCTGATGCGAGACCGGCACGGCTCGCCGTTCGAGCACAACGCCTTCCGCTTCCACATCCGCTGCCCGATCTTCGTGGCGCGTGAATGGTTTCGCCACCGGATCGGCTCGTTCAACGAGTTCAGCATGAGATATGCGAAGGCGACGGACGACTTCTACGTGCCGGAGCCGGAAGATGTCCGCACCCAGGTCGGGAAGCCGGGCGCCTACAGCTTCGAGCAGGTCTCGCCCGAGCTGGCGGAGGAGGCCCGGGAGGAGCTCGAGACGGTCTACCGGGACGCCTACGCCGCCTACGCCCGGCTCGTCGAGAAGGGGGTCGCCCGCGAGCTGGCCCGCTCGGTGATCCCGGTCGGCGCCTACACCCAGTTCTACTGGACGGTCAACGCCAGAGCCCTGATGAACTTCGTCTCGCTCCGGAACGCCGAGTTCGCCCAGCTCGAGATCCGGCGCTTCGCGGAGGCGGTCGAGGCCTTCTTCGCGCAGAAGATGCCGGTCACCCATGCGGCATTCGTTGCAAATGACCGCACGGCGCCTTAATATGACTGCGGGGCACGTCCTAACATCTTTGTAACAGTCTGTTACTAACTTCTGGGTAGCCCAGTACGACAGAGGGAATGGTGTGCCCGTTCCCGGCGTTGAATAGGTTGACGGAAGACGCGCAAACCGCGCGCCCGTTTTCCTCGAAGACTGAAGGAGTTCGTTGACTGAAATCAGCATGACCGCGGCTGTCGCCGAAGCGCTTGAAGCGCTGCTTGCCCTCCGTACCGAGCACGGGTCGATCACCCCTGCCGATGTTGCGGATGCCGTCCTCACCCACGATCTCGACGAGGCCGAGGCGGAAGCGCTCGCCCAGGAGCTCGCCGTGCACGACGTCGCTCCCGACGCGGAGGATGAGGACGAGCTCGAGCTCGACCTGTCGATCGGCACCAGCCTCTACACAACCGATTCGTTCCAGATGTTCCTCAACGAGGCCGGCCGCTATCCGCTGCTCACCGCCGCGGAAGAGGTCGAGCTGGCCAAGCGCATCGAGAAGGGCGACATGGTCGCCAAGGAGCGGATGATCAACTGCAACCTGCGCCTCGTCGTCTCGATCGCGAAGCGCTACCAGACGCAGGGGATCACCCTCGGCGACCTCGTCCAGGAGGGCGTCCTCGGACTGATCCGCGCCGCGGAGAAGTTCGACTGGCGCAAGGGCTTCAAGTTCTCGACCTACGCGACCTGGTGGATTCGCCAGGCGGTGCAGCGGGGCGTCGCCAACAAGGCGCGCACGATCCGCATCCCGGTGCACGTCGTCGAGCGCGAGCAGAAGGTTGCCCGCGCGCGGCGCGAGCTCGTCGCAACGCTCGAGCGCGACCCGACGCCCGAGGAGATCTCGCTCCACTCCAAGCTCCCGATCACCCACGTCCGTGAGGTGATGGAGGCTGCCCGCGCGGTCGCGTCGACCGACATGCCCGTCGGCGACGACGGCGACGCATCGTTCGGCGACCTGATCGCCGGCACCGGCCCGTCGACCGAGGAGGAGGCTTCGGCCTCGCTCCGCGACCTGGCCGTGCGCCAGGCGGTCGCGAACCTGCCCGACCGCGAGCGCGACGTGATCGAGCTTCGCTTCGGGCTCGTCGGTGAAGGCCCCGCCTCGCTCGAGTCGATCGGCAAGCAGCTCGGCCTGACGCGCGAGCGCGTGCGCCAGATCGAGACCGAGGCACTGCGCAAGCTCGCGCAGAACGAAGACCTCGCTGACGCCGCCTAAGTAACCGGGTGTCAGACACCGCGTAGCGGTGTCTGACACCTTTAAGGTCGAGGGCGGTGAACTTCACCGCCCACGCCGAGCTTCAGCTCTTCGCGCTGCTCCTGGCGCTCGCCGTCATGCTCGTCGTGGCCGCGCGCGGGCGGATGCCGGTCGCAGTGTTCCTCGTCATCGGCGGGCCTGCTGCTCGGCTTCGTGCCCGGGCCTGCCGCAGGTGCAGCTGCCGCCGGATCTCGTGCTCGTGGCGATCCTGCCGCCGCTCCTCTACTCGGCAGCGTTCTTCACCGGCCTGCGCGACCTGCGCTCGAACCTCCGGCCCGTCTCGCTGCTCGCGATCGGGCTCGTCGTCACGACGACGTGCGTCGTCGCGGTCGTCGCCCATGCCGCCTTCGCCGGGATGACGTGGGCCGCAGCCTTCACGCTCGGGGCGATCGTCTCGCCGACCGACGCGCTTGCGGCCGCGGACGTCGTCCGCCGGTTCAAGGTGCCGCGGCGGCTCGTCTCGATCCTCGAGGGAGAGAGCCTCGTCAACGACGGCATGGCGCTCGTCCTCTACAAGACCGCCGTCGCGGCGGCCGTCGCAGGCTCGTTCTCGCTCTGGAACGCGTCCTGGCACCTCGTCGTGAACGTCGTCGGCGGCATCGGCGTCGGTCTCGCCGTCGGCTACGTCGTCCGACAGGTGCGCCGGCGCGTCGACGACACGCCGACCGAGGTGGCGATCGCGCTGCTCTCCGGCTACCTCGCCTACCTCCCGGCCGCCGCGATCGGCGTCTCGGGCGTGCTCGCCGCGGTCACGATCGGCGTCTACATGGGCTGGTACACGCCGCAGCTGACGACCGTCGAGACGCGGCTCTCGGGGAACGCGTTCTGGGAGATCCTCGTCTTCCTCGTCAACGCGCTGCTCTTCGCGCTCGTCGGCTTCCAGCTGCACCTGATCGCGAGCCGGATCTCGATCACCGCGTCGCTGCTCGGCGACGCGGCGCTCGTCACGGTCGCCGTGATCGTGACGCGGCTCGTCTGCGTGCCGATCTTCACCTATCTGCCGCGCTGGCTCTTCCGCGGGGTCCGCGAGCGCGATCCGTACCCGCCGTGGCAGTGGCCGGTCGTGCTCGCGTGGGCGGGCGTGCGTGGCGCGGTCTCGCTCGCCGCCGCGCTGGCGCTGCCCACCGACCTGCCGTACCGCGACACGATCGTGTTCGTCACCTTCGTCGTCATTCTCGGGACGCTCGTCGGCCAGGTGCTGACGCTGCCGCTCCTGATCCGCGTCCTGCACGTCGAGGACGACGACAGCGCGCCGATCGCGAGGATGCGAAGGCGCGGATCAAGGCGGCGCGAGGCCGCTCTGGCGCGGCTCGAGGAGCTCGAGTCCGAGGACTGGGTGCGCGAGGACACCGCCGAGCGAATGCGCGGCTCCTACAACTTCCGCACGCGGCGCTTCCGCGCCCGGTACGAAGGCGTCGACGGCGACGGCGAGGAAGAGCGGTCGCAGGCCTACCAGCGCCTGCGGCGCGAGCTGCTCGACGCCGAGCGCGGCGCGGTGCTCGAGCTGCGCAACGAGGGCGTGATCACCGAAGAGGTGATGCAGCGCGTCCAGCGCGACATCGACCTCGAAGACTCGCGGCTGGACGTCTGACTCAGGTGGCGCGAGGCCGGCGTCGAGGTGTGGCGTGCGTGCGATCTGCACGACGAGCCCAGAGGCGAACAGGCAGAGCAGGCCGGCGCTGCCGAACGCCCAGCCGTAGCCGCCGAACCAGGTGCGGATCGCGCCGGCGCCCCAGGCCGCGAGCGCCGCGCCGAACATGTGCGAGCAGAAGATCCAGCCGAACACGACCCCGACGCGCTCGCGCCCGAAGATCTCGGCGGTCAGCGCCACGGTCGGCGGGACCGTCGCGATCCAGTCGAGACCGTAGAAGACGACGAAGAGGATCAGCCCGAAGTGCGGAGAGCCGAACGCGTACGGCAGGGCGAGCAGGCTCAGCCCGCGCAGGCGCGTAGTACCAGAAGAGCAAGAGCCGCGGGTCGTAGCGGTCGGTCAGCCAGCCGGAG
Organism: uncultured Thermoleophilia bacterium; assembly: GCA_963846895.1. Lineage (GTDB taxonomy): Bacteria > Actinomycetota > Thermoleophilia > Gaiellales > Gaiellaceae > PALSA-600. Next base: position 32,910 of record CAWJXR010000014.1, on the reverse strand, counting down.
CAGGTCGTCCCGACGATGTCGAAGACGCCGATCGTCGCGAGCAGGCTCGCGGCGGCCACCTCGCCCAGCCCGTGATCCATCGCGGCCGGGATCAGGTGCGTTCCGATCAGGCCGTTGGTCGAGAGGCCGCAGATGAAGAAGCTCCCGGCGAGCAGCCAGAACGCCGAGCTCGTCCGGGCCATGCGGAGACCGTCGATCGCCGACGCGAACGGGTTGCCGGCGGCCGCGGGCGGTGGGTCGGGCTCCGTCGCGCCGAACGGCATCAGGCCGATCTCGGCCGGCCGGTCGCGCATGAAGAGCGCGACGAGCGGCAGGACGACCCCGAGCGCGACGACGCTGACCGTGACCGACGCGTAGCGCCAGCCCCAGTGGGTCACGATCGCCGCCAGGACCGGCAGGAAGATCAGCTGTCCGGTGGCGCTCGACGCGGTGAGCACACCGGTGACGAGCCCGCGGCGCTCGACGAACCAGCGGTTCGCGATGATCGCGGCGAGCGGGATCGCGATCGCGCCGGTGGCGAGCCCGTTGACGATCCCCCAGAGGATGTCGAGCTGCCACGGCGCGGTCATCAGGACGGTGAGGCTGGAGCCGGCCGAGACGCCGAGCAGCGCGCCGATCGTCGACGCGACGCACGCCGAACCGCTCGACCAGCCCGCCGAGAACGGGCCGCCGAGGCCGTACAGCACGAGGTTGATCGCGACCGCGACGCCGATCGTGGCCGCGGCTCCAGCCGAACTCGTCCTGCAACGGCACGATCAGGACACTCGTCGTCGACCGGAAGCCGGCGGCGGTGATCAGCGTCACGAACCCGACGGCCGCGACGACCCAGGCGTAGTGAACGCGCCTCATCCGGGAGAAAACGACCCGGAGGTGCGGGTTCTTCCTAGCGCTACGTCTTGAGGACGACCGGGCCGATCGAGCGATCGTTGGCGGGCTGGGCGGTGACGACCCAGCCGTCGAAGCGCGAGAACCTGTACGGCACCGAGAGCCGCACGGTGGTGTTCTTGCGCGTTGACCCGGAACGAGCCGCACGGCGCGACCGGCTTGCCGTTCGCGGGTCAGCCACAGCTCGTAGTAGGCCTGCGGGTCCTTCTGCGTCGGCAGCCCGCTGACGAGCAGCTCCATCGGCCAGTTGCCGGCCTTGTCGGCCTTGCCGATCCGCAGCACGGCGAGCGAGCCCCGGCCCTCCATCGGCACGACGTGGTGGGTGGCGAACGGCGCGGTCTTCGCGTGGTCGTGGCCGAGCAGGTAGCCGCCGCCGAGCGCGACCGCCGCCAGCGCCGCAGCAGCGACCGCGGCCACCGCCCACCGCCGGGGCGGCATGAGCGGGAAGTCGATCACCTTCGCTTCTCGGCCGGGTCGGTGGGCTGCTCGAGCGCGGGCGGCAGATCGGCCGGCGGCCCGGCCTCGACGAGCAGGTCGTGCACGCGGCGCAGCCGGTCGGCCTCCTCGGGCGAGAGCCCCGTCGGTGTCGACGATGTCGTTGAACTCGTTCATGCCAGCTCCTCTCCGAGCAGGTCGGCGAGGTGAGCGAGCGCGGACCGCGTTCGCGTCTTGACGGTACCGAGCGGGATGGCGAGGAACTCCGCCACCTCGCTCTGCGAGAGACCACTCCAGTAGGCGAGCGCGATCACCTCGCGCTCGCGGTCGGGCAGCTCTTCGAGCGCGCGGTGCACGCGCCAGGCGACCCAGCCCTGCTCCGCCGCCTCGGGCGGCTCGGGCTCGCGCGCCACCCGCTCCGGGATCTCGGCCGGGACGTCGGCGCGGTTGCGCGCGCGATCGACGATCGCGTTTCGTGCCACCGCGTACAGCCACGGCGCGCCGGGCCCACGGTCCGGCTTGTAGGAGCCGGCGGAGCGCCAGATCGAGGCGAAGGTCTCCTGGACTGCGTCCTCGGCGCGGCCGCGATCGCCGAGCCGCCGCGAGCGCGAGGCCGAAGACCGGACGGGCGTAGCGGCGGTAGAGGTCGTCGAAGGCAGACCGGTCGCCGTTCGCCGTGCGCTGGATGAGCTCGCCGTCCGACGTCACCACGGGCATCGTACGGAGTGTGATCGCAACCGCCACAAACATGTTCTACGGATTGGAGCGGCGCCCGGTTTTCAGGAGCCGTCCGCCGTCGACGACCAGGGTGGTTCCGGTCACGTACTCGGCGCCGGCCAGGTAGACGACGGCCTCAGCGATGTCGGCCGGCGAGCCGACGCGCCCGAGCAGGGTTTCGGCCGCGCGGCGCTCCTCCTGGCCGGCATCGACCGCGACCGGTCCGGGCGCGATCCCGCACACCCGCACCTCGGGCGCGAGCGCGCGCGCGAACACGCGGGTCAGCATCGCCTGCGCTGCCTTCGCCGCGCTGTGCGGCCCGAAGGAGATCCACGGCTGGAACGACGCGACGTCCTCGATGATCACGAGGACGCCGTGGGACTCGCGCAGCGCCGGGGCGGCAGCCTGGGCGAGGAAGAACGTCCCCTTGGCGGTCACGTCGAGTGCAGCGTCCCAGTCCGCCTCGGTCACGTCCTCCACCGGCTTCGGCACGAAGCCGGCTCCCGCGGCGTGAACGACGAGGTCGAGCCCGCCGAGCTCGCTCGACCGCTCGCTGCACGAGCCCGGCCGCGCCGTCGCGGGTGCGCAGGTCGCCGTCGGCGCGGCCGGCGGCGATCACCGTCCACCCATCGGCTCGGAGGCGCTCCGCGATCGCATGTCCGACCCGCCCCGTGCCGCCTGCGATCAGCGCCCGGCTGTGTGGTCTCTGTAAGGACATGATCGCTGTGAGTAAAACAGAGCGCGGTGTCGCTTCGATTCTGCTGTCCTTGGGGACAACGCCGCACGACAATCGAAAATCAGAGAGAGGCAGGTTTCCGATGCGCAAGCTGTTCCTCGCACTCGCAGCGGTCGCGGCCCTTGCATTCGCGGGGCAGGCGGGCGCGGCGCAACCAAGACGATCAACGATCTACGGCACCGGGTTCAGTCCGAGCTCGGCGACGATCACGGAGGGCGACACCGTCACCTGGGTGAACAGGGACAACGCGAACCACCAGGTGCTGGACTCCAAGGGCGCGTTCGTCTCGCCGATCCTGAAGCCGAAGCAGACGTTCTCGTTCACGTTCAAGGCCGCCGGGGACGTACTCGTACAGCGACGAGCTCTACCCCAAGCACACGGCGCAAGATCGTCGTGAAGGGGCTGCCGCCGTCGCTGACGCTCGCCATCTCGGCGCCGATCGTCACCTACGGCACGCAGGCGACGCTCAGCGGCGTCGTCTCGAATCATGCGGCCGGCGAGCAGGTGACGATCTACTACCAGCCGTACCCGCAGCCGAACCTGATCCAGCGGGCGACGGTGCTGACGGCGACCGGGCGGCACGTTCAGCTTCATCGTCGCGCCGCAGATCCTCACCACGTACGAGGCAGCCTGGAAGGGCGCCTTCGCCGCGCCGATCACGGTGCAGGTGCAGCCGAAGCTGACGCTCGGCCGCAACAACGGCTGGATCATCCATGCCGCGGGCGGGCGCTCCTTCGCCGGCCGGGCCGTTCAGTTCCAGCGGCTGAACACGGCCACCGGCCAGTGGGTGACGCTCAAGAAGGTGCTCCTGAACTCGAAGTCGTCGGCACGTGTGCTCTACGTGCTGCCGAAGGGCATGAACCACCTGCGCGTGACGATGTCCGTCAACCAGGCGGGCGCCGGGTTCCTCGGCGTGATCAGTCCGACCGTCAACTGGCGCATGCACCTAGACGTGGCGGCCGCACGCGACGGCGCGCGCGAGCCTCACGCTCCTGCGCGCGCCTCGTCGTAGCGGCGTGCGACCTCGTCCCAGTTGACGACGTCCCACCACGCGTTCGAGGTAATCGGGCCGGCGGTTCTGGTAGTGCAGGTAGTAGGCGTGCTCCCAGACGTCGATGCCGAGGAGCGGCACGTCGTCCTGCAGCCAGGGGCTGTCCTGGTTCGGGGTCGAGTAGACCGAGAGCCCGGTGCCGTCCCAGACGAGCCACGTCCAGCCGGAGCCGAAACGCTTGACGCCGCCGTCGTTCAGCGCAGCGCGCAGCTGGCCGACGTCGCCGAACGTGTCGGCGATCGCGTCGGCGAGCGCCCCGGACGGGTCGCCGCCGCCGCCCGGCTTCATGATCTGCCAGAAGAGCGAGTGGTTCGCGTGGCCGCCGCCGTTGTTGCGGACCGGCGCCTTGCTTGTCCTCGGGGAGCGCGTCCAGGACGCCGAGCACGTGCTCGATCGGCCTGCCGTCCCACTCGGTGCCTTCGAGGGCCTTGTTGAGGTTGTCGACGTAGGCCTGGTGGTGCTTCCCGTGGTGGATCTGCATCGTCTGCGCGTCGATCGTCGGCTCGAGCGCGTCGTGGGCGTACGGGAGACTGGGGAGCTCGTAGGGCATGCTTCTCCTTCGGTTCGATTCTCCTCTGGAGGATATGCTCCGCGCCGCACCCGAGCATCCGGACGAGGAGAGACATGGCGCTTGCCTACAACCACGAGGAAGTCACCCCACGCGAACTGAAGCCGGCGCTCCTTGAGCTCGACGGCATCTCGCGGGAGACCGTCGAGGCCCACTACAAGCTCTACCAGGGGTACGTCAACAAGCGGAACGAGATCCTCGGCAAGCTCGACGGCGTCGACCTCTCGAGCGCCAACCAGGTCTACTCCGAGTTCCGGGCGCTGAAGGTCGATCTGACGTTCGCGGTCGGCGGGATCAAGAACCACGAGATCTACTTCGAGCACCTCGGCGGCCACGGCGGCGATCCGGCCGGCATCTTCGGCGACCTCGTCAAGCGCGACTTCGGGTCGGCTGCCGACTGGAAGGCCGACCTGAAGGCGACCGGCCTCGGTGCGCGCGGCTGGGCCTGGACGGCCTACGACTGGGACGAAGGCCGCCTCTTCAACTACATCGGCGACGCCCAGAACACCTTCCCGGTGTGGAACGCGACGCCGCTCGTCGCGCTCGACGTCTACGAGCACGCCTACTTCATCGACTTCGCCACCGACCGCGGCTCGTACATCGACGCCTTCCTCAACAACCTCGACTACGACGTGGTGAACGACTGGGTGCAGCGATACGGCATTCGTCCCTGATCGTCGCTGAAGCAGTCCTGCCGCGACGATTTCGCCCGGGCGAGCCGATCCTGCGGCTACCCTGCTGCTCGCGTGACGTTCGTGGGACTCGTCGTGCTCGGCTACCTCCTGGGCTCCTGCCCCTGGGGATACTGGCTCGTGCGCCTCGTCAAGCACGAGGACATCCGTAAGGTCGGCTCGGGCAACATCGGCGCGTCGAACGTCTGGCGGACGTACGGGCGCTGGCTCGGAGTGCCGGTCGTCCTGCTCGACACGCTGAAGGGATTCATCCCGGCCGTGCTCGGGATGCTCTACGTCTACCCGCACCACCTGTCGGGCATCTGCGCCGGTGCGGCGGCGATGCTCGGCCACTGGCGGCCGCTCTTCCTGCGCTTCGCCAAGGGCGGGAAGATGGTCGCGACCTGCGGCGGCGTGTTCCTCGGCGTCGCGATCTGGGTGGCGCTCGTCGCCGGCATCGTCTGGCTGGTCGTCTTCCTGACGACGCGCTACGCATCGGCGGCCTCGGTCGTCGCCGGGATCGCCCTGCCCGTCGCGGCCGTCGCCCTACGGGTATCCGCTCTCCGTGGTCCTCTTCGGCGTCGCGGCGGCGAGCGCGATCGTCTACCTGCACTGGGGGAACCTCCGGCGCCTGCGCGCCGGCACCGAGCATCGCTTTCGGCTGCGGAGACACGGCCAGTGCGTAAGGCGCTCTTCATCGTCGCGTTCGCGGCGGCGCTCTGGCTCGCGCCCGGCGCGCTCGCCGCGGGCTGGTGCGGCGGCACGGCCGAGTCGGCGGTCGACCGGCCCGACATCGTCACGGGCGCGCAGGTGCACGCGGTCGTCGCGACGCCTGCCGACTCGCCCGACCAGTTCGCCGCCGTCGCGAACCGGCTCCAGGACGACGTCGACTCGATGAACGCCTGGTGGACGGGTCAGGACCCGACCCGGGTGCCGCGCTTCGACCATGGCGACGTTCCCGGGCGGCACCTGCCTCGACATCTCGTTCGTGCACCTGCCGCAGCCCGCGAGCGCCTACCCGGGCCGAGACCGCCTTCGACGGGATCGCGAACGCGCTCGGCGACGGCCGGCTTCGGCAACGCCGTACAAGGACTACGTCGTCTACTACGACGGCCCTCCGGTCGCTGCCGGACGTCTGCGGCGACCGGAGTCGGCGACGTTCAACCGTGGGCGCGGCGTTCGCGGTCGTCTGGCTTGAACGGCTGCCCCGACGTCCCGAGCGACAGCATCCAGGCGCACGAGCTGCTGCACGCCTTCGGAGCGCTCCCGGCCGGAGCGCCGAACGCGTGCACGCCTGCGACCGATCCGGCCGGCGAGCCCGACACCGGTCATCCGTGCGACTCGCCGAGCGACGTCCTCTACCCGTTCGACCGACGGACGGCCGCTGCAGCAGCAGGTGCTCGACTTCAACCACGACGACTACTACGCCCACAGCGGGACGCAGAACGACATCCAGGACGCGATCTTCCTGCACCACCTGAACACGCCGGAGGAGGCGCTCGGGCTCTCCATCTCGGGCGACTGGTCACGTGACGAGCGACCTGCCGGGCGTCGACTGCACGGCCGCGTGCACCACGCAGTGGGACCAGGGGACGACGGTCACGCTCGCAGCCGATTCCGACGTCCACGTCACGTTTCATCCGCTGGACGGGCGGCTGCATCGGCACGCGCCGGCTGCGTGCTCGATCTGAGCAAGCCGGCAGCCGTGACCGCGGTCTTCGGCCCTGCGGTCATCCCGGTCAAGGTCTCGACGAGCGGCAAGGGCCGCGTCGCCTGCACGCCGAGCTGCTCGAAGCGGTTCTCGGCCGGCACGCGGCTCACGCTGCGCGCGATTCCCGCCAAGGGCTGGAAGTTCGCGAGCTGGGGCGGAGCGTGCACCGGCACGCGCCTCGACCTGCACGCCGAAGACGGACTACGCGGTGGCCGCGCGCGCGAACTTCAAGAAGAAGCGCTGAGCCAGTCGCGCAGCTCGGTGTGAGTCGCGGCGGCGGCGGCGCCGTCGAGCTCCGCGCGTAGCTCGCCGACCGTGCCCGTCCGCTCGGCGACCACGTCGTGCCGGTGGATCGTCTCGAGGTTCACCTGCTGCGAGAAGACGAAGTCGCCGTCGCCGAGGTCGTCGTAGCGATCGAGGGTCTCCTTCAGCGCGTAGCGGACCGAGTCCTCGACGAAGCGCGGCTGGAGGTGGGCGTGCTCGACGACGAACAGCTCGTCGGGCCGCTTCATCAGGGCGTACACCGGTGAGCTCATCGAGCGCTCGACGATCCCGACGAGGTGCTCCGCGTTGATCGAGGCCGCCGTGCCGATCAGCAGCGTTCCCTTGCCGCGCTGGTTGTGCGTCGCCAGCGGGACGAGCTCGAGGATGCGGTCGATGTCGCCTTCGCCGAAGCCCGGCTTCGAGCAGGCGCTCGCTCGCAGCGCCGCGCACGAGCCCCTGCGCGCACGGGCAGGCGTTGATGCCCCACGCCTCGACGCCGACGACGCGGCGAACGCGGTCGGGCGAGGCCGCCGCGATCCCGATCAGCTTCGCGATCTCCTGCGTCGGCAGCCCGGTCACCGGCGTCTTGCGCTCGAGCGGATACTGGGCCTCGATCCGCACCTCGGCGCGCAGCGCGTGCTGGCGCTCGACGATGTGGGTGGCGATGTGCTCGGCGAGGGTCTCGACGAGGAAGGCCTCGCCGATCACGACCTGGTCGATCGCCTCGCCGAAGAGCTCGGGAAAGCGCGACATGTGCACGCCTTTCTGGCCCGGATCGAGATCGACGGTGCACGAGATCTCGGCGGCGAAGGTCTTCTCGTGCCCCTCGTGCCGGATCCGGATCGCCTTCTGCACGCCGGTCACCCCGGCCCTCGTCAGCCCGAGCTGGATCTCGGGGACCGAAGCCTGCAGGTCGCCGGTCCGGCTGTTCCGCATCTCCGCCATCGGGTACAACCGTACCGCGTCGATGCCGGATAGCAGCTTCCCCCGCCTCGTCTCCCTGGCCTGCCACGACCTGCGCACGCCGCTGGCCACGGTCTACGGCTTCGCGCGCACGCTGACGCGCGGCCGACGAGCTCGACCCGCGCAGCGCCCGCTTCGTGGCGATGATCGAGGAGGCGAGCGAGCAGATGACCGAGCTGCTCGACGAGCTCGGCACCGCCGCGCGGATCGAGAGCGGTCGCTGGGAGCCTGTCGTCCGGCTCGGCGAGCACGCTCGAGCTGGCCGAGGCGGACGACGAGCGGATCGCCGTCGAGGGCGCAGGCGAGCCGATCGAGACCGACGCGGACGCCGTGCAGCGCTCCCTGAAGGCGCTGGCGGTCGCGGCGATCCGCCACGGCCGCGTCGAGCACGTCACCTGGCGCGTCACCGGCCGGCTGTTCGAGCTGTCGCCCGTGCCGCGAAGCGGCCGCTCCGGTCGTGACCGGCGCCGAGCAGAAGGATCTTCGGAGCGCTGGTCGCGCGCCTCGTGATCGAGGAGCTCGGCGGCGGGCTCGAGCTCGACGGCGAGACCCTGCGCGTCGCGCTCTAGGCGAGCTGTTCGCGGACCCAGCTCTGGAACGCAGCCAGCAGAGGCTCTGCGTCGAGCAGCAGCCGGCCGTGGTCGAGCATGCCGGAGGCCATGCCGCGCTGCACCGACTCGACGAGCGCGCGGTCCTCGCGTCCGACCTGGTCGTCGAAGGCGAAGAACTCCCGCCGCCAGTCCTCGTCCACGTCCGGGGCGAAGAAGTAGTCGAGGTAGCGCTCGGTTCGGTTCGGCCCGTTGGGGCAGGATCGGCCCGATCGACAGGTTGGCCGGGCCCGGGAACACGTTGATGCCGGTGTTCGGGTAGAGCAGGTGGAACTGGCCGTGCTCGCCCGTCGCCCTCGACTTGCAGAACTGCGCGCCGAAGGTCGGGTGCGCCTCGAGCACGTAGCGGTCGGGATGCACGTCGACCTGCGTCGCTGAACGCCGGATGCGCGGTCGCGCAGTGGTAGCACTCGAGGAAGTTCTCGGCGACGACCTTCCAGTTCGCGTCCGCGCCGAACTCGACCCGCGAGTGGAAGACGAGGTTGTCGACGTCGAGGTCGCGGGCGAGGATCTCCGGCAGCGCGCCGAGCTGTTCGGCGAGCGGCCGGGCCTGCGGGTCCGGATTGACGAACAGGAACGGCCCCCAGGTGGCGACGCTCGCCGGCAGCAGCGACCAGTCGCTCCGGTCGAAGCCCGGCTCGCGGTCCGCTCGCGGCGCCGCCCGCAGGGCGCCGTCGAGGCCGTAGGTCCACGCGTGGTAGTGGCACTGGATCGAGCTCCTCGTCTCGCAGCCCTCGGCGAGCACGGCGCCACGATGGCGGCAGACGTTGATGAACGCGCGCAGCTCCCCGTCGTCGTCGCGGGTGACGAGGACCGGAATGCCGGCGGCGTCGGTCGTGAGGTACGAGCCGGGCTGGGCGATGTCCTCGCTCCGGCCCGCGTACTGCCACGCGCGCGCGAAGATCGTCGCGCGCTCGCGGCGCAGCTGCTCCTCGTCCGTGTACCAGGAGAACGGCAGGGTGCTCGAGCTCGTCACAGCCGCTTCGCCTCGATGATGCGCTGGAGGAACTGCTGCGTGCGCGGCTCTCGCGGGGAGCTGAAGATCTCGAGCGGGGGGCCTTGCTCGAGGATGCGGCCCTCGTCGAGGAAGCAGACCTGGTCGGCGATGTCGCGCGCGAACGACATCTCGTGGGTGGCGATCACCATCGTCATGCCTCCGGCGGCGAGCTCGCCGATCACCGCGAGCACCTCCGAGACGAGCTCGGGATCGAGCGCGCTCGTCACCTCGTCGAAGAGCATCAGCTCCGGCTGCATCGCGAGCGCGCGCACGATCGCGACGCGCTGCTGCTGGCCGCCCGAAAGACGATCGGGATACTCGGCGCTCTTCTCGGCCAGCCCGAAGCGGTCGAGCAGCGCGGTCGCGCGCTCGTCGGCCTCTCGCTTCGACAGTCCGAGGACGTCGCGCGGCGCGAGCGTGACGTTCCGCAGCACGCTCATGTGCGGAAACAGATTGAACGCCTGGAAGACGATTCCGATCCGGCGGCGCACGACGTTCACGTCATGGCGGCGGGTCAGCTCCTCGCCGCCGAGGAAGATGCGGCCGGCGTCGATCGGCTCGAGCAGGTTGATGCAGCGGAGCAAGGTCGACTTTCCCGACCCCGACGCGCCGATCAGCGCCACCACCTCGTGCTCGGCGACGGTCAGGTCGATGCCGCGCAGCACCTCGTGTCGTCCGAACGACTTCGAGAGGCCTCTCGACGACGAGTGCGTCGGTCACAGCGTCGCTCCACCGGCCTGGCGCCGACGGCGGTCGCGCAGGATCAGCCAGTCCGTGAACCGCGCGAGCGGGATCGTGATCGCGACGAAGAGGATCGCGGCGCAGAGGTACGCGGTGAAGTTGAACGTCGCGTTCGTGTCGATCTGGGACTGCTGGAACGCCTCGACCGCGCCGAGCGTGCCGACGAGCGCCGTGTCCTTCTGGAGGCCGATGAAGTCGTTCAGCAGCGGCGGGACGACGCGGCGCACCGCCTGCGGCAGGATCACGCGGCGCAGCGTCTGCCAGCGTGACAGCCCGAGCGAGCGTGCCGCCGCCTCCTGGCTCGGATGGATCGACTCGATGCCCGAGCGGTAGACCTCCGAGACGTAGGCGCTGTAGATCAGGACGAGCGAGACGATCCCCCAGAAGACGACCGACTTCGGGACGTAGCTCAGCCCGAGGGCGGGGGCGCCGAAGCCGAGCATCGCGATCACGAGGATGGTCGGGATGCCCCGGAAGAGGTCGGTGTAGACGATCGCCAGCGCGCGCAGCGGAAAGAAGACCGGCCCGGGCAGGCTGCGGAGCACCGCGAGGAAGAGCGCGAAGATGAGGATGAACACCTCGGCGATCGAGAAGATCTTGACGTTCAGCAGGAAGGCCCGCGCGATCTCGGGCATCGACGACTTGAACTCCTGCCAGTTGAAGAACTGGCTGCGCACCTGGGGCCAGCCGGGCGCGTTCGTGATCGCGAAGAAGACGACCCCGAAGAAGACGAACGTGCTCACGAGCGCGATGACGACGCTCCGGCGGCCGTCGCCGCCGGAGCGCAGTCCATCGAGCAGGCGCGAGCGCCGCTCTACTTCAAGATCGGCGCGCCGGTCGCCTTCGCCAGCCACAGCTGCTGAAGCCGCTTGAGCGTGCCGTTTGCGCGCAACGACGTGATCGCCCGATTGACGCACGCCGTCAGCGGGCTCCCCTTCGCGAGGACGACGCCGAAGTGGTCGGTCGAGGTGCCGCTCGCGTTCTCGAACTGGCCGAGGATCTTGCTGTTCGGCACCTGCACGGCGGTCACGTAGAACGCCGTCGGCAGGTCGACGACGAGACCGTCGATCTGCTTGTTCTTCAGCGAGAGCACCGCGGCGGCGTTCGAGTTGAACACGGCCGGCTGCTGCGACGGCTTGATCCGGCTCTTGATGAACTGCATAGCTCGTCGTGCCGAGCTGGGCCCCGAGCTTGTAGGACGCGAGGCCCTTGATGCTGCGCACCGACGCGATCTTCGTGCCCTTGTTGACGACGATCGCCTGGTTCACGTCGTAGTACGACCTGCTGAAGTCGACGACCTTCGCCCGGGCGGGCGTGTAGGAGATCTGGTTGATGTCGAAGTCGAACGACTTCGACCCGGGTGCATACGCGCGGTTGAACGGCACGTAGGTCCACGACACGTGGCTCTTCGAGTAGCCGAGCTTCTTCGCGATCGCGTACGCGACGGCGGACTCGTAGCCCTTGCCGGTGGCCGGATCGTTGATCTTCCACTTCGAGCTCTTCGTGCCGCCCGCATACCACGGCGGGTACGCCGGATTGTCGGTGCCGATCGTGAGCTGGCCGCTCGTGACGGTCGGGCAGCCCGCGCCGGCGACCGCGGAGACGGTCGGATGCGCGGCCGCCGATGCGCCGACGGCGACCGCAGCGAGCAGCCGCGACGGCCACCAGGAGTGGGATGAACTTGGTCATATCGTCAATTGCCTTTCGGTCTCGGTCCGGGGGTCACCGCTACGACGCGGACGACAAGCGTATCGCCGGACCGTGCTCCGGGCCGAGGATCAGGTGAGCTGCGACTTGGCGGCGTCTGCGAGGACCTGAGCCCGGGCGACCGGGTCGAGGTCGTCGAGGGCCGAGCGAACGTCGTCCTCGGCGGTTTCGATCTTCTCGTTCCGTTCGGCGAGCTTGCTGCGCGCGTAGAACGCGCTTCCCGCCACGGCGGAGCCGAGGCCGAGGATGCGCAAGAACCGCGAATGGATGATCCAGCCGATGACGAGCGCCGCAGCGCCGCTCGCGGAGATCGCCAGGGCGAGGGTCTCCTGATGGTCGTGGTCGTGTGCGGGGCCCGGCTCGCTCACGCACGCCACTCTACCCGGCCGCGAGGAGGCCGCGTGAGCGGCCCCCTCGCTCTGACACGGTCGTTATGGCCGAGCCATTACTCGATCGGGATCTCGAAGCGGGCGATGATGCCTGGGTCGCCGCCTCTCGCGAGCAGCTCGGGATCGGGATCGCGCGTCGCCACCCAGGCATATCCGTCCTCGGGGTAGGCGACCACGTCCGGGAAGCTGCCGGCACTGATCGCGAGGATCTGAGCGGGCTCGTCAGTGGGGTTGCTGAACGTGTGCAGTCCGGCACGCCCCTCGGGGCAGAAGACGAAGTCACCCGGGGCCAGTTCCTCGCTGCCGTGTTGGTTTCGGAAGCGCGGACGACCGCTCAGGACGAAGAACATCTCTTCGGCTCCGAAGTGCATGTGCAATCGTGGCTCCGGCGCGCCGGGGGCCAGTTCGTACAGCGTTGCTCCCAACCTGGCGTCGTCCGGCCGCCAGAAGATCCGATGCCGAGCCCCGGCTTCCTCGTCCTCTCCGTCCCAGGTGCCGGAGAAGAGGTTCTGACGATTCATTCGTGGTACCTCCGAGTCGTAGCGGTGGGCGCGCAGCGCCCGAGCCCCGGAGGACGGGCCTCGGCGACACTGCGCCGGAAACGCGCGGCTGCTGGCCGCGCCGAACCGCTACCTCGCTGCCGGATCCACGCCAGAATCATGCCTGGACCAGACCGAACGAAAGGAGCAGGATGAGCCCCGCAGCAAAGAAGGGCAAGCGGCAGCCCGCCAAGAGCACCAAGACGCAAGCAGGGTTCTCGGCGGAGGAAAAGGCTGCGATGAGGGCGCGCGTGAGAGAGCTGAAGGCGGCCGAGGACGGTGAGACCGCCGTACAGGCCGCGCTTGCCGCCATGTCGCCGCGCGATCGCGCGCTCGGCAAGCGGCTTCATGCGCTCGTCAAGGAGAGCGCTCCGGAGCTTTCGCCGAAGACCTGGTACGGGATGCCCGCCTATGCGAAGGACGGCAAGGTCGTCTGCTTCTTCCGCAACGCGGGCAAGTTCGAGGAGCGGTACGCGATGTTCGGTTTCAACGACAGCGCGAACCTCGATCAAGGTGCCATGTGGCCGATCGCGTTTGCGCTGACGGACCTGACCGCCGCCGACGAGAGAAAGCTCCGTACGCTCGTGAAGAAGGCAGTGCGATGACTGCGTGAGCTTCGCCGACCAGCCCGGCGTCGGCCGGCCGGTCGGAGCCTCAGTCTGCGCCGTCCCGGGCTGCCGCCGGCAGGTGCTCGACGGCGCGCCGGAGGATGTCGCGGAGGGTGCGCTGGTCCTCCGCGGAGAGTGCCGCGATCGCGGCGGGCGGCTCGCTCATCAGGTCGGCCACGCGAGCGCGCAGCTCGACGCCGGCCGGTGTGAGGGCGAGCGTCTTGACGCGGCGGTCGGCGCCGAAGCTACGGCGCTCGATCAGGCCGCGCGCCTCGAGCCGGTCGGCGATCCCCGTGACGTTCGACGCGTCGCAGACCAGCAGCTCCGCGAGCGAGCTCATCGGCGACGGCCGGTCGGGGTCGAGCAGCCGAAGCGCATGCGCCTGCGCGAACGTCAGCCCGAGCTCGGTGAACGCGGCGCCGATTCGCGTGCGCTGCACCATCCCGATCTGGAAGAAGAGCCGCTGGGCCTCTCGGGCTGCCGAGCGTCGTCGGTGGCGGTCTTCACGGCCATGGGCGGCATCATACTTGAAGACCTTCATACTTTCCTAGGCTCAATTATCTAGGTAGACTAGCGCGCTGTGAGCAGCCGTCTCGCCATCGAGGCCGAGAGCCTCGTCCGGGAGTTCAAGAAAGGCCCGCGCGCGGTCGACGGCATCGACCTCGCGATCGTCCCGGGCGAGATCTACGGCTTCCTCGGCCCGAATGGAGCAGGCAAGTCGACCACGGTGCTGATGCTCGCCACGCTGCTGCCGCCCACGTCCGGGATCGCGCGCGTCGGCGGCTTCGACGTCGTGAAGCAGGGGCCGGAGGTGCGGAAGACGATCGGGGCGGCGCTGCAGGAGGCCGCGCTCGATCCGCTGCTCACGGGCCGCGAGCACCTGCGGCTGCAGGCGAGCCTCCAGGCGCTGCCGCGCTCCGAGCGCGGTCCGCGTTCCGACGAGTTGCTCGCCCGGGTCGGCCTCGACGACGCGGCCGATCGCAAGGTGCGCGGCTACTCCGGCGGGATGAAGCGCCGGCTCGACCTCGCGCTGGCGCTCGTCCATCGCCCGCGCATCCTCTTCCTCGACGAGCCGACCACCGGGCTGGACATCCAGAGCCGGACCGCGCTGTGGGAGGAGGTGCGGCGGCTGGCCAAGGACGAGGGCGTGACCGTCTTCCTGACCACGCAGTACCTCGAGGAGGCCGACGTGCTCGCCGACCGCGTCGGGATCATCGACCACGGGCGGATCGTCGCCGAGGGCACGCCGGACGCGCTGAAGGCGGAGATCGCCCGACCGACCGTCGAGGTCGTTCCCGCAGACCCGGCGGAGGGCGATCGTGCGGCTGCGATCCTCGCCCGCTTCGGCGAGCCGGTTGCGTCCATGCGCGGAGTCGCGGTCCGGCTGCAGACGGGCCAGGCAGACCTCGCCGAGATCGTGCGCGCTCTCGACGGCGAGCACGTCGCGGTCGCACAGCTCCAGCTGCACCAGCCGTCGCTCGACGACGTCTTCCTCGCCAAGACCGGGCGCTCGCTCGAGGGCGCCGACGACGACGGAGAGGAGCAGCCGGTCGGCGGGCTCGCGATGGAGCCCGCGTGATGCCGGCGGCTGCCGACCAGGCCTACCTGCTGGCGCGACGCTCGGTCGTGCGCACCGTGCGCCAGCCGGCGAACATCATCGCGCCGGTCGTCTTCCCGCTCATGCTGCTCGCGGTCAACTCGGCCGGTCTCCGCGCCGAGACGCACATCCCCGGGTTCCCCACCGGGTCGATCGTCGCCTTCATCCTCGCCGTGCCGTTCATCCAGGGCGCTCTCTTCGCGACGATGAACACCGGCACCGACTTCGCGCGCGACATCCAGACCGGGTTCCTGAGCCGTCTGTCGCTGACGCCGATGCGCGGCGTCGTGCTGCTCGTCGGCCAGCTCGGGGGGACGATCACGCTCGGTCTGTTCCAGGCGATCGTGTACGTCGCCGTCGGCCTGGTGATCGGCGTCCGCTTCGCGTCGGGGCCGCTGGGCGTGCTCGTGCTGCTCGCGCTCTTCATCCTCGTCGTCCTCGCGTTCGGTGCGCTCGGCCTCGTCGCCGCGCTGCGGACCGGCTCGGGCGAGGCGGTACAGGGACTGTTCCCGGCGTTCTTCGTCTTCCTGTTCATCTCCTCGATGGCGATTCCGCGCAACCTGATGACCCACGGCTGGTTTCGCGACGTGGCGACCGCGAACCCCGTCTCCTATCTGATCGAGGGCGTGCGCAGCCTGATCATCACCGGCTGGGACGGCGAGGCGCTCGCGCTCGGCTTCGGGATCGCAGGAACCATCGCCGTGGTCGCGATCGCGCTGGCCGCAGCGTCGCTGAACGGAAGGCTGGCCCGCTCGTGAACCTCCTCGCCGTCGCACAGGGCGTCGCCTGGCGGAGCCTGCACAACTTCACCCATAACAAGTCGCTGCTCATCCCGTCGCTCGTCTTCCCGCTGTTCTTCTTCACCGCCTTCGCGGGAGGCCTGTCGGGGATCTCGCGCGCCCCGGGCTTCGTGTTCCCGGCCGGCTACACGGCGTTCCAGTTCGCTTTCGTCGTCGTCCAGTCGGCGGCGTTCGCGGGTGTCTTCACCGGCTTCGGGATCGCCCGCGACTTCGAGAGCGGGTTCGCGCGGAGGCTGCTGCTGGCGGCGCCGAACCGCAGCGGCATCGTCCTCGGGTACGCAGGCGCGGCCCTCGGGCGCTGGGTCGTCACCGTCTCCGTCCTCACCGCGGTCGCGCTCGCCGTGGGCATGAAGGTCGGCGGAACAGGCGTCGATCTGTTCGGGCTGTACGGGCTCGCGATCATGGTCAACTTCGCCGCCACCGCGTGGGCGGCGGGCGTGGCGATGCGGCTGCGCTCGATGCAGGCCGGCCCGATCATGCAGATGCCGGTGTTCCTCGTGCTCTTCTTCGCGCCCGTCTACGTGCCGCTGGCGCTGCTGCAGGGTTGGATCCACGGCGTCGCGACCGTCAACCCGATGACGCGGGTGATCGAGTCGGGACGCGGGTTCGTCGCGGGAGCCCCGACCGAGGTCTTCGCCGCCTTCACCGCCGCGGCCGCGCTCGGCCTGCTGTTCTCGATCTGGGCTTTCCGCGGACTGCGCAACGCCGAGGCCGCCGGCTAGCCGTCCGACTCATCGTCGGCCCGTCGGGGCGATCTACAAGCCAGTGTTGACTGGGATTCGCGTCTCGGCGGCGGCCTGTTGGAGCGCGGCGAAGTCGAGCGCGTTTTGGTCCGCGTAGGTCTCGGCGAATGACGCGAGTGCTTCGTCGAAGGCGCCGCTGCGGCCGAGGTAGCTCGCGGTGGCGATCGGGTCGCCGGATCGGGCATGGGTGTGAGCGAGCGACCAGCCGCAGATGTCGGCGTAGACACGCATCATGCGCGGGTCCATCCGATCGATGTCCGCGCTGGCCTTACCGTCCCAGAGTTGACGGACATAGTAGTCGCGCTCTTCCCCGCTTCCGTCAACGTCCGGGGCGCGTGTCCAGCCAAGCATGGTGTCGGCGGCCGCCTGGGTGAGGCGTTGTCCTTCGACGACGCGCTGTCCGTGATGGGTGAACTCGCTCTTCCCGACAAACGGCTCGAGAACGGAACTCGCGCGGGTAGAGCTCCGGCGAGTCGAGCGGGAATCGCGGACGTATCTCGTCCGCAAGGGAGTACTCGACCAGACGCGACTGGGTATATCCTGATCGCCTCCCTGAGGCGCATCGTGTCCGGCGCAGAGGGAGACGATCTCCCCTCAGCCAGCGCAACGTAGTCTTAGGGTCGCCCCATCATCAGTTGGGGTGTGACACGTGACCTCTGAGCCGCGTGGGCGTTGATCCGTCTGCAATCCCCGCTGTACCGATTGGGCCGCGGTGGTTTCCAGATGAAGCGCGCCCGTGACGACGGCCAACCGATCCACGGGCCTGATACAAGCACCGTCGTGCGCCTGAGCGTGATCACGGACGAGATCGACCCGAGCCTCGATCGCGCGCTCGACGTCTGCGAGGAGCTGGGGATCAACGCAGTCGAGCTCCGTTTCCTCGACCGGGTTCAGGTCGTCGACCTCGGCCCCGGCGATCTTCGAAGCATTCGGGCGAAGCTCGACCGGCGCGGTTTCGGCGTCAGTGTGATCGCGTCACCGTTCATGAAATGCGGCCGCGGCGAGCAGCAGGACGCCGTCCTTTCGGCGACCCTTCGGGCCGCGGAGCTGCTGGGTGCGCCCATCGTGCGCGCGTTCGCGTACTGGCGGGAGGACGATGTCCGCGCGACGCTCCCCGACGCTGGGCGGGCGCTGCACGCTGCGGCCGAGCGCGCACACGTGGCGGGTGTGACGCTTGCGCTCGAGAACGAGCACGAGTGCAATGTCGCGACGAGCGCGGAGGCCCGCGCCGCACTGGACGCCGCCGCCTCGCCGCACCTGCGTCTCATTTGGGACCCCGGCAACGCCGCGATGCTCGACCCGTCTGCGTTCGTCGGCCTGGGCGGGCTCGAGGACATCTGGGAGCGTGTCGCGCATGTGCACGTGAAGGACGTCACCGCGTCGCAGGAGTGGACGCGCATCGGCGACGGCATCGTCGACTTCGCGGCGTTGCTCGGCTACCTCGACGAGACCGGCTACGACGGCTACCTCTCGTTCGAGACGCATTACCAGCGGGACGGGAGCGGCGAGCTCGCGACGCGCGACTGCGTCGCGGCGCTCCGGGAGCTCGGCGCGTGACGCTTCGCTACGGGATCCTCGGCGCGGGCGTGGTCGTCCCGATGCATCTCGAGGGGATCGCCGCGCTCGACGACGTTCAGCTGGTGGGAATCAGCGCGCCCGACGGGGCCCAGGCGCTCGCCGAGGACGCGGGCACGCGGGCGTTCACGGACAACGTCGAGCTCCTCGGGCTCGGCCTCGACGTCGTCGTCGTCGCGACGCCGCATCCGTCCCATCCAGCGCTGGCAATCGAGGCGCTCGCGACAGGCGCGCACGTGCTCGTCGAGAAGCCGCTCGCCGTGGAGGTGCGCGAGGCGGACGCGATGATCGCGGCGGCAAACGACGTCGGCCGCCTGCTCGGCGTCTGCTTCCAGCAGCGCTTCCGGCCGGTCATCGCCGCCGCGCGGGGGCTGATCGCGGCCGGGCGGCTCGGTGAGCTCAGTCGCTTGTCGATCGTCGATCCGCTCTATCGCCCGAACAGCTACTACGGGACCGCAAGCTGGCGCGGCACGTGGGAGGGCGAGGGCGGCGGCGTGCTGATGAACCAGGCTCCGCATACGCTCGACCTGCTCTGCCATCTCGCCGGGCCGCCGGCGACCGTCTGGGGGAAGGCCCGGCGGCGGTCGCAGCCGATGGAGGCCGAGGACACGGCCACCGCACTCCTCGAATGGGAGAACGGCGCCGTCGGCACGCTGGCGGTGTCGACGACGGAACCTGGCGTGCAGCGCATCGAGCTGGTCGGCGATCGCGGGCGCATCGAGATCGTCGGTGAGACGATTGCCTTCGAGCAGTTCGAGCCCCCCGTGTCGGAGCACCTCGGGACTGCGCCCGGGATGTTTGATGCACCCGACCGCGTGTCGGAGAGCGTCGAGCTTCCCGCCGGACGCGGCGACCACGTCGACATCCACGCGGACTTTGCCGCGGCCGTGCGCACGGGCTGCGTTCTGCGCGTTCCGGCCCATGACGCACTGTGGTCGCTCGAGGTCGCGAACGCGATCGTGCTCTCGACGCACACGGATGAGGTCGTGACGCTCCCCGTCGACCGCGACGCGTACACCGCGCTCCTCGCGAACCTGCGCTCCGGGGTTGCGGCGCTCTGACGCGCGTCGCGTTCTCGAACCTGGCCGCGCCCGCGTGGCCACTCGAGCGGACGCTCGACGCCGTCGCCGAGTACGGCTACGACGGTCTCGAGCTGCGCTTGCTCGACGGCGAGCCGATCGACCCGTCGGCCGTCGACGGTGCGGCGCGCAGGATCCTCGCGCGCACACAAGTGCCGCTCGTGTCGCTCGACACGTCGATCGAGCTCGCGCGGCCGTTCGCGCGCGACCTCGAGGCGGCGCTCGAGCTGGCGGCACAGTGGAGCGTGCCGATCGTGCGAGTCTTCGGCGGCTCAGCCGGCGCTCCCGACGACATCGCGTTGCGGCTCGACAAGGCGCTCGGCCGCGCGGAGGAGCTCGGCGTGACGGTTGCACTGGAGACGCACGACGCGTTTGCAAGCGCTGCGCTCGTCGCCGACCTGCTGCGACGCGTGGGAAGCCCATCGTTTGCTGCGCTGTGGGACGTGCACCATCCGTACCGAGTTGGGGAGTCGCCGGAGGACGTCGTGCGTGCACTGGGCTCGCGCATCAGGCTCGTGCACATCAAGGACGCGCGCCGCCGAGGCGACGACTGGCAGCTCGTCCCGCTCGGAGAAGGCGAGGTGCCGGTGCGCGAGAGCCTCGCTGCACTCGAGGCGGCCGGCTACGACGGCTGGTTGACGGTCGAGTGGGAGAAGCGCTGGCACCCGGAGCTGGCCGAGCCCGAGGACGCGTTGCCGCGCGAGCTCGCGACGCTCGCGCGCTGGCGAAGTGGCCTCGAATGACCGGCCGACACCACATGGGTCGTGTCAGAAGAGTCGGAAGGCGGCAGCTGTTGTGAGGCTGCCCGCAGCGGCGTTGCCTGTAGTGTCTTGCAGCACCGGATCGGGCGTAAATGCGAGCGCGCCGCTGGAGGCGGTGATGTTCGCGCCGCAGGTTCCCGAGCAGACACCTGCCACAGTCGCGGTGATGATCGCCCCCAACTTGCTCATCGTGCTCGCGGCGAACGCCGCACTCGTGTTGTCGGTGAGGATGTAGGCGTTCGACCCGGTGACGACGCCCGCGACAGCGGTGAGCCCGCTGATTGTCAGTCTGTCGTTGCCGGCACCGCTCGGGTCGGAATCGGTGATCGTCGTGCTTGGCCCGATCGCGGTCGCGATCGCTTCGCTGAACGTGACGACGAACGTGTCGCCTGCCTCGAGCAGACCCAGCGTGAGGCCGTTGTTCGGCGACCGATGCCGACCGGAACGGGTTTGGCGCTGTCGGTGGGGGTGGTGGTGGCGAAGGTGGCTTGGTTGCCGGCGGCGTCGCGGATCCCGGTGGGGTTGGTGGCGAGGGCGACGGTGAAGGAGCCGACGGCGGTGTCGGCCGCGCCGGCGCCTTCGGTGATCGTGAGGGTGGCGGTGGTGGTGGCGACCGCGACGGAGGCGAGGGTGCCGCCGCTGGGGACGTTGGCGAGTGTCCAGGGGGTGGTGCCGGCGGTGTAGGCGGTGAGCGTCTCGGAGAAGACGGCGACGACATGGTCGACCTTGCCGTTGGTGTTGGTGTCCTGCATCGACGAGGGTGACGAGCACGGGGGCGGCCTGGTCGGTGGGGGCGGTGGCGGCGAGGTGGCTGGTTGGCGGCGGCGTCGCGGATGCCGGTGGCGTTGGCTGCGAGGGCGACGTTGAAGGTGCCCACGGCGGTGTTGGCGGCGCCGGCGCCCTCGTGAGGGTGAGGGTGGCGGTTGCGCCGGTGGCCGAGACGGCGGCCAGGGTGCCGGCGCTGGGGACGTTGGTGAGCGTCCAGGGGGTCGTGCCCGAGAGGGGCGAGCGGCTCGCAGAAGTTGGCGGTGACCTGGTCGACCTTGCCGTTGCCGTTGATGTCTTTCATCGCGACTGCCGGCGACGAGGACGGGCTTGGCGTTGTCCGTGGGGGTGGTGGTGGCGAACGAGGCTTGGTTGCCGGCCGCGTCGCGGACCCCGGTGGCGTTGGTGGCGAGGGCGACCGTGAAGGAGCCGACGGCGGTGTCGGCCGCGCCGGCGCCTTCGGTGATCGTGAGCGTGGCGGTGGTGGTGGCGACGGCGACGGAGGCGAGGGTGCCGCCGGTGGGGACGTTGGCGAGGGTCCAGGGGGTGGTGCCGGCGGTGTAGGCGGCGAGGGTTTCGGAGAAGACGGCGACGACATGGTCGACCTTGCCGTTGGGGTTGGTGTCGTGCATGGTCAGGGTGACGAGGACGGGCGTGGCGCGGTCGGTGGGGGCGGTCGCGGCGAAGGAGGACAGGTTGGCGGCGGCGTCGCGGATGCCGGTGGCGTTGGCGGCGAGGGCGACCTTGAAGGTGCCGACGGCGGTGTTGGCGGCGCCGGCGCCCTCGGTGAGGTCAGGGTGGCGGTTGAGCCGGAGATCGAGACCGAGGCCAGGGTGCCGGCGCTGGGGACGTTGGTGAGCGTCCAGGGCGTCGTGTCCGTGGAGGCGGCGAGCGGTCTCGCTGAAGCTGGCGGTGACCTGGTCGACCTTGCCGTTGCCGTCGATGTCTTGCATCACCAGTGCCGGCGACGAGGCGGGCTTGGCGCCGTCGGTGGGGCGGTGGCGGCGAAGGAGGCTTGGTTGCCGGCGGCGTCGCGGATCCCGGTGGCGTTGGCGGCGAGGGCGACGGTGAAGGAGCCGACGGTGGTGTCGGGCGCGCCGGCGCCTTCGGTGATGGTGAGGGTGGCGGTGGTGGTGGCGACGGCGACGGAGGCGAGGCGTGCCGCCGCTGGGGACGTTGGCGAGGGTCCAGGGGGTGGTGCCGGCGCGTGTAGGTGGCGAGCGTCTCGGAGAAGATCGGCGACGACTTGGTCGACCTTGCCGTTGGTGTTGGTGTCCTGCATCGACAGGCTGACGAGGACGGGGGTGGCGCCGTCGGTGGGGGCGGTCGAGGCCAACGAGGACTGGTTGGCGGCGGCGTCGGGATGCCGGTGGCGGTGGCGGCGAGGGCGATCTTGAAGGTGCCGACGGCGGTGTTCGCGGCGGCCGCGCCTTCGTTGAGGGTCAGGGTGGCGTCGTGCCGGCGGTCGAGACGGCGGCAGGGTGCCGGCGCTGGGGACGGTGGTGAGCGTCCAGGGGGTCGTGTCCGTGGAGGCGGCGAGTGGTTCGCTGAAGGTGACGCTGACCTGGTCGACCTTGCCGTTGCCGTCGATGTCTTTCATCACGAGTGTGCCGGCGACGAGGACCGGCTTGGCGCTGTCGGTGGGGGTGGTGGTGGCGAAGGAGGCTTGGTTGCCGGCGGCGTCGCGGATGCCGGTGGCGCTGGTGGTGAGGGCGACCGTGAAGGCGTCGACGGCGGTGTCGGCCGCGCCGGCGCCTTCGGTGATCGTGAGCGTGGCGTTGGTGGTGGCGACCGCGACCGAGGCGAGGCTGCCGCCGCTGGGGATGTTGGCGAGTGTCCAGGGGGTGGTGCCGGCGCTGTAGGCGGCGAGCGTCTCGGAGAACATTGCGACGGCATGGTCGACCTTGCCGTTGGTGTTGTTGTCCTGCATTGGCAGCGTCACGAGGGTCGGGGTGACGGTGTCCTTCGTGCGCGTGATCGACGTTGACTCGACGAGTCGCCGTAGCTGCTCGCTGCCGAGGCCGAGATCGTGATCGAACCGTCGGCTAAGGCTGAAGCATCGATGCCCGTGAACGTGCGCGTGCCGCCGCCGGTGATCCCGGCCGCGGTCGCTGTCACGGTCGTGGAGCCGTCCGTCAGGGAGAGAGTGACGATGTCGCTTGCGAGCGACGTGGAGGGAAGCACGACGTCGAACGTGAGGCTCGCCCGGTTCGTCGCGTTGATGTAGGCGTTGCCGGTGCCGCCACCGTTCGTGAGCGCCACCGAGGTGGCGGCGTCGGGTGCGACATGAGGCTCGCGCTCTGGGCGCTCGTCGCCGCCGGCCCAGCTGTAGAGCGTCGGGGTGACCGTGTAGCGCCAGCGGCCGGTCGGAAGGGACGGCTCGGTGCAGCTGAGCGGATCGGACGCGCCGGAGACGCTGCCCGCGCACGTGCCGCCGGCCGCGATCGGCGTCGCCGGAGCGCTCTCCGCGTAGCGGGTGACCGTGTAGCCCCCGCCCGCGAGCTGCCCGAGCGGCGAGCCCGACACGATCGATTGCGCCCAACTGACGGTGGCGTCGCGGCCGGCGAGCGAGGCTGTCGGCGTGGCGGCCGTCGGCAGGGACCCGACTGACGCGTGGCCGTTCCCGCCGGGGTTTGAGCCAGTGCTCCAGTACGCGCGCACAACTCCCGCGAGCGCAAGCGCGATGATCGCGACCGCGACGACGATCGTGAATCTCCTGGAGCGTCTGCTCAGGTCGCGTCCCCGTGCCGCTGAAGGAGAACGCGAAGACCGCGTTCTTGCATGCGTCCTGGTTGGTCGCCAGGTCGAGCATCGTCACCCGCGGCGCTGTCGCACCTTGCGCCGGGAGGGTCACCGAGTCGTGTGCGGGGATGATGATCGAGACCGCGCCGGCGGCCGTGTTCGACGGCGTCACCTGCAGGTTTGCCGGCCCGTCACAGCCGGGCCGCGAGCTGCCGGGCCGCACCGTAACGGTCAGGGCGGTGACCGTCAGGTCGAAGTCGAACGGATTTGAGACCGTCACCGCGAGAGGCAGCCGACGCCGGGGGAGAGCAAGAGAGGAAGGTCGCCGGAGATCGTAAATGCCCCCGACGGCGAGCGTGGCGGTCTCCGGGCTGTGCACCGTCCAGGTGACGCATGTCTCGGGTCCGGCGACCCCGCCCGGGCCGATCGCGTGGACGCAGAACGTATGTGGGCCGCTGCCGAGGCCGACGTAGATGGCCGGTCTCGAGCACCGATGCCAGCCGCTGCGATCGAGCCGGCACTCGAAGCTGCTGCCGGCGGCGACTCGAACGGAACACCGCTTCTGTCGAGGTCGTGTCCGCGTCAGGGCCCGACGTGATCGTTGGAGCGGCGGGTGGACGCTCGAGACGATCGTCCACCTGAAGCGGTTCACGCCACTATGGCTTCCGTTCGCCGCGCCTCGCACGAACACGGAAAACATGGGTGCCGAGGCGAAGTCCAACGTACGTCTTCGGATTCGCGCACGGTTCCCAGAGGCCTCCATCGAGCCGGCACTCGGCCGTCGCCGAACGCTGCAGCAGCCAGGCAAAAGTCGCCTTTCGCGAGGTCCAGGGCCCAACCGGCGCCGTGGTCATCAGCGGATGCACCGGAAGGGTCGCGTGCAGGCAGGGCGCTACGACCGTCCAGGAGTACGCGGAGGGGTCGCTGGTGGCGCCGGTCGATTCGCGCGCACGGACAGCGAAGACATGGCGGCCGCGGCGGAGGCCGCGGTACGCGACGGGACTTCGGCACGGCGGAAGCTTTGCGGTCGAGCGAGCACTCGTACGCCAGGCCCGAGGCGCTATCGAAGGCGACGGTCGCGCGGGACGATATCGTTGGCCGTAACGGCGCGCTCGAGATCAGCGGCGCCGGCGGCGCAGCGCCAGACCCGAATGCACCGAAGCCGGCCTGCGCGACGAAGGCAGACGGGGCTACGCCGCCGCCGACCAGGGTGACCGCGCGCGCAGCGAAGCGGAGCCGCGAGCCGACTCACGGAGAGGCGAGCAGGTAGACGGTGAAGGTCGCGCCCTGACACCCGACGCGGCAGGTCGCGAGGGTGATCGCATCCGCGAGATCGAGGTCGAGCGTGGAGCCGGCGGGTACGAACCAACCCGCGCCAGCGTTCGATTGCGTGGTGTACGACAGGGCGGACAGATCGCAGCCCGGATGTCCGCTGTCGACCGAGACTCCGTTCGTGCCACTGGCCGTATCCAAGGTAAGGGAGCCGACGAAGGCCTGGTAGTTGTTGCCGTTGACGATCGAGACCGCGACATCAGCAGACGCTCCGGGTAGAGTCAACGTCGACGGTCGGCGTCAGCGTCACCGCGGCGACCGTGTCGGCGGCGGCTTCCCCCACCGGCGCCGCCGGCGGTCCAGGAGGCGCCCGCCGTCGCCGCCCCAAGCAACACAGCGGCCGCCGCCACACCGATCATCGACCGCCGCTGCCAGCGAATACGCTCATGGGCCGGCGCCAGCCCCGTCGCGTTTAGTCGCTCGAGTACGTGAGCGTGATCGTCGCGCCCTTGCACGAGTCCTGGTTGGCAGCCGTATCGGCAAAGACCAAGTTCTGCGTGAAAGACGCGGTACCGAGCGCTGCAATCGTCGTGTTCATGACCTTGTCCGGGAAGTAAAGTCGGCCGCCAGGCAGCCGACGGCCGATGTCGTGATCACCGTCGAGACCGTGTCCACGCGGACGCTGTAGCTGTTCGGATTCGTGACCGTCACCGTCACCGGCGTGCTGGAGCCCGGCGTGATCCCTGTCACCGATGGGCTGGCGATCGTCAGATTGTTCGTCGTCGTCCCCGCCGTCGCAGAGCCCGAGCCAGAACCCCCCGTTGTCCAATACGCGTAAGCATCGAACGCTCCCCCAAGGACGAACGCCGAGACGACAGCCCCGATCAGCGTCCGTTTCCGCAGTGCCCTCATCTTGGTCTCCTCGGTTTGTGTTCGTGGAGTCGTGGCCCCTCTTCATCGAGCCAGGGGACACACAACGGTCAAACGAGTACGGAATCGACCCGATTTAGGCGACACGAACCACCGTAAAGGGGTATTTCCCTTAGTTGAGAGCGATCCGATGGTGAGGCTGTGCCTGAAAACAGGGACAAGGCCATCCTCGTCGCGCCACGGCGTCCTGGCGAACTGCCAGAGCTTCGGCTTCGCCTCGACGACGACGCGGTGTTGATCGGGGACAACGCCGGTGTCATCACCGGGGTAAACGCAGCGTTATGCGGCCTGACCGGCTATCGGCGGAGCGAACTGATCGGCATGAACGGATCGTCGCTCGTTGCACCCGAATGGGTCGAGTTCTCAGCGCGTCAGCGACAACGCAAAGTGGAGGCTCTGGAAGAAACGACTCGCTACGACTGCGTCTTTCTCGACCAAGGGCGGTGCGAGGGTTCCCGTTGAAGTGACCTCGACGCTGATCCGAAATTCCGGCGAGGTCACCGGAATCCGCGCAACCCTGCGCGACACCCGAAAAACGTCAGCGACCGAGCGGCGGCTGCAAGAGAGCGAAGAGCGCTTCCGCGGAGCTTTCGACGGCGCCGCGATCGGGATGGCAATGGTCGCACCTGACGGACGGTGGCTCCGTGTCAACGACGCCCTGACGCAGCTGCTGGGCTTCAGCCAGGAGGAGCTTCTCGACCTCACGTTCCAAGACCTGACCCACCCCGACGACCTCGAGCGAGACCTTGAAGCCGTCCGCGATGTCCTCGCCGGACATATCAGCTGGTATCACATGGAAAAACGCTACATCCGCAAAGACGGAACACTCCTCTGGGGCCTGCTCGCCGTCTCACTCGTACGCAGTACCGACGGTGAGCCCGCCTACTTCGTCAGCCAGATCAGCGACATCACAGCAGCGAAGAGCGCCGAAATCACAAGACTCTCCGCGCTCGCCGCACTGCCAGACGGAGCCCGAGCCCCGAGCGCACGCGAACTGCAGGTCCTCCAGCTGCTCGCTAACGGGCGGCGCACCTCCGAGGCTGCCGAGACACTCAACATCTGCGAGGAAACGGTTCAAACATTCATCAAGCGCGCGATGAAGAAACTCGCAGCACGCAACCGCACGCACGCAGTCGCCCGTGCGCTCGAGCTAGGGCTGCTAGAGCGCACTCCCCCAGCAATCTCCGCGCGCACTCCGGTCTAAGCGCTCACGAACGCGACCTCTACCTGCTTTGTGAGCTGACGCAACGGCTCAGCGACTGCGCTGCAAGCTCGGCCAGACGCCTTGGTCCGTTCAGCCGACTGCCGTCGCGACCGGCAGGAGTTCCGTCCCGCTCGATGTCTTGCCCTCGATGCTGCGCATTCCGGGCAGGAACAGCGCGCCGAGCGTCACCGCGCCGCCGATGACGGCCGCCCCGACGAGCGTCGCACGGATTCCGATCAGGTCGGCGGCGGGTCCGGTCAGTGCGAACGAGATGGGCAGCAGCCCGACAGAGATAAGCCAATCCATGCTCGAGACCCGTCCGAGAAGACTCGAGGGGACGTGGCGCTGCTTGATCGTCGACCAGACGATCGTCCCGATCGTCTCGAGCGCGTTGAACACCAGACAGACCAGCATCAGTTGCACCGTCGTACGGGACAGGCCGTAGCCGGCCACTGCGAGCGTCGCGATCGTCCAGCACACGTACATGAACATGACGTCGCGACGCGGCTGACCTCGTTGCGCCATCAATGCCGCGGCGCCGACCGCACCGATACCGCCGGCGGCGAACACGTATCCGAGGTCGGCCGCCGAACCGTGTAACTGGTTCTTGACGACGAACGGCAGCAGCACTTCGGTCGGCCCGAGGAAGGCGAGATACGCGATCGCAGCCGAGAGAAGAGTCGCCCACAGCCAAACTCGACTCCGCACGAAACGGAATCCCTCGGCCGCCGCCGTGAAGGTCGATGCGGATGTGCCGCGAGTAACGGCCTTTGAGCTGAGGCGACGACGGCCGCCCCCGACGCGAGGAACGAGACGGCGTCGACCGCGAACGCGGTGCCGGGACCAACGAGGCCAGCAGCCACCACCGAGCGCCGGCCCGGCAAGCCGCATTGCGATCGGACGCACGAACTGGTCCAACGAGTTCGCCGGCGCGAGGTCCTGAGGGTGGACGACAGCTGGAACGATTGCCTCGAAGGACGGCGTGAAGAACGCGGTGCCGACGCTGTACGCGGCGGCCGCGCAACGAGCGCGGCGAACGTGAGGGCGTGGGTGAACGCCAGCACCGCGATCAGCCCGACCGCGCAGGCGCGGCCGAGATCCGCAACGAGCATTACGAGACGCCGGTCGAAGCGGTCGCTCACCGTGCCCCCGATGAGCAGGCAGGCGATCAGCGGCACCGTCATCGCGATCCCGATTACCGAAAGTGCCTCTGGCTTGTTCCAGAGCGAGTAACTCGTCCAGGCGATCGCGACGAGGAAGATGCCGTCACCGATCAGCGAGATGCTCATCCCCGCCCAGAGCGTGCGGAAATCACGCGAGCGAAGCGGCCGCAAGAGCCCGACTCGGGCCAGGCCGCCGGGCCTGTCGAGCACCTCGAAGCTGTGCTGCATCAGGAGCTAGGTCGTATCGGGGTCGAAGGCCGGCTCGCGTCTATTTGCGATGTCGTTGAGACCGAGATATGTCAAGAGGTCGTTGTCCGGCATCGGCTTGCCGAAGAGGAAGCCCTGGCCGAGCCCGAAACCGAGGCTCTGCAGTGACTCGTTTTGTGCCTGGTGCTCGATCCCCTCGGCTACCACCTCGAGGCCGAACTGGTCGCCGATCGCCATGATCGCAGCAGCGAGGCCGCTGTCGCTCATCTCTCCGCTGGAGGAACCACGGTCCATCTCGATGTCACCGGCAGGCGGCTCAGATAGCTGAGTGACGAGTAACCGGTTCCGAAGTCATCCATTGCGATGCGCACACCCAGCTCCTTCAAACTACGCAGCCGCGCGATGGCCATATCGGCGTCCGCGAGCATGACTGTCTCGGTGATCTCGAGCACGAGCGACGCCGGCGGGAAACCCGTCGACTCGATGGCCTCCTGGACGTCGCTGACGATCGTCTCCGCCTGGAGTTGCTTGACCGAGAGGTTGACGCTGATCGTGAGCGGGTCCCGTTGCGGGAACCGCCGGTGCAGTTCGACGCCCTTGAGGCATGCTTGGTACACCACCCATCGACCGATCGGGACGATCAGTCCTGTCTCCTCCGCAAGCGGGATGAAGCTCGCCGGCGCCATGACGCCGCGTGTCGGGTGGTTCCAGCGCAGGAGAGCTCCATCCCGTAGTCGGTTCCAACCGCCAGCCGCACAACCGGTTGGTAATAGATCTCGAGTTGGCCAAGGTCGAGCGCACGCTGCAGCTCGCTTCGCAACTCGAGCCGCTCAACGACGCGCTCGTGCATCTGCGGCTCGAACAGGCGGTAGCTGCCCTTGCGGTCGCGCTTCGCCATGTACATGGCGACGTCTGCATTCCGAAGCAGCTCCTCGGCATCTTGTGAGAGCAGATCTGCGTCGCTCATGCAGATACCGACGCTGGCCCGCGGATAGACCTGCTTCCCCTCGACCAAGGTCGACTCCTCGACGGCTTTCAGAAGCCGTTCCGCGACCATCGCGGCTTTGTCCGAGCCGTCGACACCGTCGAGCAGGATTGCGGACTCGTCGCCACCGAACCGTGCGACGGTGTCGGCGGGACGAACGCGCCCTCGAGTCGTCCGGCGACCTCTTTGAGAATCGCGTCGCCGGCGGGGTGCCCGAGGCTGTCATTGACCGTCTTGAAGTCGTCCAGGTCGACGAACATTACGCAGATCAGCGAGCCCATCCGCACGGTCGAACGGAGAGCGTGCTGCACGCGGTCGACGAAAAGCGCCCGGTTCGCGAGATTGGTCACGGGGTCGTGGAAGGCCTGGTGCGCGAGCTGCTCCTCGAACACCTTCCGCTCGCTGACGTCGCGGCTGTTCAGGACGATTCCGTGGATGTGCTCGTCGTTCAGCAGCTGAGTGTGTTGCACTCGAATTGGAGCCAGCGGCCGTCCCGGTGGTGCAGCGAGCACTCGAACGTATGCGTCTCGGGCCCGGTTGTCTCAGCGCCGGTCACGACCTGCATCAGTCGCGCACGATCGCTGAGTGACAACAACTTGTCGAACCGCTCACCCTGGATCTCGTCGACTTGATACCCGAGCAGACGCTCGATCGAGGGGCTCTGATACGTGACGACACCGGTGCTGTCGAGCACGGTGATCAGATCGCTCGAATGTGCGACGAGCGAGCGGAAACGGGCTTCGCTTTTCTCGCGGTGGAGGTTCTCAGCGAGGGACGCTGCGTCCAGTGCGAGCGACACCTGTGAAGCGAGCGCTTCGAGCGAGCCGAAGAAATCTCGAGACACCTGTAGCGGGCAGTCGAAGACCAGCGCTCCCTGCTCGAGTTCGTGGGCGGCCAGGCGGACCAGCAGCGTCTCCTCGACGGCGCCCAGCACCAGCGCAGAGAGCACAGGTGCTTGAGCGTCACGCGCTGCACGGGATCGGAGGAGAAGCGCCTTGCCGGAGTTGATCGGCAGCCTCTGGCGGCAGGTCCCAGCCCGCCGCCGCTCGACGCTGCGACCCGCCCGCCGTCGTCCTCCCAGAGGACGAGGCGTACTTTGGCTTCCTGTCCGACCAGTTCGCGGGCGGCAGCCACGACTGCTTCGTTGACGTTCTCGCGGCCTCCGGCGGCAACGAGCACGACGCCGGCCTGGCGAAGCGACGCCTCGCGAGACGGGCGCGCTCCTCCTGGCGCACGAGACCCGCCATGCGCGCGACGACGAGCAAGAACAGACCTGCGGACGCCGAAATGACGACCAGGAGATCGATGCTGCCGATGTCCTGGGCGAAATGGATTCCCGGTGCGATCAGGCAGGCGAGCGCGAGCAACCCCAGCCGCACCCGGTCAGCCGCACCCGCGCATCCGCGGTCGGCTGCTCGAGCTGCCGCATCGACGGATGCAGCGCAGCCGCACCCCACAGCACGAGGTACGCGATCCAACCGACGTCGTAGATCAGCTGATGGTTGTACGTTCCCTGCGAGCAGCGCGTAGTTGTACGCGCAGTCCGTGGCGAGCAGCGCAACGGTGCTCGCGCGGAGGAGGTAGAAGGACGTCGTTCTCCTGCCGCTGTCGACGGCGAGCCTGATCAGCGCCGCGAGCAGGAGGATATCGCCGAGCGGATAGGCGACGGAGACGAGCTTCGCGAGCAGCGACAGGCCCGAGAGATGAATGTTCGGCGCGACGAGGAACACCCACGACAGCAGCGCGAAGCCGACCGTCAGGATCAAGGAGTCGATCACGGCGGCGCGATGCCTCTCGGGTTGCGCCGCCGCACGAGCAACAACAGCCCGGTAAAGAGCGCCGGATAGACGAGGAGGTAGATCGCGTCGCCCGCGGACGGGAAGCCGACGGCGCCGCCGAGCAGAGCCGGGATACGAGTACGTATAGCGTCTCCGACGACGTAAGCAGTTGGCCAAGGAACAGCAGACTCCAGGCGAGCGCGGCCTTCGGACGGTGCATGCGTATGCCGAGGCGCGATGGCCGCGGGAGACATCAGACCGATCAGGTTGATCAGACCGGCGTACCCCTTGAACGGCGGCACGAACAGGTATGCCACCGTGAGGACCGAGGCGGCCGCGAGATACCAGATCCAGACCACGTCCCGCCTGAAGAGTCCGATAGCTCACGCGACGGCCCTCTCTGCCGGCTGCAGCTCGAACGCGTTCGCGAGCTTTCCGAGCACCTCGATGAGCTGTTCGACCTCTGCGTCGGTGTTGGCGGCGGTGACCTGCAACCGGAACCCGACCTCCTGGCGTGGCACGAGCGGATATGCGGCAAGCGTTGCGTAGACGCCGTGCGCGAACAAGAACCGGCCCAGAGCGTCGATGTCGTCCGGCTTCGCAAGCGGCACCTCGATGATCGGAAAGCCCGAGTGGTTCGGCGTGTGTATGCCGAGCGCATCGAGCGCACGAAGCACGCGGTCCGTCTTCGCCCAGAGCTCGGCCCGGATCTCATCTCCGCGCCGCTCGTTCACTTCGAGGCCGGCGATCGTGGTCGCCAGTGAGGCAACCGGCGAGGCCTGAATAGAGATAGGGCGGCGCCGCCGTTTTCAGCAGGCGCTTCAGCTCGGTCGGGCACGCGATGAACGCGGCGAGCGACGAGTACGACTTCGAGAGACCGGCGACGAGAACGACGTTCTCGTAGGTCTCACCGAGATGGCGGACGATGCTGTTCCGCGCATGCCGTACGGCGACAGTTCGTCGTCGCTTCGCTCACCGATCACGCCAAAGCCGTGTGCGTCGTCCACGTACAGGATCGCGTCGTACTTCCTCGCCAGGTCCGCAAACGCACCCAGGTCGGGGCGTTGCCCGTCATGCTGTTGATGCCGTCGATGCAGATCAAGCGCGACGCACTGCTGTCAGCGCGAAGCTGCCGCTCGAGGTCATCGGCGTCCTCGTGCCCGAAGCGGTGCAGCTTCGCACCTCGGAGCGAAGCGAGCTCTGCGCCTTCATAGATCGTCTTGTGCGCCCGCCGGTCGACGAACACCGATCCGCCGGCGGCCAGAACCGGAATCACCGAAAAGTGAATCAGCGTGATCGTCGGCAGGATCAACACATCCTCGGCGCCGAGTAGCGCAGCGAGCCGCTCCTCGATCTGCTCGTAGAGGACCGGGCTACCGAGCAGACGCGACCAACTGGGATGCGTTCCCCACCGATCGAGATACGCCGGGACAGCTTCGATGATCTCCCGCTCGAGATCGAAGCCGAGGTAGTTGCAGGACGCGAAATCCGCCAGCCAGTTGTCGCCGACCCGGATCAGGCGACCGTCGATCTCTTCGATGACCGCGTCCGTCATTGGATTCGACCGCTCGAGCTCCGCCAGATCCGAGCAGGCGGCAAGCCAGCGATCGACCCAAGGGCGACTCATTTCTTCCCCGACCGACCTCGCCGGTTGGACCGCAGACTGGCGCCCATATCGGTGGCCCAAGCCAAAGCCTTGAGGTCGTTGTGGCTGCGCGC
>CAWJXR010000013.1:0-177357 GCA_963846895.1 uncultured Thermoleophilia bacterium | reverse complement strand
CGACGAGCGGATCGACAGCGGGCGGTACACGCTCTGCATGGGCGCCGGCGCGTCGTGGAACACCGTGCAACGGCAGCGCTTCCCCGTCGCCGACGTCGACGACGTGCTCGAGGAGGTGCGCGCTGACGCTGCGCGAGCGTGGACGCACGAAGACGCAGTGGGAGGTCGGCAGCTGCGCGCCGGCGGGACTCGTCGACGCGCTGCTCGAGCGCGGCCTCACGTACGACAGGGATCCCTACGCCGTCGCGCTCGTCCTCACCGCACGAGCCGCCGCCGGGTCCTCCGAACGCCGTCGCCCGTCGCGTCGAGACGTTCGAAGACTTCGTCGCCGCGTGTGAGGTGCAATGGGAGGCGTTCGAGTCGTCGCCGGAGGAGATCGAGGAGGCGCGCGCGCTGCTCGAAAGCCGGTGGCGCGAATCGCCGATCCTCCGGCACGCCGTGTGGCTCGACGGCGACGCTCGTCTGTACGGGGACGGCGGCGCCGACCCCGCATGGCCTTCTCCTCTACGGGGGCGCGACGCTGGCCCGCGCCCGCGGTCGCGGTGCGTACCGCGCGCTCGTCCGTGCCCGCTGGGACGACGCGGTGTCGAACGGCACCCCGGCGCTGATCACCCAGGGCGGCTCGATGTCCCGCCCGATCCTCGAGCGGCTGGGATTCGAGCCCGTCGGCCACGTGCACATGCTCGTGGATGACTTCTGATCAACCCAAGTCCGGTCTGCGGGTATGGTCGCTGTTGACCCCGAGAGAGAGGATCGTCGTGAGCTTGCTCATCCGCTTTGCCCCTCCGTCGCTGACGGCAGAGCAGTACGACGACGTGGTGCGTCGACTGAACGAGGAGGGCATCTAGCCGGCGGATGGACTCGACTACGAACTCTGCTTCGGCTCGGGCGACGAATTTAAAGTCAGCATGGTCTGGGACTCGAAAGAGCAGTTCGATGCCTTCGGTGCCCGCCTGATGCCGATCCTTTGCAGAATTTGGCCTCGACCCGGGCGAGCCCGAAGTGTTCGAAGTCCACAACATCATCAAGCGCTAGCCCGCCTCCCATCCGGCCCGCTGGAGATCGGCGGGCTCAGGCGATGAGCAGGCGAAGGCCAAGCTCTGCCGCCTCGAGGTCGAGGAGGTTGAGGTTGCGTTCGGCCCATCGACCTGATGCGAGGTCGCGACAGAGGGTGCGCACCGCCCTCTGCTCGGCGTCCGGACCGACACTGGCCCAGACGGATATTCCGCGACGGACGTTCTCGTCCAGGTATGCCTCGGGCCGGCGCCAGTAGGCCTCGAAGAAGCCGTCAGCGCAGTCCCACGGAATGAGTACCGGCTCCATCCGGGCACCGATCGCGCGGGCCAACTCGGTAGCGAGGCCGACACGGGAAGCGGCGACCTCGGGGAGGTAATCGCGCGTGAGCCAGAACCGGCGGCGCCAGCTCCGGTCACTGGTGTCGCAGGTGAACACCACCACGCGGCGAGCCACGCGCCGCATCTCGCGCAGGCCGGCAATCGGGTCCTGCCAGTGATGAACGGTGGCAAAGGCCATCGCGGCGTCGAAGGACTGGTCCTCGAACGGAAGGCTCTCCGCGGTGGCAGCCACGCACGGCGCTGCGCCTGCGGGACGCTGCGCACGCATGACCGCCGACGGCTCCACCGCGGTGACGTCGCGGTCGGAGGGTTCATAGGAGCCGGTGCCGGCTCCGACATTGAGTACGGTCGCCGCATCGCCCAGCGCTGCCCAGACCTGCGCGGCGATCCGCGGCTCGGTGCGCCGCGTCATGCGTGTAAGTGGCGCCGATGGTGTCGTACAACTGCGCGCTGGACATGAAGTCCCTTATCGCCCCTGACGCGATCGAAGGCAACACACCGACCGACGGGCGGAGCGAATACGTCGGTGAGCGGCGCCACGTAGGCTCGGTGAGCCTCGCGCCGAGCGGTTCGGTTCACCCGCCCGGTCCGTTTCTGCCGCCTGGCGCGAGGCGCGCCACTACGCTGGATCTCCACTGCACGATCAACTCGATCAGAGGAGCCGCGCTTGATTGTGAACCTCATCTTGGTACTTCTGCTACTTGGGTTCGTAGGCTTGGGAGGATGGTTCTTCATTCGAGCGCTCGGCGGCCGTCGACGCTGATTCCTCGACGTCGCATGACCGGGGAGGTCGGGCCGTCACGGTGGGTCGCGCAGACGACAACTGCGAGTGGCGCACACGAAGCGCGCCGCTCGCACACGCCGATCAGCGGAGTGACCTGAACGCCGCCCGCAACTCTGTTGCGAAGAGCTCCGGCTCCTCCCAGGCGGCGAAGTGGCCGCCCTTGTCCACCTCGTTGAAGTAGATGACGTTCGGGTAGCTCGCCTCGACCCAGCTGCGCGGCGTCCGCCAGATCTCGCCGGGGAACGTCGTGAAACTGAACGGGATCGCAGGCGGCGGCAGGGGCTGCTGGCTCGCGGCCGGGCTGTCGGGGCCGTAGGCCTCCCAGTACGACCGTGCCGCGGAGTCGCCGCTGCCGGTCAGCCAGTACAGCGTGATGTTGTCGAGGATGTGGTCGCGCGTGAGGTTGCCCGAGGGCTGTCCGTCGACGAAGGCGCGTGCGATCTTGTAGTAGGCGTCCGTGTCGTGGTCTGCCATCCAGGCGGCCGAGCCACGGGGGAGTCGAGCAGGGCGTACCCGATCGTCTGCGGGCGTGTGGCCATCTCGACGAAGTAGCCGTTGCCGGATTTCCGGAAGGTGGCGAGCTGCGTCGCCGCGGCGCGTTCCTCGTCGGTCTCGGTCGGCATGGGGCCGTTCAGCGCCGGCACGAGCAGGTTCGTGTGGATGCCGATCAGCCCCTCGGGTGCCTGGCGGCCCATGGTGTCGGCGATGCCGGCGCCCACGTCGCCGCCCTGGGCGACGTAGCGGCCGTAGCCGAGGCGGCGCATGAGCTCGGCCCAGGCCCGTGCGGTCCGGCCCAAGTCCCCACCGATCTCGACCGGCTCGCCCGAGAAGCCGTACCCGGGCAGGGAGGGCAGCACGAGGTCGAATGCATCCTCGCTCTCGCCTCCGTGTGCGGTCGGGTCGGTCAGCGGGCCGACGGAGTCGATCATCTCGATGACCGAGCCGGGCCAGCCGTGGGTCATGATCAGCGGCAGCGCGTTCTCGTGGCCGGACTTGACGTGGATGAAGTGGATGTCGACGCCGTCGATCTCGGTCGTGAACTGGGGCCACGCGTCGAGCTTCGCCTCGGCCTTGCGCCAGTCGTAGTCGGTCTCCCAGAGCGCGAAAGCTCCTGAATCGTCGCCAGCTGGACACCCTGCGAACGGTCTGTGACCAGCTCCCTGGAGGGCAGGCGCGTCGCGGCGATGCGCCGGCGCAGCTCAGCGAGCTCCTCTTTGGGAATGTCGACTTGGAAGGATCGGATGTCGGTGGTCTCGACGGTGGGGTCATGACGACCTCCGTTTTGGGTAGTTGCCGAACGTAACATCACCGCAGTGGCCACAAGTCGCCCCGTCGGAGTCCCTGGTCCGACCCCGGTCTTTATTCGCCCCGAGTCGATCGGAGATCGCGGTGAACGAGATTCAGGTCG
Source organism: uncultured Thermoleophilia bacterium (assembly GCA_963846895.1). GTDB lineage: Bacteria > Actinomycetota > Thermoleophilia > Gaiellales > Gaiellaceae > PALSA-600. The sequence goes on along the minus strand of CAWJXR010000013.1, from coordinate 173,810 downwards.
AGTCGAACGGAGCGACGCTGGCCTGCTCCTACTCGGCGGCCGGATCGACAGCGATCGTTGCGCTTCACGGCGCCGGAGAGGGCACACGCGACTGGTACCTGTACCGGCACCTGCACGATGTGCTGCCGCCGGCCGGGATCGGAGTGGTGACGTTCGATCGGCGAGGCGAAGGGGAATCGACGGGCGAAGTGTCTCGCGGCCTCTTTGCGGTTCAGGCCGACGACGCGCTCGCGGTCGCGGCCTCGGTGGACGCGGAGCGCGTTGGGCTGTGGGGGATCAGCCAGGGCGGCTGGGTCGCCCCGCTCGCCGCAACCCGTTCCGATCGTGTCGCGTTCCTCGTCCTGCTCGCCTCCACGGGTGTCACGCCGGCGGAGCAGATGCGCTACGCGGTCGCCGAGCAGATTCGCCGGGCCGGGTTCGGCGACGGCGTGGCCGAGCGCGCCGTCGCGCTACGGGAGCGTGCCGAAGCGTGGATTCGAGGAGGATCCAGCGACGAACTCGACGCCGAGCTTGCTGCGGCTGCACGTGAGCCGTGGTGGGAATTGACCTTCCTGCCCGACCAGCTGCCACCAGCGCCAGAAGCGGACGCCGTCCGACAGGAGCTCGCAGAGGAGATGTTCTTCGAGCCGGAACCGGTCTTCGCCGGGGTGCGTGTGCCGACCTCCTCTTCTACGGCGACGACGACAGCTGGACGCCCGTCGGGCCGAGCATCGAGGCGTGGCGGCGCGCCCGAGGGGATGAGGCCGACATCGTCGTCCTGCCCGACACGGGACACGAGCCGATCAACCGCGCCGGCGAGATCTCGCACGACTACGAGCAGAAACTCGTGGAGGTCGGGCGCGCAGCTGACGCGGCTGGTCGAAGCAGTCAGCGTCTAGCGGCGCGGCCCGCGCGCGAGGCGGAAGAACGTCACGACGATGGCGATCGTCGCCACCACGATCGCAATCCAGAGCAGCGTCCACATCAGCGCATTGCCTCCTCGTCGAGCGTCATGTGCTCAAAGGGCGTGCTCTCGCCGGCACGTCCTCGCGGGGAGGATAACGACCGCGGGAATTTGCGCTCGGCATGCTCAGTTGAATCGCCCGGTGGTTCAGGCTTATAGTCGCGCCGACACGTATACCTCAGTCGCGAAGGAGCGTTCGATCAGACGGAATCCCTGGCTGTTGGCGGCGCTGCTCGCGGCGGTTTCGGTGCTCGCGGCGACATGGGTCGCAGAGGCAACCTCAGCGGTAGGTCAGACACATTCGACGAAGCGGCATTCGACGATCGCCGGCACATGGTCTGGTCAGTACAGCGGCGCTTTCTCGGGGAAGTTCACGCTTCAGTGGACGCAGTCGCGGTCGAGGCTGCAGGATCGATCACGCTGTCGAACCCGCATGGCAAATACCCCATCACCGGCACCGTGCACGGCAAAGCCATCCAGTTCGGCGCCGTTGCGCAGGCGCCGACATCCACTGGGTCGGTGTCGGGCAATTCGATGTCGGGCAGCTACAAGACCGGGCAGGGCGGCGGCAAGTGGAGCGCGCACAAGACGTCCTGAGGGAGTACGCCGCCTAGTCTTCGGAGAGCCAACCCTCGCGATAGCGGGTCAGTTTGCTCTCGGGGAATCGGGCGTACGCCTCGCTCGGGTCGGTCGTTTCCCGTTCGACGCCCGCGCCGTGGCGTTGTGCGGCTTCGTTCACCGTGTACGCGCCCCATCGGGCCCTTGCGAGTGGTCGCGGGCGCCCACTGCGAGTACGACGCACGGCGAGCTCCGGCGCCGACGATCACGTGGTTCGTTCCGGGTGGACAATGCACGAAGTCCCACTGGCGGAGCGGGCGCTCCTGGCCTTCGACGATGGCGAGCGCCTCTCCGGCGAGCACGAGGAAGTCCTCCTGGTCGGTCTCCCGGTGGTACATCGCCATCGGCTCGCCGGGGCTGAGAACGGTGAGGTTGATCCCGAGCTGCAGGAAATCCGCCGCGCCCTCGAACCCCGCGCCCTCGAACTCGCAGAGCACGCCTCGACCCTTGCGCTCCCACCACTGTGTCTCGCACGCGTTGACGACGAACCAGCCCTGCCCTTCCGGGACAAGTCCGTGCTCGGTCGAGACGAGCTGCAGACTCGGAACCACCACCTGAGACTGCCACAAGCGGCCTGCCGGCCGAAACGGCCTCCACGTGACAGGTACCTGATCGCGAGCGACTAGACTCGGGACGTGCCCGAGGCGCGGCTCGACGACTACGGCTCTGGCCTCGCCCCGCCAGCGACGGCTGGTTCGTCGTCAACGTGCGGGACGCGATGTGGCTGACGTTGGGCGGCGCGCGTGGCTCGCTGTGCGACTTCGAGAGCCCGGAGTTCGGTTCCCGCAGTTCGCGATCAGACTCCACGTCCTCGAGCCCGGCAAGCCGAGCGGCCTCTACCACTCCGAGAATCAGCAGGAGGCGTTCCTCGTGCTGTCGGGGGCATGCAACGTGCTCGTCGAGGGTGAGGAGCGGGTCCTCGGGCCGTGGCAATTCTTCGACTGTCCGGCCGGCACCGAGCACATTTTCGTGGGCGCCGGCGACGAGCCGTGCGTGATCCTCATGACCGGCGCGCGGATGGGGGAGATGCACGGCCGCTACCCGGTGTCGGAGCTCGCCGCGCGCTACGGGGCAAGCGTGAGCGCGGAGACGACCGACCCGAGGCAGGCGTTTGCCCGATTCGAGCTCGGACGGCTAGAACGCCCCTTGCACTGGGACCGCCTTCCCTGGGCTGAGCCCGACTGATGAATCGTGGGCGTCAGGCGGGCGAGCGGCTGTCGTCGATCGTGTCGACGTAGAGGTGGACTTGGCCCACCGCCGCGAAGCCGAGCTTCTCGATGATCGGCTTCGACATACGACCCGCCTGCACGGTCAACGCCGGCGTCCCACGGGCGACGGCCGCCTCCCAGCGAGCCGCGATCAGCGCCTGATAGACACCGCGGCCTCGCGCCTCTTCGAGCACAGCGCCTCCGAAGAGGTTCACGCCGGCCGCCCCAAGGGCCGCGAACGCCGTGCCCACGACGCGCCCGTCGATCGAGGCTATGAACTGCCGCCCGGGGCTCGAGGCCGATGTGTACTCCTCCCAGCGCTTCGGCAACTCGGCGACGGCGTCGGCGCGCATCGCCTCCCGGAAGCCGAATGCCTCCATGGCGACCTGCGACGCGGCGGCGAACTCCTCGTAGGTGTCTGTCTGCTTCACGTCGACGCCTCCACCGGCCCGCACGCGCGGCGGCTTCACGAGCACCATCGCGTTCTCCACCGCTTCGAATCCGGGCGTGTCCTCGTGCACGAGACCCGCAGCTTCGAACCGCGGCTCGAGATGGTGCCGGTCGGGCGCGAGCCACCAGGCAAGCAGCGATTTCCCTCGCTCTCGGGCGATCTGTCGCGCGCTCTCGACAGCCGACTCGACATCTTCGGCCGACACCTCGATCGGCTCCACGATCTGTGCGGAGGGATGAGGGTTGAGCACGAGGAGATAGCCGTCACGCTCGATCTGCTCCGAGCCTGGAGCGGGCGGAAGCTCCCGAAAGGGGTGGAGCGCAAGTTCGAGCACAGCCTTCGGCACGTCCACGGGGCCAACCTCTCCCCTGCGTTACGCGTTCGTCAGCCGCCGACGGCGGCGGCCGACGCGCCCGCTCCGGCGGCTCCCTGAGCATCCTCGGCGAGCCCCCGGACCACGAAGGCCGCGAAGAGCAGGAGCCCCGCTTCGACCGCGCGCGAGTCGTCGACCGTCACGCTTACAGGTCGACTACCCCAGCCCTTGCCGTCGAGCACGGCGAGCTCCAGATCGCCGTCGGCGAGCGCATACCGCTCCCGCCAGCTGCTCGCCGGGCGCAACGTGAGCTCCCGGCCCGCCCAACGCACCGTCCCGCCACGGTGCAGGCCGCGCGGTTCGAACTCCCCGACCACGGTTCCCAGCGCATCGGTGGCAACGAGATTGCGCCGCCAGAAACCGATGCGCGCGAACCGCCAACTCGTGCCTTCCGCCTCGGCGGTCGCCGTACGCGCGAACAGGCCTTCCAGCCGCAGGCTGCCGACTCCTTCGAGGACATAGGCGCGGCGATCGCCAGCAGTCCGTGTGAGCTCCAGGTCGGCCATCGGCGCGAGCCACGATACCCCGAAGCCGCGGGTCCGAACACCTTCCTCGCGTCGGCGGTGAGAGTGATAGGAAACGACCATGGCCGAGGTATTGCTGTTCCACCACGCACTGGGGCAGACGACCGGGTTCCTCGCGTTCGCCGACCAGCTGCGGGCTGCCGGGCACGACGTACATACCCCGGACCTCTACGACGGCAAGACGTTCACCGATCTCAGGCAAGGCGTCTCATACGCGCAGGAGATCGGCTTCGGCACGATCGGCGAGCGCGGTCGGGTCGCCGCCGAGGAGCTGCCGAACGAGCTCGTCTACGGCGGGTTCTCGCTCGGGGTGCTGCCGGCGCAGATGCTGGCCCAGACGCGGCCGGGCGCCGACGGCGCGCTGCTGTTCTCCGCCGCCTTCCCGGCCTCCGAGTTCGGCGGCGAGTGGCCGCCGGGCATCCCGCTTCAGATCCACCTCATGGCGGAGGACGAGTTCGCCCTCGAAGGGGACCTCGACGCGGCCCGCGAGCTGGAGCAGACGGTCGAGGGCGCAGAGTTGTTCCTCTACCCCGGCGATCGGCATCTGTTCGCCGACAACAGCGTGCCGGACTACGACGAGGCCGCTGCCGCGTTGCTCGACGAGCGGGTTCTCGCATTCCTGAAGGGCGTCGACGACCGACGCGCATGAGCGAGGTTTCCTGGTGGCTCGCGCCGCACCCAAGCTGGGGGGTCGACGAGGGTAACGGCAAACGCCTACTTCCTGCGGTGGAGGCACTCGCGGACCTGCCGATCGAGCGGGTGATCATCCCGCACGGCGACGCGATCCTCAACGACGGTGCCGCACGCATCCGGGCCGCGGTCGCCAAGACGCGGAACACCTGAGTCTGACTCGAGTCAGACTCACGTCAGACGTGACCGTGTGCCGGGCAGGCGAAACGCGCTGGGCGGTCGGCTGTCCGTGCGGGCCAGGCGGCCGGTGTTGCGCAATCGCCGATCGCAGCAGGGCTCGTCACACTTTCGCCGCACTCTCGACGCAAAGACGTGTGTCAGACACGAGTCTGACTCCAGTCAGACGAGGGCGGTTCGTCTAGAGAGCGAGAACATCGCGCCGCGGGGCGTGGGCTGAGTCAGGCTGAGTCTGCGGTCAGCGTGCCGGCGAGCCGACACGGATCTCGTTTCCGTGCGGGTCGAACATCGAGAACACCCGCATCCCGAAGTTCGTGAACGTGAGCGGCGTGAACCGGGCTGATGCATCGGCGTTGGAAGTCCAGTCGGCATAGACGGCGTCGATCTCGTCGGTGTACACGAAGCAGCTTCCCGGCGGCCGCTCGCCCAGCATCGGACCGGTGAAGTGAAGCTCGCCGCCGTCGTACTCGATGATCAGGTAGTCCCACTCCTCGTGCGGCGCGCCCTTGTTCGTGAACCCCAGCCGACGATAGAACTCCGCCGTTGACTGGAGATCGCTGCTCGAGAGGAGGGGCAGCGCACGCAGCATCGCCCGACTATAGATTCAGGAAGGCTGTCGAATGGCGTCACTTCTTTGATCCGCGTCTGCGTGGCCGGGGTCACCGGCTGGACGGGTCGGGCCGTCGCCGGCGCGGTCGAGGCTGCGAGCGATCTGGAGCTCGCGGCCGGAGTGTCGCGCAGCGATCCGGGGAGCTACTCATCGGTCGCCGAGGCGCTCGAGGCGACGGGCACCGACGTCCTCGTCGACTACACGCACGCATCTGCCGTCCGGGGGAATGTTCTCGCAGCGCTCGAGCGGAGCGTCAGCGTCGTCGTGGGCTCCAGCGGGCTCTCAGCGGCCGACTACGACGAGATCGACGCGCTCGCGCGCGAGCGACAGGTCGGGGTGATCGCGGCCGGCAACTTCTCCGTTGCTGCGGCGCTCCTACTTCGCTCGGCGGTCGAGATCGCGCGCCACCTCGACGCGTGGGAGGTCATCGACTACGCAAAGGCCGGCAAGCCGGATGCTCCGAGCGGCACCGCGCGCGAGCTCGCGGAGCGACTCGACGCCGTCCGGCCGCCGAAGCTCGGCGTGCCGATCGACAAGGTCCTCGGTGCGCCCGAAGCGCGCGGGGCGAACGTCGCAGGTACGCAGGTCCACTCGCTGCGCCTGCCCAGCTTCGTCGTCTCGACTGAGGTCGTCTTCGCCGGCGAGGGCGAGCGGCTGTCGATCCGTCACGACGCCGGCGAGACTCCCGCGCCGTACGTCCCCGGGACGCTGCTCGCGATTCGCGCTGTGCAGAGCCACGTCGGCCTGGTGCGCGGGCTCGACCGCCTCTTGGACTAGGACACGAGCGCGGCGTCGTGCTCCTTCAGGTACTGGTGCACGAAGGCGATCGCCATGCTGCCCTCGCCGACCGCGGCGGCGACCCGTTTCACGGGGCCTGAGCGAACGTCACCACACGCGAAGATGCCCGGGACGCTCGTCTCGAGCAAGTACGGGTCGCGGTCGAGCTCCCAGCCGGCGGCAGACAGTGCGTCCGGGCCGGTCCTGACGTAACCGCGTCGGTCGAGCGCGATCTCGCCGGGGAGCCACCCCGTCTCGGCATCGGCGCCGATGAAGATGTAGAGCCCGCCCGACTGGAATCTCGTGGTCTCACCGGTCGCTGCGTCGTGGACGTCGATCGCCTCGAGCGCCGTAGCTCCGTGAGCGGCGGTCACCTCCGAACGAGAGAGCACACGGACATTCGCGCGAACCGAAAGCTGGTCGATCAGATACCGCGACATGCTCTTCTCGAGCCCCTCACCGCGGCACGTGATCGTCACCGTCTGGGCGTGGGCGGCGAAGAGCAGCGCCGCCTGGCCCGCCGAATTGCCGGCGCCGACGATGTGCACGTCCGACCCGTGACAGCCCAGCGCGTCGCTCCGCGCGGCTCCGTACGACACGCCTTTCCCGGAGAGCCGGTCGAATCCCTCGACGGCCAGCTGTCGCCAGGTGACGCCGCACGCCAGGATGATCGTCCGTGCGCTGAGCACGTCGCCGCCGTCCAGCTCGACCTGGCGGGTGTTCGCGTCGATCCCGGAGATCGTTCTGGTGACCAGGATCTCGGCGCCGAGCCTCCGCGCCTGCTGGAGCGCGCGACGCGCGAGCTCGTCGCCGGAGACGCCGGAGGGGAAGCCGAGGTAGTTCTCGATCCGGGATGACGTGCCCGCCTGTCCGCCGGGGGCTTCTCGCTCGATCACGATCGTGCTGAGTCCCTCCGAGGCGCCGTAGACTGCCGCGGCCAAACCGGCCGGGCCCGCGCCGACGACGACGATGTCGTACACCGAGGCGCCCGGCTCGGTGCCGAGCCCGAGCAGCTCGGCGACCTGGCGAAGCTTCGGCCGGACGACGGTCTTGCCGTCGACGATATGGATCACGGGCAAGTTGTCCACGGCCGGGGTCGGCCCGCCCGTGCGTTGAGCCGCGCCGGCAGCAGGCGGCTCGAGCCATTTGAACGAGATCTGGTTCCGCTCGAGAAAGCGCAGCAGCTCCGCGGAGGACGCCTCCGAGCGGTCGCCGACCACGACCGCGCGAGGCGGCGGCGCCTCGGCCGCCAAGCCCTGAAGCCCGCCCGATCCGCCGATCCGATGGGCGGCGAGCCTGCCGACCTCCTTCGCGACACCGGGTGCAACGGCTGCGACAGCGTGGTAGTCCTCGGGCGCGAGTCTCGCCACGCGCGACTCCGCCGCTGCCCGGAATCCAGCGGGGAACGAAGCTCCGAGCGTGATCGGGACTTCGCCGAAGATCTCGCCGGGTTGACGGTCTCCGACGACACGGTCGATTCCGTCGACGAGCTTCGTCGCCTCGATGTGACCGTCGAGCAGCGCGAAGAGCGCACGTTCGTCGCCCTCACGCGCCGCATACTCGCCGGGCTGCAGCGTGATGTCGGCCGCGGCGCGCGCCAGCGCCTCGCGCTCCTCGAGATCGAGGTCCGCGAAGACCGTGATCCTGCCGATCTCCTCCGCCGTCACCACGGTCTCAACGGTACGGCATCGCCCAGCTCAGGGCCAGATCGAGCACGTCGTCTAGCCTCTGCCGCATGGCGGCGCCCGTCCAGCGAGACCAGGAGCTCGAGCTGAAGATCGAGTCCCTCGCATTCGGCGGGAACGGCGTCGCGCGTCTCGACGGCTTCGTCGTCTTCGTCCGGCGCGGTCTTCCCGGCGATACCGTCCGCGCCCGCGTGACGAAGGTGCAGCGCCGCCACGCCGAGGCGGTCACGACCGAGGTGCTCGTCGCCGGTCCGAACCGGGTCGAAGCGCCGTGCAGCCACTACCCCGCCTGCGGCGGCTGCCGCTTCCAGGATCTCGCCTACGATGCGCAGCTGGCCGCGAAGGCGCAGTGGGTCGCCGATTCGCTGCAGCGCCTGGCCGGGCTCGCCGAGCCGCCGCTCGAGCCGATCGTCCCCGCGGCGTCACACTTCGGCTACCGGAACAAGATGGAGTACTCGTTCGCCGATTCGCCCGCAGGGCCGGTGCTCGGGCTGCACAAGGCCGGACGGTGGGACGAGGTGCTCGAGCTCGAGCGCTGCTGGCTGACCACGGACGCCGGCAATGCGGTCCGCAACCGTGTCCAGGAATGGGCGCGCGAGGAGAAGCTCCCCGCGTACAGCCAGGAGACGCAGGAGGGCTACCTCCGCCATCTCGTCGTCCGCGAAGGGCGGAACACGGGGCAGGCGCTCGTCCAGCTCGTGACGGCGCGAGGCGAGCGGTTCGACCGCGAGCGCCTGATCGAGGTTCTGGCCGAGATCCCCGAGGTCAAGTCGGTCCACTGGTCCGTGAACCACGGCGTCGCCGAGGTGACGAATCTCCCGACCGAGCTTCTCTGGGGCGAGGACGCGATCGAAGAGGCGATCGGCGGCCTGCGCTTCCGCGTCCGCCCCAACGCGTTCCTGCAGACGAACACCGAGATGGCCGAGCGCCTGTACGAGCTGGCGCGGGAGTTCGCGGCGCTCGCCGGCGGCGAGACCGTCTACGACCTCTACTGCGGCATCGGCACCATCGGCCTGTCGATGGCGGCGAACGCCCTGACGGTGTGGGGGATCGAGATCAGCGAGGAGTCCGTTGCGTGCGCGATCGAGAATCAGGAGCTGAACGGGATCGGGAACGCGGCCTTCTTCGCAGGCAACGTCGGGGAGGTGCTGACCGAGCTCCGCGACCGTGCCGGCGACCCGGGGCTCGTGGTCGTCGACCCGCCGAGGGCGGGCCTCGCGGGCAAGGCGCTCAGACGGCTCGGCGAGATCGGCGCGCCGCGCATCGTCTATGTGAGCTGCAATCCCACGACCCTGGCAGGTGACGTGAAGCGCCTGAGCGACGACTACGGCTACCGGCTGACGCGCGCCCGGCCGGTCGACATGTTCCCGCACACGCCCCACGTCGAGTGCGTCTCACTGCTCGAGCTGGCGCCGCAGTGACCACCTACCTCTGCCAGGCGTGCGCGACGCAGTATCCGGCCTCCGCCGAGCCGCCGGGCGCCTGCCCGATCTGCGAGGACCCGCGGCAGTACGTCCCCCACGACACCGGGCAGGTCTGGGTGAGCTGGGAGGACTTCGTCGAGGACCACGACGCTGACGTCCGCGACGACGGCGGCATCCTCGGCATCGGCTGCACGCCGTCGTTCGCGATCGGCCAGCGCGCGCTGCTCGTCAAGAGCGCCGCCGGGAACGTCCTCTGGGATTGCGTCCCGTTCATCGACGAAAAGCTCGTCGAGCGTGTGACGGCAGAAGGCGGTCTCGCCGCGATCGCGATCTCGCACCCGCACTACTACAGCGCGATGGTGGAGTGGGCGAACGCGTTCGCGTGCCCCATCTACCTGCACGCGGCCGAGCGCAAGTGGGTGATGCGACCGGATCCCTCGGTTCGCTTCTGGGAGGGGGAGACCCACTCGCTCGGAGGCGGGTTGACCCTGATCCGCTGCGGCGGTCATTACGAGGGCGGCCAGGTCCTGCACTGGGCCGAACGGCGTGCACTGCTCTCGGGCGACATCGTCCAGGTGATCCCCGATCGGCGGTACGTCGCGTTCATGTACTCGTACCCGAACCTGATCCCGCTGCCGGCCGCGAAGGTCGAGGCGATCGGCGAGGCACTCGCGCCGTACGCCTTCGATTCGCTCTACGGCGCGTGGTTCGATCGCGTGATCGACCACGACGCCTCAACCGTTGTCCGCCGCTCCGTCGACCGGTACGTACGGGCGGTCACCGGGGCCGGGCTGGCCTCGTAGCCGCGGCCAGAGCAGGTCGAGGTTCGGCAGCAAGAACCCGAGCGCGATCCCCGGCAGGGCCGGCAGCCCGTTCAGATCGAACGCGACCGTGGCCGCGATCGTCAGTCCGAGGCCGGCGACGAGTGCGAAGAACGTCGGCAGGACCCGCAAGCCGAAGCGGTCTGCGGCGCCGAGAAAGAGCGCGAAGAAGAGCAGGTCGGGGACACCCAGGTTCGCCGCAGCGTGCTCGCCGGGGATCAGGAACGCGAACGAGAGCACGTCGAACACCTGTGCGTGGCCCGAGAGGATCTCCTTCGTCGGCCCCCGCCAGACCGAGTACGCATCGACGAACGGGATCACGCAGGCGATCAGAACGGCCCAGGACACGACCTCGAACCAGCTGAGGAACCACCAGGCGAGCAGCGTCGCCGCCGCGAGGCGCGCCAGGTTCGCAAAGATGTCGACGTCGGCGACGGTCAGGACCCCCGCGAGCAACGCGAACGCAAGGCCCGTCGGCAGGAGCCCGCGTGCTTCCCGCAGCGGCAGCGCCAGGAGCACGAGGCCGAAGGTGGCCGGGATGAGGACGAGCGCCAGCCAGGCCACGTCCCACCAGACTCCCGCGTGCCAGAGATGCGGGGCGAGCGCGTCGTAGAGAACCAGGGCCGCTAGTAGGGCGGCAAAGCGGCCCACCAGGGCCCGACTGCTTTGAAGGCGTTCCAAAACGCGGTTTTCGCGGGTGCCTCGTCGAGTGAGGAGTCGATGTCCGGGACGGCGAGTGCTTCGATCGATGGCGTGAAGCGCTGCAGTTCGCCCAGCGTACTCTCGAGCCGGGACGAGAGCTGGAACCCCGCCGTGTTGACGAACTCGAGCGCGTCCTCGCCCATCACGACGAGCAGCTTCGGTTCGACGATGCGCAGCTCGCGGCGCAGCCACTCGGCGGCAAGTCCCAGCTCGCAGCCGGAGAACTTGACGGCATTCGTGCCGTAGACCTCCATCGGGTCGACGTGCAGGCGCTGGAGCGACTTGATCAGGGCGTTGCCGGCGCGGCCGTGAAACGCGACGCCCTCCTGCAGCTCTTGCGCTTGCGCCCCGTACTTGACGAGGAAGATGTTCGCGAGCGGATGCCCGGTCGGCAGGGCGGTGGGGGCGCCGTCGGCAGCCTGCGCGATCTCGTGCGACAGCCGATTGATCTCGGTGATCGCCTTCCGAAGGTATCGCTCGTAGATCTCGTCTGTCGTCAAGGCGGTAGCCACGCGGCAGCAGGTCCTTTCGCGTTTACCGAACCCTTTCCTTGACCTGCGCCACCCACTTGAGCGACTGCAGATAGGCAAGGGATTTCGGGCGCCGGAGGATCTCGGCGTTGCGGAGCGAGATCATGAACTCCTCCGGGTCGCGGAACGCGCGCATCCGCACTGCGCCCGTCCCGACCCCCTGGAGGACGTGGGCGTCCGAGCCGGCGCCCATGGTCAGGTTGTACTTCCTGGCAAAGCGAAGCGCCTCGTCGTTGTACGACTCGAACAGGAGGCGCGCGTTGTAGACCTCGAGGACGTCGACCTGAGCGAGATTCCGGTGGAGCGTCTTCGGATCGGGGATCGCGTGCATGCGGTCGAACGGATGCGGGACGTAGACGAGGCCGCCCTGCTCGCGGATCGCCGCAACGGTGTCGTCGAAGGTCAGGCCGCGGGGGATCTCGCGCTCCAGGAAGAGCCCGATCACCTCGCCCTGGTTGTCGGTCTTCACCTCCTCGCCGGGGATGACGACCAGGTCCCGGTTGCGCGCGTGGTCGGCAGCCTCGAGCGCGCCGCCGAAGACGTTGTGGTCGGTGACCGCGATCGCACCGAGCCCTTCCGCCTCGGCGTGGTCGACGAGCTCGCTCGCGTCGATCGAGCAGTCGTGCGACCACGAGGTGTGCATGTGGAGGTCCGCCAGGATCCACGGGCGCCCGGCGAATGGATCGGCTGCTGCGCGCCGGCGACGCCGGGCGGGTAGGCCCTCGTAGATCTCCTCGAGCTTCTTCGCCACGACGGCGAAGTCGTGCTCGAATGCGTCGGCGCGGGCGGTCTTGCTCTCGCGGAGCCGGAGGCCCTCGTCGTCGGCGAGCCGGGCGGCGGCCGCCGCCGCGAGCTCGGGCTGGCGGTCGACGCCCTGCGGCCGGGCGAGCGCACACCCCGCAGCTCCTGCCTCGAGCGTCACCCGCCGCAGACCGTCCACGCCCGGGACGAAGATGGCAGCCGTGTTCAGGATCGCCGCGCGGGCCTGTGCGCTCCGTGCGGTCCGCACGTGCACGCGGTCAGCGAGCGCGCGTGGAATCGCCGGCCGTCCGATGAGCGGACGCGTGCGCAAGAGAACAGCCTCCCAGCCGTCGAGCTCGCTCATCTCGCGCAGCACTCCGCGTGCGACGACCCGCTCGTTCGGCCGCAGCTCGACGACGATCACGTCGCGCTTCGGCTCCGGCGTGAACAGGGCCGTGTCGACCCCCGGCGAGATCAACCGGTAGTCGCCGGGGAATCGCTCCTCGGCGGCCGCGCGCGCCTGCTCCGTCAGCGCGAGCAGCGCGTCGAGTCGTCCGAGCAGCTTCTCGCGCTGCGACCGTGCCGGTGGGTAGCCGAGCCGGTTCGGCGAGGCGAACGTCGCGACGGCGAGCGCATTCGTGTCGCGCAAGGCGAGATACGAGAGCGACGGCAGCCCGGGCTCGAACCCGTGGACCACGTCGAACTCGCCCTGGGCTAGTGCGAGGGACAGGTTCGCCTGGATTCCGACCGGGACGCCCATCTGCGAGCGCCGCGAGATCGGGATCGCGGCTCCCACGGCGATCACCTCGGCGCGCTCGCCCTTCGCGATCGCCCGGCGGCCGGCGAGCAGCTCGGTTGCCCGTGCTGATGGAGCGATCACGGTCACCTCGTGCCCCAGTCCGCGCAGGCCCGTCGCGACGCCCGCGACGTGGTCGTTCACGTCATGCGGCTGAGACCAGGCGAACGGCGTGACCAGACACACACGCATCGCCTCGGATCGTAACCCCGAGGCGATGCGCTTCTTACGACTCAGACGTCGAGCGGGGCGGGCGCGGCGATCTCGCGGCGGTTCCGCTCGATGAACTCCTCGACCAGCTCGTACGCGTCGTCGTCCGCGATCTGCCGGGGCGGAGACTTCATCAGGTACGAGCTCGGGCCCTCGAGAGAGCCGGCGATGCCGTTGTTCAAGGCGAGCTTGGCCAGGCGGACCGCGTCGATCACGATCCCGGCCGAGTTCGGCGAGTCCCAGACCTCCAGCTTCAGCTCGACGTTCAGCGGCACGTCGCCGAAGCTCGACCCCTCGAGCCGGATGTACGCCCATTTGCGGTCGGTCAGCCACGGGACGTAGTCGGACGGGCCGACGTGCACGTTTCCTTCGCCGAGGTCGTAGTCGAGCATCGACGTGACGGCGTTCGTCTTCGAGATCTTCTTCGACTCGAGCCGCTCGCGCTCGAGCATGTTCAGGAAGTCGGAGTTGCCGCCGACGTTCAGCTGCATCGTCTTGTCGAGGTGCACGCCGCGCTCGCGGAACAGCGAGGTGAGCACGCGGTGCGTGATCGTCGCGCCGACCTGTGACTTGATGTCGTCGCCCACGATCGGCACACCGGCCTGCTGGAACCGCTTGTTCCAGTAATCCTCGCGCGCGATGAACACCGGCATGCAGTTCACCATCGCGCAGCCGGCCTTCATGATCTGCTCTGCGTACCACTTGGTCGCATCTTCCGAGCCGACGGGCAGGTAGTTGACGACGACGTCGACCTCGCGGTCTCTGAGGATGCCGACGATGTCGTCGGTCGGTCCGTCGTCTTTCTCGACGATCTGCGACAGGTACTTGCCGATGCCGTCCAGCGTCATCCCCCGCGAGACCGTGATGCCCGTGTGCGCAACCTCGGCGAACTTGATCGTGTTGTTCGGGTGCGCCCAGATCGCCTCGGCCAGGTCGACTCCGACCTTGCCCTTGACCACGTCGAACGCCGCCACGACCTCGACGTCGTTGATGTGGTAGCCGCCGAGATCGACATGCATCAGCCCGGGCACGAACGCGTCGACGTCGGCGTCCTTGTAGTACGTCAGACCCTGCATGAACGAGTTCGAGCAGTTGCCGACGCCGATGATGGCGACGCGCACCTTGTCCTGCTGACGTCCGCGGGTACGGCCGTTCAATTCACTCATCGTTGGTTGCCTCCAGTTGTTTGCGGACGTGCAGAACGCGCTGCGCAACCGTGACCCACGCGGTACAGGCCAACAGCACGAGCGCCCAGGGCAGGACGCCCCAGGGGGCGAGCACGAGTCCCGCGGTGATCACGACCACGCGCTCGGCGCGCGAGCCGATGCCCACGTCGCCGCGCAGCCCGAGCGCCTCTGCTCTGGCACGCGTGTAGGAAACGAGGAACGAGCCCGCGACGCAGGCCATCGCCACCGCAACGAAGACCGGGCGGTGCTGGACGGCCAGGATGTAGGCGATCGCGGTCAGCATGAAGCCTTCGCTCACCCGGTCGGTCGTCGAGTCGATGAACGCGCCAAAAGGCGTCGTCTTTCCGCCGGCCCGCGCGAGCGCACCGTCGAGGATGTCGAGCAGCGAGCCGACGACGAACACGAGCGCGGCGAGCCAGTAGAAGAGGATCTCGTTCCGGCTCTCGAAGAGCACGAGCAGGGACGCGGCACCGCACAGCAGGACGCCGGTCGCGGTCAGGGCGTTCGGGGTGATTCGCGTCCGTGTGAGGAAGCCGACGGACCGCGATGCGAGGCCTCGGGCGCCGGTCGTATAGCCGTGCTTGATCGTGGCTGCTCTGCTCACGCGCGGGACCGTAGCAGCGCCCCTGCTCGGCGACTCCCGTGTGTCGCCAGACGGTCGGTTATGCCCGACGAGCGGCAAACGCCACGTGGACGTTGTCCCGGTACACGATGGCCATCGCGAGCAGTGCAACGCCGACGCCGGCGATGCAGTCGAGCCAGAAGTGGTTGCCCGTCGCCATCACGGAGAACCAGACCCAGACGGGCCACGCGGCCCAGAACGCCTTGGCCCACGGGCTGCGGCAGACGGTCGCGAGCACCACCCCGACGATCAAAGCATCCGCCGCGTGGAGGCTCGGCATCGCGGCGTACGGGTTCCCCGCGAACGTGACGAGCCCGTCACGGTGCGAGTTGTCGAAACCGAGGCCCAACAGGCGGGGCGGAGCGGTCGGCATGGCGACGTAGCCGATCAGCCCGATCACGTTCGCCAGCAGGATCGAGTTGCGGAAGCGGATGAAGTGCTCGTGCCGCCTCAGGTAGACGAACAGCACCGCGAGACCGACGACGGTGAACTCCGAGTTCCAGTACGTCCACGAGACCGCGGTCGCGAGCAGATGGCGCTGGTCGACGAAGTTCTGGAAGGTCAGCTCGTAGAGCCGGTGCGTCAGCCGGATCTCGAGGTCGACGACGGCGCGGCCGTGCGCCACCGCAACCGAAGGCGGCTTGCGGTCGGCGATGCCCCGTGCCAGTTGGTAGAGCAGCGCAAAGCCGAACCAGATGGCAAGTTGCCGACCAAGATCGGACCAGCCGCGCGGCAAATGCCGACGGCCCGCTGCGACCATCGCGGACATGACTTGCTGATTCTAGACACCGCGCCGGAGGTGGCAGTGAGGATCCCTCACCTGAGGATTCGAGCAGGAAAAGTCTGTGCGTTCTGCTGCTAAATCGGCTGCTCAACCGCCGATATACGACATCTCGACCTTCGGGAGGTCGACGGTGGCGGCGGTACGGAGCTCCGAGTACCGATCCTCGCGGGCGTGCCAGATGCCTCGCAGCGCCTCCTGGATCTCGTCGTCGGTCGCACCCCCGCGCGACGAGTGCGCGCAGATCCGTGCCGCGGAGGGCGAACAGGCATGTGAAGAGCTTTCCCTCCGCCGACAGGCGAGCACGTGTGCAGTCGCCGCAGAACGGCTGGGTGACCGAGGCGATCACCCCGACCTCGGCGCTGCCGTCGCGGTAGCGCCAGCGATTCGCGACCTCGCCGCGATACGAGGGCTCGACCGGGGCGACGCCGAACTCCGCATCGAGGGTCGCGACGATCTCGGCGGCCGGCACGACGTCGTCGAGGCGCCAGCCGTTCGTGTGCCCGACGTCCATGTACTCGATGAACCGAAGCGTCTGGCCGCGGTCCTTGAAGAAGGCCGCCATCGGCACGATCTGGTCGTCGTTCACGCCTCGCTTGACGACCGCATTCACCTTCACCGGGAGACCGGCTGCGACCGCGGCGTCGATGCCCTCGATCACCTTCTCGACCGGGAAGTCGGCGTCGTTGAGGGCCCGGAAGGTCGCATCGTCGAGCGCGTCGAGGCTGACGGTCACGCGGTCGAGACCGGCGTCCGCGAGCAGCTGGGCCTTGGCCGGCAGGAGCGAGCCGTTCGTCGTCAGCGTCAGTTCGACGCCGAGGCCGGCAAGCTGTTCG
This sequence comes from uncultured Thermoleophilia bacterium, assembly GCA_963846895.1. Lineage (GTDB taxonomy): Bacteria > Actinomycetota > Thermoleophilia > Gaiellales > Gaiellaceae > PALSA-600. Next base: position 157,104 of record CAWJXR010000013.1, on the reverse strand, counting down.
ATCAGCCGCTCGAGGTCGCGGCGCACGAGCGGCTCGCCGCCGGTGATCCGGATCTTGCGCGTCCCCAGGGAGACGAAGATGCGCGGCCAGCCGCGTGAGCTCCTCGAAGGTCAGCAGCTCGCGTCGCTCGAGAAACCGGTAATCGCGTCCGAACACCTCCTTGGGCATGCAGTAGGTACAGCGGAAGTTGCACCGGTCGGTGACCGAGATGCGCAGGTCGCGCAGCGGGCGGGCGAGGCTGTCGAGGACGTCCACGACGCGAACGCTATTGAATCGCGGCTGTGACGACGCGCGACGACGTGCTCGAGACGGACGCAGCCTGAAGGCGCTCGGCGTTCTCGTCGTCGTCACGGCCGTCTGGGGCGTGACGTTCGTCCAGGTCAAGGATGCGGTGGCGCTCTACCCGCTGTTCGCGTTCCTGGCCATCCGCTTCGCGATCGCCAGCCTGACGCTGGCCGGCCCGGCGTTCCACCGGGTGCGGACGCTCGGCCGCAGCGGTCTGGCCGCCGGGGCGATCGCGGGGGCGCTGCTCGGGGCCGGGTACGCGCTGCAGACGGCGGGTCTCGAGCGCACTTCGGTCTCGTCGACCGGCTTCGTCACCGGGATGTACGTCGTGATCACGCCGCTCTTCGCGCTGGTGCTCTTCGGGACGCGGATCGGCGCGAGGACCTGGTGTGCCGTCGCGCTCGCGACGGCGGGCCTCGCTCTGCTTTCGGGTGTGGGCGGTGGCTCGACCGTGGGCGACCTCCTCGTGCTCGGCGGAGCTGCCGTCTACTCGCTCCAGATCGTCCTGATGGAGCGGTTTGCGCCGAGGTTCGACGCGTTCGCGTTCACGTTCGTCGAGATGATCGCCGCCTTCGTCGGCCTGCTCGCCGTTGCGCTCGTCGTCGACGGCGTGCCGGTGCCGCGCGGCTGGACCGTCTGGGGCGCGCTGATCGTGACCGGCGTCTTCGCCAGCGCACTTGCGTTTCTCGCTCAGACCTGGGCGCAGCGTCACACGAGCGCGACGCAGACCGCGCTGGCCTTCTCGCTCGAGCCGGTCTGGGCGGCGTTCTTCGGCTACACGCTCGCCGGCGACCGGCTCGGTGCGGTGGGCTGGGTCGGCTGTGCCGTGATCATGGCCGGGATCGTGCTGGCGAGGCCCCACTGACCGCTGTCGTGCTTGCGCTCACCTCCGCCGCGCTGTTCGGCGGGATGACGGTGGCGCTCCGGCTCGGGCTTCGCGGCCTCGACAACGCGGCGGTCGCGACGTTCGCGACGATCGTCGTGGCCACGTTCGTCGCCCTCGCGGCGGCCTCATTCCATCCCGGACCTGCACGGCGCCTGGCCGTTTCTGATCGCCGGGCTGCTCGCTCCCGGCGGCTCCCAGATCCTGTTCACGCTGGGCGTGCGCGAGGTCGGCGCCTCGCGGACGTCTGTGGTCGTCGGCGGCGCGCCGCTCGTCGCCGTGGCCATCGCCCTCGTCGCCCTGGACGAGCCGCTGCAGGCGCCGCTCGTCCTCGGCGCGGTAGCGATCGTCGGAGGCGGCGTGCTGCTCGCCGCCGAGCGCGACAGGCCGCAGCAGTTCCGCCGTATCGGGCTCGTCTACGCGGCCGCGGCCGCGGTGCTGTTCGCCACCCGCGACAACGTCGTTCGCGCGCTGCACACGCATGCCACCCCGGGGACGGCGGCCACCGCCACCCTCATCGCCGGCTGCCTCGTCGCGGCGCTCTTCGCACGCCGCGTACCGACGCGACGCGAAGCCGCCCGCATGGTTCCGGCCGGACTGCTGTTCGGCCTCTCGTACGTCTGCCTGTTCGAGGCGTACTTCCGCGGGCGCGTCAGCGTCGTCTCTCCGCTCGTCGCGACGGAGTCGCTCTGGGGCGTCGGCCTGTCGGCGCTCCTCATCCGCCAGACCGAAGGAGTGGGGAGGCGGCTCGTCGTGGGCGCGCTGCTCGTCGTCGCGGGCGGCGTGCTGATCGGCGCGACGATCTAGCGTCGCGTCTCGGCGAGGACGAAGACGAATGCGAGCGCGATGAAGGCCACGATCAGGCCCGGCAGGCCGCCGATCCCGCCGGCGATCGCGATGATCGGGATACAGAGGGCGAGGTTCGCCGGGTTGATCGTCGAGCCGTCGCGCGTCGCGGTCTTCTTCGCGACCCGCTCGTCGACGCGCCGGTCGATCTCCTTGCCGATGCGGTCGAGGAACCCGGCGATCAGCTCGTCGTCGTGCGCCGGGCCCAGCTCCCGGCGGGCGGCGACCGTCGCCTCGAGCTCGCTCCTCGACTCGGGCTCCACGCGGGCAAAGGTACGAGAGCCGAGATCCTGCCGCAAGTGGGTCAATGATCTGATATAAAGGCGCTTAGATTTTCTTCCAGTACCACAAGCAAGGAGTGAAACCCAGTGGCTAAGACGATCGGTATCGACCTCGGCACGACGAACTCGTGCATCGCCACCCTCGAGGGCGGCGAGCCGGCGGTCATCCCGAACGCGGAAGGCGGGCGCACGACGCCGTCCGTCGTCGCGTTCGCGAAGGACGGCCAGCGGCTCGTCGGCGCGCCGGCACGGCGCCAGCAGGTGACGAACCCCGAGAACACCGTGTTCTCGGTCAAGCGCTTCATGGGCCGCAAGTACGACGAGGTCACCGAGGAGATGACCATCGTCCCGTACAAGGTCGTGAAGGGCCCGAACGACGACGTGCGCATCGAGGCGGGCGGCAAGCAGTGGGCGCCGCCCGAGATCAGCGCGATGATCCTGCAGAAGCTGAAGGCGGACGCCGAGGCCTATCTCGGTGAGACCGTCACCGACGCGGTCGTCACCGTCCCCGCGTACTTCAACAACGCTCAGCGCGAGGCGACGAAGGACGCCGGCAAGATCGCCGGCCTCAACGTCGTCCGCATCATCAACGAGCCGACCGCGGCCGCCCTGGCCTATGGGCTCGACAAGGAAGGCGCCGACCAGACGATCCTCGTCTTCGACCTCGGCGGCGGCACGTTCGACGTGTCGGTGCTCGAGCTCGGCGACGGCGTCTTCGAGGTGAAGTCGACGAACGGGGACAACCACCTCGGCGGCGACAACTTCGACAAGGCGATCGTCGACTGGATGATCGCCGAGTTCAAGCGCGACCAGGGCATCGATCTGGGCGCCGACCCGATGGCGCTTCAGCGCCTCTACGAGTCGGCCGAGAAGGCGAAGATCGAGCTGTCTTCGACGATGACGACGCAGGTCAACCTGCCGTTCATCACCGCGACCCAGGACGGCCCCAAGCACCTCGACCTGCAGCTGACCCGGGCGAAGCTCGAGGAGCTGGCGCACGCACTGCTCGAGCGCACGGTTGCGCCGACCAAGCAGGCGTTGACCGACGCGGGTCTGCAGGCGTCCGACATCGACCACGTGGTCCTCGTCGGCGGGATGACCCGCATGCCTGCCGTGCAGGCGAAGGTGAAGGAGCTCATCGGCAAGGAGCCGCACAAGGGCGTCAACCCGGACGAGGTCGTCGCCGTGGGCGCCGCCATCCAGGGCGGCGTCCTCAAGGGCGAGGTCAAGGACGTGCTTCTGCTCGACGTCACTCCGCTGTCGCTCGGGATCGAGACGAAGGGCGGCGTGATGACTCGCCTGATCGAGCGCAACACCACCATCCCGACGCGCAAGTCGGAGGTGTTCTCGACCGCCGAGGACAATCAGCCTTCGGTGCTCGTGCACGTCCTCCAGGGCGAGTCGGAGATGGCGACCTACAACAAGACGCTCGGGAAGTTCGAGCTCGTCGGCATCCCGCCGGCGCCGCGCGGACTGCCCCAGATCGAGGTGTCGTTCGACATCGACGCGAACGGGATCATCAACGTCTCGGCCAAGGACAACGCGACCGGCAACGAGCAGCAGATCCGCATCGAAGGCGGCAGCGGGCTCAAGCAGGACGAGATCGACCGCATGATTCGGGAGGCCGAGGCGCACAGCGAGGAGGCGCACAAGCTGCGCGAGCTCGCGGACGCCCGGAACGACAGCCGAGTCGCTCGCGTACCAGATCGAGAAGTCGCTGGCCGAGCACCGCGAGAAGCTCGACCCGTCGCTTGCCGGCACGGTCGAGGGCCGGATCATGGAGCTGCGGGGCGTGCTCGAGTCCGGGGACGCGGCCGAGATCAAGACGAAGACAGATGCGCTGCAGGAGGCGTGGACGCAGGCTGCGTCGGCGCTCTACGCGCAGGCATCCGCCGACCAGCCTTCCGGCAACGGCGGCAGCTCGGCGCACCGACGACGAGGTCGTCGAGGACGCCGAGTACGAGGTGGTCGACGAGTAATGGCGGACGAGAACGTGGAGCAGGTGGAGGAGGCTGCGGCGCCCGTCGAGGCGCAGGCCGATCCGCTCGAGGCCGTCACGCGTGAGCGCGACGAGTACCTCGACACGCTCCAGCGTCTGAAGGCCGAGTTCGACAACTACCGCAAGCGGGTGGCGCGCGACCAGCAGGAGCTGGCCGCGCGCGCCCACGAGCGGCTGGTCAGCCAGCTCGTGCCCGTGCTCGACGACCTCGAGCGTGCGCTCGAGGCTGCGACGCAGCATGAGGAGGCCAGGCTGGAGGACGGCGTCCGCCTCGTGCACCGCTCGCTCGCCGACGCGCTCGGCCGCGAGGGCCTCTCCGAGATTCCGACCGACGGGAAGTTCGACCCGCATACGCAGGAGGCGCTGCTCGCTCAGCCCTCGAGCGAGGAGGAGGGAACCGTCATCCAGGTGCTTCAGAAGGGCTACACGCTCGGGGATCGGGTCCTGCGGCCGGCGCGCGTCGTCATCTCGGCCGGGGACGATGGCTAAGTCGCTCTACGAAACGCTCGGCGTCTCGAAGACGGCGACACCCGACGAGCTGAAGAAGGCGTACCGCAAGCTCGTCCGCGAGGTGCACCCCGACCGGAATCCCGGCAACGAGGAGCGCTTCAAGGAGGTGCAGTCGGCGTACGACGTGCTCTCCGACCCGGAGAAGCGCAAGCAGTACGACACCGTCGGGTCGACGAACGGGCGGTTCGGCGCTGCGCCGGGCGGCACGACGTTCGACTTCGGCGATTTCGATCTCGGCGACATCTTCGGCGGGCTGTTCAACCGCGGACGCGGCCCGCAGCAGCAGTCGCGCGGGCAGCGGGGCAACGACGTCGAGGTCGACGTGCGCGTCTCGTTCGAGGACGCGCTGCGCGGCGCCGAGGTGACGGTCCCCGTGCAGCTCGACCTGGCCTGCCACACATGCCACGGCACGGGCGCCGCACCGGGCACCGCGCCGGTCGTGTGCCCGCAGTGCGCGGGCACCGGTGTCGTCGCGACCTCGCAGGGGCTGTTTGCACTGCAGCAGCCGTGCCCGCGCTGCCACGGGATGGGCTCGATCGTCGAGACGCCGTGCCCGACCTGTCACGGCGCCGGGCGCGAGCGCCGCACGAAGCGCTTCAAGGTGCGCGTGCCCGCCGGTGCCAAGGACGGCACGCGGATCAAGCTCCGCGGCAAGGGCGAGGCGGGCTTTGGCGGCGCGTCAGCCGGCGACCTGTTCGTCGTCGTGCGCGTCGAGCCGTCGAAGATCTACGAGCGGCGCGCCGACGACCTGATCGTGCAGGTGCCCGTGCCGTATCCCACCGCTGCGCTGGGCGGCACGGTCGATGTCCCGACGCCCGATGGCGCGGTCTCCCTCAAGGTTCCTGCCGGGACCGAGGACGGCAAGCTCCTGCGCATCAAGGGTCGCGGAGCGACGCGCCTCAAGGGCTCCGGCAAGGGCGACGTGCTCGCCCGGATCCGGATCGAGGTGCCGAAGAAGGTGTCGAAGAAGCAACGCGAGCTGCTCGAAGAGCTGGGGAAGGCGAGCTGATGGACGAGCACCCGCGGTACATGATCAGCGTCGCGGCCGAGCTCGTCGGCATGCACCCGCAGACACTTCGCATCTACGAGCAGAAGGGGCTCGTTCGCCCCAAGCGGACGGCGGGCAACACCCGCCTCTATTCCGACAGCGACGTCGAGCGGCTGCGTCTCATTCAGCAGCTGACGTCGGAGGTCGGCCTCAACCTTGCGGGCGTCGAACGCGTGCTGCACCTGCAGGACGAGCTGCGGCGCATGCATCGGCGCCTCGAACGCCTTGAGCGCGAGATGCAGGGTGCGCTCGCAGACGTGCATCGCTCCTACCGGCGCGACCTGGTCCTGTACCAACCGCCGAAACCACCATCGCCGAGGAAGTGATCCGATGGACTTCAACAAGCTGACGCTCAAGAGCCAGGAGGCGATCGCTGCGGCGCAGGACGACGCACGGCGCCGCGGCAATCCCGAGTTGACCCCCGACCACTTGCTTCTGGCGCTGCTCGACCAGGAGCTCTTCGCCGACTGGCAGGGACTTCGTCCCGACGCGGAGCGCAAGGTGGCCGCGCTGCCGTCCGTCCAGGGCGGCCAGCAGCAGCCGAACGCGTCCGCGTCGTTCTCGCGGGTGCTCGACCGCGCCGACTCCGAGCGCAAGCGGCTCGAGGACGACTACGTCTCCACCGAGCATCTCTTCCTCGCTCTCGAGCCGGTCCCGCGCTCGGAGATCGAGGCCTGGATCCAGAAGGTGCGCGGCGGCCAGCGCGTCACCTCGCAGGATCCCGAGGGCACCTATCAAGCGCTGCAGAAGTTCGGCCGCGACCTCACCGAGGCCGCCGAGGCGGGGAAGCTCGACCCGGTGATCGGACGCGACGAGGAGATCCGCCGTGTGATCCAGATCCTCTCGCGCCGCACGAAGAACAACCCGGTTCTGATCGGCGAGCCCGGCGTCGGCAAGACCGCGATCGCCGAGGGGCTCGCGCAGCGCATCGTCGCCGGCGACGTCCCCGAAGGGCTGAAGGACCGTCGCGTCTGGGCGCTCGACATCGGCTCGCTGCTCGCCGGCGCGAAGTACCGCGGCGAGTTCGAGGAGCGGCTGAAGGCAGTGCTCTCCGAGATCAAGAGCTCGGACGGCCGCATCGTGCTCTTCATCGACGAGCTGCACACGATCGTGGGCGCGGGCGCGGCGGAGGGCGCGGTCGACGCTGCCAACCTCCTCAAGCCTCTGCTCGCCCGCGGCGAGCTGCGCTGTGTCGGCGCAACGACGCTCGACGAGTACCGCAAGCACATCGAGAAGGACGCCGCGCTCGAGCGCCGGTTCGCGCCGGTATACGTCGGCGAGCCGACCGTCGTCGACACCATTGCGATCCTGCGCGGGCTGAAGCCGCGGTACGAGGCGCATCACGGTGTCCGCATCCGCGACGCGGCGCTCGTCGCCGCGGCAGTCCTCAGCCACCGCTACATCGCCGACAGGTTCCTCCCCGACAAGGCGATCGACCTCGTCGACGAGGCGGCCTCGCGGCTGCGCATGGAGATCGACTCGAGCCCGCTCGAGCTCGACGAGGCAAACCGCCGCGTCATCCAGCTCGAGATCGAGCTCGCCGCCGAGCCGGACGATCGGGAGTCGCTCGAGCGTGAGCTCGCCGAGACGAAGGAGCGCCGCGACGCGCTGGCGGCCCGCTGGGCCCGGGAGAAGGCGGCGCTCGGAGCGCGTCAAGGAAGCGACACGGCGGATCGACGAGCTCAGCATGGAGGCGGAGCGTGCGGAGCGTGAGGGCAACCTGCAGCGCGTCGCCGAGATCCGCTACGGAGAGATCCCGGAGCTCGAGCGCATTCTCGAGGAGCGGCCACAGGACGAAGACCTGCTCGTCAAGGAGGAGGTCGACGAGGACGACATCGCGATGACGGTCGGCCGTTGGACGGGCATCCCCGTCGACCGGCTGCTCGAAGGAGAGACCGAGAAGCTCGTGCACATGGAAGAGCGGTTGCACCAGCGCGTCGTCGGCCAGGACGAGGCGGTCTCGGCCGTTGCGAATGCGCTTCGCCGCTCACGAACCGGCCTGCAGGATCCGGACCGGCCGATCGGCTCGTTCATCTTCCTCGGGCCGACGGGAGTGGGCAAGACCGAGCTCGCGCGGGCACTCGCCGAGTTCATGTTCGACGACGAACGCGCGATGGTGCGCATCGACATGAGCGAGTACCAGGAGCGCCACACCGTTTCGCGGCTCGTCGGTGCACCGCCGGGGTACATCGGGTACGACGAGGGCGGCCAGCTGACCGAGGCCGTCCGCCGCCGGCCGTACTCGGTGATCCTCCTCGACGAGATCGAGAAGGCGAACAGCGAGGTCTTCGACGTGCTGCTGCAGGTGCTCGACGACGGCCGCCTGACCGATGGCCAGGGACGCACCGTCGACTTCAGGAACACCGTGCTGATCATGACGTCGAACATCCGCAATGCGGACGACCTGCGCGAGTTCTTCCGGCCGGAGTTCCTGAACCGCATCGACGAGATCGTCCAGTTCCGGTCGCTCTCCCGTGACCAGATCGCCGAGATCGTCGACCAGCAGCTGGGACGGCTCCGAACGCGGCTGGCCGAGCGCGGGCTCGAGCTCGAGCTGACGGCCGCGGCGAAGGAAGTGATCGCGGACGCGGGGTGGGATCCTGCGTACGGCGCGCGACCGCTCAAGCGGGCGATCCAGCGGCTGCTGGAGAACCCACTCGCGCTGCGTCTGCTCGAAGGCGATTTCACGGACGGCGACACGATCCACGTCGACGCACAGAACGGCGACCTCGTCTTCGAGCGGCTCGAGAGCGCCGTTCCGGCCTAGAAACAGAGCTATAGAAAGCGGCTTTCCGAGCCGATAGGGGTCTTCGTGCGACTGCGGAGGCTCCTAGGCGTCGGGCCTGTGCTCATTGCCTGCACGCTGCCGCCCGCTGCGCTCGTCTTCTGGACGCGCGAGCGCATGTTCATGCCGCCGCTCGCCGTGCACTTCTACGGGGTCGGCGTCAGCGCACTCGTCGCGACCATCGCCGCAGCCGTGCTCACCACCGCGGGCGTTCGCGCGCGTGACGGGCGCACCGTCGTGGTCGGCGGCGGGTTCACGGTCATGGCGGCGCTGCTCGCCGTTCACGGCCTCGTCACGCCTGGCGTCCTCGTGGGGCCGAACGGCGTCATCGCGCTCACCGGCGCAGCGACCCTTCCCGTGGGGCGGCGGTCCTCGCCCTCTCGGGAGTTCGAGCGCTCGTCGATCCGCGCTCGATCCCGACGGTGATCGCCCTCTCCGCCGCGGTCGCGACGGCGACGGTCGCCGTCAGCGTGGTCGGTGTGCTCGAGCCGTCGCTCGTGCCCTCGGTGCCGGCGGCGGGATCACCCGCCGCGAAGGTCCTGCTCGTCATCGGCGCGGTGCTCTTCCTCAGCCTCGGAGCGCGGGCGGCCAACACGTTCCTGCTCACGCACCGCGTCGCCGACCTGTCGGTGGTGTTCGGTCTCGCGCTGCTCGGCGTCGCGCTCTACGCCGCGCTGATGCTGTCGTTCACCTACCTCGGCTGGTGGATCGGCCACGCGTTCGAGCTGACGGGCATTGCAGTAATCGGCGCTTCGACGGCGTACGACCTGCGCCGCGGCCGCGGCTCGCGCACGCTCTCCGGCGCATTGCGCGCCGGCGACATCGTTCAGGCCGAGGAAGCGTTTCTCGGCGCGCGCGTGCGCGCGCTCATGCTCCGTCTCGCGGAGAAAGATGTCTCGACCGAGGAGCACACACGGCGCGTCGCCGCCCTGGCCGTCGATGTCGGCGAGCGCCTCGGGCTCTCGGCGTCGCGGCTGCGCGTCCTCGCGACCGGGGCGTTGCTGCACGACATCGGGAAGCTCTCGATTCCCGAGTCGATCCTGCGCAAGCCGGGCCCGCTCGACGACGACGAGTACGCCGAGATCAAGCTGCACCCGGAGCGGGGCCGTGACCTCCTGAGCGAGCTCGGCGGGTTCGACGACGACGTCAAGCGTCTCGTCCTCAGCCACCACGAGCGGCTCGACGGCAGCGGCTACCCATCTGGACTTCGTGCCTCGGACCTCGATCTCGAGACGCGGATCCTCGCGGTCTGCGACGTCTACGACGCGCTGGTCTCCGCGCGGGTCTACCGCGCCGCCTGGTCGCAGAGCGAGGCGATCGAGCTGCTCGGCCGCGAGAGCGGCGTCGACTTCGACCAGAAATGCGTTGCGGCGCTCGTCGCCGTCGTCGGCGCGCGGACGCTCGCGGTCGCCGTCTAACCCGCGCGCTCCGGCAGCTCGACGTCGTCCAGGAAGTCCGCGCCCTCCTGCAGCGGCGGCGACCCGTAGACGAAGACGACGAGCTCCTCGTCGCCCTCGTTTCGCATCTGCAGCGCAGTCATCGGCTCGACGACGACGACGCCGCCGACGCCGAGATCGACTCGCTCGGGCTCGTCACCGAGCAGCATCGTCAGCGTGCCCGCGATCACGACGAAGGTCTCCTCCTGTGCATGGTCGCGGTGCCGGCGGCCCGTCGAGTGCGGCGGGTAGCGCCACAGCCGCGCACGCGACTGCTTCAGGTCGACGGCAGTGGTGAGATCGGCAGTCCGCCGAGGCTCCTCACCTTCCTTCGGAGGCCGCTCGGCGTACTCGAGGTCGTCGGCCGAGATCCACTGATAGCCCACGAGGCGATCGTACTCGGAGCCCGTGGTCTACGGTGCGCGCGTGATCCTGGTCGTCGCCGCCACGGAGCCTGAGCTCGAGCACGTCGAGGGCGCCGAGACACTCGTGTGCGGCATCGGCCCGGTCGAGTCGGCGCTCGCGACCGCCCGGCGGCTGGCCGGGCCGAAGCCGACCGCACTCATCCAGATCGGCATCGCCGGCGCACGGACTCTCGCGCCGCCATCGCTCGTCGTCGGCTCGGAGGCCGTCTACTGCGACGTCGCCGACCCGCAGGCGTCGCTCCCCCGCGTCGAGCGAGTCTGGCCCGACCCGCAGCTTCTGGCGGTGACGCGAACGGCGCTGCCGCATGCGCATGTGCTCCAGATCGGGACGACTGGCCGGGTCGGCGGCGGGGCCGACTACGAGGTCGAGGCGATGGAGGGGTTCGGTGTGCTGCGTGCGGCAGTGCTCGCAGGTGTGCCGGCGGTCGAAGTGCGCACGATCTCCAACCTCGTCTCGGAGCGCGACCGTGGCCGTTGGCAGGCCGACGCAGCACTGGCCGCGCTGACCGAAGCAGTCCGGTCGCTTCTCGGTGCGCTCCGTGCCTGACCTTCCTGCGCCGCTACCGCCGAGCGAGCGCACCGTCGGCCAACTCGTCGCCGAGTCGATTCGCGCGTACGGGGACAGATTCTGGACGCTGTTGCCGCTCGGGATCCCGCTTGCACTCTCGACTCAGCTGTCGCTCGGGCGCAGCCCGAACGTGCAGACGGTGGTGTTGCTCGCGTTCGGGCCGCTCGTCGCCGCCGCGTACGTGCGGGCCTGCAGCGTCCTGCACCGAGCCCGGCCCACTGTCACGGCCTACGTCCTCGCGGTGCTGATCTTCGCGCCCGTCCCGATTCTCTCGCGGTTGATCGTGCTGCCCGCGGTGGCCTGGCTCGCGCTCTTCGGCCTGGCGGTCCCGGCCGCGATGATCGAGCACCTCGGTTTCCGTGACGCCCTCGAGCGCGGCCGCCGGCTCGCCACCGCCGACTACGTGCACGCACTCGGAGCTCTGGCTGCGCTCGTGATCGTCGTCGCCGTCTCCGACCTGACGCTGATCGCATTGCTCCGCTCGCAAGGGGAGAACGGGCAGCGGGTCGCGCATGCCCTCGCAGACCTCGTTCTCAGCCCGCTCCTCTACATCGGCGGCGCACTGGTCTATGTGGACCAGGCTGCGCGGGTAGGCTCCCGCGGACCCGACTCAAGGAGCCGCGATGCCGATCTTCATCCTCCTTTCGACGCTGACCCAGCAGGGGGTGCAGACACTCAAGTCGAACCCTGAGCGCCTCCGGCAGGTGAACCAGGACGTCGAGGAGCTCGGCTGCACGGTGCTCCACCAGTGGGCGACCCTCGGCGAGTTCGACTTCATCAACGTCGTCGAGGCGCCGGACATCGCGACCGTCGCGAAGATGTCGGTGTCGCTCGGGGCGCGTGGGTCGACGAAGATCGAAACCTTGCCTGCGCTCGAGATCGAGGACTTCCTGCGCACGCTCGAATAGCCCGAACGGACAGTTGTCACACGGGGGCGGCGTGACTAAACGACAAATCGTGCGCGATCCGCGGATCGACGAGTACGCGCGGCTCTTGATCGAGCGCTCGGTCGGCGTCCGCCCGGGCTGGCAGGTCTGCATCCGCGCGACGCCGCTTGCCCGGCCGCTGATCGAGTCGCTGATGGAGCAGGTCGCCCGCCTGGGTGCCTACCCGCTCCTCCAGCTCGCCTTCGAGTCGATCGGCGGCCCGTTCGCCCGCGAGGCGCCGCTCGAGGTGCTCCGGAAGACGGCGCCCCTGCAGGAGCGGATCTGGCAGGAGGTGGATGCCGTCATCTCGATCTGGGCGCCCGAGAGCACGAACGAAGGCTCCGACCTCTCCGAGGAGCGGCTCGCCGCCGCCCAGCAGTCGCTGACGCCGTTGCGCGAGCGGACGATGTCGATGGCGGTGCCGTGGGTGATCGCCGAGTACGCGACCGAGGCGACCGCCCGGGAGGCGGGCATGACGGTTCCGGAGCTCGAGCAGTTCATCTTCGAGGCCGTGCTGCTCGACTGGGACGCCGAGGCGAAGCGCATGCGGGGGATCGCGGACATCTTCGACAGTGCCGAGACGGTCCGGGTTGTCGGCCCGGGCACGGACCTGACCCTCTCGCTCGCCGGCAGGCTCGGCGCCGTGGACGACGGCCACATCAACATGCCGGGCGGCGAGGTCTTCTACTCGCCGGTCGAGGACTCGGCCGAGGGCACGATCGCGTTCGAGGAGTTCCCGGCCGTCTACTTCGGCAACGAGGTCGCAGGCGCGCGGCTCGTCTTCGAGGCGGGCCGGGTCGTCGAGGCGACGGCGCGGGAGGGAGAGCCGTTCCTTCTGCAGACGCTCGACACCGACGAGGGCGCGCGCCGGCTGGGGGAGCTCGGCATCGGCTGCAACCCCGGCATCCAGCGCTTCATGAAGAACGTCGCGTTCGACGAGAAGATCGACGGAACGGTCCACCTCGCGGTCGGCAACTCGTACAGCTCGACGGGCGGGACGAACCACAGCTCGATCCACTGGGACATCGTCAAGGACCTACGCCAGGGCGGGCAGATCTACGCCGACGGCAGGCTCGTTCAGGAGAACGGGCGCTGGTCGAGCCCTTGACCTAGGCCGCCGGAGCGGGGACTGGCCCCGATGCCGCGGCGATTTCGCCGGCGAGCCGCGCGTTCTGGACGATGAGGTCGCGGTTCGCCCGGAGTGTGCGACCGCCGCTCTCGCGGTGGAGGTAGGCGAGCACGAAAGGCGTCACCTCCTGTCCGTGGACACCTTGCTCGGTGGCCGCCGTGAGCGCCTGCTCGATCAGCGGCTCGACGTCGTCGAGGCTCTCGTCGGGCGGCCGTCCGACGAGGAGGCCCCCGCCGCCGAGCTCCCAGTGACGTTGCGCGATGCGTGCGGCTTCGTCTGCGGACTCGACCCGGGCGGAAACCGCCGGCCCGCCTTGTGCCTTGTAGAACAGGGGCAACGTGTCGGCGCGCCAGCCGAGCACTGGCACGCCGAGCGACTCGAGCACCTCTGTGGTGGCGGGCACGTCGAGTAGCGATTTGACGCCGGACGAGACGACGAGCACGCGGGCGCGCGCGAGTGCCTGGAGATCGGCAGAGACGTCGGGCGGAGTCGGCCAGCCGCGGTGGACGCCCCCGAGGCCGCCAGTCGCCATGAACCGGATCCCCGTTGCCTGACACGCGGCAAGCGTGCCGCCAACCGTCGTCGCTCCGGGGGCTCCCTGGACGATGGCCGCTGCGAGGTCGCGCGGGCCGAGCTTGCGCGCGTCGGCATCGAAGCGCCCGAGCTCCTGCTCCGTCAGGCCAACGATCAGCTCGCCGTCGAGGACGCCGACCGTGGCCGGCACCGAGCCGCCCTCCCGCACTGCGCGCTCGGACGCAAGTCCGACGTCGACCCCGTCGCCGGGGGGAAAGCCGTGCGCGACGAGAGTCGTCTCGAGCGCAACCACGCCGTGGCCGGCACGCAGAGCGGCGGCAACTTCAACCGCGACCCTGGTCACGGCATCGATCCGAGCTTCCCGCAGCAGCGCGCCGCGGCCGCGAGCCCCAAGTCAGGCCCGCCGACCAGGAAGCCCGCAGCGAGCGCGTCGCCGGCGCCGGTCGTGTCGACGACGGTCGTCTCGGCGGCGGGATAGTCGCGGCCGTCGACCGTCACGCCGCCGGCGCCGTGCTTGACCACCCAGCGGGTGTCGAGGTCGCCGACGGCGCTTCGCTCGCGCTCGGAGGCGAAGGCGAGATCCGGTGCAAGCTCGCGTACGCGCACACGGAAACGGTCGTCGACCAGCGTCCAGGTCGACACGTCGAACGAGACCTGGGCGCCGTGCCGGCGGGCCAGCACCGCTGCCCGTGCGGCCGCGCCCGCCAGTGGTTCGCGAAGCAGCGAGTAACCGGAGATGTGCAGCACGTCGGCATCGAACCATGCGGGCTCGAGCTCTTCCGCCTCGAGTGCGACGGCCGCACCGCGGTCGGAGGCCATCGACCGGTCGCCGGCCGCCGCAAGTGACACGACGACGCCGGTCCGGCCGCCTCTCGGGCCGACGACCTCCACGCCTCGCTCGGCGAGTTCGTGCGCGACCAGCGCCCCGGCGGTGTCGGCGCCCAGCTTGCCGACGTAGCGGCTGTCCGCACCGAGGTCCCGCGCCCACGCGGCCACGTTCGCCGCCTGGCCGCCCGCGCCGGTCCGCGTGACGGCGGTCTGGTCGTCTCCGGGTACGAGAGGGTGCTCCAGCCGAACGATCACGTCGAGAAGCAAATCGCCGAGCGTGGTGATGCGCACGAGTACGATCGTCGCATGGACGGCGACTCGCGTCGCGGCCGGCTCCGCTCGTTTGCGATCGGTGGGCTCGTCGGCGCCGCCGGAGCGTTCGCCACCGTGCGTCGCGCATCGCGCCGCTCCCACGGCCCTCGGGCTGCGCCCGGTGGGCTGACGGCCTTCGAGGACGCGCCGTGCTTCCTCGAGCTCGTCGGCGAGGAGGCTCAGCGTTACCGGGAAGGCGGCGACACGGTGACGGGCACGTCGAACCCGACGTAGCGTCTCGGTCATGAAGTGCGCCGCGGCTGTCATGTGCACGGTCCGCGGAAGCGGGCCGGCGAGCGTGACCCTGAACCAGGCGGGAAGCTTGCGGTCGAGGAACGTCAGGACGCCGGGTGCGACCTCGTGAACGTTCGAGAACGTCGTCCACGTGGGCTGGGTCACGTCGAGCGGCGTCTGTGGCGACTCGACGAACGGCTTGCCCGCGGCATCGCGATCCCAGCGGCGAGCGCCGATGACGATCGCGGAGGGCCCGCCGCGGATCTCGTACGACAGGCGGTTGGGAGCGATGGTGACGAAGTGCGAATGGATTCCTCCGCTCCCCGTCGACGAGAGCGCCTCGTCGAAGACGACCGTGCGCGCGTCTCGGTAGCGCTTCGTCACGGCGCGCAGCTGCGCCGTCGCGTCGGGCGCCGTCGCCGGGATGTCGAACGTCGCTTCGCGACCCCTGACACGCACCCGGACCGGGCCCGGCCCGGCCGCCGCCCGGTAGCAGCCGTTGCCGCAACTCGTCGTCGGCCGACCGTTGATCGCGACGCTCTCCCCGACCGCCGCGGCGCCGTCGGGGCCGATGATCGTCACCGTCGCCGAGCCCGGCACGCGCGCGAGCCCGACGGCCAGCCCCGCAATCCCGCGGCCGTCGACGACCGCGGCCCGCGACGGGAGCGTGGGCGACGCGGGCGGCGCAACGCTCGGCTGTGCCCGACGTGCCTCGGCGGTGCCCGGCCGGAGCTCGATCAGGACGGCGACCGCCACGACGATGCAGCCGAGCAGCAGAACCTCGACCGTGGCCGAGCGCCGGAGCCGCGCGAACGCACCCAGCAGGCGCGTGCGGTTCAGCCAGCCGAGCCCGAGCAGCGGGAGCAACAGCACCGACTTGACGATCAGGACCTGGCCGTACGACGTCGTCCACACCTGGGAGACGGAGTGAAGCTCGGTCACTGCCCGGGCAAGCCCGGCTGCAGAGAGCACGCAGACCGCTGCGAATGCCGTCGTCGAGAAACGCCGCACGACGACCTGCCGCTCGGAGTCGTCCGCCCGGACGCGCGGGAGCACCGTGACGAGCGTGATCAGCCCGCCGACCCAGATCGCGGCCCCCACGACGTGTGCGAGGTCCGCCGGGACCGAAAGCCAGCGTGGCTGGTCGCGGTCGAGTGCATGTCCCCCGAGAGTCGGCGCCGCCAGCAGGGCGAGCGCGCACAACGACGCCGCGTCGAGCAGACGGGGGTAGACGGGCGCGAGCGCCGCGGCCGCTCCTCCGGTGATCGCGACGACGATCGCAATCTTGAGCACGTGGTCGTACCGCGTCCCTGCGGCCGCCGCGCGGAGGAGTGCGCTGCCGCCGAGGAACGCGACGAGCAGCGAGAAGAAGATCAGCTGCGCCAGGGGGACCGTGAGCCTGCCGCCGAGGGTGCGGCGCGCCTGGAGCCCGAACACGGCGGCGCCGCCGGCAGTCAACAGCCCGAGGAGATACAGCGTCCGCTCGAGCACGCCGGACCAGCTGCTGTGCGTCGTCGCGTCGAGCAGCGCCGTCGGAGGCGCGCGTCCCGCGCCGACCGCGAACGCGAGTACCCCGCTCTCGGGGTGCCCATCGTCGGAGACGATGCTCCAGCGCACGCTGTAATCGCCGTCGGTGAGCCGGCGGAGCGGCAGGACGAGGTTGTGCCCGTGCACGGTCGCAGGCCCGGCGAGGACCGATCGTCTCGAGCCGTTCGCGATCGCGGCGTTGCCTTTACCGGCGCGGATCGTGTCGTCGAAGAAGATCGTCACGTGCCGAGGAGCCGCCGCCAGGACGGACCCGTCTGCGGGCGCCGAGCGGAGGAGCGTCGCGTGCGCGTCGGCGGCTGCTGGAGAGGCGAGTGAGGCGACCGCGAAGAGGACGACGAGGCGCTTCACGCGGCGCGAGCGTAGCGCTCCGGGCTGCCGTGGCGCGAATCGCCGATCAATCATCTAGCCTTCCGCCTCCCATGCCCATCTACGAATACAAGTGCCCGAACGGGCACCTGTTCGAGGTGTTCCACGGGATGACCGAAGAAGGCCCGAAGGTGTGCACCGTGTGCGGCGAAGGCCCCTTGCAGGTCGTCCTGCATCCGGTTGCGGTCCACTACAAGGGGTCGGGTTTCTACTCGACCGACTATGGGCGGAAAGGGAAGCAGCCCTCCAAGGACGGCGGCTCGAGCGACTCCTCGTCCGGCACGTCGGGCGGCGATTCCGGCGGCGATTCGGGCGGCGATTCCGGCGGCGATTCCGGCGGCAGCTCCGACGCCTCGGGCGGCGACAAGAAAAAGCCCGCCGAGGCCAGCGCGCCGCGCCCGGTAGGCAGCTGACACGCACGGCGCTGCGCCCCGCGCCACGCCCTGCGCAACGCTCGGCGACACGCTCGGCGGCGCATGCAACGCGGGCGAGATTCTCCAAAGTCGGCACAGGTTCGTCACCCACTCGTGACGTGTTCGGTGCGACGCTCGAACCGGTTCCCCGGGTGGGTGGGGGTTAGGGATGGCGCGGCGGACGGCGCGCTCACTGCGCCGGTCGGTGCGCGTGGCTCAAGGGCCGCCCGCCGGCGCGCGGGCTCGGCGCGGCCCGCTGAGCGGCCCCGCGCGGCTCAGTGCAGCGCGTGGCCGATCACGCAGCCCGGCCCGAACGGATCCGTCGGCGGCTGCGGCGCAGACCGACCGAGGAACATCGCGATCGTCGCCGGGTTGTCCTCGCTCGGGCTCCCGGTCCCCCCGCCGCCGAGGTCGCCTCCGAGCCGGCAATGCACCGAGCCCGAGTCCGACGCGCGGAACCGCACCCAGCCGAGCTGTGCCAGCTGCGACGCCGTCAGGTCGGTCGTCAACGGCTTTGCGAACGAGCCGCCGGAGAACGGCATCCGGAGCAGGACGCCGAGCGACGTGAACTTGTGCGCGACGGCGTTCATCACGTCCTGCTGCCGTCCACCGCGGGTCACGTCGGTCTCGGACGGGTCGAGCATGTTCTCGCGGATCCGTGAGTAGATGAGTGCGCGCTCCCCGTTCATGTGCTGCCGGCCGGCCTGGAACCGCCACCCCTGCCACTTGTCGCAGCGCGCCTGAGTCGCATAGGGGCAGTCGAACCGGTTCGAGCGGATCGGCTTCGGCACCGTCACGTCTATGCCGCCGAGCGAATTGATCAGGTCCTTGAAGTCGGAGAAGTTGACGACCATCACATGGTCGATGTCGATCCCGGTGAACTGCCTGATCGTCCTGATCGCGAGCGCCGGGCCGCCGATCTGGAATGCGGCGTTGATCTTCTGTGTCCCGGCGCCGGGAATCGGGACCTGGAGATCGCGCGGGATCGAGAGGTAGTAGAGACGATGGTGTGACGGGTCGGTGCGAAGCAGCATGATCGAGTCGGAGTGGAAGTCACCGCTGCGGCCGCTGCCGGGCGAATGGTCTGTGCCCAGCATGAGGATCGTCGTCGGATGCGAGAGCACGAGGCCGCTCTGCGCGCTGAGCGCCAGCTTCGCGTTCTGGTCGAGCTGCTTGTTCGCCGTCGAGACTCCGCCCGAGAACGCCAGCCAGCTGGCGACGGCCCAGACCACGACGAGGATCAGCAGCGTCCCCAGGACGAGCGCGATCCGGAGGCCCCACCGCGCCTTCCGGGGGCCGGCCGGTGCGCCCGGCCCGCGGTATTCGATGCCGTCGTTGCCTCGCCCGCCGGCGCCACGCCGCTGCACCCGCGGCGGCGGCGGTGCGGCTTTCGGGACCTTGCCCTTGGCGCGGCCGCCCCGATAGACGCGGTACGGCTTCTCTTCTTGCGCCATTCGGCGGGTTACGTTACCCACCGCGTATGGCGGCCAATCTTGTCATCGGGGTGGATGTGGGCGGGACCAAGTTCCTGGGCGGGCTCGTCGACCGCGACGGGAACGTGCACCGGACCGTCGAGCGGCCGGCCTCACGGGCCTCACAGGACTCCGTGCTGGACGAGATGACGGCCGTCGTGCGGGAGCTGCTGTCTCCGGACGTGGTCGCCGTCGGCCTCGGCGTCCCCGCCCGGGTCGACCAACGGACCGGCACGGTCCTCGGTGCGGTCAACCTCCCGATCACCGAGGTCGTGCTCGCGGCGGAGATGGAGAGGCGGCTCGGGCTGCCCGTCGGGGTCGAGAACGACGCGAACGCCGCTGCGTACGCCGAGTTCCGCCTCGGCGCCGGCCGTCATGTCGAACGCCTCGTGATGCTCACTCTGGGCACGGGCGTGGGCGGCGGCGTGGTGCTCGACGGGGCGCTCTATCGCGGCTGGGCCGAGCTCGGTCATGTCGTGATCGTCGAGGACGGCGAGCCGTGTCACGGCAACTGCAGCGGGCGCGGGCACGTCGAGGCGTACTGCTCCGGTCCCGCAGTCGACCGTCTCGCACGCCAGGTCCTCGGCCCGGGCGGTACCGCGCGCGAGCTCGTCGCACGGAAGCACCCCGCGCTCGACGAGGTCGGTCATCATCTCGGCGTCGCGATCGGTTCCCTCGTCAACATCTTCAATCCCGAGCTCGTCCTGATCGGAGGCGGGTTCGGCGTCGCCGCCTTCGATCTCTTGCTGCCCGCCGCGCGACCCGCCGTCCTGAGAGAGGCGCTCGCTCCCGGCGGGGAGCGGCTCGAGCTCAAGCTGGCGGAGCTCGGCGCGCAGGCCGGGTTGATCGGCGCCGGGCTGATCGCGTTCGACGCGGTGGCCTGATGCCGCTCGCGATCTGCGCGACGCCGATCGGAAACCTCGACGACGTCACGCTCAGGGTGCTCGAGGAGCTCCGCACGGCCGACGTCGTCCTCGCCGAGGACACGCGCCACACGCGCGTGCTACTCGCCCGCCATGGGGTAGAGGCGCGGCTGCTCTCGTATCACGAGCACAACGAAGCGGCCCGCACGGCCGAGCTGGTGCCCAGGCTCCTCCGGGGCGAACGGATCGCGCTCGTCTCCGACGCCGGGCTGCCGGGCATCTCCGACCCGGGCGTCCGTCTGCTGCGTGCAGCCCGCGACGCCGGAGCCGAGGTGACGGTTCTCCCCGGGCCTTCGTCGGTCGAGACGGCGCTCGTTGCGAGCGGTCTTGCAGCCGACCGCTACGCGTTCGTCGGCTTCCTGCCCCGGCGCGCCGCCGAGCGAGAGGCGCTCTGGCGCGAGCTCGCCGACTGGAGCTGGCCGACCGTCGCGTTCGAGTCGCCGAAGCGTCTTCCCGCGACACTCTCGTCCCTGGCGGCCGCCGACCCGGCGAGGATCGTGGCCGTGTGCCGCGAGCTGACGAAGCGGTTCGAGGAGATCGTCTGCGGGGCTGCCTCCGAGCTCGCCGGACGCTTCGCCGAGCCTCCGAAAGGGGAGGTGACGCTCGTCATCGCAGGCTCGGGCGGCGGGGCAGACGAGACCGTCGCCCGGAGGGCGATGTCCGATCTGGTCGCCGCCGGCACGCCGCGCCGGGTCGCCGCCGAGGTCGTCTCCCGCTTGACCGACCTCTCGAAAAACGACCTCTATCGCGACACTCTGTGACAACTTTGTAACCTTGTTTGACAACGGCTGACACCGCCCCTACCGTGGCTTGAGAACACACGTTCGGGAGCGGTTCGCCGGGAACTCGCGACCTCGTGCGTGCCGAACCGGGGGTGGCCGATGCGCCGAGTCTTGCTCGCGGCGGTAGTCGCCGCACTGCTGTACGCAGCTCCTGCGGGAGCGTGGACGTGGCCGGTGGACGGCCCAGTCCTCCAGCCGTTCGTCTTCGATCCAGCTCACCCGTATGCCGCCGGGCAGCACCGCGGTCTCGACATCGGGGCGGCCGCGGGTGGTCCCGTGGTGGCGCCCGCGGCCGGGACGGTCACCTTCGCGGGCGCCGTCCCGACCTCGGGCAAGAGCCTGACGATCGTCACGGCCGACGGGTACGCCGTGACGCTGACCCACCTCGGGTCGATCGAAGTCGCCCAGGACGCGACCGTCGTCGACGGGCAGCCCGTTGCCACCGTCGGTCCCTCCGGTGAGGTCGAGGTCGCTCAGCCGTACGTCCATCTGGGCGTCCGCGTCGCGGCCCAGCCGCAAGGGTATGCCGATCCGCTGCAATTCCTGCCTGCGGCGCCCGCGTCGCCGCCGCCTGCGCCGGTGTCGCCTGAGCCTGTCGGCCAGCCGGTGCCCTCGACTCCGGCCGCCTCGCCCGTTCCCACGCCGCCGGCCACCCCGGCCGGTGGGGTCGCGACGTCTCCTGAGCCGGAGGCCGCCGCGCCTGGCCCCGCGCCGAGCCGAGCCGCAGCCGCCGACGAGGCGCTCACGGTCGTCGCGGGCCGGCCGCCCCGGCGCGCCTCGGCGGCCACCGCAGCCGGTGACGTTCGCACGCGGGCGCCACACGAGCACCGGGTGTTCCGTACGCCGCCCGCGCCGGCACCCGTCGTTCGTACGCGCCCCGTCTCGCGAACGGACACTCGGATCCGGTCGACGGCCCAGCGTGCGACGCTTCGGCACCCACTCGAGAGCGTTCCGCGGGTCCGTCCAGTGGCGGGCGTCCGCGGCTCCGAGCGCTCGATTCACGACGCCTCTCTCGCGGTCATTGCCCCACCGCACACGCAGCGCCCGGCTCCGCATGTGAGCGTTCCGGACCCCAGGCGCGGACTGAACGTGTCGGTGCTGGCGGCCGACGTAACGGGAGCGCTCGGTGCGCTCGCCTGCGCCCTGGTCGCAGCCAGGGCCATCCGCGGCCCCAGGCCTATCATGGAACGCCATGAAGTTCTACGTGACGACGCCGATCTACTACGTCAACGACCGACCGCATATCGGCCACGCCTACACGACGATTGCGGCGGACATCCTGGCGCGCCATCACAAGCAGCGTGGGGACGAGACGTTCTTCCTGACCGGGGTCGACGAGCACGCCACGAAGGTCTGGCGGGTCGCAGAAGAGCAGGGCTTGGCGCCGCAGGAGTACGTGGACCGGATCGCGGAGGACTGGCGCGCGCTGCCGCAGCTGCTGAACGCACAGACCGACTTCTTCATCCGGACGAGCGACGACGGGCACAAGAGGTTCGTCCGTGAGTTCCTGCAGCGGATCTACGACAACGGCGATGTCTACGAGGACGTATACGCAGGTCTCTACTGCGTCGGCTGCGAGGCGTTCAAGACGGCCGACGAGCTGGTCGACGGCAAATGCCCGCTGCACAACACCGTGCCCGAGTGGATCGAGGAGAAGAACTACTTCTTCCGGCTGTCCCGTTACCAGGATCGGCTGCTGGAGCTCTTCGACGCGCGCCCCGACTTCGTGCAGCCTCAGTTTCGGTTCAACGAGGTTCGCAGCTTCGTTGCCGGCGGCCTGCGCGATTTCTCGATCAGCCGTGCGGGCCAGCCGTGGGGGATCCCGCTCCCCTGGGACGAGAGCCAGGTCGCCTACGTCTGGGCGGATGCACTCGTCAACTATCTGAGTGCTCTGACGTACGCACGCCCTGGCGAAGACCTGAGGGATGCGTTCTGGCCGGAGGTTCGCCACCTGATGGCGCAGGACATCCTGCGCTTCCACTGTGTCTACTGGCCGGCGATGCTGCTCTCGGCTGGTTACACGGTCCCGAAGCAGATCTTCATCCACGGCTACCTCCTGCTCGACGAGCTCAAGATCTCGAAGTCGCTCGGCAACGCAGTCGATCCGCTCGAGCTGCTCGAGACGTACGGCGCCGACGCCGTCAGGTTCTGGTGTGCGCGCGCGGTCTCGTTCGGGCAGGACGGCAGCGCCTCGCTCAGCGGGATCGCCGACCGCTACGAGCGGGAGCTCGGCAACGACCTCGGGAACCTCCTTTCGCGGACGACCGCGATGATCGCGCGCTTCCGGGACGGGCGCATTTCCTCGGCTACGGGACGCACGGCTGAGCTGGCCGATGAGGTGACGGCGCTGCAGGTGGACGTCCGGGCCGCCATCGACGCGTTCGACCTGACGGGTGCGGTCGACCGGATCTGGGTGCTCGTCCGCGCGCTCAACCGCTACGTGACGGAGCAGAAGCCATGGGAGCTCGCGAAGGACGACGCCCAGGCCGGAAGGCTCGACCAGGTGCTCTTCGACCTTGCGGACGGACTCCGCGTCTGCGCCGTCGCGCTCGCCGCCTATCTGCCGGAGACGGCCCCGAAGATCCTCTCGGCGCTCGGTCAGCCGGAAGACCTGCGCTGGGAGCAGGTCGAGTACGGCCGCCTGGCGCCGGCCGTTGGGATCGGGCCTGCGCCGCCGCTCTTCCCGCGGCTCGAGCCGGCCGCCGACGCGGCGTGATCGACACCCACGCGCACCTCGGCGACGACGCAGCGGAGGTCCTCGAACGAGCCCGCAGCGCAGGGGTGACCCGCGTCATCGACGTCGCCACGACGATCGACGGCGGGCGGCGCTCGCTCGCGCGCGCCGAATCGCGCGACGAGCTCCACGTGGTCGTGGGCATTCACCCGCACGAAGCGGCGAACGAGGCGGACCTGTCCGCACTACGCGAGCTGCTCGCACATCCCAAGGCAGTCGCGGTCGGGGAGACCGGCCTCGACTACTACCGCGACTACGTACCGCATGCGGCGCAGCAGCAGCTGTTCGAGGCGCAGCTCGAGCTCGCACGCGAGACCGGCAAGCCGGTCGTCATCCACACGCGTGCCGCCGACGCCGACACAGGCTCACGTCTCGCCCGGCACCCGGGGACGGTCATCCTGCACTGCTTCTCGTCGCCGCCACTGCTCGACCCTGCGCTCGAGCATGGCTGGTACGTGTCGTTCGCCGGCAACCTCACGTACAAGAATGCGTACGACCTGCGCGACGCGGCTCGCCGTGTCCCGGCCGACCTGCTTCTGGCCGAGACCGACAGCCCGTATCTCGCACCTCAGGCGGTCCGAGGCAAGCGAAACGAGCCGGCGTTCGTGCGCCATACGTACGACGCGCTCGCCGAACTGCGGGGCTCGCCCCCTGACGAGCTCGCGGCGCAGATCGAGGCCAACGCCGCGAGGGTGTTCGGGCTATGAGCGTCGTTCCGCGGAAGAGCCTCGGCCAGCATTTCCTCGTCGACCCGAACATCCTGCGAGTGATCGGGCGCCTGGCCGAGCTCGAGCCGGACGACGTCGTCCTCGAGGTGGGGCCGGGACTCGGCGTGCTCACGCGCTATCTCGGCGAGCACGTGGCGCACGTCCATGCGGTCGAGCTCGACCGGCGGCTCGAGCCGCACCTCAGCGGCATCTCGAACACCGAGCTCCACTGGGGCGACGCCCTCCGGCTCGACGTGGCGACGCTCGCACCGCCGCCGCACAAGCTCGTCGCGAATCTGCCCTACAACATCGCGACCCCGCTCGTGGCGGAGAGCCTCTCTGTCGATCTGCTCGAGCTCTGGTGCGTGATGGTGCAACGCGAAGTGGCCGACCGGTTCGTCGCGGTCCCATCGACGAAGGCCTACGGCGCCGTCTCGGTGGTCGTGCAGCTGACGACCGAGCAGATCGGTTTCCATCCCGTCTCGCGCGAGGTGTTCCGGCCGCGGCCGAACGTCGATTCAGCGCTCGTCGCGTTGCGCCGGACCGGTCCCGCTCCCGGAGCTGACGTGCGCCGGCTGGTCAACGCCGCGTTCGCACATCGCCGCAAGACCCTGGCCAACTCGCTCGCGTTCGCGGGCGTCGAGCTGCGCGACCGGACCGTCGAGGCGCTCGCGTCGATCGGGCGCGATGCAAACGTGCGTGCAGAGGCGCTTGCACCCGGCGAGTTCGTCGCGCTCGCCGAGGCGCTTCGGTGATCGGGCCGGCGCCGGCGAAGATCAACCTCGCCCTCGTCGTCGGCCCGTTACGCGAGGACGGCAAGCACGAGCTCTTGACCGTCTACCAGCGCGTCGACCTGAGCGACCGGATCAGGGTCGAGCCTGCCGATGTGACCAGCATCACCGGATACCCGGCCGACACGCTCGTCCGGGACGCGCTCACCGCACTCGACGGATCGAATGGCTGGCGGGTGACGATCGCGAAGCGCATCCCCGTCTCCTCGGGCCTCGGCGGAGGGAGCTCGGACGCTGCGACCGCCCTGCGGCTCGCCAACGCGCAGCTCGCCGTGCCCCTCGGGCCCGTACAGCTGCGGGTCCTCGCCGCCGGGCTGGGCGCCGACGTTCCGTTCTTCCTCGCCGACGGCCCGCAGCTGGGATCGGGCGACGGCACAGAGTTGGAGCCGCTCGACCTGCCGCAGGACTTCGCAGTGCTGCTCTTCCTGCCCGACGGCGCGCAGAAGCGGTCGACGGCCGACATCTATGCCGCGTTCGACGCGCGCGCCGGTGCGGCCGGGTTCGACGAGCGAGCAGCGGCGCTTCGTGGGGGACTGGCCCGGGTGCGACGTCCTCGTGACCTGACGCACTTGCCGTCGAACGACCTCGCATCCTCGCCGTTCGGCGAGCGCCTGCGTGACCTGGGAGCGTTTCGCGCCGACGTCAGTGGGGCCGGGCCGGTGGTCTACGGGCTGTTCGGGGACCGCCCTCGCGCACGTGCTGCGCTGCGCTCCCTGAAGGGCCTTGGGCGGGGCTGGATCGCAGTACCTGCGTGGTACGGTTGAAACGATGACGGTTGCGCCCGCGATCGAGCACGGCTCGAGCCGGTCGAGCCGCTGGCTCCGAAGCCGCAGGCTCCGAATCACGCTCTGGATCGCGGCAATCCAGGGCCTCTTGTACGTCGTCCACGTCCTCCACTGGTGGGAGGCGGTGGTGCTCGCGGCGATCGCCTCCGCCATTTGGTGGCTGGCCGGTCGCAACTCTCGGTCCGACACGTTTCGTCAGGGCAGCTGGATCTTCGCCGCCTCGCAGCTCCTGGTTCTCTGCATCCCGATCGCCCTCACCGTGGTCAAGGCGCTCGCCATCGGCATCGTCGCCCTTCTGGCCATCGCCGGGCTCTATCTCCTCTTCTCCCGACGGCCCTAGACTGTCGGCCCACAGTGGGGCGTAGCCAAGCGGTAAGGCAGCGGGTTTTGGTCCCGCGATCCCAGGTTCGAATCCTGGCGCCCCAGCCATCCAACTGACCAGGCCATTGGCAGACACCCAGCTCGCAGCCCTCGTGATGGCGGGAGGCCTCGGCACCCGGATGCGCTCCGCCGTGCCCAAGCACTTCCATTCCATCCTCGGTCGCCGCATGGTCGACTGGGTGATCGAGGTCGGCCGCGAGACCGGCGCCGACCCGCTCGTCGTGGTCGCCTCGCCGAGTGCGCGCGACGAGTTCGGCTCCAGCGGTGTCACCGTGGCGATTCAGGAGACCCCGCTCGGCACCGGCGACGCCGTCCGTTCGGCCCACGATGCGCTCGCCGACTACGAGGGTGATGTGCTCGTGCTCTCCGGTGACACGCCGCTTCTGACGAGCACGCTGCTCGCCGAGCTCGTCGCAACGCATCGACGCAGCGGGGCGGCGGCGACGATCCTCAGCGCCGAACCGCCGGACCCACGCGTCTACGGGCGCATCGTCCGAGCGCCCGACGGCGACGTGCTGCGCATCGCCGAAGGCACCGACGCGACGCCGGAGGAACAGGCGATCGGTGAGATCAACTCGTCGATCTACGTGTTTCGGAGCGAAGCCCTCTGGCCTGCGCTCGAGCAGCTGCAGCCCAAGAACGTCCAGGGCGAGCTGTACCTGACGGACGCGATCGAGATCCTCGTCGCCGGCGGCGCCAAGGTGGCCGCGTACATCGCCCCCGACTTTCGTGAGACCGACGGGGTCAACACGCGCGCCGAACTCGCGCGCGCCGGCGCCGTGCTACGCGACCGCATCAACGAGGCGCACATGCTCGCGGGCGTCACGATCGTCGATCCGGGGACCACGTGGATCGAGCCGACCGTCGAGATCGAGGAGGACGTCACGGTCCATCCGTTCACGGTTCTGCGCGGCGCAACGTCGATCGCTTCGGGAGCCGAGATCCACGCCAACACCGTCGCGATCGATGCGCACGTCGGCGCCTACGCGGTGATCGGGCCCTTCTGTTACCTTCGCCCCGGCACGGTCCTCGGCGAGTCCTCCAAGGCGGGCACCTTCGTGGAGATCAAGAACTCACGCATCGGCGACCGCACGAAAGTGCCGCATTTGTCGTACATCGGGGACGCCGAGATCGGCGAGGACACGAACATCGGCGCCGGCGGCATCACTGTCAACTACCCGCACAAGCCCGGGCAGCCGAAGGGCCGCACGCAAATCGGGAGCAACGTCAGGACTGCAGTCCACAATGCGTTCGTTGCGCCGGTGACGATTGGAGACGGTGCATGGATCGCAGCTGGGTCAGTGATAACGATGGATGTCCCGCCAGACGCACTCGCGGTCGCGCGGGCACGACAGGAGAACAAGGAGGGATATGCAGCCCGGCACCGCGACGACTGAGCTTGTCCTTCCCGGCCTCGAGTCGCCCGAATCGGTGATCCAACCGAAGCCCGGTCACTGGCTCGAGCGCGGGCCGCAGAAGCGGCTGATGGTCTTCTCGGGGCGCTCGCACCAGGCCCTCGCGCAGCGCATCGCGGAGCAGCTCGGCGTCGGTCTGGGGGAGATCGAGCTCAGCACGTTCGCGAACGGCGAGACCTACTGCCGTTTCGACGAGTCGATTCGCGGCGCGGACGTGTTCCTCGTGCAGACCGGCTGCGAGCCTGTCGACCGGAACGTGATGGAGCTGCTGTTCATGGTGCAGGCCGCGAAGCTTGCGTCGGCCAAGCGCATCACGGCGGTGATCCCGCTCTTCCCCTACGCACGGCAGGATCGCAAGGCAAAGCCTCGCGAGCCGATCTCGGCACGGCTCGTCGCCGACATGCTCCAGCTGGCGGGTGCCGACCGGGTGCTCACGATGGACCTGCACGCGGGACAGATCCAGGGCTTCTTCACGATCCCGGTCGACCACATGACGGCGCTGCCGCTGTTCGCGCGGCACTTCCGCGATCTCGGTCTGATCGGGGAGGGCATCGTCTCGGTCTCACCCGACGCGGGCCGGGCAAAGATGGCCGTTCGCTTCGCCGAGATGCTCGACGCCGACTTCGCGCTCATGCACAAGACCCGGCCCTCGCACGACGTGGCCGAGGTGACGGAGATCACCGGCCGCGTCCGTGGCAAGAAGGCGGTGCTCGGCGACGACGTGATCATGACCGGCGGCACGCTGCTCGCCAACGTGAAGGCGCTGAAGCGGCATGGCGTCGAAGACGTTTGGGTGTTCGCGACCCACGGAATGTTTTGTGACGGCGCGCTCGAGAAGTTCGCCGAGTCCGAGATCGCCGGCATCGTCGTCACCGACACGGTGCCGATCGACCCGATTGCGAAGCCGGACAACATGACGGTGCTTCCCGTCGGCCCGCTGCTGGCCGAGACGATCATGAACGTGTTCGCCGACGATTCCGTCTCGGCGATCTTCGGCGGCGAGAATCAGCTCTTCTAGCTGGGAGCCGCCGACGCCCGCGCGGCCGAGTTCGTGAACGAGCGCTCTACAGGGTGCTCGAAGTCGAGCCGCTCCAGACCTCACCGATCGGCGGGCGGGTGAAGTCGATCGTGTCGCTGGTGTGCCGCGGCGCGTTCCAGAGAGTTCCACTGACGAATCCGAACGTGAACGCAGCCGAGCAGCAGACCCAGAGAAGGATGAGAGCGACGGCGATCGTCACGCGAGGTACACCGCGGCCAGGTCGGTCGTGCTCGTAGTCATGTCTGGAAGTTGCCGAAGACGGATCTTCACCGCCTTGACGCAAATGGACTAAATGGGTTGAGGCGGGGTGGGTGCTCGAGGTCGCCTGGCGCTCCAACTCGCAAGGAAAACGCTCGTCTGATCCCCAAGCGCCGGACGCGGCGAAGTCACCAGGCCCGCCTATCCACGCGCTGCAGGGTGGGCCATGCAGCCGCGTCCGACGCTTAACCGCACAGGCGCCACCGAAAGCGACTCGGGCGGCGTCATCACCGTGCTGATGTCACCGGATCGCTGCCACTACGTCACTACGTCACCCTTGGCAATCGACGCTACGGGTTTGATGGCCGCTCCACGTCTAGGGGAGTCGTGGAACGCGCGGTACGTGAATCTGGTGGCAGGGCACGGCGTTGGCCCTGCGTGCCCTGCCACCGGATCTGGACGTCGTCCTCGCAGTTGTTATGGGTCGGAGATCGCTGTAGCGTCGTCATTGCCTCGCTGCACCGACGCAAGTGCCGAAACGGAGCCTTCGATGGCTGACGACCAGCAAGACATCAGGCGCGTGCGCGCAGCGCACAACGAATCAGTGTTTCGAGCGGTGAACGAGCGGATCGAAGAGTTAGCCGGCGACTATCCCGTCACGCAATTCATCTGCGAATGCTTCCGGACCGACTGCACAGACCCCGTCGCACTGTCAATCCCAACCTACGAACGTATACGCAGTCATCCGAGCCACTTCTTCGTCTTGCCCACCCACATCTCGCCAGACGTCGAAGAGCTCATCGAGCGCCATGACGAGTACGTCATCGTCGAAAAGACCGGCATTGCGCAAGATGTGGCAGAGGCGCTCGACCCTCGATCAGACGACTGACCGATCGGCGCATCGGTCGACGCCAACGGGTTTCCTGCGCCGGGGTTCCGCTGCTGTGGAGCGTGAGTTGAGAGCACACAAGCGCGGTTTCCGGGCTCTGCTGCCCAGGCCGCCCAGAGGCTCGACCTCGAGCACACCGTGCGCTGGCTCGACGGTGGACTCGCCGGATTAGTCGGCTTCCGACACCAACGCGGGCTCGACGTTCGTCTCTGCGACCATCCTTGCGACGACCTTTCCTCGACCGGATCGCTCTTCTGCCGTTCGATTTCTTGTTCCTGGGCGACCTCGACTCGTGCGGCTTGCCAGGACGACCAGTGGCCGGAGACGAGCGCCCACAGAAAGCGCAGAGACGTAGGTGACGCTCTTCAGCCAGCCAAGGCTGTACGAGATCGGGATCATTGCGACCCAGAAGATCGCCAGCCAGCCGTTGACGCGGCGCTGAACACCGGGTCGCCCTGAATCGACGCCCTGAAGGATGAGGCGAGGCCGCGCACGACCGCGGCAATGACCCGTTCGACCGACGTTAAACCCTGCCCGCGGGATGTTTTCGTTCGGCGGGAGCGGCAACGAGTTGGCCTGGCCGGGCGCGCGTAGCTCTCGCCGCGACTCTCAGGGGGAGGGGTGAGAGCGGGGGACTGACGGCGCGCCGCGTCCGGCCGCAAGAACCACATTCCCAAAGAAAGGAAATCTCGTGGGTATTGGTGTAAGTCTGATGCTGGTGGCGGCGGGTGCGATCTTGACCTGGGCCGTCGACGCGACCGTTTCCGGTCTGAACATTCACACGATCGGCGTCATTCTCATGGTCGTCGGAATCGTCGGACTCGTCCTCTCGCTGATCTTTTGGTCGAGTTGGGGCGGCTTCGGCGGACGTACAGACGCGCCGGCGGAACGCCGGACGACCGTCATCCAGGACTGACCGCCTCGTAGCGGTCCCGAATAGGAGGTCAGGAATGAGCATTCTCTGGATCGTGCTCGTCGTACTTCTCGTGCTCGCGCTGCTCGGCTTCTTGGGCCGCGGCCGTTTCTACGGATAAAACGCACGACAGAGGGCGGCGGCCCGAGGAGAGGCCGCCGCCGTCGAGCCCAGATCAGATCACTGCGGCGAGGGGGAAGACGATGGAAGGCTCGGGCGAAGGACGACCTAAGGCTCTCGGCCGACGCGGAACGTGGTTTGCCCAGCAGCTTGCCGAAGGCTGGACGGAAGTCGAACCCGGGATCTACCGATTCGACGCCGGCTCCAAGAGTGAGGCCGACGCCCGGATGGCTCCTCCGTCCCAGTCCGCTCTGGAGAGAGACCTACTCGAAGCGCTCAACCCGGTGGAAGGTGAGCCTGATCCACTAGATCCGTCGCCGGCCGACGCTTTCGAGTCGCAGCCGTCGCGGCGGCGCTTTGGTCGACGAACTCGAACGTGAAGAAGCGATTTGGTATCCCGCCCAGGTTGAGCACATGACCCAACGCACAACAGACGAGATGGCTGAAGTACCTGACGCTGACGTACAGCCCGCCGATACCTTCGACTCCGTCGTGCCGACACGCGAACCTGGCAGGCCGCGTACCGGCAGCTGTCTGTGCGGGGCCGTCCGGTACAGCGTTCGTGGGGAACCTGTGCATGTTGGGCGTTGTCACTGCGCGGATTGCAGGAAGGAGAGCGGGAGCGCGTTCAGCGTGTATGCGCACTGGCCCGTCGACGCGTTCGAGTTGAGCGGCGAGATCTCGAGTTACGGCGGCCGCGTCTTCTGTGCTCGCTGCGGATCACGGCTACTGAATCCAGTCGGCCCCGGCGACAGCCTCGTCGAGATCCGGATCGGGAGCCTCGACGATGCACCGTTCGACCTGAAGCCCGAGGTCGAGATCTGGACAAAGCGGCGCGAGAGCTGGATTCCGCCAATCGAGGGCGCGACGCAGCACGACGAAAACCGGCCCTAGCGAGAGCGTTCCGGCGCGAGTGACGTGGTACTCGGCCGAAACCTCCGCGTCAAGCAAACAGCGCGACCGACGGATGGTCCGCTGCTACGACTCCGCAGGGCACGCAATTACCCGTTCGATTGAACTGGGCGATCGCGGGGTAGATCGAAAGAAACGCGAGAATGGGAGCCCTGATGAAGGCGAAGCTGTTGCACGACGCGGGCGACATCATCGAAGGGACCGAGGTCGAGATCGCATCGCCAGCAGGGAAGAACGAGGCACGATCCGACGAGGATGTGGGAGGACGCAGCACCACCGCCGCTCCGATCTACGAGGTGACCGACGACGAGGGACACGCGGAGAAGGTCGACACGCGAGACCTCAAGCCGTTGGCGTAGCCGGGAGGCGCCGAGGGCTCGGTTGGTCGTTTCGCTCGCGGTCGCGACGGGCAGGAGCGAGGAATGGCCCGCCGGATCCTCGTCGTCACCACGGCTACCACACCCGAAACCGAGGTCGAAGACGCCGTTCGCGAGCATGCGGGTCCAGACGCAGAGATCGAGGTAGTTGCGCCAGCCTCGAAGATCTCGCGGCTGGACCGTTGGACGAACGCAGAGGACGACGCCCGCGAAGACGCCTCCGCCCGTGCCGAGTCTGTCTCCGATGCGATCTCGAACGGCGAGACGGACGCGCACGTCGGCGACGTTGATCCGCTACAGGCGATCGAAGACGCTCTACGCATGTTTCCGGCTGAGGAGATCGTTCTGGTGACCGCACCGGACGACGATGCTTCATGGCTCGAGTCCGGGCTCGGCGAGAAGGCGGGCGAGCGCTTCACCATCCCGGTCACGCGTCTCGTTACGCGCTGAGATGCCCTGCCTCGGGCTAGGAATCGCCGCGGGACGGGTGTCAATGGCACAGGCCGTGTCCGGCTCGGTCGGAGTCCGGGATTGCGACAGCGGGCGAATGGCGAGAGACTGAGGTCTGTGGCCCACGTCGCGCGGCGGACTGCCGTCATCACTCTGGTAGCGGTGGGCATCATCGTCGTCGCGCTCGCACTCTGGAAACTCCGGCTGGTCGTCGCGTTGCTCTTCTCAGCGGTGATCATCGCGGCCGCGATACGGCCGGGGATCGAATGGCTGGCACGTCACCACGTTCCGCGTCCAGCGGGACTTGCGCTGCATTACTTCGCGTTGCTCGGGTTGATTGCCGTAGCGCTGGCGGTTGCTGTGCCGCGCGCGCTCGATCAGGTCGATCACGCGCTCAGTCCAAGCGGTAAGGCGGAGATCGCTCAGGCCGCGAAGAACTCGACCGGGGTGAAGCACCAGGTCCTGACGGCGCTGCAGAAGCGCCTTCGTCATCTACCGCATGGCTCGGCGCTGATCAAACCAGCAACACAGCTTGGCCCGAAGGCGTTCGAGGTGGTGATCGGCATCTTCTTCACGCTCGCGGCCGCCGCTTACTGGATTTTCGAGCGCGATCGGGCGGTCGACACCGTTTGTTCACTGCTTCCCCGGCCGAAGAGAAAGCTGATCCGTGACACCTGGACGCTGATCGATCTCCGCCTCGGCGCCTTCGTCCGGGGCCAGGCGATCCTGATCTTCGCCGTTGGGATCACGCTGTCGCTGCTCTTCTGGGCGATCGGTGAGCCGTACTGGCTGCTGGTCGGAGCCTTCGCCGGCCTCGTCGAGATCATCCCCGTCATCGGACCGCTTATCGCGGGCGCGCTGGCGATCGGGGTCGGCTTGACGAGTTCGGTCCACGTCGCCGTCCTTGCAGCTGCCTGCGTCGTGGGAGTGAGGCTGCTCGAGGACTACCTGATCATGCCGAAGGTGCTCGGCGACGCCGTCGGGCTTTCCCCGCTGCTCTTGCTCGTCTCCGTGACCACTGTCGGCATCCTCTTCAGCCCCTGGGCCATTTTGTTGGCTGTCCCGATCGCGGCCGTGAGCGTGACCGTCTTCGATGTGGTCGTGCGCAACGTCGACCCGACCGAGGAAGAGGTTCCGAGCGTGATCTTCACACCGAGTACCGAGGAAGCGTGAGAAAGCCGCTCGACCGGCCTTACGCCCCTTCGTAGGGAGAGCCGCTCAACCAAGCGGATAAACGGCCGGAGTACTTCGGCCGTTCCGACAGGCGTAGCGATGTGGACTGGGGAGCTGACAGACAGCGCCCCGCGGAACCAGGGTGGATGGACCAAGGCGCGCTGCGCGTGCGGCGGTGGAGGCGCCGTGGGTCAGTCCGCGAGTTGCTTTGCGCGGTCGCGGCTGCTGCGGACTTGCCGTAGGAGGTCGAGCAGTTCGCCGATCTCGTAGCCTTCTTGGGCTGGGTGGCGCATCTCGGTTTCTGCGTGGATTAGGTAGCGGTTGCGCCGGCCGCGTCGTTCGCGTTCGAGAAATCCGGATTCGGCGAGGTCGACCACGATCCGTTGGGCTGCTCGTTCGGTGATGCCGACCGTGTCGGCGACGTCTCGGAGCCTGATGTCTGGATCGTTGGCGATGCAGAGCAGCACCTGAGCGTGGTTCGTGAGGAACGTCCAGTGAGTTGTTCCATCGCTTGACATAGACGACAGTGTTGTCCTATATTCCGTTTCGTGTTTCTGGTTACTCGCTTCGTTTGTCACGCGTTCAGTGTCGGAGATTAGCAAACCAGCCGGATCGAGTCAGAAGGAAGGAGCGTGAGATGGGCAACGTCGATCGCCTGAGGATCACCGTCGACAACGAACCGCAAACACTTACCCCAGCCCCAGCGCTCGTCGGCATGTTGGATGCCGATCGCGATTGGGAACCGGACGGTCCGATCAGCGCCGTCGGGATCCGACAAGAGCGGACAGGCGACGACATCTTCGTCGTCGCGCTCGCCGGCGAGCACGACCTCTACACGGCTCCCCAGGTGCAACAGGCGCTTCGCAGCGCGATCGCCGCCGGAGCAAGGACTTCCGTCGTCGATCTGACCGAGACGACCTTCCTCGATTCGACGATGCTGCACGTGCTCCTGAGCGCCCGCAGCGAACTCCGCGACGGTCGGCGGCTCCTGCTCGTGACCGACAACCCGACCATCAAGAGAGTCTTCGAGATCACCGGGACCGACCGCCTCTTCGACTTCTACCCGTCACGCCGCGCCGCAGAGCAGGAGGCGAGATCGAGATGAGCGCGACGAGCGAACAGATCCAGGACCCCGCGAGCCGGACACCCTTGCCTGGCGCCGACAGACCGACCCTCTGCTTCTTCTACTCGCCGACCTCGGGACCATCACGACGGGTTGAGGCCTTCCTCGCGCACGTCCTGCAGCGGGGGAAGAAGCACCGCACGTTCGCTGTCCAACGGGTCAACTGCGACGAACATCCCGAGCTCGCCGAACGCTACGCGGTCAAGCAGATGCCGACTCTGATCGTGATCGAGAACCGCCGCGTTCTGGGACGACTCGAAGGCCGCTGCGGCCGCCGCGCTATCGAGGAACTCCTCGAGCCGTGGCTCGGCCGCGAAGCCGGGCACGGACGACTCGAGAACGGGACGGGACCGTCACTTCACGCGGTGGCACCGATCAGCACCACGGCGAACGAAGACCTCGAAGAAGCTCTCTCGCATCCTGCGCGGAACGGGAGCGCTCGGACCCCGTACACCCCGGTCGGGCTTCAACTCCCCGCGCGCCTCACGTTCGAGCGCTGGCATGCGCTTGGACGACGCATCGGCATCATCTCGAACGCCTCCAGCTGGTGGCTCGGCGACTGGGCGCTCTACGGCGAGGGCAGCTACGGCGAGAAGTACAAGCAGGCGATCGCAGTCACCGGCCTCGACTATCAGACCCTGCGCAACTACGCCTGGGTCGCCGGACGCTTCGACCTGTCCCGCCGGCGGGACAAACTCAGCTTCGGACACCACGCAGAACTCGCAGCACTCCCCCAACACCAGCAAGACAAATGGCTCGACCAAGCTGAAAGAAACCGCTGGTCGCGCAACGAGCTCCGAGCCCAGCTGAGAGAGGAGAAGCGCGCCCGGATTCCCCGCGGCGTGGAGCATCTGCGACTGAACGTCGACACGAAGCGAGTCGAGCGATGGAAGGCAGCCGCCGAGGCCGAGAGGCTCGCTCTGACAGACTGGCTTGCCGCCGCGGCTGACGACGCGGCTCGCCACGTCGATGTGCCGACGCTCCCTTCGAGCGCGGCGGTGACGAAAACCACCGGTTCGACGCCCCAGCCGCCCGACAACCCGACACCGCCGATACCGGCTCCCGTCCCAGGGCCGTCGCCGGACGACCCGATGCCGCCTCAGCCGGCGCCGGTTCCCGAGCCGTACCCGCCGCCCGAGATCGAGCCGCCGCAGATCTAGAAGCGTCAGTCCTCGAGCAGCGCGATCACAGAGCGCTCGATCTCGCGCTGCCGCCCCAGGCTACGCGAGATCGTGTTTCCAGAGCTGTAGCGGTCGAACACTCGCGGGTCGATGTACGACGACTTCGCGATCGTCGGCGTGTTGCCGAGCGCCGCGGCGACGTCCTCCGCAGCGGAGTTGACCGCTCGCTTCCTCTCCCTCGTGGTTGCGGGCCTGCCCGCATGCGCCAGCGACACGGCCGCGAGAACGGTCGCGTGCCAGGTCCGGAAGTCCTTGGCAGTGAAGTCGCCGCCGGTGACGCACTTCATGAATGCGTTGAGTTCCGAGGCGCGGAGTGGCGACCACTCGTTGCCGTCCTCGAAGGCGAGGAACGCCCGCGCTCGGCCCGGCCGCTCCTTCAACTCGGCCGC
The DNA here is from genome assembly GCA_963846895.1 of uncultured Thermoleophilia bacterium. GTDB lineage: Bacteria > Actinomycetota > Thermoleophilia > Gaiellales > Gaiellaceae > PALSA-600. The sequence goes on along the minus strand of CAWJXR010000013.1, from coordinate 120,994 downwards.
GACAACGCTGATCCTGCGGCCCCGCAGCGTGTGCACGAGATGCCGGCCCGTCTTGCCGACGTAGTCGAAGACGACGGTGCCATTCGAGAGGATCTGAACGTGGCGACGCTGCAGCGTCGTCAGCCCATAACTGCCATTGTCATCCGCATACTCCTCGCTGCCGACGCGAAAGAGGCCGCGGTCGAGCAGCGTCACCGCGAACCCGAGCACCCGCTCCTTGGTCATGCCGGGCTCGTCGAGCAGTCGCGAAGACCGGCGGCGGAGCTTCGGCAAGACCCGCGCGAAGTTGAGCATCTCGTCGAACTTCTCGCGGTCGCGGCGCTGCCGCCAGGTCGGGTGGTACAGGTACTGACGGCGTCCGGCGGTATCGACCCCGACCGCCTGCAAGTGCCCGTTCGCATAGCGGCAGATCCAGACGTCGACCCACGCCGGAGGAATCGCCAGCGAGCGGATGCGCGCGAGCTCCGCCGGCTCGCGCAAGACGTCGCCCCGCTCGTCGAGATACGTGAAGCCGCGTCCGCGCCTGCGGCGAGCGAACCCCGGCTCCGCGCAATCGACATGGCGGAGGCGAGGCACTGAACCCGGTTCCCCGCGAATGCCGACCTGTAATCCACGTTTGCATCCACCGTCTCCCTGAACTGCGAGTGAACGCGAGCCGCGAGGACACGCCGCGACCGTGCGCGAGCGGGACTGGAGCGTGGTCGACCTGCCTGCGGCGGATTCGCCGCCGACCCGTTAGCCCGAGGAGTGATCCCGATCCGGGGCCGGGCTCGGTGTCCGACGGCGTTCGATCTCGGCGTTCACCTCCGCGCCGAAGAGCAGCGCCACTGCGCTCAGCCACAGCCACGTCAGCATCACGACGACTGCGGCCAGCGCGCCCCACGTCTTGTTGTACGAGCCGAACCTGCTCGCGTAGAAGCTGAACGCGCCCGAAGCAGCGAGCCAGATCGCGAGTGCCAGCACCGATCCAAACGTGAGGAATCGCCAGCGTCGATTGTCGACGTTTGGACCGAGGTACATGAGGCCCGCGAAGACGAGCAGCAGTCCTGCGACCAGCAGCGGCCACTCCGCGATGTACCACGCGACCTTCACTGGCGTCCTTGCGCCAACCGCGTTTCCGATCCAGGCCGAGATGTGTGGCCCGAGCACGAGCACGCCGAAGGCAAGAGCGAAACCGAGTAGCGCGAACGCAATCATCGTGAGGGCGGTGATCCGCCGGCGAACAAAGCCGCGGCTCTCCTCGCGGTGGTACGCGATGTTCATGGCCCACATGACGTTCTGCATCGCACCGCGTAAGGGACCAGAGCGCGATCACGGCTCCCACCGCCACGACCGCGATCCCGGTCTGCCGATGACGTGTCACGTTCTCGAGGCTGTTTCGCAACAGCCCGGCGGCCTGAACCGGCACGATGCCGTGGAGCTTCGCGACGACGGTCGAAACCGCGGCCGGTCCGGCCAGGAGGCTGAACAAGCCCACGGCGACCAGCAACGCGGCCGGAATGGCGAGGAATGCGTAGTAGGCGAGCGCGGCCGCAATGCTCGTCATGTGGTCGCGCGAGAACGATCTTGCTGCATGCAGGAGCACCACACCTCATCCCGCCGCTTCGAACCGACGCGTGGGATTGCCTCGTGTCGTCGCTGCTCGTCAGGTGCGGGTGCATCCGCCTGGATCGACGGCCGGTGACTTGCAACAGGGTCATGCCACTCCTCTGAGAGGAGCTTTCCCGCTCGCGCGCCCGCGCTAAACGACTGCTCGGATTGTGAAGCGCGAGGATCGATGTTTCGGCTTCTGCCGGAAGGTGATCTCTGTGTGCCCGCTCTCTTTGGCGGAGTCCACGAGCAAGGAGGGATCATGGGTATCGGAGTCAGCCTCTTGTTGATCGCCGCGGGTGCGATCTTGATCTGGGCCGTCGATGCGACGGTGTCGGGACTCAACATCCACACGGTCGGGGTGATCCTGCTCGTCATCGGGATCGTTGGTCTTGTCCTCTCGATGGTCTTCTGGTCGAGCTGGGGCGGGTTCGGCGCCGGCCGTCGCACGACTGTCGTGGAAGACGGTCCGGCCGGCGTGTGAGTCGCGCCTGCTGGAAGCTGCAGCCGGTCCGCTTCAGACCCCCGACATCTCACCCTTTCTTAATCGAACGAAGGAGGTCCTCGCCATGCTGCTTCTGCTCGCTCTGCTGATCCTGCTTCTGGCGCTGGGAGGCGGAATCTTCGTCTCGAAGTTCTTGTTCCTCCTCTTGCTTCTCGCCGTGATCGTGGCGGTCTTCTCCCGGTCGACCGCCTGAGCGAATCGAGGTTTCTTTCCGTCCCGAACGGCAAGAGCTCGACCAGCTGAGCCTTCTTCGCAGACTTGGGAGGGGGCCAGATAGGGGGTGTCGGAGCCCGCCGCTCAACGCTTTCCGGAGCCGAGGGCGGCGGGCTACAGAGAGAGAGCAAAGGAGACCGCTGATGCCAGGTAAGAGCGCTCACGTGAAGAACGAGAAGCAGTACGAGGCGCTGAAGGACAAGGGCATGTCCAAGGAGCGCGCCGCCAAGATCGCGAACTCGCCCGACGCATCGAAGCACGGAGGCGAGAAGTCACATTCAGGCTCTGGGAACCCGTCGCAAGGCGGCACTCATGCGCAGAAGGTCGCCGCGGGTCGAAAGGGCGGCAAGGCGACCGCGAGAAAGGCCACCTGAAACCGAGGACCAAGCCCCGCGCCGGGTCGCCTCCGGTTACGGTCAGCCGGCTTTTCTCGGAGCTTCTCGGCACGTTCCTGCTCGTCCTCGCGGCTGCGGGCGCTGCTGTCGTCGGCGCCCAGAGCCAGGGCGCGGTCAGTCGCGCCGCAGCCGTCACAGCGCCCGGCCTGACGGTGATGGCGATCATCCTGTTCATGGGCGCCGTCTCCGGAGCGCACCTGAACCCGGGCGTGACGCTTGCGTTCAGCCTGCGAGGCGAGTTCCCGTGGCGGAGGCTTCCAGGCTACGTCGTCGCCCAACTCAGTGGAGCGTCGCTGGCGTGCCTCTTCCTCGCTGCCGTGTTCGGCAAGATCGGCGACCTCGGCGCGACGAAGCCTGGTGTCGGCATCGCCGACTGGCAGGCGATGCTGATCGAGTTGGTGCTCACCGTCGGCCTGGTCAGCACGATCCTCGGCACCGCCGCCGAGGCACAGAACGTCGGGCCCCTATCGGCTGTCGGCGTCGGCGGGTACATCGTTCTTGCCGGCCTCTGGTCGAGCCCGGTCAGCGGCGCGTCGATGAACACCGCGCGGTCGTTCGGCCCCGACCTCGTGCTCGGCCGCTTCGGGCAGTTCTGGGTGTACCTCGTCGGCCCTCTTGCCGGTGCAGTGCTCGCAGTTGGCCTCGCCTGGGTCCTTCGAGGCCCGGGCCCGGACCGCGGCAGCGTCGACGCCGCCCGCGGAGCACTCGACCCGTAGGAGTATCCGCGCGGGCAGGTTGAGCCCCGAATGCTTCTCTCCGATTCTGTGGCCGGACGCGGCGCGCCCGTCAGCCGCTCTCACCCCTCCCCGTGAGAGAGATACGTGGCGAGAGCTGGGCGGCGCCCGGCCACTCGGTCTATTGCCGCTCTTGCGCACCGGAAACGGTCGTGGGGTGCGATCGTCGACGAGTGGCTGCCGAGTGTCGATGAGCGGCGGGGACGGGCCGAAGGCGGCTTCGCGGCGTCGCCTCCGGCCCGTCCCTCGCAGCTAGTCGTCGCCCTTCAGGGCGTCCTTGACCTTGTCGCCGATCTCGTCAGCTTTGTCCTTCGTGTGGCCGACGGCCTTGTCGACTTGGCCCTCGCGCTTCAGGTCGTCGTCGTCGGTCAGGTCGCCCGCGGCTTCTTTGATGCGACCCTTGGCTTCGTCGGTGCTCATCCTGATCTCCTCTCGATCGGTGAGTCGTTCGTGTGCCCATGGCCGGTCTTCGTTAACCGTGACGCAGCGCGGGGCGGTGGAACGCGCTGAACGCCTGTTGACGGCGGCTGCCCGTCAGCGTCGCTCCGTCGCATCCGCAGCTCGGGCGGCCGTCTCCGCGCCTGCGCCAAAGCGCAGGATGCGGCCGCCGAAGGCGATCGCGCACACGGCGAACCACGCCCACCCGAGCGCCAGGCCCGCGATCACGTCGGACAGCCAGTGCAGGTCGAGCAAGACGCGGCTCGCGGCGACCGCGACCGCGATGCCGACCGCCAGCCCCGCCAGGAGCGCCCGCGCGGGCCGGCCGCGCCAGCGGCCGATCAGCAGCGCCGCGGTGGCGTAGAAGACTGCGGCCGTGGCGGAGTGGCCGCTCGGGAACGACGGTCCGAGGCTCGCTGCAGCCGGGTTGAACGTCGGGCGTACCCGGTCGGCGAGCTGTTTGACGGTGGTCTGGAGCAGCTCCTCGCCGCCAAGCGCCGCGACGATGAACGCGGTCACCCACACGGTCCGCTCCCTGATCGTCTCGACGACGGCGAGCACGACGCCGAGGCCGATGACCACGTAGATCGAGCCGAGTTGCGTGATCGCGTTGAGGCCGCGCGTCGATGCGGCCGAGGCATGCTGGTTTCCCCACTTTGCGACACCGTTGTCGATCCCGATCAGATGTGAGTTCGATCGCACCAGATAGGCGAGCACGCCGAGCAGGAGCCCGCCGCCGATCGCAAGCAGCAGAGCGAGGGTCAAGGCGAGCCCTGTGGCCGCCGCCGGATCCAGTCGCGCATCGCGCATGGCGCGCAACCTCGAGTGACGCCCGACGGTCTCGCCGACGCTGCGCGCGGCGCCCGCAGGCGACGCAGCCGTTGCCTTCCCGGCCCGGGGATAGCGCCAGGCGACGAGACCGACGATCGAGCCGGCGGCGATGGCGATGAGGAGGAGGAGAAGTAGAGGCATGTGCAGTCTTTCCGAGGTTCCCGAACGAAAGACGGAAAAAACGGTTAGAAGCTGACAGGGTGGGCATGGTGCCCTCCATGTCCAACCTGGAAACGCAACTCGAGCCCTTGCCCCTGATCAAGGGTCGACGCGGCTTCGCGGCCCGCCACCTCCTGGAACGTTCCGGTTCTCGACGAGCCGAGAGGGGGGATGGGCCGAGCGGGTCGCAGGCTTGCTGGCCGGCCTCCATCCGGCGGTCGTCTTCCTGGTCGTGGTGGTCGCCGGTCTCGCTGTGATCGCGGCGCTCTCGATCGCGGTGGGCTTCTTCATCACCCGGGTCGTCGAGCCCGCCTGGGGAATCGGGTCGGCCGACGAACGCGTGAACACATGGCTCGCCGCCCATCGAACGCCGGCGAGGACGCATGCCTCGTTGATCGGATCGATCGTCGCCGGAGGAGTCGTGCTGCCGATCCTCGTCGGCTCGCTCGCGCTCGTCTGCGCGATCTTGCGGAAGTGGCGCATCGCTGCGTTCTTCGTGTTCGCGCTCGCCGTCGAGTCCGCGACCTACCGCGCGACGACGCTCGTCGTCCACTCGCATCGGCCTCGCGTGCTTCCGGCTCGAGAAGCTCCCCGTGAACGCGAGCTATCCGTCGGGTCACACGGCAGCTTCGCTCGCCGTCTACTGCGGCCTCGCACTGCTGCTCACATCCGTATTCACGAACCGGGTGTTCCGGATCGTGACCTGGACGCTGGCGGCGGCGATGGTGACGTTCGTCGCCACCTCGCGGCTCTATCGCGGCATGCACCATCCGCTCGATGTCGCCGGCGGGCTGTTCGTCGGCGTGGCGGCCCTGATCGTCGTCGTGTTCGCGTGTCGTGCGGCCGGCGCGGCTGCCGACGCACGCACAGAGGGCGCACGCTCGTGAAGGTCGCAGTGATCGCGCACGCCGGGAAGACCCTGGGGGGCGGCCTGGCAGAGCTCCGGCGGGTCGTCGAGGCCGAGGGAGTCGAGGATCCGTTCTGGGCCGAGGTTCCGAAGAGCCGCAAGGCTCCGGCGCAGGTTCGCCGAGCGCTCGACGAGGGCGCCGAGCTCGTGTTCGCCTGGGGCGGGGACGGCATGGTGCAGCGCTGCATCGATGTGCTCGCGGGCTCGAAAACGCGCCTCGCGATCATTCCCGCAGGCACCGCAAACCTCTTCGCGACGAACCTCGGCATCCCGAAGGACATCGAGGAGGCCGTCGCCATCGGACTGCACGGCGAGCACCGCAAGATCGACGTCGGGCGGTTCAACGGCGAGCGGTTCGGCGTCATGGCCGGTGCGGGTTTCGACGCGGCGATGATCCGAGAGGCCGACGGCGGCCTGAAGGACCGGTTCGGGCGCGTCGCCTACGTCTGGACCGGCTCGCAGAACCTGCGATCGAAACCGTTCAAGGCCAAGATCGAGGTCGACGGAGTCGGCTGGTACAAGGGCAAGGCGAGCTGCATCCTGCTCGGCAACGTCGGTGAGCTCTTCGGCGGTGTCGAGGCGTTCGAGGACGCCCAGCCGGACGACGGTCGGCTGGAACTCGGTGTGGTCACGGCGGAAGGGCTGCTCGAGTGGGGGCGCATGCTCGCTCGCACCGCGGTGGGCTCGGCGACCAAGTCTCCGTTCACGCAGACGACGAAGGCGCAGTCGGTCAAGGTCAAGCTCGACCGGAAGGTCCTCTACGAGCTCGACGGAGGCGACCGCTCGAAGGTCAAGGAGTTCAAGGTCAAGGTCGAGGCCGGGTCGCTCACCGTCTGCGTGCCGGGGGAGACGCATGAGGCCGACAGCGGCTGAGCATCTGACCACGGTCGACGGGGCCGGTCGGGCGTTCGTCCACTCCAGCACCTTCGAGTACCTCTCGCGCGCGGGCTTCGTGGCGCGAGGCCTGATCTACGGGATCATCGGGATCCTGGCGTTCAAGCTTGCGCTCGGTCACGGCGGCAAGCTGACGAACCAGAAGGGCGCCCTCAACACCGTCGCGCATCAGCCGTTCGGGAAGATCCTCCTGACGCTGGTGGCGGTCGGCCTCGGCGGCTACGCGCTGTGGCGCTTCGTCCGGGCGGCGATCGGACATGGCCCCGAGGGCAACGACAGCGGTGTGGATCGGGTCGCCGCGCTGGCTAGCGGGATCGTCTATGCCGGGCTGTGCATCCTCGCCGTCACGATCCTGGCCGGTTCGCAAGGCGGTCAGAGCACGAGCCCGAAGAAGGCGACGGCCGGTGTCCTCGGTTGGCCCTTCGGCACCTGGATCGTGGGGATCGCGGGCGCGGTGCTGATCGGCGTCGCGCTTCTACCAGGCGTACCGCGGGATCTCGCACAAGTTCCTCGACGACTCGAAGACCGCGGAGATGAGCCCGTCGGTCCGAAAATCGATCACCTGGCTCGGGACGTTCGGACATCTCGCGCGCGCGATTGTCTTCGCGCTCGTCGGGATCTTCCTGATCAAGGCAGCCGTCGACTACAACGCACGTGCCGCAGTCGGGCTCGATGGGGCGCTGGCGAAGATCGTGCATCGCACGTACGGCCCTTACACGCTCGGCGTCGTCGCCGCGGGGCTGATCGCGTTTGCGCTCTACTCGATCAGCGATGCTCGCTTTCGCAAGATCTGACCCGGGCGATGCTGACCGCATACCTGTTCGACAAGCGCCGCGGCAGGGAGATCGAGCAGTGGGCCGAGCGCAGCCGGCTGATCTGGGCAAGGAGCAGGTCCTGTGGGTCGACCTGCTCGACCCGACCGAGGACGAGGAGAACGCCGTTCGCGAGGCCTTCGAATCTGCGGACGCGGATCAGCTTCGGCATCGGCGACGATGACGCCCGCGCACAGATCGAGCAGACCGCGAAGCACATTCGCGTCACGTCGGTCGCCGTCTCCACCGACGAGAGCGACACGGCCCGTGAGAGGGTCGTCGATCGACTGCTTCGTCGGCGAGAACTGGGTCGTTACCGCCCACGCCGGCGACGTTGCGGTGATCGACGATTTCCGGACCCTGGCCGACGGCGAGAGCGAGCTCGGGTTTCTCGACTCGCCATCGTTCCTCGCCACGTTGCTCGGATGGGTCGTGACCAGCTACTCGCGAGCGTTCGACGAGGTCGAATCGACGCTCGAGAAGTTCGATGTCTCCATCCTCGGCAGCCCCGGCAGGACCGACACCGAGGCGACAGATCGCGGCAGCTGATCGACATTCGCGTCCGCGTCAGCCGGCTCCGCCGAGCTCTCGCGCCTCACCGTGAGGTGTTCGCCGCATTGGCCCACCCGGAGCTCGATCTCATCTCGACCGAGTTGTCGGCCGAGAGATTCGGCAAGCTCACCGAGCAGGTCGACGTCGCGCTCTCGGCAGCACGCGACGCCAAGGATGCCGTCGTCACGTCGTTCGACATCTTGATTCTCCGCACCGAGCACCGGACCAACGAGATCGTCAAGGTGCTCACTCTCGCTTCGCTCCTGCTGCTGCCGGGGGCCTTGATCGCCGGCGTGATGGGCATGAACGTGAACTTCAGCGGGGCGACGTTCGCGCACTCACCGCTCTTCTGGGTCGTGCTCGCCGCGATCGTCTCGACTCGCCGGTGCGACGCTCGCTCTCGCCAGGACGCAGACGCTGGATCTGAGCCTGCTCGAGTCGGCGAGCCGCCGCATCGAGACGCGCTCGAGCCCTCGACCCGGCTCGTCCTCGGGCCTTGCCCGGTAGATGCGTGACGGTCGCAGCCTCCTCGTCCAGGATCAGCTCGCCGATCGAGTTGTCGAAGCTTCTGGCGTCGAGGTAGCTCCAGGTTGCAGTCGGCCGAGGTACGCCGGCCAGGCGCGCGAGCAGCGAGAAGAACGCTGCGCCGCCACGCGATCCGACCCCGGTGACGATCCGCCGCTGAGACGGTGCCAGAGGATTCCGGAACGGCGAGCAGACGAGTTGATAGACGCGACTCGGGCCGGCGTCTGCCCCGAGATCGACCTCGACCATGTACGTCGTGTGGACGTCGCCGCTCAGAACGACGATCGTCGCCGGAGGCGTCCCGCCGGTCCCGCGGCTCACTTCCCGCAGCAGGTCGTTGAGCTGTTCGAACGAACGCTGGAACGCGGCCCAGTGCTCGAGATCGAACGTGCGGCGCAGACGCTCCCCGACTCGGGCGGCCAGGGATCCCCAGCGCCCGGCGCAGACCGCCTCGTTCCACGCCTCGAGGTGGTGGATGCCGTGCGGTGCGTACGCCGGCAGCGTCGTCGCGACGATCAGATGGTCGAACGAGCCTCGGGCGTGCTCGGAGATCCACTCCCACTCGTCCTCGTCGACCATGTCGCGGTGCCCGTCGGCGAGGACGCGGGCAGCACGCGAGTCGATCACCAAGCAGGCGCGTGCGTCCGAAGTCGCGGTAGTACGCCCACCGGCTCGCGGCCGACTCGCGATCGCACATGCGCGCGAACGTTCGAAGCCGCAGCCCGGCGTCCTCGTCGCGCTGCACCTGCGCGAACATCTCCTCCTCGGCGAGCTCGGGTGGCGACAGGTTGCCGAGATGCTGGTACAGCCAGTACGCCATGAACGCGCTCGTGATCCGTTCGTCCCACCAGGGAAGCGCGCGCATCTCGTCGACCCACGACTGCGAGATGTTCCAGTCGTCGCTCACCTCGTGGTCGTCGAAGATCATCGTCGACGGCACGGTCGCGAGCAGCCAGCGGATGTCGGGATCGGACCACGACTCGCGGAAGAGCCGCGCGTACTCCTCGAAGTCGGCGACCGATTCGCCGGGTGGGTCGTCCGTGCTGCGGCGCGCCTCGATGAACGCCGCGGTCTCCGGCGGGACCTCGTCGGCGTAGATCTGGTCGCCGAGAAGCAGCAAGCCGTCGGGCCACGGCGCATCGCCGGTCTGAAGCTGCCGCGAGTAGGCCCAGAGTGCGTCGACGCCGAGGCCCTTCGGATCGTCGGACGGCGAGAGCGTGTACGGCGGAGTCTCCGGCGCCCCGACCCTGCACGAGCCGAAGACGAGCCGCGCCTGGCGCTCTCCCTCCCGCATGTGGATCGCCGGCTCGGGCCGGCCGTCCCGCGGCGGCCAGACCGATCGGCCGTTCAATCGAACCTCGTAGGGATTGATCGATCCAGGCTCGAGGTCTTCGAGCACCACGAGCGCGTAGTGATGACCGAGCACATGGAAGGTGCGAGCCTCTTGCCCGAGAACCTGCGACGACCGCCGGCGCATCGGTCTCGACCCAGACGGTGGCGGTCGTCGTGCCCACATAGCGAAGAAGCGGACCGACGACGAGACTCGACTCTTCGGAGGGCTCCACGGGCGGCCCTAGCCTATGCCGCGAGTCGCAGTGTTGGTCCGGCGACGTTTGTCGAGCGATGCCGTCCGGAGAAACCCAGCCGGTGTCACGCCGGCTCGGAAGTGGGGTCCTGATCTGATGGCCGCGCGGGCGTCCCGCCGGTTGTCCCAGCTCCGGGACGTGCCGGTCGCAGCGGAGTCATGGTTCGGCAACCAGGTGTCGGCGCAGATCTGTCGTCATCATCGGCGCCGACTCAAACGGCTCGGCTGGGAGCGCGCGTTCGCTCCGCCCACGGGTGGCTGGGCGCATCGGCGGTCCAGGTGCTCGCGCCGGGAACTCCGTCGAGGTTCTCATCGACGGGGCGGAGGCGTTGCCGCGGATCGCGGACGAGCTCTCCGAGGCCCGCTCGCACGTGCACATGACGGGCTGGTACTTCTCGCCCGAGTTCGCGCTGAAACGGGACGGTGAGCACCTGGTGCTGAGGAATCTGCTGGCCGAGCTCGCGGAGCGCCTCGACGTCCGGATGCTCGCCTGGGCGGGAGCACCTTTGCCGCTGTTCCGCCCCTCCCGCGCCCAGGTCAGGGCGATGCGCGACCAACTGACGCGGCACACACGGATCGACTGCAGGCTCGATGCGAAGGAACGGCCGCTTCACTGTCACCACGAGAAGACGATCGTGATCGACGACCGCGTTGCTTTCGTCGGCGGGATCGATCTGACGTCGGAGTCAGGCGACCGCTACGACTCGAGCCAGCATGTTGCGCGGGCGGCCGTCGGCTGGCACGACGTCGGCGCTCGAATCGAAGGCCCGGCGGTGGCCGATGTCGCCGAGCACTTCCGCATGCGCTGGCATGAAGTGACCGGCGAGCAGCTCCCTCCGGTCGCGAGCGCCGACGCGGCCGGCCAGCTCGACGTGCAGATCGTCCGGACGGTTCCGGAACGCGTCTACCGGTCGGTCCCGCGCGGCGATTTCAGCATTCTCGAGTCCTATCTGCGCGCGTTCCGGGCCGCGGAGCGACTGATCTACATCGAGAACCAGTTCCTGTGGTCGCCCGAGATCGCGGCGGTCCTGGCCGAGAAGCTTCGAAGCGAGCCCAATCCAGCGTTCAGGATCCTGCTGGTCTTGCCGGCCAAGCCGAACAACGGTGCCGACGACACGCGTGGCGTGCTCGGCGAGTTGATCGAAGCCGACGCGGACCGCGGCCGCTTGCTTGCCTGCACGCTCTATGCGCGCCAGGCGAAGGTTGCCGACCCAATCTATGTCCACGCGAAGGTGGCAGTGATCGACGATCGGTGGCTCACGATCGGGTCGGCGAATCTGAACGAGCACTCGCTCTTCAACGACACGGAGATGAATCTGGTCACTCATGACCCCGCCCTCGCCGTGCAGACCCGTCTGCGTCTCTGGGCGGAGCATCTCGAGTTGCCGATCGATCGGATCCCGGCCGACCCCACCGAGGCGATCGACGAGCTCTGGAAACCGATCAGCGCGGATCAGCTCGAACGCCGGACGCACGACCAGCCGCTTACTCATCGTCTCGTTCGCCTGCCGAACGTCTCGAGGCGCTCGGGCCGGGCACTCGGACCGATGAGCGGCCTCCTGGTCGACGGGTGATCCCGAGTCCGCGTCGACCTCGCCGCTGTGGACGCAGGTGCGGGGGTCGTCCATACTGGCCCACCTATGGGGCGCGGCGGTTTTCGGTTCTGGGTCCTGGCCGCCGTCGGTCTCGTCGCTGCCAGCTTCGGCTTGCTGATCGTGGCCCTGATCTTCAGCCGAGCGGTGGTCGCCTGGGGGATCTTCGGGACGTTCCTCGTCCTCGCGTTTCTGCTGCTCGTGTTCGCCTGGTTCTACGACCGGCGGCAGGCCGCGCGCCGCGCGGCCGAGTAGGCACTCGGCGACGGCGCGGGCCGCCGGATCGACGGCCCGCGCCTCGTCGTCACACGTTGCTCGACGGGTAGTACGCAGCCCCGCTCGAGCTCGAACCGGAGTTCGTGCCCATGTTGGGGCAGTTCCCGCTGTGCGGCGCCGTCTGCGGCGCCGTCGTGCTCGGTGTGGTGGTGCTTGGCGTGGTCGTCGTACTGCCCTGGGCAGCGTAGGCGACTCCTCCGCCGACGGATAACGCGGCCGCAACGGCAGCCATCGCGACGTAGCGAAGTGGAAGCATCGGAAACCCTCCTTTCCGTGATTGCAGTCACCTCATCCGACAGGCCGCACCTAAGGAAATGCCCAAAGGGACCTAAGCATTCGGGGCCCTCGGGTATTTCTAAGCAAGCACGCGTACTGCTTGGGTCGTGAGCAAGCGGACGATCCTCGGCTCTGCGTTTCTGGCGGTCGTGCTGACGGCCTGCGGCACTTCTGGCGCTTCCGGCCCCGTCGCGATCGGCGAGGGGCTGTCGGGTCCCAGCGGACTGCAGGCAAGGATCTACAGCCGCGGCCTTCCTCACGTCTCGGCGCTCGCCTACGACGGCAAGGGCCGGTTGTGGGCCACGACCTCCGGGGCGACGAGCCATGCCGGCGACGGGATCTACCTTGTCAGGCGGTCCGGCACCTCTCCACAGCAGGTCGTGGGCGGCCTGACGGCGCCGCTCGGGCTGGTCTGGGTCGCAAGCCGTTTGATCGTGAGCTCGCTGGGACGGGTGACCGAGTACTCCGGATTCGACGGCCGCCGGTTCCGGCACAGGAAGGTCATCGTCAACGGCCCGGTCGCCGGCGGCGAGAACAACAACATCGTGCAGGCGCCGAACGGCCGTCTCGTCATGGGCGTGTCCGCGGCCTGCGACCACTGCGTGCCGTCGAGCAGGTGGTCGGGCACGATCGTCTCGTTCAAGACGGACGGCAGCGACCTGAGGGTCGTGGCCTCGGGGATCCGGGCCGCGTACGGCCTCGCGTACCTCCCCGGAACGACGCTCCTGTTCGCGAGCATGAACCAGCGCGACGACCTCGGCGCGCGCACGCCCGGCGACTGGCTCGCGATCGTCCACCCCGGACAGGACTGGGGCTTTCCCCGCTGCTACGGACAATCCGCGCGAGGCTGTGCCTCCGAGCCGACGCCCGTCGGTGTGCTCGACGCCCACGCCGCCGCGGGCGGCGTGGCGCTCCTCACCGGCCAGCTCGAAGGTCGCTACCGGCCCTCGGCGCTCGTGTCCGAGTGGCAGCTCGGGGTCGTGCAGCGCGTCGCGCTCCGCAAGAGCGGTGACGGCTACACCGCCGAGACGAAGGCGTTCGTGACGGGTTTCAAGAACCCACTGCCGGTCATCACCACCCCGACCGGCGGGATCCTGGTCGGCGACTGGGGCAGCGGCACCGTGTACGAGATCGACGCCGTATAGGGTCGCGGCGTGCTGTTCCAGCCGGAGCTCGAGACGCAGTCTCCGGACGAGCGGGCCGCACTTCAGGCCCGACGGCTGCGCGAGCTTCTGACGCGGCTCGGGCGCGAGCCCGACCTGCCGCTCGCGGAACAGCCGTTCACGGCCAAGGCCGAGCTGCGCGACGCCTATCCGTTCGGGCTGCTGCAGGTGCCGCTCTCCGAGACGGTGCGCGTGCATGCGTCGTCGGGCACGCGCGGCAAGCCGACGATCGTCGCCTACACGCGCGGGGACATCGAGGTCTTCGCCGAGGTCTGCGCGCGCTCGATCGCCGCGGCCGGTGGGCGGCCGGAGGATGTCCTCCACATCGCGTACGGCTACGGCCTCTTCACGGGCGGCCTCGGCCTGCACTACGGCGGCGAGCGGCTCGGTGCGACGGTCGTGCCCGCCTCGGGTGGCAACACCGACCTGCAGCTGGGACTGCTCGAGGATCTCGGCGCCGCCGGGCTCTGCTGCACGCCGAGCTTCGCGCTGCTGCTGGCCGAACGGGCAGCCGGGAGGGAGATCGACCTTCGCTACGGCGTGTTCGGCGCCGAGCCGTGGTCCGAGGCCATGCGGACGAAGCTCGAGGACGCGTGGGGCATCGACGCGTGCGACATCTACGGCCTCTCGGAGGTGATGGGCCCGGGCGTCGCGGCCGAATGCCGCGAGGGCAAGGGCGCCCTGCACGTCTTCGACGACCACTTCCTGCCAGAGGTTGTCGACCCGGCGACGGGCGAGCCGACGGACGGGCTCGGCGAGCTCGTGCTCACCACGCTGACGAAGGAGGCGCTGCCGGTCGTGCGTTACCGGACCGGTGACCTGACCCGCTTCGTCGACGGCGACTGCCCGTGCGGCCGCACGCATCGCCGCGTCGCCCGGTTGACCGGCCGGGTCGACGACATGCTGATCATCCGCGGCGTCAACATCTTTCCGAGCGAGATCGAAGACGTCGTCTTCGAGCATCCGGAACTTGGCCCGCAGTACGCGATCGTGGTCGACCGGCGCGGCGCGCTCGCGAACCTCGAGGTTCGCTGCGAGCTCGCCCAGCGTGGCGACGCAGACCTGGTGGGCGAGGACGTCCGCCGCAGCCTGGAGACCCGTCTGCGCGTACGGACCGACGTGATCGTGCTCGCGCAGGGCGCTCTACCGCGCCAGGAGGCCGGCAAGGCCCGGCGTGTCTGGGAGCGGCTCGACGACCGCGACCCACTCGAAGCGTGAAGCCCCATTCGAGGCCGACGACCGGCTACACTGCTGCGTCGTGGCCGGCGAGCGCGTCAAACTCATGGTCCAGAACCGCGCGATCCTCGGCTCTGCCGAGTCCCGCCGACTGCGCCGTCAGGGCCTCGTTCCCGGCGTTCTCTACGGACGCGAGGAGCCGATCTCGATCTCGATTCCCGAGCGCGACCTCCGCTCGGCGCTGACCACGCGCGGCGGACTGAACGCCGTGCTCGACGTGATCGTCGGCGACGGCAAGGCACATTCGAGCGTGCTCAAGGACTACCAGACCGACGTAGTCCGCGGGTACATCACGCACGTCGATCTGCAGGAGGTCCGCCTCGACCAGCCGATCCACGCCACGGTGCCCGTAACGCTCCACGGCGACGCGGTCGGCGTGAAGGAAGGCGGCGTGCTCTCCCAGGTGACGAACGAGTTGAACGTCGAGGCGCTGCCGATGGAAGTGCCGGAGCACCTCGATGTCGACGTCTCCGGGATGCACATCGGCGACAGTCTTCGCCTGTCGTCGCTCGTCGTCCCGGAAGGGGTCAAGCTGCTCGACGACCTCGAGGGAACCGTTCTCGCAACCGTCACTCAGCCGACCCGCGAGGAAGAGCCGGTCGTCGAGGGCGAAGAGGGCGAGGCGGCCGAGGGCGAGGCGCCCGAGGGCGAAGCAGAGCCTGCGGCAGACGCCGAAGGCTCCGCAGAGGAGTAGGCCTCGTGCGGCTGTGGCCGCGCCGCCACGGAACGTCGCTCGACCTCCTGGTCGTCGGCCTCGGAAACCCGGGTCGCGAGTATGCGCGCAGCCGTCACAACGCAGGCTGGCTCGTCGTCGACGAGCTCGCCCGTCGGCACGGCGGCTCGTGGCGGAGCAAGTTCTCGGGGCAGCTGGCCGAGGTGCGGATCGACGATCACAAGGTCGCGCTGCTGAAGCCGGAGACGTACATGAACGACTCCGGGCGTTCGGTGCAGGCGGCCGCGAGCTTCTTCAAGGTCGAGCCCGACTCGATCCTGATCGTGCACGACGAGGGCGACCTCGACGTCGGCCGGCTGCAGGCTCGGATCGGCGGTGGGCTGGCCGGTCACAACGGCCTGCGCTCGATCGCGCAGCAGCTCGGCACCTCGGATTTCCTCCGGCTGCGCATCGGCGTCGGCCGTCCGGGCCGCGGCGATCCGCGTCCGCTCGCCGACTACGTGCTGTCGGACTTCGAGCCGCACGACGATCCCGAGCGGCTGATCGCGAGCGCCGCCGACGCGGTCGAGCTGCTCGACGCCGCAGGGCTCGAGGCGACCCAGCGCACCGTCAACTGAGCGCGCTCCACACGCCAACTCCCCCCTTTCGGGGGAGGATCGCCCGGAAGGCGTCTGCTGACATCCGCCCACCGAGGGCTGTGGCGGCGCCTCCGTACCCCATCTGTGCCGCCGAGCCCGGAGGTCTCCTCCGATGCCGCGCCGCACCCGCCTACTCCTGCCCATGCTCGTTCTGCTCGCGTGCATCGCGGGCCGCGCTCCGACCGCCACGGCATCTGCTCACCGCGCCCACAGGCTGACGACAGCGCGTGTCGTGCGCGAACGGGCGAGTGTCGTCAGGTTCGCGCGCCGCCTGCTCGGCGTGCCCTACTCCTACGGCGGGGTCAATCCTGCGAGCGGCTTCGACTGCTCCGGTTTCACGCGCTTCGTCTTCGCGCACTTCGGAATCACGCTGCCGCACTACACCTTCGGGCAGTACGACCTCGGGCGGTCGGTCGGCCGCGGTTCGCTCGAGCCCGGCGACCTCGTGTTCTTCGACGGCGTCGGCCACGTCGGGCTGTACATCGGGCGCGGCCGGTTCATTCACGCCCCGCACTCAGGGACGAGAGTCTCGGTCGACAGCCTCTCCGGCTGGTACGCGGGCCGGTACGTCGGCGCCCGCAGACTGATCTGACAACGTACGATGACGCCCCGGCCGAACGCCTCGTTCGGCCCGTCGTCATGGACCGTCCGATCCTTCACGCCCTCGTCGAGCGCCTGCGGGAGCAGGAGAGCCTCCAGGCGCTCGCGCGCTCGCTGCCGACGCGCGCCCGCGTCTCGGAGCCGGTGCTCCCGCTCGTGCTCGCCGCGCTGCACGAGGAGCTCGGCCGCGGCCTCGTCGTCGTCCTGGCCGACGACGCGGACGCCCGGGACGCCTCGGAGGCGGCAGGCTGGTTCGTCGGCGAGGACCTCGTCGCGCTGTTGCCGTCGCGCGGCGTTCGCTGGGAGTCCGGCCTCGAGCCGCCGCCGCACCTCGTCGGGGAGCGCGCCCGGGCGCTCGAGATCCTCGCTGCGGGCGGGCTCGTCTGCGCGTCCGCGGCCGCGCTGGCCGAGGGCATGCCGCCGCCCGCAGAACGTCCGGCGCCGCTCCGCGTGGCGCAGGGCGAGGAGCCCGGGATCGACGCGCTCGTCGAGCAGCTCGCCTCGGCGGGCTACGAGCGGGTCGAGCGCGTCGAGGATCGAGGGCAGTTCGCCGTCCGCGGCGGGCTGGTCGACGTCTTTCCGACAACCGGACGGGAGCCGCTCCGAATCGAGCTCTTCGGGGACGAGATCGAGCAGATCCGCGCGTTCTCGCCGTTCACCCAGCGCGCCCTGAGGACGATCGAGCGCGCCACCGTGTACCCGGCCGGCGAGCGGAGGCGTGAGCTCGTCGAGATCGACCTCGGAGACGACGAAGGCATCGAGCGGCCGCCGGCCGTCCCCGCCGATCTGACCGCGCCGTTCGACCGTCCGCCCGACCTCGTCTGGGCGCCGGACGAGGTCCGCGCCGTCTGGGACGAGGAGGGCTTCGCGCCCGTCGAGCTCGACGGCGCGACCGAGTTGTCGCCGCTGCCTCAGAGCCAGCCGTTCTCGTTCGACGCGCAGCGGCCCGCGCTCGCGGCCCGCGGGCTCTCCGAGGCCGAGAACGAGCTGAGCGGGCTGCTGCGTCAGGAGCTCGACGTCATCGTCGCGTTCCCGCATCGCGGCGAGGCCTTGCGGCAGCACGGACTGCTTCGTCGCGTGCAGGCCGGCCTGTTCGAGGGCGATGCCGTCCCCGCCGGCCTGTCGTTCGCTGTCTCGCCGGCCCGGCGCGGCTTCGTCTGGCGCGAGCTCGGGCTCGCATTGCTGCCGGACTCCCAGGTCTTCCGGAAGCGACCGCCGCGCGCGACGGCTCCACCGGGCCGGGCGCTGCAGAGCTTCTCCGACCTCCGCACCGGCGACTACGTCGTGCACGAGGACCATGGGATCGCGCAGCTGAAGGGCTTCGAGACGAAGGAGGTCGCGGGCGTCACGCGTGACTACCTGCTGCTCGCCTATCGCGGCGACGACCGCGTCTACGTCCCGCACGAGCAGATCGGGAAGGTCAGCCGCTACATCGGCTCGGACTCCAAGTCGCCGACGCTCTCGAAGCTCGGAGGCAAGGCCTGGGACAGCTTGAAGACGCGGGCGCGCGAGCACGTGCGCGAGCTCGCCGGCGAGCTCCTGCAGCTGTACGCGCGCCGGCAGACGCAGCCCGGCGTCGCGTTCGACGTCGAGCACGAGTGGGTCGAGCGGCTCGAGAGCGACTTCCCCTATCGCGAGACCGAGGATCAACGCACTGCGATCGAAGCCGTGATGGAGGATCTGGAGTCGCCTCACCCGATGGACCGGCTGGTGTGCGGCGACGTCGGATTCGGCAAGACCGAGGTTGCCTTGCGCGCTGCGTTCGCCGTCGCGGTGAACGGCAAGCAGGTGCTGATGCTCGTCCCGACCACCGTCCTCGCGCAGCAGCACTGGAACACCTTCCGTGCTCGGTACCGCGACTTCCCCGTCCGCGTCGAGATGGTCTCGCGCTTCCGCAAGCCCGCCGATGTCAAGCGCGTGCTGGCGGACTTCGCCGACGGGAAGGTCGAGGTGCTCATCGGGACGCATCGCGTTCTCTCCAGGGACGTGATCCCGAAGGAGCTCGGGCTCGTGATCGTCGACGAGGAGCAGCGCTTCGGCGTCGCCCAGAAGGAGCTGCTCCGCCAGCTGCGGCTCGAGGTCGACGTGCTCGCGCTGAGCGCAACGCCGATTCCCCGCACGTTGCATATGTCGCTCTCCGGCCTGCGCGACATCTCCGTGATCGAGACACCGCCGGAAGGCCGTCGCCCGATCCGCACGTTCGTCGGCGAGTACGACGGCGAGCTGATCGCGCAGGCGCTCACCCGTGAGGCCGGCCGCGGCGGTCAGAGCTTCTACCTGCACAACCGGGTCGAGACGATCGACGAGGCCGCCGCCAAGCTGATCCAACTGCTGCCCGACCTCCGGTTCCTCGTCGCGCACGGCCAGATGCCGGAACGCGAGCTGGAGGACAAGATGTTCCAGTTCCTCGCCGGTGACGCCGACGTGCTCGTCTCGACGACGATCATCGAATCGGGCCTCGACATCCCGCAGGCCAACACCCTGATCGTCGAGCGGGCGGACCAGCTGGGCCTGAGCCAGCTCTACCAGATCCGAGGTCGGGTGGGCCGCAGCGATCTGCTCGCGCACGCGTACCTCTTCTACCCGGAGGCGCGGGAGCTGACCCACGAGGCGCGGGCACGGCTTGCGACACTGGCCGACCACACCGAGCTCGGCGCCGGCTTCGCGATCGCGATGCGCGACCTCGAGATCCGCGGCGCAGGCGACCTCCTCGGCGCGGAACAGTCGGGACATGTGGCCGCGCTCGGCTTCGAGCTGTACGTCGAGATGCTGCACGAGGCGGTCGCCGAGCTCTCGGGGCAGCGGCGGCTCGCGGCGAGACCGGTCCGGGTCGATGCGCGCGTCGACGCGTACGTGCCGGCCGGGTATATCGGCGCCGAGGCGCTCAAGATCGACCTGCACCGGCGCATCGCGCTCACGGAGACGGAGGACGAGTTGCACGAGTTGCGCGTCGCGACTGAGGACCGCTACGGGCCGCTCCCCGAGGCGGTCGAGAACCTGTTCGCGATTCAGGAGGCGAAGCTGAAGCTGGCCCGTCTCGGCGCGGACTATCTCGTTTTCCGCGGCGGCCGCGCGACCGTCGGGCCGGTCGTTCTCGGCTCCGGCGAATTGCGCGAGTTGCGCGGCTCGGTCGAGACCGCCGTCTATTCGATAGGAAACCGTGAAGTGTCGTTAAGACACGCCGAATTCTCGGGGGCGCTCGAACTTGTCGATGCTATGCTGGCCGCCCGCCAGGCTGCCTAAGCCGGTGCTTCCTATGCGTCTCTTCGTCAAGCTCATTCTCCCGACCGTGCTCGCAGCCGTGCTCGTCGCAGGCTGTGGAGACAGCGGCACACCGGTGTCGAGCAGCGACATCGCTGTGGTCGGCAAGGTGCACGTCACGCAGGCCGCCTACGATGCGCTGCTCAGCCAGCAGAAGCAGTCATCGGGCACCAGCTTCCCGAAGCAAGGGACGGCCGAGTACGAGGCGGCGAAGAGCAAGCTCGTGACCGGACTCGTGCAGCAGGCTGAGCGCACCGACCGGGCGAGCAGCGACGGGATCAAGATCACCGACAAGCAGGTGAACGCGCGCCTGGCGACGATCAAGAAGCAGTACTTCAACAGCGACGAGAGCAAATACCTGGCGCAGCTGAAGCAGCAGCATCTGACCGACAAGCAAGTCCAAGACGACATCCGCTCGACGCTCGTCAACGAGGCGCTCGTCAAGGAGATCACGAAAGGGGTCAACGTCAGCGACTCCGACGTGCATGACTACTACCTGCAGCACTCACAGCAATACGCGAAGCCGCAGACGCGTGACGTGCGCCACATCCTCGTCAAGTCGAAGCCGCTCGCCGACTCGTTGTACGCCCAGCTGAAGTCGGGCAATGCGAAGGCGTGGTGCACGCTCGCAAAGAAGTACTCGCAGGATCCGAGCTCGAAGAACAACTGCGGCAAGCTGACGGTCTCGAAGGGCCAGACCGTGCCCGGCTTCGACACGGTCGCTTTCTCCGAGAAGACCGGGGTCGTCCACGCGCCGATCCACGATTCGACGTACGGCTGGTTCGTGATCGAGCCGCTGTCGATCGTCCACCCGCGCTCGACGACGCCGGAGAAGCAGGTCGCCGCGACGATCAAGGCGCAGCTGCTCCAGCAGAACAAGAACCAGGCGGTCACCACCTGGATCACCGGTCTGACGAAGGCCTACTGCGGCGGCAAGATCAAGTATCAGGTCGGGTTCAAGCCTTCGCCCGACCCCTGCGCGTCGACGTCGACGTCCAGCACCTCGACCTAGACGCGTGTCGCTCGCTGACGCGCTCGTCGAGCTCCAGGAGCTGACCGAGCGGCTTCGGCGCGAGTGCCCGTGGGACCGGGAGCAGACCGAGCGCACGATCGTGCCGCACACGGTCGAGGAGGCCTACGAAGTGGCCGATGCGGCGCTGGCGGGCGACGCCGCGAAGTTGCACGACGAGCTCGGCGACCTGCTGTTCCAGTGCGTCTTCCTCTCGCTCCTGCTCGAGGAGCAGGGGAGCGGGAGCCTCGAGTCGGTTGCGCGCGGCATCCAGGCCAAGCTCATCGCGCGCCATCCGCACGTCTTCGGAGACGCGGAAGCGGCCACGGCCGGCGACGTGCGCCGCCGCTGGGAGGACATCAAGCGTGAGGACGAGGGCCGCGTCGGGGTCTTCCACGAAGTGCCCGAATCACTGCCGGCACTCCTGTACGCACGTAAGGTGCAGCTCCGTGCCAAGGCGGTCGGATTCGAGTATCCCGATCTGGCAGGCGCGCTCTCGGACTTCGACGACGAGCTGCGCGAGCTCCGCGCCGAGCTTCCCTCCGCGGATCCCGCGGCGGAGACCGAGCCCGACCGCCGAGTCGCGTCGGAGCTGGGGGACGTGCTCTTCGCCGCCGTCAATGTCGCCCGACGCCTCAACGTCGATCCCGAGCTCGAGCTGCGTGCTTCCGCGAAGCGGTTTCAGGGGCGAGTCGACCGCGCGGTCGAGCTCGCACGCGAGCGCGGCGAGGATTGGACGACACTGACGCTCGACGAGCAGGATGCGTACTACGACCAGGCAAAGGAGTGATGTGCGGAGGATCGCGGCGGTTCACGGACGGCAGGTGCTCGACTCGCGTGGCAACCCGACCGTCGAGGTCGACGTCACGCTCGAGTCCGGCGCGACCGGCAGGGCGATCGTGCCCTCGGGCGCTTCGACGGGCATCCACGAGGCCGTCGAGCTTCGCGACGGCGCGACGGAGTGGGGAGGCAAGGGCGTGTCGCACGCGGTCGGGCACGTGAACGGCGAGATCGCAGCGGCCCTCCACGGCCGCGATGCCGACGACCAGGCGTCGCTCGACGGCGCTCTCGTCGACCTCGACGGAACGCCGAACAAGGGCCGCCTGGGAGCGAACGCGATCCTTGGAGCGTCGCTCGCGAGCGCCAAGGCAGCCGCCGCCGACGCCGGTGTCTCGTTGTTCCGCTTCCTGGGGCCGGACGCTGCGACGCTGCCCGTGCCGATGCTCAACGTCATCAACGGAGGTGCGCACGCGGCCAACTCGATCGACCTGCAGGAGTTCATGGTCGTCCCCGCGGGTGCCGAGACATTCGCCGACGGGCTTCGAATCGGCACCGAGGTCTACCACGCGCTGAAGAAGGTGCTCACCGAGCGTGGGCTCGCCACCGGGGTCGGCGACGAGGGCGGCTTCGCGCCCGACCTCGAGTCGAGCGAGGCGGCGATCGAGGCGATCCTCGAAGCCGCGGAACGCGCGGGCCATGCGGACCGGGTGGCGATCGCGCTCGACCCTGCCGCCAGCGAGGTGTACCGCGACGGCGTCTACCGCTTCGAGGGCCGGGAGAAGACGAGCGCCGAGATGCCGGAGTTCTGGGCCGGGATCGTCGAGCGCTATCCGATCGTCTCGATCGAGGACGGCGCGGCCGAGGACGACTGGGAGTCCTGGGAGGCTCTGACGGAGCGGCTCGGCTCGGCCGTGCAGCTTGTCGGCGACGACATCTTCGTCACGAATCCCGTCCGGCTTCGCGAAGGCATCGAACGTGGGGTCGCCAACTCGATCCTCGTCAAGGTGAACCAGATCGGGACTCTGACCGAGACGATCGAGGCTGTGGCGATGGCCCACGCGGCCGGCTACAGCGCCGTCATGTCCCACCGCTCGGGCGAGACCGAAGACTCGACGATCGCCGACCTCGCGGTGGCACTCGGGACCGGTCAGATCAAGACCGGCGCCCCGGCGCGGTCGGATCGCGTCGCCAAGTACAACCAGCTCCTTCGCATCGAAGAGGAGCTCGGCTCGAAGGCGGAGTACCCGGGCTGGGGAGCGTTCCCGAGAACTACTAGGGGCCTGATGTGAAATGTCGCGCGCCTGCGGCTGGTGGCTGAGACACGGCGCATCTCGCCCGGGTCGGTCTCGCCCGTAGCACCGCTACGGGCTTCACCCGCCCCGAACGAGCTGCTTGGTCTCAGCCATCCCCACAGGCACCCAATTCCACATCAAGCCCCTAGGCCGCGCGGCTGAGCCAGACGGGCTCGAAAAGCAGCTGCTCGAGCGTCGCGAGCGTCTCGCGCGCGCTCTGGCGCAGTCCCACATACCGGACGACACCGCCCGGATCGACGATCAGCGTCACCCTCTCGTGCTCGTCGATCCCCGTGAGGATCGGAAACCGCACGCTCTCGTCTCTGTAGCCGGAGGCGACGTCGTGCCAGTCGTCCGGCACTCCGGCGAGCACGACCGAGCTGTCGGCTGTGAATGCGTCCTCGAGCGCGGCCAGCTTGCGGACGTCGGCGCGGCGGGCGCCGAGCGCGGCCACCACCCAGGTCCCGCGAAACTCGTCGAGCGAGATTCGCCGCCGGCTCTCGCCGCGGACGAACGCGTCGGCCGCGAGTGCGGGAGCAGCTCCGTTGACCTCATAGCTCATGTCCGGAAGGCTACGACCGCCCGTCGCCGGAGTCATCGTCACGCCGGATGATTCGTTCGTCATTCGGCCGGACGACCAGCTGTACTCTGGGCGCGTGGCGACCGAACGGCGGAGAACCAAGATCGTGGCGACAATCGGGCCGGTCTCGTCGACCCACGACGCGGTGCGCGAACTGGTCGACGCGGGTGTCGACGCGATCCGCCTCAACCTGTCACACGGGACGCAGGCCGACCACGCCGAGCGCGTCAAGGTCGTACGTGAGGTGCAGGCGGAGACCGGGAAGCCGCTGGCGCTAATCGCCGACCTGCAGGGGCCGAAGCTGCGGATCGGCGAGCTGCCCGCCCCGCGCATGCTCATCAAGGACGAAGAGGTGTATGTCGTCGGCGAACAGGTTGCGTCTGACAGCGAGCTCCCGGTCGCCCCGGCGGTGATCGGAGACGTCCTGCGGACGGGCCACGACATCCTCATCGACGACGGGCACGTGCGTCTCCTGGTCGAGCAGGTCGAGCAGGGCCGTGCGCGCTGCCGCGTCGTCATCGGCGGCTCGGTCAGCTCGCACAAGGGCGTGAACCTGCCCGGCGTCCCGATCCCGATCCCCTCGCTGACGAAGAAGGATCTCGACGACCTGACCTTCGCGCTCGGGCAGTCGGTCGATTTCGTGGCGCTCTCGTTCGTGCGCGCGGCCGCCGACGTGCACGACCTGCAGGCGATCATCCGCCAGCACGGCTCGCCCGCGCGTGTGATCGCGAAGATCGAGAAGGCGGAGGCCGTCGCAGCGCTCGACGAGATCCTCCTGGAGTCCGACGCCGTGATGGTCGCACGCGGTGACCTCGGCGTCGAGATCGGCGCCGCCACGGTGCCGCTGCTGCAGAAGCGCATCATCCTTCGCTGCCTGGAGGCGGGAAAGCCGGTGATCACCGCCACGCAGATGCTCGAGTCGATGATCGAGCACGCCGAGCCGACCCGCGCCGAGGCCAGCGACGTTGCGAACGCGATCCTCGACGGCACGTCGGCTGTGATGCTGTCGGCCGAGACGGCGACCGGCGCCTACCCCGTCGAAGCGGTCGCGACGATGGATCGCATCGCGCGCGCGGTCGAGCCGTCGATGAGCTACCGCCATCAGATGCCGGAGCCCGGAGAGGAGACGACGGTCGGGACCGCGATGTCGAATGCGGCCTGCGACCTCGCCGAGGCACTCGGTGCCAGCGCGATTCTCGTTCCCACATTCACAGGGCGCACCGCCTCCGCGGTCGCGCGGCTCCGTCCGCGGCGCCCGATCGTCGGCCTCTCGCACCACCAGACCTCGGTGCAGCAGCTCGCGCTCGAGTGGGGAGTCACTCCCGTGCTGATGCCGCAGACCGACGACGTCGAGGATCTGTGGACACGGGCGATCGAGTCGGCGCTCAGCTCCGGCGTGATCGAGTCCGGCGACCGCATCGTCACGACCGCGGGCACCGCCGTCAACCTCCCCGGCTCGACGAACGTGATCAAGGTCGACGTCGCGTAGTTGACCGACGGCGCCTACTCGATCCCCGAGGTCCAGCGACTCGTCGCGACGCTGGTCGCGTCGAAGCCGGGCGGCCGGATCGGCGAGCTCGGGACCTCGTACGGCGACGGCGCGCGCGCCATCGCCGCCGCACTTCCGCCCGGGGCCAGCTTCGTCACGGTCGAGCTCGACCCCGAGCGGGCGACACAGGCACGCGAGGCTCTGGCCGGGACGCGCGCCGAGGTGATCGAGGGCGACTGGCAGGACGTGTTGCCCCAACGCGGGCCGTTCGACGTGCTCTTCGCCGACGGCGGCGTCGCCTACGACCGCGTCGTCGACCTGCTCGCGCCGGGCGGCATCCTCGTCAAGGACGACCTCACGCCGGGCCAGGCGGTCGAGGGCGACGCCACGCGCGAGGCGCTGCTCCGGGACCCCCGGCTCGAGGCGACCGAGATCCTCGTCACCTCCGAGATGGCCTGCATCGTCGCCGTCCGCCGCGCATAGGGATTCGGCGGCCGGCGGAGAACCCGCCATCCGTGATCGGACTCAGGCCGACCCGACTGCTCGCCCTCGGCGGCGTCGTGCTCGTTGCGTTCCTCTACTGGAAGCCGGCCAATACGTATCTGCGGACGAAGCACACGCTCGACAACCGCCAGGCCGAGGTGCAAGCGCTCCGCGCAGAGCAGACGCGGCTCCAGAAGCGCCTCGCGCAGGTCGGGACGAGGGAGCAGCTGGTGCGCGAAGCCCGGCGCCTCGGGCTCGTCAAGCCGGGCGAGCGCCTCTTCATCGTCAAGGGCATTCCCGCCTGGCGCAAGCATCATTAACGCATGAGCGAGACCGACCGCGAGGTCGTCGAACGCCAGCTCGGCCGTCCGCCGCGTGCGTTTCGCGCCGTTATGGTGCGCTGCCCATTCGGCCGGCCTGCTGTGACGGAACAGCGGCCCTTCGACGAGAACGGGCAGCCGTTCCCGACCCAGTACTACGTGACGTGCCGCGCGCTCGTGGCGGCGATCTCGCGGCTCGAGGCCGCCGGCGGCGTCGACCGCTGGACGCGAGCCGTCCAGGGCGACGAGGAGCTCGCGGCGAGCCTTGCGGCCGCCGAGGCCGAGCAGCGGCGGATCCGGCCCGAGCTCGATGCGGGCATCGGCGGCGCGACCCGGGCCGGCAGCCTCAAGTGCCTGCACGCACACGCCGCCTTCGCGCTTGCGAGGCCGGGCTACGCGCTCGGCGACCGCATCCTGGCCGAGCTTCCCGCGCTCTGGCCCGAGTCTTGCTGTACTCCGTAGATGGACGTCGAGCTAGCGCGCCAGCAGTGGGCGGACGGAGTTCGGCGGATCGAGGCGACCGCGGGGGACAGGCCCCGCCACATCCTTTTGCTGGCCCAGGTCGACGTCGTCGCCGGAGGATTGCGGAAACGGGTCGGCCAGGTCTTCACGCTCGAGGAGCTGGCGGCCGCGTATGACGGCGCGGACGAGTGGGCCCGATCGCTCCTCGACGACGTCGACCCAGATGCGCCTCCCGTGCAGGAGCCGGGCACGGTCGCGGATGCCGCCTTCCATCTCTACGCACGCGGCGCGACGGACTATCGGCCGTGAAGCGCTGGCTGCTCGCGGCGGCGGCCCTCGTGCTCGCATTCGCAGTCGGGATTGCGCTCGGCCAGGCGCTCGACGACGGCTCGGGGTCGGGCGGGACGCAGACGCTCGTCCGGACGCTGAGGCCGCTGCCCCTCGTCCCGGCGGCCCGCGATACGGTGACGATCACGGTCACAAACCCATAAACGTGTTTAGGTATTGGCAAGTTTGGCTACTTTTGCTGCGTGACCTACCCCGGCAGGCGGGCCCCCGCGAGCGAGCCAGACTGGCTCACTCTCGGACAGGCCGCGAAGTTCCTCGGCGTCGCCCAGTCGACGATCCGCAAGTGGTCCGACCAGGGCCGCGTCCCGGCGTTCTACACGCCCGGCGGCCACCGGCGCTACCGGCGGCGTGACCTCGAGACGTTCCTCGACCGGTCGGGCCCCGGTGGGAGAAGCGAGGGCCCGCTCGTGCTCGTCGTCGACGACGACCCGGTCCTGCGCGAATTCATGCGGGTCAACCTGACGATGGAAGGCTATTCGGTGCGCGAGGCGGCGAGTGCCGAGGAGGCGCTCGAGGCGATCGAGGGCTCGGCGCCGGAGCTCGTGCTCCTCGACGTCGTGATGCCCGGCGTCGACGGGTGGCAGATGCTGCAGCGGATGCAGGAGCGCCATGGTTCGATCCCGGTGATCATGTTCTCGGGGAAGGTCGACGAAAACTCGGCCGCCGAGGCGGAGGAGCGCGGCGCCCGCGGCTTCGTCGGCAAGCCGTTCGACCCGCAACAACTGATCGAGCGCGCAAAGCAACTCGTACCTGTTTGAGTCGGGAGGGAAACCACGGGTTTCCCTCCCGAACCCTCCCTTCCGGGATCGCCGCCCGCGTGACCTGATTGCGCCTCCCGCCGGGCGAAGCCCGGCTCCGGCGGCGTAGCCGGGGTCGACCCGGGGGAGTGGCTCCGGCGGCGAGCCGGTGGTGTTCGCCCGACAGCGAACCCGCTTGTGCCAACTTGGCACTTGCACGGCTCTCGGCGTGCCGGCGCGACGCGTTGAGTGAGCGCAGCGAATTGCCGCCGAAGCCCGGCTTGGCCGGGCGGGAGGCGCAGAGCCGACGGGCGAGGCGATCCCGGAAGGGAGGCCCGCGGAGGGAAACCTGTGGTTTCCCTCCGCGTTAAAGTTCTTCTGCTGCGCGGAGCAGGCCGCCGAGCACGACTCCTAGTGCCGCTGCCAGGCTGATGTAGATGCCGATGCCGCGGCCGTCGGCCGGGAGGACCGAGTCCGGGATCGAGATCAGCCGGATCAGGACGAAGATCAGGGCCAGCGCTCCGAGTGCCAGCACGACGAGGCTCTCCGGGATCGCGGGTGGAAGCTCGAATCCGGCTTCCCGCAGCGAGACGAGGGCGAGCACGGCGAGGCCGACGAAGAAGACCAGCTTGCCGAGCGTGCCTGTATGCCAGCCGATCACGGCGAGCTTGACGCCCACGCCGGAGCCGGCGTACCAGCCCGTGAACGCCGAGACGCAGAGAACGAGGCCGGAGACCCAGGTGATCCGGTCGCCCGCGCCCCAGATGCCGCCTCCGGCCGGTCTCGTGTACCGGTCGGGGGTTGGCGGGTCGCTCCGCGGCGATTCGAGGTCGAAGAACTCCGGAGTTTCCACGTCCCGTAGTATGGGGAAGAACCCGGTCGGCGGGTGTCCGAACCGGAGCGACGGAGGCAGTAGTGCCCGACAGGGTTGAGGAACCGGATCGTGAGCAGGGTGACGACTTCGTCGAGTTCCTCGCAGCCGGTGTCCTGACGGTCGGCGAGTTTCACTGTGCCGGGTGCGGCTACGGCGTGACGGTCCACGGCACGCTGCCGACCTGTCCGATGTGCTCCGCGTCGACGTGGGAGCAATCGGCGTGGAGCCCGTTCACGCGGGCCGCGAAGGTCGGCGAAGAAGTAGACGCTTAGCAGCCGAAGAGCGTCCCCGATCTCGCGCCATGCGGCGAGGCGTGAGTGGTTGTGCCAACTTGCCACGAACCATTGGTTCGGGTCATAAACGCCTCGCCGCCGGAGCCGGACTTTGCCCGGCGGAGGCGCAACTCGGTCCCGCGGGCGGCGATCCCGGAAGGGAGGGCTCGGGAGGGAAACCCGTGGTTTCCCTCCCGACAGTTAGACGCCGAAGAGCGTCCCGATCTCGCGCCATGCGGCGAGGATCAGGAACGCGGCGAAGAAGGCAAGCGCGAGCAGCGTCACCCAGAAGCGGACGTCGGAGCGCCGCGCAGCGCTGCGGCGCTCGATCCGTGCCCGGCGTCGCGCGCGTTCGCGCCGGTAGGCACGTTCGATCGCGAGCGGATCGAGCGAGGGGCTCTCGTCGTCGGTCGGAGGAGTCGCGCGGGCCGGTTCAGCCACGCGGGGATTCTAGTCCGTGTGTGGATGTATCGTCGGCGCGATGGTCGTCGAGACCGGGCGTCGACCCGTGGAGGCGCTTGCGCGTGCAGCAGGCGAGATTGCCGCCGCATCGGATCTCGAGGTCGCACTCGAGGCCGTTGCCGGACGCGTCGCCGACGCACTGAGCGCTGACCTCGTCGTCGTGCGCGTCGCCGACCGCGGCGGCGTGCTCGTCGCGCGGGCTGTCGCGCCCGCGGGCTCGGCACTCGCCGCCCAACTTGCACTCAGCGACGGGGCGGAGGCGACCCAGCGTGTCGCGGGCCGCGTCGCCGGCGCCGTCGTCGAGACGGCGCCGGCCCTGTCGGGCTCGCGGACGGTCGGGTCGGTGGATGTGATCCGGCTCGGCGAGGAGCCGTCCGCCGAGGACCGGGCGGTCCTCGAGCTTGCGGCCGGGCTCGTCGCGCTCGCGGTGCGCACGATCGGCGCAGAGCCTTGGCCCGGAGTGCCGGCACGACCGCGTCGGCTCGAGGCGGCCGGTGCAGCGCTCGCCGCGGCCGGCGACCCGCGCCGGCTCGCCCGGCATTCCGTCGAGGTGGCGGTCGAGGTGACGCGGGCGCGCGCCGGAATGCTCTGGCGCCTGCGGGACACCGACGCCGAGCTCATCGCGTCGGTGGGCAGCGAGCACGACGACATGGCGGAGGCGCTCGTGCGCGAGGCGTGCGCCGGCGCCGGGCCGGTGACGGTCGAGCAGCGCGACGATCTGCCCGCGGAGGCGCGGGTCGCGGTGACATTCACCGTGGGACGGCCGCCGCTGACCGCCCTCCAGCTTTTCTACGCGGAGGAGACGGTGCCGTCTGACGACGAGCTGCCGGCGCTCGCCGCGTTCGCGGCCCGGGCGGCGCAGGCCATCCTGGCCGGCGAGCAGTCCGCAGACATCGAGGCCGAGCGCGACCGTGCCCGCTCGCTGCTCGAGGTGGTCGCGGCGTCGATCGCGCGGCTCTCGCTTGCGCACGTGCTCGAGACGGCGGTCGAGCGCGTAGGAGAGTTGCTGCCGGTCGGTCGCATCGGTGTCTATCTGCGGGAGCACGGGTCGCTGAGACTCGCTGCGGGGCGCGGGCTCACAGGCGGACATGCTGCACTCGCCGAGGATGTGCTCGAGCTGGCCCTTGGGCCGCTGCGCGCGCGCGACGTCGTCCGGCTCGACGTGGCAGACGGGACGCGCGCGCTCGGCGTGCCGCTGCGGGTGCGTGACGAGCCGATCGGGCTGCTCGTGGCGTACCCGCGGACTGCGGAGCTCGTCCCGGGCGACGTCGCGCTGCTCACCTCGCTCGCCGCACAGTTGGCTGTCGCCGTGCAGAACGCGCGGCTGCACGAGCGCGCGACAGAGCTCGGAGATGCGCTGGCAGACGCGCTCGAGTCGGAGCGCGAGGCCTCACAACGAGTTCGCGCGCTGCTCGAGATCTCGAACGCGGCTCAAAGCCTGTCCCTCGAGTCGACGCTCCGCGCCGTCGCGGCCACGACGGTCGAGCAGCTCGGTGCAGACGCAGCCGTGCTGTGGTTGCGCGACGAACGGGGCAACGACCTCGTGCACCGCTCGTCCCACGTCGTGGACGCGCGGCTCGAGCCCGCGTTGCAGCCGATCCTCGATCTCGCCGGCCTGTCGGCGGCGCATCCGGCGCTCGCGCCGTTCCTCGAGAAAGGCGGCTCGGCTCTCGATGTGGTCGTGCCTGTCGCCCCCAACGTCGCTGCGGAGATGCTCGTCCTGTCGCTGGATCCGGCGCGACCTGTCCAGGCCCGCGCGCTCACCTCCGCCGGCCCGTTCCTGCAGCAGGCGGGCCTCGCGATCGACAATGCCCGCCTGCACGAGCAGCAGAAGCAGTTCGCCGAGACGATGCAACGGTCGCTCCTTCCCCGCGAGCCTCCGTCGGTCGAGGGCCTCGACGTCGGTGCGGTCTACGAGTCGGCCGGCCAGGTCGATGTCGGCGGCGATGTCTTCGATTTCCTCGTGCTCGCAGACGGACGCCTTGCGGTCGTGCTCGGGGATGTGACCGGGCACGGCGTCGCTGCGACCGCCGACATGGCAATGGCCAAGTTCGTGTTCCGGTCGCTCGCACGGGAGCATCCCGAGCCGTCGGAGTTCCTCAGGTTCGCCAACGATGTCGTGGCCGACGAGGTCGAGCCGGGTGCGTTCGTGACGATGGCCTACGTCGTCGTCGCCCCGGACGGGATGGTCGAGTGTGCCTGCGCCGGGCACCCGCGACCGCGCCTCATCGGCTCGGACGGCGAGATTCGAGTGCTCGACTGCAATGGCCTTGCGCTCGGGATCGAGCGTGAGCAGGTCTACGAGCAGGTTGCGGCGCCGGTCCCGGCAGATGGAGCGCTGGTGCTCTACACCGATGGCGTCGTCGAGGCGCGCCGGCGCGACGAGCAATTCGGCGTCGAGCGGCTCGACGCCGTGCTGCAGGCAAACCGCGGGCGGCCCGCGCAGGCGATCGCAGACGCAGTCGTGTCGTCCTGCCGCGCGTTCGCCGGCGGCGAGCTCGGCGACGACTGTGCGATCGTCGTGCTCAGGCGGACGTGAACCTCCTCCGCTCCGGCGGGCGGCCGCTCGTGATCGGCCACCGCGGCGCCGCCGCCGTCGCGCCGGAGAACACACTCGAGTCGTTGCGAGCAGCCGTTGCGGCCGGCGCAGACCTCGTCGAGTTCGACATCGGGCCCGATCTTCGACTCGCGCACTCCGCGCAGGAGCTACCCGAGCGGCACGTCACACTCGACTCGGCACTTGACTACGTGACGGCGCAAGGGGTCGGTGTGCATCTCGACGTGAAGGAGCCTGGATACGAGGAGCAGGTCGTCGCCGCGCTGCGGCGCCATGGGCTCGTGACGAACGCGGTCTTCGCGACGGCGTACGCGCTCACCTCGCGGCGACTCGGGCTGCTCGCGCCCGAGGTGCCGCGCGCGATCAGCTATCCACATGACCGCCACGGCGTCTCACATCTGCGCTGGCCCGGCGTCGTGACCCGTTCGGGGGCTGCGGCGTTGCGCGCGGCGTTCCCCGCACGACTCCCGCTGCTGCTCCGCTCCGCACGCGCCGACACGCTCGCCCTGCACCACACGCTTTGCTCACGATCCGCGGTCCGGGTCGCGCACCGCCGCGGCGTGCCGGTCCTGGCCTGGACGGCAAACGATCCCGAGGCTGTCCGGCGCCTGGACGAGCTGGGCGTCGACGCGATCGTCTCGGACGACCCTGGAATGGCCCTGGCTACACTGCGGACGCCGTGAAGCGCCTGCTTGCAGCCGGTTTGTTCGTG
Source organism: uncultured Thermoleophilia bacterium (assembly GCA_963846895.1). GTDB lineage: Bacteria > Actinomycetota > Thermoleophilia > Gaiellales > Gaiellaceae > PALSA-600. Next base: position 88,762 of record CAWJXR010000013.1, on the reverse strand, counting down.
CTCGGGCTCGCAGCCGCCGGAGCACTCTCGAGCCCCGTGATCGCCGACGTCACCACGTCGATCTCGACGACCGTCACCTCGACGCCGACAACGACGCCGACCACGACGTCGACGACGACGACGACTCCCGCGACCACCACGACTGCGCAGCCTCCGCGTGCCGCGACGCTGCCGGTCCGCGTGTCGGTCGCAGGCGTCCGCGTGGGGGGTCTGACCACGGCCGACGCCGTCGCCGCGGTTCAGGCGGCGTTCGCCACGCCGCTTCCGGTCGTCGTCGACCGCAGCAGGCTCATCCTCGACCCCGCCGTCTACGCAAGCGCGTACGTCACGACCGCCGTCGCCAAGGCGCGCGTCGCCGACCCCGGGACGAACGTCAAGCTCGTCGTCGCAGTCCGCGGCGAGCCGCTCCGCGCCTGGGTCAAGCAGGTCTCCCACCGGTTCGCGCGGCCGGCCGTCGACGCGGCCCTCGCGTTCCGGAACGACCGCCCCGTCGTCAGGAAGGACAAGGCCGGCCGGAGACTCGACAAGGCCACCCTGACCCGTCGAGTCGTCGCGGCGCTCAACGCCAATTCGCGGCTGGCGGTCCGCATCCGAACGGCGCGGATCGCGCCGACTGTCGACGCGAGCGCCTTCGACGAGGTGATCGTGATCAACCGCTCGTCGAACCACCTGGAGCTCTTCACACACGCGAAGCTACGGCGGGTCTTCGCCGTGGCCACCGGCCAGGCCATCTACCCGACGCCGCGCGGCACGTTCCACATCGTCGTCAAGTGGAAGAACCCGTGGTGGTACCCGCCCGTCCAGGACGACTGGGCGAAGGGGCTGCAGCCCGTACCGCCAGGGCCGTCGAACCCGCTCGGGACGCGCTGGATGGGGTTGTCGGTTCCCGGCGTCGGCATCCACGGGACCGACGAGCCCTCCTCGATCGGCTACAGCGCCTCGCACGGCTGCATCCGCATGCAGGTTCCGGACGCTGAATGGCTGTTCGACCACGTCTCGATCGGGACGACAGTGCACATCGTGTGATGAAGGCTGTCCGGATCGTCGTCGTCGGCACCGTGCTCGGGCTGCTCGGGCTGCTCGTCTGGGACGTCGTGCACGGCACCGGCCCCGGTGTCGCGCAGAAGGTCGACGAGGGCAAGATCGTCGCCGCGCCGAAGCTCGACCTGCCGCGTCTCGATACAGGCGGCCGCCTGACCCTCGCGTCGCTTCACGGCAAGGTCCGCGTCGTCAACTTCTGGGAGTCCTACTGCGTGCCGTGCAAGCAGGAGGCGCGCCGGGTCGCCGACACCGCGCGCGCCTGGAAGAGGAAGGGTGTCGTGTTCATCGGCGTCGACACACTCGACACGAAGAGCGCCGCCCGCGCCTACGTGCGCCGCTACGGGATCGAGTATCCGATCGTCCGCGACGGCGTCGGGACGACCTGGGGCACGTGGGGCGTCACCGGCGTGCCGGAGACGTTCTTCGTCGACCGCCGTGGTCGCGTCGTGCACCACATCATCGGAGAAGCCTCGCGCTCCGATCTCGATCGCGGCATCCGGCTCGCCCTGCAGTCGTGAGGCTCGCCGCCGCCGCCGCCGCGGCCGCGGCTGCGCTCGTCTTCGCGGCGCCCGCGGCGGCGTGCACCACACACGCGAGCCAGGGCTCGCTCGAGACGCAGCTGGTCTGCCCGTCGTGCCACACGACGCTCGACGAATCCGACTCCGACGTCGCCCGGGAGATGAAGGCCGAGATCGCACGCCGGATCGCGCGGTGCCAGACCGAGAAGCAGATTCGCGATGCGATGGTCGCCGAGTTCGGGCCGACGATCCTCTCCACGCCCCAGACGCACGGCTTCGACCTCCTCGCGTGGGTCCTGCCGCTCGGAGGCGCCGCGGCCGGAGCAGTCGCCCTGGCCTTCGCGGCCCGCGCGTGGACGCGGGGCCGCCGAACCCCAGTTAGTGCCAACTTGGCACAAGCTCGGCTCACCCCCGAGGACGAACGCCGCGTCGACGAGGCGCTCGAGCAATTCGATGCTTGAGAAGCTGCCGATCGCCTTCCTGGCGGGACTCGTCTCGGTGATCACGCCCTGCGTGCTGCCGCTGGTTCCGGGTTACCTGTCGGCGGTGTCGGCGGTGGAGGTCGACCGGCTCGGCGAGCGCGGGGTCGGGAGACGGGTCGCCGTCGCGAGCATCCCGTTCATCCTCGGCTTCACCGTCGTCTTCGTCGCGCTCGGCGCCGGCGCCGCTGCGATCGGCAGCGCAGTCGACAAGCAGACGCAGATCAAGATCGCCGGGTTCGTCCTCATCGTGATCGGCCTGGCGTTCACCGGTCTCCTGCCGTGGCCGGAGCGCACCGTCGCCCCGGGGCTCCTCCAGCACGCTCGTCACCGCGGCTCGAATGCGCTGCTCGGAGGAGCGTTCGCGGTCTGCGCCGCTCCGTGCATCGGCACGGTGCTGGCCTCGATCCTGGTGCTGGCCTCGAGCTCGGGAACGATCGCGCGAGGGGTCGTCCTGCTCGTTGCCTACTCGCTCGGCCTGGGCGCCGCCTTCATCCTGGCAGGCGTCGCATTTGCGCATGCGATGAGCGCGTTCCGGTGGGTGCGCGACCACTACACGGTCATCCGACGTGCCTCCGGCGCCGTCCTCGTCACGCTCGGCCTACTCCTGTTCTTCGGGCGCGACTGGTGGCTTCAGGTCGCGCTCGACCAGGTATTCACGCGGATCGGCCTCGGCACGCTCTAGCGCCTCCCGCAACCGCCTCACGTCGAGGCCGCGGTGCACCGGCTCGAACGCGGCGAGCCGGCGGAGCGCCTTCAGTCGCTGGCTCTCGGCTGCCACCGGTCTGTCACGTCCGCGCTGGTAGGCCGAGACGACGACGTGAACGAGCCCCTGGAAGAAATCCCGCTCCTCGCCCTCGCACGCACGCCAGGCGAGCTCGAACGCCTCGTGCGCCTCGAAGTACTCACCGCGCCTCGCGAGCTCGAGGCCGTCTTGGTAGCAGCCAGCCACACTGGTAACGTCGTCATCAGACATGGCAACGATCCTGCTGCTCGGGGTCGATCTCTTCATTCGCGGCAAGCTCGAGGCGGTCCTTCCGGAGCATCATTTCCAGACGGCCGACGGCGTCGACCCACCCGATCTCGTGATCGCAGACATCGCGCGGATCGACCCGCTCGACGTCGCAGACACCTATCTGGAGGTGCCGATCCTCGGGTACACGAATCACACGGACACGGCCGGCCTGCGGGGTGCGCACGCTGCCGGGTTCGACCAGGTCGTCGCAAAATCGGCGCTGTTCGAGCGCACGCGTGAACTGATCGATCAGCTGGTTGCCCCGGTAGAGTAGGCCGCCGTGACGTACATCATCGCCGAGCCGTGCATCGACATCAAAGACCGCTCCTGCGTCGACGTCTGCCCTGTCGACTGCATCCACGAGGCCGGGCGCATTCTCATCATCGACCCGGAAGAATGCATCGACTGCGGCGCGTGCGAGCCGGAGTGCCCGGTCGAGGCGATCTTCCCCGAGGACGCCCTGCCCGACAAGTGGGAGCCCTTCGTCCGCATCAACTACGCCTACGGTGAGGGGATGGACGTCGTGAACACGCTCACCGACGAATACGCCACCGCGCACAACGTCCAGAACGAGCCGCTGGAGTAGCACGGCGAACCGCCCGGGGATCCTGGGCGAATACGGGTTCGGATCGATATGCCCGACGACCTTCACGAGCTTTCCGCCCTCTACGCCCTCGACGTGCTGGACGCCGACGAGCGGGCGCGCTTCGAGGAGCATCTCGCAGGCTGCGAGCAGTGCAGCTCCGAGCTCGCGGGCCTCCGGAACGCCGCGTCCAGCCTCGCCTTCGTCGAGGGGCCGGCGCCGCCGGCCGCGCTGCGCGGAAGGATCGTCACGGCCGCCCGGGCAGAGCCTCCGAACGTCGCCTCGCTGGCGGGTCGCCGGTCGCGGGCGGTCTCGATCGCCGCTGCGCTCGCGGTCGCGGCGTGTGCGGCGGCAGTGGGTCTCGGCATCTGGGCGGCGACGCTCCACCATTCGCTGGCCCAGGAGCGCTCCGCGACGAGCGTGCTCAACGATCCGCAGGCGCGGCGGCTCGCGCTGCCCGGGAAGCCGGGTGCACTCGTCGTTGCGCCGTCGGGTGACGCTGTGTTGACGGTGACGTTGCCGCCTGTGCCGGAAGGGAAGACGTACGAGGCGTGGGTTGCCGGAACCGACGTGCGCGCGGCAGGCACGTTCGCGGGCGGTCTCGTCAAGCTCACGCAACGCGTCGAACCCGGCGAGCAAGTGATGGTCACGCTCGAGCGCAATGGTGGCGTCGACAAGCCGACGCAGGCACCGCTTTTGCGCGTTCGTGCGTGACGTGCGCAGACGTCGTTTTCCTTTTCAGCAACGTGCACACGAAGTTGTCCGTCCGCGTTGCACGTTACAAACCAACGTGGTAGGGAATCGTGCACGCGCAATCCGACGCAGGGAGGTCATTGATGACCCAAGAGGATTGGAGTGGGATCGGCGAGGCGGACGAACCGCTGACCGCCGACTCGCTGAGCGAATCGCCGATCGGACGCGAGTCCGACGACGAGCCAATGAGTGACGTCGTCATCGACGTCGTCACGGACGACGAGGAGGTGGAGGTGGTCGCGCGGGCAATCCCGGCGGCAGCACGCTCCTCGTCTCGCTCTGGCTCCCGCTCGGGGTCTTCCCGCAAGAAGAGCTCGACTCGCAAGGCCACCGCGAAGAAGGCGACCGCCCGCAAGGCGACCGCGAAGAAGGCGACGGCCAGGAAGACGACTGCGAGGAAGGCCGGCGCGAAGAAAGCCACCGCACGCAAGTCGACGGCGAGGAAGTCGACGGCGCGCAAGGCGACGGCCAAGAAGGCCACCGCCGCTCGCAAGGCGGTCGCCAAGAGGGCAACGGCTCGCAAGGCCACCGCTCGCAAGGCGGTCGCAAAGAGGTCGACGGCCCGCAAGGCCACGGCCCGCAAGGCGACCGCGAAGAAGGCCACGGCCCGCAAGTCGACGGCCAGGAAGTCGACGGCACGCAAGTCGACGGCCAAGAAGGCGACCGCCCGCAAGGCGACCGCCCGCAAGTCGACGGCCAGGAAGTCGACGGCACGCAAGTCGACGGCCAAGAAGGCCGCGGCCCGCAAGACGACGGCACGCAAGTCGACGGCCAGGAAGTCGACGGCACGCAAGTCGACGGCCAAGAAGGCCACGGCTCGCAAGGCGACAGCCCGGAAGGCGACAGCCCGGAAGACGACGGCGCGCAAGTCGGCGAGCAAGCGCTCGGCCGGCGGCACGCGCTCTCGTTCGGCGTCGCGCCGTCGCAGCTCGCGCTGAGCGGAATCGGCGTTCGGGCCCCGGAACGTCTCGGGGCCCGAAGCCGACCCTCTGTCAGCAGCCCTCGAGCCGCTAACGTCACGGGTCGTGGAGCCGAAAACTCTCGATCACGTCGCCTTCTGGGTGACGGAGCGGGCTGCGATCGCGCTGTACCTCGAGCGCCACGTCGGCATGCACGTCATCACCGAGGAGTCGAATTTCACCCTCATGGGCAGCGATGCCCGGCGCGGGAAGCTCACTCTGTTCGACGCGGAGGGCACGCGCGAGCCCGGTGCGCTCGACCATGTCGCTCTCCGCGTCTCGAACATCGCGGCGGCCCGTGCGAAGCTCCCGGAGGGAACGCCCGACGTCTTCGACATCGGCGACGGGATCCGCCTCACGCTCGTCGAAGCCCCGACGGACGTCGAGTACGACCTCGACCACGTGACGCTCCTGACGAACGATCCCGAGGCCACCGCCGGCGCGTACCAGCAGTACGGCTTCCAGGCCGCCGGAGCCGGGCGCGTCGAGGTAGGCGGCGCCTACGTCGAGTTCCGGCAGGGCGATCCGGTCGAGACCGAGCGGCCTCTGTTGAACCACCTCGCGGTGTTGGTCGACTCGGCCGACGAAGTGATCCTCGATGCCGGGGAGCTCGGGATCGAGGTCGAGTCGGTCGTCGACGCAGCGAATACGTACGCGGCCTTTCTCTGGGGCCCCGATCGTGTGCGGATCGAGTACGTCGAGCACAAGCCGACGTTCTCCCTGACGTGATCTCGGTCGCAGGGGGTGGCATGGCCGGGCTCGTCGCGGCGGCCCGACTGCGCCAGCTCGGCCTCGAGCCGACGGTGCGCGAGAAGGGCTCGCGCCTCGGTGGCTCGATGCTCCTCTCCTCCGGCGTCATCTTCCGCCATCGCGCCTGGGACGATTTTCGGAGGGAGTGCCCGCGCGGCGACGAGGCGCTGCAGCGGGTCGTCTGGGAACGTCTGGACGATGCGCTCGACTGGTTGATCGCCCTGGGTGCGCCCGTCGTCTGGGAGGAGACCGGAAACCCGGTCACCGTCGGCAAGCGCTTCGATCCGCGGGAGCTCGTCGCCGTGCTCGCGCGCGCCGCCGGACCGGTCACGCTCGGCGCGGCGGCATTCGACGACGAGCCGACGATCCTGTGCACCGGCGGGTTTGCAGCGTCGGCAGAGCTCGTGCAGCGTCACATCGGGCCGTCGGCGCCGCTGAGGCTCCGTGCGAACGCCTGGTCGACCGGCGACGGCCTCGAGCACGCGCTCCAGCGAGGGGCGGCGACGAGCGCCGGCCTGGGCGAGTTCTACGGGCGCAACATGCCGGACGGGCCCTGGGGGGAGTCCGAGTTCGTCGGCGCATCGCAGCTCTATGCGCGCTACGCCCGGATCTTCGACGAGCACGGCGAAGAGTTCTTCGCGGCCGAGGACGTCACCTGGTCGGAGACGAACGTCGTGCAGGCGACCGCGCGGCGTCCCGGGGCACGGGCGTACTACCTGCTCGACGAGGACGGTCTGGCCGGCCGGGTTCGCGACCGGACTGTCGCCGACCTCGTGGCGGCGGCTCCCGCCGAAGCCGGCGTCGACGTCTCGGCGCTGCCGTTCCAGGCGCCGGCAGGGACCGTCGCCGCAGTCCGGGTCGCGGCCGCGATCACGCACACGATCGGCGGCCTCCGCATCGACGACCGGGCACGGGTCCTGGACGGGGACGGCAGCCCGGTCGCCGGCCTCTGGGCCGCGGGCGTGGATGTGGGCGGAATAGCCACCGGCGGCTACGCGAGCGGCCTCGCGCAGGCACTCGTTCTCGGTCTCGTCGCCGCGGAGAACGCGTCAATCGCGTTCTAAGAAGCGGCTGCCGCTCCTCAGTCCCGGCCGAACGAGTAGGCGCAAGGACGCGGATCGCCCGGCAGCGGTGACGTGCCGATCTTGTTGATGACGATCATGCGTCCGTCGTCGTCGAACTCCTCGCCGACGTGCGGGAGCTCGCCGGCCAGCTCGCGGATCGTGTAGCCGGTCGGCGACCAGACGAAGAGCAGGAAGTCGGGCACGCTCGTAACCTAACGCCGCGTCGCGTACGACGGTAGAGCCACCTTGACCGTCGTCACGTTCCCCTCGACGACGACGTCGATCGTGCCGTGCAGCTGCCGTACGCGCTCGTCGATCGTCTCGAACGAACGGCGGCGCCGCTCAGGCTCAGCGTCGTCCGACACGCGCGTCTCGACCCCACCGTCGGGAGTCGAGCTCATTGCGATGGCGATCCTCGTCGGTGGCCCGCGCCTGACAGCCTGCTCGAGCAGCTCGCGGATGATCGTGTACAGCGCAACCTGCGCCGTCACGCCGAGCCTCTCCGACTCGGTGAGGTCGAGATCGACGCGCAGCCGGTGCGTCTCGCCGAGCTGCTCGGCGAGCGCGTGCAGTGCGGCCCCGAAGCCCTGGTCGCGCAGCACGACCGGCTCGAGCGCGAACGACAGGTCGCGCAGTTGCCGGATCGTCGAACGCTGGCGATCGAGCGCGGTCGAGAGGACCTTCTCGGCATCCTCCAGGCGGCCGGTTTGGACGGAGTGCAGCGTCGCGTCGAGCATCAGCGCGATGCCCGACAAGTCCTGAACCGGCCCGTCGTGGAGAAAGAGCGCGATCCGCCGGCGCTCGTCCTGCTCGGCCGCGATCAGGCGGTCGAGGCGTTCATCGTCCACGCCTGGTCGACGCCTAGTCGATGATCGCCTCGCGGAGCGCGATGGCGACGGCGTGCGTACGCGTGTCGGCCTCGAGCTTCGTGAGGATGTGGCGGACGTGGCTCTTGACGGTCTCCTGCGAGATGAACAGTCGCCCGGCGACATCGGCGTTCGACATGCCGTCGGCGAGGAGCTGGAGGATCTCCCGCTCCCTCGTGGTCAGCATGTCGGTCTGGTCCTTGCCGGCGAGGAACGCCGGCATCAGTGCCGGATCGACGTAGCCCTCGCCCTGGGCGACCTTCTCGATCGCGCGCACAAGCGTCTGGTGCGGTGCCTCCTTCAGAATGTAGCCCTTCGCGCCCGACTCGAGCCCGCGCCCGAGCAGCGACCGCTCCGAGTACGCGGTGAAGATCAGCACGCGCGACTCGGGAACCTTCTCGGTCAGGATCTTCGTCGCCTCGAGCCCATCCATCCCCGGCATCCGCACGTCCATGATCACCACGTTCGGTCTCCGCCGCTCGGCCAGCTCGACCGCCGAGGCGCCGTCCGCGGCCTCGCCGATCACCCGGATGTGAGGCGCGCGCGAGAGCGACAACCGGAGCCCTTCACGGACGACTTCGTGGTCGTCGACGATCAGGGTCGTGATCTCGTCTGGCATGGACGGCCCATCCTAGATGGTCGGTCGGTGAGCGCCCGGACCGCCAGGCCCGCGATCGCCGCTACAGAAGCGACAGTTGCTCCTGCCTCGGTGCGCGCAGGACCGGAGCCCGCCGATCCCGGATCCCGTGCAGCTGGGCGAGGCGTCTCACCTCGGACCGGGCCGGCGCGACCTCCGCCCGAGGGAGATACGCGCGGTTCGCATAGAGGCGCTCGTACTCCGGCAGGAGCTCCGGCCAGTCCCGCTCGAGGCAGCTCAGGAAGTGCTCGCGCGTGCCCGGCCTCAGATAGAGGAGGTTCGCCCAGATGCCGCAGGCGCCGGCCTCGCGCGCGGCGACGACCACCTCCCGGAGCCGCTCCGGCTGGTCCGAGAGGCCCGGCAGGAGCGGCGCCATCCCGACCGAGGCCCGGACGCCGTGCTCGACGAGCACGCGAAGCGCCCGCAGCCGCTGCCGTGGGGGAGCGGTGCCGGGCTCGGTCGTTCGCCAGACGTCGTCGTCGAGGGTCGGCACCGAGAACGAGACCGAGACTTCGGCGCGGCGCCCGGCCTCCGCGAGCAGCTCCGCGTCCCGCACGATCAGCGGCCCGCGCGTGATGATGGAGAAGTCCTGCGCCGCGTCGCGGAGCACCTCGAGGCAGGCCCGGGTCAGGCGAAAGCGCCCTTCTGCAGGCTGGTAGGGATCCGTCGCGGCGCCGATCGCGATCGGCTCCCCGGCCCAGGAGGGGCGGTGGAGCTCGCAGCGGAGGACCTCGGCCACATTGGTCTTGACGCGGATCGAGCTGCCGTAGCGGTCGTCGGCGGGCCGGTCGGCTCGGAGCTCGAACGCCCGCACGTAGCAGAAGGTGCAGCTGATGAACGCAACCCATGTACGGATTGAGCGACCAGCAGAACGGCATCCCGGTGACGCGGTTCAGCGCGGAGCGGCACGGCTCTTCGCGGTAGGCGACCCGCATGCCCGAGATCATAGAACATACGTTCGCTCCGACCACCAGGCCGATATACTCGGACGACTGATACGCGTGGACGACGACCAGCCGCCCAGTACGCACGCGCCGGAGACCGGCGCCTAGCCCATGACCTTCGCACTCCAGCTAGCGGCCCTCCTGGGCCTGCTCCTGCTGAACGCGTTCTTCGTGGCGGCGGAGTACGGCCTGGTCACGTCGCGGCGTACGCGGATCATGGAGCTCGAGCACGAGGGAAACCGCCGTGCCCGGGCCGTGCTCGTGATCACGAAGGACCCGCCGCGCTTCATCTCCGCCATGCAGCTCGGCGTCACGATCTCCTCGCTCGGCATCGGCGCACTCGGCGAGCAGGTTCTGGCGCGGAAGTTCGACGCCGTGATGGCGTCGTTCCTCGCGGTGATCCTGGCGCTGCTCGTCGTCACCTACCTGCACGTCGTGATCGGCGAGCTCGTGCCGAAGGGGATCGCGCTCGGCCATCCGGAGCGAACGGCGCTCGCCGTCTCGACGCCCGTGCGCTGGTTCTTCATCCTGCTCAAGCCGCTCATCTGGCTGCTGCAGGAATCGACGAACCTGATCCTGCGCGGCCTCAAGCTCGAGCCGCCGGGCGCCGAGCACGAGGCGCATTCCGAGGCTGAGCTCCGCATGCTCCTGTCGAGCTCTGCCGAGCAGGGCGAGATCGAGCACTCCGAGCAGGAGATGCTCTACAAGGTCTTCGACTTCGCCGACAAGGAAGTCGTCGACGTGATGGTGCCGCGGCCCGAGGTGATCGCCATCTCGATCGCGCTCGCGCCCGAGGACGTGCTCAAAGCGGTGCTCGAGTCGCCGTACACCCGCTACCCGGTCTACCGCGAGTCGCTCGACGACATCGTCGGCGTGCTGCACATCCGCGACCTGATCGAGGCGATGCACGACGCCGGTCTCGCCGCCGTCGACCTCGAGACACTCGTCCGGCCGGCGTACATGGTTCCGGAGACGAAGGATCTCGGGGCGCTGCTCAGCGAGTTCCGGCGGACGAACCAGCATCTCGCCGTCGTGATCGACGAGTACGGGTCGATGGAGGGCATCGTCACCCTCGAAGACCTTCTCGAGGAGATCGTCGGCGAGATCGAGGACGAATTCGACCTGCCGGACGAGACGGTCGAGCGCATCGACGACGACACGGTGAGGATCGACGGCACGTTCACGATCGACGACTTCAACGAACGGTTCTCCTGCGACCTGCCGCACGAGGATTTCCACACCGTCGCCGGCTTCGTCTTCGGGATGCTCGGTCGAGCCGCGGCGCCGGGCGACGAGGTTGCGCACGACGGCGTGCGCTTCCGCGTCGACTCGGTCGACGGACAGCGCATCAACCGGCTCACGGTCACGTTTCAGCCGTGGCACAGCCGCGAGCGCGACAACGACACCTCTACACTCGATGCGTGACTGAACCGCTCGACGAGTTACGCGCGGTAGTGGAGCGCATGCCCGCCGCGCCGCCGGCGATGGATGCTTACCTCGCCAAGGTGCGTGACCGCGCCTACACGATCGCCGACGACGACATCGAGGCGCTCAAGGCCGCGGGCTGCTCGGAAGACGAGATCTTCGAGCAGACCGTGGCGGTCGCGATCTCGCAGGGGCTGCGGCGGCTCGACGCCGCCCGGAGCGTGCTCGGTTGAGACTTGCCGTGCTCGACCATGGGCATGCGCCCGCCGAGGCGGCGATGCTCGCCGAGATCCGCACGCGGTCCGGCCAGGAGCCGCTGGGAGTCGTCAAGACGCTCCTCTACCGGCCCGAGCTCTTCGGGACGCCGTTCTCCGAGGAGCTGCACGAGGTGATGCGCGGCCCGTCGGACTGGAGCCCGGGCGAGCGCGAGCTCTTCGCAGCGTTCACCTCGCTGCTCAACCAATGTCCCTTCTGAACGGGTTCCCACGGCGCAGTTGCGTCGTACGCGCTCGGTGAGGAGGTCTGGGAGGCGGTCGTCGAGGACTGGCGGTCCGCACCGCTCCGGCCGGAGCTGCGTGCGACGCTCGGCTTCCTGGAGAAGCAGACGCTCCACCCCGACGAGCTGACCGAGGCGGATGCCGCGGCCGTCTACGCCGCCGGAGTCTCACGCAAGGCGCTCGAGGACGCCTTCACGGTCTGCGGGCTGTTCAACATGATCGTGCGTCTCGCCGACTCGTTCGGCTGGGACGTCCCGACCGGCGAACGGCTCGCCGTGCGCGCCCCCGCCATGCTCGAGGGCGGCTACCTGCTCGGCGCGATCAAGAACCGCTAGATGTCTCTGAGGGCGGGGTAGAGGGCGCGGTAGCGGGCGTAGCCGCGCTCGTACTGCTCGGCCCAGCTCGAGTCGGGCTCGATCCGCTCGCTGATCCGCACGCACCGCGCCACTGCATCGTGCGCATCCGAGAAGACGCCGGTCCGCACGCCGGCGAGCAGAGCGGCGCCGAACGCCGAGCCCTCCTCGGATTCGGTGCGCTCCAGCGGAAGCCCGAGCACGGCGGCCACGATCTGGAGCCACAGCAGGCTGCGCGCCCCTCCGCCGGACACGCGGGCGACGTCGGGCCGCGCTCCCAGGTCGCGGAGCAGCTCCAGCGAGTCCCGGAGCCCGTAGGCGACGCCCTCGAGCATCGCGCGCCAGAGCGCGCCGCGGTCGTGTCGCAGCGACAGGCCGGTGAAGGCGCCGCGGACGTCCGGGTCGGGGTAGGGCGTGCGCTCGCCGGTGAGGTAGGGCGCGAAGAGCAGCCCCTCGGCTCCAGGCGCCCAGTTCGCGGCTCCAGCATCGAGCTCGGCCAGGTCGGCGGCGAGCGCCTGCCTCAGCCAGGCCGCGGAGCCCGCGGCGCTGAGCATCACCCCCATCGCGTGCCACGTCCCGGGGACCGCGTGGCAGAACACGTGCACGCGCGCCTCGGCCTCCGGCTGGTAGCCGGGGAGGACGGCGAAGACGACGCCGGACGTGCCGAGCACGACCGAGGCGGGGCCAGGCGAGGTGATCCCGACACCGAGGGCGGCAGCCGCCTGGTCGCCGGCGCCGCCGATCTCGGTCGACTCGAACGCCGGCGGCAGCCACTCGCCCGGGATCCCGAGCGTCTCGCACACCTCCTCCGACCAGCGGCGGTGCGCGACGTCGAAGAGGAGCGTTCCCGAGGCGTCTGCGGCGTCGATCGCCCGCTCGCCCGGTGAGGCGCAACCGGACGTAGTCCTTCGGCAGCAGGATGTGGCGAATCCGGGCGTACGACTCGGGCTCGTGCCTGCGCAGCCACAGGAGCTTCGGCGCCGTGAAGCCCGTCAGCGCCCGGTTGCCGGTCAGCGCGATCAGCCGGTCGAGGCCGACGAGCCGTTCGATCTCTGCGCACTCCGCTCCCGTGCGCTGGTCGTTCCAGAGGATCGCCGGGCGGATGACACGGTCGTCGGCAGCCAGCGCAACCAGGCCGTGCATCTGGCCCGACAGGCCGATCGGCCCGTCCGGCAGCCTCGCCAGGCACGCCTGCGTGGCGCGCCACCAGTCGTCGGGATCCTGCTCGGCCCAGCCCGGTTGGGGCGTCGAGAGCGGGTACGGCTCCTCGGCGCTCGCGATCAGCTCGCCGTCGGCGGAGATCGCGATGCCCTTGACGCCGGACGTGCCGACGTCGAGCCCGATGCAGCCGACATTAGGCACCCAGCGCGGCGTAGACGAGCTCGTACGCGCGGACAGCGTCCTTCGCCTGCTGCGCCTCCCGCAAGGCGGGCTCGTCGATCTCGCGACGCGACGCCGTCGATGAAGCGCCACTGCAGGACTGACCGCTTGACGGCGCCGACCGCGTCCTCGGTGTACGGGTACAGGTCGAACCCGAGCCGCTCCCCGTTCTGGCCGTAGCCGGCGCGTCGAAGCTCGACTGCGAGCTCGATCGTCTCCATGAACGCCGTCGCGCCGACCATGTTGTCGTCGTCGAACGTGCCCCAGCCCGAGTTCGCATGCTGGTGCCCGAGCAGCCCTTCGGCAGCGAGCAGGGCGGCGTATTCGGCGAGGTTCTCGCCGTTCATGATCAGGTGCTGCCAGTCCATGTTGACGCTGACGTTGTCGATCCCCTGCTTGCGGAGGGTGTGGATCACGTGCAGCGTCATGCCGATGTTCCGCATCAGGATCTTCATCGCCGGCTCGGAGTTCTTGTGCTCGAGGAACACGGTCACGCCGAGGGATTTCGCATGCTGAGCCGATTCGCCGACGCCGTCGATGAAGCGTGCCCACGACTCGGCATAGGGAGTCTGGAACGGGTAGTTGTAGCCCTCGATCCCGGGCCAGATGATCATGTGCGCACCGACCTCGCCGGCCAGGTCGATCGCCTCGCGGGTCAGCCTGAGCGCCTCGGCCCGCACGGTGTCGTCGGGTGAGGCGAACGCGCCTTTCGCGAACCGCGGGTCGAGATGGAGGCCGCTCGCCACGCAGTAGATGCCGTGCCCTCCGAGTGCGCCGCGGACCTCGTCGAGGTTCTCCGGCGAGAGCTCCTGCGGGTAGTGGAACTCGTAGTCGTCGATCAGGCCGTCGAGCCCTGCCACAGCCGTGTGCACCTTGCTCGCGGTCGAGGCTCCGGCCAGTTCGGGCTTGTAGCCGCCCGGATTGAACCGCGTCGCCATCGCCCCGAACGCCCAGATTCCCAGACTCGTTTTCATCCGATGAGCCTAACTGGGGCGTCGAAGTTCAGGTGAAAGTCCGGTTTCGACTTGACGCCGACCCAAGAATCCGCGAACTTGACTGCTCACGAACCCCCCGAGCGACCGAAGGAGACAAGTTGAGAAAGGTTCCTCGCAGGTTGACGGCCGTGCTCGTCGGCCTGGCCGTAGTAGGTGCGTCGACCCTGGTCGTCGCGACCGCCGGCGCGAGCACGAAGCACAAGTCGGCGAACGTCGACGTGTGCGTCCTGCTGCCGGATACGAAGTCGTCCGTGCGTTGGGTGCAGTTCGACAAGCCCTTTTTGACGAACGTATTCAAGAAGGCCGGAGTCAAGGCGTCGATCACCAACGCCCTCAACGACCCGCTGAAGCAGAAGGCCCAGGCGGCCGCCTGTCTCGCCGCGGGTGCGAAAGTCGTCATCGAAACGTCGCTCGACAACGGCTCCGCCTCGTCGATCGAGAAGTCCTTCACCTCGAAGGGTGGCTTCGCGATCGACTACGACCGCCAGGTCGTCGGCGGCACCGCCTCGGTCTACGTCACGTTCGACGGCGTCGCGGTCGGCAAGGCGCAGGCGAAGGGCGTCATCGCCGCGATGAAGGCGAAGGGGACGTACAAGGGCGGCGTGGTTGCCCAGTTGTGGGGCGGCCAGACCGACCAGAACGCGTACTGGTTCCAGAGCGGCAACAACAAGGTCTTGAACCCGCTCTTCGCGACCAAGGCGATCAAGCGGGGGCCGCAGCAGTTCGTCCCCGACTGGGATGCGAACAATGCCGCGACCATCTTCAATCAGATGCTGGTCAAGACGAACAACAACATCCAGGGCATCATCGCGGCGAACGACAACATCGCCGGCGCAGTCGTGGCCGACCTGAAGGCGAAGGGCCTCAAGCCGATTCCGCTCTCAGGCCAGGACGCGAGCATCCAGGGCGCTCAGTACATCCTCGCCGGCTGGCAGACGGGCACCGTCTACAAGTTCGTGCCGGACGAGGCCCAGGCGGCAGCCGACGCTGCGATCGCGCTCCTCCATGGCAAGAAGCCGAAGACGAACGGCACCCGTCCGAACGGCAAGCATCCGGAGCCGACATACACTCTGCCGGTTGTCTGGATCAACAAGGCGAACATCAACCGCCTCTTCACGGACAAGTGGCTGAAGAAGAGCGACGTCTGCGTGGGTGACTTCAAGCAGTACTGCTAAGTAGCATCTCGCGACACCAGTGGTGGAGGCGCCCCAGGGGCGCCTCCACCACGACTAAGCAGGCACATGACCGACAGCGACACACCACTCCTCCAACTCCGGGACATCACGAAGACGTACGGCTCGGTGCAGGCGCTGACCGACGTCGACTTCGAGGTGAAGCAGGGCGAGATCATGGCGCTCGTCGGCGACAACGGCGCCGGCAAGTCGACGCTCGTCAAATGCGTCGCGGGGACGCACTCTGCCGACAGCGGCGAGATCATCTTCGAGGGTCAGGAAGTGCACATCCACGGGCCGAAGGACGCCGCCCGGCTCGGGATCGAGGTCGTCTACCAGGATCTCGCACTCTGCGACAACCTCGACGTCGTCCAGAACATGTACCTCGGTCGCGAGGTCAATCGGTTCCAGATCCTGAACGAGGCGGAGATGGAGCAGAACACCGCCAAGACGCTGAAGTCACTGGCGGTGACGACGATCGGCTCCATCCGGCGGCCCGTCGCGACGCTCTCAGGCGGCCAGCGGCAGTCCGTCGCGGTCGCGAAGGCCGTGCAGTGGAACTCGAAGCTCGTGATCCTCGACGAGCCCACGGCCGCGCTCGGCGTGGCGCAGACCGAGCAGGTGCTCGCGCTCGTGCGCCGGCTGGGTGAGCAGGGGCTCGGGGTCGTCCTGATCTCGCACAACCTTCACGACGTCTTCGAGACGGCCGACCGCATCACGGTGCTGCGGCTGGGCCGCGATGTCGGCGTGTTCGACCGCCGCACGACGACCCAGCAGGCTGTCGTCGAGGCGATCACCGCCGGCGTCCCGACGAAGGTCTCCGGCATCTCAGAGTCGGCTGTGGTGCAGCCGTGACCACGGCGGACGTCGTCGGCCCGGACCCCGCGGCTCCACTCGAGGAGGAGCAGCTCCCGAGCGGTCTCGCCGGTCTCTGGGAGCGAGCCTGGCTCAACCTGCGGACGGGGAACCTCGGCCCCTTCCCGATCATCCTCGGCGAGATCATCGTCGTCGTCATCTTCGGCCTCACGGCGACGAACTTCTTCACCGCCACCAACTTCACCAACCTGATCGGTCAGACCGCCGGAACGGCGATGCTCGCCTTCGGTGTGGTCTTCGTGCTCCTGCTCGGCGAGATCGACCTCTCGATCGGCTACCTCGCGGGCATCGGCGCGTTGATCGTCGCCGAGCTGCAGCTCGCCGGCAGCGGCCACCAACTGAACGGCCTGCTCGCAATGGTCATCGCGGTCGCGGCGTGCGCGGCGATCGGAGCGTTCCAGGGCTCGATCGTCGCGTACGTCGGCGTGCCCTCGTTCGTGGTCACCCTCGCCGGCTTCCTGATCTGGCAGGGCGTGATCCTGAACACGCTGGAGCAGCGAGGCACGATCATCATCCAGGACCGCTGGATCAACTACACCGACAGCTACGTCTTCTCTCCGTTGGGCGGCTGGATCATCGCTTTGATCGTGACGCTCCTCTACCCGTTGAGCGTGGGCTTCAAGCTGCTCAGGGCTCGCGGCAGGGACGTGGCGCGCGAGAGCTGGGTCGGGATCGTGGCGCGCACAGTCGGGATCGGGATCGTGGCGTTCGGCACCGTCGCGGTCTGCAATCACGGCAAGGTGATCACGACGCAGCTCGGACTGCCGCTGTCCGGCGTCATCATCGTGGTCTTCTTCATCTTGCTCACGTTCCTGGCGAAGCGGACGACCTTCGGACGCCACGTCTACGCGGTCGGCGGCAACGCCGAGGCAGCGCGCCGCGCAGGGATCAACGTCCCGCGCATCCGCGTGCTCGTCTTCGCGATCTCGGGCGCCACCGCAGGGATCGGTGGCATCATCTTCGCCTCGCAGGTGAACTCCGTCGCCCTGACGTTCCCGCCCGGCAACCTGCTGCTGAACGCGATCGCGTCTGCCGTCATCGGCGGCGTCAGCCTGTTCGGCGGGCGGGGCGAGGTCCGCGGTGCCTTGCTCGGCGCAGTCCTGATCGGGACGCTGCAGAACGGCCTCAACACTCTGAGCGTCTCGAACGGCTGGATCTACATCGTCACCGGGCTCGTCCTCCTCGGCGCCGTCACGCTCGACACGTTCGCCCGCCGTCTGCAGGCTCGCTCGGGACGCTGACGCCTCAGCGGTAGCGGGCGGCCCGCGCCAACGCCCGCTGTGCGACCGTCGTCCCGATCGCCCGGCCGCGCGCCGAGTCGGGAGGCGTCTGGATGCCGTCGCGGACGCCCGACGCGCTCAGCAGCGCGGCGCGCGCCGTGAAGGAGCGACCCGTCAGCCGCGACAGCACGCCATCCGCCGCGTACGCGAACGCGCTCGACTCCGAGACCCAGCCCGGTGAGGCCGGCGTCTGCACGGGCGGTGCCCAGCGAGATCCGAGGACCCAGCGGCCGGCCGACAGCATCGCAACGTGGCCGACGCTCGGCCGCGAGCGCCGCATGCCGCTGCCCCGGGGCGCTGGACGCCTTCGTGACCAGCTCGATCAGCCCCGGCACGAGCGGCAGCCCCGCGGTGCTGTACGACACGGCGTTCCGGTCACTGGACTGCCCCTGGAAGGCGAGGTAACGGATCATCGAGATCGGGCGCGGAGACTGATACGTGCGCTTTGCGCCCCAGGTCGCGACGGCGGCGTCGTTGAGCGCGCCGTTGAGGAGGAAGTAGAGCCGCACGTCGTGATGGAGGCGAGCCGGAGCTGTGCGGCCGGAATCGAGCGACTCGGCGAGGGCGTTCCAGCCGACGGGCGATCCGTCCGGTGTCGCGGCCACCCGAGCTGCGGCCGTCGCCCGGATCACCGCGACCGCCGCGTGCTTGTACCCGGCGTCGGACGAGACGCCGATGGGTGGCGGCCCCGGGTCGATCGGCAGCCCTCTGGACGAGGGCGGCAGCGCGAAGCTGTGAACGTGACCCCACTGCGCCCCGACGAAGCTCTGGCTCTCCGCGGGAACCGCTCCGCCGCTCGACGTCTTCAGCGCGAGCGCGAGCGGCTGCCAGAAGGTCGCGTCGTGGACCGTCGAGCCGGCCTGGCTCACGACCAGTGGGCCGTTCTGCGGGACATACGAGGAGTCGACGTAGTGCAGCGACTCCAGCGAGCCATCGTGGCGGCCCGCGGCGATCGCGGCCGCCGCGATGCGGTTCCCGAGCGCGGCGGGGAGTTGCCGCTCGTGCTCGTGAAGCCCGGTGAGTAGCAGAGCGAACGAAGCTCACTCGTCAGGCGGGCGAACGTCCTGTCGAGGTTCGAGCCGAACGAGGCGCGCCAGAGCAGGAGCCGGTAGGCCGCGTAGCTGATCGCCGCATTCCGCGCCGTCTGAACGTCCGCCGCGTGGGCCTTCTCCCGGTCGAAGTATCCGCGAGCATTCGGGTCGTATGCCGCCCACGCGTCCCACATTGCGGCGGACACGTCGAAGAGGTCGCGCGCCTGAACCGGCGAGGCCGCCCCGCTCTCGCGGAGCACGGCCGCAGCCGCCCGGTTCCAGCTTGCGGCCGTCGAACGGCCGGGAGCACCCGACGTGCAGCCCTGCAGGGTGTTACGTGGCCGGGAGCCGGCGCTGGGCAGCGCGTGCTCGGACGCTTGCTCGAGGCACGGCGACGTCGACGATCCGATCGGCGCGAACCCGGCCGAGCCTGCTGACGCCGCCCCACGGGTAGCGAACCGTCACGTCGGCCGCGGTCTGCGCCTGGCCGAGCCCGAAGTGCAACCGCGGGTCCTCGGAGGAGAGATAGCTGCTGCCGGCCTGAACCTCGCGGCTCAGCCGCCTGCCGTCAGGAAGCGTGACGGACACGACGGCCCCGGGTGAGAACCTCGACAGCCGCACCTCGAGCCAGTGGCCGACCGGCCCCGTCGGGCGCAGCAGGACGAGCTTGCCGCCGATCGTGTTGATCGCGACCTCCATGCGCCCGTCGTTGTCGACGTCCGCCGCGGCCAGGCCGCGCCCGTTCAGTCGGAGCCGATCGGCACCGAGGGTTCCTGCCGCAGCCCCGAAGCCCGTGCCGTGCCCGGACACCGGCGCGAGGACGCGGACCGGCTCGGCGTCCTGGGAGAGGCTTCGTGACCGGGATCCCACCGGCGGTCAGCACGAGGTCGGGGTTGCCGGTGTTCGAGAGATCGACCCACGACACGCCCCAGCCGGCGAAGCCGTCGCCGAGTGCAGGGTCGAACGATGGGCGCGCGTCTGCAAACGCGGGCGAGCCGTTCGACCGGATCTGCCTGAAGGCGGCCGACGACTCGTGGCGCGAGTTGGTCACGAAGAGGTCGAGCCCGCTTCGTCCGACGTCGGCTGCGGCGACCCCCATGCCGGCGAACGCATCGTCGACGCCCTCAGCGGCCGCCCGTTCCTCGAACCGGAACCCGAGCCCGGCCGGGTCGGCGGCGGCGCCGCCCGGCCAGGCGACGTTCTCGTACAACTGGTTCGGATCCTCGTCGTTCGCGACGTAGAGGTCGGGTCGCCCGTCGCCGTTGTAGTCGGTGAACAGGGCGCCGAGCCCGTGACGCGGCTGTGCCGCCTCGAGCCCGGCCTGGCGGCCGACCTCGCGAAAACGCGTGTGGCCGCTCGCATCGTTTCCCTCGTTGAGATAGAGCAGGTCCCTGACGCCGGCGAGGTTGGTCGGGAAGCCCGAGAGCGAGTTCGGAACCGGGTCGTTCGGATCGGCATAGCCGGCGATGAACACGTCGGGCCTGCCGTCGCCGTTGACGTCGGCAACGGCAGCGCCGGTGTACCACCCAGAGGCGGTCAGGCCGGCCGCAGCTGCCCCTTCGGTGAACGTCCCGTCGCCGTTGTTCCAGAGCAGGTCGATGCCGGTTGTCGTCGTCACCACGAGATCGGTGTGTCCGTCGCCGTTGAGGTCGGCAGCGACGCAGCCGTCGCCCTGGACCGGCAGATTCGCGTGCGCCCGACGACTCACGTCGGCGAATCGGCCGTGGTCGTTCGCGAACAACGCTGTCTCGGGCAAACCGCCGCGGGCCTCCCACCGGTCGACGTCCGCGGCCGCGTAGGAGTTGACGGCAAACAGGTCGACCCAGCCGTCGTCGTTGTAGTCGAGCCAGCAGACCCCACCGCCCATCATCCCGCGGACGTCGTTCGACATCCCGAAGCGGAACGACCCCTGCCGGAAGTCGAGGCCGACCGAGGGCGCGACGTTCGTCAGGTGGTAACCCTTGACGGTGGGTCCCGTCGGGGTAGCCACCACCGGGATGGCACCTGTGCCGGTCGACAGGGCCCACGTGGTGCCGATCTGCCGTCAGGCGGTAGGTCGCGCCGGCGAGCTGGGCGACTGCGACCGGTGGGTCCTGTCCCTGTCCCCGTTCGAGCCAGAGCTTGACACGGTCGCCCGAACCAACGTGCACGCCCGGGTTGGCGAGGAGGTCGTGCTCGATGAGCCGCGCCACGGGCTCGGTCAGCTGCGACTGGACACCCCGGGACGGCAGGATCTGCACCGGCGGGAGGCTCCCGGTGACGGGCTCGGTGGCGGCGGTCGATCGGGCGGGCGCGTTGACGAGGAGGAGGAGCACCGCGTAGGCGGCCACCGCCAGCGGCGCGGCGAGCGCGAGCACGGGCCGGCGGACGTTGGCCCGCGCGGCGAGCTCGGCGAACGGGCGTGCAAGGCAGACGACCGCGAGCGACGAGAGCAGCGCGACCTTGGTCGCGTACTCGCTCCGGAGAGGCGCGATCAGCAGGCAGGCGAGCAGCCCGATCGAGACGGCGTAGACGATCCGCGCCCGCGGCCCCTTGGGGGCCGTTCGCGGATCGGTGATCATGAAGAAGAGAAACACGAGCACCTCCGGCGAGGTGACGAGGACCCACCAGAAGTGGAAGCCCTCGACCGGGCCGAGGTGCCAGCGGGCGAACATCTGGTGACCCGCGACGGCGAGCACGCCGATCCCGGCCGCGAACGTCGCCCAGAACGACAGCGCCACCCGCAGGAGCGAGAGGCGCGACAGGATCGCGAATCCACCCGCGAGGATCACTGCGAGCGCGATCACGAGCCAGGCAGACATCGGGCCCCACCAGAAGTCGAGCGGCTCGGCTCTGCCTCGGCCCAGGATCAGGAAGCAGAGGACGAGCCCGATGTTCGACGGGTTGAAGATGTGGGCGCCGCGATACTGGATGACGTACTTGGAGAGCAGCCCGACGGCCGCGGTCCCGGCGAAGATCCACCAGCCGCGCGTCGACCACCAGTCGCCGTGCTGGGTGCCCGGCACACGCAGCACGAACGCGACCCCGTTCCCCGTCAGCATCGCGCTCGCGGGCCACATCAGGACGTGCTGCTTCCGCAGCGCGATCCCGATCTCGAGGACTGCGCAGGTGCCGATCGCGATCAGGATCTGGGCGATCGAGACCCGGAAGTGGAAGCCGATCTGCCCGATCACCTGGAGGGAGATGATCGTCGCGGCGAGGTGGAGCCTCGGGTCCCGGAGCTTCGGCAGCAGGACGGGATAGCTGCGGCCGCGGAACGTGAGCGTCGGCGGCCCCGCCGGAGGCCGTTGCTGCTTGGGCGCTCATCGCGGCACCAGGGTAGCCGGGTGCTCATGGCATTTACACTCGGCCGATGCGTCTGGACCGCGCTCGCGCAATCGTCGACCTGGTCGTCGTCAGCGAAGCGACCGCTCCCGTGTCGGTTTTCGTGGCCGACGCGCACGGGGAGCTGGTCGCGGCAGCGACGATGGACGGCGCCGCCCCCGACACGCGCCTGAACGCGCAGCGCAAGGCCTACACGGCGGCGCGGAGCGACGCTCGTTCGACCCGCGAGCTGGCCGAGAAGGCGCGCGCAGACGCCGTCGAGCGGGCGAGCTTCGACCCGTTCTTCACCTTCTTTCTCGGCGGTGTTGCCGTCTTCGACGGCGAGCGAGCGGATCGGCGCGGTCGGGGTGAGCGGCCTACCCGGCGAGGTCGACGAGCAGCTCGCGCTACGCGCTATCGAACGATCAGCGGGTCGCTGAAGACGTCCAGCTCGTCGCGGCTGCGCGTCGAGAACTCCGAGATGACGGCGCCGCTCGGCCCGGCGCGGAACGAGTGCAAGCGTGTCAGGCGGCACCGTGACCTGCTCGCCCGGGTAGAGGCGCACCGGCTCCCGTGCCCTCGACCTGGATCTCGACGTCGCCGGCGCGGCAGCGAAACGTCTCCTCCTTCCCCGGGTCGTCGCCGACCGGCGGATGGCGGTGCTCGGGGCAGCTCTGCCACGCGAAGAGGACGAGCTCCTTCGCGCAGACCCGCTCGGTGTTGACGTAGGTCAGGATCTGCAGGCCGACCTCCTCGAGCCTCCCCAGCGCGAAGTCGGTCACCTCGATCGAATCGCGCTCACCGTTCGTGAGCCGGATACCGACCCGCTCGAGCACGTCCGCGGCGCGGCTGCGTGCCTCGTCGGCGGTCATAGCGCGATCCGGCGCCCGCTCGTCGCCGACTCGTGCAGCGCCTCGAGCACGCGCGCCTGGCCCAACGCGTCCTGTCACGCCCGAGGAGCGGTGTTCCCTCGCCGCGGATCGCGTCGCTCAGGTTCTCGACCTCGAGGCGATAGGAATCGGCCGGCTCGAGCTCGACCCGCTCGACCTCGCCGTCGCGGCGGATCTCGATCCCGGGGTGGAACGCATGCCACGGATCGTCGAGGAAGAGCGAGCCTTCGCTGCCGACCGCCTCGAGCTCGTCGCGCCCGGGCAGCGCCGTGCCGCAGTCGAAGGTCGCGATCACGTCGCCGGGAAAGCGCAGGATCCCGGTCGTGACCCAGTCGGTGCCCGACGGGCCGAACCAGGCTTCGCCGTAAGACGTGCTGCGGCTCGCCGCCGAGCAGGCGCGAGCCGCTGACGTTGTAACAGCCGACATCCATCAGCGCGCCGCCTTCGACGTCGGTCCGCAGCCGGATGTTCGACTCGTCGTACAGCCCGTAGCTGAACGTCGAGCGGATCAGCCGCAGCTCCCCGATCGCGCCCTCCGCGACGAGCTCGCGCAGCCGGAGCGTCTGTGGGTTGTGCCGGTACATGAACGCCTCCGTCAGGAAGCGATTCGCGCGGTCGGCGGCGTCGAACGCCTCGGCCACCTCGTCGGGATGGCGCGACAGCGGCTTCTCGCACAGGACGTGCTTGCCGGCTTCGAGCGCACGGACCGACCACTCGCAGTGCATCGTGTTGGGCAGCGGGATGTAGACCGCCTCGATCTCGGGATCCTCGAGCAGTTCCTCGTACGTCCCGTAGGCGCGCTCGATTCCCCATTCCCGTGCGTAGGCATCGGCGCGCGACTGCTCGCGACTTGCCACCGCGACGAGGTCGGCCTTGTCGGACGCCTGGACACCGGGAATGAGCTTCCGGTTGATGTCCGCGGTCGAGACGATTCCCCATCTGACGGCGTCGGCCATCTGCGTACTATCGCGCAATGGACGAGATCGGGATCGGCATGCTCGGCTACGCGTTCATGGGGAAGGCGCACTCGAACGCGTTCAAGAAGATCGCGTACATCACGTGGCCTCCGCCGCTCGTCCCGCGGCTCGTCGGGATCGCCGGCCGGAATGCGGAGGCCGTCGGCGAGGCCGCGACCCGCTACGGCTACGAGTACGCGACCGGCGACTGGCGTGAGCTCGTCGCCGACGACCGCATCGGCCTCTTCGACAACGGCGGCCCGAACTCGCTGCACGCGGAGCCGACGATCGCCGCCGCAGAGGCGGGCAAGCACGTGATCTGCGAGAAGCCGCTCGGCCGGGACGCCGAGGAGAGCTTCGAGATCTGGCGCCGCGTCGCAACGACCGGGGTCAAGCACCTCTGCGCGTTCAACTACCGGTTCGTCCCGGCCGTTCGGCTGGCGCGTGAGCTGATCGACGCAGGCGAGGTCGGCGAGATCAGGCACTTCCGTGGGCGCTACCTCCAGGACTGGGGTGACGATCCGACGCTCGACACGTGGCGCTTCGATCCGGGCGAGGCAGGCTCGGGCGCGCTCGGCGATCTCGGCGCGCATGTCGTTGACCTGGCCCGCTTTCTCGCAGGTGAGATCGCGGCCGTCTCCGGTTTCACCAAGACGTTCCTGGCCGGCAGGCAGGTCGATGATGCGATCGAGTCAACCGTCGAGTTCGCGAGCGGGGCGGTCGGGACGATCGAGGCGACGAGGTTCGCCCTCGGTCGCCGGAACGCCTTCCAGTGGGAGATCAACGGCTCGAAGGGCTCGCTCGCCTTCGACATGGAGCGGCTCAACGAGCTGCAGGTCTTCCGCGCCGACGGCGACCGCGCCCGTGGCTTCAAGACGGTGCTCGTCTCCGAGACCGACCATCCGTACTGGCAGCACTGGTGGCCGCCCGGGCACATCATCGGCTGGGGCGACACCTTCGTCCACGAGCTGCACCACCTGCTCGAGGCGATCGTCTCGGACGGCGAGGTGGCGCCCTACGGCGCGACGTTCGAAGACGGGTACCGCGCGGCCGAGGTGTGCGACGCGATCGTCCGGTCCGGCGAGACCGGCGCGCGCGTGCCGGTCTCGTACCGGTCGCTCTAGCTCAGTACGAGCGTGGCTTTCCCCGCGCCGTAGTCGAAGGCTTCGCCGAATCGATCGAGCGGGACGCGCAGGCCGACGACCGATCTCGAGCACGTCCTGCCACCGACGGCGGCGCGCGGTCGAGGGCCGCGACGCCGGCGAGCCAGTCCTGCCGCTGAGCGTTGACGCTGCCGAACACGACGCGGTTCTCGAGGCACCGCGTCGACGCCGATGGCGCGCCCGTCGAGCTTGACGGTCTGCTCGCGGCCGTCGATGCCGAGCAGGCATGCGACGCCGCTGCGGCGGAGGAGCGACAGGCTGTCGGCCATCAGCTGGGCGTCGCCGGCTGCCTCGACGACCAGGTCGAAGGTGCCGAGCTCCGTCACCGGCGTGTTCTTCGTGCACACGTAGGTCGCGCCGACGGCGCGGACGAGGCTGTTCTCCGGCTCGAGGGACGCCGTCCACACCTCGACGTCGTCGAGTCGGAGCAGGAACGTCGTCAGCATCCCGATCGCACCGCCGCCGATCACGAGCGCGCGACGAAGCTGCCACGGCTGGCGGCCGCCGATTGCGCTCACGTGACGGAGGGCGCGTGCGCAGACGGACGTCGGCTCGGCGAGCACGCCGAGCCTGCCGAGCGCCTGCGGGACCGGAACGAGCTCAGCAGCCGACTCGGCCACGAGCTCGCGCGCGAATCCGTGCAGGCGCGTGATGCCGCGCTCGCTGTAGTCGCCGGTCAGGCACGAGTCCGGCGAGTCGTCGGCGCAGGCGAGGCACTGACCGCACGAGCGGCGAACGGTTGCGGCGACGAGGTCGCCGCGCGTGAAGCCTTCGCCGTCCCGGTCGACCAGGCCGAGCACCTCGTGGCCGAGTACGAGGGTCGACTCCCCCGGCGGAGGCACCCCGAACAGGCCGTGTGCGATCTCGCGGTCGGTCCCGCAGATCCCGACCTCGAGCACCCGGACGGGGACCTCGCCCGCGCGGGGGCGCAGGCGCCATCGACGTCCTCGACGCGCGCGGAGCCGGCGCGGCCGGGCTCGGTGACGAGCCCCTGCATCAGGCCGCGGTCAGGCCGCCGTCGATCACGAGGATCGAGCCGGTCACGAAGGCCGCGCCGGGAGAGGCGAGATACGCCACCGCGTCGGCGATCTCCTCCGGTGTGCCGAGCCGTCCCATCGGCTGCCGCCGCCGCAGGTCGTCGAGCGACTCGCCCGACTCCTCGACCAGGCGCCGCACCCACGGCGAGTCGACGGTGCCGGGGCAGACGGCGTTGACGCGAATCCCGTCGTTGACGTGGTCGACGGCCAACGCGCGCGTCAGCGAGACGACGGCTCCTTTCGACGCCGAGTAGGCGGCGCGGTTGCGCAGGCCGACGAGCGCAGCGACCGAGGCGACATTGACGATCGAGCCCCCGCCGCGGGCGAGCATGCCGGGAATGGCGTGCTTGCAGCAGAGGAACGTT
This sequence comes from uncultured Thermoleophilia bacterium, assembly GCA_963846895.1. Lineage (GTDB taxonomy): Bacteria > Actinomycetota > Thermoleophilia > Gaiellales > Gaiellaceae > PALSA-600. The sequence continues at coordinate 62,430 of CAWJXR010000013.1, read as the reverse complement.
CCGCGGGCATTGACGGCGAAAACGTCCTCCCAGACCTCGAGAGGCGTCGACGGCGTGTTCGTCGTCGAGCCGATCCCCGCCGAATTGACGAGCACGTCGACGCCGGTCACCACGGCGCGCACCTGCTCCTCGTCGCGCACGTCGAGCTGAGCTCCGGTCGCGCCCAGCTCGTCGGCGACGGACGCCGCTGCGTCGGCGGAAAGGTCCGCGACGACGACGTCGAGCCCGTCCGCGGCCAGGCGCCGCGCTACAGCGGCTCCGATGCCGGACCCACCGCCGGTGACGAGCGCGCGTGTCATCCAGGCGTCACCGGGTGAGCGTAGACGCGCCGAGTGTACGTTGGGCAGTCGTGCGGCTCGGACTGCTCAGCACGGCCGACATCAACCGCGCGATTCTCGGCGCTCGCTCCGCCGATGCGCCGTTCGAGATCGTCGCTGTCGGTTCGCGAGACGCTGGTCGGGCGGCGTCGTACGCCCGCGAGCACGGCATCGGCCGCGCCCACGGTTCGTACGATGCGCTGCTCGCGGACGACGAGCTCGATGCCGTCTACATCGCACTCCCCGCCAAGCTCCATTTCGAGTGGACGATGCAGGCGCTGGCCGCGGGCAAGCACGTCCTCGTCGAGAAGCCGTTCACGCGTGAGCCCGCAGAGGTCGAGCTCGCGCTGGCCGAGGCGAAGCGGTGCGGGCTCGTGCTCGCGGAGGGGTACATGTGGCGCCACTCCCGCCAGACGAAGCTGCTCGAGAAGCTGCTGCCGCAGGTCGGCGAGATCCAGGCCGTCCACGCCTCGTTCTTCGGGATCCTGCCCCGTGAGGACGACGTCCGGTTCGTGCCCGAGCTCGGCGGCGGGGCGCTACTCGACCTCGGGTGCTACTGCTGCAGCGCCGCGCGCCTCGTGTTGGGAGAGCCCTCGCGGGTCTACGGCGAGGCGTGGCTCGGGCGTGGGGGAGTCGACGAGCGGTTCGCGGGGCAGCTCCGCAGCGGTGACGCCGTCGCAACGTTCCAGTGCGGCTTCACCGCCAGCGAGAGCCGACTCGAGGTGACCGGGAGGGACGGCGTGCTGCTCGTGCCGCGTCCGTTCTCGGGCCTCGACGGGGTCATCCTGAACGGCGAGGAGCACCGCGAAGAGGTCCTCGATCCGTACCGGTTGCAGCTGGACGACTTCGCCGCGGCGATCGCGGAGGGCAGAGAGCCGCTCGTCGGCGGCGCCGAGCTGAGGGGGCAGGCGCGCGTGCTCGACGCCCTGCTCCGGTCGGCCGCTGCCGGTGCGCCCGTGTCGGTCTAGCGTTTCTTGCCCGGGTTCAGCAGGTTCTTCGGATCGAAGGCCTGCTTGAGCCGGAGGTGCAGGTCGTAGGCCTGCGGTCCGAGCTGATGCTCGAGCTGCCCGCGCTTCAGCCAGCCGATCCCGTGCTCGCCGCTGACCGTGCCGCCGAGCTTGAGCGCGAGCTCGAACAGCTCGTGGCACGCCGCATCGGCGCGGCGCTCCTCGTCGGGCTCGTCGGGCGAGAAGAGGAACGTCGAGTGGATGTTGCCGTCGCCGGCGTGGCCGAAGGACAGCCCCGGGACGTCGTGACGCCGCGCGATCTCGAGCGTCTCGCGTGCGACGTCGCGGAGGCGGTCGAGCGGGACGGCAACGTCCTCGCTGTAGGCGCCGCCGCGTTGCGCGAGGATCGCGAACGCGACGCCTCCCCGCCAGCGCCACAGCCCTGCGACTTCGTCCGGATCCGTCGGAGCGTGCACGGCCACCGAGTCGTCGGCGAGTGCTTCGCGCAACTCACCGGCGACCCGCGCCGCCTCGTCCCGCGAGCCGTCTGCCTCGGTGATCACCATGAACGCCGCGCCCTCCGGAATCCCGAACGGGTATGCGCCGCCGCTGTAGTCGAGCGTGGTGGCGTCGAGGTACTCGATCGCGGCCGGCACGACGCCCGACGCGAGCACGCGCTCGATCGCGGACACGCCGGCGTCGGCGTCGCGGTACAGGCCGACCACGGGTAGCTCGAGCTCCGGAGCGGGGACAAGGCGAAGCCAGGCTGCGGTGATCAACCCGAGCGTCCCCTCGGAGCCGATCAACAGGTTCTTCAGGTCGTAGGACGCAACGTCCTTGCGCAGCGAACCGCCGATCGTGACGATCTCCCCGGGAGGGATCACCGCCTCGATCCCTGTCACCCAGTGGCCGGTGACGCCGTACTTGAAGGCATGCGGCCCGCCCGCGTTGCACGCGATGTTTCCGCCGATCTGCGACAGCTCTGCGGCGCCGGGGTCGGGTGGGAAGCGGAGCCCGCTCTCGCGCGCGAGCCGCTGCACGTCGCCGGTCGTGACGCCGGCTTCGACGTGCATGCGCCAGAGCAGCGGGTCGAACTGGCGAACGCGGTTGAGGCGGTCGAAGCCGATCACGACGCCGCCGCTGACCGGGATCGCACCGCCCGCGAGCCCTGTCCCGCCGCCGCGTGCCGTCAGGGGCGTGTCGTTCTCGTAGCACCACCGCAGCACGGCGGCGACCTCCTCGGCACTGGACGGGAGCACGACCGCGTCGGCGCTTCCGACGACGCCGCGTCCCATCAAATCGGTGAGGTATCGCCCCTGCGGCTCGACGATCGACTCGGGTGCGATCACGTCCGCGAGAGACATCCTTCTGAGCGTACCCTGGGGCTGACAGCGACCCAACTTCCGAGGAGACTCATGAAGCTCGTTGCACTTGCCGCGATCGTTGCGGCGCTCACCATTCTTCCGTCAGCGTTCGGTGCGACACCGACGCTGAACGGCACTGTCGGGCCCGGCTTCACGATCACGCTGACCCAGGGCGGCAAGAAGGTGTCGAAGCTGAAGGCGGGCAAGTACGTGGTCAAGGTGTCCGACAAGTCGTCCATTCACAACTTCCACCTGAAGGGCCCGGGCGTCGACAAGTCGACCTCCGTCGGCAAGACGGGCTCGAGCAGCTGGACGATCACGCTGAAGAAGGGCAAGTACACGTTCGTGTGCGACCCTCACGCGTCGATCATGAAGGGCAGCTTCACCGTCTCGTAGCGCGAACCGCCGGCGTCTGACTCGAGTCAGACTCGAGTCAGACGCGGCCGTGCTCCAGGCAGGCGAAACGCGCTGGGCGGTCCGTTGTCCAAGCGGGCCAGGTGGCCGGTGTCGCGCAATCGCCGATCGGAGCAGGGCTCGTCACACTCTCGCGTCACTTTCGACGCAAAGACGTGTGTCAGACACGAGTCTGACTCCAGTCAGACGTAGGGGGTACGCGGCCGCGTCACGCGAGCGGGATCTCCTCGACGTCGTCGCGCGCCACGCGCCACGCGCGCAGCTCGTCCGCCTTGAGCCCGTAGATCACGAACGTGCGGCCCGACCACAGGCCGGCCAGCTCGCGGTCGGTGCGCGACGGGATGGGCGCCGTCTCCGGGTGCGAATGGAACACGGCCAGCTCGTAGCCCTCGTCCTCGAGGAACCAGACGGCCGGATCGATCTCGAGCTCGTACCGGTACGGCGAGGCCAGGGTGTTCCGGCCGCGCAGATAGCGGTCGGCGGCGCCGTCTCGGAGCACGAGCACGCCGCAGCACTCGTTCGGCGCCTCCTCGGCCGCATGGGCCCGGAGCTCGGCGCGAACCTCCGGCGGGATCACCACCACAGCACGCTTTCGTCGATCTCCCGGCCGTCCCAGAACGGCGCCGAGAGATACTTCCAGCCTCCGTCGGCCAGCACCGCGACGACAGTCGAGCCTTCGGGCAGATCCTCCGCGACCCGTCGGGCGACGTGCACTACGGCCCCGGACGAGACGCCGGCGAACAGCCCTTCGCGCTCGAGCAGGGCTCGGGCCGCAGCTGCCGCCTCGGCGTTCGAGACGAGCAGCTTCCGGTCGAGCTTCGAGACGTCGAGCACCGGAGGGACGTAGCCGTCCTCGAGCGAGCGGAGGCCCATCACCGGATCGCCCGGCAGCGGCTCCGCCGCGACGACTTGCACGCCGGGCCACTCCTCCCGCAGCCGCGCGCCCGTCCCCATCAGCGTCCCGCCCGTGCCGAGACCCGCGACGAGCGCGTCGACCTGCTCGAGCTCCCGAACGATCTCCGCGCCGGTGCCCTCGTAGTGGGCGCGCGGATTCCACTGGTTGGCGTACTGGAAGAGCATCACGTAGCGGTCGTCGTGCGCCGCGATCTCCTGCGCGAGACGCACGGCTCCGTTCGAGCCCTGGTCGCCCGGCGATTCGACGATCGTCGCGCCGTACAGCTCGAGCAGCGTTCGGCGCTCGACGGTCGCGTTCGCGGGCAGCACGCAGGTCAGCCGCAGCCCTCTGAGCTTCGCGACGAGCGCCAGCGAGATGCCGGTGTTGCCGCTCGTCGGCTCGATCAGCTCCTGCCCCGGCTCGAGTTCGGCCGCGTCGACCATCGCCAGGGCGATGCGGTCCTTGACCGAGCCGCTCGGGTTCTGACCTTCGAGCTTCGCGTAGATCGTGCGCCCCGGCGGCGAGATCCGGGACAGCTCGACGAGCGGCGTCGAGCCGATCAGGTCGAGCAGCGAGTTAGCAACCACCGGCCATGGCCGGCAGGAGGATGACCGTGCTCGAGACGGCGACGGGCGTGTCGAGGCCGTCGCGTGTCCGCACGTCCTCGCCGTCGACGTAGACATTCACGAAGGGCTGGATTGCGCCATCGCCGTAGACGCGCGATCCGAGCGCGGGAAGTCGTGTCGTCAGGTTCTCGAGGAGCTCGCGAACGGTCCCGCCCTCGGCGGTCACCTCACGTGCCCCGCCCGCCTCCGCGCGCAGCACGGGGGGCACACGCACGACCGTCACCGGGCGCAGAACTCGACGTAGTCGATGTACTCGGTGATCGTCGGATGCTCGCCGCACACCGGGCAGTCGGCGCGGCGCTCGATCCGAACCTCGGTGAACTCGGTCGCAAGCGCGTCGAACAGGAGCAGCCGACCGACGAGCGGCTCGCCGATCCCGGCGGCCAGCTTGATCGCCTCGTTCGTCTGGAGCGAGCCCACGATGCCCGGCAGGACGCCGAGCACGCCCCCCTCGGCGCACGACGGCGCCAGCTCGGGCGGCGGCGGCTCGGGGAAGAGACACCGGTAGCACGGTCCTTCGTGAGGCTTGAAGACGGTCACCTGGCCCTCGAAGCGGTAGATCGAGCCGTGCACGACCGGAATCCCGCGCCACACCGACGCGTCGTTGACGAGGTAGCGGGTCGGGAAGTTGTCGGCGCCGTCGACGATCAGGTCCCAGCCGTCGTCGAGAATGCGATCGATGTTCTCGGAGGTGAGCCGCTCCCGGTACGTGACGACGTCGACGTCCGGGTTGAGCGCCTCGATCGCCTTCTTCGCGGAGTCGACCTTCGGCGTGCCGAGGGTCTCGAGCGAGTGCGCGATCTGGCGCTGCAGGTTCGTCTCGTCGACGATGTCTGCGTCGATAATCCCCAGCGTCCCGACGCCTGCCGCGGCCAGGTAGAGCGACGCAGGCGACCCGAGCCCGCCAGCGCCGATCAGCAGGATCCGCGAGTCGAGCAGCTTCAGCTGACCCTGCTCGCCGAATTCGGGGATCAGCAGATGGCGTGAGTAGCGGGTGCGCTTCTCGGGCGAGAGCGTGCGCGGCATCGTCATCTCGCCGCCGTTTCGCTTCCAGTCGGTGAACCCCCCGACGAGCGAACGCGCGTCGGCGTAGCCGAGCTCGCCGAGCGTCTTGGCAGCGAACACCGACCGGTTGCCGGCGGCGCAATACAGGACGACAGGCATGGCACGGTCGGGGACCGCAGCTTCGATCCGCGACTCGAGATTGCCGCGCGGCACGTGGACGGCTCCTGGAATGTGGCCCTCGGCCCATTCGTCGCTCTCACGCACGTCGATCCACACCGCACCCTCGAGATCCTGCGCAGCCCGCGCGTCGACCTCCGAAATCTCGGCTCTCGTGGCCTTCAGCAGGTCGCGGTATGTCGTCACTGCCCTTTAAACGGTAGCCGTACCGCACTTCATTCCCGATACCGTTGGACGGAATGTCGCCCGCCGCTCGTGTGCGCGTGCTCGTCGGCGCGGCGGCCGTGGCTGCGGCGGCCGTGGTGGCCGGAGTTGTCCTTGCGACCCGTCAGGACCCTCCGCAGCCGGCGACCAGGTGCGATCCGGCTACGCCGCTGATCGTGCCAGGAGTGGCGACCAGCAGGGCAGCAGCGATTCGGGCTGCGTTCGCCCTCCGCGGCAAGCGAGCGGCGCTGGCGCTCGAGCCGGTCGCGCAGGCCGCGCCGAAGGATGCGGTCGTCCAGTTCAACTACGGGCTGGTGCTCTTCTGCGCCGGCTACCTCAACGAGGCCTCACAGGCCTTCCGCACTGCCAAGTCGGCCGGACGCGACACGATCTACGAGATGCGCGCCGACGAGGTGCTGCATCCGCAGTTCTTCGCACCGCAGGACGGGCTCTACCCGGTCTTCCAGCAGAGCCGGCCGAACCGCCTGCTCGCCCAGGGCGTGCTGCTGCAGCGCCAGGGCCACCAGCACTCGGCGGAACGCCTCTATCTGAGAGCCGCGCGCCTGCAGCCCGACGACGACGACGCACAGGTCGCGGCGGCGGTCGGCCGGTTCGACGAGGACAATCTCGCCGCCTCGTTCTCCCGGCTGGGGCCGCTCGTCAAGCGCTTTCCGCGCAGCCAGAGCGTGCGGTTCCATCTGGGGCTCCTGCTCGCCTGGACCGGGCAGCGCGACGAGGCAGTCAGGCAGTTCACCCTCGCCCGGCGCCTCGGGGCCGGAACGCCGCTCGGGCGTCAATCCGCCACCTTCCTGGACGGCCTGGTCACACCTCCGCCGAAAGGCTTGTCCAAATGAGCCAATAGGACTATGGCGTCCGTCCGTCCCTGATGCGAGAGTTCCGCATCCTTCACAGGACGGCAGGGGGAGCCGAAATGAGCACCGAAAACGTGCAGGCGAGAGAAGAGCTCGAGGTTGCCGACGAGGAGCAGGACGAGGAGCTCGTCGAGGCAGACGATGACGACGACGAGGCCGACGAGGCCCCGTTGCGCGCGATCGAGGCGGAGGCCGCTGCGGACTTCTATGCTGCGGTCGAGATCTCGGCCGACGAGGCCGAGCCTGTCGCGGTCGAGTTCTCCGCCGACTCGCTCCAGCTGTTCCTGAAAGACGTCGGCAAGGTGAGCCTGCTCACCGCGGCGCAGGAGGTCGAGCTCGCAAAGCGCATCGAGAGCGGCGACCACCGCGCGAAGCAGGAGATGGTCGAGGCGAACCTGCGCCTCGTCGTCTCGATCGCCAAGCGGTATCGCAACCAGGGGCTGCCGTTCCTCGACCTGATTCAGGAGGGCACGATCGGCCTGGTCCGCGCAGCGGAGAAGTTCGACTGGCGCAAGGGCTACAAGTTCTCGACGTACGCAACGTGGTGGATCCGCCAGGCAGTGGCGCGGGCGCTCGCCGACAAGGCGCGCACGATCCGCATGCCGGTCCATGTCGTCGAGAAGCTCAACAAGATCATGCGCACCGAGCGCAAGCTGCGCGCCGAGCGCGGCCGTGAGCCGACGAACGAAGAGATCGCGATCGACCTCGAGATGACCGTGGAGGAGGTCGAGGCGATCCGCCGCACCTCACAGACTCCAGTCTCGCTCGAGAAGCCGGTCGGAGACGAAGAGGAGTCGGAGTTCGGCCAGTTCCTCGAGGACGAGTCGACGCCCCTCCCGGACGAGGCCGCGGACACCGCGTTCCGCGCGGCGGCGCTTACCAGGTGCCTCAGCTCGCTCAGCTACCGCGAGCGGCGCGTCCTCGAGCTTCGCTACGGGCTCAACGGCGAGCAGCCGCGGACGCTCGACGAGGTCGGGCGCGCATTCGAGGTCACGCGCGAGCGCATTCGGCAGATCGAGAACCAGGGCTTGAAGAAGCTGCGCGCGCTCGCCGAGAGCCAGAAGCTCCGAGACGTCGCTTAGGTAGGCTCGGCGGCCGATGGCCGGCGACTGGTTCGAGGAGCTCAGCGAGCTCCTCCGCATCCCCTCGATCTCAGCCGACCCGGCACACGCCGCGGACGTGACGCGGGCGGGGGAGTGGGTGTGTTCCTTCATCCGCGACGCCGGCGGGGACTGCGAGCTCGTCGACTGGAACGGCCAGCCGCTCGCGATCGGCGAGATTCCCGCCTCGACGGATCCGGAGACGGCGCCGACGGTGCTCTGTTACGGCCACTTCGACGTGCAGCCGCCCGACCCGCTCGAGCTCTGGGAGTCGGACCCGTTCGAGCCGGAGATCCGCGGCGACTATCTGTACGCCCGCGGCGCCGTCGACGACAAGGGCCAGCTGTACATGCTCCTGGCGGGGGCGCGCGAGCTCGCGCAAGCGGGGACGCTGCCGGTCAACGTCCGGTTCTGCTGCGACGGCGAGGAGGAGACCGGCGGCCACTCGATCGTCGAGTTCCTCGAGGCTGACGAGCGCGGCGCCGACGCGGCGGTGATCTTCGACAGCGGCATGATCCGCCGCGACGTTCCAGCCTTCAACCTCTCGAGCCGCGGCGTCGTCTACTTCCACGTCACGCTGCGCACCGGCGAGCGCGACCTGCACTCGGGGGTCTTCGGCGGTGCCGCGCTCAACGCGGCGCACGCGCTGATGACGACGCTCGGCGCGCTCGTCGCACGGGACGGCACGCTCGTGGACTCGCTGCGCAAGGGGATCACGGCGCCGACGGCGGAGGAGATTGCGGGCTGGGCGCACCTCCCGACCGGCGCCGACGAGCTCGCCGAGCAGGGTGCGCGCGCGAAGGACGCTCGAGCGGCCGAGGACTTCTACTGGCGCACGCTGGCGGAGCCGGCGATCGACGTGAACGGAATCGCCACCGGGTCGCCGCACCTCCAGAAGACCGTGATCCCGGTCGAGGCGGTTGCGAACGTGTCGATCAGGCTGGCGCCCGGGCAGACGGTCGCGGAGATCGTGCCCGAGGTGGAGCGCATCCTCCGGGAGGCCGCACCCGACAACGCCGACCTGCAGCGTCGAGCAGTGGTCGTCGGCGGAGCCGGGCCTCGTGCCGCCCGACGCCAAGGCCGTGCAGTTGGGGCTCGACGCCTTCGAGCGGGCGCTCGGCCGCCGGCCGGCTCTCATCCGCATGGGCGGGACGCTGCCGATCGTCCCGGCGTTCGTCGACAAGGGCATTCCGAGCGTGATCACCGGGTTCGGGCTGCCGGACTCGCAGATCCACTCGCCGAACGAACGGCTGGTTGCAGAGTACGTGCCGCTCGGGATCCGAGCGGCACGTGAGCTCTACCTTGCCTTCGCGAGCTTGCGCTAGTTCTGGTTCAGCGGGTTGCCGGGCTCGTGGTCGCCGACGTGGTTCGCCGGGGTCGATTCGACCTGCGCGAGGCTCGAGCGGAACGGAGCGCGAATCCGGACGGTGATGCGGTCGCCGGCCTTCAGCTGCGACGCGTCGATCACGGTCGGGACCTTGCCCTGCCAGAGCAGGAAGATCGTGCCGTCGTCATAGGTGAAGGTCTGGTCGGCCGACTGGCCGAGCAGCGAGCGAAGCGCGCGCCGGTTGCCGGCAGTCACGTGCAGGGCGATGTGCCCGCCGGACTGCGCGCCTGCGACGGTGCCGACGTAGAGCCACAGAGGCAGCGCTGCGTTCGGGCGTCGTGACGTGATCGCCGACGAGGCCGGCCTGGTTCGCCTCGATTTCGGCGAGCGACGAGCCGGCGCGGGCGTGCACGTTGACCTGGACCCAGTCGCCGATCTTCAGGTCGGCGACGCCGCCGACTGCCGGGACGCCTTTCCGCCAGATCAGGATCTCGGTGTGGTCGCCGATCGCGAACGTCTGGTTCTGGCTCTGGCCGAGCATCTTGCGGAGCGCGGGCTTGTTGCCGCCCTCGACCTGCAGCCCGAGCGAATTCAGCGTGATGCCGGTCAGCTCGCCGCGGAACTGGAAGAGCCGGCCGTTCCCGGCGCCGGTCGCGGTCGACGCGACCGCTGCGCACGCGAGAACCGCGAGCGCGATGGTGGTGAGTACACGGTGCTTCATCTCCGACCTCCTGGGTCAATGCGAAAGAAGTGAACGCACTGACCATCGCTCCGCTCGGCCAACGCCTGATCTTGCGTACGTAAGGCGCGCGCAAAACCGCGGCCGGGCTCTCTCAGTCCCAGGGCGGCGGGTTGTGCACCCAGCGGCCGCCGACCAGCGTGGCCACGACCTGCGCGTCGAGGTCGTCCCACGGGTCGCGGTCGAGCACGACGAGGTCGGCGTAGTTCCCGGGTGTCAGCTTCCCACGGCGGCGCTCGGCGCCGGTCAGCCAGGCCGGAGCGACACACGTGGCGTGGAACGCCTGCTCGACGCTCAGCGTCTGGTCGGCATGCCAGGACGGCCGCTCGTCGATCGTCCGCCGGACCCCGGCGCGGATCCCGGCCAGCGGGTCGAGTTCCTCGATCGGCGCGTCGCTGCCGTTTGCGAGCACGGCTCCCGACTCGAGCAGCGACCGGAATGCGTACGCGCCGTCGGTCTTCCCCGCCCAGTAGTCGTCGGCGAGGTCACGGTCGGACGGTGCGTGGGAGAACTGGACGGAGCAGCTGACACCGAGCTCCGCGAATCGCGGCAGATCCTCGGGCGCGAGCAGCTGCGCATGCTCGATCCGCTGGCGCAGCCCTTTGGGCTGCCAGAGCTCGCGCGTCTGCTCGAAGGCATCGAGTGCCTCGCGATTCGCCCGGTCGCCGATCGCGTGCACGGCAACCGGCCACCCGCCCGCGGCGCCACGGCGGACGATCTCGGCGAGCTCGGCGCCGCTCGTGATCTGCACACCGCTGCCGTCGAGCATCCACGCCGTCTGCGACCCGAGCGTCCCGTCCATGAACACCTTCAGGTACCCGAGCTGGAGGTACGGGCTGCCCAGGCCCGAGCGCATCCCGATCGCAGTGGCGTCCGCGAGGCGCTCGTGGGGAATCGACTGCCAGACGCGCAGCGTCAGCGAGCCGCGCTCCTCGAGCTGGCGCCAGAGGCGTAGGGCGCCGAGCCAGCCGTCCTTGTCGTGCACGGCCGTCACGCCGCGCGAGTTCGCCAGCCGGATCCCCACCCGCATCGCGTCGAGGTACTCGTCGTCCGGCCACACCATGTAGCGCTCCTTGAAGCGCCAGGCCGCTTCCTCGCGGAGCACACCTGTCGGCTCTCCGTCCTCGCCGCGCTCGACGACGCCCCCGTCCACGTCGAGATCGCCGCCGGCGAGCGCGAGTGCTTTCGTGTTGAGCCAGATCGAGTGATAGTCCTTGGCGATCATCGCGGCGGGAATCTCGCCGCTGACCGCGTCGAGGTCGTGCCGCGTCGGTTCCCGCGGCGGCTGCCAGTCTCCGCTGCGCCATCCGTAGCCGCGCAGCCAGCGTCCCTCGGCCGGCGTCGGAGCCGACCGGATCCGGTCGACCGCCTCTGCGAGCGAGCCGCAGCCGTCGAGCTTGATCTCGTTCTGCGCGAGCGCCCACGTCGGGAAATGGACGTGCGAGTCGGAGAAGCCCGGTACGACCACGCGGCCGCCCAGGTCGACGACCTCCGGCGACGCGAGCGCCGTCTCGTGCACGCCGACACCGCCCGCGATCCACTCGCCTGCGATCGCCAGCGCGCGTTGTGTCGGCACCCGCGGCTCCAGCGTGCGGATGAGGCCGTTCTCGAGGATCACACCGGGAATCTACGGCGCGGCGGGACCGGCGGGCCGGCCCACGTCCCTAGAATCGCGCGATGCCTGCCGAAAGCTCGGATCGCCGCTGGACGCTGATCGCCGTCTGCGTGACGACGTTCATGCTCCTGGTCGACATCACGATCGTGAATGTCGCCCTGCCGAGCGTCCAGGATTCGCTCGACGCCAGCCTGACGGGGCTGCAGTGGGTGGTCGACGCCTACGCGCTCACACTCGCCGCGCTGATCCTGACGGCGGGGTCGCTCGCGGATCGATTCGGACGGCGGCTCGTCTTCTGCTTCGGCGTCACGGTCTTCACGGCGGCCTCGTTCCTCTGCGGCGTTGCGCCGAGCATCGCGACGCTCGACGCCGCGCGCGCACTGCAGGGCGTGGGGGGCGCCGCGCTGTTCGCGACGGCTCTGGCGTTGATCGGAGCCGAGTATCAGGGCCCGGAGCGCGGTCGCGCGATCGCCGTCTGGGGGTCGACCGTCGGTCTCGCCGTCGCCATCGGCCCCTTGCTCGGCGGCATCATCACCGACTCGCTCGGCTGGCGCTGGATCTTCTTCGTCAACGTGCCCGTCGGCGCGTTCGCGCTCGCCGTCGCGCTCCGGAAGCTACGCGAGTCGCGCGATCCGGGAGCCCGTCGCACCGACTTCGCCGGAGGAGTGTGTTTCTCCGTCGCGCTCTTCCTGATCGTCTTCGGGCTCCTGCGCGGCAATTCGGTCGGCTGGTCCGACGTGCAGATCGTCGCCTCACTCGCCGGGGGTGTCGCGTTGCTCGCCGTCTTCGTGCTCGTCGAGCTGCGCCAGGAGCGGCCGATGCTCGACGTCTCCCTGTTCCGCCATCCTTCGTTCGTCGGCGTGCAGGTTGCGACGTTCTGTCTCGGCGCGGGCATGTTCGCCCTCTTCCCGTTCCTCTCGATCTACCTGCAGGACATCGAAGGAAACTCGCCGCTCGGGGCGGGGCTGCGTTTCCTGCCGATCACCGCGTTCATCTTCCTCGTCCCGCTGGTGACGCGAACGCGCGCCGCGACGATCTCGATGCGGACGCTCCTGGCGGTCAGCCTTGCGGTGAGCGCGCTCGGCGCGCTCCTGATGGAGAACATCTCGGTCGGCTCGGACTGGACGGCGCTGCTCCCCGGCTTCATCGTCGCGGGCATCGGGATCGGGCTGGCAAACCCGACGATCGCCGGCGCCGCGCTCCGCGTCGTCGACCCGGCGCGGACCGGCATGGCCTCGGGCATCAGCAACACGTGCCGGGTCGGCGGTCTGGCGGTCGGCGTCGCGGTGTTCGGAGCGACGCTTCAGCACCGAGCGGGCACTCACCTCGCGGCCGCCGGGTATCACGGCAAGGCGCTCGCAGCCGCCGTCAGCTCGTCTGGGCTCCGTGCGGCCGCCGGACGGCCGGCGCTCGCGCCCGTCGCCAACGCGGCCTTCGTCAGCGGGTTCAGGCTGGTGATCCTGATCGGCTGCCTCACGCTCGCTGCCGGCGCTGTGGCGGCTGCGGCGCTCGTCCGCTCACCCTCGGCTGCCCGGTAGCTCCAGGCACCATACGGCCGTGCCGACGCCGGTCGACCAGCGGAAGCAGCCGGCCGACCGGGCGGTTGCGACCTTGCCGGAGCAGACGTTCGACGCGATCCTCTTCGTCTCGTTCGGCGGGCCGGAGGGGACGGCCGACGTGCTCCCCTTCCTCGAGAACGTGACGCGAGGACGCGGCGTACCGCGCGAGCGCCTGCTCGAAGTCGCGCAGCATTACGAGCTCTTCGCCGGCGTCAGTCCGCTCAACGAGCAGAACCGCGCGCTGATCGCGGCGCTCGAGCCCGAGCTGCACGCGCGCGGGGTCGACCTGCCGGTGTATCTCGGCAACCGGAACTGGCATCCGTTCCTCGCCGACACGATGGGGGAGATGCGCGATGCCGGCGTCCGCCGGGCGCTCGCGGTCTTCACATCCGCCTACAGCTCGTACTCGGGCTGCCGGCAGTATCGAGAGGATCTCTTCCGGGCCCAGCTGGCCGTCGGCGAGGACGCGCCCGAGGTGCCGCGCCTGCGCATGTTCTTCAACCATCCCGGCTTCGTCGCCGCCAACGTCGACCGTGTTCGGGACGCACTCGCGGAGCTCCCGGACGGGCGCCGTCCACATCGCCTTCACGGCGCATTCGATTCCGGCTGCGATGGCCAGGAGCTCCGCCTACGAGGCGCAGCTCAACGAGACGGCGCGCCTCGTCGCCGAGGCAGTCGGCGTCGACGACTGGGCGGTCGTGTACCAGAGCCGCAGCGGCTCACCGGAGGTGCCGTGGCTCGGCCCCGACATCTCGGAGCACCTCGCCGAGGTGGCGGCCCGCGGAATCAGGAACGTCGTCGCTGCCCCGACCGGGTTCATCTCGGATCACATCGAAGTGCTGTACGACCTCGACATCGAGGCGCGCGCGCGCCGCCGACTCGCTCGGGCTCGTGCTCGCGCGTGCCAGGACCGCCGGCACGCACCCCGCGTTCGTCTCGGGGCTCGCCGATCTGATCGTCGAGCGGATGACCCTCGGCGGCGAGCGGCCGGCGCTCGGCCGTCTCGGCCCGAGCCACGACGTATGCGCGCCGGACTGCTGCCTTCCCGGCAGCGGCCGTCCGAGTCCCTGGGACGCACCCGACTAGAATCGCGGCCGTGAGCGTCCTCGATCCGCTGAGCGACGAGCAGCGCGAGCTCCGCGAGCACGTGCGCACGCTGGCTCGTGAGCGGATCGCGCCGCGGGCGCACGAGATCGACAAGACCGCGGAGTTCCCGTGGGATGTCGTCGAGCTCTTCCGCGAGAACGACGTGTTCGGCGTCATGTTCGACGAGGCGTACGGCGGCCTCGGCGCAAGCGCGCTGATGACGTTCGTCACGGTCGAGGAGCTGTCGAAGGTGTGCGCGACCAGCGGCCTGATCATCGCGGTCCAGGAGCTCGGCTCTCTCGGCATCAAGCTCGCCGGGACCGAGGAGCAGAAGCAGCGCTTCCTGCCGAGGCTCGCGAGCGGCGAATGGCTCGCCGCCTACGCGCTGACGGAGCCCGAGAGCGGCTCCGACTCGGCCGCGATGCGGACGACCGCGCGACTCGAAGGTGATGCGTATGTGCTCAACGGCGGCAAGCGGTTCATCACGAACGCGGGCGTCGCCACCGTGTACGTCGTGTTCGCGAAGACCGATCCGACGAGCGGTCATTCCGGGATCTCGGCCTTCGTCGTCGAGGCAGGGTCGCCGGGGTTCGAGGTCGGCCGCATCGAGCCGAAGATGGGAATCAAGGGCTCGACGACGGGAGAGGTGTTCTTCAACGACTGCACCATTCCGGCGGCGAACCTGCTCGGCGCCGAGGGCGAGGGCTTCAAGCTCGCGATGCGCATCCTCGACCGGTCGAGGCCCGGGATCGGTGCGCAGGGGCTCGGCCTCGCGCAGGGCGCCACCGACTACGCGGTCGAGTACGCGCGCTCGCGCGAGACGATGGGCAAGCCGATCGCGCAGCACCAGCTGATCGCCGGGATGCTCGCCGACATGGAGACGAAGTGCGAGGCAGCACGCGGGCTCCTCTACAAGGTCGGAGCCATGATCGACGCCGACGAGACCGGCGCCGAGCTGACGAAGCTCTCCGCGATGGCGAAGCTCTACTGCACGGACGTCGCGATGGAGGTGACGACCGACGCGGTTCAGGTACTCGGCGGCTACGGGTACATCTCCGAGTACCCGGTCGAGCGGATGATGCGCGACGCGAAGATCACGCAGATCTACGAGGGGACGAATCAGATCCAGCGCCTCGTGATCGCGCGCGAGATGCTGAAGGAGAACCGCGCCTTCCTGCTGGCCGGCGCCGGCTGAGGCGCGCCGCGCACTGACGTGAGCGGGCACGAGGTCAAGCTCTCGAGCGCCGACCGGGTTCTCTACCCGGACGACGGGATCACCAAGGGCGACCTCTTCTCGTACTACGGGCAGGTCGCCGAGGTCCTGATCCCGCATCTGCGCGACCGTCCGTTCACGATGAAGCGCTGGCGGGAGGGGCTCCCGGGCGGCGCGTTCTTCCAGAAGCAGGCGCCGAAGGGCATGCCGTCGTGGATCCCGACGCGGCAGTTCCGAACGTGGCCGCGCGGCGGCCGGGGCCAGGGCGAGTCGCGGCTCGTCGACTTTCCGCTCGTCAACTCGCGCGAGGCGCTGCTCTGGATGGTGCAGATGCACTGCATCGACATGAACGCGTGGTACTCGCGGGTCGACAAGCCGGACCGGCCCGACTTCGTGCTCTTCGATCTCGACCCGCCGGAGGAGACCGGCGCGTTCGCGCTCTGTGTTCGCGTCGCGCACTACGTCCGTGCGGCGTTAGGCGACCTCGGCCTCGAGTCGTGGGTCAAGACGAGCGGCTCGGACGGCATCCACGTCGTCGTTCCGATCGTGCGCCGGTCGACGTTCGAGGACACGTATGCGTTCGCGGAGCTGCTCTCGCGCCGGCTCGAGGCGGAGCACCCCGGTGAGGTGACGACGGAGTGGCTCAAGAAGAAGCGGTCGGGTGTGCTCGTCGACCACAGGCAGAACGGATGGGGCAAGACGATCGCGTCGGTCTACTCGGTTCGTCCCAAACCGGGTGCGCCGGTCTCGACGCCGCTTCGGTGGGAGGAGCTGACGGAAGCGGTGCAGCCCCGCGACTTCTCGATGGCGGTCGCGCTCGAGCGGGTCGCGGCCCACGGCGATCTGTTCGAGCCGGTGCTTCACGCCAAGCAGGCGCTCGGGCCCGCGCTGAAGACACTCCGGTGATCGTCGCGCTCGACTGGGTGGCGGCGTCGAGCATCGCGACGGCCGGCGCGACGCTCGTGCTCGCGCTCGCCACCTTCGCGGCGGTGCGCTCGGCCAATCGCTCCGCGCGGGTTGCCGAGCGGTCGCTGCTCGCGAACCTGCGGCCGCTGCTCATGCCGTCGCACCAGGATGACGCCGCGCAGAAGGTCGGCTTCCAGGACAACCGGTGGTTCCAGGTTCCGGGCTCCGGAGCTATCGCCGAGGCAACGGACGAGGCTGTCTACCTCGCGATCGCGGTGCGGAACGTGGGCACGGGGATCGCGGTGCTGCACGGCTGGTACGTCCGGACCGAGGAGCTCACCACCGGGATCACGGTTCATGCGCCGCTCGACGACTTCCGGCGCCTGACGCGGGATCTGTACATCGCGCCGGGCGAGCTCGGGTTCTGGCAAGGGGCGATCCGCGACAACACGGATCCGCTGTTCGAGACCCTCCGGGACGTGATCGCGGCACGAGAAAGGTTCGCCGTCGAGGTGCTCTACGGCGATCACGAGCTCGGCCAGCGCGCGATCACGCTCTTCCTCGTCACCGCGCTACCGGACGGGGGCTGGGTGGCCTCCGTCGCGAGGCACTGGAACGTCGACCGGCCCGATCCGCGCTGAGCGCGAACCCCGGTGTCTGACACCGGACATGTCCACGGCGCGATCCCAGCAGCGAAGGGGGGCTGCGCTGTGCCCGTGGACGGCTCGTCCCACTTCTGTAACCGTGTCTGACACCGGACTGGGCCACTCGGGCCGAGGCCTGACGGGGCCGCGCTGAGCGCGAAAAACCCCGGTGTCTGACACCGGACGTGTCCACGGCGCGATCCCAGCAGCGACGCGGGCCTGCGCTGCGTCTGTGGACGGCTCGTCACGCTCCTGTCACCGTGTCTGACACCGGACTGGGCCCCTCGGGCCGCGGCCTAACGGGACACGGACAGTTCGCGCGCGACGATCGCGAGGTTCTCCCCCCAGACGTTCTCCGGCAGCGGGGGGAGGACGTCGTCCCAGATTGCGGCGAACGAGCCGATCAGCTGCGGGATGCGCGCGGGCCGCGCCATGAACCAGACGTGGCAGTGCTCGCTCCCGTCGCCCCAACGGCAGACGTGCACGTTGCCGACGCCCTCGATCGCCGAGACGGCACGTTGCACCCGCACGAGTAGCGGCCCCAGCTCCTCCTGGAGCTCCGAAGGCAGGTCCGGGAAGTCGTAATGCGCCCGGGTCTCGAGGATCACGACCGCCGGCAACCCGCTCGGTCCGTCGAGCGGCCGGACGAGCCAGTGCTCGTCGGACCAGAGCGCGCCCGCGTCGCCCTCGGCACAGCGCCGGCAGTCGACGCCGCCCGCACCGCTCCGCGGGGCATCGGCTCCGACCGGGCCGACGAGCTCTCGAGGCGCCAGCTCGCCTTCGAACGGCCAGGTCTCCCACTCCTCGACCTTCGGCATCTGCAGCGCGCCGTGCGCGCGCCGCCAGAAGGCCTCAGGCGTTTCCGGCACGTAGCTTGGCCTTGTAGGCCCGCTTCGCCGCCTGATACTGCTCGAGCGCCTCGGGCGAGTCGACGTCACCGAGCATTGCGTGATCCGGGACGAGCGCCTTCGCCGCCTTCACTCCGTAGTGGTTCGCGAGCACCGAGCTGAGAGCCTTGACCTTCATCTCGCCGAAGCCGGGCAGCGCGCCGATCCGCTTCTTGAGCGACGCAGAGTCGGGCGCCTCGGTCCAGATCCGCGAGGCGTCGCCGTCGTACTCGTCCGCGACCACCGCTGCCAGCTCGCGCACGCGTGTCGCCATCGCGGCCGGGAACCGATGGATCGCCGGCTTGGTCACGAACGCCTCGGTGAGGTCGATGCCCGCCAGCTTCTTCGGATCGATCGTGCCGAGCCGCTGCTTGAGAACGAGCGGGCCGGCGAAGGCCTTCTGCACCGGCACCTGCTGGTCGATCGCGAAGCCGACGAGCAGCGCGAAGGGATCGGTCGCGATGAGCTCGCACGCCTCGGGATCGTCCGTGAACCAGAGAGCAGCAGGCACGAGCCCGATGTTACTCGTCCAGAATCTCCTGCAAAGGCGGCAGCTCGGGGTGATGTGAGAGCGAACGTAAGGCGTCGCGCCAGCGCGGCTGGTCTGCTTCGAGCTCGGCGAGCAGCAGGCGCCCGCCCTGGACGTCGCCCGAGGCCGCCGCGTCGAGGATGGCGAGCCACTTGACGTACGGCTCCGGGAGCCCGGCTGCCGCGGCGACCGGCGCCCCCGGTTGTGCATGGTTTGCCTCTCGGTAGCCCTCGGCACGCGCGAGCAGCCGCCGGAGCTCGACCAGCGAGTCGTCGCCCTCCTCGACGCGCAGGTCGATCACGCGCTCCCACGGCTCACCCTCTGCGGGCACGACGACGATCGCAGCGCCGCCGCGGCCGCGCCAGTCGCCCCCCGTCGACTCGGCCGCCTCGAGCGCCGCCATCAGCCGCTGCGCCAGCGATCCCGTGGTCGCTTCGAAGGCGCGCCCCATCTCGTGCCACGCCTCCGCGGCGAGCATGTTCCCCTGTGCGGCCCACCCGTCTCCGGATACGTCGCCCGCGCACGGGATGCAGTGCCCTCCCGTGAACTGGGCCGTTCTGCCCCGAGGATCGATCATGCCGACTTGCCGGAACGCGCGCAGCTCGTCGGGCGCCGTCAGCTCCGCCAGGACATCCTCCGGGGCACCACCCGCGGCCAGCAGCTCGAGCCCGCGCCAGCCGTAGCGGCGGTCGGTGAACGACTGCGTCGCGACGGCGCCGATACCGGGCCGCGCCCACGGCACGGCTGCGCCGGTGTTGAACGCCTGCGACTGCACTCCGACGCCGAGCTCGCCGGTCGCCGCGTCGCGGCCGACGATCGAGTACGTCACCGGTGGACGCCCATTGCGATCGAGCCGCGGTAACCGCCGGAGACCTTCTGCACCGCCAGCAGCCCACGCTTGCCGCCGTTGACGAAGATCGAATCCTGCGTGTTTCGCACGTCACGGTTCGGCCGGCTGGTGTACGGCGCGACGGCGTAGACCTTGTCCGTGAGCGAATCGGCGAAGAACAGCTGTCCGGTGTGCACGACCTTCCCGCCCACGTGGACCTTGACGTGGATGTGCACGGTGCGGCCCTGGTACCAGCCGGGGTAGATCGTGATGAAGGTGGCGACGCCGTTCGCGTCGGTCTTCTGGACGCCGCGCAGGAATGTGCGGCTCGACGCGCCGGCGCCGAACCCGGAGTAGTTCCCGGCCGCGTCCGCGTGCCAGATCTCGACGGCGGCTCCCTTGATCGGCGCGCAGGTGGCGACGTTCAGGACGCTGAGCTTCAGCGTCAGCGGCGTTCCCGGATGACCGTCGCGCACATCGCGGCGCACCTTCTCGCCGGAGATGTAGTACGGCCCTTCGGTGAGCTCGGGTGTGAGCACGCAGGTGACGGCACCCGACTCGACGGCCTTGTTGCCTGCGTCCGCCTCGTCCGTCTCGAGGAGCGCCCGCCCGCCGGCTGCGGCGACGACGAGCCCGCCCAGCTTCGCGAGCGTTCCGCGTCGTGTGTAGAGGTTCGGTGTCATGTCGCCACGCTAGGCGTACCACCTGTGTAACGGCTACGAGATCGGGTAGAACTGGACCATGCCTGAAAGTCCCGGAGAGTTCGTCCATGATGCCGTCGACGAAGTGAAGAGCCTCGAGCGCGAGGCGGCAGAGGGCGAGTCGGCGCGGACACCGGCGATCGTGGCGGGCGGCCTGACGCTCGTCCTCGGCGCGGTGGTGGCCGCGCTGCTCGTGGTCGCGTTCCTCGCGTACTACCTGACGAAGTAGCCGCCGGGTACGCTCACCCGGTGGGCCCGCTCGACGTTTTCTCGCAGGCGACGCGGCGCTGGTTCGAGCAGACGTTCGACGCTCCGACGCCGCCCCAGGTACTCGGCTGGCCGGCGATCGCCTCCGGCAAGCACGTGCTGATCCAGGCACCCACAGGCTCCGGAAAGACGCTGGCGGCGTTCCTCTACGCGCTCGACCGGTTGACCCCGACGCCCGGCGAAGGACTGCGCGTGCTCTACGTCTCGCCGCTCAAGGCGCTGAACTACGACATCGAGCGCAACCTCCGCGGCCCACTCGCCGGGATCGGCTCGAAGGTGCGCGTGGCCGTGCGCACGGGCGACACGCCGCAGCGCGAACGGCGCGAGCTGCTGAAGGAGCCGCCCGACATCCTGATCACGACCCCCGAGTCGCTCTATCTGATGCTGACGTCCCAGGCGCGTGAGACGCTCGTCGGCGTCGAGACGCTGATCCTCGACGAGGTGCACGCCGTCGCCGGGACGAAGCGCGGGTCGCACCTCGCGATCAGCGTCGAGCGCCTCGACGCGCTGGTCGCGCGACCGGTCCAGCGCATCGGCCTCTCGGCGACACAGCGGCCGCTCGACGAGATCGGGCGCTTCGTCTCGGGCGGCCGCGAGATCGAGCTCGTCGACGCCGGCACGCGCAAGGAGCTCGATCTCGAGGTTATCGTCCCGGTCGAGGACCTGCGCGAGCTCGGGTCGACGGCGTCGCTCTCTCAGCCAGTGCTGGCCGACGGCGTCGAGATGGACATCGGCACCGAGCACGGCGCCCGCTCCATCTGGCCGTCGATCTACCCCGAGATCCTCCGGCTCGTCGAGGCGCACCGGTCGACGATCGTCTTCGTCAACAACCGCCGTCTCGCCGAACGGCTCGCGCTGCGTCTGAACGAGCTCGCCGAGCGCGAGCTCGCGCGCGCCCACCACGGCTCGCTCGCGCGCGAACAGCGCGTGCTCGTCGAGGAGGATCTGAAAGCGGGGCGCATCCCGTGCCTCGTCGCGACATCGAGCCTCGAGCTCGGGATCGACATGGGCGCCGTCGACCTGGTCATCCAGGTCGAGTCGCCCGAAGTCGGTCGCGCGCGGGCTGCAGCGCATCGGACGGGCGGGTCACGAGCTCGGGGCGGTGTCGAAGGGGCGCATCTTCCCGAAGTTCCGGGCCGACCTGCTCGAGTCGGCCGTCGTCGCGCGCGCCATGCGCAACGGTGCGATCGAGGAGACGGTCATTCCACGCAATCCGCTCGACGTGCTCGCGCAGCAGATCGTCGCGATCGCAGCCGATGCGGAGATTCGCGTCGACGACCTGCACGCGCTCGTGACCCGCGCCTATCCATTCCGCGATCTGTCACGCGCGCAGCTCGAGAACGTCCTCGACATGCTGGCCGGGCGGTATCCGTCGGACGAGTTCGCCGAGCTGCGACCCCGCATCGTCTGGGATCGCACCGGCGGCCTCATCCGGGCCCGCGACGGCGCCCGCAGGCTCGCCGTCACGAACGCAGGCACGATTCCCGACCGCGGTCTCTTCGGCGTCTTCCTCGTCGACGGCGGCGGCCGGGTCGGGGAGCTCGACGAGGAGATGGTCTACGAAGCACGCGCGGGACAGACATTTCTCCTGGGTGCGTCCACATGGCGGATCGAGGAGATCACACGGGACCGCGTGCTCGTCTCGCCGGCCCCTGGCGTGCCCGGAGCGGTGCCGTTCTGGAAGGGCGAGGGTGTCGGCCGGCCGTACGAGCTGGGACAGAAGATCGGCGAGACGTCGCGCGAGCTGAGTGCGCTCACCGAGGCCAAGGCGCGCGTCCGGCTTCGCGACGACTACCACCTCGACGAGCGCGCCGCGAACAACCTGCTGCAGTTCATCCGCGAGCAGCGCGACGCCACCGGCGCCGTCCCGAGCGATCGCACGATCGTCGTCGAGCGTTTCCGCGACGAGATCGGCGACTGGCGGCTCTGCATCCTGACGCCCTTCGGCGGCAGAGTGCACGCGCCGTGGGCGATGGCGATCACGGCGCGGCTGCGGCAAGCCAACGGTGTCGAGGCGCAGTCGATCTGGTCCGACGACGGCATCGCGCTCCATTTCCCCGAATCGGACGCGCCGCCCGCGTTCGACGACCTGCAGATCGACCCGGCGGAGATCGAAGATCTCGTCGTCGCCGAGGTCGGCGAGACGGCGCTCTTCGGCGCGCGATTCCGCGAGAACGCCGGGCGGGCCCTGCTGATCCCGCGCCGCCGCCCCGGCGAGCGGACGCCGCTCTGGCAACAACGTCTCAAGGCTCAGTCCCTCCTGCAGGTCGCCCGCAAGTACGGCAGCTTCCCGGTGATCCTCGAGACGTACCGCGAATGCCTCCAGGACGTCTTCGACCTACCGGCGCTGCGTGGGGTGCTCCACGCGGTGCAGACACGCGAGCTCGACATCGTCGAGGTCGAGACGCAGAGCGCGTCGCCCTACTCGGCCTCGCTGCTCTTCGACTACATCGCGACCTATATGTACGAGGACGACACCCCGCCCGCCGAGCGGCGTGCGCAGGCGCTGTCGCTCGACCGCGACCTGTTGCGGGAGCTGCTCGGCCAGGAGGAGCTGCGCGACCTGCTCGATGCCGACGCGGTCGAGCAGGTGGAGCGTCAGCTGCAGGGCGACCCGCAGACGGCCGACCAGCTCCATGACCAGTTGCGGATCCGCGGCGACCTGCGAGCCGGCGAGTACGAGCCGGCGCTCGCCGCGCCGCTGCTGGACGAACGCCGCGCCGTGGTCGTACGGGTCGCAGGCGAAGACCGGCTGATCGCCGCCGAGGACGCCGGTCGCTACCGGGATGCGCTCGGCGCGATGCCGCCCTCGGGACTGCCCGACTCGTTCCTCGAGGGTGGCCCGGATTCCCTGCGGCAGCTCGTCCTTCGCTTCGCCAAGGGGCGCGGGCCGTTCACGAGCGCGCAGGCCGCGAACCGATTCGGCCGGGACATCGTCGACGTGCTCGTCGGGCTCGAGGCCGACGACCTGCTCGTCCGCGGCGAGCTTCGACCCGGGGGGACCGAGCGCGAGTGGTGCGACCCGGACGTCCTGCGGCGTCTGCGGCGCGCGTCCCTGGCTGCGCTCCGGCGCGAGGTCGAGCCTGTCGGCGAAGACGCGCTGGCGCGCTTCCTGCCCGGTTGGCACGGAATCGACCGGCGCGCGACGCTCCGCGAAGCGCTCGTGCCGCTTCAGGCACTCGCCTTGCCGGTCCCCCTGTGGGAGGCCGAGGTGCTGCCGCGCCGGGTACCGGGCTTTCGTCCAGAGCATCTCGATGCGCTGACGGCCAGCGGCGAGGTCGTCTGGGTCGGCGCAGGGCCGGACCGGGTTGCCGTCTATTTCCGCGAAGATGCGGCCGCGCTCGGCCAGGTTCCCGCGGCACCGTCCCCGGAAGGACAGGATCACGATGCGCTGCGGCGGGCGCTCGACCACGGAGCGCTCTTCTGGGGAGACCTGCTCGAGGAGTCGCGCCTCCCGGAAGAGGCCGCGCTGCCCGCGCTCTGGGAGCTCGTGTTCGCCGGCGAGGTGACGAACGATGCCTGGACGCCCCTGCGGGCGACGCGACGGTTCGGGGCGCCTGCAGCCGACCGTCGGCCGAGGCGCTTCTCGCGGCGCCGCACTCAGGCGGTGTCGTCGACCGCCGGGCGCTGGTCGACCACCGCGCGCATCTTCGCCGGTCAGCCCGACCGTCGCGCCCTCGCAGAGCTCCTCCTCGAGCGGCAGGGCATCGTCACGCGCGACGGCGTTCGGTCAGAAGGGATTCCCGGCGGCTACGGCGCGGTCTACGCCGAGCTGCGCGCGCTCGAGACGCTTGGTCTGTGCCGGCGCGGCTACTTCGTCGAAGGGCTCGGTGGCGCCCAGTTCGCGCTCGGCGGCGCGGTCGAGCGGCTGCGGGAGGAGCGCGAGCGAGACGAGGACGCCGACGCTCTGGTCCTGGCGGCCGCCGATCCCGCTCAGCCCTACGGCGCCGCTCTGCCGTGGCCGAAACGAGCGGGCGCGCGCGCAGCGCGGGTGAGGGGCGCCTACGTGGTCTCGGTCGGAGGGGAGGCCGTGCTCTATGTCGAGCGGGGCGGACGCTCGCTCGTCCCGCTGCGCGACCCGAGCCCCGACTGGCTGCGTCCGGCACTCGCCGCACTGGCGGCGCACGTGCGCGCGGGCCGCGGTCGCCGCCTCGCTGTCGAGCGCTTCGACGGCGAGCCGGTCGTCGAGACCGAGGCGCTGGAGCTGCTCGTCGAGGTCGGCTTCCTGGCGGGGCCGCGGCGTGCCGTTCTACGGGCGTAGCCGGCGGACGACATCTGCCGCAGGCTCAGCGCGGGCCAGCGAGACCGCCGGTGCCGGCCCAGAGGTTGATGCTGTCCGCATCGCCGGCTTCGCGCGCAGCAGCACGCAGCGGCGCGGTCAGGTGATGAATCTGAGGGTAGGCGCTCGGCGCGTTCGGATGCTCGCGCATGAAACGGTTCACGACGCCGCGCGCACGCCGTCCGGTGAATGCGCGCGTGACGTCGGTCTCGCGCGACGCGGCGACGCTGCGCCGGTGCGGCTCGCTCGTTCCCGCCTCCGGACAGAGGAGGAACGCCGTGCCGACCTGGACGGCGTCGGCGCCGGCGCCGATCGCGGCGAGCACACCGGCCCGGTCGGCGAGACCGCCTGCCGCGACGAGCGGCACGTCGACCGCTGCTGCGACCGCGGCGACGAGCTTGCCAAGCGAGACGTCTGCGTTGTCCCGGTCGTCCCACGTTCCGCGGTGGCCGCCGGCCTCCGGCCCCTGGACGACGAGAGCGTCGGCGCCCGCCGCAGCCGCCGCTCGGGCCTCCTCGACAGACGTGACCGTCAACCACGACTCCGCCCCGGCCGTGCGCACACGCGCGAGGTCGCCCGCCGACGGGCAGCCGAATGTGAACGAGACGACGTCGACCTGCGCGGCGATCGCGACATCGAGCTTCGCCGCGAACCCGTCGTCGTCGAAGCGGGGCCTGCCGAGCTCGACGCCGAAGCGGCGCGCCTCCGGCTCGAGCTGCCGCGCATAGTCGGCCACAGCCACCTCGTCCACGACCGCTTCGCGCAGCACGAACAGGTTGAGGCCGAGTGGAGCGGAGGAGATGGAGCGCACGCGGGCGATCGAGTCGCCGAGCGCGGCGGCGGAGCTGTAGGCGCCCGGGAGGAAGCCCAGCCCACCCGCGTTCGAGACCGCGGCGGCGAGCTCGGGCGTCCCCGGGCCGCCCGCGAGGGGCGCGAGCACGATCCCGTTCGAGAGCCGCATCGACCACGAAGTCTGCCGTTAGCCTCGCCGCATGCCTGAAGGCGACACCGTTCACCGAGCTGCGCTCAGGCTGCAGGCAATCGTGGGCGACGTCGTCGAGGCCTCGTCGCCGAACCCCCGCGGCCAGGTCAGCCGCGTCGCCGAGCGCGTCGACGGCAAGCGCCTCGAATCGGTCGCTGCGCTCGGGAAGAACCTCGTTCTTCGCTTCGCGGGCGGCGTCGTCGTGCGCTCGCATCTCGGCCTGTCGGGACGCTGGGACGTCCGGCCGCTCGGCGCTGACCTGAACGGCTCACCGTGGCTCGTGCTCCGCGGCGAGCGCGCCGAGGCGCTGCTCTGGAACGGGCCCGTGCTCGAGCTGCACCTGCGTGCACTGACCGGGCTCGGCCCCGACATCCTCGAGCGTCCGCCGCGGCTGGACGCGATGGTAGTGCGCATCCGGGAAGCCGACGGTGGCCGGTTCCTCGGCGAGACGCTGCTCGACCAGCGCCTCGTCGCCGGAATTGGCAACAAGTGGCTCGCCGAGGCGCTGTGGGCCGCCGAGCTCTCTCCGTGGCGGCGTGCCGAAGAGGTCAGCGGCGACGAGCTGCGCCGCGCGCTCGCGGTCGCGGCGGAGCGCATGGCCGCGTCGGTCGATCTGAACCGGCCGGGGCCGACCCGGGTCTACCGGCGGGTCGGCCGACCGTGCGCGCGCTGCGGCGGAACGATCAGATCCCACGGGCAAGGCGACGCGAACCGGATGACCTACTGGTGCAGCGGCTGCCAGGTAGGAGGCAGCCCGCCCGCGCGTAACTGAACGCCGTGGGACTGCTCCGCGCTCCGCACCTCTACGAATCGCTGCGCGCGTTTTGCCTCGCCGCGTTCGCGGCCGAACGGGGCGCACAGGTGCCGTTCGCGTTCGAGGAGCACGTGACGCGTGACGGGCCGTCGCTCTACGAGTACCGGCCGCTCGTGCGGGGTTTCGTCGAAGAGCAGTCGCCGACGCTGCGACGCCTGCCCGATGCGCGCAATGCGATCGACGACCTCAAGCGCGAGCCGGCCGCCGCGATCTTCGCCCGCGCGCACGCGGGTCTGGCCGAGACGGCCGACGACGCCCTCTTCCGCTCGATCCTCATCCCGATGCTGACGTGGACCGCCGAGCGCTCCGGCGGGTTCGACTGGCATGACGATGCGTTCGACGCCGCATACGCGGACCTCGAGCACACGCTCTACGGCACCGCACGCACCTACGTCGCGCTGGCGCCGGTGGTCGGCCTGCAGGCCGGGAACACCGTCGCGCTCGGCGGCGACATCACTCTGCGGCCGATCGTCGCGGGCGAGATCTCACAGCTCTGGCCGGAAGCGCAGGGCCTGATGCCGCCCGACTTCGGTCGCGACCCTGATCGGCATGCTGGTGCTCGAGCTGCTGCGCGAGCTCGAGGCGGACGAGGTCGATCCGCCCGACGCCGCTGCCGAGCTCGCCGACGCGGTGACAGCCTTGCGGCTCGCGACGGCCGGCGCGATTGCCGCGGGACCTGTGGTCTTCGAGCGGCTCGACTTTCGCCCGCTCCGGGTCGCGCCGCTCCTGCCGATCGCGGCGACGCAGCCTCCTGGCGAGGCCGTCCGCCTCGACCGTGCGCGCGGCGAGCTCGCTGCGGGCCTGCGCGAGCGGCTCCTGCTCGCCGACGACGACCGCGAGCTCGGTGAGGCCCTCGATCGGTGGGAGCTGTCGTTGTTCTCGGAGGAGCCGTTCCGCACGGCGCAGATCCGCGAGGCGCTCGTCTGCCTGCTCGGCGGCGACGGCGGCGCCTGGGGCGCGTCGCTGCGCGCGGCAACCTTGCTCGAGGAGAAAGGCGCGGAGCGGGTCGAGGTCCTCGCGGCGCTGCGCGGCGACCGGCTCGGCCGCGACGCGCGCGACGCGGTCCGCCGCGCGCTCGTCGAGACCTTGCAGCACGGGACGCGCACTGCGCTCATCGCGGCGGTCGACGAGACGCTGGTCGGTCTGCGGCCGCGGCCTTCGAGCGTGCTTCGAGTCGCTTGACGAGTTCGCAGCGGGCGGGCAGGAATGCGCTGAACCGAGCAGAAATGGCGCGTCAGATGGGTCTCGCGCGCCTCCTTCCGCGTCCGAACGTTCGCCCTGCGAGCGTAGCGTCGCCTGCCGAGACGCAGGTGATCGTCCTCGCGAACCAGAAGGGCGGGGTCGCGAAGACCACGACGACGCTCAACCTGGGCGTCGCGTTCGCCGAGCAGGGCCATCGCGTGCTCTTGATCGACCTCGACCCGCAGGGCAACCTGACGATGTCGCAGGGGCTGAATCCGGACACGATCCAGCAGTCGATGTTCGACGTGCTCGTGCACCGGCTGCCGATCGACCAGGTGATCGAGCGCCGTGAGGTCGACATCGCCGTCTCGTCGATCGACTTGGCCGGCGCCGACATGGCCCTCTCGAGCCAGATCGGCCGGGAGCGTGCGCTCGAGAAGGCCCTGGCGCTGATCAAGGATCGCTACGACTACATCCTCGTCGACACCCCGCCGTCACTCGGGCTGCTGACGGTGAACGCGTTCGTCGCCGCGACCGGCGTCGTCGTCCCTGTGCAGACCGAGTACCTCTCGCTGCGCGGCCTCGTGCAGCTCGAGAACACGCTCTCGATGGTGCGCGAGAACCTGAACCCACAGGCAGAGATCATCGGGATCGTCCCGACGATGTACGACAAGCGGGTGACCCACTCGCGCGAGGCCGACGAGATCCTGCGCGAGAACTTCGGCGATCTCGTCTACAACACACGGATCCGCAAGACGATCAGGTTCGCGGAAGCGCCCGTCAAGGGCGCGTCGGTGCTCGCCTACGAACCGAACGGCGAGGCTGCGAACATGTATCGAGACCTTGCGAAGGAGGTGCTCAGTGGCCAGAAATCGCGCCAGCATGCGTGAGGGCCCGCTCGCCGATCTCTTCCGCGCCACGGAGGCGGCGCAGAAGCGCGGCCAGATCGCGCCGAGTGACGACGACGCCCAGCAGCAGCTGCCGACCGAGTCCGCCTCGGTCGAAGACGTTTCCGCCCCGACACCGATTCGCGCCGTTTCCGAGGCCGCCGAATCGGAGCCCGAGGCGCCGAGCAAGCGCGCGCTCGCGCGCTGGCTCGACCCGCTGCCCGACCAGCCTGCGCGGCTCGAGCGCGCCCGGGAGAGCACGTCCTACCTCGCGGTCCTGCGGGTCGTGGGAGTCGGCGGCGCCGGCCTGAACGCCGTCGACCGGATGATCGACGCCGGCATCACGCAGGTCGACTTCATCGCCGTCAACACCGACATCCAGCAGCTCCAGATGAGCGACGCGCCGACGAAGATCCACATCGGCAGCGAGCTCACCGAGGGCCTCGGCTCGGGGGCCGACCCCGAGATCGGCCGCCAGGCCGCCGAGGACGCCTACGACGCGATCAAGCGCGCCCTACGGGGCTCCGACATGGTGTTCGTGACCGCCGGCGAGGGTGGGGGTACCGGCTCCGGTGCGGCGCCCGTCGTGGCGCGAATCGCACGCGAGCTCGGCGCGCTCACGGTCGGCATCGTCACGACCCCGTTCCGGTTCGAGGGCTCCCGGCGCGCGAAGCAGGCGGAGGTCGGCGTGCAGGCGATCCGCGAAGCCTGCGACACGCTGATCGTGATCCCGAACGACCGGCTGCTCGAGGTGCTCGACAAGTCGACCTCGATGCTCGACGCCTTCCGGATCGCCGACGACGTGCTCCGGCACGGCGTCCAGGGTATCTGCGACCTCATCACGAATCCCGGGCTGATCAACCTCGACTTCGCCGACGTGCGCACGGTGATGAAGGACTCCGGCACGGCGCTGATGGGGATCGGGTACGCGTCCGGCGACAACCGCGCGAAGGAAGCCGCCGAGCGTGCGCTCGGCAGCCCCCTCATCGAGGCCGAGATCACCGGCGCACGGGGGATCCTGCTCTCGATTGCAGGCGGGGACGACCTGACGCTGTACGAGGTGAACGAGGCCGCCGAGGCGGTTCGCAGCGCCGCGACGGACGACACGAACATCATCTTCGGGGCGACGATCGACGACCGGCTCACGGGCCAGATGTGGATCACGGTCGTGGCGACGGGGATCGGCGGCCGCCAGGCGGCCCGCCGCGGGACGTTCGTCACCGCTGCCTCGGGCTCGAGCGGCGAGGTGCTCGAGCCGCCGTCGTTCCTGCGCGACTAGCGCGGACTACCGGTTAGGTCAGGTAGGTCGTCAGTCCGAGGACGGCCGAGCCGAGCGCCGCTGCGGCCCCGACGGCTGCGCCGACCAGTGCCAGGCGGGCCGCCCAGCGCCGCACGGCGGCGACGGGCACGGTCAGGTAGAGCGCACCGCAGCTTCCGGCGGCAACGCTGACGAGCGTCTCGATGCCCTGGATCGCGAGCCCGGTCGCGAGCGCGTCGGCCGCGGGGATTCCGCGGGTCGCGAGCGCTCCGGCGACCGCGCCCGAGCCGATCCCGATCGCACCAGGCGTGAGCGGGAAGGCGCCTGCGAGATCGAGGGCGGGGAGGATCAGGAGCGCCGCCAGCGCGGGGTTCGGGACGCCGAGTGCGGCCGCGACCGCTGCCGTACCGGCGAGCCGCGCGATGGTCGTGGCCGCCGTCCAGCCGACGATCGCCGCGGCAGGGCGTGGGTTGTGTGCGAGCACGCGTCCGGCCGCGAGCAGCTGCATCAACCGCGGATGCGTCCGCAGCCGGCCCGAGAGGGCGACGCCGGTGGCGATTGCGCCGAGCAGACCGAGCGCGGCGGCGATCGGCCAGGCCGGGACGACGCCGACCGACCAGCCGACGGCGAGCAGCGCCACCAGGACGAGCGACCGCGCGGCAGCGAGTACGGCGTAGACGCCTCCGGCGGTCCAGAGCGGGTCGGGTGCGTCTGCTGCCCGCGCGCAGAGAGCGATCTTGACTGCATCGCCGAGCTTGGCCGGTGCGAACGAGTTGACGAGGCAGCCGATTCCGATGCGCGCGCCCGCCTGCCGGCGGCCGATCGGTGCGCCGGCCGCGGCGAGCGCGACCCGCCAGGCGGCGACGCCCGCGCCGAACGCGAGCGTGAACCCGATGATGCCGGCGAGGAGCCACGGGCGGCTCGCGCCGGCGAGTGTGTCGAGGGCGACGCTGAAGCGCCGTCCGAGGAGATTGGGCGTCGCGACCGCGGCCACGAGCACTGCCAGGGACAGGACGCACGCAGCGACTCTGGTGCGGGAAGGGGTCATGGCGCGGGGTTCTTGCTCACAGTAAGACGACCTCCCGTCCAAATAGATGGGAAATCGTGAAGATTCGGAGAATTCGTGCACGGTTCATCGGTCACAAAGGAAGCAAGCTGAAGGGGGCAGTTGCCGCAGGCCACCGGCTGACGGCCGAGGCCGGGTCGCGCATCCTCGAGGAAGGTGGCAACGCCGTCGACGCCTGCGTCGCTGCCGCGTTCGCAGCGTGGGTCGCGGAAAGCCCGCTCACGGGACCAGGCGCAGGCGGTTTCGCGCTCGTCCGCCCGGCGGACGGCCGGCCGGCGCGTCTCGCCGACTTCTTCGTCGCCACGCCGGGGCGCGGCCGTCCCGCGGCGGCGGGCGCCGAGATGCACGCGGTCGACGTCGGCTTCGGCGGTGACAGCGAGACGACCCAGGTCTTCCGGATCGGCGAGGCGTCGTGCGCCGTCCCGGGCGCAACAGCGGGGCTGGCAGGGGTGCATGCCGCCTACGGCCGCCTGCCCTGGGCCGAGGTGATCGAGCCGGCGATCGAGCTCGCTCGGGCAGGCGTGGAGCTGACGCGGCCCCAGGCGCACCTGCATGCGATCCTCGATCTGATCCTCCGGCATGCCCCGGAGGGGCGCCGCCTGTACAGCCGACCCGACGGGGGCCGCCTGCAGCCGGGCGACACGCTCGTGCTGCCGGATCTCGCCGAGACGCTCGAGCGCATCTCGGCGGACGGCCCTGACGTCGTCTACCGCGGCGACCTGACCGGCCCGATCGTGGAGACGGTTGCCGTGGGCGGCGGCACGCTGACCCGCGACGACCTCGAGGCGTACGAGGTCGAGTGGCGGGAGCCGGTCCGCATCCCCTATCTGGGACACGAGGTGGTGTCGAACCCACCGCCGTCATCAGGCGGCGTGCTCATCGCCTACGGCCTGGCGCTCCTCGAGCGAGTCGGGCACGGCGCGGCGGGAAGCACCGAGGCGGTCGCCTCCCTGGCCGAGGTGATGCGGGAGCAGACGCGCGCCCGCTCAGGTGACCTGCTCCCCGCGAACCTGCTCTCGGACGATTCGCTCGCCGCGGCCGTCGCGCGGATCCAGGCGAGCAGGCCGGGCACGGCTGAGCCCGGTCCCGTCTCCGGGACGACGCACGTGTCCGTGATCGACGGCGAGGGAAACGCCGCCTCGCTCTCGTCGTCGACCGGCTCCGGCTCCGGGGTGATCGTCCCGGGCACCGGGTTTCACCTGAACAACATGCTCGGCGAGTACGACCTCGTCGCGGGCGGCCCCGCCGAGCCGGGACGGCGGCTGACGAGCATGATGGCGCCGACGATCGTCGTGGGCGAGGGCGGCCCGCGGCTCGTCGTCGGGAGCGCCGGCTCCGTCCGTCTGCGTGGGGCGATCATGCAGGTGATCGCGAACGTCGTCGCGCACGGCCTGCCGGTTGCCGAGGCGATCGACCGTCCGCGCATCCACGTCGAGGAGCCTCACCTGCATTGCGAGGGCGGGTTCGACCCGGCGGTCCTCGATCGGCTGGGCGAGCTCGGCTACGACGTCGTGCGCTGGCGCCGGCGCAATCTGTACTTTGGCGGGACGAACGCCGTCGAGGTGCTGGCCGACGGGACGCTCGCCGCGGCCGGAGATGCACGTCGCGGCGGAGCCGGGATCGTCACCGGCTGACGCCGCTCTATTCCTCCAGCGACGTGACCTTGCCGTTCTGGCCCGCGCGCTCCCGGAGCTGCCTGTCGGTCCGGATCGCCTCGACGGCCAGCTCGAGGAGCTCCGCCAACCGCTCCGCTCTGGCGGCGGGCGACCTGGACGCGAGGAGCTCCTGCTTGTCCTCCGGCGCGAAGTCGACGCGTGCCGCCAGCTCGAAATCGAGGAGCGGAGAGCTTGCATCGGGGATGTCGACGTCGCTCTCGGCCTCACCGGCGAGGGAGGTGAAGAGCTCGAGGACGCGCGAGAGGTCGGCCGGAGCCTCGTCGTCGTCCTGGACCGGCTCGACGATCGCCGTTGCGTAGGAGCGGCCGCTCGTCTCGGTGACGACGCGAAATCGCGCGCCTCCCTCGACGACGATGTTCAGACGGCCATCCTCGAGGCGCTCGACATCCGCGACGCGGGCGCGTGTGCCGACGTCGCTGACGGTGCCGTAGTCCGAGAAGACGAGGCCGAAGTCCTGCTCGTTGTCGAGGCAGTCGTCGATGAGCTCGAGGTACCGCGGCTCGAAGATGTGGAGCGGGATGCGCTCGGTCGGGAGCAGGACGACCGGCAACGGGAACAAGCCGAGCTCGGCCACCCGGGCAGCGTACGTGTCGCCGACGGGCGAACGCGCAGCTTCCCGGCCGGCCCGGCCGGTCCGCGCAGCATCGTTGCGAAGCCGTCACAGACACGGCACAGAATCAAAACTAGGCTTGCGGTGGGGAGGAGGCCGGGTACGCCTTACGCCGGCACCCGCAAGCGAACGCGCAGCTAGGGTCACGGGCATGTCCGCCGGCACGCCAGACGCGTTCTTTCGCCCGAGCGTCAACTCGCTGACGCCGTACCAGCCCGGCAAGCCCGTCGAGGATGTGCAGCGTGAGCTCGGCCTCGACCGCGTGGTCAAGCTGGCCTCGAACGAAGGGCCGTTCGGCCCGTTCGCCGCGGCCCGAGAGGCGATCGACGCGGCGACGGCGGAGCTGAACCGCTACCCCGACGGCGGGGCGTACCAGCTGCACCGCGTGCTCGCCGAGCGGCACGGTGTGCAGCCGGAGGAGATCGCCGTCGGCGCCGGCGCCGACGGGTGCATCGACATGCTCAGCCAGTCGACCCTCGACCCCGGCGACGAGGTCGTCTGCGGCTGGCCGACCTTCCCGAGCTACGTCATCTACGGCGCGAAGCAGGGCGCGAACGTCCACACGATTCCGCTCGCCGACCACCGGTACGACCTCGACGCGCTCCTGGACGCGGTCACCGACCGCACGAAGCTGGTCTACATCTGCCATCCGAACAACCCGACGGGCACCATGAGCACGTCCGACGAGCTGGACGCCTACTTCGAGCGCGTGCCGGACCACGTGCTGACGGTGGTCGACCAGGCGTACTTCGAGTACATCGACCGCCCCGACTACCACGATGCGATCGAGCGGTACCTGAAGCCCGGGCGACGGGTCGTGGTGCTGCGCACGTTCTCGAAGATCTACGGCCTCGCGGGCCTCCGCGTCGGCTACGCCGTGTCGACGCCCGAGGTGTGCGCGGCGATGGCCAAGGTCAGACGTCCCTTCGACGTCGCGATCTCAGCCCAGGTCGCTGCGATCGCCAGCGTCGGTGACGACGCGGAGCTGGCCCGCAGACGCGCGGTGAACGCAGACGGGATCGCACGGCTCGAGACCATCCTCCGCGACGCCGGCCTGAGCCCTGTTCCCTCCGTCGGGAACTTCCTCTACGCGGACACCGGGGGCGACGCAGGCGAGCTCTACCAACGGCTGCTGCACGAAGGCGTGATCGTCCGGCCTCTCGCAGGTTTCGGGTCGCCCACTGCGATTCGCGTCACTGTCGGCACCCCCGACGAGCTCGACTTCTTCGCCGCCGCGCTCGGGCGCGTCCTCCAACCCGCCTGATCGCCTAACCTACAGCGGCTTGTCGTCGCCTCTCCGCCGTCAGCTGGGGCTACTCCGCCGTGCCGGGAGCTTCCGGCTGCTCTTTGCCGCCACGCTCGGCTCGGGGATCGGCACGTGGATGGCGACGATCGCGCTCACCGCCGACGTCACCGCGCGCACGAACTCGCCCTGGTGGGTGAGCGCCCTCTTCATCGTCACGTTCCTGCCCTCGGTCATCGTCGGCCTGGCCGCCGGCCCCCTGATCGACCGGCTTTCGCGGAAGCGGCTTCTGGTCGCCTCGGACCTCGTGCGGCTCGGAGTGTTCGCCGCGCTGCCGTTCGTCAACACGCCGCTCGCGATCATCACGCTCGCGGCGGTCGCGGGCATCGCGAACTCGTTCTTCCGGCCCGCCGTCCTCGCCGGGCTCCCGAACCTCGTCGACGACCTCGATCTCGCCTACACGACGTCGCTGCTCCAGGCGACCGACTGGGTTGCCGCGACGATCGGCCCGATCCTGGGCGGCGCGCTGACCGCTACCTCCGGCCCGGACGTCGTGTACTGGATCAACGCGGCGACGTTCGCGTTCTCGGCACTCCTCGTGCTCCGCATCCCCGCCAGGCTGCTCCAGAGCGAGCAGGCGATCACACGCGGCCACTGGCGCGACCTCGTCGACGGCCTGCACGAGTTTCGGCGCTCGGCAGCCATGTTCACCGCGCTCTTCGCCTTCGGCTTCGCGATGCTGGCGAGCGGCCTGATCAATGTCTCCGAGATCTTCCTGGCCGAGCGGGCACTGCACCGTGGCGCGTTCGGATACGGCCTGCTCTGGACGGCGTCCGGGCTCGGGCTGGTGATCGGCAGCGTCACGAGCGGCACCCTGCTCGAGCGTCGCAACGTGATGGCGGTCTATCCACTCGCCTTTCTGCCCTGGGCGGCGGGCATCCTCGGCGCTGCCCTCGCTCCGAGCATCTGGGTCGCTGCGGCGGCGCTGGTCCTCGCCGGGTTCGGCAACGGCCTGGCGTTCCCGATGACGGTCCTCATCGTCCAGCGGTACACGGTCGACCGGCTGCGCGGCCGCGCCTTCACGGTCATCATCAGCGCCCACAACGCGCTGCTCGGGCTGGCGATGGTTGCGGCCGGCGCACTCACCGAGTATGTCGGCCCACGCTGGACGTACGGGTTCGCGGCGGCACTGCTCGCCACCGGGTCGCTGACGGCGTACGTCCTCACGCGCGGGGTCGGCGCACGCGCCCTGCTCGCCCGCCACTCCGCTGCGTAGGATTGCCCGTCGTGGGCGGGCGGCGCGAGTGGACGCGGGAGACGCTTGCCGCCGGCATCCTGGCCGGCGACCGCCGGGCGCTGGCCCGGGCGATCACGCTGGTCGAGGACGGCGACCCCCTTGCGTACGCCGTCGTCGCCGACGTCTACCCCGAAACCGGTCGAGCCCAGGCCGTCGGGATCACCGGCCCGCCCGGCGTCGGGAAGTCGAGCCTCGTCTCGGGACTCGTCCGCCTCGCGCGCGGCGAGAGCCGGACGGTCGGCGTCGTCTCCGTCGACCCTTCGAGCCCCTTCACGCAGGGTGCGCTCCTCGGCGACCGGATCCGGCTCTCGGACCACTTCCTCGATCCCGACGTCTTCATCCGCTCGATGGGCACACGGGGCCACCTCGGTGGGCTCGCCGAGACGACGCTGCAGACACTCCTTTTGCTCGATGCCGCCGGCAAGGACGTGGTTTTCCTCGAGACGGTCGGCACGGGGCAGAGCGAGGTCGGCGTGCTCTCGATCGCCGACACGGTCGTGCTCGCGCTCATGCCGGGGTCCGGCGACTCGATTCAGGCGCTGAAGGCCGGGATCATGGAGATCCCCGACGTGATCGCCATCAACAAGATGGATCATCCGATGGCGAAGACGATGCTGAACGAGGTCCGGCAGGTGCTGTCACTCGGCCCGTCGACCGGGTGGCAGCCGCCGATCATCCTCACCGAGGCGGTCCGCGGGGAGGGCCTCGACACTCTCTGGGCCAAGATCGGCGAGCACCAGGCCTGGCTCGTGTCGGAAGGAGAGCTCGACCGCCGTCGTCGTGCCAACTTGGCACAAGAGGTGTTCCAGGTCGCCTCGGCGCGCGCGCGGCGCCACCTCGAGCTCACCGTGCGCGACGATCCGGCGCTGCGACGCCTGCTCGACGACGTCGACGCCCGCAGGCTCGACCCGCTCACCGCGGTTCGTGAGATCCTCGAGCAGGTGTTTCGGATTGGACCGGCCGACACTCGCTGACATCGAGGCGGCGCGCGCGCGCATCGCCGGTCATGCTTCGGTCACGCCGGTCCACAGCAGCGAGTCGTTCTCGCGACGGGTCGGCCGGAGAGTCTGGCTGAAGGCCGAGAACCTGCAGCGCACCGGCTCGTTCAAGGTGCGCGGCGCCGTCAACAAGCTCTCGACGCTCGACGATGCGCAGCGTCGCGCAGGTGTCATCGCGGCAAGCGCGGGCAACCACGGCCAGGCGGTTGCCTGGGCGGCCCGCGAGCTCGGCGTCGCCGCAATCGTCTACATGCCGCAGGACGCGCCCATGGCCAAGGTCGAGGCGACCCGGAACTACGGCGCTTCGACGGTCCTGGCGGGCGTCGGCTTCGATGAGGCGCTCGAGCTCGCGACGGCGGAGGCGGCGAAGACAGGCGCGACGTTCGTTCACGCGTTCGAGGACACCGCCGTCATGGCCGGCCAGGGAACGATCGGTCTCGAGCTCGCGGCCGAACTGCCGGAGGTCGAGACCTTCCTGCTACCGATCGGCGGCGGCGGGCTGGCCGCGGGAATCGCGACCGCGCTGCGCGCAGTGCGTCCGGGCGTGCGGATCGTCGGGGTGCAGGCCGGGAAGAGCGCGCGTGGGACGATCGCCGACGGCATCGCCGTCAAGCATCCGGGCGTGCTGACGATGGCGATCCTCGACGAGCTGCTCGACGACCTCGTGCACGTCGAGGACGAGGAGATCTCCGAGGCGATCACGATGCTGCTCGAACGCACGAAGCTCG
Source organism: uncultured Thermoleophilia bacterium (assembly GCA_963846895.1). Classification (GTDB taxonomy): domain Bacteria; phylum Actinomycetota; class Thermoleophilia; order Gaiellales; family Gaiellaceae; genus PALSA-600. The sequence goes on along the minus strand of CAWJXR010000013.1, from coordinate 25,187 downwards.
TCGTCGAAGGCGCAGGCGCCGCGTCCGTCGCCGCGCTGCTCACCGGGAAAGCCGGCGGCAGCGGCGAGGCGTGCGCGCTGCTGTCCGGCGGAAACATCGATCCGACGCTCCTCATCTCGGTGATGCGGCATGGCCTGACGGCGGCCGGGCGGTACCTCGTCCTGCGTACGCGGATCGCCGACCGGCCGGGGGCTCTCGTCGAGCTGCTCGAGCTGGTCGCCGCCGAGCGGGGCAACGTCGTCTCGGTCGAGCACCACCGCGAAGGAATGGCGATCCACGTGGCCGAGACGGAAGTCGAGCTGACCGTCGTCACGCGCAACGAGGATCACTGCGGCTCGCTGTGCACGGCCCTCGAGCTGCGGGGCTACGTGCTCGATCGCCTGCGCTGAATTACGCTCAACCGATGCATGCGTGTTCAGCGTGTGGACGCGAAAGCCCGAGCGACGCTCGGTTCTGTGCCAACTGCGGTGCGGCGCTGGCGACCCAGGGGACGGCGAGGGAAGAGCGGAAGGTCGTCAGCGTCGTCTTCGTCGATCTCGTCGGCCACACGGCCCGGTCAGAAGCCGCGGATCCCGAGGACGTTCGCGCCACTTTGGCCCCGTATCACGCGCATGCGCGCGAGGTGCTCGAACGGTTCGGCGGAACTGTCGAGAAGTTCATCGGCGACGCCGTCATGGCCGTCTTCGGCGCGCCGGTGGCGCACGAAGACGATCCGGAGCGTGCAGTCCGGGCGGCGCTCGCAGTGCGCGATGCGCTGTTCGACGACGGCCTCGAGGTCCGCGTCGCCGTCAACACCGGCGAGGCGTTGGTCTCGCTTGGCGCTCATGCCGCCGAGGGTGAGGCACTCGTTGCCGGCGACGTCGTCAATACCGCGGCGCGCCTCCAATCGGCCGCGCCGGTCAACGGCGTTCTCGTCGGCGCGGTCACGCATCGTGCGACCGAACGGGCGATTGAGTACCGCGACGCGGCTCCCATCGCTGCGAAGGGCAAGGCGGATCCGGTTACGGCCTGGGAGGCTGTTGCGCCGCGCGCGCGGCTCGGTGTCGACGTCGCGCATCACGGCGCGGCGAAGCTCGTCGGCCGAGAGCTCGAGCTCCGTGCGCTGACCGACGCACTCGAACGTGCTCGTGGCGGGAAGGCGATCCAGCTCGTGACGCTCGTCGGCGCGCCTGGGATGGGAAAGAGCCGGCTCGTCTGGGAGCTGCTTCGACAGATCGAAGATGAGCTGGAGTTCACGCATTGGCGACAGGGCCGCGCGCTCTCGTATGGCGGTGGCGCTTTCGGAGCGATCGCCGAAGCCGTTCGGGCGCAGATCGGAATGCTCGAGTCAGACGGGCCGGTCGAGGTTGCGGAGAAGCTTCGTGTCTCCCTCGACGCGCTGCCACTCGCCGCCGACGAGCGTGGTTGGGTCGAGGCCCGCGTCGGGCCGCTGGTCGGGATCGACACCGGAGATCGAGCCTCCCGGGACGAGTCGTTCGTGGCCTGGCGCAAGTTGTTCGAGGCGGTGGCGGACGTCTTCCCGCTCGTGCTCGTCCTGGAAGACCTGCACTGGGCGGACGACGGCACACTCGAGTTCGTCGAGCACCTGCTCGACTGGTCGGCGGACACTCCGCTGCTCGTGCTCTGCACGGCGCGTCCGGACCTGCTCGAGCGCAGGCCGGCATGGGGAGGGGGCCGGCTGAACTCGAACACCCTCGCGCTCACTCCGCTCTCCGATGGGGCGACGGCACGGCTCTTCGGGCAGCTGCTCGACCGTCCCGTGCTGGCCGCCGACGTCCAGTCTCGGCTCTTGCAGCAGGCGGGCGGCAACCCGCTGTACGCCGAGGAGTACGCGCGCATGCTCGACCAGGGCGACGCCACGTCACTGCCTGACACCGTGCAAGGCGTGATCGCGGCGCGCCTCGACGCCCTCGAGATCGACGAGAAGGAGGTGCTCCAGACTGCGTCGGTCCTCGGCAAGGTGTTCTGGAGCGGCGGCATCGCTGCGCTCGGCGCCGGCGAGGCTGTCGACGAGCGACTTCAACGTCTCGTCCGGAAGGAGTTCTTGCGGCGTGAGCGCTCGACATCGATGACGGGCGAGATGGAGTTCGCCTTCCGCCACGCGCTCGTTCGGGACGTCGCGTATTCGCAACTTCCGCGAGCGTCGCGGGCGACTAAACACTGTCTCGCGGCAGCCTGGATCGCGTCGGTTGCCGCGCATCGCCCCGATCTCGTCGCCTACCACTACGCAGAGGCACTCGAGCTCCTCCATGCCTACGGCGGCGAGACGGCGGCCGTCGAGGAACGGGCGCGCGTGGCGTTCCGGAGCGCAGGCGACCATGCCCGCTCGCTCGGTGCCCTGGCGGAAGCGCAGCAACTCTACCGTGCTGCGATCGCGCTCTGGGCCGACGACGCTGACCTGCCGCATCTCTGGATCGCCCTCGCCGAGGTACAGGTCGATGCCAGCCCCAACGAAGCGCGTGAGTCGGCAACCGTGGCGAGAGACGCGTGTGCGGAGCTCGCTGACGCCGCCGGCGTCTCCCACGCCGAGGCCCTGATGGCGTCCGCGTCCTGGGGGCTGGGTGAAGGCTCGGTCGCGCGCGCACATCTCGACGAGGCTGTCGCCGCCGCGAACCGATCCGGGTCACGCAGCGCCCTGGCTCGTGCAAAGGCCCTGCAAGCGCGTCTCCTCATGGTGGCGGGATCGAACGAAGAGGCGATCGCGGTCGGCTTGGAAGCGATTGAGTTGTCGGAGGCGGAGAACCTGCCGGACTCGGTCGTGAACGCCATGGTCGCCGTCGGCAGTGCAGCGGGGAACATCGGAGCAGACGGCTGGGAGGACCGTTTGGTCGCAGCTGCGGACCGGGCGCGCGCGAACAACGACCTCGGGGCCGTCCAGCGGGCGCTCAACAACAGGGCGAACTGCCTACGCGCCCTCTATGGCGTCGGGCGGTCGATGCCCATCTACGACGAGATGGTGGCGCACACCGCTCGGTTCCCGCTCCCGTTCGGCGTGCGCTGGGTCGACGGCACCGTCACCTCGTTGCACTACCTGCTCGGCCGCTGGGCGGAGGCCCTCGAGCACGCCGATCGTTTCGACTCGGTCGATCCCGATGCTGGGCATTACCTCGAAGCGCAGGTCGCGCTGGTCCGTGGCTCGATCGCCTTCGCACGCGGGGACAGCGTTGCGAGCGAATTGGCATTCGCCGCCGCGATCTCCCGCGCGCGAGGGGTTGGCGATTTCCAGCTCCACGGAACGACGCTGGCGCACGCCGCCTGGATCCTCGTTCAGGACGGCTGGATCGACGAAGCTCGCGAGCTGGTCGACGAGCTCCTTGGTCTCCCGACCGACGCGGTGCGCGAGGCAGCAGACTACGGGATTCAGATCGGCTGGCTCGGGGTCGACCTCGAGCCGAAGCTCGTCGCGAACCTCTCCGACCTGATGTTCAACCACAGGATCAACCGGGCGATCTCCGACGGCAGGCTGACAGACGCGATCGAGGGGTTGGACGGAGCGGGGGCGGCGACCGAGGCGTCGTATGTCCGCCTCCGTCTCGCTGAGCGGTCGCTGCGGGGCGGCGACGACCCGGAGCCCTGGCTCTCCGAAGCGGAGTCGTTCTACCGAGGGGTCGGTGCGCGGCGGTACCTCGGCGAGATCGAGGAGCTGAGGGCTACCCGCCGCAGCGCCTGAACGACACGATGTCGCCGGCGAAGTTGCTGACGCCGCCGACGGCGACCGGGCGGACGTCGAAGCCCTCGCGCTGCAGAAGGGACGCGGCGATCGCGGCTCTCGGGCCGCTCTCGCAGACCGTGACGACGGGCCGGTCTCGCTGCAGCGCGCCGGCCCCGGCCTTGCGCAGGAGCCGGTAGGGGATGTTCGTCGAGCCGGGGAGGTAGCCCTCGTCGCGTTCCGCCGCCTCGCGCACGTCGACGACCTGGACCTCCGGGCGCTCCAGCAAGGCTCGCAGCTCGTCCGGGTCGACCGTGGCGAGTGTCTCGGAGACGTCCGGATGGAGGACGTAGCCTGCGATCTCGAGGATTCCCACCGTCCAGAGCCTCCACGCAGCCTCGACGGCCTCTTCCTGAGAACCCGCATGGAGGACGACGCGCTCGCCCGAGACGAGCACGAAGCCGGCCTTCGTCCCGAAAGAACCGCCGTAGACGGGAACGCTGATCGCGCCCGGGCGGTGGCCGGCTGCGTGCTCTTGAAAGGGCCGGACGTCGAGCACGATCGACTCGCCGGGATCGTCGAGCTCTCTCGGGGCGTCCGGCCGGGCGAGCCACGGGCCGCGGTTCAGGGCGACTACCCGCTCGGTCGTGGGCGGGCGGGGGGTCGACACGGAGGCGGAGACGAGCACGAACTCCTGCACGTCGCGGTACTCGAGAGCGGGGTTCGAGCTGCGTTCGCGCCCGATCGTCGATGAGCGGTCGGAGCTCATGTTGCCGCCGCAGAGGGATCCCGCCACATGGCCGGGGCACACTTCGACGTTGTCCGGCAGTGCGGCCAGCTTCTCGAGCGAATGGAAGAGATCCTGCGCACCCTCTCGCGCCGCAACCGCGAGGTCCGGACGCGCAGCATCGCCGACGAACAGCGAGTCTCCCGTCAGGACGAGCGTGTCGTCGACGAGAAAGGCGCAGTGCTCGGGGCGATGACCGGGTGTGTGCAGGACGGTGATCGTCACCGCACCGACCCGGAGTTGCTGGCCGTCGGCCAATGGCTCGTGCGCGAACTCGACCTCCGCGAGGGGGTGGACCGCGACAGGTGTGCCGTGATCGAGTGCGAGCCGCCCGTGACCCGAGACGTGGTCGGCGTGCGTGTGCGTCTCGAGCACCCGCTCGATGCGGACACCCTCGTCCGCGGCTGCCTCCAGCACGGGCTCGATCTCGAACGGCGGGTCGACGACGAGGGCGACCCCGGCCGCCGAGTCACCCACGAGGTAGCTGGCGCAGCCGAGATCCTCGTTCACGAACTGCCGAAAGAGCAGCACGAAAGGTGAGGTTAACTCAGTCCGGCGAAGGACGCAGCCAGACGTAGAGCGCCGTGAACAGCGCTCCCAGCGCAATCAGGCCGGCGATCACCGCGACCGCGAGGGCAGCTTTCCCGAGCGATCGAGCGCCGGCGTCCTCCGGGCCGTGCGCCGCCACGTCGAGCCCGATGCGATAGGTGATCGACTTCCCGAGCCGGTCGCCGACGAGCACGTTGAACAGCACGGTCTCCGGGTTCTTCGGCGCGGTGCCGCGGATCGAGAACCGCGCGAACTGACCCTTCGGCACAGAGCCGCCCGACCAGGTGACGGCCGAACCGGTCCGCGACTGGACCCAGCCCGGCTTCGCCTCCGCATCGTCGAGGTCGAAATCGGGCGGGATGCCCAGGGTCACATGATCGACGCCGGACGGATCGTCCTCGTTCGGGATGGAGAAGACGAGGTCGACGAGCTGGCCGGTCTCCACCCTGGCCGGGTCGATCGAGAGGTGCGCCGTGGCCGGAGCCGCGAGCACGAGTGCGACGACCGCCGCGCTAGAGCCCAAGATGGCGCGCGATGACCATCCGCTGAACCTCATTCGTTCCCTCTCCGATCTCGAGGATCTTCTGGTCGCGGTACAGGCGCGAGATCGCATACTCGTCCATGAAGCCGTAGCCGCCGTGGATCTGGAGCGCCCAGTTCGCCACGCGGTGCGAGAGCTCGCCCGAGAAGAGCTTCGCCATCGCCGCCGTGCGGGCGAATTCGCGGTCCTGATCCTTCTCCCAGGCCGCCTTCCAGACCATGATGCGTGCTGCTTCGATCTCCGTCGCCATGTCGACCAGCTTGTCCTGGATCGACTGGAACTGCGCGATCGGCTTGCCGAACTGCTGCCGCTCCTGCGCGTAGGAAAATGCCAGGTCGTATGCACCCTGTGCGAGTCCGACGCCCATCGCCGCCACGGAGATCCGGCCCCCGTCGAGGATCTCGAGGAACTGACGGAAGCCCTCGCCGCGGGGGCCGAGCAGGTTCTCGGACGGCACGCGTGCGCCCTGAAAGCTGAGCTCGCGCGTGTCCGACGCACGCCAGCCGAGCTTCTGCATCGGCGCCGAGATGACGTAGCCCGGCGTCCCGTTCGGGACGATCAGGTTCGAGATCTCACCGTCGCCCGTGACGGCGGTGATCGTGACGCACGACGTGATGTCCGTGCCGGCGTTCGTGATGAACATCTTCGAGCCGTCGACGACCCACTCGCCGCCTTCGAGTGCCGCGGTCGTGCGAGTTGCGCCGGCGTCGGACCCGGCTCCGGGCTCCGTGAGCCCGAACGCTGCGAGCTTCCGTCCCGAGGCGAGGTCGGGGAGCCATTGCCGCCGCTGCTCCTCGGTACCGAAGTAGTAGATCGGCAGCGTGCCGAGCGAGTGGTGCGCGGCGACGGTGATCGCGACCGACGAATCTATTCGTGTGAGCTCCTCGATCGCGATCGCATACGACAGCGTGTCGCTGCCGGCGCCCTCGTACTCCTCGGGAATCGTCATCCCCATGAGGCCGAGCTCGGCCAGTTCCGCGACGAGCTCGTACGGGAAGCGCTTGTCGCGATCGAGCTCTTCGGCGACCGGAGCGACGCGCTCGATCGCGAACCGCCGGACTGTGTCGCGGAGAAGCTCGTGCTCCGGCTGAAGGTCGAAGTTCATTGGGTGCGCGATGCTACAGAGGAGGCAGCGCGATCGGCGCGAATCCATGCCGACGTGAGGCATCCACCGACGATCGAGGCGTTGACCGAAGAGATCGGCCGAATCGTCTCAGAGCGACAGACGATGCGCTCGGAAGGAGCCGGTACCGAGGCTCTCGAGGAGAACCGCCGCCGGCTGGCCGCGGCCCAGAGCCGGTTGTCGCTCCTGCTGATCGAGCAGTACCTTCCGACGGCTCGATCTGCCTGAGCTACGGTTTCCGGCCGCAGCAGGCCGTGAACCCGAGCAAAGGAGCAATCGGTGGCAGCCAAGGACTTCTTCGACAGCCTCCCCGCGCGCGCCGACGCGTCGAAGCTCGCCGGCATGACGAACTCGTACCTCTTCGACATCGAGGGCGAGGGGCAATGGCGTGTCGTCGTCCAGGACGGCAAGCTCGACGTCAGCGACGGGGGAGGCGACGCCGGCGCCGACGCGACGATTACGACGTCGTCCGAGGTGTTCGCCCAGATCGTTGCCGGCGAGCAGAACCCGACCACCGCGTACATGACGGGGAAGCTGAAGATCAAGGGCGACATGGGCGCGGCCATGAAGCTCCAGAAACTCTTCTAGCTGACGATCTAGCCCTCGAGCGCCTGGGCGATCAGCCGGTCGGTGCGCCCCCAGACGGCGCCCCGGCCGGCCTTCGTCAGGGAGTAGACCGACATGTGGTCTGCCGTGAACCCCGCGCCCGACTTGACGATACCGCCGTGGATGTGCGACGCCGGGAAACCGAAGTTGAGGAGTCGCTGGTCGAGCTCGAGCGCCCCGGAGTTGCCGACGCTCGTATCGCGGTCGCCGACGAGGAGATAGATGCTCGTCGTCTTCGGGATCAGCTTGAAGTTCGTCGCAGGCTCGAACTGCGGGTTGATCTGCCCGGGGTAGAAGGCGACCACGAGGCGCGGCTTCAGGTACGCGGCTGCCTCGACCGCGAGGCGGCCGCCCCGCGAGTGCCCGACGAGGACGAGCGGCACGTCGGGCCGTCCGAGGGTGCCGACCGCCCGCCGGACGGCGCGGACGATGTTGTTGCGCGCGTCCGGGTCGGGAGGCGGGCTCTCGTAGCGCGGGTAGACGACGTCGTAGCCCTCGCCCGCCAGGTGCGCCTGCCACGGCTCGAGCTGCTCTCCCGAGTCCTGTCCGAGCCCGTGCAGGAGCACGACGACGGCTTTCGGCTTGCCGTGTGAACGCACGACCCAGAACTGGTTCTTCCCCACGCCCGAGGGCTCGAATCGCGCCTGCCACGTGCTCCCGCAGCCGGCCGCAAGGCCGGCGAGCGCGAGCGCGCTAGCCCAGGTCGACCAGCACCGCGCCGCCCGCGACGCGATCACCTTCCCGAACATGGACTGCCCGGACGACGGCGTCGTACGGGGCGGTCAGCGGCGTCTCCATCTTCATCGCCTCCAGTACGACGAGGGGCTGACCGGCCTTGACTGTTGAGCCTTCGTGAACGTGGACGCGGATGACGGTCCCGGGCATCGGTGCCGTGACGCTGCTCGGCGCGTCCGGGCCGACGCCCTGCTCGGCTGCAAGCGCATCGAGGTCGAGGGCACGAGCCGGGGGTGGTGGAGGGAGGTTGAGGCGGAATCCGCCCCGCCAGACGTCCTCGGGAAGTGCTCTCGGCGGCGCCGACAGCGGCGGGTAGTCCGTCAGGAACGCGGTCGTCGTCTCGCCGGCACGGACGGCGGGGTGGGCGACCAGCCAGCGGAGGAACGGCAGGTTGGTGACCGGACCGGCAACCTCGGTCTCGGCGAGGGCGGCCCCCAGCCGGTCGAACGCCTCATCTCGGTCGGCGCCGTGGGCGATCAGCTTCGCGATCATCGGGTCGTAGGCGATCGCGATCTCGTCACCCTCTGCGACGGCGCTCTCGACGCGGACCGACGTGGGGAGGCGCAGCCGTTCGATGCGGCCGGTCTGCGGCAGGAACGTGCGCGGATCCTCGGCGTAGAGCCGGGCCTCGACGGCGGCGCCGTGCGGCCTGGGTTCGAGCTCGAGCCGCTCGCCGCGCGCGATCCGCAGCTGCCACTGCACGAGGTCGATGCCCATGACGGCCTCGGTCACGGGATGCTCCACCTGGATGCGGCCGTTCAGTTCGAGGAAGTAGAACTCGCGCCCGTCGAGCACGAACTCCGCGGTGCCGGCGCCGACGTAGCCGATCGCCGTCGCGAACCGGACTGCTGCGTCGCTCATCGCGGCGCGGAGCTCGGCGTCGAGCGCGGTCGACGGCGACTCCTCGAGAACCTTCTGGTGGCGCCGCTGGATCGAGCACTCGCGCTCGCCGAGCGCGAGCACGCGTGCCGTGCGTGTCGGCGAGGAGCTGGATTTCGACGTGGCGCGGCCGCTCGAGATAGCGCTCGAGGAACACGCGGTCGTCTCCGAAGCCGGCCTTCGCTTCGCGCCGGGCGGCCTCGACGGCTGCGGGAAGCTCGTTGCGCGACCGGACGACGCGCATGCCGCGGCCGCCGCCGCCCGCCGCGGCCTTCACGATCAGCGGCGGCTCGTCGGTCTCGGGCACCGTCGGGACGCCCGCCTGCGCTGCGATCCGCTTCGCTTCGACCTTGTCGCCGCCGAGTCGCAAGGCCTCAGGCGGCGGCCCCACCCAGGTCACGCCGGCGTCTTGGACGAGCTCGGCGAATGCTGCGCTCTCGGCGAGGAACCCGTAACCCGGGTGGATCGCGTCGGCGCCGCTCTCCGCGGCCGCCCGCACGTGCTCGGCGGGATCGAGGTACGACCCGATGACGATGGTCGCATCGGCCGACCGCGCATGCAGCGAGCCCTCGTCGTCGGGCGCCACGACCGCAACCGTGCGAACACCCAGCTCGCGCGCGGCGCGGAAGACGCGCAACGCGATCTCGCCTCGATTGGCAACGAGGAGCGTGTTCACGGCGGCACGCTACCCGGCAGGCGAGTTGCCCAGAGGGTTCGACCCCGGTGTCTGACACCGGGGTTCGCGGTCACACCGCCAGGCCTAGAGCGGTGTTCCGGGCGCCTGTGGACAGTTCGTCACACTCACGAAACCGTGTCTGACACCGGACTGGGCCCGAGCGGCGACGGCCCGCGGGAGGGACGTCCGTGCGGGTCAGTCGCGCGACTTGGGCGGGCGCTTCTTGGCCGGTGCCGATGCGGCGCCGTTCGTGGCGGCAGGGACAACCGGCGCAGACTGGCCGCGAAGACTCTCGTTGAGGAAGGCGACTTCTGCGGCGCTCTGCTCGGCGCGTTGCAGCGCGGCTGCGAGCTCGACCTCGAGCTCGGCGACGCGGGCTTCGGCCCAGGCGAGCCTCGCCCACTGCTCTTCGAGCCCTGCGTACCGCGAGATGCCGTCGTCCTGCGGCGAGTTGGCCGGCGGCGCTATCGCCGGGACGACGAGCGCGAGGACCGGTGCGTCCTCGACAGGCTCCGAATCGGGCCGCGAGTTGTTGTCGTGGCGGCGCTCGAGCTCTGCGCGCAGGCCGGTTCCGAAGCCCGTGTCGACGGCCAGCTCGACGCCGTACTGCTCCGCGAGCAGCCGCGCCAGTGCTGCGCTCGAGACGTACCGGAGCTCGACCAGCTTCTCGCCGAGCTGGCCGCCGTGCTCGGCCTGCTCTGCGAGCGCGTGCTCCAGGCGCTCCTCGTCGAGGAGCCCCTTCTCGACGAACAGCTGACCGAGAGGGCGCCAGGAGATCGCGGGGGCTTCCATGGCTCCCCTATCGGCAGGAAGCGCCGAATGGTCAAGCCCGCCAGTTCGGCGGCCGTTTGTCCAGGAAGGCGCGGAGGCCCTCCTGGCCCTCGGAGCTCGTCCGGTGCTCGGCAATCCGCCGTGCCGTCTCATCGGCCGCGGCGGGGCCGCGGGCGAGCTCCTTCGCCGCACGGGCTGCGGCCGGGCCCGCGCTCACAAGCTCGGCGACCACGCGCGCCACCGCCTCGTCGAGCTCGGAATCGACCTCATGGACGAGCCCGATCCGGAGTGCCGTCGGCGCATCGAATCGCTCGCCGGTGACGAAGTAGCGGCGGGCGGCGCTCGGCCCGATCTTCGCGAGCGCGAACGGCGAGATGACCGCGGGCACGATGCCGAGCTTCACCTCGCTGAATGCGAACACCGCTCCGGGCTCGGCGACGACAATGTCGCAACACGCGACGAGGCCGCAGCCGCCTCCCAGCGCGTGTCCCTGGACGCGCGCGACGACCGGCGCGGGGGACCCGTCGATCGCGTCGAGCATTGCGCGCAGCCGCAACGCATCGGCAACGTTCTCTTCGTGGCTCAGCTCGACCGAGGAGCGCATCCACTCGACGTCGGCGCCTGACGAGAACGAGGGCCCGTCCCCCGACAGGACGACAGCGCGTGCATCGCCGACGTCCGCAAACGCCTCCGTCAAATCACCGATCACTTCGGCGTCGAACGCGTTCCGGCGTTCGGGGCGTGCCATCACGACCCGGAGTACCGGCCAGTCGCGCTCGATGCGCAGCGCGCTCATCCGTCGAATGCGAGCCCGAGGTGGGCGAGCTCCGGCGCGACCGACACCGTCGCTTCGAGATCGAACACCTCGACGATCTCCGGGTCCTTGCCGATCAGCTCGCGCGCCCGCGTGGGCAGCTCCTGCTCGGCGGCCTCCCGCGACTCCCAGACGTAGATCGCCCCCCAGCGCTCGGTGACCTCGTCCGAGACCCACGACTGGAAGAGCAGGCCCGGAACGCGTTCGTACTCCTCCACCGACTCGTCGCGAAGATACCGGCGCAGCTCACCGATACTCGTCAGCGAGTCGGCGACGTTCCACAGCTCGAGCCGGACGATCATCAGAAGGGCCCGCGCGCTTCGTAGCTGCCGCGGCGGGCGCCGACCGCGATCATCGTCAGCCCGTCAGGGCCTGCGACGAGCTGCCGCTGCGTCTCGGGATCGAACCGGAAGGCCATCGGCGCGCGGATCAGCACCTCCTCGCCGTCGATCCGGTAGACACCGGAGCCCCGGATGACGATGTTGACCTCTTCCTGGCTCGAGTCCCGCTCGTCGTGGTCCCGGCCCTCCGTGTTCGGCGGCAGCTCGAACCAGTTGACGCCGAATGCCTCGACGCCGAGTTGCCGCCGCACGAACCTGACCGCTCCGCCCGGGCCGGCGCCCTCGATCGCCTCGATGTCGACCACCGTGTATCCCACCGCTACATCCTGAAGATCCCGAACACCGTCTCGCCGATCGGGGCGTTGAGAGCCGCCGACAGCCCGAGTGCGAGGACGCGCCGCGTATCGAGCGGATCGATGACCCCGTCGTCCCAGAGCCGCGCGGTCGAGAAGTATGGATTGCCCTCCGTCTCGTACTTGGCGCGTACCTCGTCGGGATTCGCGTCGCCGACCATCGTCAGGACCGTTGCTGCCTGGTCGCCGCCCATCACCGAGATTCGGGCGTTCGGCCACATCCACAGCTGCCGCGGCGAGTACGCGCGTCCGCACATGCCGTAGTTGCCGGCGCCGAAGGAGCCTCCGATGATGACGGTGAACTTCGGCACCTCGGCGCACGCGACCGCCATCACGAGCTTCGCGCCGTCGCGGGCGATCCCGCCGGCTTCGTATTCCTTGCCGACCATGAAGCCCGTGATGTTCTGCAGGAAGATGAGCGGCACGCGACGCTTGCATGCGAGCTCGATGAAGTGCGCGCCCTTCTGCGAGCTCTCGGCGAAGAGGACGCCATTGTTCGCGAGGATCCCGACCGGGTACCCCTCGAGATGCGCCCAGCCGCAGACGAGCGTCTCGCCGTAGAGCGCCTTGAACTCGTCGAAGCGGCTGCCGTCGACGATGCGTGCGATCACCTCGCGGGCATCCATGTGCGTGCGGTGATCGTCCGGGATGAGGCCGTACAGGTCACCGGGATCGACAGCCGGCGGCTCCGGCACGGAGCGCGTCCACGGCAGCCTGGGCTTGCGCCCCTCCGTCGTCGCGACGATGCGGCGGGCGATCGCAAGCGCATGGTCATCACTCGTCGCGTAGTGGTCGGCGACACCGGACTGACGCGTGTGAACGTCCGCACCGCCCAGCTCTTCGGCCGTCACGTCCTGGCCGGTCGCCGCTTTCACGAGCGGCGGGCCGCCGATGAAGATCGTTCCGGTCCCGCGCACGATCACCGTCTCGTCGCTCATCGCCGGCACGTAGGCGCCGCCGGCAGTGCACGAGCCCATGACGACCGCGATCTGGGGGATCCCTGCGGCTGAGAGTCGTGCCTGGTTGTAGAAGATCCGGCCGAAGTGGTCGCGATCGGGGAAGACCTCGGCCTGCAAGGGAAGGAACGCGCCGCCGGAGTCGACGAGATAGAGGCACGGCAGATGGTTCTGCTCGGCGACCTCCTGAGCGCGGAGATGCTTCTTGACCGTCAGCGGGAAGTACGTGCCGCCCTTCACCGTCGCGTCGTTCGCCACGATGACGCATTCGCGGCCTTCGATGACGCCGATGCCGGTGACGATGCCGGCGCTCGGCGCCTGGTTGTCGTAGACGTCCCAGGCGGCAAGCGCATTCAGCTCGAGGAACGCCGTCCCAGGGTCGACGAGTCGATCGATCCGTTCGCGCGCGAGCAGCTTGCCGCGCGACCAGTGCCGCTCGATCGACTGCTGGCCGCCGCCGGTCGCGACCTGGGCGGTGCGCTCGCGGAGCTCTGCGACGAGCTCCTCCAGCCGCGCCTGCCGGCGGCCGAAGTCGGCACTCCGCTCGACCCGGCTTTCGATCAGCCCCACCGTCTGAATCTAAAGCAAGACGGCGGCTTCCGACTGGGCGCTCCCGCTGCTCGAACGTTCGAGACAGCGGGGCGGTGGTTTCTGACCAGGGAAGCCGTACACGTTATGGCCGATTGGGCAGCAGACGACAATCCCCTGCCGGGGCTAGGCCGTTCGGCCCACAACCGACTGGGTCGTTAGATGGTCTAGCGCTTCTCTGGCTCGACGATGACCAGGCCGCCGGTGCTCGAGTCGTCGTAGGTGAGATGGACGACCTGGTACGGGGTCAGTCCGAGATAGATGACCGTGCCGACGTCGGGCTCGTCTTCCGGCCGGTCTCCGAGATCCTGGTAGTTCCCCAGGAACTCTCCTGGGTCGGAGATCCGCCGCCCGGGCTTGTGGAGATGGACGTTCCAGGTACGTGGCCCGATACGACGAATCTACCCAAACACCGATCGTCCAATCCAGGCCCGATCGTGGTCACGGTTGGCCGGCTGCCGGAATTTGGATAGTCTTTTTGAACAGCCGGAGCCTGGGGGGGCTCGCGACGGCTGTACGGGGGAGCTGGCGGCGAATCACGCCCTCGGCGATTCGAAAGGCATTCTTCATCGAATGCCTTTCTCGCGTCTGGGGCCGTATCGCCGAATTCAGACGGCGAGATGCTTCTCGTGCAGCACCCAGCCGAACACCGGCCGCATGCCGGCGCTCTCGTAGAGCTGGAACGCCCCCGTCGCGTTCTCGGCGTCGACACCGAGACCGACGCTCGACTCGCCGCGCTCGCGGAACTTTCGGAACGCGTCGTGGAGGAGCGCGCGGCCCAGGCCCTGCCCGCGCCAGCGCCGCCGAGTGAACAGGACCGAGACCCACCCGCCGCCGTAGCGGCCGGCCTCGCAGATCGTCCCGGCGGCGATCTCGTCGTCCGCGCGCACGACGCACCAGAGCGACGGGTCGAACCGCTCGGTGTCGACGTGGAGCTCGCGCCACCGGGCGAGCTTGCGCGGCCGGAACTCCCAGTGATCGGCGAAAGCCTCCTGCTCCGCTGCGTGGAATGCCGCCGCGTCGCGGTCGGGGTCGAACTCGTCCGGCACGAATCCGGCCGGCCACTCGAGCGGCGCCGGCGCTTGGTCGAGATCGATCCGCAGCTCACGGAAGACGCGAACCGGCCGGTAGCCGAGCCCGGCGAGGACGCGCTGCCCGGCCTCGTCCGGCTCCGCGACACCGTTCTGGATCCGCCGCGCGCCGCGTGAGGCGGCGGTCGCCTCGAGGGCTGCGGCGAGCTCCGTTCCCAGGCCCCGAGCCCGCCGCTCGGGATGCACGAATCCGATGGTTCGCCACAGATCCCCGCGGTCTTCGAGCGAACCGAAGGCGACCACCTGGTCGCCGTCGCGCAGGATGAGTGCATCGCGCGCGATGTCGAGCGCCTCCCATTCCGCCTCGAGGTCGCCGAGCGAATACGAGGTCTCGCCGTACAGGGACCGCTCATACGCGATCACGAGATCGGCGACGGCAGCGGCGTCGCCGGGGACAGGCGGCCTAAACAGCGTCGCTACGACTGACGAGGAACGACTGGTCCGTGCTCCGCTCGTGCACGACCATCGGAAGCTCGTCCGCAACCTGACCCGCACAATCGAGGCTGCAGAAGATGAGCGCGTCGGACGGGTCGTACTCGAACCCGCCGCCGTCCGGCACGTCGTTCTCGCACCCGGGCCGCGAACACTTCATCTCGCGAGGAGATTAGCTGTGCGCCGGCGGCAGCTCGCGAAACCAACCCGGTGTAGTCTCGGACCCAAGTGGAGCGCAAGTGGTGGACCCTGCTCGCGAGCTGCATCGCCATCTTCATGCTGCTGTTGGACGTGACGATCGTGAACGTCGCGCTGCCGTCGATCGAGCGCGACCTTGGCGCCGACTTCAGCGACCTCCAGTGGGTGATCGATGCCTACGCGCTGACTCTCGCGTGCTTGCTGCTGGCGGCCGGGTCGCTGGCCGACAAGGTCGGCCGCAAGCGCGTCTTCATGCTCGGGCTGGCGATCTTCACCGCTTCGTCGCTGGCCTGCGGGCTGGCTCCCGACCCGCTCTTCCTGAACGTCTCGCGCGCGGCGCAGGGGGTCGGCGCGGCGATGATGTTCGGCACCTCGCTGGCTCTGATCGCGCAGGAGTTCCAGGGTCGCGAGCGAGGGACCGCGCTCGGCATCTGGGGCGCGACCACGGCCGCGGCGGTCTCGACCGGGCCGCTCGTGGGCGGTGCGCTCGTGGATGCGCTGTCGTGGCGCTGGGTCTTCCTCGTGAACGTGCCGATCGGCCTGGCCGCGCTCGTGGTCGCGCGGCTGCGGTTGCGCGAATCGCGCGACCCGGCCGCCGCCGGCGTCGACCTCCGCGGCGTCGCGGTCCTGTGCCCCGCGCTCTTCCTGCTTGTCTACGCGCTGATCCGCGGCAACGAGGAGGGCTGGGGGAGTGCCCTGATCGTCAGTTGCTTCGCGGCCTCCGCACTGCTGCTTGTGCTGTTCGTGGTCGTGGAGCGCCGTGCCGCCGATCCGCTCCTCGACCTCTCGCTGTTCCGCAAGCCGGCCTTCACGGGCGCCACGATCGTCGGCTTCACTCTGTCTGCGTCGATCTTCTCGATGTTCCTCTACATCACGCTCTTCTTCCAGAACGTGCTCGGCTTCTCGCCGTTGGAGGCGGGGCTCCGGTCGCTGCCGGTGACCGGGCCGATTCTGATCGTCTCGCCGGTGAGCGGCCGGCTGACGGCACGCGTGCCGGTGCGGCTGCTGCTCGGGACGGGGCTCGCGTTCGTGACGCTCGGGCTGCTGCTGATGGGCAACCTGTCGGACTCGTCCGGGTGGACCGCGCTGCTGCCGGGCCAGATCCTGGCCGGCATCGGGATCGGCCTCGCGACCCCCGGGTTGGCCTCGACCGCCGTCGGCGTGGTCCGCCCGCAACTCAGCGGCATGGCGTCGGGCGCGAACAACACGGCCCGCCAGCTCGGGCTCGCCACCGGGATCGCCGGCCTCGGGTCGATCTTCCAGTCGAAGATCGAGTCGACGCTCACCCCGTTGGTGGCGGGCACGCCTGCGTCGTCGCACGTCCATGAGCTTTCGCGGGCGGTGGCGTCAGGCGGGACCGGGCGCGCCTTGCGGGCGGTGCCGCCGGCCGACCGCGACAAGGTGGTGGCGGCCGCGCACCACGCGTTCGTGACGGGCTTCAACACGATCGCGCTGGTGAGCGTCGCCGTGGCCGCGGTGGGCTCGGTGGCGGGGTATGCGCTTGTCCGGTCGCGGGACTTCGTGGCCGCCGAGGCCCCGGCGGCGGCCCAGGCTCCCGAGCCGGCGCAGGCGTAAACGGCGGCGCGGGCATGTCTTGTTCCACGTCGACAGGGGCGACAGGACTCGAACCTGCGACATTCGGTTTTGGAGACCGACGCTCTACCAACTGAGCTACGCCCCTAAGCGCGAATAGAGTACCCCGGGTCGTCGGATCTGAGCCCGGCCCCTCGGTTGCGCGCCGGTCGGATCGGCGATCTGGGAGTACGATCGCGCGGTGCCGATGGTGGCGCTCTTCTCCGCGATCACGGTTGCCTTTGCGTTGATCGCGGTGTGGACAGCCTCTGCCGGGCGCTACCCGCTTGCGCTGGCTGCAGCAGCCCTTTCGGCCTGGATGGGCACGTTGGCGTGGGCCGCACTAAGGAAAACGCGCCTCTAGCGCGTATTGTCACTTCGTGGCCGGGGAGGAAATGCAGGCACTGTGGATCGAGTTCGCCCGAACTCGCGACCAGGGCATCCGTGACCGGCTCATCCTCACCTACGCACCGCTCGTCAAGTACGTCGCCGGGCGACTCGGTTCGGGCCTGCCGGCGCACGTCGACGAAGGCGATCTCGTGTCGTACGGGCTCCTCGGCCTGATCGGCGCGATCGAGCGGTACGACCCGTCGCGCGACATCAAGTTCGAGACCTACGCGATCGCCCGGATCAAGGGCGCGATCATCGACGAGCTCCGCGCGCTCGACTGGGTGCCGCGCTCGGTGCGCTCCCGCGCCCGCGAGATCGAGCGCGCGATCAGCGAGCTCGAGGCGAAGACCGGTCTCGCGCCGACCGACGAACAGATCGCGGCGAAGATCGGCATCTCGGTCGACGAGCTCGAGGAGTCGCTGGCCGACATCTCGCGGTCGTCGATCGCCGCGCTCGACGAGCTCTGGTCGGTCTCCGGCGAAGGCGACCAGATCTCGCTGATGGACACGATCGAGGACGAGACCGGCCCGAGGCCCGAGGCGGCCCTCGACCAGACCGAGATGCGTGAGGCGCTGGCCGACGCGATTGCGCGGCTGCCCGAGCGCGAGAAGCTCGTCGTCACGCTCTACTACTACGAGGAGCTGACGCTGCGGGAGATCGGCGAGGTGCTCGGCGTGACCGAGTCGCGGATCTCGCAGCTGCACACGAAGGCGATCCTGCGCCTGAAGGCGCGCCTCGCCGGGGCCACCGCGCGGGTTTAGCGAACCCCCAGGCGCCTCTCAGGCTGCCCTTAGGTGGCGGTGGTCTGCTTGGACCATGCAGCAGCCATCCCGGATCGAGCTCGCGCGGCATCGGCTGAAGATCGCCCGGCGGGCGATCGGGGTCACCGCCGTCGCGGGGTTCGTTGCGTTCGCGTTCGCTGCCCGCGCCTCGCACCCGGGCAGCCACGCGGCCTCGAGTCCGTCGACCGGCACGAGCGAGGAATCCTCGGTCACCTCGAGCTCGACCTTCGATTTCGGCCAGGCGTCGATCGCACCGTCGACCGGCGGCGGCGCCGCCGTTCAGAGCGGAGGATCATGACCGCGTTCCGCTCGATGGGCTGCGACGTCATCGTGTCCGACGGGAGCGCCGAGAGCGAGATCCGCGAATTGTTCGACGCGCGCGAGCGCCGCTTCAGCCGGTTCGTCGACGACTCCGAATTGAACGCTGTCAACGCGCGGCCCCTCGGGGTCGCGATTCTCTCCGAGGACTTCGCCGCGATGCTCGGGCTGGCGCTCAGCGTCGCGCAGGCGACCGACGGCCTCGTCACCCCGGCCGTGGGTGCCGCGATCGAGGCCGCCGGCTACGATCGCGACTTCGACCTTCTGCCGCCCGATCGTGAGCCGGCAGCTGATGCGACCGTTACCGACCTCGGTGCGATCGCCCTCCGCGGGTGCGTGCTCCTGCGTACGTCGCCCGTCGTCCTCGACCTGAACGGCGTCGTCAAGGGAAAGACCGTCGACGACGCGCTCGAACTGCAGGGCGCCGGCTGGGTTTGCGCCGGCGGCGATCTCGCCACCGCCGTCCCCGTCGAGGTGGGCTTGCCGGGGGGCGGGAGCATCCTGCTCCGCGAGGGGGGGCTCGCGACGAGCAGCGTCGCCGTCCGTGCCTGGGCCCGGGGCGGCGCCCTGCAGCATCACCTCATCGATCCGGCCACCGGTCGTCCGGCACGCACTCCGTGGCGTGACGTGACGGTGGCCGCCCAGCACTGCGTCGCGGCCGACGTTGCCGCGAAGGCCGCCCTCCTTCTCGGCAGAGAGGCGCCCTCGTGGCTGGACCGGCTCGGCCTCCCCGGCCGGTTCGTCGACGGCCGCGGCGCGGTCCAGGTCAACCGGAGCTGGCACGGGGCCGCCGCCGAAGCGCAGGCGGCGTGAGCCCGACCGTCTGGTACGTCGCGCGGGCCTCGGGCCTCGTCGCGTACCTGCTCCTCTCGGCGTCGGTGATCGCCGGCGCCCTCATGTCCGCCCGCACCCGTTTCGTCTGGCCGCGCTTCGCGGTCGAAGAGCTGCACCGCTTCCTCACGATCCTCACCGGGATCTTCGTGATCGTTCACGGCGGCTCGCTGCTCCTCGACCGCGTCGTCCCGATCTCGCTCGCCCAGGCGATCGTGCCGTTCGCCTCGCCGTACCGGCCCTTCGCCGTCGGTCTCGGTGTAACCGCCGCCGAGCTGATGGCGGCGGTGGCGCTCACGAACCTGGTTCGCGAGCAGCTGCCCAGGCGCATCTGGCGGCGCGTGCACTACCTGACGATCGCCGTCTGGGCGTTCGCCTCGCTCCACGCCGTGCTCGCCGGTAGCGATCGCGGCGACCCGTGGTTCGCCGGCGTCGTCGCGGCTGCGGCGTCGGCGGTGCTCCTCGCGTTCGGCGTGCGTGCCCGGGCTGCGATGACGCAGCCCACACCTGCGTAGGATTCGGAGCACCCACACGTCTCAGGAGGACTCGATGCCCATCGAAGCCGGGAAGATTCGCAACGTCGCCGTCGTCGGCCATCGCGGAACGGGCAAGACTTCGCTCACGGAAGCGATGCTGTTCCAGGCGGGCAACACGAACCGGCTCGGGTCGATCGACGCGGGCAACACGGTCTCCGACTGGGAGGAAGACGAGCAGCGGCGGGCGATGTCGCTCTCGGCGTCGCTCATGCACTGCGAATGGCAGGGCCGCAAGATCAACCTGCTCGACACGCCGGGCGACTCGGGGTTCCAGGCGGACACGGTCGCGACGCTCCGCGTCGTCGAGGGCGCCCTCGTCGTCGTCTCGGGCGTGATGGGGGTGGAGGTGAACACGGCGCGCGTGTGGGCGCGCGCAGAGGAGCTCGAGCTCTCCCGCGTGGTCTTCGTGAACATGCTCGACCGCGAGCGGGCTGACTTCTATCGTGTTCTCGCCTCGCTGCAGGAGCAGCTGTCGGAGCGCTGCGTGGCGATCCAGCTGCCGATCGGGTCCGAGCACGAGATGAGAGGCATCGTCGACCTGCTTCACAACTGCGCCTACCTCGATCCGGCGGGCGGTCGCGAGGGCGACCCGGTCGCCGTTCCCGAGGAGCTGGCCGCCACGGTCGAGGAGTACCGGACGAAGCTGCTCGACGCCGTCGTCGAGACCGACGAGGCGCTGATGGAGCGTTACCTCGGCGGCGAGGAGATCTCGACCGAGGACATCGCGTCCGCCCTCAAGAACGCTGTCACGCGCGACGAGATCTATCCGGTCTCGTGCGGCGTCGCGACCAAGAACCTCGGCACGCATGCCCTGCTCGACCTGATCGTCGAGGGCGTCCCGAGCCCGGCGAAGAAGGGCTCGCCGATCGAGACCGACGCGACGGTCGCGGCCTTCGTCTTCAAGACCGTTGCCGACCCGTTCGCAGGCCGGATCTCGTGCTTCCGCGTCTATGCGGGCGAGGTCAAGCCCGACACGACGCTCGTCAACCACCGCGACCACTCGAAGGAGCGCCTCGGGTCGCTGATGGTCATGCAGGGCAAGGATCACGACCGGACGGACGGCTTCGGCGCGGGCGACATCGGAGCGGTCGCGAAGCTGAAGGACGTCCAGACGGGCGACGTGCTCGTCGATGCCGAGCACGACCTCGAGCCGCCCGTCCTCGGCTTCCCGGAGCCGGTGATGAGCTTCGCGGTCACCGCGAAGACGAAAGGGGACGAGGACAAGGTCGCGCAGGCACTGCGCCGGCTCGGCGAAGAGGATCCGACGCTTCGCCTGCGACGCGACCGCCAGACCGGTGAGGAGCTGCTCTCGGGCATGAGCCAGGTGCATGTCGAGGTCGCCGTCGAGCGGGCGAAGCGGCGCTTCGGGGTCGAGATGGAGCTGCACCAGCCGCGCGTCCCGTACGTCGAGACGATCAAGTCGCAGGCGCGCGCACACGGCCGGTACAAGAAGCAGACGGGCGGCCGCGGCCAGTTCGGGGACTGCCACATCGTGATCGAGCCGATCGAGGGGAACGTCGGCTACGAGTTCATCGACAAGATCGTCGGCGGCGTCATCCCGCAGGGCTTCCGGCCCGCGGTCGACAAGGGGATCCAGGAGGCGCTGCAGCACGGCGAGCTTGCCGGCGCGCCTGTGCAGGGCGTTCGGGTCACGCTCGTCGACGGCAGCTACCACAACGTCGACTCCTCCGAGATGGCGTTCAAGATCGCAGGCTCGATGGCGTTCCGCAGCGCGTACGAGCAGGCGCAGCCGATCCTCCTCGAGCCGATCATGGAGCTCGAGGTGACGGTGCCCGACGAGGCGGTGGGCGCGATCAACGGCGACCTCAACTCGCGCCGCGGCCGCCTGCACGGCATGGAGCCGAAGGGCGGGCTGACGACGATCAAGGCCGAGGTGCCGATGGCCGAGGTCTTGACGTACAACCAGGCGCTGACGTCGCTCACGGGCGGCCGCGGCGACTACCACATGCAGTTCCTCCGCTACGAGGAAGTGCCGACCCACATCGCGCAAAAGCTGATCGACGCGGCCAAGAAGGAGCGAGAGGCCGTCCCCGCCTAGTACCCTCGATCGGCGATGACGAGGGTCACGCGGGTAACGGTCGATCGGACGTGTGCGATCTGCGAGCGCACGCTCCTGATGGGGGAGCGGGCGATCCGCTTCTCGCCGAACGGCGGGGTCGACTACGTCGACGTCTGCCCGCTCTGCGCCGAGACGGCGCTCGAGTACGGCTGGGTGCGCGAAGGCTCGCCGACGTCGCCGACGATGGCGGCGGAGCGCAGGCGCCGAGGCGGCGCCGGCTGGCTGCAGACGCTGCTCGGAACACGCCCGCGGGTGGTCGAGGAGACCGTCGCATCCGAGCCGATCCTGCGCCGGCTCTCGGACCAGGAGCTCGCGATGGTCGAAGCTGCCGATCTCTTCAACGCCTCGCAGTACCGCCGGACCGTCGGCGGGATCTCGAAGTCGCTCGGCGAGCCTCGTGTTTCCGTCGTCACGCTCTCGGGGATCAACGTCGAAGCGGTCGTGACAGTCGCCTGGGACATCAGCTGGTACCAGTACCGCGTCTCCCCCGACTCGGACAACCCGGTCCGGCTCGAGGGGCGCGGTCACGATCCCGATCAGCTGGAGGCCGCGTTCACGGGTTGGAACGCGCACATGAGCGAGGACGGGCGCGTCGTCCCCGACATCGCCCGCGTCTGATGCGACGACTCGAGCACCGTTTCCGTCGCGCCCCTGGATTCCGCCGACGCCGTTCGTATAGTGAGACCGTGATCTTTTGCGTCGTTCCGCGCGAGCTGGAAGGCGAGCTCTTCGAGCGGATGGTCGAGTACTACAAGGACAATCCGAACGTGACGGTGATCGTCGACCGGCGCGAAGGCCCAGACCGCCGCGACGCGAAGCCCGACGCCGAGCAGGCCGAGCGCCGCACGATCCGTGACCGGCGCCGGCCCCGCGCCGCGGGCACATTCCTGGAGACGGACGCGCCGGAGACGTAGGCCGACCGTCTAGGATCGCCGGCATGGCGACCCTGACGAAGAGCTTCGAATCGCTCAACCCCTCCACCGGCGAGGTGATCGAGACCTTCCCGCGCTCGACGGCCGAGGATGTCGACCGCGCGGTCGACGCCGCTCTCGAAGCGTGGGAGAGCTGGCGGCTCGTGCCCGCGCCGGAACGCGGCAACATGCTCTTCCGCTTCGCGCAGCTCCTCGAGCAGCACAAGCCCGAGTTGTCCGAGCTGATGACCCGTGAGATGGGGAAGGTGAAGGCGGAGGCCGGAGGCGACGTCCAGGAAGCGATCGACATGAGCTACTACATGGGCGGCGAGGGCCGGCGCCTCTTCGGCCAGACGACGCCGTCCGAGCTCCGCGACAAGTTCATGATGAGCGTCCGGATGCCGGTCGGCGTCGTGGGCGCCATCACACCCTGGAACTTCCCGATCGCGATCCCCGCCTGGAAGCTGTGCCCGGCGCTCGTGTGCGGCAACACCGTCGTGCTGAAGCCTGCCGAGGACACGCCACTCCTCGCGCAGCGGTTCGTCGACATCCTCCACGAGGCCGGTGTGCCGGAGGGGGTCGTGCAGATCGTGCACGGGCTGGGCGAGGAGGCGGGTGACGCGCTCGTCCGTCATCCGGACGTGCCGGTGATCACGTTCACCGGGTCGCGCGAGACGGGCATCCTCGTCACGAAGAACGCGGCCGACCAGCTCAAGCACGTGCACCTGGAGCTCGGCGGCAAGAACGCGATCATCGTCATGGACGACGCCGACCTCGATCTCGCCGTCGACGGCATCGTCTGGTCGGCCTTCGGGACGGCCGGACAGCGCTGCACCGCAGCGTCGCGCGTGATCGTCCAGCGCGGCGCGTACGAGGCGCTGCAGGCGAAGCTGGTGGAGCGCGCCGAGAAGCTCAAGATCGGCGCGCCGTGGGAGGACGACACCGACATCGGTCCCGTGATCAACGAGGCAGCCGTCGAGAAGATCCACTCGTACACGGAGATCGGCACGGACGAGGGCGCGAAGCTCCTGACCGGTGGGGAGCGCGTCGCGGGACACGGGTTCTACTACCGGCCGACGGTGTTCGCCGAGGTCGAGCCGCAGATGCGGATCGCCCAGGAGGAGATCTTCGGGCCGACGACCGCGCTGATTCCCGTCGACACGTTCGAAGACGCGGTGCGAGCGGCGAACAGCGTCGCCTTCGGCCTCTCGTCGTCGATCTTCACGAGCGACGTCAACAAGGCGTTCAGGGCGATGCGCGACCTGCAGACCGGCATCACGTACATCAATGCGGGTACGACCGGCGCCGAGGTGCACCTGCCGTTCGGTGGCATGAAGCAGACCGGCAACGGGCACCGCGAGGCGGGCCAGGCGGCACTCGACGTGTTCACCGAGTGGAAGTCGGTCTACGTCGACTACAGCGGCAAGCTGCAGCGCGCGCAGATCGACAACAACTAGGTGGCGAATCGCAAGCTCGTCGTCTTCGTGCCGCCGGGTGCGCTCGACGCCGTGCGCGACGCCGTGTTCGCCGCGGGCGCCGGGCGGATCGGCGCGTACGAGCGGTGCTCCTGGTCCACGGACGGGACCGGCACGTATCTCGGCGACGAGGGGTCGAGCCCGGCGATCGGCGAGCCTGGTGTGGAGATGCACGTCGCCGAGGTGAGGCTCGAGACGGTGTTTCCGGCTGAGCTCCAGCGCCAGGTCGTGGCCGCACTTCGCGCGGCGCATCCCTACGAAGAGCCGGCGTTCGACGTCTACGAGCTCGTCTCGTGAAGGCGCTGCTCTACACCGACGGAGGCTCGCGCGGGAACCCGGGCCGGGCTGCCTACGGGTTCGTGCTCGAGGACGAGGACGGCACGGTCCTGGCGGCCGAAGGGAAGCCGATCGGTGTCGCGACGAACAACGTCGCCGAGTACAGCGGGTTGATCGCCGGGCTGCGCCGAGCGCTCGAGTTGCACGTCCCGGAGGTCGAGGTCGTCTCCGACTCGGAGTTGATGGTCAAGCAGATGCGCGGCGAGTACCGCGTCAAGAACGAAGCGCTGCGCTCCTTGTTCGTCGATGCGACACGACTTGCGCGCGAGGTCGGATCCGTCGAGTATCGCCACGTGAAGCGCGCCCACAACGAGCTTGCAGACCGCCTCGTCAACGAGGCCCTGGACGCGGAGGAGTGACCGTGGTGACGCATCCGTTCGGCCTCGCGGTCGAGGCAGGCGACGATGACGCTGCCGTCGCGACGATCGCGGACGACGTCGTCTTCCGGAGCCCGGCCGTCTACAAGCCGTACCACGGCCGGGAACAGGTCGAAGGGATTCTCCGGCTCGTCGCAACCGTGTTCGAGGACTTCCGCTACACGAACGAGTGGCGGGACGGACGCACGACGATCCTCTTCTTCGAGGCGCATGTCGGCGATCGCGACCTGCAGGGCATCGACATCCTCGAGGAGGACGAGGAGGGCCAGATCGCCGAACTGACGGTGATGATCCGGCCGCTGTCCGGGCTGCAGGCAGTCGCAGGCGCGATGGCGGCGCGGCTCGGCCTCACCTGACCGCGGCTATACTGCGCCCGCTTCGCGGATGTAGCTCAGTTGGCTAGAGCGTCTGCTTGCCATGCAGAAGGTCGTGGGTTCGAGTCCCATCATCCGCTCTAGGAAAGCCCCGCTAGACGGGGCTTTTTGTTGCC